>JAIXQD010000021.1 GCA_027485855.1 Rickettsiales bacterium | reverse complement strand
TCTCACAAAACCAGAGCGTGCTCTCGGGCAGCTTGGCTTATAACACCAGTGCCACGGCCAGCTCCGCGCCCAATGCTTATAGTGTGACCGCCTCAGGCCTCACTTCCAGCAACTATGCGATTAGCTATGTTGCGGGTACGCTCTCGGTCGATGCCGCGCCACTGAGTGCAATTTCTCAAATATCGCAGCTGGTGCAAGCACTGCCAATTTTGCCAACGAATAATATTGTTCAGTTTGATGCAAATCAATTTGGCATTCCCGGCTCTGGCACGCCTTTGGTAACAACAGTTCGTTTAACTTTGGATCAGGCCAGCACCGTTTCTCTGCCCGCAGCACAAGACAATGCTAATAGCAACCTATCGCCCACAATATATGGACGACCACAAGCAAGAACGCCAAGCCTATCCAGCAATAGCAGGGCAACGTCAAGTCAGACCTTGCGGGCTCAGGCGTCCACTAAAAACCAAAATGCCACAACCAATTTATTGAAGCTGTCACCCAATAATTCGCTAACGGGTATTGGTGAGACAGGCTTTATCTATAATGACGGAAATAGTGAAGGCCCGAGCTCTCTTGGCTTTGAGCGTCAGAATAAGGAAATGCGCCCGCTTTGGCAGGAGCTGTTTGAAGATTATCAGCAGCGCGGTTCTGGAGATGAACCGACCGACCCTAATGGCGACACAAACAGCGATACTATTGATGGTGAAGATGATGAGCAGCTTATGAAGCTGCTCTTGAGAGACATTTTGCCACAGCCCTATAGTGCCGGTATTCCTTAGTTTAAGCGTAAATATGCCGTATCGGGCTTTTTAACCAATTCTTGCTTGGCGTATATGATTATTTGGGCTATTCGATAGAGATAACAATCTCTTATTGGGTCTATCGGTGCCATTCTCTAAATCACTAAAAACATGGGTATTTTTGGCTGCAATGTGTGTTTGCAGCCCCAGCGCCTTTGCCCAAGTTTTGGCCTATAACCCTGCGCAGATACAGCAGCAGTTTGATTTGCCAAAGGCCGCAAAGCCGGTGCCACCAGCGCCAGTATCGCCCACAATAGAAAAACCATCATTGCCCGAAACAGATGACCGCTTTCTGCTAACGGGCATAAAAATAATTGGCATGACCTCGATTGATCAATCCGCAACGGCGCCACTGATAAACCCGTTGATTAATAGCCAAGTTTCTTTGGCTGATTTGCAGCAATTGGCCGATAAGCTCACCAGGCTTTATCGTGATGCGGGATTTATTCTTAGCCGGGTTATTTTGCCATCGCAGACGATTGATGGTGGTGTGGTGCAGCTGCAGGCCCTTGAGGGTTATATCAGTGCCATCACCATTAATGGCTTAAGCGGTAAACATGTTCTTTTACAACAATATGCACAGCGTGTTTTAGCTGAGCGGCCGATTACACAAAAAACACTCGACCGTTATTTGCTGTTGGCCAATGACTTGCCCGGCATAGGTGTGCAGGCGCTGATGGCCCCAAGTCAAACAGAGCCAGTAGCCGCCGAAATGATCTGGCAGGTGCAAAAAGATTCACTATCGGGCTTTGTTGGTATGGATAATCGGGGCACAAACTTTATTGGCCGCAATCAATGGTTCACCGGCGTGGTTTATAATGATCTTTATGGACGCGGCGATGTGAGCAGTGTTCGTCTCTATACGGCCACGCCTGCGGGCGATTTGCAATATATACAGCTTAGCCATGCTTTGGGCCTTGGCACTGGTGGCATGCGCTTATCGACCAATGTTGATTATAGCACAGCAAAGCCCGGCGCGAGCTTGCGGCTGCTTGCGGCTGAATCAGAATATTTAGGTGTTACCACAACCTTGACTTACCCGCTGCTGCGTGCTCGCGATAAAAATATCAATTTAAGCCTGTCGGCTAAATATACCAACACAACAAGCATCTTGCTGCGCAACCCGGATAGCTTGCCTTCTACCAACGACCGAGTGCGCGCGCTGACCTTTACTATTCAGCATGATTGGATTGATGATGGCCTTGGTAACAATAATGTATCGCTTGATTTGTCGCGTGGGTTTGACCTGTTAAACTCTAGTGCAGATAATCGGCGCAATCCAAGCCGGCCAAATGCATCGCCATTATATTGGCGGGCAAATTTAAATGCCTCGCGCAATCAGCCTTTGCCTTGGCTGTTTTCGAGCGCGTCATTTTATACAGCGACACAGCTGCAATATGCTTTTAATCGTGCGCTTCTGGCGAGTGAGCAGCTCAGCCTTGGCGGCGCTCAGTATGGCCGTGGCTTTGATTCGGCCAGTATTTCTGGCGATAATGGCGTGGCGGCTAAGGCCGAGCTTCGCTATGACCAGCCATTGCCTGAGCTTAAAGTGCAAAGTCAGTTTTATCTTTTTAGCGATTATGGCTATGTGACCGACTCACGCAGAGCAACCGATTTACCAACTCGGCGGTTATTGTCAGCAGGTGCGGGGGTTCGTTTAAACTCAGTTCATGGCTGGGTGACCAACTTTGAATATGCCAAAAAATTGCCTTATTCGCAAACAGGCTCGGGCCCAGACGACCCACGCACAGGGCGTTTTTACGTAAATCTTTATTATAGTTTCTAACTTGGTGCTAATCTACTTTGGGTTGTAGTGCCCCATGCAGGCGCGCAGCAAAACCGCAAAAACAGACCAATAACCTTTAAGACCATTTATTTTGGTGGGTAGCTCATTTTGTGGATAGCGTCGCTCGCTGGCCATTTCCATGCAGTTAAACCCAAGCCGTGGTGCGCGGTACGATATATAGGCCAGCAGCTCGTAGCCAGAAAATACATTCCGAAAAATAGCCAAATCAGGCGAAAGCAATAAGCGTCGGCTATAGGCCCTAAAGCCTTGTGTACTATCCGTCCAATGAAAGCCCGAGAAAAAACTGAGCAAAGGCGCATGCAGCAGACGTATCGCAACATGGCGCAATAACGGAGTGTTAACCGCAACGCCACCAGGCACAAAACGAGAGGCTTGCACAAAATCCACACCATTTTTGAGTACGGCGATAAAATTATGGATCAGTGCTGGGTTGTCCTTGTTGTTGCCGTCAATGGTGATAATGCCTTGGTAATTCTGCTCTAGCGCAAAGGCGTAAGCACAGCGCAGTTGCGCACTTAATTTGCCTTGTCCGGTTTTGAGCAGTAATCCGCGCACATGATGTTGCTTTAAAAAATCAGGCTCTAGTGAGCCATCGGTGCTGCCACCATCAACAATAATAATGTCAATAACATCACGCAAATTTAAATCAGTAAATCGCTGCAACAGGCTTTGAATGCGCGCGCCCTCATTGATAACGGGGATAACCACCGCATAATCATGCTGCCGCCCATGCCAGAGCTTAATATCGAATGTGGGCACTTCAGCATTTGCGGGCAGGGTCATAGGGCTTTTCCATATTGGCTTTGAGTAAATAAGATTGCGCGCTCAATGGCGCTTATAGCGGGCTCGGTTTTTGTTTCCAGCATTTCTATGGTGACGATGTGGTCCGCTAGAAATTGTTGGCAAAGCTGGGCCACGGGCGCATGATTTAAGCCGCTATCACCCAGTGGTACGAGGTCGGGCTCGCTTGCATGGATATGGCCAATAAGCGGCGCAAAACGCGGTAAAAGCTCGGTTGGGTTTTCATTGTTTATCAAAATTGCGCCGACATCTAATTGTAATGCAATATGCGGGTGGCGGGTGATTTGCACAATTTGTGCGGCATCCATTGTGTGAGTCATAAAATTGGCGCCATAACGTGCTGGGTTCGGCTCAAGACAAATAACAACATTATGGTTTTGGGCGATATCACCAAGTTTGTTGAAGAAGCTTACAGCAATATCTTGGGCTTCATTATCGGTAAGGCCCGTTCTATCTCGGTTTTTGGGCGCGCCAAATACCAGCCTTGTTGGACCTAAAATATTGGCCATAGCACAAATGCGCGCCAGATAATCAAGCATGGTTTGCTGAATAATGACTGTGCCAAACAGATTTAGGTTTGTTGTGCCAAATAGCAAAGATTGCATGCCATAAATGCTAATACCGTAGCTTTGCCAAAAGTTTTTAATTTCGCTGATTTCTGTGTGGGTCGCGCAATCTGGTGCCGCAAAATATTTGCCAGGCGCAACATCAATAAACTTTACATTATGCTGTTGCAGCAGTTTGGCGATAGCAACATCTGCTGTTTTGGGCCATGCCAAGTTAGAGATTGAAAGCTTCATTTTTGCGCTTGGGGTGTGTGCAGTGGCGCGCTGGCTGCATAGTGCCGAATAGCCGCAAGGCTTTGGTCGGCGCTATATTGATATGGCTCGGCCGCGCCAAAAAGTTGAGCAAAGCGTGTGCGCATATCATAATGCAAGGGCTGTGTATCGGGCTTTGGCATAAGCGTGATGTTAAACACCTCTTGGGCAATGGCACCAATATTAAGCGGTGCTGCAGTAAGATGTAACAAGCGTAATTGCTGCTGTAAGGCCAAGCTTATATCTCGCCATAAATGCGCCATAGGATAAAATTGAAAGATATGTCGGGTATCAATCGCATCTAAATTATTATGATGCTTAAAATCATAAAGGGCGTTTTTACGCAAGCCCACACCCACCAAACCCGGCAAACGAATAATAAGTGCGTTGCTAAATCTGTCTTGCACAGATTGCTCTAGCTGGTAACGATGCAGCCCATAAGCTTGAAGGCCAGCTGTTTCTATCGGGCTGGTTTCATCAACTTGGTTGGGTTGAGCAAACACATCGACCGTACTGATAAGCACAAATTTATTACAGCGCAATTGCTGCAGCGGGCCCATGAGCGACTCAATTTGTAATTTGTCGGCGCCGGGGTCGCGGTTGGCCAGCCATTTTTGTGCGGGGGCACCGGCACAAATCACTAAATCATGTGGTTGTTTGGTTATGTCGTTAATTGTGCTGGCGCGATATTGCGCCGTAAAATCGGTTTGCTGTAAAAGCGTGCTGCCAACAAAGCCAGAGTAACCAATTAAAGTTTTTTGCATTTCTGTCTCTTAGGCTGGTGCAAAGTTATAGCAATCGAGCTTGGCCAGAATATCATAAACATTATCAATTTTCCCGCCAAGAATAGAGAAATAGCCCGATAATTGATTATGTTCTTCAAATAAGATGGGGCGGCCATCATCAGTTTCGTTTTTTTGCAGCGTTGTTTTTATTTCATAAAGCGAGCCTCGATATAGGCTTTGAGCCATAGCGGGCACATAGCGCGCCGCATCACGCAGCATAAGGTCGGCGCGGCTTTCGTATGGTGCTTGTAACTGCGCATAGGGATTATTGCCACTTTGATCAATCCAGCTTTGGTGCGGCGTGTAGCGCACATGCGACAGGCTATGTGCGTTGCCAGCCGGAAATGGCATCAGCGAAAAAAATGGCCCATCCATAATAGTAATGCCAATATCTTTTAGTTGTGCCGGCGGCTCAAGCATGGCCATTTCAGTAAGCTCATGCTTAAGGCCGGCGCGGGTATCTTGTTGGGCGCTGTTTATTTGGTTTAACCCTGCATAAGTGCAATTAAAAACAAATGGCGCATTAAGGATATCTGTTTGGCCAGCGCTGGTAACGCTCAGTTCAAGCATATTGGCGCTTCTTACACATTTATGCGCCAAGCAATTAAGGCGCAGCTCGATATTGTTGGCCGATATTTGTGCTTGCGCCCAAGCCTGCAGTTTGGTGGCGTCAAAGGCGCATTCTTCTACGCGAAAAACATCTTCAATTAAATGTGGGTTGAACAGTGCTTTATCGGCAGGGCTCGCTTCATAAAGCGGTGCGCCTATTTCGGCACAAAAGCGCCTAAATTGCCGTGCGCTGACTTTAGAGTTTTTGCGCGCTATGGCATAAAGCTGGCTAAAATTGTTATAAATTGCCGTTGGCCAATCACGCAAAAAAAGCGGCATGTTAACACGGCTACGATAGGCTGTGGTGAGGCTGCGCGGATAATGATAGCCATTATGAACCCGCGCCTGATTATTGTAAGAGGCTCTTTGCAGCAAGCCTGCTTCGCGCTCAATAATAATAACACGACTAAGCTGTTTTACCTGACGCAGATAAAGTGCAATACACACACCATAAAAACCGCCGCCGATAACAATCGCATCATAGCTCTGCTTCATGAAGACTGGTCAATATTAAGCTTTTTGTGGCGGTTTTGTTGTTTGCTGGTCATTTCTTGAGCAATGTAATATTGCGGGCCTGCATTGCTATTATGGGCCATTTGCAAAATATATTCGCCCAGCACCAACAGCACCAACGAGATAAGAAAAAACATACCCGATTGCTGTAATGATAGGCTTACCCAGCCTTCAGCCACATCTTCTTTAAAGAGGGCAATCAATAATACATAGACAGAGTAAATAATATTAGCGCCCGCACCAAAGAGAGACAGCAGCGTGACCAAACGCAATGGCAGGCGCGTTGTGGCTAACAACAACTGGATGCCACGCTCGATGCTATTGCTTAAATTTTGTGGCTGTGTGGCGCTGGGTGCGGCGCTATAATAAAGCTGGGCTTTAGTAAAGCCTGCTAAAGCGGGCAGGTGCCGGTAAGCCAAGGTGGGTTGTGGATATTGCTGCAAATAATTAGCCACGCGCCGACTGAGTAAGCGCAACCGCGACGATTGCGGGCTAAAATCAACGGCGTTGAGGGCGCGGTAGATTTTTTTAAAAATCGCCTCAAAAAAACGGTAACCCAAAGTTTGCGTTTGGCGCTGATTATTTTGCACAAAAACTAAATCATGGCCGGCCATGGCTTGCTCAAGCATTGGCGCCAGAGCGCTTAAATTATCTTGGTGCGGGTCGAGAATAATCAAAAAATCGCCCAAGGCGTTTTCTATACCAACATAGGCTGCAACATCGTGGCTCACTTGTTGGCTAAGGGCAAAAACCTGCAAATTGGGTAGGCCGTCATTTGCCGTAAGCTGCCGCAGTGTCTCAAGGCTATTATCTTGGCTGGCATTATCGATAATGATAATCTCATAATCGCTGACCGATTGCGCCAGCAAATCGCCGCTGGCTTTAAGAAAGCGGCTTAGCTCGCCCTGCCAGTTACGCACGGGGCAAATCAGCGATAAGAAAATAGGTGCTTTGCTCATGATGTTTTTATACGCTAATTCGCCCAGCGCGGCACTATTTTTTGTAAAAATTAAGCGCTGTCTTTGTGCGTGAGCTCTAATAAACATTCGTCAAGGGCGGCTTGATAGGGTCTTAAGCCCCAGCCAAAATTTTGTTGTAATTTGCTGCAACTCAGCACCGAGTTTTTGGGCCGTGCTGCCGGCGTCTGATAATCTTGGCTGGGTATTGCAACAAGGGCTTTTGGCTTTTTAAGGCCGAGTTTTTCGGCCCTAGCAAAAATCTCTGTGGCAAAGCCATGCCAGCTTGTGGGCGGGCCATTGGCAATGTGATAAGTGCCAAAATTATCGTTTGGTGAGGTTGCTATTTTCAGCGCCATGTCGGCTAAATCATTGGCGGCAGTGGGGCAGCCAATTTGGTCATCGACAATGCGCAATGTTTCGCGCTCGGCGCCAAGGCGCAACATAGATTTTACAAAATTATGCCCATAGGCGCTAAAAATCCATGAGGTGCGAATGATGTAATGAGCGGGGTGGGCGCTGCGTATGGCAATTTCGCCAGCAAGTTTGCTGTGGCCATAAACATTAAGCGGTGCGGGCAAATCATCTTCACTGTAAGGCGTGTTTTTGGCGCCCGAAAAAATATAATCGGTTGAAAGGTGAATAAGCGGTAATTGTGCTTTTTGGCACGCCTCGGCCAACATAGCGGGCAGAAAGGCATTAACCGCATAAGCCAGCTCTGCTTCGCTTTCGGCTTTATCCACGGCGGTGTAGGCGGCGGCATTAATGACGGCGTGCGGCTTAATTTCGTCGATAAGGTTTTTTATGGTGCCAACCGAGTTAAAATTATCCTCGCTGCGCCCACGGCAGAACGCCATAAAACCATAATGTGGTGCCCGATGCTCTAATGCTTGTGCCATCTGGCCGGTGCGGCCAATAATCAGCAGACGGTTCATGCGCTTTTGGTTTGCGTATCGCAACTGAGGCCCAAGCGCTGTCCGGCATATTTCTGGGCACGAATAGGCTGCCACCAGCTTTGATTATCTAAATACCACTGCACTGTTTTGCGCAGTCCGGTGCTAAAACTTTCTTGTGCGCGCCAGCCTAATTGCTGCTGTATTTTGCTGCTATCAATGGCGTAGCGCGCATCATGACCCGGACGGTCGGTGACAAAAGTTATCAGCTTGGTGCGCGGGCCAATTGTGCTGTTGGGCGCAAGCTCGTCAAGCGTGTGGCATATTTCTTCAACCACAGCAAGGTTGGTGCGCTCTTGATTGCCGCCAATGCAATAGCTTTCACCAACCTGACCGCGTGTGACGCAAAGCCACAAGGCGCGCGCATGGTCTTCAACATAAAGCCAGTCACGAATATTGTCGCCCTTGCCATAAACCGGCAAAGACTTGCCTTCAAGCGCATTAAGGATAACCAGCGGTATGAGCTTTTCAGGGAAATGATAGGGCCCATAATTATTGCTGCAGTTTGTTAAAATGGTCGGCAGATGATAAGTATGGTGCCATGCTCGCACCAGATGATCTGACGCAGCCTTGCTGGCCGAATAGGGCGAGTTGGGCGCATAAGCCGTGTGCTCGTTGAAGGCGCCCGTGGCACCAAGACTGCCATAGACTTCATCGGTCGATATATGATGAAAGCGGAAAGCATCTTGCGCGGCTTTTGGCAGTTTTTGCCAATATTCGCGGGCGGCTTGTAGCAAAATAAAGCAGCCCATAATATTGGTGTGCATGAAGGGCGCGGCGCCTTCAATAGACCGATCAACATGAGACTCGGCGGCAAGGTTCATGATGATTTGCGGCTGATATTGCTGCAAGATGGCGCTGACACAGGCGCTATCGGCGATGTCACCTTCAACAAAATTATAGCGGTTGTTTTTGGCAATGCTTTCAAGCGAGCTTAAATTGGCAGCATAAGTCAGCTTATCGAGGTTGATAATATGCCAGTCGGTTTCAGCAATAATATAGCGGCACAGCGCCGAGCCAATAAAGCCGGCGCCACCGGTTATGAGAACAGTTTTGCGCATAATTTATGCCGCCTTATGAATGAAGGGCATATCAATATCGCACAAGCGCGGCAAGCGAATATCCTTGTCCGATAATGTTGGTGCAATATGTGCCAGTGGCCAATCAATGCCAATATCGGGGTCGTTCCAAACTATGCCCCGATCATATTCTGGCGCGTAGTAATCGGTCACTTTGTAAAGAATAGTGGTATCGGCGGTTAAAGTGCAAAAGCCATGCGCAAAGCCAGGCGGCACCCAAATTTGCTTGCCATTCTCAGCCGAGATTTCAATAGCGTCATATTCGCCATAGGTGGGTGAATCCTGCCGAATATCGACTACAACATCCAGAATGCACCCAGCCAGCACCGACACCAGCTTGCCTTGCGCATGTGGCGGCAGCTGATAATGTAGGCCACGAATTGTGCGCGCATGACGCGAAAACGATAAATTATCCTGCACAAAATCAGCGCGAATGCCAGCTTCAGCCAAAATGCGCGAATTGTAAATTTCGGTGAAAAAGCCGCGTATATCCTGATGCCGCTGTGGCTTGATACACAAAATGCCAGCTAATTTGGTTTTTTCAATATTCATAAGCAAAGCTCGGCTCACCAATTGCAATCGATAGCGGCCATTGTATTTTGTTGCGACTACAAAAGTAAAGCATTCTTGTTTTTATGGTTAACGCGGTTAATTCGCTTGCGAACCAAGGACATGCATTTTATTGTCTTTTCAAATCTATTCTTTGAAAATAATACACACATTGGAGTGCAGATGAAGGGCATTATTTTAGCGGGTGGGGCAGGTACGCGCCTGCATCCGCTGACCTTGGCAATCAGTAAGCAGTTGCTGCCAGTTTATGATAAGCCAATGGTTTATTATCCGCTCAGTCTGCTGATGCTTGCCGGCATTCGCGATATTTTGATTATCACCACGCCGCATGATCAGCCATTATTCAAACAATTATTGGGCGATGGCACGGCCTGGGGCATCAGCCTGACTTATGCGGTGCAACCAAACCCGAATGGTCTGGCCGAGGCTTTTATCATCGGCGCCGATTTTATTGGGCAGAGCCCGGTTTGTTTAGTGCTAGGCGATAATATTTTGCATGGCGCTGGCTTATCCGAGCGTCTCATTACCGCGGCCCAGCAAACAACGGGCGCCACGGTTTTTGCTTATTGGGTGCACGACCCCGAGCGCTATGGTGTGGTGAGTTTTGATAAGCAAGGCCGCGCCACACAAATTATCGAAAAGCCAAAAATTGCTGCATCAAATTGGGCTGTGACGGGCCTTTATTTTTACGATGCAAAAGTGGTGGAGCTGGCGCGTAAAGTTAAGCCTTCTTTGCGTGGTGAGCTTGAGATTACCGACATTAATCAAGCCTATCTTGATATGGGGCAGCTGCGCTGCGAGCGGCTTAATCGGGGCTATGCCTGGCTCGATGCTGGCACGCACCAATCGCTGCATGAGGCCAGCAATTTTATCCAAACCATTGAAAGTCGGCAGGGGCTTAAAGTGGCTTGCATCGAAGAAATTGCCTATCGCAAAGGCTATATTAGCGCGCAGCAATTGGTAAAATTAGCCGAGCCACTTAAGAAAAATGCCTATGGTCGTTACTTACTTGATGTGCTCGACTATGATCTCGCCGATGGGGTTGAAGCAGTCACCGATGCTTTGGCTGGCTAAGGGAGCATAATTGTGCGCGGGCTTCTTTTGTGGCTGGCGGCTTTTGTCAGGCTGTTCATCAAGCAATATCTGGCCATCAAATGCCTTTGGCACGATTGGCGCTATCGCCACAGTTTAAAACACCAGCCCGAGACAATTTTTACTCAGGAATATCACGCCGCGCAATCGGGCAATTTTGCTGTGGTGGTCACTTATCAAGAACAAGATTTGCGCCCCGATTGCTGGCATCTTTTGGCCGAGCTTAAAAAAGCTGGCTTCAATATTCTTTTGATGAGTTCGCAGCCACTCAGCCAAGCAACGCTTGAGCGGCTTTCGCAATATTTGTGGCAGGTTATTATTCGGCGCCCGTTTGGTCGCGATTTTGCCCCCTTTCAGCAAGCTGTTTTGCATATTTTGCCGCAGCAGCCGCAGCGCTTATTGCTGCTTAATGATAGTGTATTTTATATCCAATCACGCCTTGCCACCATGATTGCGCAGCTGCAAGCGGCGCCCTTGGTTGGTATCAGCGAGAATATGGAGCCCCTGCCACATCTCAGCAGTTTCGCGCTTTCTTTTGGCGCGGAGGTTTTGACCAATCAGCATTTTGTCAATTTCTGGCAAAATTATCGTGCAACCAGCAGTCGGCCCGAAACAATCTGGCGCGGTGAGGTTGGCTTGTCGCGCCTTTTGTTTGACACGCTAAAACTAACGCCGCATGTGCTTTATAATACACGTCTGTTGCGGCCAAAACTCGCCGCGCTGAGCTTGGCTGAATTGTGCACAGCCGCAGTGAACATGCGCCAGCATTTGCAAGCAGAAGAGCCAAAAGCCCTGCTGCAAAAAATCCAAAATTATTTAGATGAACAAATTATCTCACCCATCAGCCAGCCCCAATCGCCCTTGTTAGAGGGGTGGTGCAAAAGTCAGCATCAGCGACTGATGGAGGCCATTTTGGATGCTATTTATCTGGGCAGCCAAATTCATCGTGGGGCGATTTTGTTTCATCAATATTTAGACTGCCCGGTGGTTAAACTCGATTTGGTGTTTCGTGGGGTGATCCCAGCGCACCAGGCCACTTTATTTGCCGAGGCGCTGCCGCCAGCCGAATATGAGCAGCTGGCAGCTCTTTTGCATAAGCGCGGTTACCCGCCGCAACATTGGCGCAGCAGCCATAAGCGCATAACGCTGTGGTGGCAGCGCCAGCTTTATTATAGCGGCTATTAAAATTTACTTTTTTATATAAACATCGCTGGCGGTATTTGTACCGGCTCGCTGCCGAATAAGCTCTAAAACGCCGCCATCATTTTTTTGATTATCGTCGGGTGCAAAAAGTGCCTTGCCGCGTGGGTCGGTGTTTTCGGGTGGCGTGGTTAAATAATAGACAGCCAAAGATTTTCTAAATTGATGCGCGGGGCAGGTCAGTGGTTTTGGCAAGCCATGCCAGCTATTTTGGGTCGTGTCGAATAATACAGCGCGATTAAACACCGGCGCAATTTCTTTAACTAACTCTGCGGGTTGTTGACGCTGCGCATCATGTGACCAAAAGCCTAAAGCGCCGCCCCACTCGGTTTGCCACTCTTGCGACATATAAATGATAAGATTAAGTCGTCTTTGTAAGCCAAGCTTTGGATGTATAGAGTAATCAAGATGGGTGTTCAGTTTGCCGCCGGCTTTATGGATATGCCAGCCGCCACCATTTAACCCATCATCGGCATAAAGCGGCGCAATAGCCAACAAGCTGCTGAGCTGTTGTACAAAAGCGGGTGAATTAAAAAATGCAAAAGCGCGATAGGTGAGGGGCTTAAATACATTCCAATTATTGCAGGTTTTTTTGACCTCAATCGGGTTATTATATTCGTGCCATTCTGTTGCGTTATAATCGGGGAACTCGGCCTCAAGCGCTTGCGCCAGCTCAGGCATAAAAAAATTATCAATCACACAATGTGAGAAGGGCTCAGCCGTATGAAAGCTTTGCGCGCCTTTGGCTAAGGCGTCGATATTTATAAACGGCATCAGATTAAAGCCGTCATCGGCAACGTTGCTTATGGCGCTGTGGCTTATGGCGCTATGGGTCATTCTGGCCTCGTGGCAATCATTTACCCACTCATAGCAATTATTACTAAATTCTGCAATGTCGGCGCCACTGTCGGCTTGCCACCAGTGCAAATGGTTACTAGAATTACGACGCCACCCTATATAAGACCAACCAAAGTTACCATGCAGCACAAGCTATATTTTGTTATCGCGGCCTATAATGAGGGTACAGCCATTTCTGGTGCTGTTGCCGATGCATTAACGCAATCGCCTCATGTTGTGGTTGTTGATGATGGCTCGCGTGATGAAACAGCCCGTGTAGCGCTGGCCGCTGGCGCAGTTGTGCTGAAGCACCCCATTAATTTGGGGCAGGGCGCGGCGCTGCAAACAGGCATTGAATATGCGCTGCAACAGCAAGCCACGCATATTGTGACTTTCGATGCCGATGGCCAGCATGACGCCGCCGACATCCCCAAAATGTTAGAAATCATGCAACAACAACAGGTCAGCATAGTCTTGGGTAGTCGCTTTTTGGGGCAGGCGATAAATATGAAGGCGTCGCGAGGGTTGGTGTTGCGCTTGGCTACATTATTTACACGCGTCACCACTGGCTTAAAGCTTACAGATACACATAATGGCCTTAGGCTTTACTCGTGCGATGCGGCGCAAAAAATTAAAATACGCATGAACCGTATGGCCCATGCTTCAGAGATTTTGTCGCAAATTGCGCGGTTGCACATAGCCTATGCTGAGGCGCCCGTGACTATCCGTTACACTGATTATTCTAAAGGCAAGGGGCAGGCCTCGGGCGTTGGCTCATTGCGCATTCTCAAGGACTTGCTCGTGGAGTCTTTAAGCCGATGATAGCCGAGATTGTTCTGACCATATTTATTCTGGCGTTTCTCGCCTATCACCTCAGCAGTGCGCGCCGCCCATTTTATTTATCGGTGTTTGTTTGGCTGGTGACGGTGTTGGGCCTGCTCACTATCTGGGTTCCGGGGTTTAGCACCAGCGTTGCCAACCATGTGGGCATTGGTCGTGGCGCAGATTTGGTCATTTATCTTTGGATGGCGGTATCGCTGCTGCTATTTTTGTTTGTTAAAATCAGCCTGTTCAAGCTAGAAGAGCAAACAACCTTGCTGGCGCGCAAAATTGCCTTACAGCAGCCAGAAATGCCGCCAAAGCTTTTACGAGAAAATGGCAATAACCAGTAGGCCAAACACAATCATAGCGCCGCCAATGATCAGTGGCAGAGTAATAGGCTCATTAAAAAACCAGCCGCCTGCAAGCGGGATTGTCACAAAACACAGCGCCATAAACATATAGGCTTTGCTAATGGCAATGTCGCGCAGCACCCATAACCAAAGAACAGTAACCGTGCCATAAATGACAAGGCCAATAAAAACCGGCCAGCTTATAAAACTGCGCAATAACTCAAGCCAGCCATTATGAGCAACAATTTTGTTTGCCCCCGCCTTTAGAAAAAGTTGCCCTGCAGTTTGCATCAGCACTAATAAGCAGAGCTGGAAAATTTTCTCTAGGCCCATTTCCGTATAATCCTTTTAGTTTTAGTACTGTGTTTTATAGCCTATTTTTAGCTGTCGGCCTTATTATGTCTAGTTATTATAAGCACTCACTTGCGGCGCTCAATTGTTGCCTATAACCATAAAAGCTTCTATACAAACCTTTATGCAGAAAATAAATCAAAACCACATTATTGCTGTAGCTCTGGCGCTGTTGCTGGCCCTGATGCTGCCGCTGTCTTGGCCACAATCAAGCTTGGTGGCGCCTGTCTCATTACAAATCACCGCCACAGGCGAAAAAAACTCCGAGGCCAAAAGCAGCGAAATATGGCTAGAGCGCATTGAGGGCACAAAAACCATTTCTGCCGCTCAGTTATTTGGCCATCAGCCTGGTTGGGTAAACCGTGATGGCGCTTTGGCTTCTTACCAAGATCAGCCAGTTACCTTAACTTGGCTTGGGCAATTGCCCGCTGGTGCAAAGCTGATTTTTTCCAGCCACCCTTTTGTGGGTGTGGTTGACATATACCTCAATGGTGTTACGCAAAGGCTTGATCTTTATTCGCCAAAATCAACCAGTTTTGCGCTGCCGCTGGTTGCAGATGGGCAGGCCACCATTCAGCAATCACCGCCATTTTATGCTTATGCTTTGCCAATTTTATCTGTGGTAATTTTGGCTTTTATCTTCTTTAGTTTTTTGGTGAGAGCAAAAGCAGCGCCAGTCACACTAACGCCCGCGGCATTTCGTTGGGCTTATGGCGCGCCTATGCTGTTAAGCGGCTTTTTGTCGCTTTTAGCCTTTTACCCAGCCCAGATGAGCCCTGATTCAGTCACAATGTATGATGGTATAATCCAACATCATTGGAGCAATGCGCATTCGGTGCTTATTGGTTGGTTCTTGTGGCCTTTTATGCAGATATGGTCAACACCCGCTTGGGCGCCTTTCTTTCAAATTCTGGCGCTTGCCGCGGCCTTGTCTTTTGTTTTTTCCGAGCTAGCGCGCTGGGGTGTGAGCCAGCGTATTATTTGGCTGGCTGCAATGTTGGTGGCCATTTTACCAATTAACCCGATAATGGTGACGCATTTTTGGAAAGATGTGGGCTACAGCATTGCTGTGTTATTTCTCACGGGCCAGCTCATGCAGCTCTATCGCACGGAAGGGCAGTTGCTGCTTAATCGTCGGTGGTTGCTCTGTTTGGGCGGCACTTTGTTTTTAACCGCGGCTTTGCGTATCAATGGTGTGGCCATTGCCATGCTGCTGCTGCCGGCGCTGTTTTTGGCTTATCGGCCTTATTGGCGGCCATTGGCAATTTTCTCTGCTGTGCTGGTGGGCATGCTTGTTGCGTATAATAGTGTTTTGTTGCCAATTGCAAAAGTAAAGCCGATTGGTGAAAATTATAATGCTATTATTCCTATCCATGTTTTGGGCGCTTACCATCAGGCGGGCGTTACTTTTGACACGGAAACAGCAGCACAGTTTGCTAAGGTTTTGCCCGCAGATGCCTGGGCAAGCGCTTATGATTGCCAAACAGTTGTGCCATTATTTTGGCACAAGCAAATTGATTATGCACAAGCGATAGATAACAATTCTTTACTGTGGCAAACGATGCTTGGGCAGATTTTTGCTCGGCCAGATATATTCTTGCAGCATCAATTTTGTGTAACAAGTTCTTTGTGGCGCATAAACCCAGCCCCGCAAGAAAAACTCAGCACGGTCACTTTTGGCGTGGCAGATATGCCCGATGCACAAAGGCTACAATTAGCGGCACATCCCATCGTGCCGCAGCTTAAATCAATGTTTGTGGCGCTGGCTAATGTGCCATCTGCGCTGATGTGGCGTCCGGCGCTTTATTTGTTTGCGCTTATTTTATTGGCGGTAACGCTCTTTTTAGCGGTGCGTCGCGGGGCGGTGTTGGTTCCTTTTGTGCCAATATTGGCCAATACCCTAAGCCTTGCACTGCTCATGCAATCGCCGGATTTTCGTTATCAATGGTCGCTGGTGCTGGTGCTGCTTTGTTTGTGGCCGCTGTGGTTTAGGCGTGCTGATAATCGCTAAGCCTTTTTGGCAATTGCCTTATCAAAGCTTGCTTGCAGCTCTTTTCTAAACGCGGCATTGAGTGTGTTTGCTTGTTTTTCAAAGCCACCACCAATGGTCATTTGTCTTTGTGGTATGTCTAAAAATTTGCGTATTTGTCCAGCGCAAGCCAGCACATCATCATTGATTTGCGTATAGCTTAGGCGCAGTGGCGTAATGCCGTAATAATTAAAAAATATTTCCCAGCGGCGATTATCTTCGGCCAGAACCAGCATCCGATCTATAATGGCCTCACGGTTATATTCGGGCTCGGCCTTTGCTGTTTTTGGGTCATCATGCCGCCAAATGCCCGTTGTTTCGGCAATGTATAAAGAAATGGCCTGACCAATAATATCGCTGCGGGTCACATAAACCCATTGCCATAAACTAAAGTCAAAAAAATCATGGGGCCGTGCAATGAAGGGCAATAAATCATACATGGATGCCTTAATACCAAATATGCCGGTTTTGTTATGTTTGTTTATCATTTCATGAATATAGCTTTTAAAATAGGTCACTTGCTTATTTGAGGCGTTGAGAAATTCGCCCGGCGTGCCAAGGCCGCAATTATTGAGCACGCTACAAAGATAGGTTGCGCCGGTGCGGGCGGCTGTCGCAATGAAATAGGGCTTATCTATGCCATGATTTTTGGGCGTTTCGCCAAAGGGGTTAAGCATGGCTGCCCCAAAAGTATTTGCCGATCTATCGCAGGCGTTTTTAACTTCTTCGGGGGCGTA
This sequence comes from Rickettsiales bacterium, assembly GCA_027485855.1. GTDB lineage: Bacteria > Pseudomonadota > Alphaproteobacteria > JAIXQD01. The sequence goes on along the minus strand of JAIXQD010000021.1, from coordinate 258,837 downwards.
ACGAAGTAGTTTGAAAATTTCTTTATTAAACATTATTGCTTTTTGCCTCAATGAGAGTGTCGGTCATTGTAATAGAAAGCATAATTTAGTAACAGTAAAAAAAATATTGGTATATTCACCAGCCTGCTATTGATTGAGGAAAGAGCGTTTTCCGATGTTGTTTTTTCGCTACCGATTTAATTATGCGTTCGGCTTGTTAAAGTCGGCCATACATTGATTCCCCTACAATGAGTGAGCCGCGGCGCATCGCCTTTATCCTGCCGTCTTTATCGATTAGCGGCGGGCATTATGTTGTGCTTGAACAGGCCGCAGCTTTGCGTCGCGCTGGCTTTGCCGTGACATTATTTAGCGAGACACCTTTGCAGCCACTTTTGTGGCACCCTGAGCTGCTGAGTATCCCCATTTTGCCATTATCGCGAGCGGGCGATGTGTCTTTGCCGTTCGACCTTGCCTTTGCTACCGCCTGGCAAACCGTTTATCAATTGCCTAAATTGCGTACGCGCCGTTATGGCTATTTTGTGCAATCGCTTGAAACGCGCTTTTGCTCAGCCGCGCAAGCATCCGAAAAACACAAGATTTTAGCGACCTATAATTTAGGCATGCCGCTAATAACAATAACGCCTTGGCTTGTGCAAACATTGTCGCAAATGCAAAGCGCACCGGTAAGATTAGCGCGCAACGGCATTCATAAGCATTTATACCATATAGATGGCACACAGATGGCCGCGCCCGCGCGTCAGGGTTTACGCGTATTGGTCGAGGGGCCCGTTGGCGTTTGGTATAAAAACACGGCGCGCACTATTCGCTTGTGTCGGCAGGCCGATGTTGGCGAAGTCTGGCTCTTAACCGCCAGTGATATCAATCGCCCCTTTGGTGTCGATAAATTATGGCGGCAACAGCCGATAGATACGGTGCCATCTATTTATCGCAGCTGTGATGTGCTGGTAAAACTTTCATATGTAGAGGGTATGTTTGCGCCACCGCTTGAAATGTTTCACTGTGGCGGTACAGCGGTTATTTATGATGTCACCGGCGCTGAAGAATATATTCGCCACAATCATAATGCGCTGGTTGTGCCCGCAGGCATGGAGCAGGCTGTTGTTGCCAGCTTGCGGCAATTGGCCGGCAACCCAGATCAATTGGCCACACTGCGTAAAAATGCCGAAGAAACGGCGCTGCAATGGCCCGATTGGCAAACGGCCAGCCTGCATTTTGTTGCCGCCTGCCGTGATTTGCTTGATTTGCCTGAAAACACCAATTCAATCATAGAGCAGTTGCGCCTGCTACAATTGCAAAATAAAGCAGCAAATGGTCTGTGTCGTCGTTTAAGCAGCATGTTACCTTCGGGCTTGTCACGCATTGCGCGTACCGCTTATGCTGCTAATTATCGGCAAAAACCTTGGCTTGGCCCAAGGGGTGTCGCACAAGATTTCTAAGGCATTGAGGGTTGTTCATGCATGTTTTTTTAACAGGTGGGGCGGGTTATATCGGCACGCATCTGGCCGTCACTTTGCTTGCGGCTGGCCATGATGTAACCATCTACGATAATTTTTGTAATAGCCACCCTGAAGCATTGCGGCGCGTGGTCCAAATTGCCAAGCGCCAGCCCCATAGTATAGCGGGCGATGTGCGCGATATGGCAAAACTAACCCAAGCGCTCAAGCAAAGTGGCGCCGATAGCATCGTGCATCTGGCCGCGCTCAAATCAGTGGGCGAAAGTGTGGCAAAGCCGCTCGATTACCACGAAATAAATGCCGGCGGCACTTTATGCCTTTTGCGCGCCATGCAAGAGGTCGGCCTGCAGCGCTTGGTTTTTAGTTCAACCGCCACGGTTTATGGCAGCCCCGATTATGTCCCGCTAGACGAAACACATCGGCTTAACCCACCACAAAACCCTTATGCGGCAAGCAAACGCCAAGCCGAGCAATTGCTGTTCGATGCTTCTGCGGCCATGCCCTTGCAGCTGGCGATATTACGTTATTTTAATCCGGTTGGGGCACATGTCAGTGGCCTTATCGGTGAAGATCCGCAAGGCATTCCTAATAATTTAATGCCTTTTATCTGTCAGGTGGCGGTGGGGCGCAGGCCGGCTTTAAATATTTTTGGCCGAGATTACCAAACGCCCGATGGCACTGGTGTGCGCGATTATCTGCATGTGCAAGATTTGGCCGAGGCGCATATGCTGGCGCTGCTCGCGTTAAAGCCACTGCAAGCGCCGATGGTGCTTAATCTTGGCACAGGGCGCGGCACATCGGTTTTAGAGATGGTCAATACATTTGCTACCGTCAATAATATAGCGGTGCCTACAATCGATGCTTCGCGTCGTGTAGGCGATGTGGCTAGCTGTTATGCCAAGCCCGATGCCGCACAAAATATTCTGGGTTGGCGCGCCAAAGCCAGCCTTGCCGATATGTGCCGCGATGCCTGGCGCTGGCAGATGCAAAACCCCCATGGCTATCAGGCAAAATCGGCATGACCCGTAAGCCCGCCGCAAAGCATCCCGTGCCGAAGTTGCTGCGCTATTACGAGCGCTTGGGCCTGCTTTCGGCAGAGAGACATGACGCGCAAAGCATATTGACCAACATTAAAAAGTTTGAGCCCTATGCGGCCGAGAAGGGCGGCGTGCCACTCGAGCATGATAAAATGCTGATTATTACTATTACGCCCCGCGTGGGTAGTTGGTGGATGGTCGATTTGCTTAAATCAACCAGCGCTTATGGTATACCCGGGGAGTATCTCGATAATTGGGCTATCGATAAATTTTTGCCCGAAATTAAGGCGCCAAATTATTTAAACATGCTCGGCGCATTACAAAAAAAGTTTTGTGCAGCCGATGGTTTTTTTGTCGCCAAAACGTCACTTTATGGCTTAATGCGCTTGTTCCATCATTCGGGTGCCGCCGCCATGCGGCGCGTGCGTTATGTGCATATGACCCGCGCCGACCTGCTGGGCCAAGCAATTTCTTTATCTATTGCGCACAAGACCGATGCGTGGAACTCGCTGCACACCAGCAAAGCCGAGCCTACATATAATTTTGATGATATCGCCCATCAGCTGAACAGAATTACCAACGAAGACGCGGCGATTAGGCGTTTTTATACCATGTTTGGTATTAAGCCCCTCATGCTGCAATATGAAAATATTAAGGCCGATCCACAATTGGCGGTGATGCAAATTCATCAATATGCACAGCGCGGTGGCTCGGCACTGATAGTGCCCGAGCTGTTAAAAATTAAATCACAGCACAGCCCGCTCAATGAACAATTCAGAAAAAAGTTTCTGGCCGATTTTATCGCTATCGGCGCCGCCAAACCAGCCGCCAAGAAAAAAGCAAAAACCTAAGCGGCTTCGTGTTGCTCGGCACGACCCAGCAGCTGATTAAAATAGCGGGCAAATTTCTGTGTTTGTTGTGCCCAATCCCATGTTTGAATTTGCTGCAAGCTTTCTGCCGAAAGTGCGCTGAGCTCATGCGGCGCATCAATCAGGCGTGCCAGCGTCTCGGTCATGGCCTCAATGCTGCGTTCTGGCAAAATAAAATGCTTTTGTTTTTCGCCAAAGGCTTGCGGCACAATACCAACATCGGTGGTGACAATCGGCACGCCGCAGGCCATGGCCTCTAGCACTGGGTTGGGCGTGCCTTCAATTTTAGAGGCACAAACAAAAATATCAATTTGCGCATAATAATCGGGCATCAAATGATGCGGAATTTTGCCTTTAGCGCGGTCGGCAAATTTTGTTTCAATGCTATAGCCACGCTCGCGCAGGCGCTCTATGGCGGGCAATAAAATTGTGTGCAGGCCTTTAAAATCTTCTTGGCCACCGCCCCAAAGACTATTGCCGGCCCAGCCAATAACCACAGGTCGTCGCGTGGTGTGCTGTAGCCGCTCAAGGTTTTTGGGCTTAAATAAGCCAAGGTCAACGCCATCTTCTAACACAGCCAGGGGCGCGGGGTAGGGCGAGTTCTGGTATATATCGCGCAGCTTGTTAGAGGCCACATAATAGCCTTTAAGCAGCCGATTAAAATAGGTGGCTCTGCTGTTCATTTCATCGGTGGTCAAGAATAGATGGTCGTATATGGCTGAAGAAATCACGCGGCCAAAAATATAACGGCGTTCAAATTCGGCAAAGCTAAGCCCAAGATTGCTGGCCGCATTTTGCCAGTAGTCATTGTATATTTGCGCCACATGCTCGCGCCAGAAAAAATGTAAAATATGACAATCGTCGGTCATAATCAAAATACGATTGAGATTATCAACAATATTGGCCGGTATAATACGAAACTCGAATTGGTCTGATAGATGTTTTTGCAATTGCAGGGCAATATTATCAAAAGCCCAACCCTCAGCATCGGTGACTAAGGCAATTTTAGGCCGGTTGCTATTTTGGCTGGGCTTGCCGTTATCCGTCGCCGTTGTTGTTTGGTCGAGGTCGTTGTTGTGTTCGGCGTTATCGCCAAGGTTCAGCTCGCGGCGTCTTTCGGCCAGCCATTTTTCAACCCCGGCCGACCACACATGAAAACCATGCTCGCGCAGCATAACTTGCGCCGAATGAAATAAATGCTGCCGTGAGAAGCGCTTTTGCTCATATTGAATTTGCGCATCGCCCTCTGGTTTGGGGTGGTCATGCACTAAGCCGACTTGCCCTGAGGATGCCACCTTCATGCCGGCCCGAAAAATGCGGATAGAAAATTCGATATCTTCAAAACCAATGAACATTTCAGGATGAAAGCCGCCCAGCATGTTAAAGCTATCGCGTTTAATGCATGCCGCGCCACCAAATAAAAACGTGCATAGCATGGCGGGTGCCGGGGCATCGGCGCGTTGCTTCACCACCGAGCCCGCGCCAATATGCCATTCGCCATTATGCTGCGATAAAAATAAATGGCCGCCTTGCGCAAAAAGCGTTTGATGATCTGGGTCAAGCAGCGGCAGACTTATAAAATGTGCGCCATGTTGGCTTATTTCGCGCTGGAGTGTACCTAAAAAATTATGAGTGAAATAGATATCATTATCTAAAAACATCACCCACTCAGTTTGCACATGCTCCATGCTGCGATTGCGCCCACCACCCACACCAAGATTTTCGCCAAAGCAAACAATGCGGCTTTTGTGCGGCATTTCAGCAAGGCGCTGCTCAATTTTTGCCAGCTCTTCAGGGTCAGAGCCATTATCAGCCACCAGAATTTGCCCCTTAAAACGCGGCAAATGTGTGGCAATAGAATCAAGCAGGCGCAAAGACAGGTTGGCGCGATTAAGCGACAAAAAAGAAATGGTGAGATGCTCGCCATCTTTGCCAATATTGGCACCCTCTAAGCGCCAAGCGCCATCAGCCAGATATTGATGGGTGTTGTCGGTTGCATAGGCCGACAGGCTGATATTATTATTCAACCGTTCATCAAGGTCGGGGGTTATTTTTAAGGTCATGTGCGTTTGCGTATGGCGCGATAGAGCGGTTTGGCCCACACCCGAATGGCGGGCACTGTGTCGGCCCATAATTTTAGCCGCTGCCATTTGCTCAGGTGTGTGTGCGCATAAGCGGGCATGGATGTAAAGGTCGCCGATGTTTGGGTGATGTGTAAGCGGTTGCGCAAAATATCATTTTCGGCTTCAAGCGCTAAGGATTTAAGCCCAAGGTGACGTTGCTCAAGGCTCTCTTCGGTTTGTTGTGCTAAGAGCTGCTGATGAAGCCGCTGCAGCTCATCTTGTTGCTGACGCAAATTATAAATATTGTTACTTAAGCATTCATTTTCGGCCAAGGCCGCTTGTAAGGTCAGGCCTTGATGCCTTAATTGCTGTAGTAAATTGTCTTTCTCGTTGGTGGCAGGGCGCTTGGCCAGCTCATCCATTAAGCGGTCGATATGCTGCTGCATTTTGTCGTGCTGCTCTTGCCAATAATGCAAGCGATGTTCAAGCCAATTTTGTTCAATGTGGCTGGCATTATTTTGCCACAAAATTTCTTGTATTTGGGCGCGCAGTTTTTTCTGCTCGGCGATATGCGCGCTTTGGTCGGTTGCGTGCTGTTGTATAAAGTTAAGCGCGCTTGATAGATTTTGCGCAACGTCACCAACAACAAGCTCGTTATTGGCCAGGCTTTGCTGCAAATCGGTTAAGCCATCGGTCACAGATTTATCGCGCAATTGTTGGGCTTTACGCTCGGCGAGGCGCACATTTAGCTCGGCCACCTCCGTGCGGGCATTTTGTAAACGCCATTCTAGTTCATAGATATTTTGGTGCGCTTGCTCGAGGCTTTGCGTTAAGGCCGCGTACTCGGTTTGCGCTTTGGTGGCTGTGGCGGCCTGTAAATCGGCTTGTGCTTGTGCCGCCTGCCAGCGCTGTTCTATTTGGCCGAGTTGTTGCTGATATTCTTCAGCGCGGGCGGTTGCAGTTGCGGCGTCTGTGCGGGTATTTTGCAAGCGCCAGTCAAGGTCGCGTATTTGTGCATGCGTAGACTCTAAATTTTCAAGCGCGGCTGAGAGCTCGGTTTGTGCTTTAATAGCTGCCGCTGCTTGTAAATCGGCTTGTGCTTGTGCCTCGTGCCAGCGCTGTTCTATTTGGCTGAGTTGTTGCTGATATTCTTCGGCGCGGGCGGTTGCGCTTACGGCCTCCGTGCGGGTATTTTGCAAGCGCCAGTCAAGATCGCGCACTTGCAGGTCGGCTTGTTGCAGGTTTTTCTCAAGCGCTTCGGCTTGTGTTTTTGCCCCTTCAAGTGCAATAGCGAGGTCCTGATTGTTGGCGGTTAATTCTTTGAGGCGTTTTTCTTGCGCACTCAGTTTTTCTTCGGTGGCTTTGTTTTGTGCGTCAAGATTTTGCTGCGTTTGTGTGAGCAGCTTAATTTGATAGTCACGCTCGGCCAGCTGTGAGCGCAGCTGGGTGGCCTCAAATTCAAAACCAATCAGTTTGGCATTTTCAATTTTAAGGCGGCTATTTTCCATCTGTGCCGCGTATAAATCAATTTTGGTGGTGAGGCGTGTCTCTAGCTCATTTTCTGGGGGCGTTACGGCCGCTGTCTGCTGGGCAATAAAATCGTTGGAGGCGTGCGGCGCTTGCTCGGGCGCAGTGGTTATGGCAACGGGTGGTTTTGACATTTTCTCTCCGGTTGGATTTTTTAGTATTTTTATGGCGTAGAATCAAGCAAAAACAAGGTCTTGCTACGTTTTGGCGTAGAAAAGCCAAGTGGAAAATCGAATAGATTATGCTGGTCTGAAACCGGTTAAAAATTTGTAAAGCCGCGCCCGAGTTAGGCAATCTTTTGCGCGAGCCGGTTCAGGTAGAAGCTCTGCGCATCGTCGGGCGTGCCATCAAACACAATTCGTCCTTGTTCAAGCACAAGGCTGCGTGTGCACCATTTGCGCATCAGCTCAATATTATGTGTGGCAATAATGGCAAGGCGCGTTCTGTCGAGGAAGGTCTCAACCCGTTTTTGGGCTTTTTGTATAAAAGCGGCATCGCCCGTTAAAAGCCACTCATCCATAATTAGTATTTCAGGGGTGAAGGCTGTAGCAATACCCATAGCCAGCCGCATGCCCATGCCACTTGAGTAAGTGCGCAAGGGCATATGCAAAAATGGCCCAAGCTCGCTAAATTCGGCAATATCGGCAATCTTTTCGGCCATAATGGCTGGGGGTGTGCGCAACATCAGGCCGCGAATGGTGATATTTTCATAGCCGGTGGCTTCGGGGTCCATGCCCATGCTGCTTTCAAGCAAGGCCAGCAAACGACCTTGTGTCACACATGTGCCGCTGGTGGGTGGGTAAATGCCCGCCAATAGCCGCAGCAAGGTGGTTTTACCGGCGCCATTGGCGCCAATAAGGCCCACGCGCTCGCCGCCATTAAGCTCTAAATTAAGCCCATCAAGAGCCACAATGGCATTGGCGCCATGGCGCTCGGCTTTGGCGCCCATGCGCCAATTGAGCAGGCTTTGTCGTAAAGAGCGCGCCTGCTCACTCAGGAGCGGAAAGGCCACCGAAGCATCGTTGAGTTTGATAAAGCAGTTTTGCATCTTTGCTAAAGCCAATAGATGGCGCGCATGCGGCCATGCGCTAATGTGGCCAAACTGACCAGCGCGCCCAAAAGCAGCAACGCTAAAACCCATAACCAGCTGGTGATTTCAGGCGCGGCACCTAAAAGCGGGTAGCGCAGCAAAGCCAGCAAATGCGAAAATGGGTTAAGCTCATAAACCCATGAATGCTCGGTCAGCAGCGATTTCTTCCACATAATGGGTGACATAAAAAACGCCAGCTGCATGATATTTTGCAATATTTGCTGAAAATCACGAAAGCGCAAACACAAAAACCCAAGCGGCACAGACCATAATAATAATGTTATGGCCGCCATAATAAAGCCAGGGATAAACCAAAATAAGTTTGCGGCGCTAAAATCATCATGGGTGTTTGCATAAACCAGCACAACAATCACCACAATAATGGCATTGTGGCCCAGCACAATAATTTGCCGCGCCAAATGCCGCAAAAAATAGCTGGTGTAGGCGCCAGGGCTGTTCAGCAACTTTGCTTGCGCTTGCACCAATGTTTGCGCACCTTCTACCAGCATATTGCTGATAAAGCCCCAAAAAATAACACCCAAAGCCAGATAGGGAATATAAACCCAACCGCTTTGGTTAAAGAAGCCCGAAAACAAAAAACCAATGCCGCACACGGTCACGGCTGTGCTAATCACCAGCCAAAACGGCCCCAGCTTTGAGCGCCGATAGCGCTGCCGAATATCCAACCATGCCAGTGCGCACCAGATGCGCCACTCGCTTAGGCTTTGTTGAATATCCTCATGAGCAATTTGCCAGTTCACAATAAACAATCTCGTTCGCTATAGAAATTTATGGTGGCTGTGACGACACCACCATCGTAACACCGGTCAATATCGCGCAAACTCAGACACTCTGTCCACGAGTTTTTGCTGAAAATATGGGGCAAGTGTCTATGAGGTAAATGCGCCGCAGTAACGCATCAGTAAGTGCAAGTAATGAGAAAAGCTCAGCAATTTATGGTTATGCAGGTTGTTCTTGATGTTGTGCTAACCTCAGGGCTCTGGCTTTGGGCTAGGTTTCTTGCGGGGCTGAATGGAAGGCGCTTTTTTTGCACCGAGAAAGGTTTTCAGCTCGTGCAATAATTCAGGGGCGACAGGCCCCCCGAAAGCCTTTTGTAAATCATTGGGGTCATCTGCTTTTTTGAAGCAGTGACTTGCCTGATCAATTTTAATTAGCTGTTGCTGGTCAGCGGCAGCGCCTCTGCTCTTAAAGGCATTAAACAGCAGCTCAGCATCTTTTTGATGATGCACCTGCATATCGTTTGTGCCGTTAAAGATTATAGTTTTGGAGTTGATTTTTCTTGCAAGCTGCACCGGGTCAATATCCAGTATTTCTTTAAAAAACTGTCTTGTTGTATCATTGAATAAAGGAATTAAGCCTGGTGGCAAGGTTGAGGGCAGCGGCTTTCCAGAACGAAAAGCATCCATAGCGTCAGTAGTGTGGTCTACGAATTGCTGTGCAATAGATTCATCGTTTGTTTGACGCTTAACATTTTCAAAGATCTGCTCTTTTAACACATCGGCTAAGGTGCGCCCTGCGGTTGCTAATAGTACGAGGTTGTCGATTTTTTGTTCTTTTGCAATTTTTAGGGCTACCAACCCGCCTTCGCTATGTCCGATAAGTGTGACAGGTTTTGTGGCGGGCATGCCCAGGTTTTGACGCGCGGCTTGTATTGCCTTTTGCGCGTCCTTGACCGTATTTTTAAAAGAAAAAAACTTAGAAATCTTTTTTATATCTCCACCAAGTATTTTCTGCCATTGAGCCGCGTATATAGAACAGCTTCTTTTGTCATAGGTTAAAACCGCCATGCCGTTGTTCGCGCAAAATTCGGCAATGTCCTTATAAAGATTGATTTGTTGAAAAACACTATCACCGCCAGCCGTGCTATTGCCATTCCGATCCGTGGGCCCCGAGCCTGCAATAATGACGGCGACGCCAGATACCTCTACATTAGGAATATGCAAGGTGCCTTTTAAAACAAGGCCGTCTTCGGATGTAAACTCAATTTCTTTTGTAATCATATTTTTGCCCGCCTAAGACATGCACAGTTTAAAACGTCTGCGTTTTCTGTCAGATTCCGCTCTAACATAGACGCCGTAAAACAAAAAGCCCAGCTTTGAGCGCCGATAGCGCTGCCCAATATCCTAATGAGCCGTTCGCCAGCTCACAATAACTAATCTCTTTAGCATAAAGAATTAATGGCCAAACATTTATACTGCGCTGCAACTTTTGCACTGAAACGGGGCAGCAAGCAAGTCTATCGGCACGGGTTATTTTGGGTAGGCGCGCCCGCTTACCTTCGCCTATGACAAAGCGGGTGACGAGTTTGTCAAATATCAGCGTTTTTCAGGGTGGGTACTCTCTGTACCTGATTGATCCAAAACTGTTTTGATCTTGGCAGAAACATCATAAACAAGAAGCCAGAACGTCCATGCAATCTGTTGCACTTCATCTAGAGTAAAAGAGATATGTGTGTTAAGGTCAATCTCCTTGGTTTGCCCCACTTTAGTGCGCATGCATATATCTCCCGCTTCAGGCAGCGGGTCTCCAGTTAATTGGATTTCTCTCCCAGATTCTAATTTTGCAAATATTTCCCGACGATACCATCTAAGGGTTATCTTCCCCTGATCAACAACCAGCCTTTTTCTATTATCAGCAACTCCAAGGTTGTGCGAAAGAAGATTTCTGATCTCCCAGAAGCTCTCGATGATTTTCTTCTCATCATCCGAAAATTGCAGGCCTTTGTCAGACAATGCGTGTATCTTGTTCTTTGTTCTTAAATCATTACGTACATCGTTTTGCCAATTCTTTATGACTTCGCCCAAAACTTCACCGGAGTTGACACGCCTTCTGTCTCCGTTCGCATGAAGAACGAAATATGACATTTCAAGAAACACGAAGAATGATTCAATAATTTCATTTACAGCGTTGTTCAAGTTCCAAGCCACAAAATCGTCTTTCCACTTCTGGAACTCGGCTGCATGTATCGGCGGCATGAAATCGTTTGAAAAACTATGTCTCTCAATTCGAGGTGGGGTGTTAACTTTCTCTAAATCATAGGAGCCAGTTTCAGCAAATTTCACAAAAGTTAGCGCACGCTCAATACCGGAAAGAGAAATCTTTTGTATCTCATCAAATAGTATCTCATATTTTAGTTCTTGCACTTGCATGCGCTAGTTTCTCTTAATGTATTGATATTATGTAGGTGGTATTTAGGAATTGGAACGCCATGCTTTTTTCGGTTGTGGGAACTCAATTGGTATCGCAATAACGCGAAGCCGAGAGCGCATTTCCTAAAAATATGCTTTGTCTGAGTCAATGGCGGAGGGGACGAGATTCGAACTCGCGAAACGATTCGTCACCGTTTACCCGCTTTCCAGGCGAGCGCCTTCAACCACTCGGCCACCCCTCCGCACCACAAACCAAAAACCGACTGCGAGTGGTTAAGCCATAGCTTATGCTGGCTGTCGCCAGCGGGCACTCGGCCACCCCCCCAATACTCCACGGCGCACTAAGAAACACCAACACGTAAACCGAGTGGCTAAACCATAGCTTGTGCTGGCTGTCGCCAGCGGCACTCGGCCACCACCCAGTACTACACGCCACACTATGCATCTATAAAAACAGACTTCTTTTAGCAGGTGTTTGCACGGCTTGAGAACAAAAAACTAGATTATCAGTCACATATTTAGGCAAGTTCTTCAATAATCTGCCAAAGCAGGCTTAAATCTTGCGCCCGTGAAAGGCGATGATCGCCATCTTTTATGAGGTTCAAACGCATATTTTGGCCGGTTAGTTTTGTGGCAATTTCGGTGGCGTGCTGCCAAGGCACATCATCATCGGCCATGCCTTGCAGCAACCGCACCGGCACATCCAGCGCTATGGCTTTATCAAGCAATAAATGCTGCCGGCCACTCTCAATTAGGGTTTTGCTATAAATCAGTGGCTCGCCATAAATCGATGCTTCCGACACAAAGCCGTTTTTGGTCATTTCAGCCTGCTGGGCGGGGCTGAGCTTGTTCCAAATCAGCGTCTCGGTAAAATCTGGGGCGGCGGCAATACCAATCAGTGCCTTTATTTTTTGTGGGCGCGCCAGCGCCAGCAGCAGCATCAGCCAGCCACCAAGGCTTGAGCCAATAATAATTGTTGGCTCATTTATAAATGCATCAACAAAAGCCAGCACGTCTTGCTGCCAGCTTGTGATGTTGCCATCGGTGAACACACCATCCGATTGCCCATGGCCCGATAAATCAAGCCGCCATAAGCCCAACCCCGTGGCCGCGCAGCGCTCGGCCAAAAACTCGGCCTTGCTGCCGCGCATATCCGAGCGCAGGCCATGCAAAAACAACAAGCTGCTTTTGCCGGCCTTTGCTGGCACATGCAAATAGGCCAAAGCGCCATGCGGCCCTGCAAAAAATTGCGGCGCTGTTGGTTGGGCGGTTTCTTGTGGGGTGGATTGTGCCTTATCGTTCATGGTGCTAAGCATATCAAATGGCTCGTCACTTGCCCACTATTTTACAGATAATCCCCAGCTTTGTTGCGGGCGGGGCCGAGCAAGGCTGTGTCGATGTGGCGCAAGCTTTGTTGCGTCAAGGCTGGCGCGCGCTGGTTGCCAGCAGTGGCGGCGCTATGGTGCCACGGCTTGAGAAAATCGGTGCGCAACATATCACCCTGCCCTTGGCCAGCAAAAACCCCGTACAAATGTGGCGCAATGTTTTGGCGCTCAAGCAGCTTATTGAAACTGAAAATGTCAGCATTATTCATGCACGCTCACGCGCCCCCGCTTGGAGCGCCTATTTAGCAGCACAGCTTGCGCATGTGCCTTTTGTCACCACATTTCATGCGGCCTATAAGTTTAAGACGCCCATTAAAAAAGCCTATAACAGTGTTATGGCCAAAGGCGTGCGGGTTGTGGCTATTTCTCAATTTATTGCCCAGCATATTCAGCAAAATTACGCAGTGCCCGAAAGCCGCGTGCGGCTTATTTATCGCGGCCTCGATCCAGAATATTTCAACCCAGACAGTGTTAGCTTTGCCCGTGTGCAAGCCTTAAACAGCGCGTGGCACATTTCGCCCGAGCAGGTGGTGGTGCTTTGTCCGGGGCGTTTATCGCCCATAAAAGGGCAGTCGCTGGCCATTAAGGCTTTTGCTGGTGCACAAAAACCAGCCAATGCTGTTTTAGTTTTATTGGGCCCCGATCAAGGGCGCACGGCTTACGCGCAACAGTTGCAGCAATTGGCCCAGCAACTGGGTGTTGCCGAAAATGTGCGCTTTGTTGCCAGCTGCAGCGACATGCCGGCTGCTTATTTGCGCGCGCAATTGGTGCTGATGCCATCACAAGTGCCAGAAGGTTTTGGCCGCGTGCCCATCGAGGCCATGGCCATGCAGCGCCCCATCATTGCCAGCGCCCTAGGGGCTGTTGCTGAAACCATACAACATGAGCAAACTGGCTGGGCGCTGCCAGCCCAAAGCGAAGCGCTGTGGCAAAATCATATCGCGCAAGCCTTTGCGCAAGATAGTGCAAGGCGCGTACAAATGGGGCAGGCCGGTCGCGCACTGGTGCAGGCGCGCTTTACCTTGGCCGAAATGCAAAGCCGCAATATTCAACTTTATCAAGAGGTGCTGTCCGAGCAGGCGGCAGCAAAAACAGATGCAGGATAAAATTTTGGTTATTCGCCTTGGTGCATTGGGCGATTTACTGCTTGCCGCACCGGCCTTTCAGGCCATACGTGCCGCGCACCCGCAAGCGCATCTGGTGCTGCTGACGGGTCGTGCGCATGTCAACTTCTGTAAATTAATGCCGTGGTTTGACGAAATCTTGCCCGACACACGGCCCAAATGGTGGCACGGGCGCCAGTGGCTAAAAACCTTGTCAAACATGCGGCTTTATCGCTGGCAGCGTGTTTATGATTTGCAAAGTAAAGGCCGCAGCCATTTTTATGGCTTGCTGTCTTTGGGGCGTTGGCGGCAATGGGTGGGCGGCGCATTTTTCTCTAGCTTTCGCCGCAAATTGCCAGCGCCACCCATTCATGGCCAAGATTATTTTAAATATACATTGGCCGCTGCAAATGTCGCCTGGCCTGAAAATGCCGATTTTAGCTGGCTTCGGGCTGATATCGCCGCGCTTAATTTGCCCACGCCTTATTGTGTGTTAATTCCGGGTTGTGCGCCAAGCCGCCCCTATAAGCGCTGGCCAGCCGAGCGCTTTGCTGAGCTGGCCCAACATTTGCAGCAATTAAACCAGCATGTGGTGGTGGTGGGCACCAAAGCCGATGCCGAAGCCGTAGAAGCGATAAACCAAAAAATCAGCGGTCTGATTGATTTAACCGACCGCACCAATTTAGCCCAGCTCGGCAGTATTTTTAGCGGTGCTGCGGCCGTTTTTGGCAATGATACGGGGCCCACACATTTATCGGCACTTGTTGGCGCACCCACATTGATGCTGCTAACCAAACACTCTGATATTGCCCGCTCTGGCTTAAGGGGTGAGCGGGGTGAGGGGCTACAAGGTCTTGCCGAAGGCGGCGTTGCTGTGGCAGATGTGTTGCAAAGCCGCACCTTTTTACGGCTTAAATAGCCGTCGGCCATTGTGTAAATTGTGCTTAAGCGTTAAAACAAACCATGCTTAATATCACTTTGCCCGATGGCGCTGTGCGCCAATTCCCAGAGCCGCTCACGGGTGCGGCGTTGGCCAGCAGCATCAGCAAAAGCTTGGCCAAAAATGCCATTGCGCTCAAGGTCAATGGCGAGCTGCGCGACCTTAGCTATAATCTCACCACTGATGCGCAGGTGCAAATTCTTACCCGTGATGCAACCGAAGCCTTAGAAATGATTCGCCATGATTGCGCGCATGTGATGGCTGAAGCTGTGCAAGAGCTTTACCCAGGCACGCAAGTCACTATCGGCCCCTCTATTGAAAATGGCTTTTACTACGATTTTTATCGCGAGCAGCCTTTCACCCCCGATGATTTAATTATCATTGAAGCCAAAATGCGCGACATTATTGCCCGTGATGCCAGTTTTGTGCGCGAAGAATGGCCCCGCGATGACGCTATTCGCCATTTCGATGCTAAGGGCGAAAAATTTAAGGCCGAGCTCATTCGTGATTTGCCCGAAGATCAGGTGATTAGCATTTATCGCCAAGGCCAATGGTATGATTTATGCCGTGGCCCGCACATGCCCAGCACCGGTAAAATTGGCGCGGCTTTCAAACTCATGAAAGTGGCTGGTGCTTATTGGCGTGGCGACCATCGTAACCCGCAGCTGCAGCGCATTTATGGCACAGCCTGGCGCACCGAGGCCGAGCTAAAAGATTATCTGCACCAGCTGGAAGAGGCCGAAAAACGCGACCATCGTAAGCTGGGCCGTGAGTTGGACCTTTTCCATGTGCAGGAAGAGGCGGTTGGCAGCGTGTTTTGGCATCCCAAAGGCTGGACACTCTATCGGGTGCTTGAAAATTACATTCGCCGCCGCATTAAGCGTGAGGGCTATGTTGAGGTGCGCACGCCGCAACTTTACGATAGCAGCCTGTTTAAAGCCTCGGGCCACTGGGATATTTATGGCGATAATATGTTTAAGCTTGAGGCCGATGGCGGCGAGAAAAAGCTCGGCCTTAAGCCCATGAATTGCCCAGCGCATGTGCAAATATTTAAGCAGGGTATAAAGTCCTATCGCGATTTACCCTTGCGCATGGCCGAGTTTGGCGCCTGCCACCGCAATGAGCCTTCAGGGGCGCTGCATGGCATTATGCGCGTGCGCGCTTTTACACAAGATGACGCGCATATTTTTTGCACCGCTGCCCAAATCACTGAAGAGGCACTGAGTTATTTCAAGCTGCAACTTAGTGTTTACCAAGATCTTGGCTTTGATAAAATTGCTGTAAAACTCGCTTTGCGCCCACAAGACCGCTTGGGCAGCGATGAGATTTGGGACAAAGCCGAGGATGGCATGCGTGATGCCTTGCGCAGCGCCGGATTGTCCTTTGAAGAGCTGCCAGGCGAGGGCGCATTTTATGGGCCAAAGGTTGAGTTTCACCTCACCGATGCAATTGGCCGCCAATGGCAATGCGGCACCTTACAGCTCGATTTTATTTTGCCCGAGCGTTTGGGCGCCAGCTATGTTGCCGAAGATGGCGCAAAACATGCGCCCGTCATGATGCACCGAGCAATTTTGGGCTCGCTTGAGCGCTTTATTGGCATGCTCATCGAGCATTATGCCGGCAAATTGCCGCTGTGGCTATCGCCCGTGCAGGTTGTGGTTACTACCATCACCAACGAGGCCGATGGCTATGCCAAAGAGGTTATGCAAAAATTTGAGCAAGCGGGTCTGCGCACCGAGATAGATTTGCGCCCCGAGAAAATAAATTACAAAATCCGTGAATGGTCGCTTAAAAAAGCCCCGCTCATTGCCGTTGTTGGCCAAAAAGAGGCGCAAAATCAAACAATTGCCTTGCGCAGGCTGGGGGGCGATGCACAAGAGCTGCTGCCTTTGGCGCAAGCTGTTGGCGCCATTGCCAAAGAGTCTTTACCGCCCGATGGCATGGCTTTACTCGACATTCCGTACTAAAGCGGATATAATGAAAGCCTAGTTCAACAACTTGTGGAGACAAACCATTAATCGTCCATTTTCTTCGGGCCCATTTTCTGGCCCCCCTCGTTCTGGCTCTTCTTTTAGCAGCCCACGTCCGCCTAACCGCAGCAATAATTCAGCGAGCCCGCCTTCTGGCGACCGCCGCGACTTCAGAGGTGAGGCCGCGCCAAAAAATGATGGCCCGCGCGTCAACCGTGAAATAACCGCACGCAGTGTGCGCGTCATTGATTCAGCGGGCGAGATGCTTGGTGTCATGAATGTGCGCGAAGCCATAGAGGCCGCCGAGGCTGTCGGCCTTGATCTGGTCGAGATTTCGCCTAATGCTGAGCCGCCTGTGTGCAAAATTCAGGATTACGGCAAATATAAATATGAGATGCAGAAAAAAGCGGCCGAAGCCCGCAAGAAGCAAAAAGTCATCGATGTCAAAGAAATTAAGCTGCGTCCCAATATCGATGATAATGATTACGGCGTTAAAATGCGCGCTGTGAAAAAATTCCTCGAAGAAGGCGATAAGGTGAAAATCACTTTGCGTTTTCGTGGCCGCGAAATGGCGCACCAAGATATTGGCGTGCAACTGATGGAGCGCGTCCGGCTTGAGCTTGAGTCGCTCTGTAAAATTGAGCACCCCGCTAAAATGGAAGGTAAACAAATGGTCATGGTGGTTGCGGCTAAATAGCCGTTTACTGCTAGCTTTGGCCTTGGTGTGTGAACCTTAGCGCGTGCCTTTAGCGCGTGCTGAGGCTCTCAATCATAAAGCGGTTTTTATCAGCAAAGCGCCCTTGCAGCACCACCCGCTGCTCGGGCGCTATTTTTTTGTCTTCTATCATAGTGCTGGTGCCATAGGCCATAAGGCTGCCGCTCTCATCTGAAATAATTATGTTTTTGCCATCCATCACGCCCAACACGCGGCCACTAATTTCAAAGCGCCCAGCAGCGCCCATAGTCAGCCGCCCTATGCTGGTTTTTTGTATGGTGTCAGGGGTGGCCTTCGTATCTTTTACGGGCGCTGTGGGCGGCGTGGGCGCTTTGGGTGCGGCTATTGTGGGCCGTGCACTGGCGCTAACGTCATCGCCTGTTTTAGGCTGGATGATTTGGCCAATAATTTTGCTGCTATTGTCTGTGCTTGTCGGTTTCGCAGTTGCCGGAATAAGTGGCATGGGCTCGCCCACAATCGCAGGGGCCGCAGACGGTGTTATCGCTTTAGGCTCTTGCATGGGGGCAAAATTACCCATTTTAGCCTCGGTTTTTGCACCCGTATGTGTGGGTAGGCCAATGGCGGCGCGTAGCTCGGCCAGCTCATGCGCCATGCTATAATCACTACCCACCATTGCGGGGTTGCTTTGTAGTTTTTGCTCAAGCGCATCAATTTGTGCTTGCTGCTGTTGCACCATGGTGCGCAGTGCGGCTATTTGCTCAACAAGGCTCGGGGCTGTTTGCGCAAATGCCATATGCGGATAAAGCCACAAGGCTGTTGTGAGTAATAATATAGGGCGCATTTTTATTCTCCTAAGCTGCAATCGCAATGGCACGCACCGCATCATCAACATGTGGGGCATATTCGGCAAAGTTTATAGCAAATTTATGCGCCACTTGTCGTGCGGCTTGCTGGTAGGCTTGGGCATCGGCCCAGCTGCTCTCGGGGCGCAGAATTTGGCTTGGCACATTTTTGCAAGATTCCGGCACCATCAGGCCAAAATAAGGCTCTGGCGCAAATTGAGTTTGGCTTAAGCTGCCATCGAGTGCGCTATGCAGCAAGGCGCGGGTATAGTCTATGGGCATGCGCTGACCAGTGCCATAAGCGCCGCCGGTCCAGCCGGTATTGACCAGCCAGCAATTGACTTTGTGTTGCTTTAGCTTTTCGCCAAGCATTTTTGCATAAACTTGCGGGTGACGCGGCAAGAAGGGCGCACCAAAACAGGCCGAAAATGCGGCTTGTGGTGTGGTAACGCCGCGCTCGGTGCCAGCCACACGTGCCGTATAGCCCGACAAAAAGTGATACATCGCCTGCTCGGGGCTTAGTTTGGCCAGCGGCGGCAAAACACCAAAAGCATCAGCGGTGAGCATAATAATATTTTGCGGTAAGCCGCCCATGCCCGTGGTGCTGGCATTAGGAATAAAATCTAGAGGGTAGCTGGCCCGCGTATTTTCGGTATATTCGGTGCTGTCTAAATCCAAAAGGCGGGTGCGGGCATCGCACGGCACATTTTCAACAATAGTGCCAAAGCGCTGGGTTGTGGCATAAATTTCGGGCTCGGCTTTGGCGCTCAACCGAATAAGCTTAGCATAACAGCCGCCCTCAAAATTAAACACGCCGTCTTGGCTCCAGCCATGCTCATCATCGCCAATCAGGGTGCGGGCGGGGTCGGCCGACAAGGTGGTTTTACCCGTGCCCGATAGGCCAAAGAAAACCGCCACATCTCCCGCAGGGCCGCTATTGGCCGAGGCATGCATGGGTAAAATACCTTGGGCGGGCAAAAGATAATTCATCACACTGAAAATTGATTTTTTAATCTCGCCAGCATAGGCCGTGCCACCAATCAGCACCATGCGCTCGGCAAAATTGATAATAATAAAGGTGCTGCTTTGTGTGCCATCGATGCGTGGGTCGGCCAGAAATTCGGGCAGATGCAGCACGGTAAATTGCGGCTCATGCGTGACGATTTCGGCGGGCTGTGGTCTGATAAACATATTGCGGGCAAATAAACTATGCCACGCATTTTGCGTAATAACCCTGATGGGCAACCGATAGTTTGCCGCAGCGCCGGCAAATAAATCTTGGGCAAATAATTCACGGCCAACGCACCATTCGCGCATTTTTTGCAGCAAGCCCGCATAATGCGCCTGACTGATTGGCCGATTGACCTTGCCCCACCAGATATCGCGGCTGGTTTGCGCATCTTCGACAATAAATTTATCGTTGGGCGAACGTCCGGTGTGCTGGCCGGTATAGGCAATGAGTGCGCCATGGGCCGATAGCTGCGCTTCGTTGCGGCGCAAGGCCTGTTCATAAAGTGCGGCCGTGCCAAGGTTAACATGCAGCGCGGCAAGGCCCTTAAGGCCTAAATTGGCAATTTTATTCATTAAGGGGGCTCCCTCATAAAAGGCGAGAATCGACGATAGGCAATTGCCGAAATTATGCCATACTCGTCGCGTATTTTTAAGAGCCAACAATTAAGGGGGCCGCATGGCACAAACAATCGCATTGGTTGACGACGACCAGAATATTTTAACATCTGTGGCCATGGCGCTGGAAGCAGAGGGCTTCACCATTCGCAGCTATAATGACAGCGAAGAGGCGTTGCGCTCGTTGCTGGCGCAGCCAGCCGATTGTGCCGTGCTCGATATTAAAATGCCGCGCCTTAATGGCTTAGAGCTATTGGCAAAATTGCGTAACCACAGCCAGATGCCGGTTATTTTCCTGACCTCAAAAGACGAAGAGCTGGACGAGCTGATGGGTCTGCGCATGGGTGCCGATGACTACATCACCAAGCCGTTTTCGCAGCGGCTGCTTATCGAGCGTATCCGCACTTTATTGCGGCGCGATGCGCAACGACAAAATAAAAACGCCAAGAGCAACCCCGAAAGCGTGATGGTTCGTGGGCCGCTCACGCTCGATACCGACCGTCATTTGTGCTTATGGCAAGATAAGCCGGTCGATTTAACGGTGACCGAGTTTTTGCTGGTTAAAGCGTTAGCGCAGCGCCCAGGGCATGTTAAAAACCGCGATCAGCTGATGGATTTAGCTTATGGCGAAGCGATTTATGTTGATGACCGCACCATTGATAGTCACGTTAAGCGCATTCGCAAAAAGTTTAAAGTGGTCGATGATGATTTCAATCATATAGAAACTCTTTATGGCGTTGGCTACCGTTTCCGCGAAGCGTGATAATCCGCGACATAAGCGGCGCCTCTCCCCTTTAACGCGCCGCATTATGGCGATAAACAGCTTGGCTTTGTTGCTGCTGTTGCTGGCGGTGCTTTATTTATCGCGTTATGAGGCCAGTTTTATCCGCACCGAATTAGACAAGCTTGAAACCGAGGCGCTTATTTTTGCGGCATCGCTCGGTGAGGGCGCGGTCGAGCTTGATGATAATGAAGTAGCCAAGCTGCAAAATGCCGAAGCGCGCATCATTGTGCGCCGCTTGGTGGAGGCCACCGATACGCGCACGCGTCTCTTTGCGCTCGATGGTCGCGTTGTGGCCGATAGCCGTAAATTAATGGGCCCTGGCGGCCTTATTGAAATTGAAACCCTGCCAGAGCCCAATGCCTATCCGCAATGGGTGCGCAATCTTAGTCGGCAATGGTATCGCCTGATAGATTGGCTGCCAGGGCGCGGCTACTGGCCAGATTATGTTGAAAAACGGCGTGTGCGGGGCAAAAACTTCCCCGATGTTGTCGCCGCACTTTCGGGCGAGGTTGGCCGACAATTATGGAATACGCAAGACCAGGGTATGGTTATGACTGTGGCTGTGCCCGTAACCCGCTACAAGCAGGTTTTGGGCGTGGTGCAAGTGGTGCGGGCAGGGGACGAAGTTGAGAAAACCATTCGCAGTGTGCGCATGGATATTCTGCGCATTTTTATTTTTACGCTCAGCCTCACCTTGCTGATGTCTTATTACTTAGCGCGCGCCATTGCGCGGCCTATTCATTTACTCTCGATTGCGGCCGATAGGGTGCGCTTTAGCAAACAGCGCGTCACCGAAATACCCAATCTCGGGCATCGTGGTGACGAAATTGGCGATTTATCGCAAGCACTGCGTGATATGACCGATGCTTTGGCACAAAAGCTAGACGCCATCGAGCGCTTTGCTGCAGACGTGGCGCATGAGCTGAAAAACCCACTCACCTCAATGCGCAGTGCGGTCGAAACGCTTGAGAAAGTCAACAATCCTGAAAAACAAAAAAAACTTGTGGCGATTATTCTTGATGATTGCCAAAGGCTCGATCGCCTCATCACCGATATTGCCAGCGCCTCACGCCTCGATGCTGAGCTCAGTCGCGCTGCGCTGACCGCACAAGCCTTGGGCCCCCTTTTAAGCAGCATCGCCGACCATTACACAGTGCGTGCCGAGCGTGGCGAGGCATCGGTGCAATTGCAACTGCCCAGCGAGCCTGTTTATGCCCGCTTGGTAACGGGGCGCTTTAGTCAGGTGCTGCAAAATCTGCTCGATAATGCTTTGTCTTTTTCGCCGGCAACGGCGCCCGTGCAAATGATTTTAACTGCCAGCGAAAATCGGGCGATAATAAAAGTGATAGATTCTGGCCCGGGTATCCCGCCACAAAAGCTTGAGGCCGTGTTTGACCGGTTTTACTCAGAGCGCCCTAAAACCGAAAAATTTGGCCAGCATTCGGGTCTTGGCCTTTCTATTGCGCGGCAAATTATCGAGGCGCATGGCGGGCGCATTTATGCGGCCAATAATTTAGATGCTGACGGGCAAATTATCGGCGCCATATTTACGGTTGAGCTGCCCTTAGCTGAAAATGTTTAACGTCCGTTAAGCTTTGTGCTTTATAGTGTAGCTATGCTTGATAGCGCACTTTCTTCAGCCCTTCGCGGCCTTTCAATCAATACGGCTCTCGCCGAGAAAGCCGCTGGCAATATTGCGCAAACAGGGGCCGCGGGTGCCGGTAATTCAACCGCCAATCTTGTGCAAGATGTGGTCGATCTTAAGCAAGCGCAAATCGGTTTCTCGGCTAATATCAAAGTGGCTGAAGTGGCCAAAGATATGCAGCAGCGCTTGCTCGATATTTTAGTTTAGGGCCATGATCGCATAATTCTTATCGGCTTTGGGGCGCTGCTCTTGCCAGTGTCCTTGCTTTCCGTTATGCCAACAGTAGAATGAAGTAGGGGAGAGCAAAAATGATTGGTATTGTTCTGGTGACACATGGTCAATTGGGGCGCGAATTTTTAGCCGCACTCACGCAAATTATGGGTGCGCAAGCACAAATGCATGCCGTTAGTATGCAATTGGGCGATGACATGCAGCAAAAACGCAATGAAGTAGAGGACGCCATTAAAGCCTGCGATGGCGGGCAGGGCGTGGCCTTGATTACCGATTTATTTGGCGGCACGCCCAGCAATTTAGCCATTTCACTGATGCAGCCGGGTGCCATTGAAGTTGTGGCTGGCGTTAATTTGCCGATGCTGATTAAGCTGGTGCAATTGCGCCAAAAACCTTTGTCAGAGGCGGTTGAAGAAGCGCGTGATGCCGGTCGGCGCTTCATGAATGTTGCTTCGCAATTGCTGCAAACAGGCAGTTAAGTGCAAGAGCGGCGCTTGCGGCTTATTAATCAGCGCGGCTTACATGCGCGCGCGGCCAGCAAATTGGTGCAATGCGTGGCGCAGTTTAACGTGCAGCTCTGGCTTAGTTTTGGCGGACAAAAAGTAGAAGCCCAGTCAATTTTAGATGTGCTTACTTTAGCCGCGCCCTTTGGCAGCGAGCTGGTCTTTTCAGCAACAGGGCCTGATGCCGAGGCCGCACTTGTGGCTATCGATAATCTTGTGGCCAATAAATTTGATGAAACAGAATAGCACTTTTTAAGCGGCCGTGTTTAAGGCTTCGGCCCAGCTATCGAAGGGGTAGGCGGCATAGGCGCCCTCAAGGCTGGCATAATAGCTGATAATTTCAGGGAACTGGTCGCTCTCGCCCTCTTTGCTGCGTACCATGCGTTTGGGCAGCGGCATCAAGCGCACACCTTCTAGCTTGGCTTTGCGCTCAACATATTGGCTGTCATCAAGCCCCTCTTGCAACACACTGGCCAGCACCAGCGGGTCATCGGTGCCCAGGCGGCGTTTGCACTCGCTGCGGCGTGATAATAGCTGGTCGAAGGCCGTGGTGGCCGCATCGCGCACAGCTTTGCTTTGTGCAGTTTCATCGGCAATGCGGGCAACATAAATAGCCCGCGCAATATGATGCAGTTGTGCTTGGGTTATTTCAGGCAGCCATAGCAAAACGCCCGCATTATGTTGGCCAACGCTTTCAATATCAAAGCATTGCTCACAAAAAATACAGGCCGTTACTAATTTATCGGCGCGTAAAATAGCTTTGCTGCCGGGTAGCGGGATAACTTTTTGATAGCGCTCCGAGCGGAAGCCACAAAACTGGCAACTAAAATCATCGCGGCGCAAAACCTCGGCCCTGATTTTGGGCCATTCGCTGCGCTTGGCGCCTTTATTGCCGCCCAAAAGGCCAGCCCCCAAAAGACCTGAGGGCCCGCCAGAAACAGTCTCGCCGTCAACGGGACGGTTGACGGCGAGAGCAATATCTAAAAATGCCTTCACAGCTAAAATCTGCTTGGTTTAGGCATTAAAATTTAGAACGCGTTGAAGTTAGTAAAGGCCGCTTTTTGTGTGCCTGTACCAACAGTGCTTGTGGCAAAGCTGGTAATCCAAGGCAGGCTCAGCAAGCCAGCGCCAACGCCAAGGGCGGTGAGCGGCTGGTTAAGCGGCACTTGCGCGGCGTTCTCTGCGTGTTTTTTAAGCTTATAAACACCAAGGCCCGAAAGCATGGTGCCAACAGTGTAGCATACCATGCTGACGATATTGGTCAAACCACCGGCTTGGCTTTTAACCTGATTTTCCATGCCAGCAAGGTTTGCCACAGTAGCAAAAGCGTCAGACGGCATGGCGGCAAATACGACAGCCGCTGCAAGTGCGCCGAAAAGGTAGTTAGTCGTTTGTTGTTTCATTGGTATGTCTCCCTATGGTTATAATAAATGGATGATGGTTTTTTTTAAGCTTTAGAACGCGTTGAAGTTAGTAAAGGCCGCTTTCTGTGTGCCTGTACCAACAGTGCTTGTGGCAAAGCTGGTAATCCATGGCAGGCTCAGCAAGCCAGCGCCAACGCCAAGGGCAGTGAGTGGCTGGTTAAGCGGCACTTGCGCGGCATTCTCGGCGTGTTTTTTAAGCTTATAAACGCCAAGGCCAGAAAGCATGGTGCCAACAGTGTAGCAAACCATGCTAACGATATTGGTCAGACCACCAGCTTGAGTTTTAACCTGATTTTGCATGCCAGCAAGGTTTGTCACAGTGGCAAAAGCATCAGACGGCATGGCGGCAAATACGACAGCCGCTGCGAGTGCGCCGAATAGGTAATTTTGTGCTGTCGTTTTTGACATATTCATAGGATCCCTCCGTCCAAAAGCTTATTTCAGAAACTTATACTAAAACACAATGATAAATAGAATCTTTATTTTCGTCCACAGAATTTACACTTATAAGCTAGGTCACAGTCACCAGATTAACACCCAAAGTATTTTGCACAGCATTTAAGGTGGCATGAATATTAACCGCCAAAGCGCCGCCCACAATATGAGTAATGCCGCCGGCTTTACTGGCCTGCCCGTCGCCCTCAATGGCTTTGCGCAGCACAAACCAACCACGCACAAAGGCGATATAGCCAATAATCTGAATAAAATTAAGTGCAGCCCCAAGCGCCGCATTAAACTGGCTCGACCCATCGCCGCTATTGGGCATATAAGATAAAACTAGGTTAGTTGGCAAATTGCCGCCGCCAAAAATACTGCCGGTAATAGCGGTAAAAGCTTGTGGCGCCGCTAAAAGCACCGCCGCAAAAACCATTTTGGTCATGATGGCGTTGGTAGTGGCTTTTTGGTCTTGGCCAAATTTTGACATGGCCAAAATGCCCTGCATCAGCATGATGGCGCCCAGCAAATAGCAAACAACGCCTAACAGCCATAAAATAGGCTGCTGTATATTGCCAACAAAGTTTTGCAGCAAAACATCAAGCCCAGGCACCTCGCCCGCAACAGCGGCAGTGACTTTACCTGGTGTGCCGGTAACGCCGCCTTTGCTGGCATTGCCACCCAAAACTGTTTCCACAACAAAGCTTGTCGCCCAAGGCAGCGCCATTAAGCATGCCGCGCCACCAAGGCGCCATAAGGCCGCCGACATCGGGTAGTTTTGCGGCGATTCAGCATGTTTTTTTAGCTTCATGAGCGCGCCGGCACACATCATGGCGCCCGCCGTATAAGCCATAATATTGACGATATTGACCAAGGTGCCAATCTGATCGGCGCTCAGCTTTACGGCCTTACCGATATTATCGCTTTGCGCAAAGGCAATGTCAGGAAAAGCAAAAAGCGCTAAAAAGCTTAAGGTGAGCAGCCACACATCTTCAAGGCCACATTTTGACTTGTGGCTATTGTTATAAAGCAAAGGCGACTTTTTAAGCGGCATGCAATCCATTCATTGTCTATAAATAAAATCTATCGGATATTTGGGGCAATTATATGTTGCCCTTTATCCATTTCAACATGTGGTGCTGAATAGTTTATTAATTATGCACAACAATTTGCAGCAAACAAGCCGCGATTTAAAATCCTATAATTTAAATGTGTAAAATAGCAATAAAAGCAAGGGCATCTGGTGCCAGAAGTAAAAATGCACGCTATATCGCCCACCCATTTTAAACAGCCCATAAAGCGATTGAGTCATTTTAACCTGCCACTCGCCCGCCTTAAAATTATAAAGCACAAGCCCGATTATGCCTAAAAACAGCAATAATCCATAAAGATGAGCATCTTTGAAGGCAAAAACCTGTTCGGCCAGCCAAAAATGCGCCGATAAAGCAAAAGCCAAAATGAGCGCACCGCTAATTTGCTGTGGTTTTTGTCGCACATAATAGCCACTAAGGGCAAAAATGGGGCCTAGCGTGCCATATTCAAAAATATCATTGGTGGGCTGTATGAGGGTGGCCAAACCCAGTAACCACAAGCCTATTCGCCAATTTAGCTGGCCGTCATATTTCAGCCAAAGCTGCATAAACAGCCTTGTTATAATAATCGTCCAAAGAATATTTAGCGCCCCAAAAGGCAGGCCCAAACTACCCCACACGGCTATAAGTGCGAGGCCATAAATCCACAGCCAAGCATCGAGTTTACGGCTCAATGAATAGCCCAGCAAAAAGAGCCATATGGGGGCGGCTCCACGGCCAATAACGCGTAGCCACGGCTCTTGCATAAACACAAAAAAGCCCAAATGATCGACCAACATTAGCAATAATGCCAAAGTTTTCAGCCAATCATGCTGGGTTAAGCCGAGTTTTGTGGTATTTGCGTTGGACACAACAAAACTTAATTCATCTTTGCTTGTTTGACCATCTGCCATTTAAATGACAGTAGTATTGTGCAACTAATACCGTTTTGTTAACATTCGTCCTTTGATGTATAGCCATTTGCACAAAGATTAGGATATTGCGTGAGCGCAGAACCACCCAAGTCAAACGCTTCAGCCCCAAGCCCCAAGCGGTCATTTTTTGGCCTTATCCCACAATTTGGCTTGGGCCGTTCGGTGCGCAGCTTTCTTGAAGCCTGGCAAATGCTGGTGCTGAACTTAGCTTTGGTGCTGATTTCTTTTCGGGCTTTGCCAAAAGATTATTTAGAAAGCCGTCCTACAGCGCAGTTACGTTTATTCGGTGTGCTGCTCGATGGTTGGCGCTTTACGCCCAAAACCCATGAGCAGATTTTTCCGCTTTTGGCTTTAGGTATTTTAACCGCACTTTGCTTGGGCTTTATGCTGGTGTTTGTTTTATTGATAACCTCTATTTTAGCAGGCAGTGCGCAAGCGCAAACCCCGCCCGCCTCACCGGATATGTTTACGCCTGCCCCCACAGATGGTGGCTCGCGCTGGTTGTCACATTTATTTGCGCTTAGTCCAGAATTTGCCCGCATCGATGATTTGGGCATGTTTGGTAATGCCATTCAGTTAGCGCTCAAAGAATTGCTGCGCACATTTAGCGTTGGCATGTTGGTGATTGGCTCGGCTATTTTGCTTTATCATCTTGTGGTGATGATTGCTGAAACCGCCCATAAGGGCAAACCCTTTGGCGAAGCCGATCAAATTTGGGGGCCGCTGCGTCTGGTTGTGGCGATTGGCCTTTTAGTGCCAATGACCAGCGGGCTGAATTCGGGGCAGTATGTTATTTTAAAAGTGGCCGAGTGGGGCTCGGGTTTTGCCAGCTATGCTTGGGATAAATTCACCACCGCCAGTAACCAAACCACACAAATCAGCATGCCGTCTATTCCGCGCTCGAGCGAGGCATTTTTGGCGGCCTATCGTATTGGCGTTTGTTATCAATCACACATTTATCAATCACAAGTGACGGGTATAGAGCCGCCGCAGCTTTATCAACTGGGCTTAAGTCAGTTGCCGCCGGGTCTGGCCTCCGACAATACCGGTCAGGTGCCACTGATTATGCCCTATGTTGTGCGTGAGCAGGGCGCGCAGCCAATTTGTGGTCGGGTGATGATGAATAACATCAGCACAGCAGGTGCAGGCAATGACACACTGGCGCAAACCCTGCGCGGCTTTAATGCGATACAGCAAGCCTCATCCAGTCAATATTTGCAGCAGGCGTTTCAAGCCGGTGCCACTGTGGCAAGTTATTTCCACCCTGCCAGCGACTCTGCTAATGCCGGACAGCGCCCGCCGGCAAGCTTGGCCACTAATTTTTATCAGCTGATTGATGACTATCACCGCGAAATTGCTTTGCGTGCCCGCACTTACTTTGAGCCGCTTGCCACGGCACAAGGCACAGTATCGGAAGACCAGTTGGTGAATAGTGACAAAAAACTAGGCTGGGTTGAGGCAGGTGCTTATTTTAACATTTTATCGCGCCGGCAAAATTTGCTCACGCAAGTGGTCAATATCGCGCCGCAGCCCGCTGATACGGCACAACTCGTCGGCGATGGTTATGCCGCGGCCGACATTGCCAAAACGGTGATTAGCAGTCTTAATTTTATCAATGTTGATGCGCCAAGTGGCATCAACCCTGCCGATCGCGGCGAAACTGAAACACCGAGCGACCCTATGCAAGCGGTGGTGACGGCGCTCTCGACAAACGATATGAAAACCGGCCTTTGGCAAAAAGAGCTGGCTAATGCCACAGCGCCCGGCGCCCCTGGTGCAACAGCGGGCGGTATTGGCGCATGGCTAGAGAATAGTTTTTACAGCAATGTGCTAACGCTCTCCTCGGGTGATGCGTTTGGCTCATTTGTGCAAATCGGCATGGAGAAATTTTATTGGTCAATCAACCTTATGGCCATTGCTGCGGGTGCGGACGTTAATTTTTGGGCGCGCTGGGCGGGCTTTGTTGGGCTTGGCGCAGTGTCTGAAGATGTGTCGGTGCGTCAGGGTGTTGGGTTGGCGCTGGCCAGCACGGCATTGGCCTCTATGCCAGATGGGATTAAAAACCTCGTTAAATCTATCTTGTGGTTTATCATTATTGTCGGTTTAACCGCGTCGCTCTTGGTCGGCTTTTTGCTGCCCTTGCTGCCTTTTATCAAATTTATTTTTGGTATTTTAAGCTGGGTGGTCAATGTGATGGAGGCGGTTGTGTGCTTGCCATTATTGGCCTTGGCGCATATCAACCCCAAAGGCGGTGGCATTCCGGGTGATTATGCGCGGCGCGGCTATTTTCTGATTTTCTCGACTTTTGTGCGCCCCATCATGACTATTTTGGGCTTGGTGGTAGCCATTTTAGCGGCCAATACCGTGCTGAGCTTTCTCACCATGTTTTACGAAACAGTGGTTTTGGATAGCCACATAGCGGGCGTTAACACCAATGTGCTGACGCGCTTTATTTACTCGATCTTCTATTTATTTATCGGCTACTGGCTGGTGTTGAAATGCCTTGATATGATTGAGGTCATTCCCGATGCCGCGATGAAGTGGATTGGCGGCGAAAGTCTCAAGAGTATTGCCCCGCAGCATGATATCAACAGCGTTGCTGGCGTTATGTATGCCAATACGTTGGGTGGTCAGTTGGGTGCTGTCACCAAGGCTCTGCCTGGGGCCATTAATGATGTCAGCAGCTTGGGGCGCTCGGTGCCGGCCATGCTTGGCTTTGGCGGCGGTAATGCCCCACCTGGCTCTGGCGGCGGACCAAATAACAGGGGCCCAAATAATAATGATAGCCCCGATATGCCCACCACTGGCGGCGGTGGCGGTGGCACCGGTGGTGGTGGCGCTGGCGGCGCTGCGATGGGTTTGATGGGGGGCGGCACAGGTGGTGGTGGCAGCGGTGGCACGGGTGGCGGCACGGGTGGCTTGGGCACGCCCTCGCCAGCGGGCGCGGGCACTCCGAGCAACCCCAATGTATCGACAGACTCTACGCGTGAAGATGCCGGCAGAGCTGAGCGTGGCGCTGAGCGCTCTGGCCGTGAAGCAGATAGAGCCAGTGATGCTGCAAAGCAAGCGGCCGATCTTTCTAATCAGCGTCATGTGCCGCCAGATATCGGCGGGCGCGGTCGCGATGAACGTGAAAGATAATATAAATTAGATACTAATGTTTAAGCCGCCGGTGCGCCGCCAATAGCCAGAAGGTTGTTGTGGCGCGGCGGGCGTGGTGTTTTCTGCTGCAGGTGTTTCAACCGCTTTGCGCGCGGGCGTGGCCGATGACCCGATATGGGTTGCGGTAAAGCCGGCAGTAGTTAAGCTTAAACCCATCAGCATTCCCCCCTCGAGGATTTTGCCGGACGGGGTCAATTGACCTTGCCCAGCATTGACGGAATATTTATCACTTTTATGCTAAACCGCTTTAGTTGATAAAGTCTGAATTTTTTCAAAAGAGGGTATCGCACTATGGCAGAAAAACGACAGCATACCCCACAGCATACCCCTTTATCTGAGCTCAATTTTACCGATTTATATATACGCCTCGATGATGAAGAGGCCGCGCATTACCGTCCACGGGGGCGTGAGCGCCGCGAAGGCGGCAACAGAGAGGTGCCGAGCGAATATCAATTAGACGTTGAAAAAATCCGCCTGCGCCTACAAACCGAGCATAGCGGGGCTGAGTCGACCTTAGAATACGACACGATGCGCATGCGTTGCTCACGCATTATCATGGCCAGCGGCAAAGAGTGGGTGGTGCTGCGGCGCATCCCAGAGCGCCCCCCCGCCCTAGAAGATTTGGGTTTTGACCCCGCCTTGTTGCCACATTTGCAGCAGCTTGGTGTGCGCGATGGGCTGATTATTATTGCGGGGCCAACGGGTCACGGCAAAACCACCACGGCTTGTGCCTTACTTTGCGATTATTTGCAGCGTTATGGCAATGTGGCTTTTACGGTTGAAGATCCGGTTGAGTTTAATCTTGAAGGGCGGCATGCCAGCAATGGTTTTTGCTACCAAGTTGAGATTAGCGAAGATCATGAATGGGCGACGATGCTGAAGCGTAGCTTGCGTTGGAGCCCGCGCTATATTTTTGTGGGCGAAATCCGCACGCCAGATGCCGCAGCGCAAGTTTTGCGTGCGGCCACAACGGGGCATTTGGTTATAACCACGGTTCATGGCGGCTCGATTGAAGAATCGCTTGAGGGCATGCTGCATTTGTCAGAGCAGGCGGTTGGCAGTCGCGCGTCGGCGGCCTTAGCCATGGGGCTAACGGCGGTTATTCACCAAAATTTGCTTGAAGAACAGCTTATGGCAAAATCTTTTATTACCGAGCCCAATAACCTTGGCGATGCGTTTCGCAATACCATCCGTGAGCGCCGCATAGGGCAGCTGGCCACCTATATTGATCAGCAACATGCACGCCTGCTTAATGGCGGGCCACTTTTGGCGACGCATAAAAGGCTGCGTTAATAGGTGGCTTTAATGCTGATGGCTGATTTGTTGCCGTAGCTCAGCGCGCGATAGGTGCAACACTTTAGCCGCAGCGCTGATATTAAGAGCAGCAAGAATGACCGCCACCACAA
This sequence comes from Rickettsiales bacterium, assembly GCA_027485855.1. Classification (GTDB taxonomy): domain Bacteria; phylum Pseudomonadota; class Alphaproteobacteria; genus JAIXQD01. The sequence continues at coordinate 227,490 of JAIXQD010000021.1, read as the reverse complement.
TATCGGGCCAAACTTGGGCTGTTTGGGCCACGCCAAAAGCCGCCAGCAACACAGCCATATTGCCTAAGGCATCATTGCGGCTGCAAAGCCAAATCGATTGGCTGTTTGCATCACCCATACGGTATTTATAAAGCATAATGGCGCAAAGCAAATTAGTGCCTAAGGCGGCCAAGGCCACACCCAGCATAATGGGTGGCTGTGGCATTGCCTGCCCCAAAGCCTGCTGCAAGGCGGCCCACAACACCCAAAGCCCAAAGCCGCCCATAACCACGGCTTTTAATTGTGCGGCTCTGGTGCGGGCCAGCGGCGATAAATGCAGCACCATTAAAGTTATGGCAAAGGCCGCACTGTCACCCAAAAAGTCGAGCGCGTCGGCCCATAGCGAAACGGAGTTGGCCAAAGCGCCCGCGCCCCACTCAAGCGCAAACATCGCGGCATTTAAAAACAAGGCCAGCCACAACACTTTCCGAAAAGCAGCGGTTGGTGCGGCGGTATCATCATGATGACAATGTGTGCAGCCCGGCATGATTATGCTCCTTCTTCGGTAATATGCGCTAACATGCCGCTCAGCATGTCAGCCACATGCTGATCGTGTAAATGATAAAAAATTTGCTGCCCATCGCGACTGCTGCGTAGCAATCTTGCGGCTTTTAACAAACGCAGATGATGACTGGCCAGCGGTTGTGACAGCTCGGCGCGTGCGGCCAGCATGCCAACATTTTGCTGCCCGCTTTGGCAGGCGAGCAGTAATTTTAATCTTGCCGGCTCACCCAGAAGTTTAAAAATCTCCGCCAAGGGGTAAAGCTGCTCTGCGCTGGGGAGCGTTGTTTTGTGGCTGTGCGGTTGTGCTGCAAGGCGACGCTGGGTTTTTTTAGGCATAAGTAATTATATGTGTATATGTTTATATATGCAAGTAATAAGTTTGGGCGAGTGTATTTAAGGACCTGGCATTTAGGGCCAGTGTATTTAGGGGCTAGCATTTAGGGCCTGGCATTTAGGCTAGTTAATCTGGGGTATGCAGGTATGCGGACGCTGCTGCTATTGTTTTACGCATGGTTGGGGCGCGCTGCGGGGCGCAGCTTCACGGCATTTAGCGCCATAGAGATGATAAGGGGCCTGTTGTGCGGCCTAAAACGGGCGACCTAAATCACGCGGCGTTTATTTGCTGCTCTAAATGTTGCACCAACTCAGGCGGCAATTGTAATTGCGTGGCCAGAGCGCGCAGATAGGCTTGTTCGGCCGGTTGGTCTGGGTCAATGGCAAGGCGCGAGGCTAAATAAAGCTCGGCTGCTTGCTCTTGGCCATTCACGGCCGAGGCAAGGCTGACAAAACTGGGTGGTTTGGCCATCGCCTCAAAAATCGTGGCTTTGCTTGCAGGGGGCAGCTCAAGCTTTTCAACTTCTGCAAAAATGCGCTGCTGTTCGGTTGCATCCATATGGCCATCAGCATTGGCGGCGGCAATCATCGCTTTAACCAGCAATAAGCCGAAAGGCTGACCATCGTTTGTTTGGCTATAATCAGGCAGAAATTTTTGCCCGCTTTGCTGTGTTTGCTGAATATCTTGTTCAGTCAGCGGTGTGGCCGCTTTTTTGCCCTGCCAGTTTTGATAGGCTTTAAACGCCATGGCGCCCAATACAGCGGCGCCACCATAGCCCACCACACCACCCGCGAGGTTGCCGGCCATTTTACGCGCTTTTTTATTGCCCAGTAATAGGCCCAAAACGCCGCCTGCTGCAGCGCCGCCGGCAAATCCGCCAAAACTACCGCTGGTGGCCTTTTGTGCCATATTTTTAGCCTGTTGTGGCAATGTGCTGCCTTCGCCCAAGAATTGGTTCACAAGCTTGTTAATGTCCATGTCTCTGCTCCATCATCATAAATGTTATGCTGATAAGTTAGTTGTGTTTAAAAAATTAAAGCGATGGCGATTGCGGCTTTGCGACAGAAACTGGTGTTGCGGGCGATGTTGGCCGCGCTGCAATGGTTGGTTCCACGCTTTGGTTGGCAGGCGTGAGCACCGGCACGGCAATGGGTGCTGCGTTGGGCGCATTGTTACCAGCAGTGTTGGCAGCCGCAACGGCAGCCGCGATTTTAGCTTTGCCCATTTTAAGCAGCTTGGCTTGGTCTTCCTTGTGGCGTTGGCGCGCAGTTTTGGCGCAAAGCTCATCGGCAAAAGCATGGTTTACATCCCGATGGCCGGCCTCATCGGCGCGGACAACCAGCACCACATCGCGCAGCGTGGCGTCTTCGGGTAATTTCCAGTAGTCGATAGCAATTTGTGGCGCGGGCACATTGGCAATTTTGCCGCTATCAATAGCTTCAAGATATTGTGTGTAGCTTTTAACGGCTTCTTCTTCAAAATAGCCAACCAGCCGATGCGCTGTGCGCGGGGCAAGCAAATACAACAAGAAATAGGCGTTAAAAAAAGCGCCCTGAGCGACTAAAATGAGGCCGCGCTCTAAAATAGAGGGTTTGGCAATGGCGACAAAAGTCATCAGGTGCATGCGCTCATTTTCGGCTTCGTCGAGCATGGTTTTAATCCAGCCCTTATCATCTTCCATGCGCCGCAAAGAGCGCAGATGCGCCAACATGCCACCCACCATACCGGGCACGGCGGCGACAGTTTCAAGCACAACAGCGCGGTGCCCATAGCGCTGCGCAAAAAATGTATCGGCAAAAAAGCGTAGTGCGCGGGTAAGGCCTAAAGCAATGCCGTCAGATAATGTGGTTGCACTGCGGTGACGGGCTTCCACATCCGGGGTTGGTTTATGCTCGGTCATATGCGGCACCTCCATAAAATGCCCCTCTTACATAGCGCGCTTTATAGGCGATAACAAGTTGAAACATATTGGAAAATAACGATTGTGCCGATTTTGCAACAATAATTACCAAGATGCGTTAACGGCTGCATTTTTGAAATAAGATTGCTATAGTCACGGCGATTTAGGAGATAAAAATGACCGTGCCCGCAAACGCTTCAACAACAGCAGCCATGACCGCCCCAAAAATTATTGCTGTGGTGGGTTTGGGTTATGTTGGCTTGCCGCTGGCGGTTGAGTTTGGCAAAAAATACCCAACCATTGGCTTTGATATTTCGGCCGATAAATTGGCACAACTCACCGTAGGGCACGATGCCAATGGCGACCTCAGCGCCGATGAATTAAAAAGCGCGCAGCATTTAAGCTTTACCAATAATCCCGAGCAGCTCAAAAACGCCGATTTTATTATAGTGGCTGTGCCCACACCGGTTGATGATGCCCATAATCCGGATTTTACGCCGCTGAGGGCGGCCTCGATGAGTGTTGGCAAAAATCTTAAGCGTGGCGCTGTGGTGGTGTTTGAATCAACCGTCTATCCGGGTGCCACCGAAGAAGTCTGCGTGCCACTTTTGGCGCAATATTCTGGGCTTGTTTGGCAAAAAGATTTTTTTGTGGGCTACTCGCCCGAGCGTGTTAATCCCGGTGATAAAGAGCACACGCTGACAAAAATTGTTAAAGTTGTGGCGGGTGATAGCGCGGCCACGCTTGAACATGTGGCGCAGGTTTATGGCTCGGTCATTCCGGCGGGGGTTTTTCGCACCAGCTCAATTGCGGTGGCCGAGGCGGCCAAAGTCATTGAGAACACGCAGCGTGATCTGAACATCGCGCTTATGAATGAGCTGGCGCTTATTTTTGACCGCATCGGCCTTGATACGGCCGAGGTGTTGCAAGCCGCCGGCACGAAGTGGAATTTTCTGCCCTTTCGCCCGGGTTTGGTGGGCGGGCATTGTATTGGCGTTGACCCCTATTATCTCACCTATAAAGCCGAGAAAATTGGCTATCATAGCGAGGTTATTTTAGCGGGGCGGCGTATCAATGATAGCATTGCCGCCTATATTGCCCAGCAAACAGTAAAAGGCATTGTGCGTAGTGGCGCCAACCCCAAAGATGCCCCCGTTATTGTGCTGGGCCTGACCTTTAAGGAAAATTGTCCTGACATTCGTAACTCCAAAGTGGCCGATCTGGTGCGCGAACTGCAAGACTATGGCTGTGCCGTTAGTGTGCACGACCCCTTGGCCGATGCGGCCATGGCCCAGCATGAATATGGCATAAAACTAACGCCATGGGCCGAATTGCCGCAAAAAGCTGTAGCCATTGTAGCGGCTGTGGCGCATCAAGAATATCTTGCCAAGCCTTTGCCAGAATTATTGCAGCGACTAAAAACAGGTGGTTTGTTTGTCGATGTAAAATCGGTTTACGATGCCAGCGTCATTCGCAGCAACGGCTATGGCTTGTGGCGCCTTTAATGGATAATGCAGCTTTTTATAAATTTTTGGCGGCAACGCCACGGCAGTGGCTGGTGACAGGGGCTGCTGGCTTTATTGGCAGTCATTTGGTGCAAACACTTTTGCAATATGGGCAAAAAGTTATTGGGCTAGATAATTTTGCGACAGGCAGCGCCGATAATTTGCACGCCGTGCAATCTTTGCTGGGTGAAAAAGCCTTTAGCAATTTTACCTTTATAGAAGGCGATATTACCAACCTTGCCACCTGCCAAAAGGCTGTGGCGGGCGCTGAGTTTATTTTGCATCAGGCCGCGCTTGGCAGTGTGCCACGCTCGCTGGCTGAGCCGCTTGCCAGTCATAATGCCAATGTAAATGGTTTTATCAATATGCTGGATGCAGCAAAACAAGCCAGTATAAAGGGTGCGCCGCCACGTTTTGTTTATGCCTCGTCAAGTTCGGTTTATGGTGATCATCCGGCGCTGCCCAAGCAAGAAGGGCAGCTAGGCAAGCCGCTTTCGCCCTATGCCGCCACAAAATACATCAATGAAGTTTATGCCGATGTTTTCTGCCGCGCTTATGGTATGACCGCTGTGGGGCTGCGATATTTTAATGTGTTTGGCCCAAGGCAAAGCCCCTCTGGCCCTTATGCCGCAGTGATACCGGCTTGGGCGCAAGCGCTGCTTACTGGCCAACCAGTTTTTATTAATGGCCATGGCTTAACCAGCCGCGATTTTTGTTATGTGGCCAATGCGGTGCAAGCTAATTTGCGCGCCGCTTTGTTGCCAGCCCATGCGCCGCACGCTGTTTATAATGTCGCTTGCGGGGCGCGCACGACGCTTAATCAGTTGTTTGATATGTTGCAACAAGCGTTGCGCCGGCATGATGCGGGTCTTACGGCAAGCCAGCCCGTTTATCGTGATTTTCGTGCGGGCGATGTGGCGCATTCCTTGGCCGACATCAGCGCCATAAAGACCGCCCTTGGTTACCAGCCTGAATATGATGCGCAACAAGGCTTAGCGCAAGCGGCCGCCTGGTATGTGCAGTGTTTTAGCCCTCGCGTAGCGCGTGACGCAGCCCATCACTAAGCGGGCTTAGTAAATAATTTAGCAGCGTGCGGCTACCGGTAATAATCAAAGCTTCGGCAGGCATGCCCGGCACCAGCCGTAACTGTAACGCGGTTAATGCTTTGCTATCAGGGGCTACTCGCGCTTTAAAATATTTTTGACCGGTCATGGGGTCGGTGCTGAGGTCGGACGCTACAAACATTACTGTGCCATCAATTTCTGGCACGCGCTTTTGGTTGAAGGCCGATAGCCTGATGCGCGCCGGCATTTGCGGCGAAACTGATTCAATATCATCGGGGCGCACCATCACTTCAATCAGCATTATTTCTTGCTCGGGTACGAGGGTCATAAGCGGGCTGCCTGCAGCAATCACAGCGCCCGCGCCATAGGGAATAATATCGCTAATCACCCCAGCCACGGGTGCAACCAGCTCGGCACGCGCCACAATGTCGCTGGCGCTTTTGCGCCTTTGCCGTAACTCGGCCAATTTTTGCTCGGTGGTGCGCATCTCGGTGGCAATGGCATTTTGCCATTCATTTTCTAGCCCTTGCTGCTGCAATTCTAACTCGGTGAGGGCGTGTTGATTTTTGGCTTGCTCGGCAACAAGCTGGCCAATGCGCCCATCAAGATCGGCGGCAGCACGCTCAAGCGCACGCACGCGTGGCAAGCGCTCATAGCCCTTTTCATAAAGCTGTTTGGCATCGACAATCTCATCGCCAATCAGCTGGCGTTGTTGTTGCAGCGCTTGCAATTGCATGTTTAGCCCTTCGGCTTCTTGTGCTAACTGGGCGCGTCTTTGTTGCATAACAGCCAGGCGCCCTTCGCGCACATCGCGGCGGCTTTGCCACAGGGCTTTTTGTCCTGCCCATGCTTGTTGCCATATTTCTTGCGGCAGCTCTTCGGTATTTTTTGGTTCGGCCAACTCATTTTGTGCCCTGCGCTCGGCCTCTAGCCGCGTTTGTTCGGCAAGGCTCGCGGCAAGCTGGCTTTGAATGGCGCTGAGTGACGCACCCGCTTGTAATTGGTCGAGGCGCAGCAGCACCTGACCCGCATCAACATGTTGCCCACGGGTGACCAATATTTCGCGCACAATGCCGCCCTCTAAATGCTGAATTTGCTGCGCGCCACTTTCAACAATCAGCCGCCCCTGCGCCACAATGGCGCTGGCTAGTGGCATAAAAGCGGCCCATAGCAGAAAAATCACCAAGCTAAAAAGCCCAATGACTAAACCTAAAAATGCCTGCCGCCGAATTTTTTGCAATTGCAGCGCGGCACTTTGGTTGGGCGTAGTTTCTGGCAAGTTCATGGCGGCGCGCCCTGCGTATCAATTTTTTTTGTGCCACGTAGTTGGGCCAAAACTTCTTCTCGGGGGCCGAGCAGCTCTAACCGCCCTTGCCGCATAAAGGCGATACGCTCGGCATAGTGCAGCAATTGCGTGCGATGAATGACCAGCAAAATTGTCACGCCTTGCGCTTTTAAATGCGCAATGGCTTGGGCCAAGCTGGCCTCGCCCTCGGCATCAAGATTGGCATTGGGCTCATCTAAAATTACCAACTTTGGCGTGCCGATAATTGCCCGCGCCAATGCCAAGCGCTGCCTTTGCCCGCCCGATAAATTAGCCCCGCCCTCGCCAATTTCGGTATCATAGGCACGCGGTAGCTGCATTATCATTTCATGAATGCCGGCCAGCTTTGCGGCGGCCAGCACATCGGCATCGGTATGTGCATCACTGCGGGCAATATTGTCGCGCACTGTGCCACTGAGTAGCTGAATATCCTGCGGCAAATAGCCAAAAAAATCGGCCGCTTGTTCATTAGTGTGCCAGTTTTCAACAGGGGTGCCATCTAAACGCACTGTGCCGGTTGTGGGTTGCCAAATACCCAAAAGCAGGCGCGCTAACGTAGATTTGCCTGCCGCCGTGGGGCCAATAATGGCCAAGGTTTCGCCCGCAGCAATTTTGATATTTACATTCTGAATTATTGGCTCAAGGCTATGCGGCAGGCGAAAGCCCAGTTGCGTTGCCTCAAGCGCGCCTTGTGGTGCTGGCAGTGCCATGCCTTTTTGTGCGGATGGAAATTTTTGTAAAAGCAGCTCTAGTCGTTTTGCACCTAAGCGCGCGGCCACAAGCGCCCGCCAGCCGCCAATGGTTTGCTCAACGGGCAATAAAATGCGTCCAAATAAAATAGACACGGCAATAATGGCGCCGGGCGTAACCTCTTGCCGCACCACCAGCCATGCGGTGAGGCCCATAATGCCCAGCTGGCCAAATAAACGAATAAATTTACTCAGCGCTGCCAAAGTTGCGCTGCGGTCGGCCATAGTGCCGCTTAAATGCACTAAATGCTCGTTACGTTTTTGCCAAAGGCTGACGGCTTTGCCAATCATGCCCATGCCGCGCAAGGCATCGGCACTGCGCAAAATCACTTCCGATTGTAGTTGCAGCTCGGCTGAGGCCAGATTGCTTTTTTCTACCATATCGCGTACGGCGTTTTCGCTTTGTATGGTCAGCAGTAACATCGCCGCACCAACAATAATCGCAAAAATGCCGCACCAAGGATGCACCCACCATAAAAATATCAAAAAAATCGGCACAAATGGATAATCAAACAAAGCGGGCATTGCGGGGCTGGCGATGAAGTTACGTAAAGCCCGTAAATCGAAAGTGGCTTGTGCGGTTGTGGTCGAGCGCGTGAGCAGCGCCGCATTTATGGCTGCCCGCATCACCGCAGCGCCCAGCGTCAGCTCTAGCCAATTGCCTAAAGCGGTGAGCATATTTTGCCGCAAGCCATCAAGCCACGACATCACGATGAGCAAGAATATGGCTAGCGCCGTGAGTGTGGCTAAAGTAGGCAGGCTGCCACTTGTCAGCACGCGGTCATAAATCTGTAGCGAATAAAGCGGCAGCACAAACAGCAAAATATTTATGCCAAAGCTAAAGGCCGCTAACAGCCATAGCTGTTGCTTCACGGCTTGTCGCGCTGTGGCAAGGGGGGTGACTAACATCGATTAAACTTAGCAGCAGCCTGTTAAAATTAGATTATAGCTGCATGAGCGAAACAAACTTAAACCCAATAATAATCGCGCGTGGCTACAAGTGTGGCGCTGGTGTTTTGCAAGGTTGCCAATGTTACGGCGGCTTGTGGGCCAGTGCGGTCGCTATCAATCGCCAAGATGGTTGTATTGGCCGAGCTATTATAAGTTATCCGCAACAGACTATCAGCTAAGGGGTTGCTGCCGCTGTAGCCAAGGCTGGTAAACAGCGAAACAAAATTTAGCCGGTCAGTGCCAACGGTAAAATCGGTAATGGTGTCACCTGCATCTGACATGCTGTTGTAAGTCACAATATCTGTGCCAATGCCGGTAATAATCATGTCCGCGCCAAGGCCACCAATCAAGACGTCATTACCATCGCCGCCATTCAGTGTGTCACCACCCGCACCACCAACCAGCGTATCATTGCCGCCGCGCCCTTGCATAAGATCATCGCCGGCGCCGCCACGAATGGCATTGTTCAGCCCGTTGCCATAAATATAGTCATTGCCCGAGCCAGTCACGGCATTATGAATGTTGGTGCTGGCGCCAATAGTAAGGCTGCGCCCAGCGATGTTTGAGCCTGTGCTGCCCGCGGCCATTGCCAGCACAACAGTACCATCAACCGCAGCGGTATTAATGCTATTGAGGCCGCCATCAGTATCGATAAGAGTTCTGCGCGCCCCCGTGGCTGTGGTAAATTCATTGGTGTAATAGTAAGTATCGTCATTGCCAATGGCATCGCCATAGGCGCGTAACGTCCAGCTTTGCAAAGTAGTGCGGCCAACATTTGTGGCAGTATCCACCAACTGTAAACGCCAAGTGCCGTTGCTATCTTCGCCCCAAAATGCATTGCTGCTCAGATTAAAGCTAAACGAGCTTGACATAAAGCTCCCATTATTAACACGGTCGATAAGTGTGCTCACTGTGCCATCGGGCGAAATAAGGTTTAGTCGTACATCGCCCATCTGCCCCGTGCTGCTAGCAAGGCGTACATCAACCATAACTTTATCGAGCTGTAAATTTGTGCCGGTTAAGTTGATGCTTGAGCTCACGCCTGTGCTATTATTGTCAGGCGCAAAAAGATTAGGGTTAGCCGTGCCGCTGGCCATTTGCATGTTTGCCGCAGTGCGCGAGGTGTTCCAACCTTCAGCCAGGCGCACAGCAGCATGAGCATCGACCACGCCAAAGCCATAATCGCGGCTAAAATGCATGCCGCCACCATTCCAATTATCGGCACCATTAAATCGCCAGCTGCTATTGCTGCTATCGGTTTGACGCGAGGACAGGGCTAAAATCTCCTGCACATCACGAAAGCCTAAACGACTATTGGCTTCCAGCATCAGTGCCACAACGCCAGACACAACGGGTGCCGAAAAAGATGTTCCACTTATCGTTCCATATTCACCACTGTTATAGCCACCTATGGTGTTATCTGCGGCGATTACACCAACACCAGCGGCTGATACCAGAACAGACTCGCCTGGTGTGCTAAAAACACCAACCCGCCCATTGCTATCAACGGCGCCAACCGTAATAGTGCCAATAAAATTTGTGGTGCCATGATAGGTGGTGGCATCACCAGAGCTGCGGCTATTGCCCGCACTAAAAACAAAAATCGAGCCAAGCCCGCCGCGACCATTATTCATGCCATTAACCATGGCATCGCGCAGTGAGGCCATATAGCTCATTTGAAAATTATCAATAAATGCTGATGTATAACCCCAGCTATTATTGATCACATCGTAATTGCTGCCATAGGCCAGCGCAGCACCAAAGGTCGTCACCCCACTACTGCCAAAGCCAACACGAATACCCACCAATGTTGCATCTGGCGCAACGCCCACCATGCCTGTGCCGTTATTATCAGCGCCGATGACTGACATCACTGCGGTGCCATGCGCATCACCTGTTTGTGTGCGATAAAGCGCATCCATATCATTGTCGCGAAAATCGCGGTCGATGTTTTGGTTATAGTTAAGACTTAAATCACGGTGCTGATAATCAAAGCCATCATCAACCACAGCCACGCGTATGTTGCGGCCGGTATATTGTGTCCAAGCGGCGGCCGCGCGTGTGTCGGCAACTGAGCTTGCTGAAAAATGATATTGCTGACTAAAAAAATTATCAGTGAAGCTGATGCGTGCGGGGCCAAGATTCATCGAGGTTGCAAAAAGCGCGGGGGTATCAGCTGTAGTTGCGCTTGCGCTGGCGACATTATATAGCGGCGTGCTGCTATCATAATGCGTGCTGATAATGGGTGCTGCTGCTTGAATTTGTGCGCTGTAATTATAATTATGCGGAAAGGCTGCGCTTACATTGACCGCCGCATAGCTGTAACTTGGCATAGCAATAGTGGAGGCTATATAATCAAGCTGATTGCTATCGGCGCTGGCATGGTCGGGCGGCACAGCGCTTTCATCGATAATCATAAAGGCTGAAAGTGCGTCGTTTGTGCTCATTCGGGCTCCGTCGTCAGAGCTCATATATTAGCGAGATAGCTTTAAAGATTTTTGAACAAATGCCGACATTTTTGCCGGATTTATCGGGTATTTTATCTATTCGTTTTTTATGCTGCAGGGAGAAGGATAAGCCGCAAATATAGGGCATAAAAAAGGCGGGACTGTTGCCAGCCCCGCCTTAGTTTGACTTAATAAAATTTACGCAACAGCCCGATTTGTTGGCGACCAGCTCCGTTGCTGGCGGCTCGCATCTTGGCTGGTATTATTTGAGCCGGCTTTGTTTTTACCACCAAATTTGCCACCTGTGGGCTTGCCTTGTGTGGGTTTGCCCGAAGTTGGTCGGCCCTGACCAAAATCTTTTTTGCCAAAGCTTTTACCGGCAGCTTTTTTATAAAAAGGTTTTTGCTCGCCAAAGCTGGGTTCGGCAAAATTGCCTTCACCATATTTGCGCTCACTATATTTGCGCTCGCTATATTTGTTTTCTGGGCCGCTATTCTGGTCAAACTTTCTGCTGGCTGGCTTTTTATCGCCGAAACGTTTTTCTTCAAAGCTTCTTTCGCCGACATTGCGGTCAGAAAATTTCCGCTCATCGGTATTTCTGGCGCCAAATTTTCTGTCACCAAAAGACCTGTCACCAAAAGACCTGTCACCAAAAGACCGGTCGCCCGATTTTCTGGCACCCGAAAATTTGCGCGAGCCATTCTTACCATTGGGGGCTTGGCGCATAGACTCGCCGCCATTGCTGTTGCTTGGTTTTTCGCCCAGCAGCTGCTGAATAGCGCGCCATTTGCCGTTATCGGCAGGGGTCAGCAAATTAACGGCCGAGCCTTCTGCACCAGCGCGGGCGGTGCGGCCAATGCGGTGAATATAATCTTCGGCCACTTGCGGCAAATCATAATTGATGACATGGGCAATATGCGGAATATCAAGGCCGCGGGCTGCCACATCGGTTGCCACCAAAATACGATAATCTTGCCGACGGAACGCCTCGATGACGCGCTGCCGTTGACGCTGCTGCAAATCGCCATGAATGGCATCGGCCGGAATATTCGCGCGGCAGAGTTTTTCAGCCAGACGCTCGGTGCCATGTTTGGTTTTAACAAAAATGATAATCGAGCCATCACGATTTTCAAGCTGCGATAAAAGTTCGTGATATTTTTCGCCTTCGCTGGTGCGTACCAGCTCTTGTTTGATTTTGGCAATCGGCGCCGAGGTTGAACCCACAGCCACACGCACTGGCTCACGCATATAGCGCGACGAGAGCTTGACAATATTGCCCGGTAAAGTTGCTGAAAACAGCAAGGTTTGGCGCACGGCGGGCACATGCTCCAGGATTTTATCAATCTGTGGGCCAAAACCCATATCAAGCATGCGGTCGGTTTCGTCCAGCACAAGATAGGTGGTGTTCGATAAGCGTAATGTGCCACGGGCCAGATGGTCATTGATGCGGCCCGGTGTGCCAACAATAAGACGCGGGCGCATTTTCAGCTGACGCATCTGAATGGGCATGGCTTCGCCGCCAATGAGCACGGCGCATTTAATGTCGCTCATTTGCTTGTCGTTAAAGGGAATAAGCTGTTGCAGCGCTTTGGCAACCTGCACGGCCAATTCGCGCGTGGGGGTCATCACCAAGGCCTGCGCTTGTGGATTTTGCATCAGATGCACCAAAAGCGGAATGCCAAAAGCCGCGGTTTTGCCGGTGCCGGTTTGGGCCGAGCCTAAAATATCGCGGCCCGATAATGCCAAGGGGAGTGCAGCCACCTGAATAGGGGTGGGCATGGTATAGTTTAATTTTTGCAAGGTTTTCTGCATGCTCTCAGGCAGGCCAAAATCGGCAAAGCTTGGGGCATTTGCGACAGCTGCGTTTACTACGGGCGCATTTGTTTCTGGCATGTGGCTTATGGTTGCATTCATCTGCATATCTGCTGGGGTATTCATTGATTAAGTCCTTTAAGTTGCGCACAAGGCGCGCGTTAGGTTGCAGCACAATGCCGCCACCGCTTGAGCGTAGCCGAGCGCAATGCGTGCTTGGCTTATGCCAAGCGCATCATTGAGCCACGTCAGATTATTTGCGGACAGCATAAGGCTGTACCCACAAACCAGACGGTAAACTCTCAGCGTGGAAGAAAAATGGCTGCCATAAAATTGTCTGCAGGACGGCCAGTTTTATGGGCGTTATTAAAGCCCGTCACTGCAATTATGTGCTTAGGGCCAAAGGCCGGAGGCAGAAGCAGTGCATGCACAATGCAAGAGTTCATCTAAACTCGCGCTTGTTATAGTGCTTTTGCATACAGGATTGCAAGCAATATATATAAGCGCAAAAAAATGCCCAAAAAAAATACCCGACTGACCCCCCGACCAGTCGAGCATTTCTTGTAAAAGTTACTTATTAAAGCCTAGGTTCAGGCGCGGGCAATATGACCATGTTCGCCTGAAAAACTACGGGCAAGATAGTCAGCAACTTTGCGGCGACGGCCACGGCGCGGAATATTACCAAATTCGGCTTCGCTGCTGCTGCTATGTTGCAGGCCTTGCAGCTCGTTGAGCGCGCGCTGCAAAACATTAAACTCGCGCAGATCGTCACGGTCGGTGACGGCCATTGAAGAAAGCTTGTTATCGATAAGGTCGACAAGGGCAGTAACGCAGGGTTTGGAGAGCATGGGCGTAAACCTTCGTTAAAATGGGTGGCTCGGTAAGGTCATAATGCGGTCATAATGGTAAATCTATTGCTAAGCGAAATGGTGTTTTTAGGTAATTTTATGGCGAATTTTGGCCGATGTTGCCAATATTACACAGCAAAAGATAGGTGTATTTAGCCCAATATTGTTTTGTTGTTGTTTTTTATCAATGGCTTAGTGTGTATTGCGGCCTTGCCACAGGTTGAAAATAATTTTTTGGCTTTTACAATGTATTTATAAATAAATTTATTCGTTGGTCTGCACGCGCTATTAATACCTATTAATTTGGTAATTATATTACCAAAAAATATTAATCATTGGCTGTAACGCGTGGCCTTAGCTATTGGCTAGTGGTGCGGGCTTGCCACCAGCAGCCGCAGCTTTGGGCCGACGTACGGGCCCTTCTTCTTGTGTGCCAAGCTCAATAGCGGGCACTGCGGCTAATTTGTCGGTAATTGTAAAGCTTGGCCACATGACTTCTACGCTATGCATCGCCTCTGGCGCAGCACCACGGCTCTTATCGGCATCGCTTAAATTGCTGAAGTGTTTTTGCAACTCAGCTTCGGCTTGCGCCAGCGTTGGGTAAAAAATCTTATGGCTGAAAATGCGTGCATCAACATCTTCGGCGCTGGCGTGTGTTTGAATTTGCACTGTCTGCGGTTGCAGCGTAATGCTCACTTGCTGGCCGGGCAATAAATCGCCATCCATGAATAAATCATTCACGCCATTGGCCACCACTTTATCAAACAAGTTTTGTAAGGGGCGCACGCCTTTATGTGGGTCATAGCCATGTTCGGCCAGCCAGGCCGAGGTTGCGGCGTCCATGGTGATGTCGAGCTTATTATCTTTGAACTGCTCGTTGAGTTTGCGCAGCTGCAGCGGCACAACTTCGCGCGTGACCGCAGGGTCAAGATTATTAAAGATAATAAAATTCTCAACGCGCCCTTGGAACGACGCTGGGAATTTTTCTTCATAGGCGCGTTTGACTTCATCAAGCAATTCGGCTTCGGTTTTAATCACGCCATCGCGATAGTCGCGGAAGTAATCTTCGCCAATGTTTGAAGTCATGACGATATAGCAGTTGCTGGCGTCAGCGCTGTTGTTGCGGTTATCGGTGGTGCGGCCGGTATCAAACAGGTCCATCAATATTTTGCTGAAATCAGCATGCGCTTTTTCATATTCATCCAGCAGAATAACCGAATTAGGGTTCTGTTTAATGTCGCGCACCAAGGGGCCACCGCCGCCTTCATAGCCGTGGGGCGAGCCCAGCAAGGTTGCCACCGTGTGCGCTTGGGTGAAGTTATTCATATTATAGCGCAGCATGTTGTAACCAAGAAACTCGGCCAAAGCCAAGCTCAGCTCGGTTTTGCCAACGCCCGACGGGCCCGCAAAAAAGAACACGCCTAAGGTTTTGCCATTTTTGCGTAAGCCCATGGCGGCACGACGCACCGCGCCCGCCACAATGGCAATGGCTTTATCTTGGCCCACAACACGCTGGCGCAAGGCCGCTTCAATTTTGCCTTTGGCAAATTTATCGGTCTCTTCGGGTTTAATACGAATGCCGGTGCTGCGCTCGATAGCTTCATCAATATCCACCGCATTGACTGTGCCATCAACCAAGCGATGTGGGGCATAGTCGGCGGCGGCTTTTTGCGCCTGTTCGAGCTGCTGCTGCAATTGCGGCAATTTGCGCTCAAGCGTTTTGAGCTGGGTTTTTAATTCGCGCTGCTGGGTTGCAAGGCTGGGCGCAGCGGTGCTGATAGTTTTGCTTTCGCTGCCATCCGTTACCAGCTGCATTTGTTGTTGTGCGCCGGCCAACTGCTCTATTTGCGTGCGCAGCTCATATTGCTTGTCTTCTGCTGCCACAATATTTTCTTGGGCGCGCTGCACGGCTTTATAAATTTCAAGCTCTTGCTCCCATTTGGCTTCTAGCTCGGCTTCGCTGTTCACGGCTTCGGCTTGTTGCTGGGTGAGCTCGGCTTTGCGCTGTAGAGCCGCGGCATCTTGCCGCACATTTAAACGACGCAGCTCGGCTTCGATGTTCTCTTGGGTTTGTGCGAGCTTGACTAATTGCGCGGGGCGCTCTTTTTCAAGCGCCACTTGGCTGGCTGCGGCTTCTAGCGCATCAACGGCTTTTTTGGGTAGGCGCTTATCGGCTTGGTATTTTTGTGTTTGCGCCACGGCCCGTTGCAGGGCTTCGTCGGTGATGGTTACGCCATAAAGCTGCTCAATGCGCTCACGGTGGGCATAAAGCATTTCGGTGGCAAGTTCAGCGCTGGGTTCGCGCACATCAATGCGCGCTAGTTTATCAAAGAGGCTGGCATCATTGCTGTAAAGCGCATCAGCCCGCCCGCCATCCGAGGTGAGCAGCATGGGCAAGCGGCCCGCACTGAGCACATCATTGAGCACCACGGCCACATTGGCACGAATAGCGCCATTATCAAGCAGCAGGCGCTCTACTTCATCAATCAGCAGGATTTTATTGCCATCGCGCGCAGCTTCGTCACAAATGGCGCGCAATCTGTCGGCAGGGTCACCGGCTTGTCCGGTAATCAGCTTGCTCATATTAAGACGCAGCACCACGCGACCGCGCAATTCGGCGCGAGATTCTTCAAGGCTGATCCGATCGGCCACGGCTTCGGCAATGGCGGTTTTGCCCACCCCAAAATCACCCGTCAGCCAAGCCGAGTTGCCTTGCGCTTTGGCTAATTGTGCTTCGATACGGTCAATCTCGGCGCGGCGGCCTAAAAATACCGGCTCTGGCTTTTCGACGGCCAGTATGGCCATGTCATTGGTATAAAGACCAAGACTATCAAATAGCTCACCATCCATGCGGCTGCCAATGCGTGCACCATGGCGCATTTCTTCGATAGTTTTTTGCCAAATATCGGCATCAATACCGGCATTGGCAAAAGCCTCTTGCAGCTTGGTATAATGCGCAGTCATTGCCGTTGAGCTTGGCTGATATTCGCCTTGCAGCAGGGCAGCTACCAGATGATCGGTATTATGAAATTTATCACCCATGGTTAAGCGTACATTATCTGCACCAGCAAAAATTGGCGCAAGATAGCCTAAATCCTTGACGATACCATCGGCGCTCTTGGGGATATCTTGCCAAACTTGCTGCAGGCCACGTACAAGCACGGTGCGGTCACCGCCCGCTTTGCTGATTGCGCGCGAGATATAAGATTCTTCGCTGGCGAGCGCGGCCAATAAAATAGAAGCAAGGTTGCTATAATCTTTGCCTTGTGTGCCTGGTGCAGATTGAGCATCTTGCTCAAGACCGCTGTTATAATAGCGCTGCAAAGCGCTCGTCATATTCACCCCATATTTGCTGGGCACATTAGTGCTGCGGTCGTTGAGCAGCACATCAAAAGTTGGTTCTTGACCTTGGTTCATTTTGTCGCTCCCTTAGCCTAAAGTGGCGGCGTTGCTTGTGATGGGCGCCGTTGTGGGGCGTTCTGGCCCTTTGTTGCCTTGGCCGGTAATATCGGCTTTAGCGTTGGCAATGTTAATTGCGGGCGCCGGACGCAAGCGGTCACTCACTTTAAGCGTAGGCCATGGCACTTCAATTTCGTGCATCTCTTCTACGGGCGGGTTATCTTGTGTCAATTCAGCATAGCTTAATTTGCTGCAAAGTTTTTGTAATTGCTCTTGCAGCTCTTGAATGGTGGGTTTGAACTCGTCCAGACCATCAACAATTTTCATGATCTCCTCGGCCGAGGTGATGTGGCTTTGCACTGTCACTTTTTGTGGTTGCACATCCACGCTCACATCTTGACCGGGCAGCAGCATGCCATCGGTGACCAGCTTGGCTACGCCATTGACAATAATATCCCGATACAAATTATTCAGCGGACGGGCGCCCAAATTGGGGTCGTAGCCATATTTGGCCAACCAATCTTCGGCGCTGGGGGTGAGGGCCACTTTCACTTGGCGCTCATCCATCAGCTTATTCAGCTTGCGTGTTTGAATGGGGATAATCATCCGCGTCACTTTGGGGTCGAGCGAATTAAAGATGGTGAAGCCCGAGCTAATACGGCCACGCAATTCAACGGGGAAGCGCTCATTATAGGCTTCTTTGACCAAACGATTAAGCTCTTCCGGCGTTTTAATACTGCCATTTTTAAATTGCTCGAAATATTCCTTACCCACATTCGAGGTCATGACGATAATGCAGTTACGCGCATCAGCGGTGTTGTGCTGACGGTCAGTGACTTTGCCTTCATCGAGCAGCTTGAGCAAAATAGGAAACAGACTGGGGTGCGCTTTTTCAATTTCATCGAATAACAGCACCGAGTAGGGCGCATTATTGATGTCATTGACCAGCTTGCCGCCTTGCTCGCTGCCTTGATAGCCAGGAGGGGCGCCCAACAAGGTCGAGACTGTGTGTGGCTCGGTATATTCGCCCATATCATAACGAATAACCCGATCTTCGCCGCCAAATTCAAACTCGGCGGTGGCTTTGGCTAATTCGGTTTTACCAACGCCCGAGGGGCCGGCAAAAAACACCACCAGCAGCGGCTTGCCTGCATCATTAAGGCCCTTTTTAGCACGACGAATACCTTCGGCCACAATGCTGACAGCTTTCTTTTGGCCCACCACGCGTTTTTCAAGTGCGGCTTCAATAGCGCCTGGCGCATATTTGGCTTCATCATCGCCCTGACCAATGGGGATACCGGTTGCTACCGTTAAGGCCTGGTCAATATCTTTTGGCGTTACCACTAATTGCGCCAAGCGATTATCGCCAAGTGCGGCCAGATTTTTTTCAGCTTCGCTCAGCGCAGTGCGTTGGGCGGGTAAATCACGCATTTCAGCGCGCTTGATGTCGGCTTCGATGCGCTGGCGCTTTTCCACAATGTCTTTGCTGACGGGCGCGGCCACTTGATGATTGTCGCCATTGGCATTTGCCGCTTGCAGCACTTGCTGGCCTTGGCCAAGCTGCTCGCGCTCTTGCTTCAGTTGCTGCAATTTATTTTCTGATTGCTGCAAGCTGCTGCGAGCGGTTTCGACAGCCATGCGCAGGCTTTGCTCATTTTCCCACTGCTGTTCGAGCGCAGTGAGCTCATCTTCCAGCTTATCAAATTGCTCTTGCAGTATTTTTTGACGCTGCGCACTGGCATCATCGCTTTTGTTTTTCAAGCTGTCGAGCTCGGCCACCATAAGAATGAGCTGCTCATCTTTGCTGGTCAGCACTTCGGGGCGCTCGGCACGGATGGCCACAAGGCTCGCGGCCTCATCAAGCGCATCAATGGCTTTTTTGGGGAATTTTTCATCCGACTGATAGCGCTTGGTTTGTTTGATAACGCGGGCAATAGCCTCGTCTTCAATCTCAACGCCGTGACGTGCAGCAATGCTGTCGCGGTGAGCATAAAGCATCTCGCGGGCTAAATCGTCGCTTGGCTCTTGCAAACGAATACGCTCAAATTTTTTGAACAGGCTTTGGTCAGCCGTGCTTAAAACTTCGGCGCGACCACCGTCTGAGGTGGCAATAATGGGTAACTGCCCACGGCTGACCACATCGTTTAAAATAATGGCTAAGCTGGCGCGCACCGAACCATTATCAAGCAACAGGCGCTCAATTTCGTCGATATAAAGAATTTTATCGCCATCGGCTTCGGCTTCATCGCACAGCGCCTTAAAGCGTGTATCTAGCTCATTGCCAGCGCCGGCAATAAAGCGGCTGAGGTCAAGCTTAAGCAGCTTGCGCCCTGCCAGTTGGCGCGGGGTTTGGCCATCGGCTAAGCGTGCGGCAAAAGCTTCAACCAGTGCAGTTTTGCCAACGCCAAACTCGCCCGTCAGCCAAACCGAATTACCCTCAGTTTTAGCAATTTGCTTTTCAATGCGGCGCATTTCTTCGCTGCGGTTCATAAAGGGCGTGCGCTCTTGACCTGCTGCGGCAATCAGCTTGGTATAAAGGCCAAGCGTGCCAAAATTTTCGCCGTCAAATTGTGTTTTAATGCGCGCCCCGCGACGTAAATCAAGCACGCTTTTTTTGTAGGATTGAGCAGTAAGGCCGGCATTGCTTAAAGCCGCACTCAGCTGTGCCGCGTGATTAACAGCAGTTGGGTGCTCGGCCTCAACGCCATTGAGCAGTGCCAGAATAAGATGGTCGGTATTGACAAACTCATCGCCCATTTTTTCGGCGGCGGCTTGTGCGGCTAAAAAAATTGGTGCGTGACAGCCCTCATCAAGGGCTTGCCCGCTTTTGGCAGGCGGAATGTTGGCATTGATGGCTTCAAGTGTGCGGCGCAAGATGGCAATATCGCCACCTGCCGTTTCAATGCTGCGGGTAATATAGCTGCTATCAGCGCTGATGCTGTTGGCCAAAAGCGAGGCCAGCGAGATAAATGTGCGCTTGCTATTATTATCCTGCTCTATGCCAGCGTTATAGCTGACTAAAAGCGGGTTAGTGGCCGCAAATTTTTGGGCTTCAATGACGCCGCCTTTGCGATAGTTAAGAGTGATGTTCAGTTTATCTTGATCCTGATTCATCTCTATATCCCTGATTTAGATTGCAAATATGTCTTTTTATTAAATAATTTTGGTCATATGACCTCTATGCAAATACCATAACGTATTGCAGTGCATGCTCTCTAGTATTTTAATAGTTGCAAGCCGGATTTATGGCTTTTTATTTTCAGCTATCGCCAAAAACCGTATTAAGCTGACGGGAAACGCGCACAAAAGTTGCGCGTTTACTATATTCTTTCAGCCGTCTTGCGCCAATATATGTGCCTGCCGAGCGAATGCCGCCCAATATCTCTTGCACCGTGTTAAGCACCGGCCCGCGATAGGGCACTTCTACGGCCTTCCCCTCGGGGGCGCGATATTTAGCCACCCCACCATGATGGCGGGTCATCGCTACTTCAGACGACATGCCATAGTAAAGCTTAAGTTTTTTGCCGTTGCGTTCAATCAGCTCGCCGGCCGATTCATCATGGCCTGCCAGCATGCCGCCCAGCATGACAAAATCGGCGCCTGCACAAAATGCTTTGGCGACATCGCCGGGCACTTTGCAGCCGCCATCGCCGCACACTTGCCCGCCTAAACCATGCGCTGCATCAGCACATTCAATTATCGCCGATAGCTGCGGGTAACCAACGCCGGTTACTTTGCGTGTGGTGCAAACACTGCCAGGGCCTATGCCAACTTTTACACAATCGGCGCCGGCTAAAATAAGTGCTTCGGTCATCTCGCCACTGACAACATTGCCGGCCATAATGGTAAGGCTGGGGTGGGCTTTGCGCACGCGCCGCACCGCATCGACAAATACTTCCTGATAGCCATTGGCCACATCCATAACCACGCGCTTAATAGCAGCACCCGCTTTGAGTGTGGCGTTAAATTTTTCAAAATCATTTTCAGTGATGCCCATGCTGTACCAGCTATAGCTGGCGGCGGGTAACGCAAAAAATTCTGTCAGTGTTTCAATTGAATAAAACTTATGCAGCGCTGTGTGCATTTTATGCTCGGCCAAGGCTGTAGCCATTTCAAGCGTGCCGACGGTATCCATATTTGCGGCCATAACCGGCACGCTATCAATCACTTCGCCACTATACATAAAGGTAAAGCTACGATTGAGGGCCACCTCTGAACGCGAGGCCAAGCGGCTGCGCTTGGGCAAAAGCAGCACATCGTCAAAATCAAGTTTTACATCTTCTAAAATACGCATAGCGGCCTCTGGTGATATATTAGGTAAATTATAGGGCAAAGCCGAGACGCTGCAAATATGCGGGCGCCTGGCGACGAAACATATCGAAAGATGGGGTTTTGTGCAATTCTCTATGCTGTGGCGCCAAGAATAAGTTATAACCAGCCCATGGCTAACCATTCTTCGCGTTTTACCCCCCAGCGTCCCCAGCGCCCACTGCCTGCGCCGCAAGCTCAAAACACGGCCCAAAATATGCCCGAAGCAAAGCCTGCAGCGGCGCCTAAATGGCGGCATGTGTGCGGTGTATCGGCAGTAACGGCATTATTTGCCAGCCGCAAAAGCGATATTATTCGGCTTTACTACACCCCCGAGCAAAAACAAAAAGCGGGGCCTATTTGCAAATATTTGGCCGAGCAAAAATGCGCTTACCGGCAAATGTCGGCCGATGAATTAGCAAAAATCACCGCAACGCCGCATCATGGTGGGCTTGTTGCGGTGGTGCTGGCCTCGGCAATATCGCCCGCACCGGTGGGTGAGTGGCAAAGACAGCCGCCACGGCTTATTTTGGCGCTCGAGCAATTGGGCAACCCGCATAATATTGGCGCAATTGCGCGCACGGCTGCATTTTTCGGCGTCAGCGATATTTTGCTGGGTGTAAAAGAGCTGCCCACCAGCCTGCCTGATGCGGCTTATCGTATTGCCGAGGGCGGGCTAGAGGCGGTGCGCTTAAGCGCCACGGCCGATTTGCCAGTGTTGCTGCGGCAATTATCAAATAGCTTTTGCATCGTTGGCACAACTTTGCCCGATGTAAACAATAGTAAAGCAAATAAAACTGAGAAAAATAACGCCGATGCGCGCTTTATAACCAACCCGGCCGATTTGCCAACAAGGCCAATTATTTTAGTACTGGGGCAAGAAGAAACCGGCCTTACCGCAGCCACCCGCAAAGCCTGCGAAAAATGGCTCTATTTACCAGGTAGCGGGCAGGTGCAATCGCTTAATGTTGCCGCCACAGCCGCTATTTTATGCCATGCTTTAACCAGTCGTGTGCCTGTTAAAAGTGATGCTAAAAATGCGCCCAAAAACCGCCAGCAACAAAGCAAATAATACCCCTAGCCAGATAAGACGATAATGGTATAAAGAAAGCCTGTTGCTGTTTGGGCTTGCCCCAAATGCAACAATGCGGAGACGTGGCCGAGTGGCTGAAGGCGGCGGTTTGCTAAACCGTTATACGAGCTTAAACTTGTATCGAGGGTTCGAATCCCTCCGTCTCCGCCATAAATAAAGGGGCCTTTTTGGCCCCTTTATTTATGACTGGGATTGGATAGGAAAGAAGCGTCGCGGGTTCGACAAAATGCGCATAAGCATTTTGGACGTCGGAGGCGCAACATAACTTCAATATCTTTCAAAACCACCGCCTTACTTATATATTGATGAACAAAGCGGCTTGCAGAGAACATAAGCTAAAACTCGAAGAAATATATGCGGGCTCAGTACTGCTACGGAGTTTTCTAGCTAACAGCTTGTGCAATGAACCCCCTATTCAAAGTCTGAAAAAAAACTGCGAATGGAATTTTGAAGACTTAAGATGTAGGAGCCGAATATGATTAAAAGATTTTGGAAGGCCTATAATTCAAGTTTTTGGATACCATCAGTCATCACAGTTTCACTGGCTATTGCTTATCTATTTATAGGGCCTATGAATTCAGGCATTTTATTACTGGTGAATATTGCTCTTGCAGGCGTATTTGTGGTTTCAATCGTTAATCTTTTTAAAAAAAGATGGCTAAAATCTGCAATTAATCTTTTTTCATTTCTTATTTTACTCAAAGTGTTATCCGTGGTTTTTACTTTTATGTGGTTATTCGGCCCAAGTGGTGATGATTTTGCAAAGAATCTTACCATACCCACAGATATCGAAGTCGTAAACACGCGGAATATTAAAGGAACAATCTCCGCCGTTACTGACGACCCTTTTCAACAAACAGTTTTAAATAGCCTGAATAATTCTGGCAGCGATAACGCGACCATATCATGCGATATGTCCAGCCTTGTTACAGCCTACCTAAATAATAGTGAAAATCTGCTGCGATATCTTGCCGCTCATCCTGCCTGGCGTTTATATACGCGGCACGGCACGCTTTTCGCTACGCGGCGGTGGGTTGTGGATGGCATCTGGCAAACGACACTTCATGCTAATTACACAAGTTCTGGCCTCAAACGATGGCAGAGTGGGCCAGACAAGCAGTTTCAGACCAGAACAACTATAAGTTTTTCAGCCGATTCTTCTTTTGGTAATGTAGGTGTCACCTTGTTGCGTTGTGGTCAGAAACAAGATGTTATTTTGAGGCAAGAGCGTAGACAATTTGCGCAGTATGGGAGTTATGTGAGTATAAAGGAAAATAATTTATTAGTTGAGATTATGGAGCAGTCTTCTGCCAAACAGCGCCGCATTACCGAAGCATCCCTGTCATACCTCAACCAAGAATTTAAACGCTTTTTAACTCTCAGTGATTGGGAGCAAATAAAAAGCATGCTTCCTGCAAGCAGCATCAGCATGGGGCCCCCCTCGTTAGATATTTCCGGGTCAAATGGGATATATGATGTCTATATCCGCGCTAATCCTGGGGAACGAGGCATGGTTTATCTTAAGGCTTTTGAAGTTACAAAAAACACACCTCTTTCTGAAGATGATTTAAAGCAAGACTCCAGTGAATGGATAGGCTGGTCGGATAATAACCAAGAGCAGTTTCTATCGAACTCTCATATTATGATTTACGAAGGCGACTGGGAGCAATATTATGCCGCTCGGTTTGAGGTTTGGTTTGCCCCTGCTTCTGGCGGGCCAGAACGCAAGCTCCTAGAACGTGTTTTTAAAATTGATGGTTGGCAAAGGTAGTGCCCTTTTTAACAAGAAAAATATCTTTTCCCCTTAAGGCAAACCATCAACATCCATTTTAGCATGAGATAATCTCAATAAAATGATTGCTCAAAAGATATGTTATTGATAATGCTGTGGGACAGGAAATGTATAGCCAAGACCTACAGAAACCTATTTTGTGATCTTGTTGGTACGGAGCTTTTTAATCAGTAAGCTTGGTAGCGCGCTTGTCTTGGCGCTTTCAGGCAGACCATCCCATCAGAGACAGCTTAATTAAAAATCCAAATCCGATTCTCAGTTACACAGAATTTGTAAATTTACAAAGTCGTTTTAAAATATTAAAGTATAGAAATGATAAATATCACGGTCATAATCTGCCCCCGTCTTTTGCTGACCGCCTGTACTGGTGTATATTCTCAACAAGCGCAAACAAATCTGCAATGCTTGAATATGATGGCTGATGGGCATTGTACATATTATGGCTTACTATGCTTCTAACGATAACCGCGCCTGCATACAAAGAGTTCTTTGATTTTCTAGAAAAGAATGGTGCAGCCACATATTCTAAAGTAAGTCACCTCCTCTTTCATTATACCAAAGTAAGCGCGTTGAAAGGGATTCTCTCTAGTCGTGTTTTATGGTTCACAAATATTTTTACGCAAAAAAGCGATCCTTTCGAAATCCGATCTGGGGTGGACATTTGTTACCAACTATTAGACGAACATTCGTCTAAAGTTATGCACCCCGGTGCAAAATTTTTCATAGAAAAATTTAAAAAAATTTTGCAGGTCAATATAGAGCAATCCGGCCAGTTCTTTTTATTCTGCGCCAGCGGCCTACAGGATGATCCGCACCTGTGGATGGAGTTTGCAGATAATGGAGAGGGCGTTTGTCTTGAATTTGCTTCAGGGTTTTCAGAAAATTTTACTGATACACTAGAGAATGATGATGGTTGTTTTTCCAATGGTACTTCGCCAGTGTTTGAAGTTTTTTACGATGATGAAGTGTTGCGATGTGTCTTGAGGCCTATCATTGAAAAATGTATGGACTGCGTCAATCGGGGCTTGGAGGCAGCAAACCCAAATAAAGATGAGGGTTGGTTATTTCTGCGCGAGATGTCAACTCTACTAGCCTCTAACTGCTTGCCGCACTGTACGGAGTATAAGCCGGAAAAGTTTTCAAAAGAAAAAGAAACTCGTTTCTTAAGAATTATTCGCGCCGATCGCACCCCCCGTTATCTTCCTACTAAGAAAATTGGGGGTGAAGCGAAAGTGCCTTTAGTGCTGCCACTGCAAGAAAAAGATTTGAAGGCCATATGGCTTGGCCCGCTAGCACCCGTTACCATGCAAGCCTGGCTGAAAAAAATATTGTTGGAAAATAATTGGAACAGCGTTGAAATCAAGCTTTCAAAAATACCATTTTCTTGATGGATGATCGATTTTCTTTTCGTCGCTAAAGTCACTGTTTCCATCCCAGATAGCGCCATCAGCATCTATAATGTCGCGAAATGATCTCAATGGCTTCAACGCCTGCAAGTGAGCGCTTACAATCGCTGTTAGACAAGCGCTCAATAGGGGCATGCCTAGCTAAAAAGCCTCATATTTATATGTATATCTAAAAAGCTGTGTTCGTGGTAGGTTGACCAAATGCAAGGCGTTTTAAAAATATAAACAGCGCGCTTCGCAGATCAGGATTTCCCCCATGCATGAAAAAAAGAATACCATCCTAGTGGTGGATGATGAGCCACAAATACAGAAAATGTTGGGCATTCTGCTCGATGTGCAAAATTACAAAATTGTTGAATGTTTAACGGGTAAACAGGCCATTCGCATGACCGCATCGGTGCGGCCTGACCTGATACTGCTTGATCTTGGCCTGCCAGATATGGACGGCAAGGATGTCATTAGCGCCATACGCGAGTGGTCGCAAGCGCCTATTGTGGTGCTTTCGGCTTGCGCGCTCGATGATGAAATTGTTAGCGCACTCAACATGGGCGCCAATGATTATGTGACCAAGCCCTTTAATGTTGATGTGCTGCTGGCACGCATGAATGTAAGCTTACGCAGCAGTGCCGTGCGCGAAACGGGCTGCGCTGAATTGTCGAATGGCATAATTCGTATGGACCTTGTGCGGCATGAAGTATTTGTAGATGACGCGCTAACCCCCTTCACGCCAAAGGAATATGATCTGCTGCGATATTTTATGGTCAATCGCGGCAAAATGCTGACGCACAAAGAAATTCTTAAAGCAGTGTGGGGGGCTGCGCATGCGGAAGATACCACTTATCTGCGCGTTTATATTGGCCAGATACGCGAGAAAATTGAGGCAGACACTGCCCGCCCTAGGCTTATTGTCACCGAGGCCGGCATCGGCTACCGCATGGAAGTGCAATTGCAGCAACACTCCAGCGCCGCTGTCTCTAATATTAGCCTCGGCGCATGAAACCACATTTTGTCAAACAGGTGCGGCCGCCGAGATTATTTTATAGCGGCGGCGTAGCCTTGCGGCCAGTGATGATGCTGTAAATCAGGCTTACCACAAACAGCACCACAAAAATGCCAGCCAGGAATTTTGCAATGTTGGCAAAATCAGCAGCCAGGCCACCAAATCCGAAAATGGCGGCAAGCACAGCCAGAATAAAAAATGTAATGACAAAGTTTAGCATAATATTTCCTCTTATTCGTTGGGGATGTCAGTTGCATCTTGTCGCCACACAAAGCGCACATTGGCGGTTTTTCCGGCAGCTATGGTGATGGGTTGCATCTTGCTTTGCAGGCCCACAAAGCCTTGTATAATATAGCGGCCTTTGGGCAGGTTCGCGTAAAACAGTGGCCCACTTGTGGCATCAAGCAAGATATTATTTTGCAAGTCACGAATAATGATACGAGTATCACTAGAGAAATGCCCAACCTTGTCGGCATTCATCACCCGTAAATTATAATTGGCTTGCGTGGCTCTGAGGGCATCGCTTTCGTCTTTGCCGATGCCACCAGTGACATAGACAATATTATTTTGTTGCTGCTCGCTTAGCACATTATCTTGTGCCTGTGCGCTATGCAGTGACAGCGCGAAGATGCTCACCACAGCCAATGTGGCAAAAGGGTTTAGCGCCATACGGGTTCACCGAGATCAACATCTTTTTTCTTGGTCATGGCGCCTGTTGCAGCACCAACAGCACCACCAACGACAGCGCCCGTAACAGGGCTGCCACCCACAACAGCGCCGGTCACTGCGCCAACACCAGCGCCAATTGCGCCACCACTGAGCGCACGATCACCCGTTGTGCCGCCGCAAGCCGCAAGTGATGCGAGCGCCACAAGCACCACAATAGTTTTTTTGAGATCTTTCATAGAATTCCCCTTGGTTAAAGATAGTTTCCATACCATAGGGGGAATGTTGTGAAGTTGTTGCAGGTAAAAATGCTTTATGTATAAACAGCGCATAAAGCATCATTTAAAAATGCCATGGTGTTGGCCCATGATAGAGCTTTGAATGATAAAAATGTCCAATGATAAAAACTTTAAGTGCCTATTTGGCAATTTCTATCATCACTTCATTGCGGCGGAGGGGTGGTAAAGTCCAAGGTGGGTTATAGAACGCAAAGCTGGGGGTAGAGAGCGCGTTCAGTTTTTTTGCCGCAATGAAAGCCTGCAAAATATCCGTATGCTTATTGAGGCTGTCTTGGCCGGCCATGCCCGAAAAGCGAATGACAGCATAGCGTTTGGCAGGGATCTGATGCAATGACACGGCGTTGTTTTTAGGGCTTGGCAGAGTTGTCAGCGTATAGTTGGCCGGCATAACAAAGCGCACCTTCCACTCATCGCCACTGCCTTGCTGCAGCACGGGCGCGGTCATGGCAATTTTTTCGCTGGGTTGTTGGCTGGGTTGTTGGCTAGGTTGTTGTATGACGGGCGCTGTCATAGCCACTTTGTTTGCGGTGCTGTTATTGCCAAAAATATAATCGGCAATCAGGCGGAAGCCTTTGTTAATGGCATCGCGGCGCTCACCCGATACGGTAACCTCGGCCACGATGTGCGCTGCGTAATCGCGTATTTCAATGGCATTATCAGTTTCCACGACCTGATATTTTGCTTGCTCAACATTGCTCATCATTGGTCCCCATGCGGCAGCGCCGATAATAATAACTCCTGCGACAATCCATAACATGTGTTTTTTCCTCATCGGTTTTTCCTTTATGCAACTTGTGGCAGACGCTTGACATATTTATCTAAGATGGCCTGCAACTGGTGGGGGGTAAAGGGCTTAGCGATATAGTCGCTCATACCCGCATTCAGGCATTTTTCGCGGTCGCCCTTCATGGCGTGTGCGGTCATGGCGATAATCGGCACAGCGGCACAACCTTTTATTGTTTCATAGTCGCGAATATGTTTGGTTGCATCAAAGCCATTCATTATGGGCATTTCTAAATCCATCAGCACAATAGAGTATTTGTCTTGGGCAAAGCGCTCAATGGCCTCTTGCCCGTTGCGCGCAACCTCGTAGTGATAGCCAAAATTATTAAACATAATGCTGGCCACCAGCACATTAGGTTCGTGGTCCTCAACTAAGAGAATGGGCAGCCGCTTGCTGTTGGCTTGGATATCGAGATAGATGATGTTTTCCTCATGGTGTATGTCGGCCTCGCTTTCAGTGGCCTGCACCGCTAGGCTTAAATGTAGCACAAAGGATGAGCCTTGCTCAACCACACTGGTGACAGTGATTTTTCCACCCATGCGTTGAGCCAGCGCCTGCGAGATAGCAAGGCCCAGCCCAATGCCGCCATATTTACAGGTAATAGATAAATCTGCCTGAATGAATTTGCCAAAAATGAGACCGATTTTATTGGCCGGAATGCCAATGCCTGTATCTGTCACCGTGATGGTAATCATTTTTTTGCCGCCAACCGTGCCGCCATTGGCAAACAGCAGCGTAACTTTGCCGCCGGCATCGGTAAACTTCACCGCATTACCCACCAGATTAAGCAATATCTGACGAATGCGGCCGCTATCGCCAATATAAGTTTTATCAAGGCCAGGCTCATAATGCATGAGCAAGCTCACAGTTTTTTGCTTCGCCTGCACCGACATGGCACTGATAACTTGGTTGAGCAGGGCCGTCATGGAAAAAGGCGCCTCGTCAAGGGCTATTTCTTCTGTTTCCATTTTATCAATATCGAGCAGGTTATTGATGAGGCGCATCAAAGCCGCGGCACTGGCATGCAGCACATCCACATATTGCTTTTGTTGTGTGTCGAGTTTTGTTGTTTGCAAAGTATGCGCAAGGCCGATAATGGCGTTCATCGGTGTACGAATTTCATGGCTGACATTGGTCAAGAAGGCAGATTTTGCTTGATTGGCTTTTGCCGCAATCAACGCAGCATGTTCTGCCGAGGCGCGTTCTTCCCGTGCAGAGTGCATGGCGCTTTCAGCATGTTTCAGGTTGTTGGTTATTGTGCTTTGTTTTTCGTCTGAAACTTGCTTTATAGCTTTAGCAATAACACGGTTGGCCGTCACGAGTTCGAGCGCTTGCTTGGCGGCATTTTTTTGTGCATCCCGCTCAAGATAAATATAGACAATAACCAATAAAACACAAAGGCCGCTCGCGAGCAAATCTTGCAGATGGCCCGCGGGATGTTGGTTATAAATCATGGCAAAGCACAGCACACTCACCGCAAAAATAATATACAGCGTATAATCATGGAGCAGTTTTTTGAGCGGGTCCATTATCGCGGTTGTTCCTGCTCTGCCATAAGCCCAGCGGTGAAGGCGTCCAGCATACCCGTTAGTGGTGATTTCATCGGCTGACGCTGCAACAGCTTTATTTGCGACACGAGCACAGCAATCAGTATCGCAATAATAAATAGCG
Source organism: Rickettsiales bacterium (assembly GCA_027485855.1). Taxonomy (GTDB): domain Bacteria; phylum Pseudomonadota; class Alphaproteobacteria; genus JAIXQD01. The sequence continues at coordinate 197,595 of JAIXQD010000021.1, read as the reverse complement.
CGGCGGCACCAATCATAAGCAATGCGTTTGTCGCTGTCATGCCGCTATTCAGCAAAGTAATGTGGGCGTTGATTAAACCGCCAATTAATACTGCGCTCACCATTATGGCGGTGATGATAACCAACAAAAGTAAGAGCAAAAAGTGGGCGAGCAGCCTTTGGAGCTGTTGCTTGCCACCCGCGCGGCGCATGAAAGTCATGATGGCAAGCAACATTTCCATATCTATTAGCGGCGAAATAGTGCGCCAAGGAACATGCCAACGCCCAATGCGATGACACTTGAACGCACGGGGTTGCCGCGTATTTCCGTACCAAGATATTCGCGTACATGCGATAGCTCGTTGTTGGCTGTATGCATCATGCTCCGCGCTTTGCGCCCAGCATCATGTGCGGCTTCGTTTATGTTTTTTTCCATATTATAGACACCATCTTTTAAGGTGGTGGTATTGTCTTCTTTAACGGGTGCGTTAAACATGATGATGTTCCTTTGGTTGTATGGGTGAGGCTGACTATTTTTCTACAGTGGTTTTCTTAGTATTTGTGGTGGTTTTGTTGCCCAAACCGACAGGGTCTCTGCTGGTTTTTGAGGTAATGGTTTCTTGGCGGTGTCCATTTTCATCAATGGTCACTTCTGTTGTCGATGTTTTGACGGTCGTTGTGCCTTTTGCATCCGTGTTGGTTTCGGTGCTCTCGTAAGAGCCTGGGTTTTTATAGTGCATTTTTTGTTCTGCTGTGCAGGCGCCCAGTCCTAAGGCCAAGACCGATGCGGCGATTATTGTTGATAGAGTTTTGCTCATAAGATATTCCTTTGTTTAAGGGGTTAGATCCGACCCGTGACGAGTAGAATAAGAAGAATGATAACGATAAGCCCTGTGCCGCCGCTGGGGTAATAGCCCCAGTTTTTGCTATGTGGCCAAGTGGGCAATGAGCCCACCAGCATCAGGACAAGAATAATAAGTAGAATGGATGAGAGAGTCATAAGTATCCTTGTGCGCTATGTGCCATCAGATATAACGAAGTGGCCACAAGGATACGATGCGATGCTTTGGCTGCTGCGTAAGCGGCGCGTAAATGGCCCGATTATTCTGGTTTGGCTTCATCCAGCCGCTCTGTGAGCAAGCCATCTAGCCGCTGTGCTTCGGCCAACGCTATTTTTATCAGCATGTCACGCTGCGTTGGCGATAGCTTGCTGTTCATTTGGTCGAGTGTTTGCAGCGAGCCAATGATGCAGGCCAGCGGTGTTCTTATATCGTGTGCAACAGACGAAAATATTTTTGCCTGCAACGCTTCGTGCTTTTGTTCAAGGTCTGCGGGCTTTTTGTGCATCTTGCATTATGGGCTTCATTGCGCGGAATAACCAGAAAACAAATACGCCACCTCCGTTGGGAGGTGGCGCATGGTGTGCTTAGTATAAGGGGTTACTTAGCGCTTTTGCCCCAGTTATTTAACTCTTTCCACCATTTTTCCATTTTGGCATTTGCTTGCTCAATCATGTTGGGGTCTTTTTTGGTGATATAGTCTTGCAGATTGGTTACATCTTTACGCATCACCGCAATTTCGGTTAATCGTGTTTTGTCTGTTTCGTTTTTGGTCATTTCATCGAGCGCGCTATCGGCGTGTTTCAAGGCATAGCTGGCACCCTCATAATTTTTGCCAGCAATGAAGTTACGCGCCAGTGCAATGTTGTCATAGGCTTTCACGCTCGGCATTGATACTTTGCTATCGACCGTTACCACGGCCTCTGTTAATTGCGCGAGCTGCTCGTCGGCCCGTTTGAGGTCGCCCGCAGTGATGGCATTTTCGGCTTCATTGATATAGCTCTCGACTTTGTCGCCAGTGAGGTCGAGCGTCAGATAAACAATATCTGCATCGGTCACGGCTAAATCATTGGTCGCCCATAATGGGCCACTATCCATGGTTTTGACCTGCACGGGGCCAGTTTGAATGGGAAAATAATGGTATTTATACTGCGTGTCATATTGGTAAATGATGCGGCCCGATTCCACCTCTCTTATGACCCGCTGCTCGACTGTTGCGCTTTTAATAATGGTCACCATATTGCGGGCCTGAGTGATGTGCTTTTTGGCCAGATCGGTATTTTTCATCGCCAGTGCCACCCGCGCAAAATTCACATGTTCAACAAAACTAGCGGCCGCCACGCGCGGATCGCCCATTTCTGCATTGCTCACTGGGCTTGTGGCTGTTTTTATTGTGTCGGTGGTGATGCTATTGGCGTAAGTCGTGCTTATGCCAAGGGCCAGATTTGTACCGAGTATGCTTGTTAAGAGTAGGGTCCAGGTCTTCATGGGGCAATCCTTTGGTTTGTGGTCTTGGGGTTTGTGGTCTTGGGGTTTGTGGTGTTGGGTTCGGGGTTCGGGGTTCGGGGTTAAGGGTTTAGCGGGCTATTGTTGGTTCGTGGCTTTTTTCAAATCATCGCCGGCATCTTTAGCGGCGTCATTGATTTTGTCGGCGGGGGTGCGGCTTTCTAATTGTTGTGCTGCTTTATCGATACCATTGGGCAGCGCATTGATAGCATCGCCAATTTTATCGCCGGCACTGCGCCGATCGGGCGCGTTGAGCAGGCTATAGCCCACCAAGCCAACCACTGCAGCCAGACAAAGTATCAAAATATATTTTCCGATTGATTGCGTTGTGGTGGTGGAGGTTTGCATATCGGTTATTCCTATTTTTTAATCTGTGAAATTTTGGTGCCTTCAATGCTTAAGGATGCCATCAAGCCCTGTTGGTCGAAGATGAAGGCATAGGCATCATCTTGGAGTGTGCTGGAGCTAAGGTTTTTAGCCACACCCGCATCCACCAGCACCACCGTTGGGCCAATGCCAATTTCCCAACCATGTGTTTCGTTAAGATATGTGATGGCTTTGTCGCTCATCAGAAACACCGCATAGCCATAAGATTGTGCGCCCGCCTGCCAGCCAAAGGATGCAGTGACCGAATTATAATACCCAGACACTTTTCCATTTTGTTGCAACAAGCCTTCGCCGTAAGCGCCACCAAAGATGAGGCCAGCCTTAACGATATTCGGAAAAATCAGCACGGCCTTCGCTTTTTTAGCAATATCGGCGGCCACAGGGTTTGCTTTTATAAGCATGGCCAGCGCTTGATTTGCATCCTTATGCAAATTATCCGGTGTTGCCGCAAAGGCGCCGCTGGATAAGGTTACCAGCGCAGTTACTATAAGCGCCAGCAAGAGTGTGCGTAGTTTTTTCATGGGTTTCTCCTCTAAGAAATTTGGCCGTTATTAAAATCGACCCTAGCCACAAGGCGGTAAGCGGGCGATACGACAAAGCAGAATGGGTATAAAGTTTGCGTAAGGATTAGAAGCGGTGTGATAGTGTTATGGCACCAAACACCGCTGCGTTTTTTTGTGTTTTATATTCTTTAGTCATAAATATCTGTGTGTAAGAGAGGCGCGTTTCGCCATACGTCACGACGGCACCAACTTGCAAAGCGCCCACAAAATTTTTCTTATCCACGCTGGCGCTATCGCGGAATGTGTTGCCATCAAGGAAGATGTTGCGGGCCACAGCACGCGCACCAAGGGTGGTGAATAAATATCCACCAAGTTCTTGTGTCGGTATAAAAAAATCCGACCCTGCCAAACTGGGGCGAATGCGCGGTGGGCCATAATCAACCGGTAAATCATAGCCCAAACGAAAAGTAGCGCCCAATGTTGCATCGGTGTTGACATTGCCAAGGTTCACGCCGGCATGTGGGGTGATATCTGCACTGAGGCCTAAGGGCGAAATCGCAAAAATACTTCGCCATTTGCGCTCATAGGTCAGCACCACACCAAGCTCGTTTTTAAGCTGATTATTCCAGCCCTTCGGCTGCGGGCTATTCATGATGCGGTGAACAAATTTTTGTGTTGGCTCGGCCAGCGAGTAGGGGCCAACCACGCCCAGCGTAAGCATGACATTATCCAGCGTCTTGCCTGTATCCGACACAATGCCCACCGAGCCATATAGCCAGCCGGCATAGGGATGATCGCCCACCACCAAATCGCGGCGCGATAAATCTTGTGGCGCAAACATGCTTTGCCCTGCGGCCACACTGATGCGCTTATGCCCGTCGCTGGCCAGCGGCAGCACGCTTGCTATGCTGCGCGTCCAAGCGGGCATATTTTCTTCAGATGATAGCCACGAAAAGCGAATGCCGTTGGTGTAATCGCGGTCTTCTCCGGCAAACTTATCATTTTCGAGCACTACATTAAAAATGCCTTTGTCGTCTTTTGCGCGCCTATCTTCTGCGGCCATGGCTGGCGTATATATCATGAGCAAAAAGAGTGCAGGTAGGGCGATATGCCGCATGAAGTTTTCCTGTTTAGCGCGTTATGTGTTGCGCCTTTTTTTCTGGCTGCTGTTCTTGCCGAAGCGCTGCTTGTTTTATCTGCTCTGGTTGAGTGAGCATAAAACTCAGCGTCGGTGACCTTGGTGGAAAGTAAGAGAGAAAAATCGCCCGGCCTCAGGAATATTACCGGGCGATAGCTATTCGTTTACGGCATTGTTTTACAAAGACGGTTTACGCCGCTTTGGTTGTGCCACAGCCGCAACTGACTTCAATCAGATTGAGCTGCTTTTCAGCTTCTTCTTTGGCCAGCCCGTAATGCTCTTTGAGCTTGCCCAAGAAATGTTCGCGCTTACCGTTGTAGAGTGCAATATCATCACCGGTCAGCTTGCCCCATTTTTCTTTAAGTTTACCGGTCATTTGTTCGGCTTTGCCTTGTACTTGTTCTTTGTTCATAAAAGTCTCCCTTGGTTGTTGGTGCTGACTTTCACAGCGTCTCCAGATTTAGAGAGCAAGGGGTAAGAATGCGATATCGGCTGTGAGCAAGCATGTAAGAGCTGCATAAAGGCGGCGGTTACGAAATAATTCCTGCAGCGTGAGCGATGTGGGGCATATAGTGGGGCGCGTGACGCAGACTCTGTTTAACATTATAAAATGGGCATAAATAGGCATGCGGGCGCGATAAAGACATTATTAATAATGAGTTAAGGCACATGTCTGTGTCATTTATGCCGAAGATAATAACCCGATTAATTATATAGGTTTATTAGCCTTGTTTTTTAGCGGTTTGTCTCGTTTAATCGACAAAATTTTACATATCTCGCCTTGGTGACAAATGTCTCTTGCCGCCTTCCGACCTTTCTATTCTTCGCCGCTGCGCTCGTTGTTACTGGCCAGTGCGTGTATCATATTTATCAGCCAAGCTGATGCGACAGAATTGCCGAGCGGCGGAAGTTTTGCGGCAGGCACGGGCAGCATCAGTGTGGACGCAAATGCCATGCTGGTGCAGCAAAGCACGGCCGCAGGCATTATCAACTGGGATAGTTTTAGCATTGGCCAAAGCGGCAGCGTGCATTTTGATAATGCTAATGGCGCCACGCTTAACCGCGTATTGGGCGGCGATGCTTCGCGGCTTGATGGCCGTTTAAGTGCCACAGGTAGTTTGTATCTCCTCAATCCGCAGGGTGTGTTGATTGGCGCTGAGGGGCGTGTACATACGGGCGGCGATTTTATTGCCAGCACCAAAAATATCACCGACACTGATTTTCTCAATGGCGGCGCCATTCAGCTGAGCGGTAATAGTGCAGCCAGTGTGCGCAATAGCGGCACCATTGAAGCCGCGCATGGCAGCATATATTTGTTGGCGCGTGAGGTTGAAAATACCGGCCGTATCAGCGCACCCAAGGGCGATGCTACATTGGCCGCCGGCAATGGCTTTACCCTGCAAGATACACAAGTGGGCGGGCTTAAGGTTGAGCCCCGTGCCGATGGCCGTGTGAGCAATAGCGGCAGCATTGAGGCCGTGCGGGCCGAGTTAAACGCCGCGGGCGGCAATGTGTTTGCCTTGGGCAATAATCAGCAGGGTGTGGTGCGCGCCACAGGCGTTGAGCAGCGCCAGGGCGAAGTGTGGCTGACCGGCAGAAATATTCAAAACAGCGGCACCATTGCCGCTAATAACGCTAATGGCAGCGGTGGCACTGTTACCTTGCAAGCCGAGGGCCGTATTGACCATACGGGCAAAATTGCTGTGAGCGGCGCCAACAATAAGGGCGGCGAAGCGCGTTTATTGGGTGAGCAAATTGCCATTTATAATGGCGGCGCTGTGGATGCCAGCGGTGCCACGGGCGGCGGCGATATTTTTGTAGGCGGCGACCGCATGGGTGGCCGTGCGCCTGCCCAAAGGCTACGCCAACAGGAAAATATACCTAATGCCAAAGCGGTGTTTGTCGGCAGTACGGCCAGCTTGCGCAGTGATGCTACCAACAACGGCAATGGTGGCCATGTTATTATTTGGTCGGACGATGCTACGCGTTTTTATGGTTCAGCCAGCGCTCAGGGCGGCGCCCAGGGCGGCAATGGCGGCTTTATTGAAACATCGGGTGGTTGGATAGATATAAACCCCGCCAGCATCAGCACCGCAGCGCCCTTAGGCCGCGTCGGCGAATGGCTGCTCGACCCCACCAATATCGAGATTACCGCCGCCACTGACAGCTACACGCCCAGCCCCGACTTCCCTGATTTAATTCCTACATCGGCTGGCACGGCGCAAGTGAGTGTTGGCACTATTCGTGCAGCGCTCATTACCAGTGATGTCAGTATCAGCACCGCAGCGGCAGGCGCTGGCGCAGGAAATATCACTTGGTTGGCGGGGGCCAACCTTGATATTGACACGCTGAGCAGCCGCACATTGCAGCTGAGAGCGCATAATAACATCACCATTGATGGCGCCATTATTGACAGCGATACTGGCACGGGCGATGGGCTGAATATTATTTTAGATGCCGATAGCGATTCCTCTGGCGGTGGCCAAAGCAACATTCGCACCACATTTAACACATTTGGCGGCAGTTTTGAGTCCATCGGAGACATCACCTTAGAAGCTGATATAAACACCACGCGTACGGGCACGTCTGGCTCGATATTTTTCAGCAACGATGTGCTGTTGCGTAATATTGGCGGCATTACTCTGACCTCTGGCGCGTCCGACATCACCTTTGGTGGTCTGCTTAATTCGGCCGACAGCTCAAATATTTCGTCGCTTATCCTTGACACCACGGGCACAGCATTTTTCGGCCGTAGTGTTGGTAATACGCAAATTCTTGATAGTGTTGATTTCGGCTCGGCCTCAACCATCAGCATCGATGGTGAGCAGTTTATCGTCAATAATAGTCTTAGCTTTGGTAACCCGGTGTTTCTGCCGGCGAGTAATGACCTCTCTATTCAAGTGCGGGGCGCCAACCAAGAGCTGCTCTTTCAGGGCAACATCACTAAGCGCGACGGCACCGCACAAACCGTGTCGTTTGAAGCGGCAGGCTATATCACCATCACGCAAGGTGTTACCGTTAGCAGCTTAGGTGGCGCACTTAACCTGAATTTGCGTGCTGACCGCGATGGCGTGGGTGGTGGCGGTGTGGTTATTGGCGGCAGCGTGACGCCGACCACGATTGATACCTCCACCGGCACGTTTGTGGTGGGTGGTGGCACAGGCAGCTTGTTCAGCGCCGGTTGGGCAGAGGGTGACGCGAGCAATGCTGGCATTTATATGCGCAACACCACGGTCATCACCGACACGGGGGCTATTTCCTTGCGTGGGCGTGGCGCACAATCGGGCGCATTTGCGCTGAGTGGTATTTATCTGCAAGACAGTAGTTTTAGCACCAATAGCAATATTTTTATGACGGGCGTGGGTGGTACTGGCACAACCAGTGCTGCTGAAGCTACGGGTATTTGGCTGTCCGGCACGAGCTTAACCACCACCACCGGCACAATTGCCCTGGAGGGCACGGGTGGTATCAACGGTAATGGTAATAACAATAACACCGACTTGCAGGCGGGGGTGCGTTTACAAAACAACGCGCTTATTGAGGCCACCGGTAACGGCACCATTAACATTAACGGCATTGCGGGCAGCGGTGGTGTGACTGGCACAGTGGAGTTGCCGGGCGGCACGGGCAATGTGGGCTTTTTGTGCTACACCACCAATTGCGGCACAGTGCGCACGCCTTCGGGTGGCGGCAGCGCCAGGATTAATGCCGATAGTATGGCACTGAATGATGGCAGCTATCGAAGCGCCGTGTTTACTTTGGCGCCCATTACCACGGAAAATACACACACCATCCGTATTGGTAGCGCGGCGGACACCACCGCTAATTCACTTGAAATTAGTGCGGCAGAGTTGGCTGGCTTTACCACCACGGGCACATTGCGCATTGGCAGCATCAGCTACAGCAACCCCATTCAATTCAGCGGCACTCTTGCGCCCACGGGTATTGCTACGCTCTCGGTATTCACCGGCACGGATACCGGCGCAGATATTACTTCGGTGGCCAGCAGTTCACTTTCGGGCATCACCAATTTTGCGGTGCGTGGCCGCAGCATCGACCTCAGTAATCTCAGTATCTCTACCACCAACCTTGCTGCCAGCAGCACGGGCACGGTGCGCCTGAATGGCGTATTTGATATTAACACGGTGGATGGCACAAACGGCATTACTGCCAGCCTGCTGCGTATCGACACCACTGGCACGATTACACAATCGGCTAGAGTTATCGCGCCGAGTTTGGTGCTGAGCGGTGTGGGCGGCGTCTTCGACCTTAATACACAAAACAATGTTATCACCACGCTAGCGGCCGATACCGGCATAGTGCGTTTCCGCGATGATGGTGGTTACACCATTGGTGCGCTTGATGGTGTGGTTGGCATTACTACAACGGGTGCTACGCGTTTGGTCAGCACGGGCACAGTTTCGCAAAATCGCGTTATTACCGCCCCTGAATTGGCACTGCTCGGTGTTGGCGGTATATTTAATCTCAACAGCAACAATAATGCTATCGACCTTTTGGCTGCCAGCGCCGGCACAGTGCGCTTCCGCGATGATAATGGCTACCAGATCAACAGCGCCGATGGTCTCAACGATATCGATGTTTCACAACTCTTGCGTCTGCAAAGTGACGGCGCTGTCACGACGGGCGTCGGCTTTGGTATTTTAGCGCCAGAATTGCTGCTCACCGGCACGGATGGCGATTTTATTCTGTCCGCTGCCTTTGTCACTCTTGCGGCTAATGCCCGCACGGTTGATATAGCTAACCCGATTGCCATCCCTGCTGCAATCGGCACGGTCGATGGTGTCGATGGTGTCACCGCTACGGGCAATGTTGCGCTGTTTACCTCTGGCACCATTTCGCAAAGCCAGCCCATTATTGCGCAAGGGCTGGAATTGGGCGGCATGGGCACCTTTGCTAACGATGGCACCTTCAACCTCAATACACAAAATAACGACATCAACTCGCTGGCCGCGACGGTTGAGACACTGCAATTCCGTGATGATAACGGCTTTGACGTTGGCACGGTAGGTTCCACCGATGGCATTATCACCACAGCGCTGACACATCTGGTTAGCTCGGGGATTGTGACAAATAATTTTGGTATCACCGCACCCGGTTTGCTGCTCACCGGCGCGAACGGTGTTTTCATTCTAACCTATTCCAATAATTCTGTTGGCACAGTGGCGGCTAATACCGGTACCTTGTATTTTAGAGCCAATGACGGATTTGACGTTGGCTCGGTCAGTGGTACGAATGGCATCACCGCTTCCACCGCTTTGGGCTTGGTCAGCATCGGCACTGTCACACAAACCCAGATTGTTAGTGCGCCTGAATTGGCGCTGGTTGGCGTGGGCGGCGTCTTTAATCTGAATAGTTCGAACAATGCCATCAGCACGCTGGCGGCCGATGCCGGCACCGTGCGCTTCCGCGATGATAGCGGCTTTGCTATTGGGTCGGTTGATGGTGTTGATGGCATCAAGGTTACGGGCGTTGCGCGCTTGGTCAGCGCCGGCACAGTCACGCAAAGCCGGATTATTACTGCGCCCGAATTGGCGCTGCTGGGCACGGATGGCATCTTTAGCCTCAATAGCCAGAATAATGACGTGGCTGTGCTCGCGGCCGATACAGCCACCGTGCGTTTCCGCAATGATGATAATTACAGCCTTGGCACTGCCGATGGTGTGGTTGGCATGACCACGACCTCTTTGCTGCGGCTGCACAGCACGGCTATTGTCACGCAAGTTGATGACATCACCACGAATGGGCTGCTGCTGACCGGTGCAGGCGGCACGTTTAACCTTAATGTTGCCAATGTCGATGTTGCGACCTTGGCTGCAGATACCGATATCATCCGCATTAGAAAAACCGCGGCTTCTGTCTTAGATATTGGCACGGTTGATGGGGTGAGTGGCATTACCACGGTGAGCAGAACCAATCTTATTTCGTCTGACACAGTCACGCAAAGCCAGGCTATTATATCCAGTCGCTTATTGCTGGCTGGCTTGGCTACAGGCGAGGGCACATTTAACCTCCACACACAAAATAACGATGTTAATCAATTTGCCACCGATGTTGCGACAGTGCGCTTCCGCGATGATAATGGCTTTGCGCTCGATGATTTAGGCGCGGCCGAGGGGATCGATGCCGCAGTGCTGGCGCATCTCATCACTAGTGGCACAGTCACGCGAACTTTCGGTGCGGTCAATACGCCGAGCCTGGTGCTGGCTGGTGTAGACGGCATCTATAACTTTGCTGACAGCAGCGTTACAATCACTAATCTCGCCGCCAATACCGGCACGGTGCGTTTGCGCGATGATGACGGTTTTATGGTGACAACGGTCGATGGCGTTGAAGGCGTAACCGCAAGCAGCGTTGCTGCATTTGATACAACGTCTCTGGTGATGCAGGATGCGGCGATTAATGCGGGCAACCTGTTGCTCACGGGCGCCACGGGTATCTATAATTTAAATACAAGCGATAATAATGTTGGCACCCTTGCTGCATCAGCTGATTACCTGCGTTTCCGCGATGATACGGGCTTTGATATTGGCACAGTTGACACAGTTAATGGTATTACCGCTACTACCGTTGTGCGTTTGCTCAGCAGCGGCACTGTTACGCAAACTCAATCCATCATTACGCCTGAATTGGCGATGCTTGGCACGGATGGCGTATTCAGCTTAAATAGTGTGAGTAATAGCGTAGATTTTATTGCTGCCAGTACCGGCACCGTGCGCTTCCGCCGCGATAATAATTATGAAGTGAGCACGGCCGATGGCTTTGCGGGCATCACCACAAGCGGCATCACCCGTCTTGAGACTGCGGGTACGGTCACGCAAACCCAACCCCTTACCACCGATGGCTTGGTGCTGGGCGGCGCGGGCGGTGCGTTTAACCTCACCAATCTAGAATTCAACACTTTGGCGGCCGATACTGCTGCTTTCACAATTGAGAATTTAAACCTTGGCGCAACAGAGATTGGCACGGTTGATGGGGTGAGCGGCGTTACAGTAACAGGTGCTATCGCTTTTGGTGCAAGCGGTACGGTAACGCAAAGCCAAGCGGTGGTTGCCAATAGCCTTGCCCTTTATGCTTTGGGTGGTGCTGGCACATTCAGCCTGCACACACAAAATAATAACACCAACACTCTTGCCGCCAATGTTGTTACCTTGCGCTTCCGCGATGATGATGGCTTTACCATTGATGATATTGGCCCATATGATATGGACGCCACAACGCTGATACATTTCATCACCAGCGGCACAGTCACGCAGGCGGCTGGCGCGCCAATCACCACTCTGGGCTTGGCGCTGAGTGGCACGGGCGGTATCTTTGCGCTTGATAGCATCAGCAACAGCATCACCGATTTAGCTGCCAATACCGGCGAGGTCTTTTTCCGCGACGATAATGGCTATGATATAGACACAGTCGATGATGTGGTCGGCGCCACCACACTGGGTGAGTTGTTGCTACGCACGGCCGGCAATGTCACGCAAACCCAGCAGGTTGATACTGATTTGCTGACGCTACTGGGTGATGGTGGCAGCGGTAACTACATTATCGACCATGCGGGCAATCTCATTAATAATGTTCGCGGCAAGGCAAGTAATATCCATGTCAATACCAGCAGCTTTATGCAGTTGCGCGCGCTGCCCACGCCGGATGATGATTACAGCTTTGATGTAACAGGGCGCCTCATTCTCAGTACCACCGCCAGCAACGTGTCGGTGGTTGATAATACGGGTGCTGTCCGCGCCCCTGAAGCCTTATTCTTGACCGGTAGTTTCAGTATGCCGGCCAACGGGTTCAATAATTTTGGCACGGTTGCGGCCAATGCTGCTTTCTTGTTCCTGCATGAAGATACGACCTATGATATTGGTGTTGTTGAGGGGGTTGCTGGCATCACCACTACCGATCGTCTGTGGTTGTCGGGCAATGCCAATGTCACCCAGACTGAGGCGATTAATACTGCCGACCTGACACTCACGGGCGCTAGTGGCACTTTCAATTTCGCCGGCATAAATAACAATGCCGTGCGGGTGCAAGGCAACACAGCTAACATTTATCTGCGCGATGATGATGGCTTTACCATAACCCAGTCACAGTCGGGGGCGGCAGTTGAGCAGCTCCATGTTTCAGGAATATTGGCGTTGACCACGAGCGGTACTATCGACCAATCAAGCACGGATAATTTGGGTGAGCTGGTGGTGAATAATTTGGTGCTGCGCGGCGCCGGCTCTACTTATAACCTGCATCGTCTGGGTAATTATCTCACTACTGTTGCCGCTGAAGGTGCCTTTGTGCGCCTGCGCGATGTTGACGGCTTTGCTATCGGTACTGTTGATAGTGTGAGCGGTATCACTGCCACTACACTGGCGCGTCTGCAAACCGATGGCACGGTCACGCAAAGTCAGGTTATCACCACACCCAGCCTCGTGCTGATGGGGTTGCCCGGTACTTTTGACCTCAACACACAAAACAATGTCATCAACACTCTTGCATCTAATACGGGTATAGTGCGTTTCCGCGATGATGATGGCTTTGCTATTGGTACCGTCGATAGTGTGAATGGTCTTACCGCGGGCACAGCACGCCTGCAAACGACTGGCACAGTCACGCAGAGTCAAAGTATTAGTGTGTCTGGTCTGTTGCTGACCGGCGCTGGCGGCACCTTTACCTTCAATACACAAAATAACTCGGTTAATCAGCTGGCTGCAGATACGGCCACCGTGCGCTTCCGCGATGATGGTGGCTTTGCCATTGCCGCAGTCGATAGTGTGAATGGCCTTACCGCCAGCACGTTGGCGCGTTTGGAAAGCACGGGCACAGTCATACAAACACATGTCATCACGACACCTTCCTTACTGTTGTCGGGTGTGGCGGGCATCTTCACGCTAAACACGCAAAACAATGCCATCACCACGCTGGCCAGCAACACCGAGACTGTGCGTTTCCGTGAAGATGGTGATTATGTGATTGGTACAGTCGATAGTGTGAGCGGCCTTACCGTAACGGGTTTGGCGCGTCTTGAAAGCACAGGCACAGTCACGCAAAGCCAAATCATCACGGCACCCGGTCTGGCGCTTATGGGCGCGGCGGGTGTGTTTACATTAAACACCCAGAATAATAGCATTACGACCCTGGCAGGTAACACCGACACGGTGCGCCTCCGTGAAGATGGTGACTATGCCATTGGCACAGTCGATAGTGTAACCGGCCTTACCGTTGCCACGCTAGCGCGCTTGCAAAGCACGGGCACGGTCACACAAACAGAGGCCATTGCTGCGCCCAGCTTGTTGCTGAGCGGCACAGGCGGCATTTTTAACCTCAATAGCAACAACAACACCATCAGCACGCTTGCGGCCAATACTGGCACGGTGCGTTTCCGTGAGGATGGTAATTATACCATTGGCAGCGTGGATGGTACGAACGGCCTTGTCGCTACGAGCTTGGTGCGGCTTGAAAGCACCGGTACGGTCACGCAAGGCCATACTGTTTTCGCGCCCAGCCTGTTGCTCACCGGCACTGGGGGGAGCTTCACTCTCAATTCACTAAACAATTCTATTTCTACCCTTGCGGCTGATACCAATACGGTGCGTTTCCGTGAAGATGGTGGTTATGCGATTGGCAGTGTGGATGGTGTGAATGGCGCTACAACAACCACCCTGTTACGCTTGGAAACTACAAGTTCGGTTACGCAATCGCAGGCCATTAATTCAACGGGCTTGGCACTGTCGGGCTCGTTCGGCATCTTTAACCTTGATACACAAAGTAACACAATTGGCACATTGTCGGCCAACACAACCACGGTGCGTTTCGGTGAGGATGGTAATTATATAATTGGTTCAGCTGGTGGAATCAGTGGCTTGACGGCGACGACAGTACGCCTCAGCAGCACGGGCACTGTTACGCAAACGCACCCTATCTTTGCAACTGCCCTCGCTTTGAGGGGCGTCGGCGGCATCTATAATCTTAATACTACTGGTAACGCAATCGATAATTTGGCAGCGAATACGGGCACGGTGCGTTTCCGCGAAGATGGGAATTATGTCATTAGCAGCGTGGATAGCGTAAATGGTCTGACCGTAACAGATCTGGCGCGCCTGCAAAGCACCGGCACGGTCACGCAGAGCCGAGTCATCACCGCGCCTAGCCTGCTGCTGACAGGTGGTTCAGCTGGCACGTTTACACTGAATTCACAAGATAATGTTATTACCACTCTTGCCACAAATACCGGCACAGTGCGTTTCCGTGATGATACGGGTTATGCCATTGGCACGGTGGATAGTGTGAATGGTCTTACCGCCAGCACCTTGGCACGCCTGCAAAGCGCGGGCACGGTCACACAAACACAGGCCATCACCGCGCCCAGCTTATTGCTGAGCGGCACAGGCGGCATTTTTAACCTCAATAGCAACAACAACACCATCACCACACTGGCGGCCAACTCCGACACTGTGCTTTTCCGTGAGGATGGTGATTATGTGATTGGTACGGTTGATACTGTGAGTGGTATTACGGCGACCACGCTGGCCCGCCTGTACAGCACGGGCACCGTCACGCAAAGTCAGCTTATCACCGCACCCAGCTTGGCGCTGACGGGTGTGGGTGGTGTGTTTACTCTTAACACACAAAACAACAGCATCACCACGCTGGCAAGTAACACGGACACTGTGCGTTTCCGTGAAGATGGTAATTATGCCATTGGCAGCGTAGATGGTGTGAACGGCCTCGGTGCGAGCACGCTGGTGCGCCTAGAAAGCACCGGCACAGTCACGCAAATTCAACCCATCACCACGACAGGCCTGTTGCTCACGGGCGTGGGCGGCGTCTTTACGCTCAACACCCAGAGCAGTAATGACATAATCAACCTTGCGGCCAATACCGGCACGGTGCGCTACCGCGATCGTGACGATTATGACATTGCCACGGTCGATGGCGTGAGCGGCCTTACCACTACCACTCTGGCGCGCCTTGAAACGGCCGGCGTGCCTGGTTTCGTTACGCAAAGTCAGGCTATTACCACACCTGGCTTGGTGCTCGAGGGCACGGTCGGATTCTTTAACCTTGATACGCAAAATAACAGCATCGACACTCTGGCAACCAGTGCCAATACCGTGCGTTTCCGCGAAGATGGCGACTATGCCATTGGCACGCTTGATGGTGTAAGCGGTCTGTCATCGGCGTCGTATATCAGGCTTGTCAGCACGGGCACCGTGACACAGAGCAATACGATTGGCACAATCATTCTTGGTTTGGCTGGCGCGGGCGGCGTGTTTAACCTGAGCGGCCTTAACAACACTATTTCTTTCTTTGGTGCGGATACTGGTACTTTGCGTCTGCGCGATGATAACGGCTTCATCATTACGAATACACTGGATGACGCAAACCAAGGCATTACCGTCACAGATCTGCTGCAACTGACCAACTTTGGTATCAGCGCCGGCTCGATTTCTCAACTTAAGCCAATCGTTGCGTCCAACCTGCTGCTGCTGGGCGTTGGCGGTGTTTTTGACTTGAACACACAAAATAACAGTATCACCACGCTTGCGGCCGATACCGAGATTGTGCGCTTCCGTGAAGATGGTGATTATGAAATTGGCACCGTCGATGAAAGCATCAGCGGCATCAACGCCAACACGTTGGTGCGTCTACAAAGCACCGGCACTGTCACGCAAAGCCAAATCATTGCTACACCCGGCTTGGTGCTGACGGGCGCGGGCGGTGTTTTCAACCTGAATACGCAAAATAACAACATCGACACGCTGGCCAGCGATACGGGCACCGTGCGCTTCCGCAACGACAGCAGCTTTGCTATTGGCACAGTTGATTTTGTCAGCGGCCTTACCGCCAGCACGTTGGCACGTCTACAAAGCACCGGCACAGTCACACAGAGCCAAATCATCAACACGTCCGGCCTGTTGCTCACGGGCACTGGCGGTATCTTTAACTTTGATACACTCGATAATGTGATTGGCTCGCTCGCGGCGAATACCGACACGGTGCGTTTCCGTGAGGATGGTGATTATGGCATTGGCAACATAGATAGCGTGGTTGGCATCACTACCGCCACGCTTACCGCTTTGTCGAGTAATGGCACTGTGCTTGGCTTCCCGCCGATTAACTCACCTGGTTTGGTTTTGCGTGGTACTGGCACTTATATCCTTGGTGATGGTAATGCCATTACCACTTTGGCGGGGGATACAGGGGCTGTGGTGTTCGCTGATGCTGATGGCTTTACCATTGGTACGGTTGATGGCGTGGCGGGCCTTACTGCTGACAATTACGTTTATTTTATAACTACGAGCTTGGTTGACCAATCGGCGCCACTTTTTGCCGCAGATGTTGTTCTGACCGGCGCTGGCAGCGACTATCGCTTAAACACGGAAGGCAATGAGTTTGCGCGTCTGGCAGGTGAAGCCGAAAGTATTGCAATTTTCGCCAACTCCAGCTTTGAGATTGCCGAAGTGCAGGGCATCTCTGGCCTATTCCTAACTGACTTCTTGAATTTAGAGTCAAGCGGGCTCGTCACACAAAGCCAAGTTATTGATGTCCCAAGCTTGGTGCTGAGCGGCTTGGGTAGTGTCTTCACCCTTAACACAAACAATAATAGCATCAATACCTTGGCGGCTAATGCTGGCACGGTGCGTTTCCGCGATGATGGTGGTTTTGATATTGGCACAGTTGATGGTGTGAATGGTCTGACTGTTAGCGCAGAGGCGCGGCTGACCAGCACCGGCACCGTGACACAAAGCCAAATCATCACGGCGCCCGGTCTGGCGCTTATGGGCGCGGCGGGTGTGTTTAACCTCAACACACATAATAATGCGCTCGACACGCTTGCAGGCAACACCGGCACGGTGCGTTTCCGCGATGATGCGGGTTATGCCATTGGCACGGCTGATGGTGTGAGTGGTCTTACCGCCAGCACACTGGCACGCCTGCAAAGCGATGGCACCGTCACACAAAGCGCGGCCATTACGGCACCCAGCTTACTGCTGACAGGTGCAGTGGGTGTGTTTAACCTGAACAGCCTCAGTAATGCTGTTGATACCATAGCCAGCGATGTTGCGACGGTGCGCTTCCGTCGCGATGGCAGTTTTAGCATTGCTACTGTCGATGGTATTTCGGGCCTTCGTGGCACCACTTGGGTGCAGCTGGAAAGCACCGGCACAGTCAGCCAAACCGATACGATTTTTGGTGGCAACCTGCTGCTAACAGGTGTGGGCGGTGTGTTTGATCTTCACACACAACAGAATAACACGGGCAGATTAGCCGCAAATACGGGTACGGTTCGCTTCCAAGATACTGGTAATTTTGAAATTGGCACAGTTGGCATCACGGACGGCATCACGGTTACGGGCCTGCTCTATCTGCAAACACCCGGCACCGTGACACAAACTCAGGCGATTACAGCGCCAAGCCTGTTGTTGGCCGGCGGCAGCACGGGCACCTTCACGCTGAACACGCAAAACAATGCCATCACCACCCTTGCGGGCAATGCGGGCACGGTGCGTTTCCAAGATAATACCGGCTTTGCCATTGGCACCATCGATGGTGTGAATGGCCTTTCCAGCACACTTATACGTCTTACCAGCACGGGCACGGTTACACAAAGCCAGGCCATTAATTCGCCCAGCTTGGCATTAACTGGCGTGGGCGGCACCTTCACGCTTAACACACAAAATAATGCTATTACCTTGCTCGCGGCCAATACTGGCACAGTGCGTTTCCGCGATGATAGCACCTATAGCATTTCCACTGTTGATACCGTGGTTGGCCTCACCGCCACAGTTTTGGCCAGCTTGCAAAGTGCAGCCGCAGTCCAACAGAGCCAAGCCGTGACCACGCCCAGCCTCTTGCTATCGGGTGCGAGTGCGCTCTTTAGTTTCCAATCCAATAATAACGAGGTCACGACTTTAGCCGCCAATACCGGCAGCCTGCGCTTGCGCGATGATACGGGTTTTGATATTGGCACAGTCGATAGTGTAAACGGTGTTACTGCCAGCAACTTTGCTACGTTGCAAAGCAGCGGCACTGTCACGCAGAGCCAAGCGATAAACACATCTGGCCTGCGGCTAAGTGGTACGAGCGGCATCTTCGATCTCAACACCCAAAATAATGGTATCACCACGCTGGCTGCTAATACCGGCACGGTGCGCTTCCGCGATGATGGTGGCTTTGCCATTGGCACGGTTGATGCTCTAAATGGTGTTACGCTTAGCAATGCTCTGCACCTCACCACGGGCGGCACTGTCACACAAAGCCAAGGCATTAGTTCGCCTCGTTTGGTGCTTACTGGTGTGGGTGGCTCCTATAATTTATTAGCTGGCGTGGGTTACGACAATGTCGTTACAACACTGGCCGCCGATACGGGCTCGCTGAGATTCTATGAAACTGTGGCAGGTGGCTACAATATTGGTAGTTTTGATGGCGTGAACGGTATTACCGCCACGGGTGATGTTTACCTTGCGGTGGCTGCAGATTTAGTCTCGCAAACCCAGCCGATTGTGGCTTCTGGCCTGCGCTTGGGCGGCATTACCCCACGCTTCGAGCTGCAAAATGCCAGTAACAGCTTTAGCCGTCTTGCCGGCGTGGCTGATCGTGCGCAACTGCGTAGCACCAGCGCTATCGAAATAGGTACAGTGCTCGGGGCAAGCGGTTGGGCGGCTGCGCCTAACTTTAGCACCAATGGCTATCTCGATATTCAGGCCAGCGGTACCAGCACACAAAGCCAAGCTATAACTGTGGGCGAGTTGGTGCTGCGCGACACAACGGCTACCTATAACTTTAACACGCATGCTAACGCCATTGACTTCATCGCGGCTGATGTTGCCACGCTGCGCTTGCGCAATGACACCAACATTGCCATTGGCACTGTTGCTGGGGTTGCCGGCATCACCGCACAAAGCTTGGTGCGTTTGCAAACCAACAATGCATCGGCATTCTCGCAAAGTCAGAGTATTACGGCACCCAACTTGCTGCTGATTGGCACGGGTGGCGTATTCGACCTCAATACACAAAATAATGCCATTACCACGCTTGCGGCCAATGTTGATACACTGCGCTTGCGCGATGATACGGGTTTTGCCATTGGCACAGTGGATGGCATTAATGGCGTTATCGCCATTAATTTGGCACGGTTTGAAAGCACTGGCACAGTCACACAAAGCCAAGCGATAAACACATCTGCACTGTTACTAACGGGTATAGACGGCGTATTTAATCTAAATACACAAAATAATAACATCGGTACGCTTGCGGCCGATACCGACACGGTGCGCTTGCGCGATGATAATGGCTTTGCCATTGGCACAGTGGCCAGCACCAATGGCCTAATCGCCAGCACGCTGGTGCGCTTGCAAAGCGATGGCACGGTCACGCAAAGTCAGCTTATTAATTCACCCAGACTGTTGCTCATGGGCACGGATGGTATTTTCGACCTCAACACCCAAAACAATACCATCAGCACCATTGCGGCAAACACTAGCACCCTCCGTTTCCGCGATGATAATGGCTTTACCATAGGCACGGTTGATAGTGCGGATGGTTTGTGGGCCACCAACCTTGTACACCTCGTCAGTTCAGATCTCGTGACACAAAATCAAACCATTAATACACCCGGTTTGGTGCTAACGGGTGTTGATGGCTCCTTTTACCTTTCCAACGTGAATAACGACATTAACACTCTGGCTGCCAATACGGCACTCATTGAAGTCCTCGACGATAACGGATTTGAGATTGGCACCGTAGATACGGTGGCGGGCACTACAGTTGCCTTTT
Organism: Rickettsiales bacterium; assembly: GCA_027485855.1. GTDB lineage: Bacteria > Pseudomonadota > Alphaproteobacteria > JAIXQD01. The sequence continues at coordinate 177,461 of JAIXQD010000021.1, read as the reverse complement.
CCATTACCCTAGTGGGTGGTAATGGCGCGAGCATCACCCAGTCGCAGCCGATTATTACGCCATATGGGCACTTCACTTCCTCTGGCGCAGATTTTATTTTCGACCACGCCAATAACGACATTGCAGAGCTGATGGTCTCCCTTGCCAATAATTTCACCTATAATGGCAGCACCAACTATGTTATCGACACTAATTTTGGTGTCGGCATTCAGGCGACTGGCGTGGTAACTCTCAGCACCACTGCGGCGGATGTCACTGTCACCAGCCAGGCCAATATCGTTGCGCCGTCACTGCGCTTGCTCACGGGCATTTTTGACCTTGATAATACCAATAATGACGTAAATTCTCTGGCCGCGAATGCCGCTGCACTTAACTTCCGCGATAATGACGGCTTTGAGGTTGCCTCTATCAGCGGCACCAACGGCGTAACCTTGTCGGGTGATTGGCTCATTAATAGCATGGCCACTGTTAGCCAGTCCGCACCCATCAATGTGGTGGGGCTACAGCTTACTGGTGCAGGCGGTATCTTTAACCTCGGCTCGCAAAATAATAACATTACGACACTTGCTGCTAATACTGGCACAGTGCGCTTCCGCGATGATAATGGTTTTGCCATTGGCACAGTGAGCGGCACCAATGGCCTGACTGTTAGCACGCTGGCGCGGCTACAAAGCAATGCCAGCATCACCCAGAGTCAAGCCATCACTGCGCCAAGCCTGCTGCTGACTGGCGTAGGCGGAGTCTTTACTCTTAACACTGTAAACAATTCTATCAGCACATTATCGGGCACTGCCGACCAACTGTCTTTCAGAGATGATGATGGTTTCAATATTGGCAATGTCGATGGGGCTGTTGTCACCATTAGCGGCACTATGCGCCTTCAGTCTTCTGGAACAGTCACGCAGAGCCAAATCATTATTTCACCCTCCTTGCTGCTCTTGGGTGACAATGGCATTTTTAATCTGAACACACGCAGTAATGCAGTTGATACATTTGCGGCTAATACTGGCACAGTACGCCTGCGCGCTGGTAGCGGGCTTGATATTGGCACAGTTGGCGGCACGAGTGGCCTTACCGTTAGCACGCTAGCGCTCTTGGAAAACACGGGCACGGTCACGCAAAGCCAGTTGATTAGTGCCCCAAGCTTGCTGCTGACAGGTGCGGGCGGCATTTTCAACCTTAACACACAAAACAATGCGATTAGCACATTCGCGGCCGACACAGGCACAGTGCGTCTGCGCGATGATACGGGCTTTGACATTAATGATGTTGATGGCGTGAGCTCAACCACCCTTACCACTCTTGCGCATTTTACCTCGAGCGGCCCTGTTTCGCTTATCAATGTTCTTTTTGCGCCCAGCTTGGCGTTAAGCGGCACTGGCGGAGATTTTGCTCTCCTCAATATCGACATCGATAATTTGGCAACCAACACGGGCACCCTTGGCATTTATGATAGTGATGGCTTTGTGATTAATACCGTCGATGGTATCAGCGGCGTCACTGTTGCCACCATCGCTGGTTTTGGCAGTGATGGCACTGTTACACAAAATCAGGCTATCACCGCCGATCAGCTGCGGCTTTTCGGTACTGGTGGTGTGTTTAACCTTAACACACATAACAATGCGGTTAATGCGCTTGCTGCCAGCACCAACACCGTGCGTTTCCGTGATGATACGGGCTTTGATATTGGCTCGCCCGCCAGTATTACCGGCCTGACCGTCAGCGACTTGGTGCTTTTACAAACGGCCGGCACTGTGACACAAACTGAGCGCATCAGCGCACCCAGCTTGGTGCTTACCGGCGTTGGCGGCATCTTCAATCTGCACACACAAAACAATATTATCACCACGCTTGCGGCGGATACGGGCACAGTGCGCTTCCGTGATGACGATGCTTTCGGTTATGATATTGGCACGCTTGATGATGTTAATGGTATCACCGCTAGTCTGCTGCGGCTGAGCAGCGGCGGCACAGTCACGCAATCGCACCTCATCGATGTGTCCGATATGTTGCTGACGGGCGCGGGCGCCACCTACAACCTGAATAGCATTAGCAACCTTGTGGATGTTTTTGCCGCAGATACCGGCACGGTTCGTCTTAGCTTTGGCAGCAATATGAGTCTGGCCACAGTGGATGGTATTGCCGGCGCGACGCTCACTGATTTGCTGCGCTTGAATGGTACGGGCGCTGTAACCTTCAGTGCGCCCGACCATTTACGCCTTATCACTGCGCCTAACCTGCTACTAACCGGTGACGGGCAAACTAACTATCTGCTGGCCGGTGGTATCCATGATGTCGATAGTCTGGCTGTAACAGCCAATAATTTCAGCTTCAACGATGCTGATGGTTTTGTCGTTGATAGTGTTGAGGGTGTTGATGGAATTAGCTTTGTTGATGATATGCTTTTGTCGTCGCAGGGTGTGGTTACGCAAAATGCGGGCATCAGCGGCAACCGCGCCTTCTTCAATGCGCTTAATAGCGGCACTGTTACCTTTAATCTGAATACGCAGCTCAATGATTTTAATGAGATAGGCTTTTTAGTCACCACTTTGCGTATCGCCGATGTTGACGGCTTCACTATTGGCCTTTACAACGCTGCCGCCAGCGATACGCTGAGCATCAGCAGCGATGGCACGGTTAATCAGACGCGCGCCTTCAGTGCGCCCAATCTGTTCTTGCTGGGTACTGGCACTATTTATAACCTCAACACCCGCAATAATAGCATTGATACACTGGCGGCCAACACCGGCACTGTGCGCTTCCGTGAAGATGGCGATTATGTCATCGGCTCGGTCGAGGGCTTCGATGGTATCAGCGCTGGTCTGGTGCGTTTGAACAGCACCGGCACGGTCACGCAAACGCAGGCTATCACCGCCGATGCACTGGCGGTGACGGGCGCAGGTGGCGATTTCCAAATACGCACTGTATCTAATCCGATAGGGCAGCTCGCTGCAGATACTGCCGCGCTGGCTTTTAGAAATGACGATAGTTTTGTGGTTGGCACGGTCGATGGCGTGGTGGGCATTACCACCACGGGTGATACATTACTTGAAACAGTTAATGGTGCGATGACGCAAACCGCCCCAATTGTGGCTGATGGCCTTGTGGTTTACACTGCGCTTGGTTCGGCCGATTTCAGCACACAAAATAACAATGTGAATGCTATCGCCTCTAATGGCTCATTTTTGCTGCGCTTCCGCGATGATGATGGCTTTAACATTGACCTCATTTCAGGTCTCAATGGCATCAGCGGCTATGATGTGCTGCATCTGATTAGCAACGGCGTGGTAAGCACGGTTGATCCCGTTGGTTTACAGGTGCGTGGCTTGCGCTTGTCAGGTACGGGTGCTGATTATACGCTGAATGTCTATAATGCTGGCGGCTATAACACCAATATCGTCGCCGATGGTATTGCACGGGCGGCATTGTCTGGGTTGGCTGATGTCACCATTGGCACGCTTGATGGTGTTAATGGCATCACCGTCACCGATCGTTTGGTGCTAACCGGCGACGCCACCTTTGCCGCAGCGGTTAATCAAACAGCCGCTATTACCGCGCCCGAGCTTGAGCTGCATGGCAATAACATCGGTGTCTTCACGCTCAATAATAGTGACAATGATATTGGCAATATTTCTGGCACGGGCATTTCTGCCTTAACCCTCGCTCATGCCGGTAATATTACTCAAAGCGGTGCGCTTGAAGTATCGATGCTCAGCTTAGGGGCTGCGGGCAGCATTACCCTAGAAAATGCCAACAACCTTTTTGATCAACTTTTGGTGTATAGCCGTGGTGGTGCGCTGCGCCTGTTTGATAGCGCGGGCGGCCTTTTAGTGCAGGAGGTATCGAGCCATGCAAGCGATGTGTTGCTGCGCACGGTTGGCAACCTCACCTTAGACACGGGTGCCAGCATTGGGGTATCTGGTGCGGGCAACCAAGCCGTGCTTGTAACCACGGGTGACTTTATTAGTGATGGTATTGGTGTTAGCGCTCTTGCTGGTGCGCGTTATCTGGTTTATCAGCCCGACCGTGCAGGCGAGGTGCGCGGCGCTATGACTGCTAGCGGTCTTTATGGCCGTACTTATGCGGCTAACCCGCCCAATAGCATCACGCCGAGCAACCAGAGCTTCTTTATTTATGGTCATACGCCCACGGTGACGGTCACGGCAAATAACGACAACCGTTTCTATGGTGCGGCTAACCCCAGCTTTGGCTTTACCCTTGATGGCGTGCTTACGGGCGATAGCATTAGTGGTGCGCCCACACTCACCAGTGCGGCCAATGCCACCAGCACGGTTGCGGGCGGGCCCTATGCCATTGTGGCCGGCCTTGGCACGCTTGATACCAATATTGGTTATGCCTATAGCTTCGTGAATGGCCTGCTCACGATTGATGCAGCGCTGCTGCAAGTCACCGCTAATGACAACAACAAAATCTATGGCGGCATTGACCCTGGCTTTACCTATAGCGTGCTTGGCCTGCAAAATGGTGAGCTGGCGAGTGCTGTGCTTAGTGGCGCGCTCACGCGCGATAACGGCGAAAATGTCGGTCTTTACGGCATTACCCAAGGCAGCCTTGCCGCCAATAGCAACTATGTCATTGATAGTTTTACAGGCGCCGATTTCACCATCGACCGCGCCACACTCACCCTCACGGCCGATAATCAGCAGCGTAATGTTGCACAAAGCAATCCGCCATTTACTTTCTCGGTCACGGGGCTGCAATTCAGCGATAGCTTGGCCGATCTCACGCCCGTGGTTGGCAGCACCGATGCCATTCCGCAGGTAAGCCCGGCTGGTAGTTATACCATTAGCCTCTCGGGTGGCCTTAACAATAATTACAACACGCTCTATGTGCCTGGCACGCTCACGGTTGTGGCATCGCTACCGCCAGATAATTCGACGGCCGCTGCCAATTTCAATAACAACCTGCTATCGCCGAATAACCTGTTAGTTGCTGATGGCACGTCGCCGCAGATGGTTGTTTTGGTCGCAACTTATGGCACGGGCGACAGATTTACCGGCTTCCGCCCCATGCTGGCCTCGCGCATTAAACGCATCACGTCACCTTATGATGATTTGTGGGTTTACAGCTATATTCAGGAGCAACCATGATGCTTCGATTGCTTCCTCGTTTATTGTCTAGCGCGGCATTGCTGGGGGCATTGGCGTCACCGGCTTTAGCGCAGGATGATCGGCCGATTATGCCGCAAGCGCCCGTGGCCGCACCAAGCACGAGTTTAGCCGTGCCAGAGCCCAGCGCTGCTCCTGATGCGTCATCGGCGCAAATTCTGCCAAATTTGCAGGCGATTTTGCTGCTCGATAATGTGGCCGAGCTTAACCCCAAAAACTGGCCGGCCTATGGCGTGGTGGTGCGCGGCGAAAATAACTTGCTTAAAACCCCAAATTTTATAGCGATGCTAGAGCCGTTTGTGGGCCGACCGCTGACACAGGCTGATTTAACCAGCATCACGCAAATTATTATGCAGCATTTCCGCACACATGATCGGCCCGTGGTGGATGTGATTATCCCCGAGCAAAATATCAGCAAGGGTGTGTTGCAAGTGCTGGTGCTAGAGTTAAGTGTGGGTCAGGTGACCTTTGAGGGGCAAGAGCATTTCGATCAAGAGGTTATTGCAAATTATTTCCCGCTCAAATCGGGCGATGCCATCAGCGAGAGCGAAATTAATGCTATGCTGGCGGCGGCTAACAGCAACCCTTATCGCCGAGTAGAGGCCGTGCTACGTGCTGGCGAGGTTTCACAAACCAGCGATGTTATTCTGCGCACCGCCGACAAGCGGCCTTGGCGGGTTTATACGGGGGCCGATAATAGCGGCACCGAAAGCACGGGTGACCGCCGTTATATTTTAGGTGGGCATTGGGGCAATGTGCTGGGGCTGGATCACCGTTTAGGTTATCAATTTAGCAGCAGCAAAGATGTGCGCCATGGTTTGGGGGCGCGCAATCCTGGGCCGTCTTTCCGTGGTCATGCGGCTAATTATCAAATTCCCTTTGCTGCGGGCGAGATACTGAGTTTTTACGGCGCCTATACCGAAAGCGCGCCACGTGTGGGCAGTGCTTTTAGGTTGTTGGGCACCAGCTGGCAGGTGAGTGGGCGCTATGCTATGCCCATCACATTAAGCCAGCAGGTCACTTTTGGCCTCGATTTTAAGCGCACCAATAATAACTTTGAGTTTGGCGGCACCACCTTATCCAATTCTTACACCGATGTGTTGCAAGCCAGTGTCGCCTATAATCAAAGCTGGCGCAGCGAAGGGCAAATAACCCAAGCAAGTGCAACATTGTTTGCCAGCCCAGGCGACCTTACGGCTTATAATAGCAGCAACGATTACCGCCCCACTTTCATTCGTGGTGGCCGGGCACAGGCTGATGCCCGCTATGCTTATGCCACTGTGGGAGCCGAGCATTTACAGCAACTCAGCACCGATTTCACTTGGCGCGTTAAAGCCACGGGCCAATATAGCAGCACCAACCTTTTGGGCAGCGAGCAAATTGGCGCGGGTGGGTTTGATAGTGTGCGCGGCTTTGCCGAGCGCGCGGCCAATGGCGATCATGGTGTGTTGCTCAGCAACGAGCTGCGCGGCCCCAGCTGGCGCATAGGCGCCGAGGATAGCCAGCTGCAATTATTGGCGTTTATCGATGCAGCCGCCTTATGGCTCGACCAACCCGCTGTGGGCGAAAAGCAGCAGCAGCGCCTTGCCAGCGTCGGCGTGGGCGCGCGCTATAATTGGAGCGACACACTCACGCTGCGCGCCGATTACGGCCATGCCGTGCAAACGCAAAATGTCTCTGGCAATAACCGCCTGCATTTTAGCCTGAATATCGGCTACTGATTTTGGTGGCTGTGATACGTCCTTTTCAGTTAGGTGACGAGCATGGTATTGCCGTGGCGCATGCACGCAGTATCAAGGAAATATGTGCTAAGGACTATAATCCACAACAAATTGCTGCTTGGACCGCGCGGATTGCTCCGGCCATCTATTTAGATAGCATCACAAAATACGGCGAGCGATTTTGGGTGATTGACGATAGCGGCACCATTGGGGGCTTTGCCGGCTGGCGTGGCCAAAACATCATGGGTTTTTACGTGCACCCCGAATTTGCGGGCAGGGGGCTGGCCCGCCAATTATTTCATGCCATCGAGGCCGAGTTTTGGGCGCAAAGTGGCAGCACGCTTTGCCAGATTGAATCGACCCTCACGGCCAAAAGCTTTTATGAAAAAATGGGCTTTGCCCCGATACGTCCTGATACACATCGTTTTCCCAATGGTGTGGTCGTTGATATTTGGCATATGCACAAAACACGGCCTGTTTAACGCTGAACAAATCACGATAACTGTGTTGGTAGCCCTAGCGGCTAAGTTTTTTTAAATAATAAAAAATGCGGCACATAACTTTTGCTATGTGCCGCATTATTATACTGAGCTTACAGAAAAATTAGACAATATCGAACCGGTCGGCATTCATCACTTTTGTCCAAGCGGCAACAAAGTCTTTTACAAATTTTTCTTTACTGTCGTCTTGTGCATAAACTTCAGCATAGGCACGCAATATTGAATTGGAGCCTAAAACAAGATCAACACGTGTTGCGGTCCATTTTGTTTTGCCGGTTTTGCGCTCGACGATATTGTAAATGCCATTGCTGGCGGGCTGCCACGCATATTTCATCTCTGTGAGGTTCACAAAGAAGTCATTGCTGAGTGTGCCGACTTGCTCGGTGAACACACCATGCTGGCTACCACCATGGTTTGTGCCCAAAACGCGCATGCCACCAATCAGCACCACCATTTCATGCGCGGTGAGGCCCATAAGCTGGGTGCGGTCAAGCAACAGCTCTTCCGCGCTGGCGGCATAGTCTTTTTTAAGCCAGTTACGATAGCCGTCATGAACAGGCTCCAGCACTTCGAATGACGCAACATCAGTCATTTCTTGTGTGGCATCACCGCGTCCAGGGGTAAACGGAACCTGCACATTAAAGCCAGCTTTCTGCGCGGCCGTTTCAATGGCCGTGTTGCCTGCCAGCACAATGACATCAGCAAGGCTGGCGCCCGTGTCGCTGGCAATGCTGCCCAGAACTTTAAGCACTTTGGCCAAACGCTCTGGCTCATTGCCTTGCCAGTCTTTTTGTGGTGCCAGACGAATGCGCGCGCCATTAGCGCCACCGCGCATATCTGAGCCACGGAAAGTTCTGGCGCTATCCCATGCGGTGGCTACCATTTCGCTGATGCTGAGGCCGCTTTCGCTGATGCGCTTTTTAACGGCAGCAATATCGTAGTTTTTATTGCCAGCCGGCACGGGGTCTTGCCAGATTAAATCCTCTTTTGGCACATCGGGGCCAATATAGCGCACCTTCGGCCCCATATCGCGGTGGGTCAGCTTAAACCAAGCGCGGGCAAACACTTCAGAGAAATAAGCTTGGTCTTGGTGAAACCGCTCAGAGATTTTGCGGTATATTGGGTCTTTAATCAGCGCCATGTCGGCATCAGTCATTATGGGATTATGCCGAATATTTGGGTTGGCCACATCAACAGGTTTATCTTCCTCTTTGATGTTGATTGGCTCCCACTGATTGGCGCCAGCGGGACTCTTTCTCAATTCCCACTCATAATTAAACAAATTGTGGAAATAGCCATTATCCCATTTTGTCGGGTGCTTCGTCCAAGCGCCTTCAAGGCCGCTTGAAACAGTATCGGGGCCATGTCCAGATTTATTGGGGTTGTGCCAGCCAAAGCCTTGTTGCTCGAGCGGCGCGGCTTCTGGGTTTGGCCCAATTTTGCTGGCATCACCATTGCCATGGCATTTGCCCACCGTGTGACCACCGGCAGTGAGCGCTACGGTCTCTTCGTCATTCATGGCCATACGCGCAAAAGTCACGCGCATGTCTTTAGCGGTTTTGAGTGGGTCGGACTTGCCATCCACCCCTTCTGGGTTCACATAAATAAGCCCCATTTGCACTGCTGCCAGTGGGTTTTCTAAAGATTCGCTGCTGTCATTTTCGTAGCGATTTTTAGTCAGCCATTCTTTTTCAGAGCCCCAGTAAATATCTTTTTCTGGGTGCCAGATTTCCTCGCGGCCAAAGCCAAAGCCAAAGGTTTTTAAACCCATCGATTCATAGGCCATGTTGCCAGCCAGAATAAACAAATCGGCCCAGCTGATGCTATTGCCATATTTTTTCTTGATGGGCCAAAGTAAGCGACGCGCTTTATCAAGGTTGACGTTGTCGGGCCAAGAATTAAGCGGCGAAAAGCGCAGATTGCCCGTGCCAGCGCCACCTCGGCCATCGGCAATGCGATAAGAGCCCGCCGCATGCCAGGCCATACGAATCATCAGGCCACCATAATGGCCCCAATCGGCTGGCCACCAATCTTGGCTATCGGTCATAAGCGCTTTGAGATCTTTTTTAAGCGCATCAACATCAAGTTTTTTGAGCGCTTCGCGATAATTAAAGCTTTTATCGTGCGGGTTAGTTTTGGTGTCGTGCTGGTGCAAGATGTCCAGATTAAGCGCCTTGGGCCACCAATCGGTGTTGGCTTTGCTGACAACGGTATTGCCGCCATGCATCACGGGGCATTTGCTTGGATTGCTCATATTGATTTCCTTTTGTGTTTGGGTTTTTGACAAGCGGGGCAGGTGCCCCATAAAATAACCTCGGCATCATCAATGATAAAGCCGTGGGCATGGGGTGGTGAAAGGGTTGGCACTTTATAAGAGCAATCAGTGTCAACAATAAGCTGACATTGCTTACAAACAATATGCTGATGATTGTCGCCCACACGCGTTTCGTAAAGCGATGGACGACCCAAAGGTTTAATCTCACGAATAATATTATGTGCGGCCAGCGTGTTTAAATTATTATAAACAGCCTGCATCGATGCGGTAGAGATTTTGCCCTTAACCAAAGAAAATATAAAACTGGCCTCCGAGTGCGGGTGGGCGTGCAAGGCCTCCAACACAGCAAGCCGCACCGAAGTGAGGCTTAGCTTGCGGCTTTTAAGAATGGCATCAAACTGCATTTGCATGAGGGTAATTTAGAGGCTAAAAATATTGAGTCAATCAATATTTATGTAAAACAACTTTATTGGTATAAGCTGTAAAAGCACAGTGCGGCTCTGCAACAAAGGATTAAACCAATGCATGATGTAAGAGTGCTGACCATATCTGACTGGCGCATGTGGAAAGAAATCAGGCTTGAGGGGGTTAAACTTAGCCCAGAGGCTTTTGGCGGCGCATATGAAGATGAAGTTTTGTATCCCGACGAAAAATTTATGCAAAGGCTGGAACAATGCACAATTTTTGGTGTGTTTATCAATGATGACCTTGTGGCAGTTGCGGGCCTGCAATTTATGACAGCGCGCAAAGTGCGGCATCGTGGCAGCCTGTTTTCGGTTTATATTCGTCCGGCCTATCGTGGCAGCGGCATTTCTACCGCGCTGATTGGGGCCGTGGTTAATTACGCCCGCCCGCATATAGTGCAATTACATTGCAGTGTGGTGACAACAAACAGTGCCGCTATAAAGCTTTACCAAAAATTTGGTTTTAAAATATATGGCACCGAACCGCGCTCACTTTTGGTGAACGGGGTATTCTATGACGAGCATCTGATGCAGCTCAGCTTTGACTGATTGCTTTAGCTGGCTTTTTGCCAGCTCAAGTCGCGCTGCAGATAATATTGGCCGCCACTGATGGGGTCGATACAAGCCAGCTGCACCCAACCATTGCCAAACAGCTTTTTCAGTACATCTTGCTGGGCAATGATATCGTCAATCATGGTGCGCGGCGCACAAACCACGGTTAGCAAGCGCTGTGGCTCGTGATAGGCCTCAATATCGCTGCTATTGACTGATTGCAGCGGCAGGCCATGCATAAGATCGCTGCCATTGCCCTGCATAATACCAATTTTGCCGGTGATATTTTTAGTCACTTTGCTGCCCGCACCATAGGCAACATTATCGATGGTTGAAAATAAATATTGGCTGTTAATCCATTGCGCCACCACCATGGGGGCCGTCAAAATAACCGTTAGTGATGCGCCTTCCATATCTTGCTGCCAATCATAAGAGTGCAAAAAGCAGCGGCCCTCTAAGGCAAGGTCGCGTGTCAGGCTGCGTGGAGCCACAATAAAAGCAGCGTTGCGGGCAAGGCCCCATTCTGGGCGGACTTGCGCCCAATCCATACTGCGTCGGGCCACCTCTGCCGCGCTTTGCTGGGCCGATATTTCTATATTCATTTTAGCCGCACGAAATTGGCTATTTTGCACGCGGGCGAAGTCTAGATCTGTTTTAAGTGTGGCTAGTTTATCTTGCCAAGCGGGCTCATGCGCAAAAAGCTCGACCGCATCGGTGGTGGTGTTATGTTCGGCCGCAATAAAACAGGTTTCTGCCGGAATAGTGATGCCGCAGCCAATTAAATTTTGCCGCACCGCCGGATTATTCAGAATATTGGCCAAAATACGCGCATTGCTGGCGCCATGACGCCCACCACAAGCGCCGCAATCAAGCGCGGTGGCAAAAGCGTTATTTTGTGTGCTGCTGCCATGACCGCAAAAAACCACGAGCGGGGCAAAATTGCGCGTAAGGCCCATCATGCGTAAAGCGCCCGCAGCATAAGTGCATTGTTCGGCAAGGCTGATGCTGCTGATATCGGTGGCCACAGGCTGTGCTGTGCGCAGCATTTGCGTGGTCGCACCTTTAAAATATGTAGAAAGCTTTGGCGAGGAATTACGCAAGCCCATCCACAAACCAGTGAGCGGGCCCAGCGTATCAACCAAGGCAAAAGGCGCGGTAAAATTATATTTGACCGACTGGTAAAGCCGCTTAAAGCCACTCACACGGGCATACCCTGCCTTGTCTTTTTGGCAGGCGCTGTGACCACAAGCTGGTTTTTCATGCACAATGTGCTTGGGCGCTAACAAGACCGGGCAAGAGGCATAATCCTCGCCAGTGGTGTCATCTTGAATGCGCGCCGCCACACCAAAGAAACCGGCAAAGCCATATGTTTCATATTTGCCGGTTTGCTCAAGCGCCCGACGAAACGGCTCAGAGCGCACATCAATGCAAAACACCAGCTGCGCATCGGGTGCAACGGGCGCAGTTTGCGCTGTGCTGGCCAATTGCTGCAACAAACTGGTGCGAAAAGCTGTTTCGGCTTTTTCAAGTTTGGCGATAATGCTTTGTGCATAAAGCTCTTGGCCATCGGATTCTTTTTGCCATTTTAGCAATTGTGCCGCATCGGGCCATAAGAGGCAGGTGGTGATTAAGCGCATGGCCAGATAATCGGCCTCGGTGACTTTATGCGCATGGGTGGGCTCGGCTGCGGTCCAGGCGGTGCGATATTTAATATGCGCCGCCCAACCTGGCAGAGTTGTGAGCAGCAATGTTAAAAACTCAACCCGCTGCTCGCGTGGGATGCTGAGCTTTAACAAACATTCGGCAATGCACAGCTCGGCCGAAGCGGGCAAAGTAGTTAGCCAAGCTTTTTTGCTTGGGTCATTTTGCAGCAATTGATCGTCAAACACGACAAGATTACGCCACGCCGTAAGTAAGCCTAAATGGCGGTCGGGCATAGCAATGGTGGCTTGGCCATCGTCAAAAAAAGCTTGGCACCATTTAATGGTCTCACGGTTAACGGCCTGCATGGGTTGTGGCAGCTCAGCACGCTGGAAATAGGCGTTGCCATCGGCAAGGGCGCGTTCAATGGGCAGGTCTTCAAAGCCTTGCAGCGGGTTAACCGCAATCAGGTTTTTAAGCGGCCAAAAAGGGGCGATTTTTTGCCAGCTGGCCGACACGGCTTTTTGCACAAAGCTTTGCTCTTTGTTTTCGCTTATGTGTGACACGGTAGCGGCGTCAATTTTAATGGCGATGCTCATGGCGATTTCCTTAGACAGTGTGATAATGGTTGCGATGGGCCGTTATGGTCGCGGCATGCGGCTGGCTGGCATTGAGTGCCTGCACATAAAGCTGTTTTTGCCATTGGGCGGTGCTTGCTTTTTTGGGCCCATACCAAATGAGTGCCAGCCATGCGAGGGTCAGCAAAGCCATGCCAAGCATATGTAGTAAATTGAGTGGCTGCGGTTGCATCAATGCCATGGGGGTTAGCATGTTTTCAATCAGCATGACGTTGCCTGCATAAAGCGCGCCCATAAAAATGCTGGCTAATAGCGCCAGTGGCAAATATTTCAGCGGGTGTTGGCGCAACAAGGCCAGCGCAAATTGGCTGCCCGCAAGCGTGGCCAGCAGCACCAAAAACAGGGCGCTATTGGCCACGATGGGCGTGTTGGTCACATAAATAAATGCCAGGCCCGCACCAACGCCGCACAGTAACGCCGCGATGAATGATAAAATGCTGGGTGGGTATGCTAAATCCAGCCGTTTCTCTTGCGCAGCACTGCCGCTGGCTAAAAATAAATAGGCTTTAAACAGGCCGTGCCAAATAATATGTGTGGCGGCCCCAGCAAATAAGCCTAGGCCACATTGTGCCACCATAAAGCCCATTTGCCCCATGGTTGAGCAAGCCAGCATACGTTTTACGTCATGCTGCATCAGTTTCCAGAGTGTGCCGACAAAAGCAGTGCCAAGCCCAAGCACGAATATAACATTCAGCAGTTCAGCCGATTGACTATAGAGCGGGGCAAAGCGTATCAGCAAAAATCCGCCGCCATTGATAAGTCCGGCATGCATAATGGCTGAAACAGGTGTTGGTGAGTTAAGCGAGCTCAGCAACCAGCGATGAAATGGCCAAATGGCCGATTGGGTCATGGCGGCCAACAGCAGCAAAACCAAGGCGGCAGTGACCGCGCCATTTATTGTGCTTGTAGCAATAATTGACTGAACCGAGCTAAGACCCGTGCTGTAATAAAGCAGCGCTAAGCCCGCTAATAAAAAAACCGCCCCTAAGGCGAAGTTGCGTAAGGCCAGCTCGCCTGACGCCGCTGCCGCACGCCAATTTTTTTTATGCACCATTAATTTTACCAGTAGCAAATTGCTGCTAAGCCATGCGGCGAAGAGCAAAAGGATGTGGTCGGCGCAAACCAGTGTGGCCACAGCTGCCACCAAAAGCGTCAAAGTTACAAAAAACCGCCCTTGCTGCGTATCGCCCTTAAGGTAGCGCCAGGCAAAGCTGGCAACAGTGAGGCTAATAAAGCCCACCATGGCCAGCATCAGGCCAGCTAAAATATCGATGTGGAAGAGGGGGGCGAGAGTCATGGTGCGTGTCCGTTGATATAAGTTTTGCGTTTATCTTGCGCCAAACTATAAGAGTGGCTAATATAAGTGAAGTTCATAATTTTAATGCAATCCATTAGGAAAACTTATGTCTATCGATACCCTCACATTTCAGGTTTTTTTGGCGATTGCCGAAAGCGGCAGTTTTACCAAGGCCGCCGAGCGGGTCGGGCGCACACAATCGGCCATAAGCCAGCAAATGGCCAAATTAGAAGCGCTGCTGGGTGTGCCACTTTTTGCCCGTAGCCGCGCCAATATCTTAACGCCAGAGGGTGAGATATTTTTGGGCTATGCGCGGCGCATTTTTGCTTTGCAGCGTGAGGCGCTTGACCGCTTCAAAAACCCAGAGCTGGCCGGCGAGGTGCGCTTTGGCCTGCCAGAAGATTTTGCCAGCGTTTATCTATCGGATGTGCTGGTCGATTTTGCCCGTATTCATCCGCGTATTATGTTGAATATTGAATGCGACCTTACGCTGAATTTGCTCGAGCGCTTCAAAAAGAAAGAGTTTGACCTGGTGTTGGTCAAAATGCCGCGCCCTGAAGATTTCCCTAATGGGTTGCCGGTGTGGTCGGAAGATTTGGAGTGGGTCGGTGACGGCAGCGCGCTTGATTTTGCTAAGCCCATTCCTTTGGTGTTGTCGCCGCAGCCTTGTGTTTATCGCGCCCGTGCGCTCAATGCCCTAGAGAAAGCCGGCAAAAAATGGCGGCTGGTTTTTTCAAGCCCCAGCTATGCCGGCACGATTGCCGCCGTGCGCGCCGGTATTGGCATTACGGTTTTGCCGCGCACCATGATTCCAGATGGGCTCATGCTGATTAACAGCAAAAAATTGCCCGATTTAAAAAATATCCATGTGTCGTTGCTTAAGCATCGTGCCGATAATGCGGCCATCAATTCTTTTGAGGGCTTTGTGCTGAAGAAGCTCAAATAAACTCTGGCACAAAAAAATTGGCCCCGCCCGTAAGTTGATTTTTTAAGTCAGTGGGGTGGGGGCGGGGCCGTTAAAAGATAATCCTTATTTGGGGATTGGCGCAAAGCTCGATAAAATAACCGAGGCGCTTTGCTCAATTTTATTTTCCACACTCATTTCTGGTGCGGGCGCCGATTGCGCCATGGCCATATCGGCTTGTGCCATACGCGCCATCTTCATCATCTGTATGGGTTGCAAGCTGGCGTTGCTGCTAAAATTAACCGCAGCGATGCGAAAATTACGGTTCGGCAGGCTGGCATTAAGGCGCGTCAGCTCATCATTGGCCATTTTATAAAGTTTTTCGCGTAGGCGTGCTTTGGCGGCCTCGACCTCTTGCAAGGTGGGCACAAATTGCACATCGCTGACATTTATTTGCAGGCCAGCTTTGCTTTGCTGCTTGGCTTTTTCGCGCAGGCTTGCAGTCACAGATTCAGGCAAGCGCCCTTGGTAAGTGGCATACCAGCGCTCAAGCCCTGCATCATCTTGGCTGCGGCTGAGGCTTGTTAGCTTCCACTCAGCATCTTTGGCGAGGCTCTCTAGGTTTTTTTGCATATCCGCCCGAACATTGCCCGAGCTTTGTGCGCCGCCAGCAGCAGTGATAGAAATAATCACCAACGGATTTGCGGTATAGAGCGATTCTTCGGCGCGTAAATCCAGCAAGATTTGATCTTGGGGGATTTCGTCATCGGCTTTGGCCGCTTGGGGTAAGCTTAGGCACAGCAATAATAGGCTGGCCCATAAAATTTTACGCATGCTTGGTCTCCGTTGGTTATAAGATTTGTTGTTAAAAATCGAGTTCGGCATAGTGGCTGGCAGGCGGCAAATTCGCCAGCCTGTCCGATAATATGCCGCGCATGGCTTTGCGTGACTTTATGCGCATATACCATTCTTTGGCGTTGGCATGTTGTTCCCACGCAACCACGCCCAAATAATCAAGGCAAGAAATGGCGCCCGCTGCGGCAAGGTCGGCCAAGCTTAAATTACTGCCGGCCAACCAATTGCGCCGCTCGACCAAATAGCTCACATATTGCAAATGCTGTTGTAAATTAGCGGTGGCCGCCCTAATGGCCATGCCGTTTGGCTCGCCACCTAAAGCCACGCGGCGTAAAACCCGCTCGGTTAAAATTGGGTGCGCCACTTCGGCACAAAATTTATGTAAAAACCAGCCAGCCAGCCTGCGTGTTTCGGCGCGCTCTTGTGGGCTATGGCCGAGCAGGGGCGGCGTGCTGACCATTTCGTCCAAATATTCGGCGATGGCCCAAGCCTCACAGATAGCTTCGCCACCCGGCTCTTGCAAGGTTGGCACTTCGCCTGCTGGGTTTAGGCGCAGTAACTCTGGCGGGCGCTCCCATGGGCGCGCCTCGGCCATATTAAAGCTGATATCTTTCTCAGCCAGAGCCAAGCGCACAAAGCGACAGGCTGGTGATAAAGCAAAGTGATAAAGCATCCGCATGCTTGCCAGCTTATACTAGTCGCTTCAGTTGATAAAGAGTGTCGAGCGCGGTTTTTGGCGTGAGCTCATCAGGGTTAAGCTGCGCCAATGCCTCACGCAGCGTATCAATTTTTGCTGCGGGGGCTATTTGCGCATCCCGAAATAATGGCAGGTCGGCCACGCTTAAGGCTGGCGCTTGCGCGCGTTGTTGCTCAAGCTCGGCCAGCACTTGTGCGGCTCTGGCCATGACGCTGGCAGGCAAGCCCGCGAGCGCTGCCACATGCAGACCATAAGAGCGATCGGCGGTGCCGGCTTGCACCTCATGCAGAAATACCAATTGCCCTTGCCATTCGCGTATGGCCATGGTGGCACAAAACAGCGCCGATAGTTTTTCGCGCAGTGCCGTCAGCTCATGGTAGTGCGTCGCAAATAAGCAGCGGGCGCGAATGTGCTCGTGCAGATATTCAACGCTGGCCCAAGCAATGGATAGACCATCGAAGGTGGCAGTGCCACGCCCCAGCTCGTCCAAAATCACAAAAGAGCTCTGTGTTGCTTGATGCAAGATGGTTGCCGTTTCAACCATCTCAACCATAAAGGTAGAGTGGCCGCGGGCTAAATCATCGGCCGCACCAACGCGGCTGAACAGGCGATCAACAATACCAATTTCGGCCGCGTCCGCTGGCACATAACTGCCCATTTGCGCCAAAATTACCAGCAGGGCATTTTGCCGCAAAAAAGTAGATTTACCAGCCATATTGGGGCCGGTCAGCAGCCATAATCTTTGTGTGTCGGCAAGGTTGCAGTCATTGGCAATAAAACTATTTTTGCCTTTTTGCTGCAGGCTTTTTTCAACCACAGCATGACGCCCACGATGAACCTTAAAGCGACTATCGCTAAAAATTTGCGGGCGGCACCAGCCTTGCGTCTGTGCCAAATGTGCCAAAGCTGATAAGGCATCAAGCTGTGCCAGCGCCGCCGCACAATTTTTAAGCGGCGCTAATTGTGCGGTAATTTCAGCTACAAATTGTGCAAAAATCTCTAATTCAAGTCCAATGGCTTTATCGGCCGCGCTGGCCACTTTGCGCTCAAGCTCTGCTAAAGCGGTTGTGGTAAAACGCACGCCGCTCACCAAAGTTTGCCGGTGAATGAAGGTTTCTTTAAATTGGGTGAGCAATTTATCGGCTTGGTTTGGGCTCACTTCAATGTGGTAACCCAGCAAATTATTATGTTTAATTTTAAGTGTGTTGATGCTGGTTTGTTGCACATATTGTTGCTGGAGCGCGGCAATAAGCCGGCGGCTGTCATCACGCAATGCATGTAATTCGTCAAGGGCGGCACTATAGCCACGGGCAATAAAGCCGCCATCGCGGGCAAGGGCGGGCAAATCGGCAGCAAGTGCGGCGTTGAGTTTATCGGTGAGCGCACTAAAGCCATCTAGCGATGTTGCATAGGCTTTAAAGCTATCTGCCACTTGCCAGCCTGTGCCAGTAATGTGCCAGCGAATATCGGCAGCCACGCGTAAAGCATCGCGTAATTGCGCACAATCACGCGGCGTGCCACGCCCCAAAACTAAACGCGCCAGCGCACGCTCAAGGTCGGGGCAATGACGTAGTTTTTCGCGCAGCGCTTCAGTGTGGGCTGGGTTTTCGTAAAAGCTGGCGATATCGGCTTGGCGTGCAGTAATGGCCGCAATGTCAGCCAGGGGCGCTGCCAGCCAATCGGCCAAAAGCCTGCCACCGGCTGCGGTCATACTGTGGTCGATAGTTTCAAGCAGGCTGCCCTTATATTCGCCATTTTGTGTGCGCAGTAATTCAAGATTGCGGCGCGTGGCGGCATCCATCAGCAGCAGGCTATCATTGGCCAAAATCTGTGGCGGCTGCAAATGGGGCAGGGCCGTTTTTTGCGTGAGTTGTAAATAATCAAGGATACTGCCCAGCGCGGCAATTTGGGCGCGGCTAAATTGGCCAAAACCCAAAAGGCTGGATACTTTAAAATGTGTTGTGAGGCTTTGCTCGGCATTGGCGCTATCAAAACGAACATTGGGCAGGCGCGTGAGTTGCGCCAACCATGGCTGCAAAATTGCTTGCGCTTCAGGCTCGGCCCAAATTTTATCGGCCAGTAAAATCTCGCTGGGTTGCAGGCGCTCTAATTGCGCGGCAAGCTCACCAATAGCCACTTGCTGCACCAGCATTTGCCCTTGTGAAATATCGCACCAAGCTAGCGCAAAGTCGGTATCGCCCGCGCCACGCACAAGGCAGGCCAAATAATTGCGCTGCTTTTGCTCAAGCAAATTATCTTCGGTGATGGTGCCCGGCGTAATAATGCGCACAACATCGCGCTGCACCACTGCTTTGTGCCCACGTTTTTTAGCTTCCGCGGGGTCTTCCATTTGCTCACAAATGGCCACGCGAAAGCCCTTACGAATAAGGCGCGCCAAATAAACCTCATAGGCATGCACCGGCACACCACACATCGGAATATCGCGCCCTTGATACTGCCCGCGTTTGGTGAGGGCTATATCAAGCGCGGCCGCAGCGGCCTCAGCATCGGCAAAAAACATTTCATAGAAATCGCCCATGCGGTAAAATAGCAGCATATCGGCATAATTTTGCTTAAGCGCCAAATATTGCGCCATCATCGGCGTGGCGCCAGCCTCAGGATTTGCTGCCTCTAGCACAGCACCAGCATCATTATTAGGAATTTTTTCAGGTAACGCCATTACGAGGCCATTTTGCCGCCGAAAAGCTCGGTGGTGCTGTCTGGCTCGGCCCAGTGACGAGTGCAGCGCGCTTGATATTTATCGGCGCCGCCCAGCTCGACTTTATCTTGCCCGCCCGATAGACGATAGCTTTTGCCCGCAGGCCGTCCACACACACTGCAAATGGCCTTGAGCTTAACAATCTCATCGGCCATCGCGGCTAAATGTGCGGTGGTGGCAAAGGGCTTGCCCTTAAAATCCATATCAAGGCCAGCCGCGACCACATCAATGCCTTGGCTGAGCAGCTCTTCGATAATGTCGGTGACCTTGCCGTTAAAGTGCGGCTCGGTAAAAAACTGCACCTCGTCAAAAAACACCATTTCAGTGCCGGGGGCGATGCCGATCCATGTGCTGATATTTTCAGCTTCAGCCCGCAAGCCGTCATGATTAACCAGCGCCGTTTTGGCATAACGTGTATCGAAGGCGGGTTTAAACACCTGCACGCGCCGCCCTTGGCCATTTTTGGCCCAAAGAATGCGTTTGAGGCTTTCTGTGGTTTTGCCCGAAAACATCGGGCCGCACAGCAAGGTCAGAGAGCCATACATGATTTCAGTCTATGTTTGTTGTCGAATAAAAACGAGCTCAGATTAAAGCTTGGCCCTGGTGCTGACAAGACTTTTCCTTTGGTATTTTCTTCTAGCTTACAGCGTGGATTGACGCAGTGCAGCAACAGTCTTACTCTGTCGTTCTCGCCGCTTTAAGGGAGTGCCCTTTATGACTGCCGCCAATCTTGCCCATAACCTTGCCCCCAGGCCTACGATTAAGCCCAAAAACCCTAATTTTGCCTCAGGCCCTTGTGCGAAGCGCCCGGGTTGGACGGTCGAGGCTTTGCAAAAGGCCCTGTTGGGCCGCTCGCACCGCTCAGGCGAAGGTAAAAAGCGCCTCAAAGAAGTGATTGATCTTTCGCGCGAGATTTTGGGCATTCCGGCCGATTATCGCTTAGCCATTGTGCCAGCCTCCGATACGGGCGCTATTGAAATGGCCATGTGGTCACTTTTGGGCGCGCGCCCCGTTGATGTTTTGTCGTTTGAAGAGTTCGGCAAACAATGGGCGCAAGATGTCACCAAGCAGCTGCGCCTTAAAGATGTGCGCGTGCTCGATGCACCCTATGGCGAATTGCCCGATTTGCGCCTCGTCAACCCAGAGCATGATGTGGTGTTCTGTTGGAATGGCACAACCTCGGGCGTCAAAGTGCCGCATGGTGATTGGATTCATCCCAACCGTGCGGGGCTGGTGTTATGCGATGCCACCTCGGCGGCCTTTGCTATGGATTTGCCGTGGCCGCGCCTCGATGTGGTTACCTATTCGTGGCAGAAAGTGCTGGGCGGTGAGGCACAGCATGGCATGATTGCGCTGTCGCCAAGGGCGGTGGCGCGGCTTGAAAGCTACACGCCGCCATGGCCAATGCCTAAACTTTTTCGCATGACCAAAGACAGCAAAATTGCTGAAGCGCTGTTTGCCGGCGAGACCATCAACACCCCTTCTATGCTGTGTGTTGAAGATGCGCTCGATGGGCTGCGTTGGGCAAAACAGCAAGGCGGCCTTGCGGGTTTAATGAAACGCAGCGAGCTAAACTTTGCTGCCGTGGCAAAATTTGTGGCGCAAACCCCATGGGCCGAGTTTTTGGCCAGCGACCCCGCCACGCGCTCAAATACCTCAATTTGTGTGCGTATTGCCGACCCCGCCATTGCGGCCTTACCATCCGCACAACAGGCCGATTTTATTAAAAGCCTGTGCGCGCTCCTTGAAAAAGAGCAGGTGGCCTATGACATTGCTGGCCACCGTGAAGCGCCGCCACATTTGCGTATTTGGGGCGGGGCCACCATTGATGCCACCGACATTGAGGCACTTTTACCTTGGCTGGATTGGGCATTTCAGACCGCCCGCGCCGAACTGCGCCTTGCCGCATAAAGGAATATATTCATGACCAAACATACCCCCAAAGTTCTGATTGCCGATGCGCTTTCGCCCACCGCCCTTGAGATTTTTAAAAGTCGCGGCCTTGAGGTAGTGCAGCAAGTGGGCTTAAAGCCGGAAGAGCTAAAAAATATTATTGCCGATTATGATGGCATTGCCATTCGCTCGGCCACTAAGGTTACCGCCGAGATTTTAGCGGCAGCACCTAAGCTTAAGGTTGTTGGCCGTGCGGGCATTGGTGTTGATAATGTTGATGTGCCGGCGGCAACGGCGCATGGGGTGGTGGTGATGAATACGCCTTTTGGCAATTCAACCACCACAGCCGAACATGCTTTGGCCATGATGTTTGCCTCGGCTCGCGACATCCCTGCCGCGAATGCCTCAACCCATGCCGGCAAGTGGGAGAAAAACCGCTTCATGGGCGTTGAGCTGATGAATAAAACCCTGGGCATTATTGGCTGCGGCAATATTGGCAGCATTGTTGCCGACCGCGCTTTGGGCCTCAAAATGAAAGTTATTGCCTTCGACCCATTTTTGTCTGATGCGCGTGCGATTGAGCTCGGTGTTGAAAAAGTGAGCTTGGCCCAGCTTTGGCCGCGAGCCGATTTTATTACGGTGCATACGCCGCTTACGGAAGATACAAAAAATATTATCAATGCGGCCAGCTTGGCCCAGTGCAAAAAAGGCGTGCGCATTATTAATTGTGCACGCGGCGGCCTCATTGATGAGGACGCATTATTTGATGCGCTCACCACTGGCCAAGTGGCGGCCGCGGCGCTTGATGTGTTTGCCATTGAGCCTGCAAAAACCCATCGGCTTTTTGGGCACGAAAAAGTGATTTGCACGCCGCATTTGGGCGCCTCCACCAGCGAAGCGCAGGAAAATGTTGCCATACAAATCGCCGAACAAATGAGTGATTTTTTATTAAAGGGCGCTGTCAGCAATGCCTTGAACATGGCCGCCGTCAGTGCGGAAGACGCGCCGCGCCTTAAACCTTATATGGATTTAGCGCGTCAACTCGGCGCTTTGGCAGGGCAGTTGGCCACGGGCGACATCACCGCTCTTAGCCTTGAATATGCAGGCCAAGTGGCCGAGCTAAATATCAAGCCCTTAACGGCGATTGTGCTGGCGGGCGTTTTGGCCACAAGGCTGGAAAGCGTCAATATGGTCAATGCGCCACATTTAGCGCGTGAGCGCGGCTTGGCCATCTCTGAAACCCGTCATGGTGACGCGCCCGATTACCAAACTTTGCTGCGCCTCACCCTGCAAACCAGCAATGGCCCAATCACTTTGGCGGGCACATTATTTGGCGGCGCTAAGCCGCGCATTGTGGGCATCAATGGCGTTGCGGTTGAGGCCGAGCTTTCGCCGCACATGCTTTACACTATAAACGAAGATAAGCCCGGTTATATTGGCCGTTTGGGCAGCACTTTGGGGCAGGCGGGCGTAAATATCGCCACCTTCCATTTGGGGCGCACGGCGGCAGGCGCAACGGCGGTGGCGTTAGTGGCTATCGATCAGCCCTTATCGGTGGATGTGCTGGCGCAAATTAGCGGTTTGGCTGGTGTTGTGACAGCACGGGCGCTTAAGTTTGTGGCTTAATAGCCTTGGCTAATTTTCGAGTTCGCTATCCCAATAAAGATAGTCGCGCCAGCTATGATGCAAAAAATTAGGCGGGAAAGCCCGCCCATTTTCTTGCAGCAAATGAATGGTTGGTGGCTGGGGTCGTTTAGCCGGCAGCATGCCAATCTGATGGCCCAACCTGTGGCCTTTGCGTAAATTACAAATTTGGCAGGCGGTGACGACATTGGTCCAGCTTGTTTCGCCACCCCGACAGCGCGGAATAACATGGTCAAAGGTCAGGTCCTGCGAGGCTTTATGCTGGCCGCAATATTGGCAGGTAAAGCGGTCGCGCAGAAACACATTAAAGCGGGTAAAGGCGGGTTGCCGCGCGGGCACCACATAATCTTTCAGCGCAATCACGCTGGGTAATTTCATTTCAAGGTTTGGGGCGCGCACTACGCGGTCATAGAGGGCGATGATGTTAACGCGGTCCAGGAATACGGCTTTAACAGCATCCTGCCAGCTCCACAAAGAGAGTGGATAATAGGAAAGCGGCCTAAAATCCGCATTCAACACCAGGGCCGGGCACTGCGATAGAGTCACAATATGAGCCTCCAATATGGTTAATGATACCACAAAGGCAGCCGATTCTCAATTACTACGAGGTTTATGCTCTAGCGTGCAAAATTATGCCTTAAAGTTTTTCTGTAGAAATGCCACCGCGGCAGATAACCCTACGCCATCAATGCCATGCCCAAGCCCGGGCCGAGAGATGGCGGTTACTTGTATGTCTAAGGCCAGCAGCGCGGCTTCAGCCTCGCGCAAGGCGCTATAGGGTACAACCTCATCGGCTGTGCCATGAATCAGCAAAACAGGCGGCTTAGCTTTAAGCTCATGGCTTAAAGTTTGCGGCGCGGCAAGCAGTCCGCTAAAGCCAATAATTCCAGCACATTGGTGGGGCATTCTTAAACCAACTTGTAAAGCCATCATGCAGCCTTGCGAAAAACCCAGCAAAGCCGTGCGCTCGGGCTTTACATTAAACTCGGCCATTAGGCTGTTGATTTCATGCATAAGTTTGTCTTGAGCTGCCGGAATGCGTGCGGCCACTTGCGCTAATGTGTCGGCGCCGCCCCAGCCGGCTAAACTAAACCATTGGCGGCCATAACCCATCTCGCCTGCTTCTGGTGCATCAAGCGAGATAATGGCGGTGTGGGGCAAATGTGGTTTTAGCTCTGCCGCCAGGCCAAACAGATCATTGCCGTCAGCGCCATAGCCATGCAGCAAAACCAGCAGGTTTTGTGCTTGCGGCGGAATAAATCTGGGGCCGGTCAGGCGTGAATCTGTGGGGCGCATATTTTGTCTCCGTAAAATTTGGCATACAATGCCAGAATGTCAGAAATTGTCACGCGCTTTGCGCCAAGCCCAACCGGCTTGCTTCATTTGGGTCATGCTTATAGTGCGCTGTTTGCGGCACAGGCCGGAACGTGCTTTTTGTTACGCATTGAGGATATCGACCCCGCCCGTTGCAGGCCAGAATATCAAGCGGCCATTCTGCAAGATCTTACCTGGCTGGGGCTAAGTTGGCCAAAGCCCGTGCGGGTGCAATCGCAGCATATGGCAGATTACCAAGCAGCCTTACAGCAGCTGCAAAAGCTTGGTGTGGTTTATCCGTGTTTTTGCAGCCGCAAAGACATAGCCGCCGAGCTTGCCGCCATGGGCTATGCGCCGCACGCCAATGAGAGCCCGATTTACCCCGGCACTTGCCGGCATTTAAGCTCTGCCGCAAGAGCCAGCAAATCCGCGCAGCAGCCCGAATTTTGCTGGCGGCTTGATGTAGCGCAGGCGCTAAAAATCAGCGGCAAACTCACATGGCATGACAAAGCCCAAGGCACGCAAGACGCACAGCCCGAAATATTGGGCGATATTGTGCTAGCACGCAAAGATGTGCCAACCAGCTATCATTTATCGGTGGTGGTTGATGATGCTCTGCAAGGCATTAACTTGGTCACGCGCGGGCAAGATTTGTTTAGCGCCACACATACGCACCGTTTGTTGCAGGCCTTGCTGCATTTGCCGGTGCCGCAATATCATCATCATGGGTTGCTGTTAAATAAAGCAGGGGTGCGTTTTTCGAAGCGTGATGGCGCACAAAGCTTGCAGCAATTGCGCGCGCAAGGCCTAACCCCCGAGAAAATCATCGAAATTTGTCATTCGGGCTTTGTTAATCAGCCTTTGTCATAATCGACATATGTTTGACGGTATCAATGAGCAATTGCGCAAAATGCGCGATGCCCGCGCTCAAGCCAAAGCGCAAGAGGCGTTGCGCGAGCAACAGCGCCTGCACGAATCCGAGCAAATGCGCAGAGCCGAGCAAGAGCGGCAAAAGCGCATTCATAGCATCCGCATCATTACTGGCGAGGTGCGTTATCGCTACGCTATTTTAGATACGTTGCGGGCTTTTGCCGTGTATCAGGCCGAGCCGGGCCAGCCGATTAACCCCACTGAAGCCACTCTGCGTGCCAGCCGCACCTTACAAGAGCAAGCAGTGGCGGTTGGCGCTGATGCGGTGATTCATGCGCAATATAATATTGTGCGCTATACTATACCGCGCGGCAAATATGCCGACATTCCCGTTTATGAGGCGCATGTTTTTGGCACAGCCATAAAAATTTTGGGCCCGCCGGTTGATTGGGCCAGCCAAGATGATGGCGGCCTATAGCGTGCGGCTTACTCGTTGATAAGCTCGGCTTTGGGCGCCATATTTGGCCCACGCATATCATGGTCTAAATCACCGCCCAGTTGCGCAATTTGTGCTTTAATGTGGGCTACCATGGCGCCTTGCAGGCGGTCATCAACCGAGTCGCCCATCAGCAAATGCAGCGCCTCATAATAGGCCGCCAGCGCGCGCTTAGTATTGCCCGCCCGCAGCAAATTATCGGCACCTGCGACTTCGTGTTTCAGTCGCTGCTGATCAAGTTCGGCGCGGAGCTCGCGGATAAACTTATCGACAAATTCAGTATCGGGTATGGTACTTTTAAGCATTTCAGCATAGGCCAAAACCTTGTGCATTTGTGCGCGCTGTTTGCTGGGCGATTGCACCGTGCTGGCCTTTAAGCGGGCCTGCTGCACTTGCTGGTTTAGCTCGCGCTGAATAATTTCCTGCTTACGTTGGGCAAGCTCTCCCAGCAAAGCGCCAGGCGAAACACCACCAATACTTAGCCCAAATTGCTCATAGCGCGCGAGGGCTGCGGCGGCAGCGCCAGCCAATTCGCAGCGGCTGAGTTGCCCCATCAGCGGGCCACCACGCGTAAGTGCGGCTAAGGCCGATTTTATCGTCGCCATATGCTGTTTTACATCGTGGCTATAAATCGCCTCACAGGATTTGCAGAGGCCATGGCTGCTCACCTGCAATAACCATGATTGACGACTACACATTTGACACTGTGCCATAACGCACCTCCTATGACGCATTATACCGCGAAAATAAGCCTAAGTGTAAAAAACCGGACATGACTAACCGGCTGAGAAATCAGCATTTCCACCGAAAGTTGATTTTTTCCGCAGCAGAATTGTTTTGTTAAAAATAATTAATCTTGCTAAAAGCGCGCATGCATCAATTAAAAAATAACCGCGCCAAACCACAACGCCTGTTCGCTGCCTTTGCTTTAAGTGCGGCAGCTTTGCTGAGCGCAGCACAAGCCAATGCCGAAGAAATTACCGGCAGCGCCCGCGTTGTTGATGGCGACACACTGAATATTCAAGGCCAGTCTATTCGCCTTGATGGTATTGACGCATTTGAAAAGCGGCAAAGCTGCGATTTTTATGGTCAATCATGGCGCTGTGGCGAGGCGGCCACCGAGGCTTTGCGGCTTATCATTGGCGATGCGCCCGTAACCTGCCAAAGCTCAGGCCTTGACCGTTACCGCCGTCATCTTGCCATATGTTTTGTTGGGCAAAATGATATCAATGCGCAAATGGTGCAGCAGGGCTGGGCCTTGGCTTATCGGCGATATTCGCTGCGTTATATCGTGCAAGAGCAAGAGGCGCAGGCCGTGCAAGCGGGCGCTTGGGCCGGCACTTTTGAAACACCGTGGGATTGGCGGCGTCAACAACGCCAGCCAAAAACACCTCAACAATAGCCAGCGGCTAGGTTTTAGCGCCGCTCCACCATCAGCTTTTTGATTTCAGCAATCGCCTTGGCGGGGTTTAGTCCTTTGGGGCATGTTTTGGTGCAGTTTAAAATTGTGTGGCAACGATAAAGCCTAAAGGGGTCTTCCAGATTATCGAGGCGGGCGCCGGTGGCATCATCGCGGCTGTCAGCAATCCAGCGATAGGCTTGCAGCAAAATAGCCGGCCCCAAATAACGATCGCCATTCCACCAATAGCTGGGGCAGGCGGTTGAGCAGCAGAAGCATAAAATACATTCATAAAGGCCATCAAGTTTGGCGCGCTCTTCAGGGCTTTGTTTGCGCTCACGCTCGGGCGCGGGGGTGTCGCTTTTAAGCCATGGCTCAATGCTGTTATATTGGGCGTAAATAGTGTTGAGGTCGGGCACCAAATCTTTCACCACAGCCATATGTGGCAAGGGGTAAATATTCAGCTCACCCTTCACATCGTTAATGGCTTTGGTGCAGGCCAGCGTGTTGGTGCCATCAATATTCATGGCGCATGAGCCGCAAATGCCCTCACGGCAAGAGCGCCGGAAAGTGAGCGTGCCATCGCGGTCGTTTTTAATATGCACCAGCGCATCCAGCACCATGGGGCCGCATTGATCAAGGTCGATCACATAGGTATCGATACGCGGGTTTTGTCCGTCATCCGGGTTCCAGCGATAGATATTGACCGTTTTGGTGCGCGTGGCTTGTGGCGGCGCTGGGTGGGTTTGGCCTTTGCCAATTTTTGAGTTTGCGGGCAGGGCAAGTTCAACCATGGCGATCTCCTAGTAAACGCGGGCTTTGGGTGGCACCGCTTCCACTTCAGTGGTGAGCGTGGTGAGGCAAACAGGGCGCTCGCCCATTTTTACGGCGCCGCTATCGCTGACGGTAATGAGGCTGTGCTTAAGCCAGTGGTCGTCGTCGCGGTTAGGAAAATCTTCCCGTGCGTGGGCACCGCGGCTTTCCGTGCGGTGCAGCGCACTTTCAACGGTGGCCACGGCCTGATAAAGCAAATTATCAAGCTCGAGGGTTTCCACCAATTCGCTGTTCCAAATCAGCGAGCGGTCGGTGGTGCCCAGCTGGTCGCGTTTAGCAAAACTGGCCTGAATTTTTTTCTGGCCTTCTTGCAACACATCACCGCTACGAAACACCGCGCAATTATTTTGCATGGTTTTTTGCATTTCAAGCCGCAGGGCCGCGGGGCGCATCTCGCCCTTTGAAAAACGCCGCGCATCAAACCGCGCTAAAATATCATCAAGCGCAGCTTTGGGCAGTGGCGCATGTTTGGCGCCGGCCTTTATGGTTTCGGCACAGCGTAAGGCACATGCCCGGCCAAACACCACAAGGTCAAGCAGCGAGTTAGAGCCAAGGCGATTAGCACCATGCACGCTTACACAAGCAGCTTCGCCCACCGCCATAAGCCCCGGCACCACACTCATGCCGCCTTGGCCATCGGGCTTGACCATCTCGGTTTTATAATTGGTGGGAATGCCGCCCATATTGTAATGCACCGTGGGCAACACCGGAATGGGTTGGCGCGTTACATCAACGCCCGCAAAAATGCGCGCGGTTTCGGCAATGCCGGGTAGGCGCTCATGAATGACATTGGGGTCGAGATGCTCAAGATGCAAATTGATATGGTCGTTTTCTTTGCCAACGCCGCGACCCTCACGAATTTCAATGGTCATAGCTCTGCTCACCACATCGCGGCTGGCAAGGTCTTTGGCTGAGGGGGCGTAGCGTTCCATAAAGCGCTCGCCCTTGCTGTTGGTCAGATAACCGCCTTCGCCGCGCACGCCCTCGGTAATGAGGCAGCCTGCGCCATAAACACCGGTTGGGTGAAATTGTACAAACTCCATATCTTGCAGCGGTAGGCCCGCGCGCAACACCATGGCGTTACCATCGCCCGTACTGGTATGGGCCGAGGTGCAAGAGAAATAAGCACGGCCATAACCGCCTGTGGCCAGCACCACGCTTTGCGCGCGAAACACATGGATGCTGCCATCATCAAGGTTCCAGGCCACGACACCACGGCAGGTGCCCTGTTCGTCCATTAAAAGGTCGAGGGCGAAATACTCGATAAAAAACTCAGCTTGATGTTTCAGGCTCTGCTGATAAAGCGTGTGTAAAATGGCATGACCGGTGCGGTCGGCGGCAGCACAGGTGCGATAAGCAATGCCTTTGCCAAACTCGGTGGTCATGCCACCAAAGGCGCGTTGATAGATTTTGCCAGCAGCAGTGCGGCTAAACGGCACGCCATAATGCTCTAGCTCAATAATGGCGGGAATGGCCTCTTTGCACATATATTCGATGGCGTCTTGGTCGCCAAGCCAGTCCGAGCCTTTAATGGTGTCGTACATATGCCAGCGCCAGTCATCTTGCCCCATATTGCCCAATGCGGCCGAAATACCGCCCTGGGCGGCAACGGTGTGCGAGCGTGTGGGGAAAACCTTACTGATGCAGGCGGTTTTGAGGCCTTTTTCAGCAAGGCCAAAAGTGGCACGCAAGCCAGCCCCACCGGCACCCACCACCACCACATCGTACACATGCTCGGTTATTTGGTAGCTGCTGGTCATGTTAAGCTCCGAAGGCGATTTTAAGCACGGCAAACAGGCCAAGCGCCGCTGCCGCAAAGGATAGGAATTTTATCGTAATGAGTGCGGCCATTTTTACGCCCTCATGGTGCAAATAATCTTCAGCAATCACTTGCAGCCCATGCGCCATATGGTGGAACATCACCACAATCAGCAAGCCCAGCATGACGGCGTTATGGGGCTTGGCAACCCAGGCGATAACTTCGGCATAGGGTGCGGCCATCAGGCACATCAGCCCCGCCAACAAATAAAGGCACAGCGGCACTAAAGCGAGTGAGGAGAGGCGCATGCCCCACCAATGGGCGGTGCCCTCTTTGGCCGAGCCTAAATGACGAACGCGAGCCAGCGGCGTGCGGAAATCGGTAGGGTTTTTCATAAGACTAGCTCCACGCCCACAGCCAAGTGGCGGCGGTTAATAAAAAAGAGGCCGCAACCACCGCATAACCGGTGCGATAAACATTTGGAATATCTAAGGCCGCGCCCGTATCCCACAGCAAGTGGCGCAAGCCCGCGCATAAATGATAAAAAAATGACCAGCTCCAGCCCAGCAGCATAAACAAGCCCAAGGGTGAGGCTAAAAAGCTATGCACTTGGTTATAGGCCGCTTCACCACTGGCGGCGGCCCAAAGCCAGCAAACCAGCATGAGCGCCCCTGCCGATAAAGCAATGCCAGTTGCGCGGTGCAAAATAGACAGCGCCATGGTTATTTGCCAGCGATAGACCTGCAAATGCGGCGATAAAGGGCGCATAGAGGCGGACATTGGTTCGGTCTTATCCGTTTTTGTATCGGACATAAAAGTCACCCCAAGAGGTTACGGCTAAAGTTATGCCCATAAGATAGCACGAGTTCGGCCAATGGCAACGGGGCAGCGGCCAGTAACCTGCAAATAAATATAGGCCTGCCAGCCCCTTAGCGGTTAATGGCTTAGGTGATTTTTAACCAGTGCCTCGGCAATTTGCACGGCATTGAGCGCAGCGCCCTTACGCAAATTATCAGCCACCACCCATAATTGCAGGCCATTTTCAACGGTGCTGTCCTCACGGATGCGGCTGACATAAACCTTGTCTTCGCCCACACATTCTACGGGGGTGACATAGCCCTCATCGGCCCTGTGATCGACCAAGCCAACGCCGGGCGCATCACGCAGCAAACGCCGCGCGTCATCGGCGCTGATATCATTTTCAAACTCGACATTAATCGAGCAGCTATGGCCAATAAAGACCGGTACGCGCACACAAGTGGCCACAACTTTAATTTTGGGGTCGATGATTTTTTTGGTTTCAACCACCATTTTCCATTCTTCTTTGGTGTTACCATCATCCATAAACACATCAATATGCGGGATAACATTAAAAGCGATTTGTTTGGTGAAATGCTCTTTAACGATGGGGTCATTAACATAAATACCCCGTGTTTGCCGAAACAACTCATCCATCGCTTCACGGCCAGCGCCACTGACCGATTGATAGGTAGAAACCACCACCCGTTTGATTTTAGCAAAATCATGCAGCGGCTTGAGCGCCACCACCATCTGAATAGTCGAGCAATTGGGGTTGGCAATAATGCGGCGTTTTTTATAATCGGCCAGAGCGTGGGCATTGACCTCGGGCACAATCAGCGGCACATCGGGGTCCATACGAAAATGGCTGGTGTTGTCGATAATAATCGCGCCTGCGGCCGCAGCCCTTGGCGCAAATTCGGCCGAGATTTTAGCCCCAGGTGAGCTTAAAACAATATCAACACCCTTAAAATCGAACTTATCAAGGCTTTGCACAGTCAGCTCATGGTCTTCACCAAAGCTGACTTGGCTACCCGCCGAACGATCAGACGCCAGCGCATAAACCTCTTTTGCCGGAAATTCGCGCTCGGCCAAAATCTGTAAAATTTCGCGCCCGACATTCCCTGTGGCGCCCACAACGGCAATTTTGTAAGCCATAAGACCCCTCTTGTTTATAGCTGCAAATAAATATAGCTTTAAATATAGGTTTTTAGGACTTACGTCTATAAAGAACAGAAAGAACATAGTCTCGCTATGCCAAGCCGTATAAAAACATACGCTCAGTTCTGGGATTACTATTTGCAAGAGCATGCTCAGCCCAGTACGCGGGCTTGGCATTATTTGGGCACAGCCAGTGTTATTGCCTTGGCTGCGGCGTCTGTTGCAAATCCGTGGCTGCTTTTGGCTTTGCCCATTGCGGGTTATGCGCCAGCGTGGGGCAGCCACTTTTTTATCGAGCGCAATAAACCTGCTACTTTTACCCATCCGCTTTGGTCGCTCATCAGCGATTTTCGGATGTTTGCTTTAGCCATAACAGGCAGGCTTAAGCCCCATTTAGAGAGAGCGCTGCCAGCCAGCGCCCGACAAGTCCACCACAACAGCGCACAGCCCTAAAATGCTCAAGCCTAATTTTTTTCATGTGGGTGTGCCAAAGGCGGGCAGTAAATCTTTATGGCGTTGGTTTGGGCAAGTGCCGGGCGTGCTGCGCGCCCGTGAAGATGAAATAAGATATTATCTTGACCCTGATAACCATAGCGCGGGTTGGTTGCGCCATCTTTCTTATAATTATCGTCATTATAATGGCGGGCCCACCAACATTATTTTTGAAGCCCATCCTGATTGGCTTTTCTATGAATATGCACTTAAAAATTTGGCAGCGGTAAACCCTGAGGCAAAAATTTTGGTAAGCTTGCGCGAGCCTTGGGCGCGCACTGTCTCGGCTTATTGGCACAGCGTCAATTACCTGCAAGAAAACCGTAATTTGCAAGAGGCGCTGCAACAATCGCCCCCGCAAGAGACCATCGCTCATCACAGCGCTTTTCCGCGGCCGCTTTATCTCACGCAAAGTTGGTATAGCCATTATTTGCCCAAATTATTTCATTACTTCCCACGCGAGCAGGTGAAAATCATCATCTTTGAAGAAATGCTGCAAAATTGGCCACGTGTCGCAAGCGAGATACTCAGCTTTGCTGGCCTGCCGCTTGAGGCCGCATCAATGGCATTGCCGCATGCCAATGAGGGCTCAGGCTGTTTTGTTGATTGGCTCAGTGCCGATGACAAGCGCAACGATAGCAAGGCGCCCGCTGTGGGGCTTTGCAATAAGGGCGGGTATCCGGTGCATCTTTTCCCTAACCCGGATGCCGCAACAATAGAGTGGTTTCAAACCCTTGAGCGCAACATCAATGTTGGTGCGGCAAGCCGCAACCTCATTCGGGGCGATTACGCTTTCTTTTTAAATTTTCAAAAAGATTTTATTGAAGATATGTTGGGCCGCAAAATCCCGCTTTGGCTAAAATAGCGACTAAAACCAAGAGACCGGATTAGCCAGATTTTGGGCCAGATTTTGGCGCGCCTAGATATTGGTCGCGTAAGCTGAGCGGTGGTTTTGTTGGCTCTGGCGGCGGGAAGGGGTCGGTGGTGTTTAGTTTTTTGGCCATGGCGCTGATGCGCTCTTGCAGCGGTTTATCTTTAATATCGGCAAATTGTATGGCGCTAAAACCAATGGCAACGCCACCATCACGCTGGTACTGAAAAACATAGCTATTTGATGCATCAAAATTGGGTGCAAAAACGGTCTGCATCTGCTGTAAGCGAAAATCAAAATGAGTGAGGATGGCGGGCTTCGCATATTCATTGGCGCCATACATGGCTTGGTATCTTGGCCGGTAAATTTCGGTGACGCGCAGGTGCTTTGCATCAATAAAATAATCGGTGCTGCCCGTTACCATTTTGGCATTATCTAAAAAGCTTGCGTCTAAATCGGCAGTGTTCATTTTTATCTCCACTTAAACTATAGCCGTGGCAAAGAGTGGCTTTCAATAGCGCCATTATTTTCATACACTCATTCGGCAATTTATAGATTCGGAGTATCCATGCGCGACCCCGCCGAAATTATGGCTCTTGCCATTAAAAGTGCCGATAATAGCTGGTTTAACGAAGATTACAGCAAGCAGGCCAGTGCGGCCTTGGCCGCATTAACCAAAGCGGGTTATCGGCTGGTGCCCGCCAAAGCCAATGATAAGCTAATAAACTTTATGCTGCAAAATATGCCTTTTGGCCGTATGAAGCCCGAAGATTATCTGGCCGAGATTTATAAATTAATCATCGATAATGCCCGCACGCTTGCTGACTAATCGGGGCTGATTAGCTGGAGCTTTCAATAGCTGCGGCCTTGACCCGTTCTGGGTGCTTGTGCGCTGCGCTGTTTTTGCCGATTTGGGCTATGCTGATTTT
Source organism: Rickettsiales bacterium (assembly GCA_027485855.1). GTDB lineage: Bacteria > Pseudomonadota > Alphaproteobacteria > JAIXQD01. The sequence goes on along the minus strand of JAIXQD010000021.1, from coordinate 143,609 downwards.
CATCAGTAAACAGCTCGGCTAATTTATCTATCATGGCGCCCGCCAGCTGCTCGGCATCTTGGATGGTGACAGCGCGGCGATAAAATTTGGTCACATCATGACCAATGCCAATGGCAATGAGTTCTATCTGGTTGGCGCCTTCAATTTGGCCAATCACCTGCCGCAAGTGCCGATCGAGGTAATCGCCCTTGTTGGTTGAAAGGGTGCTGTCATCAACAGGCGCACCATCGCTGATAACCAGTAAAATGCGCCGCTCTTCAGGGCGGGCCAGCAGCCTTTGGCTGGCCCATAGCAAAGCCTCACCATCGATATTTTCTTTAAGCAGACCCTCTTTTTGCATAAGGCCTAAATTACGCCGTGCGCGGCGATAGGGCGCATCGGCTGGTTTATAAATGACATGGCGCAAATCATTGAGCCGGCCAGGCGCCGCGGGCTTGCCGGCTTGCACCCAATTTTCGCGGGCTTGCCCGCCTTTCCACGCTTTGGTGGTAAAACCTAAAACTTCGGTTTTGACGGCGCAGCGCTCGAGTGTGCGCGCTAAAATATCGGCACAAATGGCCGCAGTGGCAATGGGCCGCCCACGCATTGAGCCCGAATTATCGATAAGCAGGGTCACCACCGTATCACGAAAATTGGCCGGTTTTTCTTGCTTAAATGAGAGTGGCGTAAGCGGGTTGCCGATAATGCGCGCAAGGCGGCCTGTGTCGAGCAGGCCTTCTTCTAAATCAAACTGCCAGCTGCGTTTTTGCTGCGCTAGCAATTTGCGCTGTAATTTATTGGCCAGCCGCGCCACGGTTTGCTGATGCTGCGCTACCGAGCGATCAAGATATTGCCGTAAACGATCAAGCTCAGCTGTGTCGGCTAAATCTTCGGCCATAACAATTTGGTCGTATTTGGTGGTGAAGGCTTTATAGGCGCTGTTATCGCCGCTATTTTTTGGCTCGGGCCGACGCTGCGGCGGGCGTGCTGCATCTTGCGCCTCGGTGTCGCTCAGCTCGGCATTTTGTTGTTCGGCGCTTTCTTGCTGGGCTTGCTGATCGCCATTGGGGTCGGCGCTGGCTTCTTGTTGTTTTTGCTCGGGCTCGCCGCCGCCTTGTGGCTCGGATTGTTGGCTATCGTCGGTTTGTTCGCCGTCTTGCTCGGTGTCGGGTGCGTCCTCGGGTTGGGCTTGCTGTGGGGCACGGCTCATTGTTTCAAGTGCTATCAGCACATCCTCGGCCGCTTTCGCAAACTCACGCTGATTGCCAAGGCTTTGCTGCAGCTTTGGCAATAGTGGCGAGGCTTTTTCTTTCAGCGTGGTGTGCCAGTGCGATAAAAGCTGCGTGGCATCGGGCCCGAGTGTGGCGTGACCCGCCTCTTGCAACAACCACGCTTTTAACACGCTGGCGAGTTGCTCGGGCTGTTGTTGCGTGCTGCGGCCAAAGCCACTGCTGCGAATTTGCTCATCAAGCTGGGCAGCCAGATTTTGGCCAACGCCGCGCATGGCGCTGGCACCCAAAGCCTCAATACGCGCTTCTTCAAGGCCGGTAAAAGCAGCGCTGGCTGCGGCCTCGTTTGGTTGCAGCGCCTGATGCAAAGCCGCATTATGATATTTTATGCGCAGCCCCACCGCATCGGCAGCGCCGCGGGTTATGGCCAGCGTTGCTGCATCAAGCTTGTTGGGCGCGGGCAGGCGCACGGTATTATCAGGGGAATTGCTGCCCACGCGTTGTGCTGTGGGCAGGCTTTGCGGCCCTTCGGCAAAAGTAACAGCCAGCTCTTGTTTGCCGGCGAGCGTGCGCACCAAGCCACCGGTGCTGCGTTTGTAGCGCTCGTTTGGTGTTTCAGCTTTGCTCATGCGGCGCTTAGTTCAACACCCATACAGCGCTGATAATATTCGGCAATGATGGGGCGCTCGAGCTCGTCGCACTTATTCAGAAAGGTCAGTTGAAAAGCCAGCGCCATATTATCAAATAGCCGCGCATTTTCGGCCCAGCTAATGACTGTGCGCGGCGACATCACCGTCGAAATATCGCCATTGATAAAGCCCTGCCGCGTCAGCGCGGCCAGCCGCACCATTTGCTCAATTTGTGTTTTGCCTTCAGCGTTTTTACCATAATGCGGCACTTTGGCGGCGATGATGGCGCATTCCTGCTCGTGCGCCAGATAGTTCAGCTGCACCACTAAATGCCAGCGATCCATCTGCCCTTGGTTAAGCTGCTGCGTGCCATGATAAAGCCCGCTGGTATCGCCAAGACCCACCGTATTGGCTGTAGCAAACAAGCGAAAAGCGGGGTGCGGGTGCAGCACGCGGTTTTGATCAAGCAAGGTTAGCTTGCCATCAACCTCGAGCACGCGCTGAATAACAAACATAACATCGGGCCTACCGGCATCATATTCGTCAAACACTAAAGCGCAGGGATGTTGCAGCGCATAGGGCAGCAACCCTTCACGAAATTCGGTAATTTGCTGACCATCTTTTAGCACAATCGCATCCTTGCCGATAAGGTCGATGCGGCTGACATGGCTATCTAAATTGATACGAATGCACGGCCAGTTCAGCCTTGCGGCCACTTGCTCTATGTGGGTTGATTTGCCAGTGCCATGATAGCCGCTGACCAGCACCCGCCGATTATGAGCAAAGCCAGTGAGCAAGGCGAGGGTGGTGGCGGGGTCAAAGCGGTAGCTCTCATCAATAGCGGGCACATGCTCGGACGGGGCGTGGCTGAAGGCGGGCACATCCCATTTGCTCTCAATGCCGAAAGTTTGCTGCACCGATACGCGAATATCAGGCAGGGTTTGTGCGTTATGGCTGGAGTTGGCAGTGTGGGGCAGTGTCATGCTTACTTCTCGCTTTTGAATTTGGCTTTTAATAATGTAAAAGCATCATTGACCATTTTTAATTTTTCTTCCACCACGGCCTTATCCATCGGTGAGGCGGTGTGGTGAATATCTGGATGATAGAGCTTTACCAGCGCCAAATAGCGGCTTTTGACGCGCTCGATGGTAACGGGCGGCGAAAGCTGCAAAGTTGCCAGCGCTTCTTTTTCGGCCTTGCTCCAGCCGGCTAGCGGTTGCTCGGGCGCAGTGCTTTCAGCGGCATCTTGTCCGGCGCGCCATTCTTTGGCCATGCGCCGCAGGTCGCGTTCCCAAGCCCGCCAAGTGCCCATGGGCCAAGTGGGGCGCTCCCACACGGTGCTATCGCGGATGTCTTGCTCGACCTCGTAAGCGGGCCTGCCGGCATAATAATCCCAGCTGTCGTTATATTGGCGCACATGATCAAGGCAGAACCAATAATATTCGCGCAATTGCTGCGCCGATTTAGGGGCGCGATACTCGCCTTCAGCCGTGCAGCCCGGGCAATCGCAGGCGCGCGCACCCGTTTTGGGCTGTTTTTCCCAAAAGGCGTAGGGGTCGGTCTGATTGTTGCCGTTGCGCATGTCGTTATTATCGTGCAAAGCTGTTAAAGAACAAGGCTTTAAGTCGGCTTTTCGGTAAATTTTTTTTGGAGTTTATTCGATGAAGATGCTGGACATCATCAAAAACAAGCTTTTAGCCGCTTTGCCAGATGCGCATATCGATATTGAAGATCAGTCGGCCCGTCATGCGGGCCATGCGGGTGCGCCTGCGGGTGGTGAAAGTCACTTTGCCTTACAGATAATCTCGGCGGCATTTATTGGCCAATCGCGGCTAGAAAGACAAAGGCTGATACATCAAGTGCTGGCCGAGGAAATGCGTCACAAGATCCATGCGCTCAGTTTGCGTTTACACGCACCAGATGAAAAAAATAGCTAAGAAATTTTCTGAAAAAATTTTCTGATTTTTTGCGCGAATCATCGAGTGCTTTTGTGCGAGCTAAGACTGTATTTACCTTGAAGCGACGCAGTTAATTGATTTTTAATCATAATTAAATTGCTGCACGCCTATTAAGGTATGCTTACACGTCAAAATTGTGAAATATTCGTGCGAATTGCATGGCGCAACACAACTGACGATAGAGTAATGCTTGCATTTTTTGTTACGACTTGCCATAAAACCTTCGGTTGTAATTCTGGTGTGCGTCATATTTATTTCCTTCACTGTAAAATATCTGTGTCGAGTTTAAGTTACCACTTGAAGCGCGCACGGGTATTTTGCCATCTTTTGCCGTTCGGCCCTTATTCAGGACCCTTATTTCAGAACAAGGAGTGTTCATGACCAAGCCTACCGACCAAGAAAAACATCTAAACACAGATGTTGCCCTGGTTAAGCCCGCTTTAGCGGCACCTGCAATGTCTGATGACGATGACGCACGGCGGAGCAGCACACTTGTTATACGCAATGTTACCGTCAGTGGCAGGCGCACTTCAGTGCGGCTTGAGCCAGAAATGTGGGCCGCCCTTAACGAAATTTGTAAACGCGAGCGCCGCTCGGTGCATGAGGTGTGCAGCAGCGTTGCCGACCGTAAGCACCCTGATACATCTTTAACGGCCGCTATCCGCGTCTTTATCATGAGCTATTTTCGCGCCGCTGCCACAGATGATGGTCATAGGGCGGTTGGTCATGGCACAAATCTGGGCCAAAATTTAGGCATGGGCGGGCGTATTTTACCGCACCGTATGCATCATGCGCCTTATGTGCGCAGCAGTCAGAGCTTTGCGCCTCATAAGTTGGCCCCCAATAAATCTGGCCCCAATAAATCTGCTGCGTCTGCGTCTGTGGGCTTTGACGATAAACCACCCGTTAAAGCTAATAGTGTAAATGAATTTGAGCAGCCTAAACCTTATCGGCTGATGCAAAATCGTTAATGCTGTCGGCCAGTAAGTTTGGGTTTGGGTTGCTGATAATCTCTGTTTGAGCAATATCGCGCAACAGCACCAGCCTTATCTGGCCATGGCTGTTCTTTTTATCGTTGCCCATGATGCCAATAATTTTCTCAGGTACTGCAAGCTCGCGGGGGATTTGTGTGGGCAGGTGAGCTGCTTGCAAAATATTTTTTATGGTCTCAAGCAACGCTGGCGGGCAAAGGCCGAGTTTTACGGCATAGGCTGTTTCAACCAGCAAGCCAAGTGCTACGGCCTCGCCATGCAAAAGGCGGCCATCATAGTGGCTGAGTGTTTCTAGCGCATGGGCAATGCTATGCCCAAGATTAAGGGTGATACGCTCGCCCTGTTCGGTTGGGTCACGCTGCACAATGTCAATTTTAGCTTTGGCGGCCAATAATAATATTGTCTGTAAGGCAGAGCTGTGCGGCCAACTGTGCGCGTGCGCTTGCACCAACTGCCATAATTCACCACCCGTCAGTAAGGCCGCTTTAACAATCTCAGCAAAGCCGCAGCGCCATTCGCGCAAGGGCAGGCTTTGCAGCGCGCTGAGGTCGGCCAGAGTAAGTCTGGGCGGGTAAAAGCAGCCGATAAGGTTTTTGCCATATTGGCTATTAATGGCAGTTTTGCCGCCAATGGCGCTATCGACCATCGCCAGAATAGTGGTAGGGATTTGCACCAAAGGCAAACCGCGCAATAACAGACTAGCGCATAGGCCGCCTAAATCGCCGATAGCGCCGCCACCAACGGCAACAAACACTGTATTGCGCTCTGGCTGATGCGCCAAGAACTCTTCTAAACAGCGCATAAGTTGCGCTGCTGTTTTGGCCTCATCGCCACCTGCAAGGCGCAGCGTGTGTTTGGTGGTGCAGCCATGCTGGGCGAAGATATCTTGCCATTTTTGTATAAAAGCGGGCGGTAGATTTGCATCAACCAGCCATAAGGCCGAGTGGGCCGTATTGGCCTTTGTAAAAAAATCTGTGAGCGCTGCAGAAAAATCCTCGCCCAAAAAATACTGACTCTGCACAAACTGCTGATGAGCAGATATGGCTAATGCTTCAGCCATGGCGTTTGCGCTCGAAAGCGTGCAGGCCCTCAATCACTTCGCGCACAGTTTGCTCGGCTGGGCGATCGCCGGTATCGACGGTGACATCGGCCTCGGCATAAAGCGGGTTACGTTGCTCCAGCAATCCCGCCAAAATATCGCGCGGGTCACCTTGTTGCAAAATAGGGCGGTGCTCCATACGGCGACTGGTGCGGCCAACCAATATATCAAGGTCAGCGCGTAGCCATACCGACCAGCCAAATTCTTTGATGGCCGCGCGGGTTTCTTCATCGGCATAGGCGCCGCCGCCGGTTGCTAACACATGCAGCGGCATTTCCCGCAACAGCCGCCCCACCACCCGCCGCTCGCCCGCCCGAAACTCAGCATCACCAAAGCGATTGAATAATTCGGCAATGCTATAGCCTGCGGCCTTTTCAATTTCGACATCGGAATCATAGAAGGGCAGCCCCAGCTCGCGCGCTAAACGGCGGCCAATCGAGCTTTTACCGGCACCCATCATGCCAACCAGCACAATCGTGCGCGTGGGGTGATAATAGCTGTCAGTTTTTATCATGCTGCGAATATGCTATATGATAGCCTATAAAACAACCGTAAAGGCGGTTGGCAAAATCGATGGGTTCTGACGAGGTGAAAAATGCGTTGGCCAGTAATTCTTGTGGCGGCTCTGGGTGGGTGCTTGGTGCTGGCGGTTATTGTTTTGGGCTTTGTTGACCTCAGCCCCAAACCTGCCAACATCACGCAAATTATCAGCCCATGATGCGCTCCCTCTTTTGGGCCTTGCCCCTTGCTTGGTTTTTGGGTGCGTCCACCCAAGCTTATGCCCAAGGCGTGGCCGAGCCGATTTTGCCGGTGGTGATTGATGATGCGCCTGTTGCCAGCGCGCCCTTGGCCGATTTGAAAGCGCAAGAGGCTTATGGCATTTTGCAAGAGGGGGGCGGCGCTTTACCCGATACATTATGGCAGGGTTTAAACAAAGCCCAGCTGATTGATTTTTTGCAGCGTCTGCCTGCGGCCAACACCTCGCCCACTTTGCGCGATTTGCAACGGCGCTTGTTGCTGAGCGCGGCGGCGCCGCCAATGGATGGTGCTGAAGGGGTATTTTTGCCGCGCCTCAAAGCGCTGCTGGCTATGGGCCATGTTGCCGGCGCTGAAGCGCTGCTCGCGGTTGCCCCGCCAACAACGGCGCCGGCTGCGGCACACGAGCTTATCGCTGCGGCACAGTTATTTACGGCTCCATTCGATAAACATTGCCCCGATTGGCAAGAGCAAATTGCCCAAAATAAAAATAATTATAAAAGTGATTTTTGGGCGCGGGTAAAAATCATTTGCTTGTTGCATACGCAGCGCGCCGCCGAAGCTATTTTGCATTTAGATGTCTTGCGCGAGCAAATGGCTAAAACAAAAGCATCAGCCGACGAAAATTTATTTGTTGAATGGGCCGATGCTTTGGCCGCCGGACAAAAACTTGTTTGGCCCAAAAAAATCAGCCCCAGCCTGCCAGAAACTTTGGCGCTGTGGCGTATGAGCGGGCAAGCCCCTGGTGCGCTGCCGCTTACAACACCAAAGGCCGTGCAGCAGGCTTTGGCGCTTTGGCCGATAGAGGCAGCCAATCTTGTGCCAGCAAGCGAGGCCGCAACCTTGTTTGATTTACAGCCCGCAGCACAGCTGGCCGAAACTTATAGCGCCATCACCCCGCTGCCAGAAGAGCGGCTGCAAAAATTACCGCCCGCCACGCGTGCAGCACAATTGCGGGCCACCTGGTGGCGGCAAGCCAGCTCGGCCACATCGGCCGAAACAGTGGTGCTGCTCGATAGATATGTGCGTAGCCTCACGCCCGCACAACAAGCAACACCCTTGGCCCTGCTGGCCACAAAAATTTTATCGGGCATGGATGCAGGGCAAAGCCCGCTTACAAGGCAGCAGCGTTTTATTGCGCTATTTATTGTGCATAACCAAACAGAAGCCGCAAATCAGTGGTTGGAAAATTTAAACGCCCCGCTCGATAAGCCAACGGATGTTCCATCATTGGCCCTTGTGCCACTTTTACAAACCACCGATATCACTAGCGACGTCTCTCTTAATGATTGGCTTGTGGCCAATAAAGACAATAAAGCCGCCAATGTTACCGATATTTTAATGGTGCTCAATGCGCTGGGCGTGGCTCTGCCACAGGCAGACGATGTGCAGAATATTTTAGCCGCCATCAGCACACAAAATTTGCCTGAAGCCGAGATGCTGCAACAGCTTGATGCTGCCGCCACCGCCGGACATATTGGGCATGCCTTGCTGCTGATACAAACTATAATGGGCGACCGCCCGCCCAGCATTGTGCCTGTGGCGGTCAGTGCTGCGGCCATTCAAGCTTTGCGTAAAATTGATATGCCAGACGAGGCCAAAAAGCTGGCGCAAGAAGTTTTGCTCGGTTTGTTGCCGACTGAAAAAGTAAAAACCAAACGGGTGCCCGCTGTCACTGACACAGCCCCAGCCCCATGACCGAGCTTATTAAAACCAAAACCTCCAGCGCGCATTTGATTGAGGCTTTCAACAATATGCTGAAAGCCGAGCGCAACGCCAGCGACAAAACCTGTGAAGCCTATAGCCATGATTTAATAACAACCGAGACATGGCTTTTATTACGCAACGCCGATTTGCGCCTAGCCACAGCACAGCATTTTGAAGAGTATCTCTCTTCGCCTGTTATAAAAGAGCTGGCCAGAAGTTCGGTGCGGCGCAGGCTGGCGGCTTTGCGCCATTTTTATCATTTTCTGTTAAGCGAAGATATCATCAGCACCAACCCCATTAAGCAGGTGAAATTGCCGCAGCATAAGCGCCGCCTGCCACAAACGCTGAATATCGATAATACTAAATTACTGATCGAGGCTTTGTCCGAGCCCACGCCCGATATCATTCGTTTGCGCTGTTTGTGCGAGCTGCTTTATGGCTGTGGCTTGCGCATCACTGAGGCTGTTTCTTTACCCTATAGTGCCGCAGCTGGCCTGCCTGAAGCCTTGCGCTTAAAAGGCAAGGGGCAGCGCGAGCGTTTAGTGCCCCTGCTGGGCTCGGCGCGGGCGGCGCTGGCCGATTACTTACAAGTGCGGCGCAGTTTTTTGGCCAAGGGCGAAACCAGCCGCTTTTTATTTCCGTCTGTGGGGCGCTCGGGCTACATCACGCGGCAACGCATTTTTCAGCAGCTTAAAAAGCTGGCGGGCGAATTGGGCCTGCCACTTTCGGCGGTCAGCCCGCATAAGCTGCGCCATGCCTTTGCCACGCACCTATTAGAAGGCGGTGCCGATTTGCGCGTGGTGCAGCAATTACTGGGTCATGCCGATATCGCCACCACGGCCATTTATACGCATGTGGCCACCAGTCGCGCGGGTCAAACCTTGCAGCGGCATCATCCGCTGGCCAAGTCAAAATAAAACCATAAATATATCAGTGTCTTAAGTATATTGAAGTGTGTGCTGGGGTTTGCTACTGTCCGCGCATGGCATTTTTAGAATTTGAAAAACCAATCGCAGAACTTGAAGGCAAAATTACCGAGCTGCGCCAGCTTTCGTCTGGCGATAAGCTTAATTTAGCCAGTGAAGTCAAAAAATTAGAGGGCAAGCTAGCCAAATTGCTGGCTGAAACCTATGCGCGGCTTACGCCTGCGCAAAAGGTGCAGGTGGCGCGGCATCCGCAACGGCCCCATTGCCGCGACTATATCGAGGCCCTCATCGAGGATTTCACCCCGCTGGCGGGCGACCGCGCCTATGCCGATGATGCGGCCATTATGGGCGGTTTGGGTCGTTTTCGGGGCATTAATTGCCTTATTATTGGTCAGGAAAAGGGCTTTGATACTGAAAGCCGCATTAAACATAATTTTGGCATGGCCAAGCCCGATGGCTATCGTAAGGCCATTCGCTTGATGGAACTGGCCGGCCGCTTTGGCCTGCCCATTATCAGCTTTGTTGATACGGCAGGCGCCTTTCCGGGTATTGATGCTGAGGCGCGTGGTCAGGCCGAGGCCATTGCGCGCTCGATTGATGCTTGCCTTAAAGCACCCGTGCCTTTTGTGGCCAGCGTTATTGGCGAGGGTGGCTCGGGTGGCGCTATTGCCATTGCTGCAGGCGACCGGGTGCTGATGCTTGAGCACGCCATTTATTCGGTCATTAGCCCCGAGGGCTGTGCCAGCATTTTGTGGCGCAGTGCCACACATGCGGCAGAGGCCGCACAAGCGCTGAAGCTGACCGCGCAAGATTTATTAAAGCTGGGCGTGATTGATAGCATTGTGCCCGAGCCTTTGGGTGGTGCCCATCGCGGGGTGCGCGAAACCGTTACAGCGCTCGCCGACCGCATCGAGCAGCAATTGCGCGAGCTATTGCCGCTCTCGTCGGTGAGCCTGATTGAGCGCCGCCGGCAAAAATATTTAACCATGGGCAGCAAGGGCCTTTAGCATAGCTATAGGCTTTTGGGCCTATTGCGTCTGGCCTATTATTTCGGCCTATTTTTCAAGCGCAAATACGAGTATCTCGCTATCGCCATGGCTGGTTATATTAAGCGCCGTTTCATTGGCTAAGGCTGCGCCATCGCCTGCGGCAAGCTTGCTGCCATTGATGCTTACGGCGCCCTTGGCCACTTGCACATAAGTAAGCTCATGCGCGGCCAGCGGCTGCATAATTTGCTGTGTATCTTTTAGCGTGGCGGCATAAATACGTGCATCGGCCTGCAAATCAACCACGCCTTGTGGGGCATTGTGGCTGGCAATCAAGGTTAAGCCATCGGTAAAAGCAATTTGCTGTTGCTGATAGCGCGGCGCAATGCCTTTTTTATTGGGCAACAGCCAGATTTGCAAAAAATGCACCGGCTGGTCTTTGCTGTGATTAAACTCGCTGTGCCGAATGCCGCGCCCCGCACTCATGGCTTGTATCTCACCTGGGCGAATAACGCTGCCAGTGCCAAGGCTATCTTTATGCTCAAGCGCGCCTGCCAACACATAAGTGACAATTTCCATATCGCTATGCGGGTGGGTGGGGAAACCCTCGCCACCACTGACACGGTCTTCGTTGATTACGCGGAGTGGGCCAAAACCCATATGCTGCGGGTCAAAATACTCGCCAAACGAAAATGTGTGCCAGCTATCTAGCCAGTCAAAATTGCTGTGACCACGATTTGCGGCCGGACGAACAGTAAGCATAAACCCCTTCCTTTCCATTCTTATATGGGGCTGGTGCGCATAATTACAAGTCTGCCGCCAGCTATGAAAGGCCTTATGATTATGTGTTGTTGTGCTTATGTTTTAAAGGCTAGGCTGAAGCGTTTTTACGGGTGTGCTTGGTGTCGGTCTTCTTTGTGTATTAAGCTTGGCAATATGTGCTTCTAAAATATTCACCACATCGGTGTGGCGGCCCATTCGCGCATTAATAAGTGGTTGGCTATTTCCGTCATACACATCGGCGCCTGCTTCAAGTAACAGTCTTACAACTTCCGCACGACCATAAGCTGCCGCAAAACAGAGCGCGATATTGTTATTTGAATGCACGTCAGCGCCTGCCTCAATTAATTGCCGCACGACTTTAGACTGGCCACGTGCTGCTTGTACGCGCAGTGCATGGCTGTTTTCATAATTCGCATCGGCGCCTTTGGCCAGTAGCTCAGAGATTGCTTGTGATAGGTTGTAATCTGCGGCCAGCAGTAATGCGTGGTTAAGCTCACCTGAGTTAAAATTGCCGCTCTTTATTTTTCGGACTAAGGCCGTTTCATCGAATGTGGCTTCAGGGGCTAAGTGAAATAGGGCGCGCGTATATTTAATCGCGTTATGAGCGCTTACTTTGTCAATGATAGATGCTAGCTTATCAGTGTGGGCGGCAAGGTTGCTTAAGCAGTTTTCTAAGCCAGGCAAAGCATGTATAAGCGCTTGCTGCTGTTCTTTCTTTTGGCTTTCATCGTCAGCATTATACATTGTTTTGATTTTGCCGTTGTTCATGACAAACGCTGTTTTACCGCCGATACCATCTGGTCCACTGGCTTCAAGGTAAAGCAGCGCATTATCAGGGAAATAACTATTGAAGCGGTTGTCATTCTGAGCCGCCGTGCACCAGCGTGTGCCAGAGCCAAACTCCTGACTGGCGGTCACAGTCAGCGGCATCACCAGCCGCCACCGAGCTGTTTGTTCGATGATAATTGCCTCGTTGTTAGCAATAAAAGCCTGTTGAGTGGCTGTGAGCGGCTTAAATTCGCTTTTGCTTTCACCACGCAAGGCTTTGAGCTGTTTTGCTAAATCGAAAGGGCCATCAATTTTAAAAATATCCCGCTTTATGCCTGCGCGAGCTTTGATAGTGTCGGATGTGCCATGATAAAGCGCAAGGTCTTCAGCATATTTGGATAAGTCTTCCAGTAATAAAGCTTGCGGTGGGTTATCACCCGTTTGCATGAGCCAGTTCTGCCGATAGCGCGTCAGCAACCAGTTTTGATATTTAGATGCCTGTTGTGTAGATAAAACTGGTGCTGCCGCTGCAATCTGCTCTATTGCGGCACGAACGGCCAAGCTGAGGGCGTCTTGTTCATCGGCGGTATTTAGCTCTTGCGCCGAGTCCGCGCGTAGCTCTTGCGCCGAGTCCGCGCGTAGCTCTTGCGCCGAGTCCGCGCGGAGATTATCAGCAAATTGCTGATTGATTTCCTCATGCAGCCGACCCGTTAGCGGAGAAGTGCGAATTTCTCTAACGGCCTTTTTAAAGCCCGCCACATGTGCCCGATAAAGTTTATTGGATACAGCCATGCTCATAATAATAAGCCACGCTGCTAAAGGCTTTATTATTTATGCCTAGCATTTTAGTAAAAGCTTTGGTTAAAAACCGTGCCTTGCCGCACCATCTCGGCCACACTACTTTGAAACTGCCGATAATATTTATGCCTTACCGCCCATGAGTGTGTTTATGCTTTCTATTGCTAACCAGAGAAAAAGTTAGAACCCCGGCCCCGATAATTGCGCGCAGACACCATGCTAAGCCACGTTTCCTGTTATCGCACGACGAGCACTTGAAATACGCGGTACATACCTGCTAGCGCGTTATAGCCTTCAACGCATCCGGCCATTACCGGATAAGACTCTGAGAAATTAGCGGCCCACCATGTTCCTCTTGGCCCACTGCCGGTCCATTGATTGCCATCAATTTGATAAAATTGAGTTGGCGGGTTACCTGACGGGTTAGATACACCAAGTAATTCGTTCAAATATATACATACATCTCGCCTGACAAATAGGGTCTCGGCAAGAAAATCATTACCGCATAGTTGTGTGCCACACCATGCACTTGTGCCAACAACGGTACCTGATGCACCATCACGTCCGTTATGGCGAACCGCATAGTATCGAACCGTGCCGCGTTGACCCGTGGCGTAATTGCTGATGGTCCAATCCAAAGCATCACGTGGTGGGGTAAGCCACACCAGCCCGCCACCTTGTGGATGAAACACATGACACCAAGGCATTGTTGTAAGTGGACTGTTGGGGTTCACATAACCGCTTAAAATACTATTTTCAAAGCTGATTTCCTCATCAGTGCAGCCATTGCCGCGTACACGCTCGACCGCAGTCTTGACCGTCTGCATCTGCTGAATAATTTGCGTTGCCAGCAGGCGTACATTTTCACGGTCGGTGTTTGTAGCAAAGCCGCCACTGCCAGCAGCCAGTGCCCCCACCAGCACACCCAGCAAGGCCACAATAAACAAAACCGGCCCTATGGCTAAACCACGCTGGTGCTGTGTTTGGCATGTCTGCGACAGAGGAAAAATCATACAGCTATTGCAGGAAAGTTTTACCGCCCATGGCAGTGCCCAAGGAGCTCATCATATTTTTTGCCACTACCGCCCAAGGAGAAAGGCATGGCAGGGGGTATTGCGTGGGGTGCTGCCCCCAAATGGCGCAAGGCTTGGGGCAGCAGCGACTTCACAACTTGCACATTACCGCCCATGGCAGTGCCCAAGGAACTCATCATATTTTTTGTTGCGGCCATCCAAGGAAAGGGCACGGCAGGGCGCATTGCGCGGCGTGCTGCCCCCAAATGGCGCAAGGCTTGGGGCAGCAGCGACTTCGCAACTTGCATATTATCGCCCATGGCAGTGTTTGTATTTTTTGCCACTACCACAAGGGCAGGGCGCATTACGTGGCGTGCTGCCCCAAGTGGCCGGATTATTCAGATCGACCGGTTGCAGCCTGATTGGGGTGATTTCGCTTACAGGGGGTGGTGGGATATTTGTTTCATCCTCGGGCAAGGCGCCACGACCCATAATAATTTCAGCCTCAGCCGCTTCGGCTTCAGCGCTGAGGGCTTCAAGGTCTATGGGGCGCGGCTCGGTGCGCAGGAGCACGCGTGTTGCATCTTCGCGCAACGCATTGAGCATGCCGCGGAATAATTCAAACGCTTCACGGCTATATTCATTGAAGGGGTCGCGCTGGGCATAGGCACGCAGCACAATGCCTTGGCGCAAATGGTCAAGGCGCTGCAAATGCTCTTTCCAGTTTTGGTCGAGCAACTGCAGCAGCACGGCTTTCTCGGCCTGCTGCCACCGATCGATACCCAAGAGCGACACACGCCGCGCATAGGTTTCGTCGGCGGTGGTGAGGACGCGCTCGGCAATTTCTTTTTCGGTGATATTGTCTTGCTTGCCCCATTCAATGATGGGCAGGTCAAGGCCGGTAATGTCGCGCAGACGCTCTTGTAATTGCGGCAGCTCCCATTGCTCGGGGTAGCTGTTGGGCGGCATGGCATCGGCAATGGCGGTTGAGAGCACTTCGTGGCGCATGTCGCGCAGCACATCAGACACGGTATCGCTGGCCATAATTTCGCGGCGCTGGCTATAGACCACCTGCCGCTGGTCATTCATGATATTATCAAACTTCAGCAGGTTTTTGCGAATATCAAAGTTACGCGCCTCGACCTTAGTCTGCGCGCGCTGCAAGGCCTTAGAAATAAGCGGGTGAGTAATAACTTCGCCCTCTTTCAGGCCGAGCGATTGTAAAATGGGGCTCAGTTTATCGCTGCCAAAAATGCGCATGAGGTCATCTTCAAGCGATAGGTAAAACTTGGAGGCCCCTGGGTCACCTTGCCGCCCAGAGCGGCCACGCAGCTGGTTATCGATGCGGCGGCTTTCATGCCGCTCGGTGCCGATAATGCACAGCCCGCCGGCATCAAGCACCACTTGTTTGGCTTGTGCCACTTCTGCGGTGATTTTTTCGCGCAGCGCGGCAAGCTCGGCCTCGCTGGCGTCGGCGGGGGCCTCTTGCTTGATGCGCATATCAATATTGCCACCGAGCTGAATGTCGGTGCCACGACCCGCCATGTTGGTAGCAATGGTGATGGCCCCAGGGCGGCCTGCTTGCGAAATAATAAAAGCCTCTTGCTCGTGATGGCGGGCATTGAGCACATGGTGCGGAATGCCGTGTTTTTTAAAGAGCTCGGCCAGCAATTCAGATTTTTCAATCGAGGCTGTGCCCACCAGCACCGGTTGCTGCTTTGCGCGACATGCCTCAATTTGTTTGATGATGGCTTGGTATTTTTCGTTGGCCGTGCGGTAAATCTCGTCTTCGGCATCAAGGCGCATGACGGGGCGATTGGTCGGCATCTCGACCACATCTAAATTATAGATTTCGGCAAATTCGGCAGCTTCCGTCAGCGCTGTGCCGGTCATGCCTGCTAATTTGGGGTAAAGGCGGAAATAATTTTGAAAGGTAATGCTGGCCAGCGTTTGGTTTTCGCGCTGGATGGTCACGCCTTCGCGCGCTTCGAGGGCTTGATGCAAGCCATCCGAATAGCGGCGACCTTCCATCATGCGGCCGGTAAACTCATCGACAATCACCACCTTGTCATCTTTAACAATGTAATCAACATCGCGGGCAAACAGCTTATGCGCGCGCAACGCCTGATTAAGATGATGCACCACAGCCACATTGGCGGCGTCATAAAGCCCACCCGGTAGCAGCAATGATTGCTCGGCCAACCAGCCTTCGGCTTTTTGCATGCCAGCTTCGGTCAGCACCACGGTGCGCATTTTTTCGTCGCGCTCAAAATCGCTTTCTTGCAAGAGCGGCATAAGGCGATTGACATTGCGGTATAGCTCTGAGCTGTCTTGTGCGGGGCCAGAAATAATGAGTGGTGTGCGCGCCTCATCGATAAGAATAGAATCCACCTCATCGACGATGGCATAATGGAAGGGGCGCTGCACCATTTCATTCAGCGAGAATTTCATATTGTCGCGCAGATAATCAAAACCAAACTCATTATTGGTGCCATATGTAATGTCGGCGGCATAAGCATCGCGCCGTTGAAAATCGTTCAGGCCATGCACAATGCAACTGACACTCAAGCCCAAAAAATTATAAACCTGACCCATCCAGGCGCTGTCACGTTTGGCCAGATAATCATTGACCGTCACCACATGCACGCCCTTGCCACTGAGGGCATTGAGGTAAACCGGCAAGGTTGCCACCAAGGTTTTGCCCTCACCGGTGCGCATTTCGGCGATGCGCCCTTGATGCAACACAATACCACCCATTAGCTGCACATCAAAATGGCGCTGGCCTAAAACGCGCTTGGCGGCTTCACGCACCACGGCAAAAGCCTGTGGTAAAATATCGTCAATCGTTTTGCCTTGGGCAAGCTCTTGGCGCAAAAGCTCGGTTTGGCTTTGCAATTTAAAATCAGAAAAGGCGCTGACTTCGGCTTCAAGCGCATTGATGCGTTGAACCAGCTTTTGCAATTTGGCCAGCGTGCGGTCGTTGCTAGAGCCAAACAATTTGCGTGCAAGAGACGTAATCATACTCAATCCTTCTTCTAGAAGCACAGAATGTAAGCGAGCGATGCCCGGCTTACAACCCTTATTCAATATTTATCTGCGCTCATCTGCTATCTTGTCGGCAGCGATGCAAAAGAGTAAAACTATGCTTTACTGATTCTCCCCGCTGGAAAGGATTTTTACATGCGTCACTACCTTATTCTTGCAACAGCACTGACAGCGTTGGCTGTTCCGGCGCTGGCGCAAACCGCTGCAGCACCCGCCGCCGACCCCGTCATTGTTAAGGTCAATGGCGACCCCGTATTGCGCTCGCAGGTGGCCGAAGAGCTGGCCAATGTGCCAGCGGCTTTGCGCCAAAGCGTGCCGCAAAATACGCTGCTTAATCAAGTGGTCGAGCAAATCATTGCGCAAAGACTGGCCGCCAAAGCTGGCTATGCCGCAAAATTAGAAGGCGGTGACGCGGTTAAAGCACAATTAGACCGCGCCAAAGATCGCATCGTGGCCGATGTGTGGCTGCAGCAGCAAGTGAAGTCGCGCATCACCGATGCTAAGGTTCAGGCTTTCTACGATAAAGTGAAAAAAGAAACCAAGCCCGAAGATGAGCTGCGCGCCAGCCACATTCTGGTTGCCAAAAAAGAAGATGCCGAATCTTTAATCAAGCAGCTGAAAGACGGCGCTGATTTTGCCAAACTGGCTACTGAAAAATCGACCGATAAGGGCAGCGCGCAAAATGGCGGTGATCTTGGTTGGTTTGCCAAAGGCGATATGGTGAAGCCTTTTGCCGATGCTGCTTTTGCGCTTAGCAAAGGCGCGCTCACTGAAAAACCAGTGCAAACGCAATTTGGCTGGCACGTGATTAAAGTGGCCGATAAGCGCCCACGCACCTTGCCGCCACTGGCCGAGATTCGTAACCAAATCGAAGGTCAGGTCGCCCAGCAGGAAGCACAAGCCGTGCTGCGTGAGATGCTGCAAAAAGCTAACATTGAGCGCTTCAATCCCGATGGCACCCCCGCCAAGGACGAGCCCGCCAAAGCTGGTTCGGACAAAAAAGGCGGCTAATTTGCTGTTTTAAGTCTCGCTTCGCCTAAAAAGCGAAGTAATAAAAGGCCCCGCCAGTGCAAATTGGCGGGGTTTTTTCTTGAATATTTTCCTGATGAGGCAGTTTTACTAAAAATTTTCATTTAATTTTCAACAGATTGCGTAGAATTAACAGAGTGCCAACTATTTTATGCGCTAATGGATAATATACTTAATTCATATATTTAAGCTATTTGGAGGGGCGTATGAACGCACCCAAAAACTCAAAGCCGAAAAAAACCAGCGTGCTGGGCTTTATGTTTGCGCCCAGTTTTGGCACGGGCTTTGGCGCCTTTAGCGAAAGCGTATCGCATTTTCGCCAAACCATCGCGATGATTTTAGTGCGCGTGGGGCTGCTCACGCCTGAATATATGCAGCTCATAAAAGAAACCGGCAAAACGCCCGGTATTGTGCGCATGCTGGGACGGGCCAAGAAAAACCTGGTGTACGATAAAGCGCACCTGCCGCAGCTTTTGGTGTTTTATGTATTAGCGGGCGGCGTGGCCTTGGCGTGGTTGATGTTATTTGTTTTTGTATTCGCATTTTTGAATGGGGCAATTTTTGCCTGAGCCAGCCGCGACCAGCGGCATTACGGCCTTTGCGCCAGTTGCAAATGACAGCGCGGTCAGCTGGCTGAATTATCTATTCAGCGCTGGCAGTAGCCCCGAAGCCAGCACATTTTTGGGTATTCCGCATAGTGTAGTGAATTCGGCTTTGGTTAATCTGCTGGGTTTTTTCAGTAACGGCATGTTGGTGATAGGTAGCGTTATTTTACTTTATCACCTGCTCGTCATGATTGCCGAAACGGCGCATACGGGCAAACCTATGGGCCGCGCCAATCAAATATGGGCGCCGCTGCGCTTGGTTTTTGCGATTGGGCTTTTAGTGCCCATTAATGGCGGGCTTAATGCGGGGCAGCATGTTGTGCTGTGGGTGGCCGAGCAGGGCTCATCCTTTGCCAGTAATGGCTGGAACAGGTTTTTAACCAGTCTTGAAGCTAAATCTGTAGATGGTAGTGCGCGTCCGATGAGCGCTGAAGATGTGCTACAACCATCTTTACGCACCATTTCCTGTGTGGCCGCGCATAATTTTCAAATTGCCTGCGAACAAGACAATAGTTCTGATGGGGCGCCACAGGAAAATAGTGTGTTGGCCACTATAATGCAAACAAGTCGTGGCCAAAGAATAGACTTTAATTCCTATACAGCGGCGGCAGCCGTTGATTTATATGCCCCAGATCCGGGTAACCCGCAGTTTAAAGGCGGTACTTGGCCGATGGACAACATTGATAACGTTAAAGTGCCAAAAGTATGTGGTGGTGCCAAGATTCTGTATGCGCGCGACTCCACCACTGCCGGACATGCGGCTGCAGAGACGCTTAATCAAGCAGCCATACAGCTTGTAACCCAAACCTATTGGCTGGCAAATAATGTACTTAACGTGAAATCTGCGGAAACATCTTTTTTGGGTTTTTCGTGGAGCTGTGATGGCAATATTCAATCTAAGCACACAGGTGGTGCTGCTGCATTACAAGGGCCGCTTAAAGCAGCGCGCACACAACTGCAACTATATGTAAATAACTATAACAATGCCTATAACGAATATATTGGTATTGTTGGTTCAGCGCCTCAAGCCCCTCCGGCAAATATGACCGGTAAAGCCGGCGCTATTGAAGGTTGGCTGAGTGCGGGGGCATATGCGTTTGATCTTGCGCGAAATATTTCCTCGGCAAAAACCAGTGCCGGAGGCATTAGCTATACCGATGTGAGCGCAGTTAATATACGCGATGAAGATGTCAATAAGAGTTACCAATATTTGATGACGCTGACGCAGGACGCTTACCGTATTTTGGCGATGCGTGATAAAAACGTTAATATGTCAAATGTAACAGCAGGCGACAGCACAGAAGATTCTATTGACGGTGGCATGCGTTCGGGCATGGAAAAGACAGGTATCTTGCAGCCGTTAGAAGATAGCTCCGAGGACAATTATGTAATTTCAGTTGATGACCATAAATATCGTTTAGCAATGTTCACTTTGCTGGATGCAAACAGCTATGATTATACTAATGTATTGGCCAGTCTGGTTCAGATTGGCTCTGCCAAGCTCTCATCCACGGCATGGTACATGGGTTACAGCATTATAGCCGGTACAGCTGGTGCTGTCGCAGGAGGCATATCTGAGGCAACGCAAGGTTTTGCGGCGCCGCTTTTTAGGGTGGTACAGTTTATCGCTGACAAAATTTCAGCTATGTTTATGTTTATTGCCATCATCGCCTTTGTGCCGGCGCTGCTGTTGTTCTTTCAACTGCCGCTGCTGATTATGGTGAAGTTTTTATTTGGCGCGCTTACCTGGATTGTCTCGGTCATTGAAGCCATGGTGGCTATGCCACTATTTGCTTTGGCGCACCTAAACCCCAACGGCGAAGGGGCGATACCTGATGCTGCAAAACGTGGCTATTACTTACTGCTGCAAATATTTTTGCGGCCAATCTTGATGATTTTTGCGCTTATTTTTTGCATGTTACTGATTAACACCACGGTTGGCTATATGCATGAAATTTTTATGTACACAATCGTTAGTGCTCATGGCAGTATCGGTATAATTAGCCTGTTTATTTATGTGATTATATTCCTTGTTTTATGTTATTCGATCGTCAATGCAGCGGTGAATATCATTGATATTGTACCCAAACAGACTCTCACCTGGATGGGCCAGCAGGCGCAAGATTCGCCCTTTAATGATAGTGGCCACCTCAATGCCGCCACGCAAACGATTGGCAGTGCCGTTGGCTTTAGTGCTGGTCAATCTTTTGCCAGAATGGCCGATATGTCTGGGGCCGGCAGGCTTGTGCCAAAAGGCAAACAAAGCGATGAGGATAGAATTAAAGCGAAAGTGAAAGAGCTTGAAATTGAACAACAGGCTCGAAATCAATTTCATAGTCCACCCGAAGCGGGTGTGCAAAATGCTGGGGATGCTACGCCATCGACTGATACGGGGCCTGCCGTTAAAGGCAGCGAAGAAGACAAAAAAACAGACCCCAAAAGTAGTGGGAATGGCGACAACAACCCTAAAGGTAAATAACCAAGGCTAGCTGCTAATGCCAAGTCGGGCATTTGCCCCAAAAAAATCGGCAGATGTTTGTTGCCGCAAAAGAACCTACAAGAGAGCCTACACAGGCCAATGGCCGCAGTTTTTATCTATATATTTCAAATGGTTATCGCGGTGCGGGCATTTGGAGCGGGTGAGGGTATCCCCATAAACCACTAGAACTAAACAACAATTTCTGCTAAAATCGCCTACACAGAACCTACACAGGTTTGGCAGCTCAATAACTTACGCTGCTAATCTGCACAGAATCTGCACAGAAGAGCGATGGCCATGACGTTTATAACCGACAAAGAGCAGATCAAGGCAGGACTGATCATTTTCCGGCGCGGCGATGTCGGGCACGACAACTATTATTGCCGCATCCGCATCCAAAATGAGGACCGCTACAAAACCATCGCACTCCGCACCTCAGATCGGCAAACCGCGCGCGACCGCGCGATGGATCAGGACGCCGATATCCGCTTTCGGGTGAAGCATGACGTGCCGGTGTTCAACCGGCCCTTTTCGCAGGTGGCCGAGGAATATGCCGAAGCCCAGCAGCGCCGCGCCAACGCTGGCGAAATCAGCCAGGCGCGGGCGATGAACGTCATGAACAAGGTCAAGGGGCCGCTCAACACCTATGTTGGGAGCACGCAAATTCACCTCATTGGGCAGGACCGCTGGTCTGAATATCCGCTATGGCGACGCGAAAATGGCATCGGTCGCCGCAACAAAACCATCAGCGACTCCACCATTCGGATCGAGATGACCATCTTTGCCGCAATCATGAGTTTCGCGGTCAGCAAGCGCTATGTGCCCGCCAGCCATCGGTTTGAGGGCATGCCGAAGCTGAAAACAGCGCGGCGAGATGAGTTCACGCTGGAGGAATATCGCAAGCTGCACAGCGTAGGTCGCAAATGGATGAAGGAGGCCACAACGCCGCAGGGCATCTGGTACCGCCAGATGTGCTACAATTTCATTCTCATTATGTGCAACACGGGCATGCGCCCGCCTGAAGCCAAAAATCTGCGCTGGCGCGACATCACCAAAGCCAAGGATAAAGACGGCAACGACATTCTGGTGATCTTTGTTCAGGGCAAGGGCAAGACGCGCCAGCTTATCGCCCCCAAGAGCGTGGGCGATTATCTTGACCGCGTCCGCGCCCTTTCGAAAGCAACCAAGCCCGATGATGCTGTCTTCACCATCATCAACGGCAAACCCGCCGTCTGGCTTTATCGCGACACCGTCGAAGAGCTGCTAAAATACGCGAACCTACGCGACGGGCCGAGCGGCATCCCGCGCACTACCTATTGCTTCCGCCACACCTACGCCACCTTCAGGCTATCCGCAGGGGTCGATGTGTATATCCTCGCCCAACAGATGGGCACCTCGGTCAAGATGATCGAGCAGCATTATGGCCACGTCAACACCATCAAACATGCCGACCGCGTGCTTATGGGCATTGGCGGATGGGACGCTATGCACACTGAAATGGACGCCGAAAACGACAAGCAGGAGGCCAAGGCAAGGGCTGCGCTGGCCATTAAGGCCAAGCAGCCAGTGGGGCCGTCTGCGGGTTACACCACGAGGCAAAAACCAAAGCCGCCCCGCCCATAAGGCGAGCGGCATGAACACCAGCGCATGCACGGTATCGGAAAAAAGCGACTGGCCCAGAAGCGCCGAGATCGGGCTTGTGCTGTCCTCTAACTTTTAGCGAGATTGCCAATGCACCGCTGGTGCTCCTCGATTGGCAATGTCGCCAAGCAGGTATGGGATACAGGATGCGCCGAGCCTCTAGCAGCCCCCATGCCTGCGTCTTCAAGCCGCCGTGCCGCTGGCACATTGAGGCGGCTCGTTGCATCACCGTTAAGATTGAGCAAAGCATGACGGCCCAACCCAAGGCTGTCCGAGCAAACGGGTGGTGTAAATGTGATTATCTAACCAGAGTTGCTAGGCCAAGGGGCTGCCCTGTGAGTATCTCAGCCATGAGAACAAAACGAGCTTGCGGCAAAAGTCAGGCTCCCTTAGCCTAGAGCGATGATGGAAACTTTGGAGACCCATGCATCGCTTTTCGAGCCCACACCGAATGCCCACACGGTGCTGGATGTTCCGTGCGCGCTTAAAAAGCCTATAACCAGGCAAGCGACTCTCGGTCAGTTTCTTACGCCGCCGTCCATAGCAAAATTTATGGCCGCTCAGTTTACGTCAGCATATCCTGTAAAGACCAAGTTGTTGGATGCAGGTGCGGGGAGGGGCGCGCTCTCCAGAGCTTTCGTTCAGCGCTGGCGCGCTACCAATTCCGGTGGGCAACTCGAAGCCACCGCCTATGAGACCGATCATCTGATTTTGCCGGAGTTGACGGCAGAACTCCGCCAGTTTGAACAGCACGACGTTTCAGCGCATATCGTCGATGGTGACTTCATTGAGCTAGCTTCAACGATGGTTGCGCTCAATCGTGGGCCACGCTTCACCCATGCCATTCTGAACCCGCCTTACAAAAAGATCAGCAGCGCCTCACTCCATCGCGCGCAATTGCGCACCGCTGGATTGGAGACGGTGAATCTCTATTCCGGCTTCGTCGCCCTTGCGTTGGCGCTGCTTGAGGCAGACGGGGAACTCGTCGCGATCATTCCACGCAGTTTCTGCAATGGCCCATACTATCAGCCGTTCCGGCGGTTCATTCTGCGCTATGCCTCCATCGAGCGTATCCACCTCTTTGAATCGCGCACAAAGGCATTCAAGGATGACGGCGTTCTACAAGAGAATGTCATCATCAAGCTGATCAAGGGCAAGGCACAAGGCAGCGTTTGTATCTCGACATCCACGGATGACAGGTTCTCTGACCTAAACGAAACCATCTACGCATTCGAGCGGATCGTTTTGCCTGATGACGACAATCAGTTCATCCACATTCCAACCGGAGAGGATGACGACGACCTTTTGCAGAATGCTGCATTCGCATTCACCATTGCTGATTTGGGGCTGAAGGTTTCAACCGGCCCCGTCGTCGATTTCAGAATGCGCGAGCATCTTGTCGATCAGCCCGAAGCGGGGACAGTACCCTTACTCTACCCTGGGCACTTCGCAGATCACAATGTTGAATGGCCGCGTGAGGCTTTCAAAAAGCCCAATTGCATTCGGGACGATGCATCAACGCGGAAATGGCTTTACCCGAATGGCTACTACACGGTCGTGCGGCGCTTTTCATCGAAGGAGGAAAAGCGAAGGCTCGTGGCCAGCATCATTGATCCAACGCGTTTACCCGCTGATTGGATCGGCATTGAGAACCATTTGAATGTCATTCACGAGGGACGGAAGCCGCTCTCTGAAGACATGGCGCGCGGCTTGTCCGTCTATCTCAATTCGTCGGTCATCGAGCAGTATTTTCGCCGCTTCAATGGCCATACGCAGGTCAATGCAACCGACCTCAAAAACCTTCCTTATCCAAACCGGAAGGCTCTCATCGAACTCGGGCGGTGGGCGAAAACACGAACGCTGTTGGACCAGACGGCCATCGACGAGAAAGTGAATTCTCTCGCATGACGCATCCGCATGTCGACATGGCCTTACAGGTTTTGAATGACCTTGGCTTTCCCCGTCAGCAGCTCAATGAGCGCTCGGCCTTTACGCTGCTCGCGTTGATCGATCTTCAGCCAAATCGATCATGGGCCGATGCGAGTGCTCGGCTTGTGGGGATCACGCCGGTGATGGATTGGGTACGGCAACACTACGGGAAAGAGTACGCGCCGAATACGCGTGAGACTTTCCGCCGTCAGACCATGCACCAATTCCGTGACGCAGGGCTTGTTCTCTACAATCCAGACAAGCCCGACCGTGCGGTGAATAGCCCCGCAGCAGTCTATCAGATCGCACCAGAAGCCTTGGCGTTAGTCCGAACCGTCGGAACGCCAAAATGGGAGAAGCAGCTCAAAGCTTATCTCAAAGCATGGCAGCCACTCGCCGAACGCTACGCACGTGAACGTGATATGCAGCGCGTTCCGGTTCGGCTTGGCGATGGCAGTGAATTGCAGCTCAGCCCTGGCGCGCACAGCGAGCTAATCCGCGACATCATCATGGATTTCGCACCTCGCTTCGCGCCAGACAGCATTCTGATTTACGCGGGCGATACCGGCGAGAAGTTAGGCTATTTCGACGAGGAGCGATTGGCAGCACTCGGCGTTAAGGTCGATAGCCATGGCAAGATGCCTGATGTCGTGTTCCACTACACCAAGCGCAACTGGCTTTTACTGGTCGAATCCGTCACCAGCCACGGCCCCGTCGATGCGAAGCGCCATGCAGAACTGATGACGCTCTTTGCAGGATCAACGGCTGGATTGGTATATGTCACGGCATTCCCCAATCGCGCCGTCATGGCGAGATATCTCGCTGACATCGCATGGGAAACCGAGGTGTGGGTTGCCGATGCTCCAACCCACCTGATCCACTTCAATGGCGTCAGGTTCCTCGGTCCGTATAATCCCGAGTAGCAGGCGCACAGTGTTAAGCCCGACGGGCGCTTAGTGGAAGGCTGTGGCAGAGTTGCGCACGCGATGAGCCAATCATATCGATGATCCATGGAATGTGGCGCTCTTGGACACGCATCCGCGCTGCAATTAGCGCATTGAATACCGCATCACCAAGGCCATCCCGTCCAAGTTCTGCCAAGACACGATCGTGCGTCAATATATCTGTCGTGGTCGCAGCCTGAACGGAAGGAAACCGATCCTGACAGATTGAAAGTCCCTTCTTTTCGTCAATGATTGGCGTGCTTCCGTGAGCCACGGCCCAAGCGATTGTTGCAGCTTCGCCGTCGTCAAGCGTAGCAGAACCACTACCGCAAACCATCGCAAGAAAATTGCCTTCGCATTCGGCGCACAGTGATGCGATCTCAGCGCGCCCTGACGCTACGAGTGCGGCAACAACATCCGCGTCAGTTCGGCCTTTTGCCCGCCCAGCCTCCAATTCTCTCGAAACAATATCGAGGATTACGACTGGATTGGGGATAGCATCAAGAATGCGAACGCAACTGCCGGTCGCGTTCAGATTTATCGCGACACTAGCGTCCAACACGAGCGGCTTCGACGGATCAAGCAAGCAATTTGGGAGCCCCATCGGCCTCGCTCCCTTCATCGCCCAGGCCATCAAGCAGTGCACGCAATTCCAAGCGATCTAGCCGTAGCAACCGCGCTAGCTGCCCTTCACTAAGGAGACCCCGCCGCCAGACTTCGTCCGCCATCATGCTCATGCGAAGTGAGATTGGGCGATCCGCATCATCCTTGTGGTCGTCTCTGGGCAGTTCACCGAGAACCTGAATCACTTGCTCGTTCGTAATCCCACCATTTTCAACGAACCAATCCCAACTGTCCCGTTTGATAAGGCCAAGCTCTTCAAGCCGCCGGACCAACGCCTCCCGCGACACGCCGAAATAGCTCGCGAGCACTATGATGTGACGACGGGTCAGCGATGACGCACCCGCCGTCACATCTTGAAATTTCTGCTTCACAGCGCGAGCAGGCATCAAGAAGGCTCTGCCAAAGGCGTTCGCGTATCGCTCTTCTCGCGCGGTGTCAGACGTTGCGTCATCCAACACATCGGCTGACTTCCTCGTGGACATGAAATGCCCCGTTTCATGTCCAGCCGTGTTTGCGCGGCGATCCCGTGGATGATTTGCATTCAACAGAATGCACGGGCCGACCGCGTCATCGAAGGCGAACAGGCCAGAGATGTTGGTTGGTAGGCGGCGCACATAGACGCGCGCGCCAAGCTGCAACTCCAACAAGCTCACAATATCATTGATGGGGTTGAGGCCAAGGCCGAGCCATTGGCGCAGGTCTAGCGCATCTTGCTCCGCTTGAAGTTTGACGTTGCCTGGGAGTATGGGAGTCTCTGGTGGATAGGCGACAGAACGCGAGATACCGAGCAGTTGCTCCAGTTCAACTTCCGCTCGCACCAAATCATTGAGCAAAGAGACCGCGTGCTCAATGGTTGCGTCTTCGGATTCCGATACCTTCCGAAACTGCGGGAGAAGATTGATTTGAATGGGTTCTTGACGGAGTAATTCGTTGATCGTCGCGCGATATATGCCCGTCAGATTCTGAAGTTCGTCAAGGCGCACACGGCGCTGACCTTTCTCGATCGCCACAAGCGTCGTGCGCGCCATACCAGCTTCGCTAGCGGCAACAGCTTGCGTCATCTTTCTGTCTTCACGCGCGAGGCGTAGGCGCTCGCCTAGATCTTTGGGCGGGAAGGAGTCTAGGATCGTGCTCATGACACGTTCACCGTCCACTGACGGATGAACGAGTCAGGCCCAAGCGAATCTACAAAGGCCTGCCATTCGTCGCGGTGACGACGAAGGAGGGAGGTTAGTTTCATTTCTGCATCTTCATTCGTGAGGTTCATGGCTTTTGCGATCTGAGCCGCGTTGCGCCTTATCGTCGATTCGAAGCGTGGCGAGTCCGCTAAGCCAGCGAGGTGGTCCAAGTGCATGGTGCCTGCGATGGCATACTCCCGCAAAGCTGGAGTGATTTTCGAGAAGCCTTCTGCCGCGCCGTCCTCAAAATTTGGGGCACTGAGGTTTTCCCACACGTATTGATCACTTGGCTCCGTCAGACCGGCTGCATGAACACTGAGGCGACGTAGCATACAGGCGGCACAGATACCGCACTGCCGCCTATGTCCATCGACCGGCACGTGCCGATTTTGCTGCCAGCACGAAATCGTCTCTTTCCATTCATCGCCCACGGAGGTTTCCGTCACGAATTCCTTTAGCGTTTCCCCCTTGGTGAACCACAGCCGGGGAAATGTGTAAGAGACATTGTGATTTAGAAGAGCAGCAAAAAGCTTTTCCATTCGCTCCGTGAAGCGCGGATGGTTTCGATAGTCAGGATAGGCCTGAACTACAGGAACCAAGGGAGGCCCCAAGGCACCTTGCCCGCTTTCTGGGATGATGATCGTCTTTACATCAGCAAGGTACGCTGCGATCCCAGCAATCATCGAAAACTTAAAGCCTCGCGAACGGTTGCTGCTTTCCGCAAACCTGCGCTCACCCGATTTTACCTTATAAGGAATATTCGTGAAGGGCTGGGCACGCCCATCCTTCATTGGCTGATCGTGTCGCTTGCTACCCAAGCGCACACGGATCAGGGCGGAGTTCAGCCTTTGAGCCGACAAAGCGGCCACGGCGCGCGAGTCCATTCCGTCGCTGAATGGCACGATGGCATGAGCGCCGCTCGGTAACGACAAGCTAGGTTGCGTGCGCGAAATCTCGTCCTTCTTGCGGGCGACGAACGTCACGTTCCACTTATCGCCGGTAAGGAAGCCAAGTGCCGCAAGAAGAGCGGCCTTTACTGATTGTGACCCCCAAAGCTCCTTGTTGTGAACTGGAATCTCAAGGTGGATTTCACGGCTCCAGCCAATGACCGGTCGTCGTTGGAGTCGGTCACAGAACTCAACGGCAGCAGCGACGACAAGCATGTCAAACACAACCGGCTTCCACTCTGCGAAGCAGAAGGAAAGCAACCGGTTTTCATCGAACTGAATATGCTCGCCGACAATGCATTGGATTCGACCGCTCGAGCACCTACGCTTTTCCAAAACGACGACATCGAGCTTTGGCAGTACTTTTCTAGGGGGCTTCGTCATCAGAGACCCACCCCTTCATCAAGTCCCGTACGTTGCGTGGGTGCGCGTATTACCATTGCTCGCCCGCCTTGAACGATACATTTCACCAAGGCGTCCATCGAGCGACCATTCTGCACGCTCTGAATTCTGGACTGAAAATGGGAGGCGCGTTTCGCGCCGGTTTCACGCTGATAGTGCTCAGCCATCCCACGCCCGTGTCGATTAAAAATTTCATTTGCAGTCTCATTGCACGCAGCGGCGAGTGCAGCTTCGCCGCTTGCTCCAGCGTTGACTGCGTCTATTGCGCAGTCGAGCAGCAAGTTCCCTACAGGAGAGCCGCACGCGTACATCCTGAGGTTCTCGATTTCATCAGATGATGGAGCGAAAAGCGATCCTTGGCCCGAGCTGGACAGAATGTCGCGCAGCTCCGACATGAGCATGTCAGAGACCTCACGTTTAAACTCCCCCATGATTGCGGAATCCCGAAGCTCACACAAATCGTCCACCGAGAACGATCGGTTGTCTGCCCATTTTGCTAACTTTTTCCAGCGCCTGCCCATTGGCAAGCTACGATGAGGTCCGTCGCTCATGAATGTCTCCAATTTGCCCAATCTGCCAGAGATTCCTGTAAATGTCAAGCATCACAAAAAAATGTAAGACAATGTCAGATTAGGATATCGGCGATCTGCGGCGCGTCGCTGAGGCTGAACATCGGCTAAGCTAGACGTAAGCCGGTGAGCCGCAATGCTGCGACCCACCGGTTTGCTGGTGTGATTGCGCCTACGGACATGGTGCGCAGGCACAGGCGTTCCGCCATGCCAGCACCCGCTCGATGTTGTGCAGCAGCAGGTGCAGTTTTTTCGCCAGCTCATCGCCGATGCTTGGCACGGCCAGTGCCGCAAGTGCCGCACCATAAAGCGCCAGCAATTCGTGATGTGGCATTTGCAGCAGGTCGTTGAAGCGCAGATTTGTCATGATGACCTCCTTTGTGCCTGCCGCATCAGCGCGGCTGGTGAAGGCCGAAAGGCATCGGTGAGCGCTGGGCGCATCGGCCCCTTGGGGCATATCGACCGCAACGTCAGAGAAGGAGTGTGGCCAATGCTTGTCATGGCCACACTTGCGCCCGCGAAGCGCTCATTGATGCGAAAACGGCCCATCCAGCCCGTGATGCTCAGCCGCTCGCCAAAGGGCATCGCTTAATCTGCCGTAGGACTGCTGTCTTGCCGCTGTTGCTGACCCGCTTTGTAACCGGCTCTGGCACATGGTCGTTGCAGTCGGCTTCGCTGCTGGCGGGATCGCTAACTCGTCGTTGCTGCCATTCGTGCGCTTGGTGCGGCCTGGGCCGCCGCAGAATGCCACGCTCGCTATAGGGGCAAGATCACGCGCACCGCTTTGGGTTTGCTCTTGTCGGGCGGGCTTAATCCGTTCGGCTGGTGGCGCACTGCATCGGCTGTATTTCGGGCAGAAGCTGGGGGCGTGCGGGTCGGTTTCAGGTCAACGAAAATTTTCCCCTGCCGCGCTGCGCGCGCCATTCCTCGCGACCGCTTCGCTGCAAAATTCCCGTTCCCCGCGCTGCGCTCTGGTGACCTGCCGACACCGCCGCCCCCGTCCGCTTGCCCGTCAGCCGAAGGCATTTCGCCCCGGCGCTAACGAACGGAGACGCCCCATGACCCACAACACTCGCACCACACCCCGCATCTATGTGGCCTGCCTAGCGGCTTACAATAACGGCTATCTGCATGGGGCCTGGATCGATGCCGACCAATCACCCGAGGCCATCAACGCCGAGGTGCAGACCATGCTGCTCCGCTCGCCTATTCCGCACGCCGAGGAATATGCCATCCACGATCATGAGGGGCTTGGCGACAGCGTCGGCGAATACAGCAGCCTTAACCACATCTCAGCCATGGCGGGCTTTATCGCTGAGCACAGTGAGCTAGGCGAAGTCGTTCTCGATCATTGCAGTGGCGATGTGCCAGCGGCGCAGGCCATGATGGAACGCTATCTTGGCTGCTACTCCGATCTTGCTGACTATGCGGAGGAACTGACCTTGGACACCACCGTCATCCCCGAGCATCTTCGCTACTACATCGACTACGATGCCATGGCGAAGGATATGCGCCTCAATGGCGATATCGATGTGATCGAGACCGCCTTCGACCAGCACCACATCTTCATGCGCGAGTAGGAGGAAATGCCCAATCTCGCTTCACTGCTCCAAGCTGAGGCTGACATCGCGCACGCCAGCCACTGTTGCGCGCGCTACCGATCGAGCTGTAGGCGCACCTCAGTCACCCGCACCTTGTAGCGCATATTGGCTTTCTGGTTAGTGCAGGCACCGACGGCTTCGTTGAAGCGCGCGCTGCCGACATCGCGGAGGCTGTTGAGTGCGGTCAGCTCGCCGCGAGCACAGGCCTGCGCTGCGTTGATGGCGAAATCCATCGCATTGTTGCTGATATTGGGCAGGCCGTCTTCGGGCACATACCAGAGGTTGCCCCTGAGATTGACGCGCCGGTTATCGGCCAGCGTGCCGTCGAATGTCGGCACGTCGAGTGTCATCGCACGCTCATTTTGTGCCCTCGTGACGCTCTTTTCATACCCCCTATTAAAGCCTACGAAGTATAGAATGACGGCCACACCGATGAAGGCGATGATGCCAATAAGTTTCCAGTTGGGGCCTGGTGGTGCGGGCGGAGGTGGCGCTGGTTGGTCGATGAATTGCGGCAGCGGTTGGGCCATGGCGGCGAGCGTTGGCTCGCTGAAATACTCCAACCTTGCGCCCATATGCGGCAGACCCTTGAACCAGATTAGCTGGCGCGGCTTTTCAAGCGCGGTGATCTCTTGGGGTGACATCAGGTCGCGCCCCATAAAGCGCTGCGGCGCGCCGACCGGCTCGCCGACAACCGGCTGCGGGATGGTTTCCTGCCCGAGCGTTTGTGAAAAGTATTGTGCTGTGTCGAATACGCCGATGGAGAAGACCTGCTGCACTTCGGCGTTGGCAAGAATGTTCTGCCACGACTGAGGATAGTCGCGCTGAAGCTGCGAGAGGTCTTGCAGGAAAGCCCAGCAGCTAATGCCATATCCGGCAAACAGGCCATAAGCACTTTCGATGGCCTTGAGATAGCCGATGGTCCCGAATTCGTCGATCATCAGCACCACGCGCTGACGCTCAGTGCGGCGCGTCAGCGCCGTGATAAAGCTCGACAGCATAATCCGCAGCCAGCGATTATGCGTCTCAAGTTTGTCGGCAGGCAGGACGAGATAGACCGTCGAATTGCCCTTAGCAAAATCTGCGATGTCGAAGCTTGAGGTGTCAAAGCTATTCTGGATGGCGGGACTGTCCAGAAAGGCCGTTTGTGTCACGGCACTGCTCAGGATACCGGCGATTTCCCTATTGTCTCCGGGGTTCGCAAATCTCGCCAGCCGTCTATTGGCGAAGCTCTGAGGGTCAGAGTTGCGGTCATACGCCGATTTAATGAGGGCTGACAGTCGGTCGGGTGGCTGCGTGAGGGCAAAGCGCACATCGGTCAGGGTGGCCTTTGTGCCGAGCCGTTCAATGGCCTCGGCGATCAGGCCGGAGACGAGTTGTCGTGCCGAGTCCGCCCAGTGCGGGTCGCCCTGACCACTGTAAAAGATAAGGGCTTCGGCGAGTATATCGACATCGTCGCTGAAATGCTCCGATTTCGGATCAAGCTTGGAGAGCGGGTTGAGCGTTGCCACGGGCAGGCTCTTCAGCCCCGCATTTTTTGCGCGCGCGTCATTGCCGTAGACGCGCTCAATTTCGTTGAAGGGGTCGAGGATGTGAACCTTTTGTCCAAGCGCCTGTCGTCGCTTCGCCGTCACCCAGGCATTTTCGCCCTTGGGATCGATCACAACCATGCCGTAGGTGCTAAGGAGCAGATTGGGAATTATAACCGAGGCACCCTTGCCGGAGCGGTTGGGTGCAATGGTTACAAGATTGCTGCTGATATCCGTCGTCATCACCAGCTTCGTGTCCCAGCGCCATTCTTTGGTGCTGGTCATCGGCAGGCTCTTATAGCCGAGAATGACGCCGTTGAGGCCACCGGCGAGATCGCTGATGCGCTGACCACTTTGCGCGGCTAGCAATTTCGCGCTGCCAAAAGCATTGTTTCCCGGCGGGGGCGATGGCCAGAAGTCACTCACTCTTGCCTCCTGTCGCTTTTGCTTCTTTATACGGTCAAACCAAATTCCACTGTTCGCCTGTCACAGAATCGTCATAGAGTTGATGTCAGGCAATAAAGTTGCGAAGAAGCTTAATCGTTACGCTTGCGATTGAAAATAGGCAGAAGAAGCGGTAAAGTCAGAAATAAGGGATGAGGCAAGCCATGCGCGGTTCCACCGCGCGTCTTGGCAGGGGGCGTAGCCCGCCTGCACCCCCCAAGAAAAAACCCCCAGCAATGGAGGTGAGCTTTGCAGCACCGTGTCATTCTTTCGATGACCACCTCAGTGCAGGGGTTGCCGGTAAATCGGCACGCGGCGCATGAGTGATCGCGCGTCAAGACAAGCTTCAGGGGCTGCATCACCTCAGCGTCAGCGCAGCGGCAGTGAGACACGTCAGCGCACTAAGGATGTGCGCATCCGTCTCACGCCCGAGGAGTATGACGCGCTGGTATCGGCCTCTAGCAAGGCTGCTTTGACGCTTGGCAGTTATGCAAGGCGTGTGCTGCTAAAGGCCGAGCCGCCGCGTCAGGCACGCCGCCCACCAGTGGAGCGGGCCGAGCTGGCCAAGCTATTAGGTCAAGTTGGCCGGATCGGCAGCAACCTCAATCAGCTTGCCCGTCATGCCAATGCCGAGGGGCGCATGACCATAGAGGCCGAGCTGGAGGCGGAGATCGCCGAGCTACGGCAAGTGCGCGCCTTGCTGTTGGCGCTCTTGGGGCGTGGCAAGTGATCATCAAGGGCAAATCGCGCAGCGGCCCCTTGGAGCTGGCAGCGCATTTGCGCCGCACCGATACCAACGAGCTGGTGCGCGTGATCGAAGCACGCGGCACGGTCGCACAGGAGAATATGCGCGAGGTGCTCGAGGAAATGGACGCCTTCGCCGCTGGCACGCGCTGCCAGAAATCGCTCTATCACGCCTCAATCAGCCCATCACCCACCGACCCCGAGATGGAAGCAGAGCAATGGGCGGAATCAGTCGAGCGACTGGAAGAACGGCTTGGCCTGACCGATCAGCCGCGCCTTGTCGTGGCGCATATCAAGGAAGGCCGCGCGCATTTACATGTAGTCTGGTCGCGCATCGACCAGGAGCAGCAAAAGGCCATTCATGATGGCTGGAACTATCGCGCCCATGAGGAAGTCGCGCGCGAACTTGAGCGCAGCTTTGGCCATGAGCGCGTTCAGGGCGCGCATGCCGAGCGCGATGGCGTTGAGCGCCCACCGCGCACGCCCTCAATGGCCGACATTCAGCAACAGCAACGCAGCGGCGTTACGGTGGATCAGGTGCGAGCCGATGCCACCGAGGCATATCATGCCAGCGCCGATGGCGCGGATTTGCAACAGGCGCTTGATGAGCGCGGGTACATTTTAGCCAAAGGCGACCGGCGCGACTACGTCATCCTCGATCAGGCGTGCGAGCTTCATAGTCTTGCACGGCGCATCGATGGCGTGAGAGCAGCCCAGCTCCGTGAGTTTATGCACGACCTCGACCCCGCCAATGTGCCGAATGTCGAGGAAGCTAAGCATCTCTGGGCCGAACGCCTCCAGCAACGGGCGATAGAAGCCGCCCGTGAGCAAGGTGAAGGCAAAGGTAAGGCGGGCCGCAGCGAAGGTCGGGGTGATAGCGGTGGTGGCGCGCATGGCGCAGCAGCGAGCCCAGCAATCAACGCACAGACAGACGCGGCACGGCGGGCGCAGCAGCGCGCCGAACTGGAAGCTTTGGAGCAGCTACGTCTTAAAGGCGATCTTGATGCCTACTATCGTGGCGAGGCAGAGCGCCTTCGTCGTGAAACCGAGCTGCGAAAACAGGATGAGTTGCGCGTAGCCGCACAGCGCGCACGCGAGGCAAAAGAGCAACTTGAAAGTC
This sequence comes from Rickettsiales bacterium, assembly GCA_027485855.1. Classification (GTDB taxonomy): domain Bacteria; phylum Pseudomonadota; class Alphaproteobacteria; genus JAIXQD01. The sequence continues at coordinate 109,156 of JAIXQD010000021.1, read as the reverse complement.
AGCTCGCCCACGCGCGCGAGGAGCGCGGCCTCGTTACGCGCTTCCTCGATTGGGTCATGCCGCAACGTTTGGCGGAGCGCGAGCAAGCGCCGCGTGACGACCTGACACAGCAGGCCGAGCAGCTAAAGCAACAGGCGGTGCGGGCAACGCAGGAGCTGGATCGCGAGCAACAGTTGCGCGCGCAGATCTTGAAGCTCGAACGTGAAACCAAAGAGCGCGAGGCATTGAACGAACTGACCGCAGATCAGCGCCGCCGCGCCTTCGCCGAGGAGCTACGGCTTAAAGCGGAGCTGCGTCATGAGCGCGAACGGCGGGAACGCGCCGAACGCGGTCAAGAGAATGAGCATGGCCGCGAATGGTATGGCCCAGAGCGGTAGTCGTTGAAAGCACACGGGCCGTCATGGTAAGTTGCTGACAGCAAAACGAAAGGAGGTAATAATTATGAGGTTTATTTCAAAAACAGGAGATATCTCGACTATCGAGATAAGCGCGAAGGAGTCGGCTCGCATTGCGCAAATCTTAGAGTGGGTTTTCGATTGCAAAGATCATATGGACGATGCGACGCTCATGATGTCAATCGACGATGTTTTGCAAACAATCTATGACTGGGAAAAGTTTCATAGCGATTACATCTCAAACGTAAAAATTGAACTGCCGGAATAGGGTATGTCAGCCCTCCTTACTGACGAGGAATATACTCGCCTCGCGGCTGAGCATGCCCTCAGTCATGATGGAGAAGAGCGCGAAAAGCGTCTTCGCGAACTTGCAGAATATGGGGTGACTGACGTTGAAAGCCTGGCGCGGCATGCGCTTGAGGTGATACGAGCGAACGATACTTGGTGTTTCCGAACCGCAAACCAGCGTGAAATCTATGCCAATGACCGCCTGAATACGATGTTGTTCATCAATGAGCGTATTCCAGAGCGATCAACAGTGTTCGCAAACTCGTATCCAGATCGCCTTCCAAGTGACCGACTATTGAAAAAGGCCGCTAAGCACATTGAGGAATATGGCTTCTCGCCTATGATCTATCGGGGCGGTTCAGCGGCGCTGGAGCATGATCGGAAATTGGAACGTGAGCGGGAGCGGCAGATGGATGACGACCGCCAGCGGCAACAGGAAGAGAAGCAGCACGCCGAGTGGAAAAGGCAGCAGCAGCGCACCGCCGATGAAGAGGCGGCCCGCGCTGCGCAGGAGCTGGATCGCGAACAGCAGTTGCAAGCGCAGCTGTTGAAGCTCGAACGTGAAACCAAAGAGCGCGAAGCCTTGAACGAGCTGACCGGCGATGAGCGCCGCCGAGCCTTTGGTGAAGAGCTGCGACTTAAAGCCGAACTGAACCGTGAGCGCGAAAGGCGCGAACGCGCTGAACGCGGCCAAGAAAATGACCATCGCCGCGAATGGGATGGCCCAGAACGTTAACAAGTCACCGCCCTAGACGTGCGTTTCTCTCTAGCCTTTTACTGAAATAAAGTTGCTTTATAAGCAGATTACTGGCCTAGAAAGGAACATTTAACGAACAAACGCTAATATATACGCATTGGATATACATAAACAGGGGGAGATCATGGATATTCCAGAGCGTCTATTGTTCAATATGAAGAACCTTGAAAAGCTACTTATGCGCGAGTTGCGCCCTGATGAGCAGGAAATTTACATCAAAGCTTGGCTTGAAGCTTACGATGATTTGCTAGACGGCAAAACGGGTGGCGACAGCAGCGGCGGCATGGCCGCTGGCCTCAGTGACTGGACGATCAGCATCATCGATTGGGCAAAAGAGGCCGTGCAGCACGTTCTGCCATCGCGGGATGAGATGGAAAAACATGCCCGCAAAAAGCGCCTTGCCAAACAGGCCGAAGCCGCCCGAGCGCGCCTGCGTTCCCGCAGTAAGGGAAGCTGGAATTTCAAGCCAAGGAATGGTCCTAGATGAAGGTCCGGTGCTGAGTCTTTTCTGCCGTTCGGATCGCGCCCATAGAATAACCGTTTCCGGATCAGACGAACGCTCGGCCACCAGATGAGCCAGGGGCTCAAAGGCGGTCATCTCAGGCCTCGCCCCAATCGCGCTTGCGCTGTTCAATTTGCCATTCGGCGTTGCGCTGCTGCCAAGCCATAGATTGATCGATTTGGCGAAGCCGCTCGCCAACATAGGCTTGCACTTTGGGGCGGGCATCTTCGCGCCACCGTTCCAGCCGGGCACGCTGCGCGGCTTCCGCTTCGACGAATCCGAATTCGCCACGCACAATGCCGGTCTTGCCAAGAACTTCGGAAACGCGCGTGAGCCACTCGTCTCTCTCGTCGAGGCGATCGACTACGTCCATGCAGAGGGAATAGACTTGCTCATCGCCATCATAAGCGAGCAGTGTTTTGAGCACAAATGCAAGGTCGTCCCGCTCGCCCTCATTAACCACCAGAGCGAGCGAAGCTGTGACTTCGGGGGTTAACTTAGGGAAGACATTGCCAATGAGGCGTCCGCCGCAAAACTCGTGATAGAGCGGCTCACGGGCGTACCAGCGCCGTGCTGCTTCAAGCAGCATCGTCGGCTCTCGCGACAGCGGTCCTTTGAGCTGGTGAAGCTCAAACGGGATGGGATCGAAGCGATGGTCGCTGCCGTCGCGTTCCCGATACATGCGAGTTTCGAAAAACGCGAAGACGAGCGCGGGGAAACGATCCGCGACGACGGCGAGCACCTGGTCAGCGCGATAGTTTATCTCGGGCACATCGACGAAAGATTGGAGGAGACGCTGCGCCTGGCTTTCGTCAAGCGAGGAAAGCAGCGCCCCGTGGTGGAATCCCCATGCTCCTAAGATCCAATTCGGCTTCCTCATGTCGGTTAGATAGCCAATCAACGGCATAAAAATGTAATCGATCAGCCGCTGGTCCGGCCCCTGGGCGAACCGATGGGACACGGTGTTTAAGGTGCCGAGCACGGCATCATCATCCGCGAACTCGATTGCGCGCGCGGCGACGGCGATCAAGATGTCCGGCTCGAACAGCTCCTGCCAGCGCAAGTATTCAGCCAAGTTAGGGAGAAACCTTCCTTGCCCGATCCAGCGCCAGATGAAGGAAGGCGCAATCGCACCTTGTCCGCTCGCCTCAATGCCAAGCAGAAGGGCAACAAGCAGCGGCGAGAGCGCCTCGTCCATCACCTCGAGAAAGCGGGCTGCAACATTGGGTTTCGTTTCCCCTAGCAGCTTGAGGCAGTCAGCCAAAGGCATGAGCTCGCCACCGGTCGATTTCGGTTCGGCGAGATAGAGCCGTAACCGATCGATCCAGTCGCCCACGGTGTTGTCCGTGATCTGATTGACGATGTCCGGATAGCATTCTGCCCGCCACGCATTAGTGGCATCGGGGTCGAAGGGATGCTCGTCCCAGGCTGTAGGCCGCACCGAATCGTGGCCGATAAGCGTCTTGTAGAGCACGAATTCCGGATCGGCATTGAGTGTATCGCGCAACGCGAGCAATTCAGCAATGATGGCCGTCTGCGCTGTGGCAAGCTCGGCCTTGTCCGCGAGGTGCGGCGGCAACGCGTGGAACCGATAGTGACAGTGGATCGCATCGGTCTCGCACCAGCGCCGCAATTCAAGCCCCCAAGCACCAATACGGTCTCGCTCGATAGCGATGACGCGCGCGCCATCTTCCATCACCATGCGCATAAGATCGTCGTTGCCACCACGATGGGGAATTTTGCCCGCGTTCCGCAGCTTATGCAGGATCTCCCGACGCGTAGCGTCGTCCTCAGCCTGATCAAGCAGGCTCTCTAGTACCGTGATGGCCTCGGCGCGCAACGTTCGAAGAACATCGGAAAACGGAACAGACGCCTGATGGATCGTGACGGACGTGGAGTTCGAGCTCGTGCCGCCCAGCTCCGCCGACAGAATATTGCCCAGCATTTTTAGAAGAAGGCCGCGCGAAGATTGAATCCGATCTGGCTCCAGTTTGCCAATCTCGTCCAGGATCAATCGCGGAACAGCCGGGCCATGGCTTTTCCAGATTTCCAAATCATGCTTGGAGAAGCTGTCGGCAAGGTCGACCCAGATACTGCGTTCGACGTCAGTTGCCGCACTGATGAAGAGGCGTAGGAGGGTCGCGAAGGTGAGCACGGGGTCGCAGTAGAGATGGTCTCTGAAGAGTTGGGCGACTTTGCGCGCGATATCATCACCGCCCTTGCCCGGATAATTGCCGAAAACCGTTTCAACCAGCGCAGCATTTGATCCTCGCGTACGCTCAACCGCATCGATCAGCAGTGGCACCAGTTTCACAAACTGGGCAGCCCGGTCGTCGAAGTGGGGAAGAATGAGATCGTCGAGCTTGCCGATAGCGTCGTCCAGCACATTGTTGTCGATTGACTCTGCCAAGATTCTGACCGTCGCCTCGACGCTCTCATCGGCCTGCACCAACTGATCGAAATCACGCGCGATTTTGTCGAAGTCATGGCCCGCGGGTAGGAGATGGTCACGCATGACCTTGTCCATGCGCGCTTTGATGGCGTCGAGACGTTTTTGACCAACATGCTGGAGATTGGGCTGTTTGTAGATCGTATCATGGCCCATTTCAGCCCAGGCATGGTTGAGCAAAGTCTGAACCTGGATTTCGGCGCGCAGCCCCTCGAACCCCTGATACTCAGGAAGCGCGAGCCGCTCGGGCTTCAGGCGAACGAGATAATTGGTGCTGTCAAACAATTTGGTTTCTGTTTCCGTCCCCGGGACAGGATGGTGCACGTTGACGCTTACAACGTCGAAATTGTCATGCAGGATGCCGGCGTTGTTGAAGGCCGCGACCTGACCATTGGTGAGGAAGATGATTCTGGCACCAGCGAGGTCTTTGATCGATTCGTCTATCGCGCTCTCAAGGGCGATGCCGTTATCAACGAGTTTCTTGAGGAGGGACTTCGGCTGTTTCGCACGCCCAGTGATCGCGTGTGGCACGATGCTTTGGGCATCGACCGCCGCCTGAAGGATATGGCGGATCGCCGCCACGAACGCGCTATAGCGCAAATGACCTTCGAGCCGATATTCTTCGAATGTCATGCTCCGCCCTCCATTCTAGTCCCGAGGTGCCATACCGACCGACTGCCGTGCCGTCCTAGAATAGCATCATCGGTTCGCCAGAAACTTGCCGTTCCGCAACCGGCCCCGTTACAACCGCTGAGCCAATTCGGAAGCAGCGCCCGGTTTCAGGTTACGGGATTGGCAGCGTGAATGACTGAGTCTGAGGCGAAAGCCGGTGGGCTGCTGTTGGTGAGACTACAGCCTAATCGAAGCTTTGGCACGGAATCCGGCACCAAATGCGGATCGAAAAAAGCCGTGTCTGCTGCAAAGTTATAGGGATTCGCAATTGGGGGGAATGTGCCCGCTGGCGCCCGATTTTTGACGCTGAAAACGGAATCGAATCCGCAAATTTTTCTACACAGAACCTACACAGGCCAAAAACGGCGTTTTTTGTCCTTAGATTCCAAATAGTTAGAAGAATCCAAATATTTGGAGCGGGTGAGGGGAATCGAACCCCCGTAGCCAGCTTGGAAGGCTGGTGCTCTACCATTGAGCTACACCCGCATACAATTGCAACATCGAACCGAATGACCAGATCATAAGCCAGATTATAATATTGGTTGGCTCACCACCGCCTGATAATAACAGCCCTTGAAATAAATCCCAAGAAAAACCGAGCCCGTTGCAAGTGTGTGGGCAAAAAATAAAATTGGCGCTTGTTTCGCTCTAAAAATATCTTGTGGCTGCACCAAGCCGCATTGAAGATTTTTATCGCGCTCTCGCAGTGGTATTTTTGTTAGACATCTTGGCAAAACCGTCTTCGTAATGGTTTGCTTTGTTGACCTTGCTTGCATGTAAAACTAAAGTGTTTGCTGATTTTTCTCACAACAGAACAAGGCTGCCCCATGACTGCCTCTATCAACTTTTTGTGCTCAAAAACAGCCAAAATATTTTTGCCAGTTTTAACGGCGGCATTTGTTTTCGCGTATCTGCCAAATGTGGCCTTGGCGCAATCGGTCGATGATTTGAACCGCGCCGCCCGCGAAGGTGAGCGCATTCAGCGTGAGCAGCAATTGCAACAACAGCGCGACCGTGACACTGTTGAGGGTGAGCGTCAGCGCATTCAGCTTGATACGCCCGCCGTACCTGCCGCGCCCACCAGCGCAGATACAGGCTGCAAAAACATTACCGATATCACTTTGGCCGGCGTCAAGCTGATGCCCACCGATGACCGCGTGGCCCTTATCACCCCTTATGCCGGCACCTGCATGAGCGTGAGCGATATTCAAAAACTGCTCACCGATGTAACGGCATGGTATGTTAAGGCTGGCTATATTAGCGCGCGCGCTTATTTGCCCAACCAGGATCTTAATAGCGGGCAATTGCAAATATTAGTGGTTGAGGGGCGCGTAGAGGGCCTTGAGCTAGATGACGGTCAGGAAAATAGTCTTAATTTGGCTTTGCTCTTTCCGGGCGTAATCGGCGCACCGCTTAATTTGCGCGATATTGAAATGGGGCTTGAGCAAGCAGCGCGTTTGCAAAGCAACCAACCCACTATGGAAATTAAGCCCGGCACTGAAGCGGGCGATAGCGTGGTGGTGATTAAAAATCAGCCCAGCTTTCCGCTGCATTTTTCGCTCACGGCCGATAATCAAGGCTCGCAAAGCACGGGCCGCACACAATGGGGCGCCACTGTGTCATCCGATAATATTATCGGCTTAAATGAGTTTGCCAGCGCTACGCGCCGTCAAAGCCGCCCTTTTGGCGAAACAGGCAAACGCTCAAGCTCTGAAAATTATGTTTTTATCGTGCCTTATGGCTACACCACCATGACGGTGAGCTACTCAAATTCGCGCTACGATTCATTCACCGATACTTCGGGTGGCTTTCGTTTGGTCACAGCGGGCGACTCGCGCAATAAGGCGGTTAAGTTTGACCATGTGGCCTATCGCAGCCAGTCCGATCGCTTGTCGCTTTCAGGTGGCCTAACCTTGAAGGACACCAACAGCTATGCGGGCGGCCAGCTTTTGAGCGTGGCCTCGCGTAATCTGAGCGTTTTGGATGTGGGTGTTGATTATTCAACCGTAGTTTGGGGTGGGGCCATTAGTGGTAATTTTGGCGTCTCACGCGGCTTGAAAATTTTTGACGCGCAAGAAGATGTGAGCGGCATCCCCGATGACTCGCCCCATGCGCAATTTACTCTGTTTAAAATTGGCGGCAATTACAACAAGCCATTTGAGGCTTTTGCGCAAAAGCTGAGCTGGAATAGCGCCCTTACCGCACAATATTCGCTGCATGGTCTTTATGGCTCCGAGCAAATTAGCATTGGCGGTATCTATAGCGTTAGAGGTTTTTATAACGAGTCTATCGCAGCCGATGATGGCTTTTATCTGCGCAATGACCTTTCAACGCAAATCCCTGTTGGTGCTTTTGCCGGCTATGAGACAAGGCTTAAGCCCTATCTGGGCCTCGATGTGGGTTATGTTCGCCCCAAAATTGAGGGCAATTCGGGTGGCACTTTAGCGGGGGCCGCAGTGGGCGCTACGCTCACGGCAGGGCCGTTTAATTTGGATGGCTTTTTATCGCGTGCGATAGTTCATCGCAGCAGCATAGAAAATGAGGGCGTGCTTGGTTTTTGGCGAGCAACCTTGTCGTTCTAGCGCTTAATTATTTCTGGTTTTTTCCTTTCCACACTTAGCTTTTCAACGGACGCAACATGACCAGCACACGCAAAAGCAGCAAAAATAACAACAAAAAACCCGCCCGCGCTTCTCTTGGGGCAAATATGGTTGTGCCGCCGCTTGAGGGTGGCATTGCTTTTGCGGCAACGGCGCTGTTTTGCTTTATGCCGCTCGGGCAAGCCTTAGCGCAAACCGTTAATCCGGCCGACACGAACACCCAAGTTTATAATGCTCCTAATGGCGTGCCCATCGTTGATATTGCGCAAGCTAATGCACAGGGTTTGTCGCATAACCGCTTTTTAAGCTTCGATGTGAGCAATCGCGGCGTGGTGCTGAATAACAATAACCGCGACGAGATTGATAAATTATCGCAATTGGCCGGCAAGGTGCAGGCTAACCTTAATCTGACCAACGAAGCCAGCGTTATTTTAAACGAAGTCACCGCGGCCAAGCGCAGCGAGCTGAATGGCTTTATGGAAGTTTTGGGGCAATCGGCGGATGTGATTATCGCCAACCCTTATGGTATTACATGCTCGGGCTGCGGCTTTATCAATACGCCCAATGCCACACTCACCACGGGTGCGCCACAAATTGCTGGCGGCGTTGTGACTGGTTACCAAATTCGCAATGGCGATATTGTTGTTGAGGGCACCGGCCTCGATGCCAATGCGCCAAATTATCTTTTGCTGGCAGGCCGCAATGTGCGGCTTGATGGCCAGGTTAATGCCAAGCAGCTTGATGTGGTCGCGGGCAGCAACGATTTTGATGTAAACAGCAAAGCCGTGACTGAAGTTGCGGCCACGGGTGCCGCGCCGAGCTTTGCTATCGATTCTACCGCTGTGGGCGGCATGTATGCTAATCGCATTCGCCTGATTGCCACTGAAAACGGCGTGGGCGTGCGCTTGCTGGGTGACGTTGCCGCATTGGGCGATGATGTAACGCTTACGGCCGATGGCCGCATTACTGTGGGCGGCAAGGTTTCAGCCGAGCGCGATATTGCCGTTACCACCAGCAGCAATAATGCGCAAGCGCTGACCACAACCAATGGTAGCTTTGCGGCCAAGCGTGATATTGCTTTTGCGGTTACGGGCGGGGTTGATTTAACCGGCGGCAGCATTGTTGCCCAGCGCGATTTAACGCTGTCGGCGCAAAGCTTTGCCGATGCGAAAAGCAACGCATCGCTCACCGATAATAACCGCCGTCATGCGGTGCGTAATTTAAGCCTTACCATTGTGGCCAATGCAACTGTGAGTGGCACTATTTATAGCGCTGGCGATACACTGACAGGCAATGTGGGCAACTTTAGCGTGGGTGCCGATGGCGCAACGCTGTTTGCCGAAAATGCTTTGGCGCTTACCAGCGGCAATACGCTGGCACTCAATACCGCCAAGCTGATTAGCAATAATGCAACATTGACACTGACCTCTGTTGGCGCGCTGACCACAGCCGCCGGCGCTGAAATGCAAGCCGATATCATTGAAATACTTTCAAATGGCTTCACCAATGCTGGCGCCATGTCAACCGATGTTGGCAATATTAGGCTTAGAGTTGATGGCGAAGCAAATAATAGCGGTAATATCTCGGCCTTCAATGATTTGCGCACGATCGCTCGCACCGATGAGGGCGTGTTAAACTTTACCAATAGCGGCACATTATTTGCGCGTAATCTGCTGCGGATGCGCGGGCAAGCGCATGTCAATAGCGGCGCCATGCAGGGCAGTGCGGGTGCTGAATTAGTTGGCACCAGCTTTAATAATAGCGGCCAGTTTTATGCTGGTGCTGATGCTGGCACTGATGGAAGCTTGTTTCTTAATAGCTTGACCAATAGCGGCCTGCTGCAAACCGCGCGTAATTTAGTTTTAACGGTGCGTAATACGCTGGCCAATAATGGCGGTAGTATTTTAGCTGGTAATGGTTTGCTGGTTGAGGGGCGCACACAAGGCTCTTTGCTGGCTTACACGGCAACAGGCGCCAATAGTGTCTTGCAAGCGGGTGGCGCTTTGACCTTAAGAGGTCATGCGAACTCGGTTGGGCAGTTTAGTTTTGATGCACAAGCCGGCAAAACAATTGCAAGCGCGCTCACGGTTAATGCCACCAGTTTTGCCAATGCTGGCATTTTGCAAACCGATAATGACAGCACGCTAAACTTAACTGCGGCTCTCACCAATAGCGGCACAATGTTGGCGCTGCGTGACTTTACCGTCAATAGCAGCAGCACCATTAACAACCAAGGCAGCTGGCAAACCACACGCAGCTTCTTGCTGTCGGGCAGTGTGCTGACCAATAGCGGCACAATTTTGAAAACCGATAACAGCGCCGGTAATACCACACTCACCTTCGCTAGCCTCAATAATAGCGGCACGCTGCAAAGCGCCACAAATTTAAGCCTGGGGTTAACCACACGCTTTGATAATAGCGGCAAAACATTGGCCAGCAATGATGTGACCGTGACGGGTGCAGGCGCGCTCGATATTTATAATACTGGCGCTAATGCCGTGTTGCAGGCCGGTAATACGCTTAATATCGGCAGCGCGCGCACGGTTGAGCAGACCTTGGGCCTGATTTTTGCGCAAAGGCTAGATCTGTCGGCGGTTGATTTTAGCAATAGCGGCACGGTGCAAACTGAGGGTTTGGCCAACGCCACCCTGACCAATAATTTTGGCAATACGGGCACATGGCTCACCAAAGATGTGCTGACGCTTGCGGCGACCAATGCGCTGACCAATAGCGGCGGCATGCAGGCAAATAATGGCGCAACCATCACGGCTGGTAGCGTCAATAACAGCGGCACCTTGATTGGCTCTAATAATGTCGCCAATGATTTTGTGTTAAACAGCAACAGCATCACCAATAGCGGCACGCTGCAAAGTGCCCGCGATACAGCCTTAAATGTGCTCAATACCATCAATAATTCGGGCAATATTTTGGCGCGCGATATTACCGTGCGCGGCAGAAATGTAGCCACCACCCTTACTTTTAATAATAGCGCTGGCGTGCTGCAATCGAGCCGTAATCTCAATATGGCTGGGTTTGGTGGCAATGCGCTTTATGTGCTGAACATTAGTGGCGGCACAGTATTGGCCAATAACAATCTTACGGTTAATGGCGCATCACTGACGAATTCGGGCTTGTTGCAAGCCGATGTCAGCGGCACAATTACCCTCACTGGCGCGCTTACTAATAACGGCACCTGGCTTACAAGTGATGCATTAAGCCTGACAGCAGATAGCGTAACTAACGCGCTGGCCGCACAATGGCAGGCCACCAAGGGCTTGCTGCTGACAACCACCAGTTTCACCAATAACGGCTTGTTAATTGGTTCGGCCAATAGCGGCTTTGACGCCAGCATCAGCGCCGATACATTTAGCAATAGCGGCACAGTGCAAAGTGCGCGTGACCTTACGCTTATGGTGCGCAACACCTTAACCAACGCCGGGCAGATTTTGGCCGATGATGATATCGCCATTGCTGGCCGCAATAATGGCAGTACGCTTACGGTTAATAATAGCAGCACAAACTCGGTTATTCAGGCGGCTGATGCCCTAACCATGACGGGCTTTAATGGTAATACCGATTTGGCGGTCACTCATAATGGCGGCAAGGTTTTGGCCAATAGCTTTACGCTTGTTGGCAGTAGCTTTAGTAGCGCGTCTGGCACAGTGGTGCAGACCGAAGATAACAGCACAGTGAGCTTAACGGGTGACTTTACCAATCGTGGCACTTGGCTTACTAAAAACATACTCTCACTCACCGCCGCTAATATTCTCAATGAAGGCGCGTTGCAATCAACCCGCGGCCTACTGCTCACTGGCACCAGCCTAACCAATAGCGGCAATTTCATTGCCTCTAATACGGTGGGTCAGTCTGGCACATTTAATGTGAATAGCTTTACCAATAGCGGCCTTGTGCAAAGTGCCGAGGATTTAAATCTTAATGTGCGCGATACGCTAACCAATAGCGGCCGTGTATTAGCTACCGATGATATCACCGTGCGCGGGCGCAATAGCGGTACGACGCTGAGCTTGGTGCAAAATGACAGTGCGTCAGTATTCCAAGCGGGTGATGCGCTTGATATGGCCGGCAATGCGGGCGATGGCCTGTTTAACCTCACCATCAATAATGGCCGCGTGCAGGCACAAACATTGACACTTAATGGCATCGCCGTGACCAATGCGGGCCGCCTGCAAACGGGTGGTGCGGCTAGTGTTACGCTTACTGGCGCTTTTGCCAATAATGCTGCGGGCACTATTTTGGTGCAAGGCGCGCAAACACTGACTGCTGCCACCACAACCAATGCCGGCGCTTGGGAGGCCATGAATGGTCTCACCCTAATATCCAGCAGCCTTAACAATAGTGGTAATTTGTTGGCCGCTTCTGCCACAACGGCTGATGCAGCCTTTACGTTAAACACACTCACCAATAGCGGCACATTACAATCGAACCGCGATTTAACCCTCACTTTAAATACCAGCCTTACCAACAGCCTTAATCTGATTGCGGGACGCGATTTGCGCATTGCGCTGAGCAATAGCAGCTCAAGCCTTGCGGTAAGCAATAGTTCGGCGGGGCGCATTCAGGCGACGGGTGCTGTCATTATGCAAGGGCATGTTTTTGGTACGGTTGCGGTTAACACACAAGCCGGTATTATATTGGGCGGTAGCTTAAATCTGTCGCTCAGCAACATCAATAACACCGGCACAGTGCAGGCCGAAAACGCTGCTACTTTCAATATCGGCACAGTTATAAACAGCGGCACGGTGCTGGTCAAAGATGTGCTGACAGCAAATATTGGCACCCTTACTAATAATAGTAACTGGCAAGCGACCAATGGTGGCACCTTAACGGGCGCAATCTTTACTAACACGGGCACATATATTGCCGCGTCTGCCAGCACCAGAAATGGTAGTGTTGTTGCAAACATACTGGCCAATAGCGGGACGCTGCAAAGTGGGCGTGATTTAACCCTGACGGTTAATAACACCCTGACTAACACCAATAAAATTATTGCCGAGCGCAATTTAGATATTGCCGCACGCAGTTCTGGCGAGCTGACGATAAACAATAATGCCGGCAGTACTTTGCAAGGCACAACGGGTCGTGTGCAATTGCGTGGCTTTGGCGGTAACACCAATGTTGTTTTGAATAACAGCAATAACATTCTGGCCAATTTGATTGATTTTAGCATCAACAACCTGACCAATAGCGGGCTTATTCAGGGCGCTACCGGCAATAATTACATCACTGCTGTTAGCACCCTTACCAATAACTCGGGTGGTAAAATTATTTTGGGCACCACCGGCAGTCAGTCTGGCACTTTAGAATCCGATAGCATCACCAACAGTGGCACTTTACAAAGCGCGGTTGGGCTCAATCTTTATTCGCGTGGCCTTACCAACAATGCTGGTGCGCAAATTATTTCATCGGGTCAGCTCTCGTCGGTGGGTTTGTCGACCAGCAGCTATACCATCAACAATAATGGCCTGATACAAGCGGGCACCGGCCTTAACTTAACCGGTGCGGGCGGTACTAATGCTGTGGTGATTAATGGCAGCAATGCCGCATCAGTATTTTTGGGCGGCACGGTGCAAATCAGAACAACCGCGCTGACCCTGGCTAACAACGCCACATTAAGCAGCACGGGCAATATGCTGTTGGCCACAAATTCTTTGTCTATGGGTGGCTCTGGCACAGCGATTGTTGCGGCCACCAGCGGCACGGGCACGGCAACCATAACGCTTGCCACGACTGGCTTAACCAACCCAGGCGCCATTCATAGCGGCCAAAACCTAACCTTATCGGCGCTCAGCATCAATAACACCGGCACGGGCGGTATATCGGCTATCAATACGCTAAATGTCAGTGCCACCAGTGGCAATTTTGATAATTATGGCGCGCTTTATGCGGGTCTTACACTCAATGCCAGCAGCACAGGCACTTTCTTCAACCGCAGCACCGGCACCATCGATGGTGGCCGCGATATCAGCATCACGGCGCCTACCGTGCGTAACAATAATGATATTGTGGCGCAGCGTAATATCAGCATCACCGCGACGAATTTCCACAATGAGGTCGTCGGCGGCGATAACCGCGTTTGGAATTATGTTGGCACCGGCTTTGATGATACCCCCGGCAGCAACCGCACCGGCGCCGATCGTGACGCCAACCCGCGCGTGGCCGGCTGGAGCGCGACTGAAACCGGCGTTGAGGAAGTGGGCGGCTTTGGTGATTACGAATATCGCCATGATTGGGAAGCGACATTCTTTACCGCGCAACTTTACAGTGGCGGCAAGCCTACCAATATTCCGCAAATTATTGGCGGCGGCACATTGTCTATTCTTAACTTCACCACGGCGACAAATGTCGGCGGGGTTATTTCTTCGCCAACGGTCAATATCAGCACAACCACGGGCGGTGCTACATTCACCAATAACGACATGTCGCTCACGCGTAAAAACTGGAAAGCCACCTGGAACGATCTTGAGGATTGCGGCTTTTTGTCCATCGGCCCATGCGATTTTACCAATTATCGCGATTACAATAAATTTATCACGAGCACCACAACCATAGATAATGTTGGTGCGGGTATCTTTGCCACCACCCTGAATGCCAGCGGCTTCTCATTAAGCAATGCAGGCTCACCCAATACGGCAGCACCTGGTAGCCGTAGTGCCAGCGGCGCCAGCGCCAGCGGCTTGCAAAGTGGCGGCAGCAATACATCGGGCGCAGGTGGCGTCAGCGGTGTTATTGCCACGGCTGGCTTAACCGGTCTTTCGGCCGATAATGCGGCAAATGGTGTCGGCCCTGTTGATGATACGGCAGGCGCCAGCGGTGCCAGCACTATTGCTGGCGGCACAGGCGCCACAGGGGCCAGCGGTTTATCTGGCACCAGCAGCGCCAGCGGCGCCAATGCGGTATCGGGCACCAGCGCAACGGCGCCCGCGCCCAAGCTTAATTTTAATGGCGTTATTATTACTTTGCCCACCAACCCCAACGGCTTGTTTGTCACCAATCGTGACCCCAATGCGCGCTTCCTGATTGAGAGCAATCCGCGCTTTATGCTGGGCACTGATTTTGGCGGCTCCGATTATTTGGCCAAGCGCTTGGGCTATAACCCCGACACCATCACCCGTCGTTTAGGCGATTCTAACTATGAGGGTTATCTCATAAGGCAGCAGTTAGTCTCGCAAGTGGGCACTAATTTGCTCAATAATGCCGAAAGCGAAGCCAAGCAAATGCAGCGCTTGATGGATAATTCGGTCACTGAATCATCGCGCTTAGGTTTGCAGTTTGGTCGCGCTTTAACGCCGTCACAAATTGCCAACCTTAAGCAAGACGTGGTGTGGATGGTTGAAACCACCGTGCAGGGCGTTAAAGTTTTAGCCCCTGTGGTGTATTTGGCGGCTACCACCAAAGAGCAAATCAAGAAGGGCGCCATTATTTCAGCCAGCAATGCCAATCTTGATTTAACCAAGCTTGATAATGTCGGCGGCACCATTGAGGGCTCGAATAATCTCAAAATTAAAACAGCAGGCGACATTACCAATGTCAGCGGCACCATTAAAGGCGGCAATGTTGATTTGGCCGCGGGTGGCAGCATTGTCAATAAAACGCTGGCCAGCACCACCGGCAATGATGCCAATATGGCTACGGTCATTGGCAAAGAAGCCAGCATTACCTCCACCGGCAACCTTAAAATGGATGCCAAGAAAGACATTACCAACCTTGGCGCACAAGTGAGTGCTGGTGGTAATGCCGATCTTAAGGCGGGCGGTAATCTCACCTTTGATACCATCGAAGATAAATCAGCAAAAACCACCAAAACCGGCCTCAGCATTGGTTTCTTGGGTAGTAACACCACCACAGTTGAAAAAGAAACCAAGCAAATTAAATCGGGCCTGACGGTGGGTGGCAATCTTAAATCGCAATCAGGCGGTGACACAACTTTTGCGGGTACCGATGTTAATGTGAAAGGCAATGCCAATATTAAATCGGATGGCAGCCTTAACATTATTGCCCGCGAAGACAGCAAAGAGAAAACCACCACCACCAAAACACAAGGCATGTTTGGTTCGGGCAGCAGCACCGAGAAGGGCACAAAAACCACCACCAATGTTGGCAGCAACTTTAATGTGGGCGGCAATCTTAAAACCGACTCGGCGAAAGACACCACCATTCAGGGCAGCGATGTGAATGTGGGCGGCAATGCCGATCTTAAAACCGGCGGCGACCTTAACATTCTGGCGGGTAAAAACACCCGCACCGATACCAGCAAAACCAGCCAGACTGGCTTAGGCGTTGGTGGTCCGGGCAGTCTTTATGGTAGTGAGACCACGGAGAACACTAAATTTAAGCAAGATAGTGTTGGCAGCAATCTTAAGGTGGGCGGCAATCTTAAAGCCAAGAGCGCCAACGACATTACTGTGCAGGGTTCTAACGTCGATGCCAAAGGCAATGTCGCACTCGATGCGGCGCGTGACCTCAATGTATTGGCCGCACAAAATGTTGAAACTGAAACCACCAAGAAAACCACAACAGCTGTCGGTTTATGGGTTGAGAATGAAGGCAAGGCCGGTGCCGATGCCAGCGCTACGGCTAAAGGTCGTGCGGGTGTCTTGGGTGCAACCGGCAGAGCCGAGGCTCAGGCGGGCGCTAAAGCCGAGGGTGAAACACGCCTAACCTTAGCCAAGAGCAAAACTGAAACACAAACCGACAAAACCATTACCAATACTGGCTCTAGCATTAAATCGGGCGGTGACCTCAATATGAAAGCGGGCCGCGACATTGATGTAATGGGCTCGGACATTGAGGCCGGTGGTGATGCCAACATTGATGCCAAGCGCAACCAGACCTTCCGCGAGGCTAATGACAGCAAAGAAACCATCAAGTCCAGCGAAGAAACCAAGTCGGGCCTTTATATCAGCGGTGAAGCTAAAGCCAGCGCCAAAGCAGGCGCCCGTGGTGGCGCCAGCCCCATCGGTGTGGTGGGCGGCAAAGCCGAAGCCAGTGCTGGAGCCGATGCTGAAGCCGGCGTAGGTTTATATGCCCAAAACACCAAAGAGGGTTCAACCGACGGCAGCAGCACCGCACGCACCAGCACCATTAAAGCGGGCGGCAATGTGACACGCAAAGCCGGCGAGAAACTCACGGATGTTGGCACGCAAATTGATGCCGGCGGCGATTACAGCCAGGAAGCCAAAGAGATTGAGAATAAGGCTGCGGCAGATCGTGAGTGGTCGTCTGAAAATAGCGAAAGCCACACGGGCAAGCTCGGCGTTTATGCCACGGCTGGCGTTGGTGGCGAGGCTTCGTCCACAACGGGCACCGCCAAAGCGCGTGCCAATGTTGAGGGCGGCGTTAAAGCTCAATATGAGATGGAAAAATCCAGCTCATCTGACCAAAGCAGCAAGGCTGTAACGGGCACCATTAAAGCGGGTGGTAACATCAAGAGCAAATCTGAAGGCAAGACCACATTTGAAGGCACCAATATTGATGCCGGCAAAAATGTTGATCTTGAGGCCGGCAGCTTAGATTTCAAAGCCGCCGCCGATACCACCAAGACCCGTAGCGACAATCTCAATGTGAATGCCGAGCTTAAAGTTGGCGTTAGCAAAGGCACATCAGGCAGCGGCCCCACGGGCAGCATTGGTGGTGGTTTTGACGCGGGTCAATCAGGCACGGATAGCAGCACGGCTGTGGTCGGCTCGATTAAGTCGGGTGGCAATCTGAACGTGAAAACCAAAGATAATGCCCGCTTTGAAGGCGCGCAGCTTGAAGCAGGTGGCAGCGCCAATATTGAATCTGAAAAAGGCAATGTCACCTTTGATGCGGCACGTAACACTGAAAGCGATTTCGATAAATCACAAAACTTTAAAGCCGAGCTCAGCGCCAGTAAGAGCAAGGGCGAAAAGAGCGGTGGCATATCGGCTGAAGGTGGCATGACCGATGGGGCCTCGAATAAGAGTACGGCAGTTGTCAGCAATATTAAAACAGGTGCCGGCACCAACATTAAAGCCAAGAACGATGTGACCATGGAAGGCACCAATATTGATGCAGGCGGCGATGTGGGTATAGGCGCTGGCGGCAATGTCAATATGAAGGCCGCACGCAATACCGAAGAGTCGCATGAGGGTGGTTTCCAAGCCGGCATTTCGGGCAGTGCCACACGCGGCAAAAACGATAAAGGCGGCGATGCTTCGCGTGATCGGGGTGCGCTCAGTTTTGAGGGCAGCTATGACACAGCCAAGAGCGACAAAGCCCAGGTTGGTAATATCAAGTCGGGCGGCAACCTTAAGGTTGATGCCGGCAAGGATATTAATGTCGAGGGCACGAAAATGGCGGCCGATGGCACAGCCGAGCTCGATGCCGATGGCAAGGTCAATGTCAAAGCCGCAAAGAGCACTAGCAGCAGCTTTGGCATTGAAGGCAGCCTCGATATTGCTGGCGATAACAAGAAAAGTGACGACGGCAAGAAAACCAGCGGTGGCGTACCAGGTATGACGCTGGGGGGCGATGTTGATAGCTCAAGCAGCGAGCAGGCGGCTTCTATCACGGGTGGTGAGGGGGCTAAAGTGGGTAATGCGCCCGTGGCCTTTGCGCCAGCTGCCGATGGTAGCTTTAAGGCCAGCGTGCAAATCCCGCAAAACCTGCCTGCAGGCACCAAGGTTGAAGCGAAAACAGCCTCAGGCGCGCCCTTGCCCAGCTGGCTTAAGTTTGACCCAGCTACAGGCAGCTTCAGCGGTAAGCCACCTGCGGACTTTAAAGGCAGCGTGAATGTTGTTGTGAATATTCCCGGTGCTAATGGCCAATCAAAACAAGTGCAAATGAAGTTTGGCCAATAACTCTGTTAAGTGAAACTATTTTAGGCTTATAAAAATCTCGCTTCAGCTCTGGCAAATTGCTAGGCTGAAGCCGAGATGCCTAAAATGAACATCATGGAAGATCTGGGGCTGGCCCCCAATATCCCCGACGATATGACCGCTGATGAGCGCAGCATGGTGGCGCTTTATAAAGGCGCGCGTATGGGCGCGGGCGTTGCCACAACTTTTGCATTGGTTATTGGCACGGGCTGGCTGTTGGGCTCGGTGTTTGCGGCCAGCACGGCGGTGCTTGGCGTGTTTGCTACTTTGTTTGGCTCGGCACCTATTTGGCGGCGCCTGACTGATCAATCGGTGCAAATATTGGGCAAGGGGTATGGCCATTGGCTGCAATATCTTAAAGATAAAGACACACTCATGACTCGTGAAGCGGTTATTCGGCGCGGGCTATTTGATGGCTTTCGTGAGCATCCGTTGGTTGAGCTGACCGTTAGCATTGTGCGCAGCATTGCAGCTTTGCCTTCGGTGGGTGGTGATTTTATTCGGGCTTTGCGTGAAAAACGGCTCAATCTGCGCAAAATTATTTTTGGCCCAACCACCAATAAGCAGGTGCAAAAACCTGTTGTGGCCACCGAGCTTCCGGCGCCAGCAGGGACGCCAGCAGCAACGCCAATTGCGCCAGCAGTTATTGCGCCTGCACAAGCAATTGCGGTGCCAGCACCCGCTGCCGAAACACCCACAAAGCCAGCTTTGCGGCCACTGCCACCTGCCGCTCATGCGCCAAATCCTTAGTTATATCCAGCCTTTGGCGTGTATTTCGTGCAGCAGATGTGTGGCCAGTGGCTGAA
This sequence comes from Rickettsiales bacterium, assembly GCA_027485855.1. Classification (GTDB taxonomy): domain Bacteria; phylum Pseudomonadota; class Alphaproteobacteria; genus JAIXQD01. The sequence goes on along the minus strand of JAIXQD010000021.1, from coordinate 89,828 downwards.
AGCTGGCCATAATCTTTTGGGTATCGGCCGCGGGGCTGTGGCACAGTTGCAAAGTTTGCTCAAATGACTCTGTAAGTGCGGGCCATGTTTGGCAGGCAATGGCGGCGCAATCGGCAAGGTCGCGGGTAAAAATGCCTAAATCTAGTGCGGCCAGCTCAAAGGCGGTGCGCAACAGGCGCTTACCCATCCATGGGCAAGAAAGCAGCAGCTGGGCGTTAGTTTGTGTTGGTAAAGCTGTGGCAAACTCTGCCCACTCATAGGGTAAATCAAAAGCATGACTGATCATATCAAAGCCGGGCTTTACCGGGGGCAGTGAGGCCACCAGCTCGTGCCCCACTAAATGCAGGGCTTGCGTTTTCAGCACCATGGCTAAATGCGGGTAGCGGCGCGGCGGCTTAAGGGCCAGCACATTTTCTTCGCGCCATGAGCTGCAATCGATATTTTTACAAAAGCTGTGCCGTTGCAATAATGCTGGCGCAAATTTAGTTATGTCAATCGGCGCTGGTGCGTCATTGGGCATAATGGCGATGATATCTAAATCAGAGAAACCATCCAGCGCAAGGCCACGCGGCACCGAGCCGCGCAGATAAAGCGATAAAACCTGTTTTGGATAATAGATTTCAATCCAGCGAATAAATTCGGCTATAAGCGTGCGCCAGTGTGGGGCGATAAGCTCGTAAGACATATCTGGCACAACAGTGCCGTCATTATTGATTTTTAAGTAAGGCATATAAGATTATAGCAAGGCCGGCGCTTTTTGAAAAAGGCCTTTATTATGGGGCATAAATTGCCCTATACTTCGCATATGTCTGTTCAGCTTTCGGCCGTTATTTGTACCTGTAATCGCTATGATTTAGCGCAAGCCGCCATTGATAGTCTTTTGGCGCAAAGCCTGCCTGCAGCGCAGTTGCAAATTATTGTGGTCGATAATTCGCCGTCAAACGCCACAAATGACGCCGCCCGTGCGCACCTCGCCGCGATGGCGGGCATAAATTATTATTATGAGCCTGTGCAAAATTTGTCGCATGCGCGCAATGTTGGCGCACGGCATGCCACAGCCCCCCTTGTGGCCTACCTCGATGATGATGCCATAGCCGAGCCAGGCTGGGCGCAAGCTGTTATCGAGGCCTTTGCCACGGGCGGCGATGCGGTTTTGGCCATTGGTGGGCGCACCTTGCCAAAATGGGGCGCGCCACGCCCGCCTTGGCTATCTGATAGTTTAATAGGTTTTTATTCGGTTATTGACTGGCCGCAACCCTTGGCGCCCCTTGCTGAGGGCAGACATATTGTTGGGGCAAACATTTCATTCCGGCGTAACGCTTTACTTAAAACGGGGGCTTTTCCGGTGACAATGGGGCGGCAAGCCCATGGCGGGGTTTTGCTCAGTGGCGAGGAAGATGCGGTGCTGCATCGTTTGTTAGTCATGGGCGGGCAAATTTGGTATGCGCCCGATATGTGCGTTCAGCATTTTGTGCCCGCGGCGCGCCTTACGCAAGACTGGTTGCGCGCCAGGGTCGCTTGGCAAGCTGTCACCGAGTGTATGATGCGGCCACAGCAAGCCAAACAACGTGCGGCTGGTTTTTTTAATGATAAATCTTTTGCGACTAATCGAGTGACGCGTGATTTAGACCAAGGCCTCTTTGCTGATTGCCCTGACGCAGAAAGTTTTAGCCAGCAAATGGCGCTGATTTATGCTAGCCAAGTGCGCTTGCTTTTGCCTTAGTTTATTTGCGTGAAAAAATAATATCAAACCACGGGTAAAAGAAGCAGCCGGGTTTGTTAGGCTCTAACGACATAATAAGATCTCGATAGCGTGCTTCTTTTGAGCTTTGCCACCAAGCCTCAAGGTTGGCGTCTTGCCGCCGGCGAAAATCCATAAGACCCTCAGCAAAATTTAAATTATCCAGCGGGCCAATAATAACCTCTAAATCATGGTAGCTGGCGGCGCGCCCCGCTCTTGCTAAAGTGCAAGTCAGCTCACTGGGGCTCACCTGACCAAAAAGATCGCGATAATGTTGCGGGCCATATTGTTTTAGATAATCGACGGCCAGCTCATCTGGCAGCCAGTTGTAAAAATTATCTAAAGTGGTGTGTACATCATTATACCATAAGCGATTAGGGCATTCGATAATTGCAATATGCCCGCCTTGGGCTAAGCTTTGCCAAGCGCCTTGCAGAGCCGCTTTGCGCTCGTCATAGGTCAGATGCTCGTAATTGGCAAAAAATATGATGAGGTCAAATTGCTTGGCCAAATCAGTTATTTTTGTTGCGTCATGCTGCAGCAGTTGCGCTTGGTACCCATGCAATTCAAGCCGTTGCCGGTTAAGCGTTAAACTTTTTGCGGCAATATCAATGCCTGTAACAATTGCGCCTTGTTCAAGTAGGGGCAGGGTTGCGGCACCCGTGCCAGCCCCCACTTCAAGCACCTGGGCGCCGGCAAGCGCGTGCACGCCATCTAGCCACGGAATAACATAATCGCGAAAGCCTTGTGAGCGCTCGGTTATGTGTGTGCGTAGGTCTTTTTGCTGCCAAGCACTTAAGGCGCTTAGGCCGCCAGCATTGTAGCCATGATAATCATCAGGCCACATGGCCTGCACAAAGATTTTGGCCAGTTCAATATCTTTGTGCGTATCAAAGCCAGATGCGTTTTGTTGAAGCATGGTTATATCGCCCGAGATGGTGTGGCTTTGGGCATAGCGTTTAGAATTACAAAAGGTTTTTTCATAAGGGGCTTGCCTGTGCTGGGCTTGGCTTACTAGTGTTGGCCCATTAAATATTTGGGCCAACATAAACATAAATGGTTATAAACATAAATGGTGGAGAGGGTAGGATTCGAACCTACGTACGCTCGCGCGGGCAGATTTACAGTCTGCTGCCATTAACCACTCGGCCACCTCTCCAAAACAGAAATGATTTTTGCCATTTCTGCCAGCATCTATGCTAAAGTCTCGCGCTAAAGTCAATGAGAGCGATAGAGTCTTTTAACAGGAAAGTGAAAATATTATGCGTGAAAGAAAATCTGGCGGCAAAACGGCGCCCAATTTCACTAAAACCGTCGTTGGGCGGGGTACACGGGGCAAATCGGCGGCGGGTGGCTTTAAAAGCGATGACCGCGGTGGGGCGCGTTCGGGCGGCAAAAGCTGGGCTACGAGCGGCGGTGAGGGCAAATCCTTGGCGCCGCGGGCCAGAAGTTTTGGCAAAAGCTATGATGAAAAAAAGAGCTTTGGCGATAAGCCTTTCGGCGAGAAAAGATTTGCCGATAAAAAGGGCGCGCGGTCTGGCGGCCGGTCTTTTGCTGATGGTGCTGAGCGCGGCTCTGCTCGGCGTGTGAGCAAAGATTATAGCCCAGATAGTGCACGCCCAGAAAGTGCACGTAATGATAGCCGCGATAGAAGCCGTGGCGAGTGGCAGCGCGATGCCGGCGGGCGTGATGAACGTCCCCGCAGCAGGGCAGATGGCGAAGCTGCGCCCCGTAAGTTTGGCGAGAGTAAATTTGGTCAGCGTAAGTTTGGCGAGAGTAAATTTGGTGAGCGTAAATTTGGCGACAAGAAGTTTTCTGATAGGCCCTCACGCGAGAAATCTTTCTCGGATGGCTCGCGTTCTAGGGGCTCAGATTCTAGGGGGCCAGATTCTAGGGGGGCAACTTCTAGGGGCCCAGATTCTGCTGGTTTTGCGCGCAGTTCGCGCCCGTCGGCAGAGCGCGCCGAGGGCACAAGAGGCGCTTTCGGCCGGCCTGATCGTGAGTTTTCAGATAGGCCGCGTTTTGGTGATAAAAAATTCGCCGACCGCAAATTTTCAGATCGTAAACCGCCAGACCGTAAACTGTCAGATCGTAAACCGCCAGATCGTAAACCGTCAGAGCGCAAATTTTTAGACTCTAAATTTTCTGGTGGAGGCGACACAGATCGCCGCGAACGCAGCAGCGCCCCGCGCCGTGAGTTTAGCCCCAGAAGATCTGATAGCCGAGGGCCCGATAGTCGAGGGGCTGCTAGCCGTGAATTCGCGCCGCGCCATGACGCGTCTGAAACCACAAGCTTTGCACCCCCGCCCGAGCAACATGGTCATGTGCGTTTTTACGGCATTCACGCCGCCAAAGCCGCGCTGGCAAATCCGGCGCGTAAGGTCAGCCGCATCTGCACCCATGGTGGCTTATTTGCCGAAATCGCTGCACTGGTGGCCGAATTGCGCATGCGCGACATTAAGGTGCCGCAAGTTGAGCAACTTGAGCGCGCCGAGCTTGACGCGCTGGTGCCAGGTGCTGTGCATCAAGGCCTCGTCATCGAGGCCGCACCCCTGCCGCCTGCCTCACTCATGGATGTGATTGAAGCCGCGCCGCAATGGATTGTTTTGCTCGACCAAGTCACCGACCCGCATAATGTTGGCGCAATTATTCGTAGCGCTTGTGCCTTTGGTCTTGGTGCGGTTATTCAAACCGAGCGTCACGCGCCAGCGGCCACGGCTGTTTTGGCTAAAACAGCCAGCGGCGCTTTAGAGCACACACTTTTAGTCAGTGTCACTAATCTTGCCGCCACAATAAAAGACTTACAGCAAGCGGGTTATTGGGTGATTGGCCTTGCCGAAGAGGGCGAGGCGTTTTTAGCCGCACAGCGTCTTGATGGTAAAGTTGCGCTGGTGCTGGGTGCCGAGGGCGAGGGGCTGCGCCGCCTGACCCGCGAGCGCTGCGATGTGCTGGCGCGCTTACCAACAGGCGGGCCTGTGGGCGCACTTAATGTGTCGAATGCGGCTGCTGTCGCTTTTTACGAGCTGGTGCGCGCCGTCGAGCCTAAGGCCGCTTAGTTTTTGTCGGTGGCCGAGAGCAGGGGCGTTGCGCGCTTATCGGCGCTGCCTTCCGCACGGTAATCCGCAAAGACTGCGCCGCCAAGCCTGTGCAGATGCTGCTCAAGCGCGCTGAGCTGTGCTGCGCCAAATTGCCCCACCGTGGCGGCAGCAATGGCTGCTTCAATGTCGGCCAGTAATTGTGGCTGATGTTGGTGAAGTTGCCGCGCCAGATGTTTGCCCGAGCCCGACCAAACACCGGTGCAGCGCAGGCTATATTTGCCAAAATCAGTTAAAAGCTGTGCTAAAATAGCCATCTGCTCATGCTTTGGCCGTGCGCCCGCTAAATCCAACAACATATCGCTGATGCCATAGCGTTGCTGCTGATGCTCTGCCGCCGTTAGGGGCGCAGGGCCCGCGGCAAGACGTTCGTGCAACAAATTTTGCAGCTCCTGTGCGTGCGCCATGCTGCCCTGTGCCACAATAATGGTGCCTGTGGCAAGCATATGCGCCAAGGTGCAGCGCCCTGCGGCAAAATCCTGCTGCACATAGTAGCTGAGCGTTGCCGCATCATGGATAAAGCTCTCTACTGGCAAGCTATCATGATAAAAAGACAGGCGGTAAGCATTAGGAATATTATCATATAGCACCACCAAATCCAGGTCAGAGCCAAGCGTGCCCTCACCCCGCAAGATGCTGCCAGCGGCAAAACCATAAAGGGCGCTCTGGTGTTTTTCTTTTATGATTGTTTGTGCGGCCGCAAGTGCTTGTGCTGGAGTGTGGGTTGCGGGCAGCACTCGTTTAGCCTTGCCAGAGCAGGGTTTTGGCATCACCGCGCTGATAAAGCACCTCGGGCAGGTCCGTATAGTGCCATTGGCGCCCCTCACGCATAAACACGCCCTTATGCGGCTGTTCAGGCGTTTGAGCGTTGTGCCACAACAGCAAATCTTCTCGCCGTAATTTGCCAATGGGGCTATCCAGCACTAAAGGCGGATGATTAAGCCAAGACGGTGTTTGCCAGCGTAATTCCTGCATCATCTGCCACAAAATCGGCATCGGCACGCGGTAGGGCGCCGAATAGCTCACGGGGTCGGGCACATAAAAACTAAGCTGCTGAATATCAAGCGCATCAAGCCTGCGCAGCAAAGCCATTAAAACAGGCGCGGCATCATTAACGCCGGCCAGAATGGGGTTTTGGTTATAAAGCCGCAATTTTGCGGAGCGCAGCATGGCTACGGTTTCGGCCACTTCGTCGCATAGTTCGTAAGGGTGCACCACATGCAGCACCAGCCGCACATTAAACTTTGCCAGCAAAGCTATTTTTTCAGGGTTGTGTAAAGCATTTGGCGCAAAAACCAACATGCGCGTGTGCAGTCGCAGGGCTAAGTCTGGCCGCACATGGTGCAGCGCCGAGAATATTTCCTGCAAAGCGCCGGTGCCTAAAGTGAGCGGATCGCCGCCCGATAAAATAACTTCCTGCAATTGGGGCTGGGTTTGAATGTAATCGGTCAGCTGGTTAATTTTTGCTGTAAGGTTGCGCTCGTTTGAACTGCGCTCATTATTGTGCTGCTCGGTTAATAGGTCCGACCTGAAACAATATTGGCAATGACCCGCGCAGCGGCTGGTGGGCAAAAACAACAATCTGTCTTTGTATTTATGAATGATGCTGTCATTAACCAAGTGCGGCCTATCGCCGACACTGTCTGGCGTGTCATAGGGGGTGGCTTGGCGCAGTGCTGGCGGGTAGGCGGTGCGACAAAGCGGGCCATGCCGGCCACTCAATTTTTCTTGCTCTGCCAATAGCTTAGACATATAAAACGGGGTAATTTTTACCGGCAGCAGGCTAGAGCCGGCATTTTGCGGCTTTTGGGTATTATTTTGCGTGGTGGCAAGCATGCCTGCTTATGACAAAAGCACGCCAACAAAACAACCGCAAAAACTAAGAGCAAGCCATGGCGCAAAACTATTTGCAGTCACTATTAAAAATGGCTTGACGTAACAATGTCGAATTCATATTATCCGCCCGCAACAAAGGATTGGTGGTCGAGTTGGGTTTAGGCCCTTTCAAGGTTAAGTGCATGTTTTTACAGCGCCTTAACCTCACACTCGAAACGCAGTTTTTTTATGCACAACCGACACTGAGCCCCTCTGCGTACGCGCACGGGCCTTAATGACGGCAGTAAGCCCTAAAGCAACGCCCCTTTTGTGGCGTTTGTGGCTAAGGGTTGCTATTGGTTTATGCCTTTGGGTTTTATGCCTGCGGCTGATAAAGATTTTGTGGTGCTGTGTCTTTTGGTTTTTATTCCTAATGGTGCAGCGCCGTTTATTGTGATGTGTGTAACAACTTTGGTGGAGATGAGGCAGATATGCCAACGATTAATCAGCTTATTCGCAAACAGCGCGGCACCAAGCCCACGCGTAATAAGGTGCCGGCGCTCAAGGCCTGCCCGCAAAAACGCGGCGTTTGCACGCGCGTTTATACCACCACGCCTAAAAAGCCAAACTCGGCTTTGCGTAAGGTTGCTCGCGTTCGCCTCACCAATGGCTATGAGGTGATTAGCTACATCCCCGGTGAGGGCCACAATTTGCAAGAGCACTCGGTGGTGATGATCCGTGGCGGCCGCGTCAAGGATTTGCCCGGCGTGCGTTACCACATCATTCGTGGCGTGCTTGATACGCAAGGCGTCAAAGATCGTAAACAGCGTCGTTCGAAATACGGCGCGAAACGTCCGAAGTAAGAGGATAAAAATATGTCACGTCGCCACGCTGCAGAAAAACGCATCACCAACCCGGACGCCAAATATGGCAATGTTCAGGTCGCTAAATTTATGAGCTGCCTTATGTATGACGGCAAGCGCTCAACCGCTGAAGGCATTGTTTACGGCGCTTTCGATCTCGTCACCAAAAAAACCAAAGGCGCTGATCCGCTTAAGGTATTTGACGATGCCATGACCAATGTCGGCCCACCCATTGAGGTGCGCTCGCGTCGTGTTGGCGGCGCCACCTATCAGGTGCCGGTTGAAGTGCGCCCCGATCGCAAAAAGGCTTTGGCCACACGCTGGATTATTACTGCCGCCCGCAACCGTGGTGAAAACACCATGGAAGAGCGCCTTGCGGCCGAACTTATGGATGCGGCCAATAACCGTGGCACCGCCGTTAAAAAGCGTGAAGACACGGTGAAAATGGCTGAAGCTAACCGCGCCTTTGCGCATTATCGCTGGTAGGAGCAACTATGCCTCGTTCACATCCTTTGCACATGTATCGCAATATCGGCATCATGGCCCACATTGATGCTGGTAAAACGACGACCACTGAGCGCATCCTTTATTACACCGGCAAGTCTTACAAAATCGGTGAAGTCCATGAAGGCACGGCCACCATGGATTGGATGGAGCAAGAGCAAGAGCGCGGCATTACCATTACTTCGGCGGCCACTACCTGCATGTGGGGCGATTACCGCATCAATATCATCGACACGCCCGGCCACGTTGATTTCACCATTGAAGTTGAGCGTAGCTTACGCGTGCTTGACGGCGCCGTCTGCGTGTTCGATTCCGTTGCTGGTGTTGAGCCGCAATCTGAAACTGTCTGGCGTCAGGCCGATAAATATAACGTGCCACGTTTGTGCTTCATCAATAAAATGGACCGCACGGGCGCTAATTTCTTCCGCACCGTCAGCATGATTATCGACCGCCTTGGCGCAGTGCCCTTGGTCACACAATTGCCCATCGGCACGGAGAGCGAGCACAAAGGCCTCGTTGACCTTCTGAAAATGAAGGCGCTGATTTGGAATGATGACAGCCTTGGCGCCAAATTCAACGAAGTTGATATTCCTGCCGACATGCTCGAGCAAGCCAAAGAGTATCGCGTCAAACTGCTGGAAACAGCCGTTGAGATGGATGATGCGGCGATGGAAGCCTACTTAGACGGTAAAGAGCCCGATCTTGAAACTCTCAAAAAATGCATTCGCAAAGGCACCACACAATTTAAGTTTGTGCCCGTGCTTTGCGGCTCGGCCTTTAAAAATAAGGGCGTGCAACCGCTGTTGGATGCCGTGGTTGATTACCTGCCTTCGCCATTAGATATCCCTTCCATTAAGGGCTTTAATCCTAATACGCAGGAAGAAGATTCACGCAAAGCCAGCGATGACGAGCCTTTTTCGGGTCTGGCCTTCAAAATTATGGACGATCCCTTTGTCGGCTCGCTCACCTTCGTGCGCGTTTATTCAGGCAGCATTGCTTCGGGCACTTATGTTTATAACTCGGTCAAGGAAGAGCGCGAGCGCGTAGGCCGTATGCTCTTGATGCATGCCAATAAGCGTGAAGAAATCAAGGAAGCTTATGCCGGCGACATCGTGGCTTTTGCCTCGCTCAAAGAAACCACCACAGGTGATACTTTGTGCGATACGGTTAAAACCATTGTGCTCGAGCGCATGGTTTTCCCAGAGCCGGTGATTGAAGTTGCGATTGAGCCAAAATCCAAAGCCGACCAAGAGAAACTTGGTTTAGCGCTGTCGCGTTTGGCTCAGGAAGATCCATCCTTCCGCGTCTCCACCGATCAAGAAAGCGGTCAAACCATCCTTAAGGGTATGGGCGAACTGCATCTTGAAATTAAGGTCGATATTTTGCGTCGTACCTATAAAGTTGAGGCCAATGTCGGTGCGCCGCAGGTGGCTTACCGTGAAACCATTACCCGCCGCGCTGAAATTGACTATACCCACAAAAAGCAATCGGGTGGTTCGGGTCAGTTTGCCAAAATCACCTTGGTGTTTGAGCCACAAGAGCCGGGTATGGGCTATGAGTTTGAGTCCAAAATTGTCGGCGGTTCTGTTCCGAAGGAATATATCCCTGGCGTGGTCAAGGGCTTAGAGTCATCGCGTAACACTGGCATCATTGCGGGCTTCCCCGTGATTGATTTCCGCGTTGAGCTGATTGATGGCGCTTATCACGATGTTGACTCATCGGCGCTGGCCTTTGAAATTGCCGCCCGCGCGGCCTTCAAAGAGGGGATCGCTAAAGCGGGCCCAGCTTTGCTTGAGCCCATCATGAAAGTTGAAGTCATTTCCCCGGAAGATTATTTGGGCGATGTCATTGGCGATCTTAACAGCCGCCGTGGTCAAATCACCGAGATGGATCAGCGGGGTAATGCGCGTGTGGTCAGGGCCATGGTGCCGCTGGCGAACATGTTTGGCTATGTGAATACTTTGCGTTCGATGAGCCAGGGGCGGGCGCAGTATTCGATGGAGTTCCATCACTATGATAAATGTCCTCAGGCAATTGCCGACGAAGTGCGGGCAAAGCTGGCCTAAATTAGACTACTTTTAAAAAACAGGGAGAACGGAGACTACTATGGCAAAAGAGAAATTTAATCGCAACAAACCCCATTGCAACATCGGCACCATTGGTCACGTTGACCATGGCAAAACCTCGCTCACCGCGGCCATTACTAAAGTTTTGGCTAAAACGGGCGGCGCCACCTTCACGGCTTACGATCAAATCGACAAAGCCCCAGAAGAAAAAGCTCGTGGTATCACCATCTCGACCGCACACGTCGAATATGAAACCACCAATCGCCACTATGCCCACGTCGATTGCCCTGGCCACGCTGACTATGTGAAAAACATGATCACCGGTGCCGCGCAAATGGATGGCGCCATCTTGGTGGTGTCGGCTGCCGACGGCCCCATGCCACAAACCCGCGAGCACATTCTGCTCGCCCGTCAGGTTGGCGTGCCTTCAATCGTTGTGTTCATGAACAAAATGGACATGGCCGACCCTGAATTGGCCGAGTTGGTTGAGATGGAAATCCGCGACCTGCTCAACAAGTACAAATTCCCCGGCGACGATACACCCATCGTGCGCGGTTCGGCTTTGTGCGCCCTCGAAGACAAGAATGCCGAGCTCGGTGAGCAAGCCATTCTTAAGCTGATGGCTGAAGTTGATCGCTTCATCCCGCAGCCTGAGCGTCCCAAGGATCGTCCCTTCTTGATGCCCATCGAAGACGTGTTCTCGATTTCTGGCCGCGGCACCGTGGTCACAGGTCGCGTCGAGCGCGGCATTGTTAAGGTCGGCGAAGAAGTTGAAATCGTTGGTCTGCGTCCCACCACCAAAACCGTGGTCACCGGCGTTGAAATGTTCCGTAAGCTCCTCGATCAAGGAGAGGCCGGCGACAATATCGGCGCGCTGCTGCGTGGCACCAAGCGTGAAGAAATCGAGCGCGGTCAAGTTTTGGCCAAGCCCGGCAGCATCACGCCGCACACCCGCTTCAAGGCTGAGGCTTATATTCTCACCAAAGAAGAAGGTGGCCGTCATACGCCGTTCTTTAACAATTATCGTCCGCAATTCTATTTCCGCACCACCGACGTCACCGGCGAGATGGTTTTGCCCGAAGGCACGGAAATGGTCATGCCTGGCGATAACGTCTCGGTCGAAGTTAAGTTGATTGCGCCTATCGCCATGGAAGATGGTCTGCGCTTCGCTATCCGCGAAGGTGGCCGTACCGTTGGTGCAGGTGTTGTTGCTAAAATCATTGAGTAGCAAAGTTAATCTGGGCGGCCGACTTTAGTTTGCCGCCCAGATATTTGCTTCTTCATGATTATTATTTGGCTTTTATGTTTTTTGGTTTGCGTGGTGGGTAAAATATCGGGCTCTGGGTTGTGTTTTGCATAATTGTGTTTTTTTACAGTTGTGTTTTGCACTTCAGCCATCCCAACAGTTATAAACGGCTCTATTTTGAGCTAAAAAGAGGTTAGTTATGGAGCAACAAAATATTCGTATTCGCCTGAAGGCGTTTGACCATCGCGTGCTCGATCAATCGACACGTGAGATCGTCAACACCGCTAAGCGTACAGGCGCACAGGTACGCGGTCCTATTCCGCTGCCCCGTCGCATCGAGCGTTTCACCGTCAATCGCAGCCCGCACATTGACAAAAAATCACGTGAGCAGTTTGAAATTCGCACTTATAAGCGTCTGCTCGATATCGTCGACCCCACCCCACAAACCATCGATGCTTTGATGAAGCTCGATTTGGCCGCTGGTGTGGATGTCGAGATTAAACTTTAGAGAAGGGGTGGAGGCAGAGATTATGCGTACAGGACTGCTTACCCGTAAGCTTGGCATGACCCGTATTTTTGCGGCCGATGGCGCGCATGTACCGGTCACCGTGCTTAAACTTGAAAAATTGGAAGTCATGGCACAGCGCACCACCCAAAAAGATGGCTATAATGCCATTGTTGTGGGTGCAACGCCGGCCAAGGCCAAAAATGTTGCAAAAGCCCAGCGCGAGCAATTCGCCAAGGTCAAGCAACAGGTCAAATCCAAAATCATGGAATTTCGCGTAGATGCCGACAAGCTGGTCGATATCGGCGCCGAACTTTCAGCCGCTCATTTTGTGGCGGGTCAATTTGTTGATGTCAGCGCCCGCACCAAGGGTCGCGGCTTCACTGGTGTTATGAAACGTTGGAACTTTGGTGGTTTGCGTGCAACCCACGGCGTCTCGGTGTCGCACCGCTCGCCTGGTTCAACCGGTAACCGTCAAGACCCTGGCCGCACCTTTAAAGGCAAGAAAATGGCCGGCCACTATGGCGACGAAAAAGTCACCACACAAAACTTGCAAATTGTCGCGGTTGATGAGGCTGAAGGTCTTATCATGGTGCGCGGCAGCGTGCCGGGTGCAAAAGGTGGTTATGTCATCGTCCGTGACGCCGTAAAACGCGCACTGCCAAAAGACGCCCCGCAACCTGCTGCAGTTAAAACTGCCGCCAGCGCCTAAGGAGCAAAACCATGAAAGCCCAAGTTAAAACCTTAGATAATAAAGCGGCTGGCGAAATCGAGCTTAACGATGCCATTTTTGGCGTTGATGTGCGGCGCGATTTGCTCACCCGCATGGTCAATTGGCAGTTAGCCAAGCGCCGTGCCGGTACGCACAAAACCAAAGGCATCAGCGAAATCAGCGGCACCACTGCTAAGCCTTATTCGCAAAAAGGTACGGGTCGTGCGCGTCAAGGCTCGCTGCGTTCACCGCAATTTCGCAAGGGCGCCGTTATTTTTGGCCCATTGCCCCGCGATTACGAATATAGCATGCCCAAAAAAGTGCGTCAGCTTGCGCTTAAATCTGCTTTGGCAGCCAAAGCGCAATCTGGCCAGCTGTTGATTTTGGATGCCGCTAAATCCAGCAGCGCCAAAACAAAAACTTTGGCGGTGCAACTCGCTAAGCTGGGTTTAAGCAAAGCTTTGATTATCGATGGTGCAAACCTTGATGAGAACTTTGCCAAATCGGCACGCAATATTCCGCATATCAATGTCTTGCCAGAGCAGGGCGCTAATGTTTATGACATTCTGCGCGCTGAGCATCTGGTGCTGACTAAAAATGCGGTCGAGCAATTGCAGCAGCGCCTTCTGGGCGATGCCAGCACGGCAGGAGAATAATCATGGCTAAAGCAGAAACAAAAGCCGTTCCACTTTTTGCTTACGATGTTGTGCGCAAGCCCATCGTCACAGAAAAAAGCACCAATGCTTCGGCGCATAATCAAGTTGTCTTTGAAGTTGCCACCGATGCCACCAAGCCACAAATCAAGGCTGCGGTTGAGGCTTTGTTCAAAGTAAAAGTTGATGGTGTTAATACGCTCAATTGCCGCGGTAAGAAAAAAATCTTCCGTGGTCGCTTGGGTCAACGCGCTGGCTGGAAAAAAGCGATTGTAACTTTGGCCGATGGTCAAAGCATCGATCTTGCGACCAGCGTCTAGGAGGACGGTTATGGCATTAAAAACTTTTAACCCAATTACCCCCAGTCTGCGCGGCTTCGTGCAGGTTGACCGCAGCGAGCTGTGGAAAGGTAAGCCGGTCAAATCACTCACCGAGGGTTTGAATAACTCAGGCGGCCGCAACAATACGGGGCGTATCACTATGCGCCGTATGGGTGGTGGTCATAAGCGCCGTTATCGTCTCATCGACTTTAAGCGTCGTGAGTTTGATCGTCCGGCCGTGGTCGAGCGTTTAGAGTACGACCCCAACCGCACCTGCTTTATCGCGCTGATTAAATATGCCGATGGCACGCATTCTTATATCATCGCGCCGCAGCGTTTATCGAAGGGCGATACGGTTATCGCTGGCGATAAGGTCGATGTGAAGCCCGGCAATGCCATGGCGCTTAAAAATATTCCGGTGGGTACCATCATTCACAATATCGAGCTTAAGCCTGGTAAGGGCGGTCAGTTGTGCCGTTCCGCTGGCACTTATGCTCAGTTAGTGGGTCGTGATGGCGATTATGCGCAGGTTAAGCTTGCCTCGGGCGAGTTGCGCCTTATTCCGTCGGTGTGCTTTGCGTCTGTTGGGGCCGTGTCAAACCCCGACCATATGAATGCGTCTTTAGGTAAGGCCGGTCGCAGCCGTTGGCTGGGTCGTCGTCCTAAGGTGCGTGGTGTTTCCATGAACCCGGTTGATCACCCGCATGGTGGTGGTGAAGGCCGCACCAAAGGTGGCCGTCATCCGGTTACACCATGGGGCAAGTGCACCAAGGGTATGAAGACACGTAAAAACAAGCAAACTGATCGCTACATCATTTCGCGGCCCAATAAACGCCGCGATGCACAATAGGAGGGGAGCACATGGCTCGCTCGCTCAAAAAAGGTCCGTTCGTCGATGGCTATCTGCTCAAAAAAGCAGAGAAGGTTCGTCAATCTGGCCGCAACGAAATCATCAAAACATGGTCGCGTCGCTCAACCATCATGCCGCAATTTGTGGGCTTAAACTTTGCTGTTTATAACGGCCATAAGTTTGTCCCTGTTGCAGTGACGGAAAACATGATTGGCCACAAGCTGGGCGAATTTTCGCCAACGCGCACCTTCCAAGGTCACGCTGGCAATAAAACGGCCGGCAAGTAAGGGGAAAGACAATGAGCAAAAAAGCGAAAGCCTCTCCTTTATCGGCTAGCGAAGCCCAGGCCAGCGTCTGGACCATTCGCACCAGCCCACGCAAGCTTAATCTTGTGGCGCAACTTATTCGCGGCAAAAGCGCGGCTGAGGCACTGCAATTGCTGACTTTCAGCAAGCGCCGCATGGCCAATGTCGTTAAAAAAGCCCTGCAATCGGCCATTGCTAACGCCGAAAATAACCACTCGCTCGATGTCGATCGTTTGGTTATTCGCGAGTGCACTGTTGGCCGCACCTTCACCATGAAGCGCTTTCATGCGCGGGGTCGTGGTAAGGCTGGCCGCATTGAAAAACTTTTTAGCAACCTGCGGATGATTGTGGCCGAAGAGCAATTGGCTGAAAAGCCAGCCCGTTCGGCTAAAAAGCCATCAACAGCCAAAAAAGCTGATGCCCCCAAGGCTGAAGGCCCCAAGGCAGAAGCTAAGTCTGACGCAAAACCCGCGGCGAAAAAAGCAGATAAAAAATCTGCCAGCATTTCGACCGCCAGCAAGGAGTCCTAGTCATGGGTCAGAAAGTTAACCCCATTGGTCTGCGCGTTGGTATCAACCGCACTTGGGATAGCCGCTGGTTTGCCGGCAAAAATTATGGCCAGCTGCTGCTTGAAGATTTACATCTACGCGACCACCTGATGGAAACTCTGGTTTTGGCCGGTGTCAGCAAAGTTGTTATTGAGCGCCCCAATAAAAAAGCGCGCATTACTTTGCATACGGCGCGTCCTGGTGTGGTTATCGGCAAAAAAGGCGCCGATATCGAAAAATTGCGTGCCGATTTGTCCAAAATGGTTGAGGGCGAAGTTTCGCTTAATATCGTTGAAATCCGTAAGCCCGAGCTTGACGCCCGCCTTGTTGCCGAAAATATCGCGCAACAGCTTGAGCGTCGCGTGGCGTTCCGTCGTGCGATGAAGCGCGCGGTGCAATCGGCTTTGCGTTTGGGCGCTTTGGGCATTCGTATTACCTGCGGTGGCCGTCTGGGTGGCGCCGAGATTGCCCGCGTAGAATGGTATCGTGAAGGCCGCGTGCCATTGCATACTCTGCGCGCCGATATCGATTACGGTATTGCAACAGCCAAAACAACCTATGGCAGCTGCGGCGTTAAGGTTTGGATCTATAAGGGCGAAATTCTTGACCATGACCCCATGGCCCAAGAGAAGCGCCTGCAAGATAGCGGAGCTGCGGCCCCGCGTGCATCGGCCTAAGGTAAGGCTGATAAAAAACTTGAGGATTTTCATTTAATAACTTGATTTA
This sequence comes from Rickettsiales bacterium, assembly GCA_027485855.1. Classification (GTDB taxonomy): domain Bacteria; phylum Pseudomonadota; class Alphaproteobacteria; genus JAIXQD01. The sequence goes on along the minus strand of JAIXQD010000021.1, from coordinate 73,879 downwards.
CTTACAAGGATTGGTGTTATGTTAAGTCCGAAAAAAACGAAGTTCCGGAAAGCGCACAAGGGGCGCATTCATGGCGCGGCCAAAGGTGGTTTTACTTTGGCTTTTGGCTCTTTTGGCTTGAAAGCTCTTGAGCCAGAGCGTATTACTGCTCGTCAGATTGAGGCGGCTCGCCGTACAATCAGCCGCGCGATGAAACGTCAGGGTCGCTTGTGGATTAGGATTTTTCCGGACGTGCCGGTTTCAAGCAAGCCGGCTGAAGTGCGTATGGGTTCTGGTAAAGGCGCGCCCGAATTTTGGGCCTGCCGCGTCAAGCCCGGCCGCATTATGTTTGAATTGGATGGCGTTTCCATGGCTTTGGCCAAAGAAGCGTTTGAACTGGCGGCTGCAAAGCTGCCAATCAAAACTAAGTTTGTCGCACGTCTTGCTGCATAAGGTTGCATGCCTGACACTATATAAGCGAACAAAAACTGGTTATGAGGAGAGAGTAAATGACTAAAGCCGCTGATTTAAAGGGCCAAACGATGGATGAATTATCCACGCTTTTGGCCAATCTAAAAAAAGAGCAGTTTAACCTGCGTTTCCAACAGGCCACGGGTCAGTTGGCCAATACCGCACGGATGCGCGTTGTGCGTCGTGATATTGCGCGCATTCAAACCGTGCTTAACAGCCAAGCCGCTGCCTAAGGAGAGATAACTATGCCGCGTCGTATTTTACAAGGAACTGTGGTCAGCGATAAGGGTGATAAAACCATCACCGTTTTGGTATCGCGCCGCGTGATGCATCCTATTTATAAAAAATACATCACCCAAACAAAGAAATATGCGGCGCATGATGAGCAAAATGCCCGCAAAGTTGGGGATGAAGTGAGCATTATGGAATGCCGTCCCATCAGCAAGCGGAAACGCTGGGTTTTGGTGGAAAGCGCTGCGGTGGCTGGTCAATAGGCTAGTTACGCATATCATATTCATTAAGGGGTAAAGGTCATGATTCAACAGGAAACCAACCTCGAAGTCGCCGATAATAGCGGGGCTCGACTGGTACAATGCATTAAAGTTTTGGGCGGCAGTAAGCGCCGCTATGCCGGCGTGGGCGATATCATTGTCGTCTCCATCAAAGAGGCTATCCCCAGAGGTCGCGTTAAAAAAGGCGATGTACACAAAGCCGTTGTTGTGCGCACTAAAAAAGCCGTACGCCGTGCCGATGGTACTGAAATTCGCTTTGATACTAATGCGGCCGTGCTGATTAACAAAGATAATGAGCCAATCGGCACGCGTATTTTTGGCCCGGTTGTGCGTGAATTGCGCGACGGCTTTATGAAAATTATTTCTCTGGCGCCAGAAGCCCTTTAGGAGACAAACATGAGCTTACGCATCAAAAAGAAAGACCGTGTGATTGTCCTTGCTGGCAAGGATAAGGGCAAAATTGGCGAAGTGGTTCAGGTTTTCCCCAAGGAGAACCGCGTGGTGGTGAGCGGCATCAATATGATGGCACGTCACACCAAACCATCGGCTAAAGGCAATGGCGGCATTGTGCGCCGTGAAGCCCCGCTTGACATGTCGAATGTCGCAATCGCCGACCCCAAAGATGATAAACCCACACGCATTGGCGTGAAAACCCTCGACGATGGCCGCAAAGTGCGCGTGGCCAAACGTTCGGGCGAAGTTATAGATCGATAGGAGATGGCGATGAATAACGCTGCAGCTAAAACACGTTTGCACGACTATTACGAACAAGTCGTGCGCCCGATTATGCAAAAAGAATTCAACTATGCTAATCCGATGGAAATTCCACGCATTACCAAAGTTGTCATCAATATGGGCGTTGGCGAAGCTGCGTCCGATAGCAAAAAAATGCAACATGCCGTGAATGACCTTACCGCCATTGCCGGTCAAAAGCCCGTAGTCACGCGCACCCGCAAAGCCATTGCGCAGTTCAAAACCCGCGAAGGCTTGGCCATTGGCTGCAAAGTCACGCTGCGCCGCAGCCGCATGTTTGAATTTCTCGATCGTTTGGTGACTATTGCGTTGCCCCGCGTTCGTGACTTTCGCGGCTTAAATGGCCGCAGCTTTGATGGCAACGGCAATTATGCCATGGGCATCAAAGAACAGCTTATTTTCCCTGAAATCGATTACGACAAAATCGATACAGTGCGCGGTATGGATGTTATTGTATGTACAAATGCCAAAACAGATGCGGAAGCTAAGGTGCTGTTAAAAGCCATGAACTTCCCTTTTTACAACTAGTTTAACCAACAGGAATGGAGATCGATCGTGGCTAAAACGAGCATGATCCAGAAAAACGAACAACGCCGAGCACTGGTTAAGCGTTATGCTGCCAAAAGAGCCCGCCTTAAAGCTGTTGCCGCTGACCCAAAAGTGAGCGTCGAAGAGCAATTTGCGGCCCGCATTAAGCTTGCTGAAATGCCACGTAATTCGTCGGCGACCCGCATTCGCAATCGCTGCGAGCTCACCGGTCGTCCGCGCGGTTATTATCGCAAATTAAAACTGTGCCGGGTGGCTTTGCGCCAATTGGCTTCATTCGGGATGATTCCCGGCATGATTAAGTCAAGCTGGTAGGAGGAAACAACTATGTCTATGAGCTATCCAGTCGCCGACCTCATTACGCGCATTCGCAATGGCCAACAAGCGCGTTTAGCCGCGGTCGATAGCCCAGCGTCCAAGCTGCGCGCCGCCTTGTGCGATGTGCTGCAACGTGAGGGTTATATCCGTGGTTACAGCCAAAGCGAACAGCAAGGCCGCAAAACAATTCGGATTGAGCTGAAATATCACGAAGGTGAGCCGGTCATTCGCAAAATTGATTGCGTCTCAACACCAGGTCGCCGCGTTTATACCAAAATCAGCGCCTTGCCCCGTCAATATAACGGTCTTGGCATTGCCATTTTGTCTACGCCCAAGGGTGTGATGTCCGATAACGAAGCCCGCGCTGCCAATGTTGGTGGCGAGGTCATCTGCGCCGTATTCTAGGAGGAAAGCATGTCTCGAGTAGGAAAACATGCCGTGGTCGTTCCTGGTGGCGTCACGGTCGATATTAAAGGTCAACATGTCAGCGTTAAGGGCAAACTTGGCGCGCTCAATGCCACCATGCATGAGGATGTTGAAATCATTCTTGAGGCTGGCAAAGTCAGCGTCAAGCCTCGCTCCAACTCAGCGCGGGCCCGCATGCATTGGGGTACAGCGCGTAACCTTTTGCAAAATATGTGCGTCGGCGTCACCGATGGTTTTAAGCGCGTGCTTGAAATTGAAGGCGTTGGCTTTCGTGCATCTGTGCAAGGCAAAAATCTGGTCATGCAAATGGGCTTTAGCCATGAGGTGGTTTTCCCCATCCCTGATGGCATCACCATTAAGGCTGAAAAACCAACGTTGCTAAGCATCACGGGTTACGACCGTCAGCAAGTGGGTCAAGTTGCGGCTGAAATTCGCAGCGTGCGCAAGCCCGAGCCTTACAAGGGCAAAGGCATTCGCTATAGCGATGAGAAAGTTCGTCGTAAAGAAGGCAAGAAGAAATAGGTGAGTCATGGATAAACATACACGCAAACTTACACTCCGCCGTAAAGAGCGCCTGCGCACCAAGCTGCAGCGCGTCGCGGCTGGTCGCCTTCGCCTTTCGGTGCATCGCTCGAATATGCATATTTTTGCACAAGTCATTGATGATGCCGCTGGCAAAACCCTTGCTTCGGCTTCAAGCCAGGATACCGAGCTTAAAGCCAAGCTTAAGCATGGCGCCAATGTGAGCGCGGCCAAAATGGTGGGCGAGCTGGTGGCCAAGCGCGCCACGGCAGCAGGCGTGACCACCGTTGTATTCGATCGCGGCGCTTATCGTTATCATGGTCGCATCAAGGCGTTGGCTGAAGCCGCGCGTGAAGCCGGTTTAGCCTTTTAGGAGCAAAGATAATGTCTGACACAGAAAATTCAGTAAATCCCGAAGTTAATGTTGCGGCAGCCATTGCCAAAGATGCAGCCGGCGAAACACGCCGTCCGCGTGGCAAGCGCCGGGCAGGTGGCAGCGGTGGCGGCGGCGAACGCGGTGAACGCGGCGGCGGTGAGCGTGGCGAAGGCCGGCGTGAGCGCGGTGGCGATAAAGGCGAGCGCCCAGAAAGCGATATGGTAGAAAAGCTCGTTGGTATTAACCGCGTGGCTAAAGTTGTTAAGGGCGGTAAGCGCTTTGGTTTTGCGGCTATTGTTGTGGTCGGCGATGGTAAAGGTCGCGTTGGCTATGGCACAGGCAAAGCCCGCGAAGTGCCAGATGCCGTGCGTAAAGCCACTGATGATGCACGTCGTAGCATGGTTCGCATTCAGCTGCGCGAAGGTCGCACTTTGCACCACGATGTTAAAGGCCATTATGGCGCGGGCACGGTTGTGCTGCGCACAGCGCCAGCGGGTACCGGTATTATCGCCGGTGGCCCAATGCGCGCAATCTTCGAAGCAGTGGGCATTTCCGATGTGGTGGCCAAATCAGTCGGCACATCTAACCCACACAACATGATTAAAGCCACTTTCGATGCGTTGCAAAACATGGTTAGCCCACGTTCAGTGGCCAGCCGTCGTGGCAAAAAAGTGGGCGATATTTTAGGCAAGCGCGGCGCTGAATATGCCCAAGCAAGCGAAGGCTAAGAGGAGAGCATTTTATGACAACCGCATCAAAAGCAAAGCCTGCAAAAACAGCAGCCGCAAAAGCTAAGGCCACAAAAGCTGCTGCAAGCGGTAAAACCGTTAAGGTGACACAAATTGCCAGCAAATATGGCCGCAAGCCCGGTATGTTGGAAACATTGATTGGCCTTGGCTTAGGCAAAGTCAATCGCAGCCGCGTATTGCAAGACACCCCAGAGGTGCGTGGCATGATGCGCCGTGTGCACCATCTCATTAAAGTTGAGGAAAGCGCTGCCTAGTTTGGTGTCGCCTAGTTTGGTGCTTAGCTTTTAGGGCTTAGTTTAAGTTTTAAGATTTTTTTGTTGGAGAGAGCAAATGAAACTGAATGAATTGTTCGATAACCCGGGTGCCAAGCATCGTCGTATGATTGTCGGCCGTGGTATTGGTTCGGGCAAAGGCAAGCAGTGCGGTCGCGGTGGCAAAGGCCAAAAAGCGCGCACGGGTGTATCTATCCGCGGGTTTGAGGGCGGTCAGATGCCTATTCACCGTCGTTTGCCTAAGCGCGGCTTCAACAACTTTAATTTCCGCTATAATTTTGCCGAGATTAATTTGGGTTCGGTGCAAAAAGCTATCGATACGGGTCGTATCAATGCGGCACAAACCATCACCTATGACGTGCTGCGCGCCGCCAACCTTATTGAAAAAGCGCCCGATGGCTTGCGCTTGTTGGGCAAGGGCGTTTTGAAAACCAAACTGAATTTTGAAATTGCTGGCGCTTCGGCCTCAGCCGTGGCCGCCGTCGAAAAACTTGGCGGCAGCGTTAAAATTCTGCTCATTAAGAAAGAAGCAGCGGCGGCTTAATTTTTACCCCCTGCGCATAGCTTTAAAACACCGCCTTGGGGCTCACCTTAAGGCGGTGTTTTTTTTGCCGGCTCTGGTTTTTGCCAGTTTGGGGGCGGCATTTTTTCACAATCTGGGTTTTGTGCAGTGCGGCTGGTCTGATCTTGCCCATAATGTCAGGCGCAGCACTATGAGCACATAAAACACTTATGGGGCTGGTATTTTATCGCAATTTTGCTAAGCTGCTGCGTCGTTTGGCGAGGAGCCAGCATATCAGGTTTATTATCCTATTTCACTATTTTGAGGAAGATTATGGCCGCTACCACATCTGGCATGGTGCCCACACTCGATTTTAGCGCTTTTGGCAAAGCCGCCGAATTGAAAAAGCGCATCTGGTTTACTTTGCTGGCTTTGTGCGCCTATCGCCTTGGCACTTATATTCCGTTGCCCGGCATCGATCCGGTTATGCTTGAGCAGATTTTTTCCTCACATCGCGGCGGCATTTTAGGCATGTTCGATATGTTTGCCGGTGGTGCGCTCAGCCGTATGACAATTTTTGCCCTTAACATTATGCCCTATATTTCGGCCTCTATCATTGTGCAGCTGTTGGCGGCGGTTTTGCCAAATTTGGAGCAGCTTAAAAAAGAGGGCGAGCAGGGCCGCAAAAAACTTAATCAATATACCCGTTATCTGGCGGTGTTGCTGGCAACTGTGCAGGGCTATGGTTTGGCTGTTGGCCTTGAGGGCATGGGTGGCGGCGGCGCTGTGCTTGACCCAGGCATGATGTTCCGCGTGACCACCGTCATTACCATTGTTGGCGGCACCATGCTGCTGCTGTGGATTGGCGAGCAAATTACGGCGCGTGGCATTGGCAATGGTGTGTCGCTGATTATTTTTGCGGGTATTGTGGCTAACCTGCCCATGGCTTTGGCCCACACCTTTGAACTTGGCCGAACAGGGGCTTTGGCCACATGGTTTATTATTGCCTTGTTGGTGCTGGCGCTGGCGGTGATTTATGCCGTGGTGTTTATGGAGCGCGCGCAACGTCGCATTTTGGTGCAGTATCCGAAGCGCCAAATGGGCAACCGCATGATGGGCGGCGAAAGCACGCATTTGCCATTAAAACTTAATACGGCCGGCGTTATTCCGCCAATTTTTGCCAGCTCGTTATTGCTGCTGCCACTGACTATTGCCAGCTTTTATGGCGGTGCTGCAGGCCCAGGCTGGCTCACCACCATCACCACAGCTTTGGGGCATGGGCAGCCGCTATATATTGGTTTTTATGTGGCGCTGATTGTGTTCTTTTGCTTTTTTTATACGGCCGTTGTGTTTAATCCAGTTGAGGTGGCCGACAATCTTAAAAAATATGGTGGCTTTGTACCGGGTATTCGCCCAGGGCAAATGACCAGCGACCACCTCGATTATATTTTAACGCGGCTCACCCTCATTGGTGCGGCTTATTTATCGGTGGTTTGCGTTATTCCTGAGTTGCTGATATCGCGTGGTAATGTGCCATTTTACTTTGGTGGCACCTCATTGCTGATTGTGGTGACAGTCACGCTCGATACTATGCAGCAAGTGCAAACGCATATGTATGCCCATCAATATGAAAGCCTTATCAAAAAAGCGCGCCTGCGGGGAGATATGGGTAAATGAATATAATCCTAGTAGGCCCGCCCGCTTCTGGCAAAGGCACGCAAACCAAGCTTTTGGCACAAAAACATAATTTAGTGCCGCTTTCGACAGGCGATATGCTGCGCGAGGAAGTGGCCGCCAAAACGCCGCTCGGCCAAAAAGTTGAAGCTATTTTAAAGGCCGGTGACCTTGTCTCGGATGATATTGTTATCGCCATGATTAAATCCCGCCTTGAGGCCAATGTTGGTCGGGGCTTTATTTTTGATGGCTATCCGCGTACTGTGGCGCAAGCCGAGGCCCTTGATAAAATGCTGGCCGAGGTTGGGGTGCAAATAAACGCCGCTATCTTGCTTAAGGTTGATGATGCCGCCCTGATTAATCGGGTGACGGGGCGCTTTACCTGCGCCAAATGCGGGGCGGGCTATCATGATACCAACAAACCCACAAAATCTGCCGGCCAGTGTGATAATTGCCCCAGTACCGACTTTATCCGCCGCCCCGATGACACAGCTGAGGTTTTTACCAACCGTTTAAGCAAATATTACCAGCAAACAGCGCCAATTTTGCCCTATTACCAGCAAAAAGGCCTGTTGCAGACCGTTGATGGCATGTTGGATATGGCCAAAGTGACCGATGCGGTCGAGCAGGCTTTACAAAAAGCATATCCGCGTAAAAATAACGGCCTCAATAACATTGACAGCCCCCCTACAAAAGAGCTATAGGGAACGGCTTATTTTTGATTCAGTGCCCATGCGGAAGAATGGCGGTTTGCCTGACTTCGCTCGGGTATTTTAGCTCAATGGCCAAAGTTGCGGTGCGCAGGCGCTTTAACTGCGGTATTTTTAGCCCGTCAGGATGTCCTGGCTTAGGCACACAACAAACAGGAGTATAACCGTGGCTCGTATTGCTGGTGTGAACATCCCAACGAATAAACGTGTCGTTATTGCCTTGCGCTATCTTTATGGTATTGGCCCCGTCAATGCCAAAGTTATCTGCGATGCTTTAAATATTGCTGCCGAGCGCCGCATCAATCAATTGAGCGACGAAGAGATTTTGCGCATCCGCGAATATATCGATCAAAACTACCGCGTTGAGGGTGACCTGCGCCGTGAAGTATCGATGAACATTAAGCGTCTCGTCGATCTTTCTTCTTATCGTGGCTTGCGTCATCGCAAAGGTTTGCCGGTGCGTGGTCAGCGTACGCACACCAATGCGCGCACCCGCAAGGGCCCTGCTAAGCCCATCGCTGGCAAAAAACTGGCCACGCGCAAATAGGATTATAATCAGCAATACAGTTTTTAGCATATAACCAATCAGCATATTCGAGGACACTATGAACGCTAAATCACCCGCCGGCAAATCTGGTAAAGGCGCCGACGCCACGCGCACCCGCCGTAAGGAGCGCAAAAATATTGTGGCAGGCGTGGCTCACGTTGATGCTTCTTTTAACAACACGGTTGTCACCATCTCGGATGCGCAAGGCAATGCCATTGCGTGGTCGTCGGCGGGCACGGTTGGCTTTAAGGGCTCGCGTAAATCCACCCCTTATGCGGCACAGCTCGCCGCTGAAGATGCCGGCCGCAAAGCGCTTGAGCATGGCGTGAAAACACTTGAAATTGAAGTGAAGGGCCCCGGCACTGGTCGTGAGTCGGCCTTGCGCGCATTGCAGGCGGTTGGTTTTACCATCACCTCAATTCATGACATTACGCCCATTCCGCATAATGGCGTGCGCCCACCAAAGCGCCGCCGCGTTTAATAGTGGCCGCGTTAAGTGCGGCTGCATGCGTAGATTTTGTCAGTTAGGTATTTTTGCCTAACAAATAATGGAGAAGATGATGCTACAAAGAAACTGGAAAGAGCTAATTCAAGGCAACAAAACGGTGCAAGCCGAGGGCGATGTCAGCCGTGTTGCCACATTAGTGGTCGAGCCGCTGGAGCGTGGCTTTGGTCTGACTTTGGGCAATGCGCTGCGGCGTATTTTGCTGTCGTCGCTGCAGGGTGCTGCCGTAACCTCAATGCAAATTGAGGGCGTGCTGCATGAGTTCTCGTCTATCCCCGGTGTGCAGGAAGATGTCACCGACATTATCCTGAATGTTAAATCAATGGCTTTGCGTTTATCGGCTGAAGGGCCCAAGCGCATTCGTTTGAAGGCACAAGGCCCCCTCGTGGTCACCGCCGGCATGATTGAAACGGGTGCCGACATTGAAGTGATGGACCCCAACCATGTGATTTGCACACTCGATCAGGGTGCAAAAATCTCGATGGAGATGGTTGTTGAAAATGGCAAGGGCTATGTGCCTGCCGTGCAAAACCGTCCAGAGGGCGCGGCTTTAGGCCTTATTCCTGTCGATGCGCTTTATAGTCCGGTGCGTAAGGTTGCTTACCGCATTGAAAATAGCCGCGTTGGTCAAGTCACCGATTATGATAAGCTGATCATGACCCTTGAAACCAATGGCGTGGTCACCCCTGAAGATGCGGTTGCCGTTGCCGCGCGCATTTTGCAAGACCAGTTGCAGCTCTTCATCAATTTCGAAGAGCCACGCCACGAAGGCGCCAAAGAAAGCAAGAGCGACTTCCCCTTCAATAAAAATCTGCTGCGCCGCGTCGATGAGTTGGAATTGTCGGTGCGTTCAGCCAATTGCCTTAAAAACGATAACATCGTTTACATCGGCGATTTGGTGCAAAAGAGCGAAGGCGAAATGCTGCGCACCCCCAATTTTGGCCGCAAATCTTTGAACGAGATCAAAGAAGTGCTGACGCAAATGGGCTTGGGCCTTGGCATGAGCGTGCCGAGCTGGCCGCCTGAAAATATCGAAGAGCTCATCAAAAAACTGGAAGAGCCATTTTGATAGTTTAGTTATTGGTTCGTCATTCGGCGGTGCTCGCATTGGGCGGGCATTGCAGAAGGGTCAAAGTGACCCACCCGCTTTTGCCTATGCCTTGGTGCATGGGGTGAGCGGTTAAGTTATCGGCTCAGCCAGCCTGTGCCAAGCATAGAGGGAGATTTGTTATGCGTCATAATCAAGTTCACCGTAAATTAGGTGTTACCAGCTCGCATCGTCGGGCGATGTTTGCCAATATGTGCAATGCGCTGATTAAGCATGAGCAAATAAGCACCACTTTGCCTAAGGCCAAAGAACTACGTCCGGTCATTGAAAAGCTCATCACGCTGGGCAAAAAGGGCGGTGTGGCTAATCGTCGCTTAGCTTTTGCGCAATTGCGTGACGATGCCATGGTGGCAAAACTTTTTGATGCGCTGGCCAAGCGTTATAGCAAGCGCGAGGGGGGTTATACCCGCGTGCTTAAGGCCGGCTGGCGTTATGGCGATATGGCGCCAATGGCGGTTATTGAGTTTATCGAGCGCGATGTAAACGCTAAGGGTCAAGATAGCGGCCCCACCGATAAAACCACACAAACTGAAGCCGAAGCCGCCAAGGCCAAAGTTTAAGTGACGCGCTTTAATAGTCTTAAACAGGGGCGCGGTCTGCACATGCTGGCGGCGCCCCTATTTATTTTGTCTTTATCAGCCTGTAGCTTTTATAGCTACGATGCCCCACAACCAGCCAAAGCGCGGCCGGTTGCGGCCAGCGCCGGCACCAATCTTGCCGATTGCCGAGCCGCCTGCGAGCGCAATTTTCAAAGCTGTGGGGATGAAGCACCAGCCCAGCGTGAGCTATTAGATAGCAGTGTGTTGCAAGGCGCGCAGGCAGATTGTGCGGCATCGCTCACCAGCTGCTTTAATAATTGCAAAACTGCGCGCTAAGACCTAACAGGTCATTGCCAAATTTAACGCAAATGCCCCTTGCTGAAACGCGCTACAAGCGGCATCTATATCTTATGAAAAATATTGGCTTAAAGTGGCTTGCGACCCTGCTTTTTTTAAGTATCGCACCCAGCGCATTTGCGCAAACGGTGCCTGCCAGCATGGCGCAAATTCAGCTAAGCTTTGCGCCTTTGGTAAAACAGGTGGCGCCGGCTGTGGTCAATATTTATACGCGCCGCGTGGTGCAAAATCAACTCTCGCCGCTTTTTGCCGATCCGTTCTTTAGGCGCTTTTTTGGCGATGCCATGCCCGAAGGGTTTAATCGTGACCGTGTTGAAAGTTCGCTTGGCTCGGGCGTGATTGTTGATGCGGCAGGGTTGGTGGTGACCTCAGCGCATGTGGTGCGTGGCGCCGACGAAATCACCGTGGTGCTTGCCGACCGGCGCGAGTTTCAAGCCAGTGTGGCCCTCAGCGATGAGCGCACCGATTTAGCTTTGCTGCGCTTAAAAAATCCACCGTCTGATTTAACGGTGATGTCGTTGCGCGACAGCGACACGGTTGAGGTGGGCGAGCTGGTGTTGGCGCTGGGCAATCCTTTTGGGGTTGGGCAAACGGTCACCATGGGTTTGGTCTCGGCCGTGGCACGCGCGGCTGAGGGCGTCAGTGATTATGGCTTTTTCATTCAAACAGATGCGGCGATAAATCCGGGTAATTCGGGCGGTGCGCTTATTACCATGGATGGTAAGCTGGTTGGCATTAACTCGGCCATTTATTCGCGCGATGGCGGCAGTTTGGGCATTGGCTTTGCTGTGCCAAGCAATATGGTGCGTCGTGTGCTGCAAGCTGGCGCCAGCGGTAATAAAAGCCTAGTGCGCGCTTGGAGCGGCATTGCTGTGCAGCCGCTGACAGCAGAATTAGCCAAAGCCTTTGGGCTTAGTCGTCCTTTGGGTGTTTTGGTAAAAGATTTGCACCCGCAAAGTCCGGCCATGGCCGCGGGGCTGCAAAGCGGCGATATTATTACCGCCATTGATGGGCAAGATATCGATGCCCCCGCGGCTTTCCAATTTCGGCTTGGCACATTAAGCCCAGGGCAAGTGGCACAGCTGACCGTGTGGCGCAAAGGGCAGGTGCAAACCATTGCACTGCCGCTCATTGCCCCGCCGGAAATCCCCGCACGAGATGTTGCGCGTCTGAGTGGCGAGCAACCTTTGGCAGGGGCAGATGTGGCTAATCTCAATCCGGCACTGGCCGAAGAGCTACAGCGCGATAATCACGAAACAGGGGTTATTATTCTGCAAGTGGCGCGCAATAGTCCCGCAGCGCAAGTGGGCCTGCGTGCGGGTGATATTGTGCTGCGCCTCAATGGGCAAAATATTGCGTCAGTGGCTTTGCTGAAAGCCGCCTTGCCACGGCAAAATGCCCCTTGGCAAATTGAAATCCGCCGCAATGGTAAAGTGCTAAGCGTCATGGTTGGCAAAGGGCGCTAATGGCTGACGCGGCCCTGTTTCCTTCGCCTTATCGCCCGCTTGCCGATATTTTGCGCCCGCAAAAATTATCGCAGGTGGTGGGGCAGGCCCATATCTTGTCGGCTCAGGGTGCTTTGGGGCGGATGTTGTCCATAGGACAATTATCCTCTATTATTTTATGGGGCGCACCGGGCACGGGCAAAACCACCATTGCCCGTTTATTGGCCGATAGTTTTAAGCTGGATTTTGTGGCTGTTTCTGGTGTCACCAGTGGTGTTGCTGAACTGCGCAAAATTTTTGAGGCAGCGCTCGCCATGCGGCAAGCGGGCCGGCAAACTTTGCTGTTTGTCGATGAGATTCATCGCTTCAATCGCGCCCAGCAGGATGCATTTTTGCCGGTCATGGAGGATGGCACTGTCACGCTGATTGGCGCCACCACCGAAAACCCGTCTTTTGCCCTCAATGGCGCGTTATTATCGCGCTGTGCGGTGCTGGTTTTGCAGCGGCTTGATACCACGGCCTTGTCCGAGCTTTTGCAGCGGGCTGAAGCCCATTTTAACAAGCCTTTGCCGCTTACGCCCGAGGCGCGTGCGGCTCTTTTGGCCATGGCCGATGGTGATGGCCGCTATTTGCTGGGCATGGTCGAGCAATTACAATCACAGTTTGATGCCGAGCCGCTTGATGTGGGCGCGCTCACCAATCTTATTGCACGCCGTGCCCCGCTGCACGATAAAGCGCAAGACAGCCATTATAATCTGCTCTCGGCCTTGCATAAATCCTTGCGCGGTTCAGACAGCGATGCCGCGCTATATTATTTGGCGCGGTTGCTGGCCGGCGGTGAGGACCCACGCATTATTGCGCGCCGTCTGACGCGTGCGGCTGTTGAAGATATTGGTCTTGCCGACCCACAAGCTCTGCCGCAATGCTTGGCCGCCTGGCAAATGTATGAGCGTGTTGGCAGCCCAGAAGGTGAAATCGCCTTGGTGCAAGCGGTGGTTTATTTAGCCAGCGCGCCCAAATCGAATGCGGTTTATAAAGCCAGCAAGGCGGCACAAGCTGCGGCCGAAAAATATGGCTCTCTGCCACCACCGCCGCATATATTAAATGCTCCTACAGCTATGATGCGCGAATTAGGTTATAGTGCGGGCTATGAATATGACCATGACCACCCTTTGGCTTTTTCGGGGCAAAATTATTTCCCCACTGGCATGGCGCGACAAAGTTTTTATCAACCCGTCGAGCGCGGTTTTGAGCGCGAGATAAAAAAACGTTTAGACTATTGGGCAAAGCTGAGAGCCAACCCACAGGAGCAAGCATGACTGGCGTACAACAAAAAACCGTAACCGACGATGAAACCGATGTACGGCTCGACCGCTGGTTTCAGCGGCATTTTCCGCATCTCACCCATGGTCGGCTTGAAAAACTATTGCGCACAGGGCAGGTGCGTATCGATGGCAAAAGGGCAAAATCGAACCAGCGGCTTTTGGCGGGGCAAATTATTCGTGTGCCACCCATGCCCGATACGCAAGCGCCGATTGCGACAGCCAAAGCCAACCCAGCCGACGCCAAACTTATTGCCAGTATTACGCTCTTTGAAGATGATGATGTGCTGGTTTTAAACAAGCCTTTTGGTCTGGCGGTGCAAGGCGGCAGCGGTACCCCGCGCCATATTGATGGTATTTTATCGGCGCTTTATGCCGAGCGTCCACGGTTGGTGCACAGGCTTGATAAAGACACCAGCGGCGTGCTCATTGTCGCTAAAAATGCTTTTTCAGCCAGCAAGCTTGCCGCCTCATTCAGGGGGCGTGATACGCGCAAATATTATTGGGCGGCAACTTATGGCGTGCCCACACCTTTGCAAGGCGGCATTAAAGCGGCCATTGCAAAAAATGCCGCGGGACGCGTGGTTGAAGATGACGAAGAAGGCAAACACGCCACCACCTTGTATCAGGTGATAGATCATGCCGGTAAAAAGGCGGCCTTTGTGGCGCTGTGGCCGCTGACAGGTCGTACGCACCAGCTGCGGGCTCATTTGCAAATGATAGAAACGCCGATTATCGGTGACGACCGCTATGCTGAGCGCGAGCAACTGAGCCAAGAGTGGCCCATTGGCAAAGGCCTGCATTTACATGCGCGCCGCCTGATTGTGCCACATCCGCGCCATGGTATTTTAGACCATGTGGCGCCGCTGCCGGCACATATGCTGGTGACTTGGAAAAACTTTAACTTCAGCCAAGATGATGGCGATATTTTCCAAAATGTAGGAGCAGACCAATGAAAAAACTTTTTAAATGGGCCGTAATTATTTTGCTGGCTCTGGTGGTTTTGCCCATAGCGGGCTTAGCATTTTTTATCAGCAGTTTTGACCCAAACCCTTACCGTGCCGACATAGCAAAATTACTAAGCGAGCAATTAGCCCGCCCCGTGGCTTTGCGTGGCGCCATGCAATTAAGCTGGCAAAATGGTTTAAGCCTCAGCATCAAAGATGCTGAAATTGGCAATCCGGCTGGGTTTAGTGGTGCGCCTTTGGCACAAGTGGGTGAATTGCGTTTGCAATTAGCCTTAGCGCCATTATTGCAAAAACAAATCGCGGTGCAGGCTTTAAATTTGCACCAAGCACAGCTCAATTTGCAGCAAAACGGCAAGCAGCAAAATAATTATAGCCTGCCACAAGCTGGCAAAACCAATACTGAAAGCGCGGCCAGCAGTAAGGCAGTCAGCCTTTCGGTAGATACAATCGCCATCAGCGACAGCAGCCTTATGTGGCAAGCGGCCACGGGCAAACCCATAAAAGTAACCTTAAGCAAGCTCGATATAGCCGCTGCGGGCGATTTAATTTTGGCAGCGGCCGGCACTTATAATAATCAAGCCTTTAATATCAGCGCCAAGGGCGGCGCGCTTTATGGCTGGGAGCAGGGCGATTGGCCGATTAAAATAACCGGCCAGGCGCTGGGGCAAGATTTTTCGTTAGACAGCAAGTTGCGCTATGCCGCGCAAAACCTGGCAAGCGCCGCCACCAATATTGTTTTTGGTGATATAACTTATGCGGGCGCCATTGACTATGCCGCACAAAAATTATCGCTGCGTAATTTCACCTTACAGCAGGGCAACTTAAAGGCCGAGGGCAATATCCAAATTGATATGAGCGGCGCACGGCCAAAAGCCACAGGGCGGCTTAATGTTGCGCCCTATATTGTGCCTGCTGCGAAAGATGCTTCTGACGCGGCAAGCACAGCAGCGCCGGCACAGTTTTTTTCGCGCGAAAAACTTGATTTAGCCATGCTGCGCGAAATTGATGCGGACATAGCCGTTACAATAGATAGCCTACAAAATGGCGTTATGCGGCTAAAGCAAATCCGTGCGCCGGTGCAGCTAAGCAATGGCCGCCTCAGCATAAACCCGCTGACAGCGAATTTAGGCAAGCAACTGTTAACCAGTAATCTGCTGTTAGATGCGCGCAGCGCAACTGGCACGGCACTGGCATTTTCAAGCAGCGGCAAGCAGATTAATTTGCAGCAGCTTTGGCAAAGTTTAGCGATGGAGCCTTTTACCAATGCAGCGGCAAATTTAGCTATCGATGTGCGTGGTCAGGGGGCATCAGTGCATGACATTGCGGCAAGCCTTGATGGTTCGGTGGGTTTTGCGGTTGGCCAAGGTGATTTATATGTAAAGGGGCTTGAGTGGCTTTCCAGCGATATTGCCAAAATCATTTGGCCGAGCGCACTCACACAAAAGCCCGAGCTCAAATGCCTGATAATGGAGCTCAAAATAAATAATGGCCAAGCGCAATTGCAGCCCTTTGCGCTTGATACCACGCAAGTATCTTTACAAGGCGAGGGCACTATCGATTTAGGCGCCGAGACACTCGATCTGCTATTTAAGCCCGATGCAAAAGATACCGGGCTTGCACAATTTATGGTGCCAGTGCGGGTGCGCGGCACATTATCGAGCCCGTCTTACGGGCCTGATGCGGGTGCCACATTGCAGAAACTGGCGGGCTTCGCTTTTGGTGTGGGCAAAGATGGGCTAGGCGGCAGCTTGCTGAGCGGGCTTTTGGGCGGCAATGCCGAAGCACAAAGCCCATGCCTGCCAAAAGCACAGCAGCCTTCAGCGGCACCCGTGCAAATTGAGCGCGCCCAAGAGGCAATAAAAGGCATTATGCAAAATCTGGGGCAGGGGTTATTTGGTGGCCAATAACACAAAATCAGGCAATACAAAATCAGGTCTGCCAGCTTCAGGCAAGTCGCTGCCTACAAAACAACATTGGCAGCAGGTTGCTTTGCGCCCATTAGACGGTGGCGGCTATGGTCTATGGCTTGATACGCAACTTCTGGCAACACCAAAAGGGCAGCCACTGAAGCTGCACTCAAAAACTTTGGCCGAGGCCATGCTCGCCGAGTGGCAAGCACTGCAAGGCCAGCTGAAACCTGCGCAATTACCGCTGAGCCAGCTGGTTTTTACTGTGCTCGATTTAGTGCCGCAGCGCAAAGCCGATATGCTGGCCGAAATAACCGCACATGCCGATAATGAGCTATTATGTTTTTGGTCGGCCGAGCAGCCGCTGTTAGTGCAAATGCAGCAGCAAGAATGG
Source organism: Rickettsiales bacterium (assembly GCA_027485855.1). Classification (GTDB taxonomy): domain Bacteria; phylum Pseudomonadota; class Alphaproteobacteria; genus JAIXQD01. Next base: position 56,977 of record JAIXQD010000021.1, on the reverse strand, counting down.
CAGCCATGGCTAAATTGGGCCAAACAACAAGGCTTTGATTTTAATGTGGCGCAAACATTAAGCGATAAAACCTTAGCAAGCCATGCACCGCTTCGCCAATATCTGGCCGCGCTCGATGATACGACTTTGCTTATATTGCAGCAGGCTGTGGTGCTCACGGGGTCATTTATTTTGGGTTTGGCCTTTCAGCAAGCGGTGCTGACGGCCGATAAAGCGCATGCGCTGGCCGAGCTTGAAATGCGCTTTCAGCAGCAAAAATGGGGCATCGATGAAGAGGCCGCCGCCAGCAGTGCGGCCAAACTTGCCGAAATGCAAGTGCTCGAACAATTTAGCAAAATGCGCTAAGATTTACTTATGAGCGATTCTGTTAAACAGCTTCATCAATTGCGGGCGCGCGCTTTGGCCGCGGGCGGCGAGGCGCGCATAGCCGCACAACATAAAAAGGGCAAGCTTACGGCGCGTGAGCGCTTGCAAGTGTTGCTCGACGAAGGCAGCTTTGTTGAGCGCGATATGCTGGTGCAGCATCGCTGCAATGATTTTGATATGGCCGCACAGCGCATTCCGGGCGATGGGGTTATTACGGGTCACGGCACAATTTATGGCCGTTTGGTTTTTGTCTTTAGTCAGGATTTTACGGTTTTTGGTGGGGCGCTCTCTGAAGCCCATGCCGAAAAAATCTGCAAAATAATGGATCAGGCGCTTAAGGTTGGCGCGCCTATTATTGGCCTTAATGATAGCGGCGGCGCCCGCATTCAAGAAGGTGTGGCAAGCCTGGGCGGTTATGCCGAGGTGTTTCAGCGTAATGTGCTGGCTTCAGGCGTGGTGCCACAGCTTTCGCTCATTATGGGGCCATGTGCGGGCGGCGCGGTTTATTCACCCGCTATGACCGACTTTATTTTTATGGTGCAAGACACGTCTTATATGTTTGTCACCGGCCCTGATGTGGTTAAAACAGTCACCCACGAAACTGTCAGTGCCGAGCAATTGGGCGGCGCTAATACGCATACGCAAAAATCTGGCGTGGCTGATCTTGCCTTTGCCAATGATATTGAAGCGCTGCTGGCCACGCGGGAGTTTTTTAATTATCTGCCCCTCTCAAACCAAAAATCACCACCGCGTTTAGCCACAGATGATGCGCCTTTGCGGCTTTGCCCCGCGCTTGATCGGCTTATTCCGGCCAACCCCAACCAACCCTACGATATGCAAGAGGTGGTGCGGGCCGTGGCCGATGACAAAGTATTTTTTGAATTACAAAAAGATTATGCAAAAAATATTCTTATTGGTTTTGTGCGCGTCAATGGTCAAACGGTTGGTGTTGTGGCTAATCAACCTTTGGTGCTGGCGGGCTGCCTTGATATTGCCAGCAGTATCAAAGCGGCGCGCTTTGTGCGCTTTTGCGATGCCTTTAATATCCCCTTGCTGACCTTTGTTGATGTGCCCGGCTTTTTACCCGGCACCGCGCAAGAGCATGGCGGCATTATTAAGCATGGCGCCAAATTGCTGTTTGCCTTTGCTGAAGCCACCGTGCCAAAAATCACTGTTATCACGCGCAAGGCTTATGGCGGCGCCTATGATGTGATGAGCAGCAAACATTTGCGCGGCGATGTTAATCTGGCTTGGCCGAGCGCCGAAATTGCGGTGATGGGGGCCAAGGGCGCGGTTGAAATTATTTTTAGGGCTGATGCGAACGATGCGCAAAAGATTGCTGCCCGCACCGCCGAATATCAAGAGGCCTTTGCCAATCCGTTTGCGGCGGCACAACGTGGCTATATCGATGATATTATCGAGCCCCCCGCCACGCGCCAGCATATTGTGCAAGCGCTGCAATGGCTGGCCGAGAAACAGCTAACAAATCCTTGGAAAAAGCACGACAATTTGCCGCTTTAGGGCATAAAAAAACCCGACCATAGCGTAACCATGGTCGGGCATTAATTTTATAAAGAAATTTTATAAAAAACTAAGCCGCTTCTTTATCACCTGGGTAAGGGGTAATAACGGGGGCTGTTTTTATCAGCTTAATATCAAAGAGGCGCTGCTTCAGATACTCATCGGCCAAAATGGGCTCTGGGTATCTGTTGGGGTTTTCAGCGCTGATGCAGTTTTTCATGGTCTTAATCCAGCAATCTGGGTTGAGATGCATGAAGTATGGAATTGAATAACGCGGCTTGGTACGGCCCATACCAGGTGGGTTAACCACCTTATGCTCGGTTGAGGGCAGCACATGGTTGGTGAAACGTTGCAGCATATCGCCAATGTTGCAAACAATGGTGCCGGGGATGGTGGTTACCGCAATCCATTCGCCGGTGCGGCTCTTCACTTCAAGCCCGGCTTCATGCGAGCCAACCAGCAAAGTAATAAGGTTGATATCGGTGTGCGCACCCGCCCGCTCGGCCGCGCTGTCCAGGTCGGCAATGGGTGGGTAGTGAATGGGGCGCAAAATGCTGCTGCCGTAATCGGTTTTTTTGGCGAAGAAATCGGGGCTCTCACCTAAATGCTGGGCAATGCCGCGCAGCACTGTATCGCCCAAACCATCGAGTGCGGCAAAAAGTGCGCGCATATTGGGCAGAAAATCGGCGACTTCGGCAACAGGCAAATTCGCATCCCACTCTTTGGCCATTTTATGACCGGGCGGCAAATCGCGGCCAATATGGTAAAACTCTTTGAGGTCGGGCAGTTTTGCGCCAACGGCTTGCTCGGTTTTGAAGGGGGTATAGCCGCGTGCGCCGCCTTTGCCCTCAAGGAAATATTTTTTCTTAGTGTCGGCGGGTAAAGCAAAAAATGCGCGGCTGACACGATAGGCTTCTTCAACCACCGTGTCGGACAAGCCATGCTGAGCAATGCCGACAAATCCAAATTCACGAAAGCCTTTGCCTAACGCATCGGCAAAAGCGGCAAAATCTGTTTTAGCAAGCGATAGGTCGATAGTGGGGATTTGACGATGCGACATGGCGGGCTCCGTAATATAGAAAGGTGCAATAAAATTACTGTGCCGATACGATGCTGTCAAGCGCTGTGTTAAGTTGGCTTATCTTGGCCAATTGGCCTTAGGCCTCATCGGGCCAAACCCTGCCCGGAAACCACAAACGACCCTTGCGGTCCTCAATTTCAATGGCCCATAAATCGCGGTCTAGGCTGCGTTCCCGCTCGATGCGGGCGTCAATCATGGCCTCGCCCTCGCGGTTTTCGCCACTTAGTAACAGCGTCCAGCCTAATTCGGCGTCGCGCCGCAGCTGGCCATAAAGCCTAAATTGCCCATTAAGCAAATTAAGCTTGAGCAGCAAAGTGCCACGATCAAGATCGCCCTTATGCAACACAGTAAGCACCACGCCAAAGCGGGCGGCGGTGCGTATTTGGCTATTCACCACCAGCTCGGTGCGCAAAACACTGATATCTGTCATGCGGCCATTATAGGCTTAGGCGGCGGGTGTTGTCAGTACGCTTTCTGGTGGGGTGCTCATGCCAGGGCCCGGACGCCATTGCTGCAGCTTGCGATAAATGGTGCTGGGGCTAATTTCAAGCAGGCTAGCGGCTTTGGGCACGTCATTTTGTGTGGCCGACAGGGCCGATAAAATGGCCTCTTGCTCAATTTGCCAGAGCGGTTTTAGCCCTTGTGCCTGTTGCCCTAAAGCGAGGCGCAGTTTTTCGGGCATGGGGCCCAAACTTTGCCGCAAGCGCGCGGGGAGCAATTCTGAAGCAATCTCGCCTTGATGGTCAGGCGGCAGCATCACCACCAAGCTATGCACCATATTTTGCAGTTGGCGTACATTGCCCGGCCACTCATATTGCTGAATAAGCTGCTCGGCACTGGGGCTATAGCCTGATGGGTTTTTATTCTCATCTGCGGCATAATGCTGTAAAAATGTGCGTGCCAGCAACAGCACATCATCGCCCCGCTCGCGCAGTGGCGGCAAGTGCAGTGGCACCACATGCAAGCGATAATAGAGATCTTCCCTGAAGCGGCCTGTCTCAACCTCGGCCAAGGGGTCACGGTTGGTGGCGGCAATAAAGCGCACATCCACTTTTTCTTGCCGCGCCGAGCCAACCGGCTGCACATTTTGTGTTTGAACAAAGCGCAGTAATTTGACTTGCAGCTCAAGCGGCATCTCGCAGATTTCGTCTAAAAATAATGTGCCGCCATCGGCCGCTTTGGCCGCACCCATGCGGTCGGTGAGGGCGCCCGTGAAAGCGCCTTTGACATGGCCGAATATCTCACTTTCCAACAAATCTTTGGGGATAGCGGCACAATTGAGCGTAATAAATGGCTTTTGCCGCCGACCACTGGCGCGATGAATGGCTTCAGCCGCAAGCTCTTTGCCGGTACCGCTCTCGCCCGTAATAAACACGCTGGCTTTGCTGCTGGCCACACTTTCAATGATGCGATACACGGCCTGCATTTCATTGGAGGCGCCAATAAAATTGCCAAATGTATCGCGGTCCAGCACTTCGCGCAGCGCCTGCACTTCGCGTTTAAGCCGGCTATTTTCAAGCGCGTTAGCAATAGTCACGCGGATGCGGGCGGCGGTAAAGGGCTTTACCACAAAATCGGCCGCGCCATGACGCATGGCTTCGACCGCGGCGGTAATTGAGCCATGTGCGGTAATCATCACAATGGGCATGTCGGGCTCGGACTTTTTAATTTCCTTGAGCAGCTCTAAGCCATTTTTATCGGGGAGGTTCAGGTCAAGAATAATGCCATCAGGTTTAAATTCCTCAAGGGCCAAGCTTGCTTCAGCAGCGGTCGCGGCAATTTTTACCACATAATCGGCGCCATTGATATATTCGCAATAGAGCTGCGAGAGCGACGGCATGTCCTCGACAAGTAAGATGCGATAAGGATGTGAGTTGGTCATTTTTATTCCTCTTATGTCGTAGCTTAAGCGATAGCCACTAAGGCGAGGTAAATTATCCATACAACTGTAGGGGGCAGTTGTAGGTGGCAATTTTAGCGAGAAAATTTTGCTAAAAGATGCATAAAAATATTGGCAGGCTCGGTTGCTAAAAAAGGGCCTAATTCAGGGTTGGTGCTTTGTTTTTCTGCGCAAAGCGATTGCGGCTAAAAATCAGCCGTGGTTTTGGGACAGTGTCTGTGCCAATGCTTTCTGCGCCACAGGCTACCAGCATTTCGGCAAGGGCAGGGCGAACGCCACCGAGCTCTAAGGGTCTGTTGGTTTCTAAGGCGGCAAGCACTTCGCCTAAGGTGAGCGTTGTTAAGCTGGGCGTTCTTTTGGCCATGGTTCAGTCTTCACCAAACCGGTTAATTATATGTTGCCATATCGCAACATATAAATCTTGACAATTAGGTTAGTGTGGATTTACCGGCAAATACTGAGAAAACAGCAGAAAAATATGAAAATTAGAACTCTACCCGCGTATGTGGTGCTTCCAAACAAAGCACCGCATCACGATATGGCTTAAGCTTAAGCGACATCGCGCAGTCGGGCTAATACGGCCTCATCTTGTTTTTGGTCGGCATCATCGAGGCTCACAGGGTGTGCTGTGGCCAGCTCTTCAGCAAGGCGCCGTAAAATTGGGGTGGCATCGCTCTCAATTTCGAGGGCATCGCGCACCAGAGCGCACAGAGCCAGATAAGAACGGGCGGTAAATTGGACATTCAACATGTTAACCTCTGCGTTATAAAAAGTTTCCCAACCGCTTGTTTTCTCTCGGTTATTTCAATATACCCCTTGGGGGTATTTGCTAGCCGCGAGTGCAAGCGTTTATTCACACTCTCACCTTATCAAGAAACGGCGAAAGCAATTCAAAAAAAATTCGTAATACGGTTGATTTTGAAATTTTTTTGTAAAAACCGTGAGTTAGGGTCAATTTTCAATAAAAATTGGTGCAGCACATCATATTAAATTAGGCCATAATCATTCTTGGGCAGTCTAGAATCACGATGCAGCGCTACATTCAGCAACAAACCACAACCGATTAAAAATGTAAGCATGGCTGTGCCGCCATAAGAGAGGATTGGCAAGGGGATGCCAACCACCGGAATAAGGCCGGTGACCATGGCAATATTCACAAATACATATAAAAATATATTGCTCATAAGGCCAATCGCCACAAGCTTGCCAAATAAATGTCGGCAGCCCAGCGCAATTAAAAGCGCGTAAAACATAATGCCGGCATAAAGCAGCACAACAAAGATGGTGGCAAAAAATCCTAGCTCTTCGCCCAACAGCACAAAGATAAAATCAGTATGTTTTTCAGGCAGAAATTGCAATTGCCCTTGCGTTCCTTGTGCAAAGCCTTTGCCCCATAGCCCGCCCGAGCCCATGGCGATTTTTGCTTGTAAAATATTATAGCCCGTGCCGCGCGGGTCGGCCTCGGGGTTTAAAAAAGTCAGCACGCGTTGCTGTTGGTAGTCGTGCAAATGCTCCCAGCCTATCGGCACAATAATCGCCACCAACAACAGCGCCACAATAAACACATAAGCGCGCACGCCTGCGGCTAAAAACACAGCGCCAGTTGCCAAAATAAGTAAAAGCGCGGTGCCAAGGTTGGGTTGCAGCAAAACCAGCCCCACCGGCGCCATAAGCAGCAAGACCGGCGTTATAAGTGCGCCAAAATCGGTGATGCGCTCAGGCGGCAAATTATGAAAATAACGCGCCAAGGCCAAGAGCAGGGTAATTTTCATAAGTTCAGAGGGTTGCAGCACCATAAAACCTAAATTGAGCCAGCGTTGCGCGCCCATGCCAATATGGCCCTTAATTTCAACCACCAGCAGCAAAAAAAGCGTGAGCCCATAAAGCACATAGGCCATGCGTAGCCATAAACGAATATCAGTTATGGCAATAAACAGCATAAGACCAAGGCATATCAACAAGCGCAGCGCTTGCGCTTGTGCCCAAGGTTGCCAGCTTGCGCCACCGGCCGAGTAAAGCATAGCAACGCCCGCAACGCCCAAAAGCGTTACCAGCAGCACCAGCCCCCAAGGCATATGCTGCATCCTTTCGGTTAGGCTAAAGCCACGACCATGGGTTTGGCCAAAAAGCGTGTCAAAAATCATAAGCGCATGTATAAACCAAACTATGTCACTTTTACCATCCACAGTTTATGCGCAGCGCATTGCGTCGGGCAGGGCTTTGCCCGATGAGGGGCAGCAGCAAACGCTGGCCGCCCTTGATGCTTTAACTTTGGCGCTTAATAACCGTCCGCCCTTATGGCAGTTTTGGCGTAAACAGCCTCTGCCACGCAGCCTTTATATTTATGGCAGTGTCGGGCGCGGTAAATCTTTGCTGATGGATTTGTTTTTTGCCACAGCGCCTGAAGCGCGCAAGCGCCGCGTCCATTTTCATGCTTTTATGCTTGAAGTGCATGAGGCCTTGCACCAGCTGCGGCAAAATAAAGACGATGAGCAAGTGCTGCTGCATTATGCGCAAGATCTATCGCGGCAAACGCGGCTGCTTTGCTTTGACGAGTTTTTTGTCAATAACATTGCTGATGCCATGATTCTTTCGCGCTTGTTTGCCGCTTTGCAGCAGATGGGGGTGGTGATTGTCTCAACCTCCAATGCGGCGCCCGACGAGCTTTATAAAAATGGTTTGCAGCGTGTGCGCTTTGAGCCTTTTATCGATTGGCTTAAGCAAAATTGGCAGGTGATTGAAATTGGCCGCGGCGTTGATCATCGGCGGGATAGTCAAAATCAAGCACCGGTTTATTTTACGCCGCTGTCAGCATCGCACAGCCAAAAGCTGCAATGGGCCTTTCAGCATCTTGCACATGAGCAACCGATTACCAGCACCAGCCTTGCGGTGCAGGGGCGCCGTTTGGTTTTGCCGCGCACAGCGCCTGGCGTGGCGCTCTGTCGCTTTGCCGAACTTTGCGAGCAGCCCTTAGCCAGCGCCGATTATATTGCCTTGGCCCAGTGCTTTCAAAATCTGCTGCTCGATGATGTGCCGCGCTTCACCGATAAAACGCGTGATGTGGCCATGCGCTTTATTACGCTGATTGATGTGCTTTACGAGCATAAAACCGCCTTAACAATATGTGCGGACGCCGCCCCTGATCAGCTTTATGTGGGCGAATTATTGGCACCCGCTTTTGCGCGCACGGCTAGCCGGCTGATTGAAATGCAAAGCCGCGAATATCGTCAGCAAGCGCGAGAGCGATAAGCCATGCGCTTCGATTATGCTCAAGCCAAACATATTGCCCGCTATGGCAATTACCGCGAGCGTGCGGCGCTGGCTTCAGATGCACGCTTGCCGCCCGAACTATCGGTATTTTTAGCGGCCGATAGCAGCCCCGCTGTGCGTATGGCTTTGGCGCATAATGTTGCCACACATGCCAAAGCCATTGAGATTTTGGCCCGCGACCCTGAAGAAATGGTGCGCGTGTCGCTGGCGCGTAAAATTGCGCCGTTGCTGCCCGAGCGCATCGAAACAGAGGCTGATTCAGCAAAATTACTAGCGCTGCGGGCGCTTGAGCAGCTCGCCCTTGACCAAGCCCTTAAAGTGCGTGAGGCGCTGGCGACAGCCTTGCGCGATGTCGCTTTGGCGCCGCCAAAAATTGTGCGGCAATTAGCGCTGGATGTCGCACAAAGTGTGGCCGAGCCAATTTTGCGCTTTTGTGCCCGTTTATCAGACGATGATTTAATTGCCGCGCTGGCGCAGCATAATCAGGTTTGGGCGCGTGTCGCTGTTGCACAGCGACCCGTTTTATCAACAAGGGTAAGTGCAGTTTTGGTCAGTAAGGCCGATACCACCAGCACTGAAACACTGCTGAAAAACCCCAAGGCCCAGCTTGATGCGCCAACCTTAGCTGTTATTGTTGAGCAAGCGCCAGCCTATCCGCAATGGCATCAGCCTTTGGCCCTGCGGCCAGAATTGCCAGCACCCCTTGCGCTTAAACTGGCCAGCTTTGTTGATGAGCGCGTCATCGAGATTTTGCAAAAGCGCAGCGATTATGATGTGCTGACCATCGGCGATATTGTGGCCACCGCCCGCCGCCGCCTTGACCACACCCAGCAGGATAAAAACGAACACCCCTACACCAGAGCCGCAAGGCTGTTTCGTGCGGGGGCATTAAATGAGCAAGCCATTAGCGATGCGCTCTCTTGGCATGAGCGCGATTTTGTTGTGGCCTCTTTGTCGCTGCTGGCGCGGATCGAGCCCGCCATTGTCGAAAAAATGATCAGCGCCAATAGCGCCAAAGCCGTAACGGCGCTGGCTTGGCGGGCGGGCTTATCGATGCGCGGCGCTATGCAATTGCAGCGCTTGCTGGCCAATATTGCGCCGGCCCTGCTGCTGAATGCACGCGGCGGCAGTGATTTCCCCCTTAATGAGGTAGAAATGCTGTGGCAATTACAGTTTTTTGGGGTCAAGGCCGAGTAAAATTTTTAACAATCGGCAAGCACCATTGCCGCATATGCTGAATTAAGATACATAAGGTAGGCTTAATTCTTACAGGTGATTCTAACAGGAGCAACAAATGGCACGCAAAAAATTAGCCCTTGTGGGCGCTGGTCAAATTGGTGGCACGCTGGCGCTGCTCGCCGGACAAAAGCAACTGGGCGATGTGGTGATGATTGATATCGCCGAGGGCGTGCCCGAGGGCAAGGCGCTCGATATTTATCAAGCCTCACCGGTTGAAGGTTTCGATGCAAAATTTAGCGGCGGCAATGATTATGCGCTGCTCAAAGATGCCGATGTGGTGATTGTGACAGCCGGCGTGCCGCGCAAACCCGGCATGAGCCGCGACGACCTCATTGGTATCAACACCGGCGTTATTCGCACTGTGGGCGAGAATATTAAAAAATATTGCCCCAACGCATTTGTGATTGTGGTCACCAATCCGCTTGATGTGATGGTGTGGGTGATGCAGCAAGTGTCTGGCTTGCCCTCGCACAAGGTGGTGGGTATGGCGGGCGTGCTGGATAGCGCGCGCTTCCGCACATTTTTAGCCATGGAGTTTGGCGTTTCAGTGCAAGATGTTTATGCCTGCGTTTTGGGTGGTCATGGTGATACTATGGTGCCGATGGTGCGTTATTCATCGGTGGCCGGTGTGCCCTTGCCCGATTTAGTCAAAATGGGCTGGACCACCGATGCGCGTATCGAGGCTATCGTGCAGCGCACCCGTGATGGCGGCGCTGAAATTGTGAAATTGCTCAAAAATGGCTCGGCCTTTTATGCGCCCGCCGCCAGCGCCATTGAAATGGCCGAGAGTTATTTATTAGATAAAAAGCGCGTGCTGCCTTGTGCGGCTCATCTCACCGGCCAATATGGTGTGCGCGATTTATATGTGGGCGTGCCCGTGGTTATTGGTGCGGCTGGTGTTGAGCGCATTATTGAATATCAACTCAGCGCCGATGAGCAAAAAATGTTCAACGCCTCGGTTGATGCCGTAAAGGGGCTAATGGACGCCACCAAAAAAGTGATGGCCGCTTAAATCGGTACACTGAGCCCCGCCCCTCAAAAGGCGGGGTTTTTGTTGGGCTGGTTTTCAATGAGGGCATTTTTATGCGCTTAATTTTGCCCGCGTAATAAAACCCACCGCGATTGCCGCGACGCAATAAAACCGCTATAGTTTTACGGATTTTACCAACGGGAGTTTTCATGAATATCCATGAGTATCAGGCCAAGGCTCTGCTTAAAAAATTTGGTGTGGCTGTTCCACGCGGCGAAGTGATTTATACGCCCGAAGCGGCCGAGGCTGCGGCTAAAACTTTGGGTGGGCCGGTGTGGGTGGTGAAGGCGCAAATTCATGCGGGCGGTCGCGGCAAAGCGGGCGGTGTTAAAGTGGTAAAATCTATCGCCGATGTCGTCAGCGAAGCCAAGCGCATGCTCGGTATGACTTTAGTCACGGCGCAAACAGGCCCCGCTGGCCGCGAAGTGAAGCGTGTCTATATTGAAGAAGGCTGCGCCATCGCGCGCGAGCTTTACTTAGGCATGTTGGTTGATAGGGCCACCAGCCGCGTCACGCTTATGGCCTCAACTGAAGGCGGCATGGATATTGAAGAGGTTGCGGCAAAGCACCCTGAAAAAATTATTCGTCAAGCTATCGACCCCGCCACCGGGCTTAAGCCTTTTCATGCCCGCAAAATTGCCTTTGCGCTTGGCCTTAGTGGCAAGCAAGTGAGCAGTGCGGTTAAGTTTTTGACCAACATGTATCAAGCTTTTATGGCGCTTGATGCCTCAATTTTTGAAATCAACCCGCTGGTGGTCACCAAGGACGATCAATTACTGGCGCTTGATGGCAAAATGAACTTCGATGATAACGCGCTTGAGCGTCACCCCGATGTGCTTGAGCTGCGCGATGAATCTGAAGAAGACCCCGCCGAAACCGAGGCCAACAAACACTCGCTGTCTTATGTCAAGCTCGATGGCAATATTGGCTGCATGGTCAATGGCGCGGGCCTTGCCATGGCCACTATGGACATTATCAAGCTTTATGGCGGTGACCCTGCCAATTTTCTTGATGTGGGCGGTGGTGCCACCAAAGAGCGCGTGACCACAGCCTTTAAAATTATTCTACGCGATGCCAATGTTGAAGGCATTTTGGTCAATATTTTTGGCGGCATCATGCGCTGCGATGTGATTGCCGAGGGCGTGATTGCCGCAGCACGCGAAGTATCGCTGCATGTGCCATTGGTGGTGCGCCTTGAAGGCACGAATGTTGAACTCGGTAAAAAAATATTGGCGCAGTCTGGCTTGCCCATTGTGGCGGCCGATAATCTGGCCGATGCGGCTCAAAAAATTGTGAACGCGGTCAAGGAGGCTGCATAATCATGGCTATTCTCGTCAATAAAGATACCAAGGTTATCTGTCAGGGTTTTACTGGTGCGCAAGGCACTTTTCATAGTGAACAGGCCATTGCCTATGGCACTAAAATGGTGGGCGGCATCACGCCAGGCAAGGGCGGCACCACGCATCTTGATTTGCCGGTGTTCGATACCGTGGCCGAGGCTGTGGCCAAAACCGGCGCCAATGCCAGCGTAATTTATGTGCCGCCACCCTTTGCTGCGGATGCGATTCTAGAAGCAATCGATGCCGAAGTGCCATTGGTGGTTTGCATCACCGAGGGCATTCCGGTGCTGGATATGGTCACGGTGAAGCGCGCCTTGCAAGGCAGCCGCACACGCTTGGTTGGGCCAAATTGCCCTGGTGTGATTACACCGGGTGAATGCAAGATTGGTATTATGCCAGGGCATATTCACCAGCGCGGTAAAATCGGCATTGTCTCGCGCTCCGGCACGCTCACATACGAGGCCGTGGCGCAAACCACTGCGGCCGGTTTAGGACAATCTTCCTGTGTGGGTATTGGTGGCGACCCCGTCAATGGCACCAACTTTATCGATGCGCTTGATTTATTCTTTGCCGATGCCGAAACCGAGGCCGTCATCATGATTGGTGAAATTGGCGGCAGCGCCGAAGAAGAGGCCGCGGCTTTTGTGCGCGCCCATAAACATAAAAAGCCCATGGTTGGTTTTATTGCGGGTGTCACGGCACCCCCTGGGCGGCGCATGGGCCATGCTGGCGCGATTATCTCGGGCGGTAAGGGCACAGCTGGCGATAAAATTGAAGCCATGCAAAGCGCGGGCATTGCGGTTGCCGCTAATCCTGCCATGTTGGGGCAAACCATGCTGCAACTGCTGAAAGATGGCGGCCGCATGGCCAAAACCGGCACATGATTATAGAAACAGCGCGGCTGCGCTTGCGTTGTTTACGCACCGATGAGGCGCCGCGTTTTGCCGCATTGGCAAATCATTGGGAGATAGCCCGCTGGCTGGCCGCTTTGCCGCATCCTTATTTGTTGGTCGATGCACAAAATTGGATTCGCGAAATGCAGCATCGGCATCAGCAGCCTTTGCCGCGCAGTTTTGCCATTTGCCTTAAAGCAACCGACGAGGTGATTGGCGGCGGCGGCCTCGATGGCAGCACGGCCGATGGCAGCGAGCGTCCGGCCTTAGGTTATTGGCTGGGGCTTGATTATCAAGGGCAGGGCTATGGCCAAGAAGCCGCTACGGCCTTTATCGATTATGGCTTTAATAAGCTTGGCCTTACCGCGATTGAGGCCTATGCCGACCCCGATAATGTGCGCTCACAAAAATTATTGCAGGCTGTTGGCATGCAGCCCGATGGCTTAAAATTATTGGCCAAGCCAACGCGCAATGGTTCGCCGCATGCACCAACTTTTATTATTCATAAAAAATAATCATGAATTGCATTGATGTCACTTTGCCGCCGCCGCCAAAATCAGGCAAATTATTGTTGGTGGTGGCAGCGGCCCTTATTGATGCCGATGGCCGCGTGCTGTTGGCGCAGCGGCCACAAGGCAAAGCCATGGCGGGTTTGTGGGAGTTTCCGGGTGGCAAAATCGATGCTGGCGAAACGCCTGAAGCCGCCCTGCTGCGCGAACTGCAAGAGGAGCTTGGCATTAGTAGCTCGGTTGGTTGTTTAACGCCGATTGCTTTTGCCTCGCATAGCTACCCTGATACACATTTGCTGATGCCGCTTTATGCGTTGCGGCAATGGCATGGCACACCCGCAGCGCGTGAGGGGCAGCAGCTGGCTTGGGTGCGCGCGGCCGATTTATCGCGCTACGATATGCCCCCGGCCGATGTGCCGCTGGTGCGCGCCCTGCAAGATTATTTATAAACAGAAGATTATTTGCAGTTAATTTATCGGGCGCTAAATTCTGCCCGCCAGCGCGCTATCAGCGTTGCCGCATCTTCTATCTGCGTTATATTTTCAACGCTTTGTCCGGCCGACCAAATCGTTTTCCAAGCCTTGGCCTCGCCGCTTAAATCCATTTTATGTTCGGGCAGTTTTTTAGGGTCTACGCCATTGGCCGCCAGCGATTGCTGCATAAAATTACCCGCCACACCTGAGACTGCGGCGGTATAAATAATATCGGCCGCTTGGGCGGTGCAAATCATTTGTTTATAATCGGGGCTGGCCATGCTTTCGCTGGTGGCAATAAGGCTGGTGCCGATATAGGCCAAATCGGCGCCTAAACGCAGGGCTGCGGCCACGCCATGCCCATCACTGATGCCGCCAGCTAAAATAATCAGCCCATTAAAAAAGCGCCGCACCGCTGGCACAAAGGCAAATGGGTTAAGCGTACCCGCATGGCCGCCGGCACCGGCACAAACCAAAATCAAACCATCAACCCCCGCTTGCGCGGCTTTTTGCGCGTGGCGCAGGCTGATAACATCATGCAGCACAATGCCGCCATAGCCATGAATGGCGTCAATCACCTCGCGCGCACTCCCAAGCGAGGTAATAATAATCGGCACTTTTGCGGCAACTACTGCGGCGATATCTGCCTCAAGGCGGGCATTGCTTGGGTGCACAATAAGGTTAACCGCATAGGGGGCAGGTAAATTCGCGGCATTCAGCTGCGTCAGCCATGCGGTTAGCTCATCGGTGCTACGGGCATTAAGCGCAGGAAATGCCCCAACCATGCCGCTTTGGCAAGCGGCCAAGACCAGCGGCAAGCCCGACACCAGAAACATCGGGGCGGCAATGGCGGGAAGCGGCAGTTTTTTGTGCCAATCTTTATTAAGAATCATGCTGAAAGCATTGCACAGAGTGTGAAAATCTCATAGCTTTGAGTTATGCAATTTGACCTCGCAAGCGACCTTCATACCGACCGTTGGCCCGTCGATAAGCAGGTTGACTGGGCCAAGCATAAGCAAAATGATATCATCATTATCGCTGGCGACGTCTCAGACCCCACCGCCGATGTGGTGGCCGAGCTTAAACGGATTGCTGCGGTTTATAAAACCGTACTTTATGTCGATGGCAATCATGAGCATCGGCCATTTGACGAAATCCCCTATCTTGGCAATGCCGCCCTGCACGCTGAAATTGCCAAAATCCCTAATGTGGTTTTTCTGCGCGATAAGGTTTTTATTCAAGATGGCGTTGCCATTATTGGCCGCAATGGCTGGTGGGATTATAAAATTGGCGAGCCCTATGTCACCGCCGAGCAAACCCGTGAGGTTTATGCCAATAATCCCAATAAGCCCGACCCCGATGTGATTGCCACCGAAGCTGCGGCCGATATGCATTGGCTTAAAAGCAAAGTTACACAACTACAAGCCGATGATACCATTCATAGCATTATTGTGGTGACGCACACAGCGCCGCATGCGGGTATTTTGTCTTGGAATGTTTATCCAAAGCAGCTCAAATATACTGGCTTTTACGGCAATTCGAGCATGGCCGAAGTGCTGCGCGCCGACAAAGAGCATAAAATAAAATTTTGGCTGTCTGGCCACAACCATGATTGTAAAGATATAGTCATTGGCGGCGTGCGCTTTTACACGAATCCGCGTGGCCGCCCCAATGATTTTAACCGTGAGGATTATAAGCCTGTTGCGCTTAAACTGGATCCGCCCTTAGCACCACCGGTGAAACCAAAAGCTGGGCCATGGGGGCCAACGGCTCATCCGGCTGGTGATATAAATGGCCCGCCATCAACGGGGGCGTCGCCCCAAGCGCCACTTCTACCGCCAACGCTTTAGGCAAAGCGCCTTAGGCAGCGCTTTTTGGCAGACTGCTCTGGGCAGAATTGGCTTTTTTTCCGATAAGATTTGGATCAGAGCAGCCATGAACAGCCTTGAAACCAGCCGTTTAATTATCCGCCCATGGCGGGACGACGACCGCCCGGCCTTCGCCCTAATGAGCGCCGACCCTCAGTCCATGCAATATCTTGGCGGGGTCTGGGACCGTGCCACCAGCGATAATTTTATCGACCGCTGCATGATGCATGCCGCCGACTATGGTTATGGTATTTGGGCTATCGTGTTGAAAGATGGCAGTGAAAAAAATGACGGCGAAAAAAATGACGGCGAATTTATCGGCTTTGCTGGACTAAAGAATGTTAGCTTCACCGCGCACTTCACCCCCGCCGTTGAAATTGGCTGGCGACTGGCCCGCCCTCATTGGCATAAGGGTTATGCCACAGAAGCCGCGACAAAAATTCTTGAGTATGGCTTTGCTGATTTAGGCCTAACTGAAATCATATCTTACGTCACCCCCGCCAATAAGGCGTCAGTAAGAGTTATTGAAAAACTGGGTATGATTAAGGAGGCAAAGTCCTTCCATCATCCTTACATGCAAGAAGCAGACCCCTTGTCTGAAATGCTTTTATTCAGGCTAAAAAATAATGATTTCACCTCACGCCCAAGTGACAATTGAGCCTGATTGACAATTGAGCCCGAGTGAAAATTGATAAAGCAGCTTAATTGAACAAGCGCTGCGCCCGTTATAGCGCTTAGGCGCGGCTGATATGCCAAATGCTGGCAGGAGGCAAATTACGCCAGACAAAATCAACCTCTTTGGCCACAAGCCCCAGCTCGGCCAAGAGACCCTTTTCAACGGCCAATTTTGCGCCATAACAAAATTGCACCATAACGCCATCGGGCGGCAAATAGGTAAAAGCCTCGCGCAAAATGGCTGCTTGTAAAGCGCGGTTAAAATTACGCAAAGGCAGGCTTGAGCAAATGGCGCGCAAGGCGGGTGGCTTAATAAAACCAACAGCAGCAAAAGCAGAGCCTAAAGCTGCGG
This sequence comes from Rickettsiales bacterium, assembly GCA_027485855.1. Taxonomy (GTDB): domain Bacteria; phylum Pseudomonadota; class Alphaproteobacteria; genus JAIXQD01. The sequence continues at coordinate 40,460 of JAIXQD010000021.1, read as the reverse complement.
CATCGCCTTGCACCAGCGGCAGCTCTGGCAGATGTTGCGACAGATAGGTGCAAAAGCCTGCATCAAACTCAATGGCTAAAATATTTTGCGGGCCAAATTTTTCTAACAAAGCGCGGCTGATGGCGCCAGTGCCTGGGCCAAACTCTAACACCAGCCCCTCGCGCGCCGGAATGGCCGCCACCATGGCCTGTGCCAAAGCGGGACTGCTGGCAATAATAGCACCGGTTGATTTGGGGGCTCTTAATGCTGTTTTCCAAAAGGAGGGTGCTGTTGGGGTGTGCTGTGTATCGGTGCCTGTGCCAGAAGCGTTGTTTGACGACGATAAAGTAACCTTGCCGCCATAAATGCCTACATTGGCATTTTGCGGCAAAAATTTTGGTAGCAGACGATTAATCATTGATGATTTTGTCATATCAGCCCGTCAATAGTTTGATAAACTTGAGTTTGATAAACTTGCTAACCCCATAATGACCGGTAACTATAGCTGAAAAAATGGCCGCTTCTTGCTGGCTGTGTTTAGTAACCGATAGTGCCTCATCATGATAGAATTAACCAAGAAGTTTAATAGTTGCACAGGCATCTTTAGCGCTTGACCATAAATTATATTTTAGGTTTAGCCGCATAGTCTGGGCCAAATAAACGCAGAGCTATGCATAAAAGCGGCGGCAGGGGCATAGCCTGAAAGCCTCAATAAAGTTGTGGCCGCAGGACAGCACAATTCCTGCGGCCACTTCTGCAAAAGTACCCTTGCAACAACGGGCGCAACAAGGGCGCTTTACAGATTCTTGTGCACGACACGGGCGAGGTAACAAACAGATTATCGCCGTGCCGAAAGGCCGCTAAAGCGCATAACAGCAAATAGTAAAGCCAAAATAATTTTACCCAAACAAAGTGCGAGCCTGAGTAGTGCGAGCCCAAACAATGCGTGAGCCTAAACAATGCGTAAGCCTAAATAATCGGCCCTAAACAATAACCGCGCTCAATTCATAAGCGCCAAGCAGTGCTGCAAGCTAAAGCCTTGCTCAGCGCCTGTGCCATGGCATCAAAAAAATATAACGCATTGCTGCCACTGATTACCGTAATTAAAAACAACCATAAATTGTAAAGCCCTATAAAGCCCCGTTTAAAGTGCCCCGTAAACTACTGCACCAATGCACCGCACCAAAAAATTCCTGAGAGGTTGCCAGGCAGGCGCCGGCCCATACCACCTATTACCTGCGAGCAATCTGGCTACCAACAAAGACCAAAGACAACTTGCCTTGCCCTTGACGTCGGATCAATCAGTAGCCAGAAATGCTTGCCGATAAAAACCTACTATGGCCGCCAACAACGGCGATTATAGCTGTGTTTTACTCCTTATTCTTCGTTGGCATCGTCGGCTTCTGGCGTGCCCATCAGCGCATCTGCCACAAGGCCGGCATTGCCACGAATTTTTGCTTCAAGCTCAGCGGCAGCAGTGGGGTTATCGCGCAGCCACTGCTTGGCATTTTCGCGGCCTTGACCAATGCGCTGACCATCATAGGCAAACCATGCGCCTGATTTTTCAACCACATTAGCTTGCAAACCTAAATCGAGCAGCTCGCCCATTTTAGAGACGCCTTCGCCATACATGATATCAAACTCAACCACGCGGAAGGGCGGCGCCATTTTGTTTTTAACCACCTTCACCCGTGTTTGATTACCCACCACGGATTCGCCATTTTTAATGGCGCCAATGCGGCGAATATCGAGGCGGACAGAGGCGTAAAATTTAAGGGCATTACCGCCGGTTGTGGTTTCAGGATTGCCAAACATCACGCCAATTTTAAGACGGATTTGATTTATGAAAATCACCAAGCAGTTTGAGCGCGCAATAGAGGAGGTGAGTTTGCGCAAAGCCTGGCTCATCAGGCGCGCATGTAAGCCCATATGGCTATCGCCCATTTCGCCCTCAAGCTCGGCACGCGGCACCAAAGCTGCCACAGAATCGACCACCAATACATCAATGGCGCCGCTGCGCACCAGCGTATCGGCAATTTCAAGTGCTTGCTCGCCCGCATCTGGCTGGCTGATGAGCAGATTGTCGATATCCACACCAAGTTTTTTGGCATAAGCGGGATCAAGCGCGTGCTCGGCATCGACAAAGGCGCACGAGCCGCCATTTTTTTGCGCGCTGGCAATAGCATGCAGCGCCAAGGTGGTTTTGCCCGAGCTTTCAGGGCCATAAATTTCGACGATACGGCCACGCGGTAAGCCGCCAATGCCCAAGGCGATATCGAGGCCTAAAGAGCCCGTAGAAACAACCTCAGTTTCAGCAATGCCATCTTTGGTGCCCAGTTTCATGATAGAGCCTTTGCCAAAAGCGCGCTCAATTTGTGTAAGCGCGGCATCGAGGGCTTTTTGTTTTTCAGGGGTGAGGTGGGCTTGCTCGGTTGAGTTAGCTTTGCTGTTTTTATCAGCTTTATCGACGACAGTAAGTTTGCTGCTGGCCATAATGATGCTCCCGTTGTTGGTGAGGGGTAGAAAATACGCCCTCGGTTGTGCTGTATTTGTTCTAACCGATGGCAAGGCGCTTTGCAAGAACAAAATGCGCACAAATGTTCTTTTTTATTTTTTGGGCTTGGTTTGTTTAGCCGATATGCTTAATCGACATTGGCGGCGGCTTTATCGGCGGTAGAGCTAACCTCTTGGGCGATATGGCCAAACATGCCGCGGCCTTGCGGGCTGAGTTGGTCGATACCGGCCATCATGCCTAAAAAAACACAGGCCAAAATTAAGGCATATTCAATGGCCGTGGCGCCACGGCGGCATGACAAAAAGCGAGAGAGGAAACGGCGCATAATTCATTATCATATTGAGACATTAACAAAGTCAGAATATTTGTTAAACTTATTGGCATTCATATGCATAAATTATGTTAACCTCGCCACAACACCATGAGTTGCAACCACCGAATTCAAAATTACAGCGAGCGCCAATTGTTGAGCACGGCATGCCATCAGGCGTATCAAAGGTGCCGCAAGCTGGGTTATTGGGCACATTGCTTCCCTGCGAGGTAATATAACCACAATTACCATCCATGGTATCGAACATAAGGTAGCCCGCTACACCGACGGTAAAATACAGAGTCCATGTGCCGCCACAACTGCCCAAAGTAGCACCTGTGGGTGGGCTGGTTCTAAAGCTGCTCCACATAGCTGAGGTTGCACTGGGGACACATAAATTATGCCCAGTATTATTGGTGACTTTGGCGCATGTGCCATGCGCATCAATATTAGCTTGTGCGCCATTGGCAAGGCCGCTGGTGCCGTTAAAGCAAGCGTTGCTGGCCAGCGCCGGCATAGATAGGAATAAAAGTATAGTGAAAATGCAGGCGGCAAAAAATTTATTCATGGTGCATGATAGCAGCTATTGATGAAATTTTCACGAATTTTTGACGAGCCGCGAACAGAAATGGCGCGACATAAAATTTTAGTAAAACTATCAATAACCGGCTAAAGATTTTTATGCTTTGGCCGCTAGCGGTTATGAGTGCGGCGATATTTACGACGCATCCAGCACCTCTTTCAGTTTCATAGCCAGTTGCTTAAGGTTAAAGGGCTTAGTGTGGCCTTAGCGCTCAACAATAGCTTTACTAAGCGCATCGGTTACATTTGCCCAGGGTCGACGCCAATCACTTGATAGAATATATAAATATTTGCTGATGTGCTACTGCCACGCACACAAGCACGCTCTTGGTTGTTGAAGGTCACGGGGCCACCAGTTGGTGCCGGTAAAAAAATCAAACAAATTCTGGCAGAATCACCGGCAGCAGGAGCATCTTGCACGCATGTACCATCATTTACCCCCATCAAGCAATTACCTGTGGTACAATTCGCATTATCTGCTACTTGCCAAACACTGGCTGTGCCATAAAGCTGTCGATTAATTTCAGCGCATATTTCGGGCGTAACGCGTAGTGTGGTAATCCACCTACGGATAGCGGGAAGGTTAACTTGTACTCTACCTAAGCCAATTCGCCAGCTATTGGCCAGGCCTTCTGTGGTGTTTGGCGGTACTATTGGGTATTGTATGCCGCCCCCACTTGGCGAGAAGATAGATTGTGCCGATTGTTGATTCGAAGCGGTTATTGTTTGTGAATGACAGGACCAGCCATCTGCTTGGCAGTTGCCTCTTAACACTAATCGTTCAGCGCCAAGTTTTATTAGCCGCGCTTGTTCAATTATTGTCGCGGCATTGGTGCGTAGTTGCTCGTTGGTCGTGTTGCTTTGCATACCACCGCTGCCGGCGCTTATAGCCGCCACAATAACCGCCATGATTGCCAGAATGAATAAAACTGGAGCCAGTGCGATGCCTGATGTTAAGCGTGAGCTCAAGCAGAGCCCCCTTCCAACACCTCTTTCACTTTCATGGCCAGCTGCTTAAGGTTGAAGGGCTTGCCTAAAAAATGCACCACTTCGCCGGCTTTAAGCTGGTCGCGGAATTTGTCTTCGGTGTAGCCAGAAATAAAAATAACCTTAAGGCGAGGGAAGGTTTGGCGCACTTTAGCCACCAAAGTTGGGCCATCCATATGCGGCATGACCACATCGCTGACTAGTAAATCAATTTTGCTGCCATGGGTGGTTAAAATCTGTAGGGCTTCTTCGCCGCCGCGGGCTTCAAAAACCTCATAGCCCTTATTGCGCAGCGCGCGGGCGCTAAAAATTCGCACAGCATCTTCATCTTCAACCAACAAAATAGTGCCAGTGCCGGTAAGGTCGGCGGCTTTTTGCTCTTGCTCGGGGTCGGTTGCGGTTGCCGGCGCAATAAGCTTATCGTGGCGCGGCAGATAAATGCTAAAGGTGGTGCCGGCATTGGGCGCGCTCTCAACAGCAATAAAGCCGCCGGTTTGCCGGACAATGCCATAAACCATCGAGAGGCCAAGCCCCGTGCCCTGACCCACGGGCTTGGTGGTAAAAAATGGCTCAAAAATGCGTGGCAAAATATGGGCGGGAATGCCGCTGCCATTATCACGCACACTCACCACCACATATTCGCCAGCCGGCATTTCGTCCTGCCCTAAAAGCTGCATTTGTTTTTGCGTGTGGTTGCTGGTGGTAATAAATAATGCGCCATTTTGCCCCATGGCATCGCGCGCATTGACCGCAAGGTTGATTATCACTTGCTCAAGCTGCACCTGATCGGCCTTAATCAGCCATAAATCGCGGCCATGAATAATATCCAGCACCGTGTTGGCGCCTAACAAGCGGCGCAATAAATGCGCAAGCTCGGCGAGCACATCGGTGATATTCAGCACCTTAGGCTGTAAGGTTTGCTGGCGCGAAAACGCCAAGAGTTGCCGCACCAAACTTGCAGCACGGCTGGCGTTATTTTTAATTTGCATAATGTCGTTAAAAGACTGGTCGCTGGGCTTATGGCGCAGCAACAGCAAATCGGCAAAACCAATCATGGCGGTGAGCAGGTTGTTAAAATCGTGGGCAATGCCACCCGCCAGCTGACCAATGGCCTGCATTTTTTGTGACTGCACAAATTTGCTCTCAAGATTTTTTTGCTCGGTTATGTCGATGACATGCAGCAGCAAGCCATTTTCGCCATCAAGGCCAAGGCGACGTGCAAAAATTTGCGTAGTCAGTTCGCGGCCACCTAAGGGCAACATCAGATCAAGCGGCTTGGTCAGGTCTTGCCCTTGCAGCACTTCTTGCAGGCGCTGGGTGGTGCTGGCTTTATTGGCAGGGGCCAACAAAGCCGGAAAAGACTGCCCCAATAAGTGTTTTTTATCGGCATCAAACAGGCGCAACAGGCTGGTGTTGCACTCAGTGACACGGAGCTGTTGGTCTAACAGGGCAATGCCAACGGGTGCCTCAGCAAAAAGGCGCGCGAAACGCTGCTCGGATTTGCTGAGTGCCTCTTGCCAGGTGCGCTCGGGGGTTAAATCACGCACCACGCTGCGGGTGCGCACCGTGGCGCCATCGTCGCTGGTAACCAATGTTTGCGTAATGGCCACGGGCAGGCGCCGCCCGTCACTGGTTTTGAGTGCCACATCAGCGCGCACCAGCCCATCTGCGCCCCGCGCCAGCGCATAAGGCGGCATATTGGGCGGTGGCTCGGCCAGCACATCATGGAAATGCTGCAAGCCCTTCAGCATTTTTTCGGGCGCGGTGCCCAGCCAAGTGGCCAACGTGCCATTAACCAGCAAAAAACGGCCTTGTTGGTCAACTGAATAAATACCCACCGGTGCGTTATCCATAAAATCGAGCAGTTTGGCGCGCTCTTCGCGAATGGCTTCTTCAATCAGGCGGCGCTCGGTTACATCTTCAAAGCGCCACAGCACATAGCCTTGCCAACCATTAAGCGGCCGCGCCACTACGCGCCGCCATTCAACAATTTGCCCATGCCGCCGACAGGGAATTTCAGCCACACCCGCTTGACCCGCACTGCCCGAGGCCGCTAAGGCCGCCATTTCTTCAGTGCTGCCCGGCTCGCCAGCAAAATGCTGCATCACATTGCTGAGGCCCACTTGGGGCGTTTGCTCATCATTGTCGAGCCAGTTTAAAAAAGCGCGGTTAGCCACCACCAAAGCGCCAGTGCCATCGGTAATAAGCTGTGGAGTTAACACGCCATGAAAAGCCTCAATCAACAAGGCTTGGTCGGCAATTTGCCGGCTGGCGGCTTGTGATAAAAAATAAATAATCGCAGCGCCGCTTATTGCAATAGCGCCAATAACCGCCATGGCCAAATGCAATAGATTGAGGTTGGGGTTGGTAATGGGCAACAAAACGCCCGCCACACCAATGGCTGCCACCAAGAGCAGGCCAATCCATGCGGTCATCAGCATGCGTCTGCGGCCAGCGGTGACAGCGGCCACTTCAGGGCCGGCGCGTAAAGGTTCGGGCAGGTCAATAAAGAGTGTGTCGTTATTCATGGCGATTATGGCTCGGGCGGGGTGATGGGTTTTGGTTTAAGCGTTTTGCGTTTGAGTTTAAAGACGTAGGTAATAATTTCAGCCACAGCGCGATAATGCTCAAGCGGGATTTCTTCATCAATGTCAACGCTGGCATAAAGAGCACGGGCCAGCGGCGGATTTTCAACCACGGGTATATCATGGTCGGCCGCGGCCTCACGAATACGCAGCGCTAAACTATCAACGCCTTTAGCCAAACATTTTGGTGCGCCCATATTATCGGGGTCATAGGCCAGCGCCACGGCAAAGTGCGTGGGGTTGGTGATAATCACGCTGGCATCTGGCACGGCCGCCAGCATCCGCTGCTTCGAGCGCTTATGCCGAATTTTGGCCATACGTTGTTTGGCGTGCGGGTCGCCTTGCGTTTCCTTGCTCTCCTGGCGGGCTTCGCTTTTGCTCATCATCATTTTTTGGTGAAAGCGCCAATGCTCATAAAGCAAATCGAGGAAGGCCAGCACCGTATAAGTGGCCACAATCGCAAACATCATTTTGACTAACAGCCACTGGGTTTGCGACACGCCCTGCAACAGCTCCATACCGATATAGCTTTCAATATCTTTGACCATCGGCCAGAGCGTGGCGGTGCTAATGCCGCCAATGACAATGAGCTTGATAATGTTGCGCACCATCTCGGCCACTTGTTGCCCGCGAAACATTTTATTAATACCCTCCATTAAAGAGAGCTTATTAAAATCAAGCGCCAATTTGTTGGGTAAAAACTGTATGCCTGTTTGCAAAATGGTGCCGGCAACGCCTGCGAGCATCAGCATCAGCATAACAACAAGCATCGGCCAGAGGCTTTCAAACAACAGGTTAACAATATTAAGCCCGGCCGTGCCTTCATCAAAACTGTAGCTGGTGGCATCACGCATGAAGATGCCTAATTTTTGCGTCAGCTGCAAGCTGCCATAGGGAAATAAACCTACAATCAGAATGGTAATGGTCAGCAGCACCAGCCAATTATTGACCTCGCGGCTGACTGCAAATTGCCCCTCAAGCCTGGCTTTGTGTAGCCTATGCTCGGTGGGTTCTTCGGTTTTCTGGCTGTCGTCTTCTTGTTCGCTCATCGCAAATCCTAGGGCAGTATGGGCACAACAGTGTGATAGCCGGCATCAAAGCTTTGCAGCCACACCAGCATGGTGCCGCCAATAGTAAGCGCAAATAAGAACAGACCAAACAAAACCTGTATCGGCATGGCCACAAAAAACACCTGCATTTGTGGCATAAGCCGCGACAGCACGCCGAGCGAGATATTGAGCATAATGGTGGTAATTAAAAAAGGCATGGCCAGCTGTGTGGCAATCACAAAGCTTGATTCAGCCACAGTAATAATGCCGCGGGTCATATCGGCAATGGGCGGCAGCGTGGCTGGCGGAAACGCCTCATAACTGCCAATAAGGCCGGTGAGCAACAGCAAATGCATGTCGCTGGCAAACAGCAAGACAATGCCAACAAAGCTTAAAAGGGCACCCGTGACAGTGCCTTGCTGGGCCATAAGCGGGTTAAACATAAAAGCATTGCTGAGGTTAATTGATTGCGCAATTTTAGCGCCGGCCGACTCTAAGGTTGACACCAAGATGCGCCCAATAAGCCCCATATAAAGGCCAACCGCAAGCTCGCTAAAAACGGCGCCCGCCATCTTTACGACGCTTTCTGGCTGAGCGGGCATTTGTGGCGAGAGCAGGGGGAAGGCAGCTATCGTCACAAAAACAGCCAGCGCCATACGCACGCGGGGCGGCACCGAGCTTTCGCCCCAGCCGGGCATCAGCATAATCGTAGAGCCTAAACGACAGAGCAGCAGCATAAACGCCCAAACCGAGCCGCCCAATATGTCGTGCAGATTAAGGGTCATGCTTTAGCCGCCAGCGCCCATAGCAACAATGCGGTCGGCCAAACCATTGGTGAAGGTGATGAGCTGTTCAAGCATAAAGGGCAGCAGCAACAAAAAGCCAAAAAATATGCACATCATTTTGGGCACAAAGGTCAGGGTCATTTCCTGAATAGAGGTGAGCGTTTGTATAATAGAAACAATCACCCCAACAATGAGTGCAACCATCATTAAGGGCGCGCCGACTTTAATCGTCACCATGATGGCTTCGCGGCAGATTTCTAGAACTTGAGCTTCATCCATGGCCGATTCCTCTTATGCCAAAGGATAACGCAATTAACCGCAAGGTAAAACTATTTAAGCAAGGCCAGCGCCCCAAATAATAGCTTAACCCAATAACGCCCTAAATGGGCATGCGCATGATTTCTTGATAGGCGGTAATAACCCTATCACGCACATTGACCATGGTTTGCAAGGTCATTTCTGCTTCGTTGATGGCGGTGACCAAATTGGGCAAATCGGGCTTACCCATAATGGCATCGCGGCTGAGGCTTTCGCTTTTTTTGATGCTGCCCATGGTGTTATCAATAAAACCGTTGAGCATATCAGCAAATTGCCCGCCCTTGCCGCTGCTTTGGCTTGATGCTGGGGCGATATTGCCCGCGGCATTATTATAGGCCTGTAATGCGCTGTTGATAGTGACCATAGATATCTCCCTCTAGATGTTTTTGGTCAAATTTTAGCTGCTACGCAGCAAGTCAGCCGTCCGTTGCAGCAACTGACGGGTCATATCAATCATACTCAGATTGGCTTCATAGCTGCGCTGTGCGTCACGCATATCCACACTTTCGCGGATGCTGTTCACATTGGGCAGCAGCACATAACCATCTTTATTGGCTGCTGGGTGCGAGGGGTCGAAACGACGGCCAAACTCGCTTTGATCGCGGCTCACACGATCGACGCGCACCATTTGTGCGCGGCTGTCTTTGTCAAGAAAGCTGCGGAAAGTCACTTCCTGCCGACGATAAGGGTCGGCGCCGGGTGTGCTGCCAGTGCTGCCGCTATTGGCCATATTTTCGGCGATAATGCGCATGCGCATGCTTTGTGCCTGCATGCCGCTGACCGAGACGTTGAGAATGTCATTGATGCTCATAATTAGGCGCTCCCTTTAGTTGAAGCCAAGCGCAGCAAATTCATGCTGCGGCGGTATAAATTGGTGAGCATGGCGTTTTCGCTGGTGTTTTGTGAAGCTTTGAGCATTTCTTGCTCAAGCGATACCGAGTTGCCATTGGGCAAAGTTTCAAACGCCGCACCAGCCATTGTGCGAAAACGGCCGCTGCCGCCGCCTTGGCTGGCCGAAATATGCTGAGCATTGGTGGTGGCCATGCGCATGCCGTTGCCGCCCAGTAATTCTTGGAAGGTTTTGGGGGCGGCCAGATCGCGCGATTTGTAATTGGGCGTATCGACATTGGCGATATTGCTGGCAATCACTTCCTGCCGTTGATGAACGTAGTTTAAGCGGGCTTGTAACGCTGCGAAAATGTTCATATGCCCCCTCCTTTAATGCTTTTTGCCTGAAATAACCAATCTAGATGAGCTGTCTCTTTCAAAAATCGTGCCAAATTTGAAATCGCCAGTTTGAATAAGTCTTTTGCATAAGCGTGCGAAATGAACTTGCCCAACTGGTTAACAAATAATTTGTCACTAAAAGGTTAATAAATGATAAAATTTTAGCTAAATATTATATGTATGCTGTTTAAATAGATTTTCTGATGGGGGAATAAACTGGAAGAGAGACGAATCTGGGCTAGCGTGAATCGATGACCGACTATCGCCAAACACCCGAACAGCAAGGCGCTCAACAGCCCGTGGCACTCGCTGTGGCGCTGGAGCGGCGCTCGGGGCATAGCTTGCCTATTATTACCGCAAGCGGTCGCGGCGCGTTGGCTGAAGAAATTTTGTCATTGGCTTTTGCGCATAATGTCAAAGTGCGGCCCGATGCGGATCTGGCGCAGTTACTGAGTAGCCTTGATATTGATACGCCCATTCCGCCCGAAGCCATTATGGTGGTGGCCGAAATTTTAACGAGGGTCTATGCCGCCAATGCGGCGCTGGCCACTCATAGCGTAAAAGAGGGCACATGAACTGGATGGATTTTGCACAATTTGCCCTGGCGTTGCTAGTGGTGCTGGCGCTGATTGGTTTGCTGGCTTTGGGCTTGCAAAAATTGCAACATATGGGGCGCATCCCACATATTGGCCGCAGCCGCCGCTTGCAGATATTAGAAAATTTGCTCATCGAGCCACGCTGGCGCATGGTGGTGGTGCGCGCTGAACAGCAAGAGCATGTATTGCTGCTGGGGCCGAGCGAGGCCACGATAATGAGCAGCAAGCCAGCGCCACTGCCTAAAAGCGAGAAAAGCGCATGAGACAGATGCATAAATCTATGATGCGTAAGCTTAGCTTCAGCCAAATTATTTTAGGCACCGGCATTTTTATGCTGTTGCTGGGTTGGGGCTGGCCAGCTGTGGCGCAAAGCCTGACACTTAATATGGGCGAGCCCAATGACGGGTTAGCGGGCAGGGCCATTCAGCTGTTTTTGATGATGACGGTGCTGAGTTTGGCACCATCGATTGTGATTATGCTGACCTCGTTTGTGCGCATTGTCGTGGTGCTGTCTTTGTTGCGCACAGCCATGGGCACACAGCAAACCCCACCCAATGTGGTGCTGACCTCACTCGCGATGTTTTTGACCTTCTTTATTATGCAGCCGGTGTTAGAAAAATCTTGGACAGATGGTGTGACGCCCTATATCGAAGGGCAAATGGAAGAGCGCGAGGCATTCGACAAAGCCATCGCGCCATTCCATAAGTTTATGCGCGAACATACGCGGCAAAAAGATCTTGAGCTGTTTATTAGCCTGAGCCGCATGGCTAAACCAGAAAGCGCCGAGGCTATTCCGCTGCGGGTGTTGATACCGGCCTTTATGATTTCTGAATTGCGCCGCGCTTTCGAGATTGGCTTTATGCTGTTTATGCCCTTTTTGATTATTGAAATGGTGGTGTCATCTATTTTAATGAGTATGGGCATGATGATGTTGCCGCCAGTGCTCATTAGTACACCCTTTAAGATTATTTTCTTTGTGCTGGTTGATGGCTGGAACCTCGTGGCTGGCAGCCTTGTGCAAAGCTATGGCATTACCGCATTGCCGCCCTAAGCGATTATCTGGTGCAATTTTTAAGGCGTGGCCTCCGCGCCGAGCTTAGGTTTTTTAGCCTTAACCGTTTGGCTGTTGATCATTTGCGCCACTTGTGCCACATCATTGTGGCTGACAAATTGTAATTTTTTGCCATGCTGTTGCAAAAATTGCGTAAGGCTGGCATCGGTTTGGCCAAAATCGGCGGCCAGCTCTTTACTCAGCGGGTATTTTAGCGCGCCGGTGGTTTTAACCGCCTCAAGCTGCTCTTTTAAATAAGCCACCGCATTATCGGCGCGGCCTTTATTGGCATCAAAAGCGGGTGCGGTTGAGAGGCCCTCAACCAAAATCACGCGCCCTTTGCTGTTGACGGTATTGATAACATCCATAATGGCGGTGCCACGGCCACCCGTGCAAATCAGTGTTGATGACAGCAAGCCTTGTGCTTCCGAATAATCAGCCTTGTTATCAGCGAATATCTTTTTAGCGCTGCGATATTGCGCCATATCAACCGTAAGCGGGAAATTGTCGGGGTTGATATATTCCAGATAGTCTTTGGCAGTTATATATTGCATGGCCAGCCCATGTTGTTGGGCGGCAAGGGTGGTGAGCGCATCAATGCTGCCTTTATCGGCCGTGGGTGAGGTTATTAGTTTTACGTTTTTGCCAATTTGCGGCAGCAGCTGATTGAGAAAATCGGTGGTGCGTTCGGCATAACCCTCTGGCAATGGCGAGTAGCCGGTAAAGCCTATCGATGGGCCTTCTTTACGCATTTTAGCGGCAAATTCTCTGATTTGATAAATGGTCATGCGCTGTAAATTAAACACCGATGTTTGCAAATTACTCACACCAAAACTGCTGTAATCAAGATAATTTGGATCATCGAGCAGTTGGAAACGTCCTGCCTCTAAGATTTGGCTATTCACCTCTTGCCGTAAAGTCAGCGCTTGCTGCTCGGTAAAATGAGGGCTGGCATTATCAGCAAATAATGGCCCCACGGTGTTTTCAATTGCGCCCAGTGTAGCTAAAGCGTCTTCATAGGCGCCTTGCTTGAGTGCCGTGCGGCTCGCGGTGAGGGCAGCTTGCATAGCGGGCACAATCCGTTCGGGTTGTGGGCTGGCATGGCTGGCGTTGGCCTCAGCATTGGCATTGTTGGTTACATTAAGCACAATGCCAGTGAGCTTAGTGAGTAATGCGGGCTCGTGCTGTTTGCTGGCAAATTTTTGTGCAGCCTCTATAAGGGCCATAAAAATCATTTGTTTTTGCAGCTCATCTAACAGTGGTTTTTTATTGTCAGGCTCATCAGAGCTGCGCTCATAGATATCGAATAGCCGTTGAATATCTTTAAGGTCGCGCTCGGGCCGATCGCCGCTGATGCGTTGGGTAAGACGCTGTGCTTCGGCAAGGTGGGCGGGGCTGGCCCGCCAATCGGAGTTTAGCATTTCGCTGTTTAAAATGCGGCCAACTAAACTTCTCATTTTACCCCCATGCTTGGCATAGCTTATGACATGATAGGGCGCTACGGCTAATGAGAGCTTAATTTTGTTAAGCGATTAAAGCGTAAGGCTAATTTGCCTTCGGCAAGACAAGGTTAGTTTGCCTTCGGCAAGACAGGCTTTTGCGTTTGCCGATAATTATCAAGAAAGCCTTTAAATAAATCGACTTCGTTGGCTCGGCTTTGTATGGCGCGTAAATCCATCGGGCCATTGATGCGGTCGGGCGAGGTGAGCAGGCGGAAGGCATCAAATTGCGGGCTGCCCACCATGCTGGGCTCAAAATCGCGCCGGAGCAGCTCTAAGGCCGCAACATCGCCAATAAGCGCCAGTGCCACGGCGCGGTTGAGTGCGGCTTGGCTTTTATCGGCGGGTAGTTTTTCGCCTGTGGCGGGTGGTGTGCCCATCACATCTTGCAGAAATTGTGCTGCTGCCGTCCAGTCTCGCGCGCGCCAGGCAATATCTGCTTTAAGCCGGCTGGCGGCTTCATCGCTGCGGCCCGCCAGCAAGGCCAAGGCCTCGCTATTGCGGCCCACATCAGACAATGCCCGACCACGCAGCAATTGCCGCTCATCAGTGGTGGCAATGTCGGCCACTTGTGCATCCGTGCTGTCCAGAATCGCGAGCGATTTTTGCGGCTGTCGGTTTAACAAATATATCGCCGCAAGGCGCGTGGCCGTTTGGGTTTTTTCTTCGCCCTTGAGGCGCTGATCGACTTGATTTTGCAAAAGTGCTGCGGCTCTATCAAGCAAATCAATCGCCACTAAACGCTCGGCCAGATTACGGATAATGGCTTCACCATCTGGCCCTGAGGGTATCAACCGTTGGAATTTTTCATAAAGGGCAAAAGCATCAAGCGGTGGAATACGCTGCCCAAGCTCGCCGACAAAAGCCTGTTTAAATGTATCGCGCATTTGCGCGCGTAAGCTCTCAGCCAAGGGCGTGCCAGGAAAGTGTCTGGCGCCATAATCAAGCGTGTAAAGCGCATCAGCCACCGCACCGGCTTGCAGATAAAATGCGGCAAGGCGTCGCAAAATCTCAATTTCAAGATCATCACCGCGCCACGCATAGCGCAAGCCTTCCAGCCTTTCGGCCGCAAGAATAGGGGTCATTTCACTAAGGCCAACGGCAAGGTCGGTGAGGGCGAGTTCGGCGCGCACGCGAAAAAGCCGGTCATTGCCAACAAGCGCTTTTTTCCAAAAGTTGCGGGCGGTTTCATAATTTTTCTTTTTTGCTTCAATGACACCACGTAAATATTGCACAGCCGGCATCTCAAAGATTTTTTCGCCTTTTTGTGCGGCCATATTATCGAGCAGGCGATTAGTGAGTTCGCTATCTTCATCGGCCACAGCAGCTTCAATAGCCATTAAATTAAACTCGGTATAAAATGGCTCGGGCAGTTGTGCCAGGCCCGTTTCCACTTGGGCAAACAGACCCGAGGCCAAAGACCAATCGCGCTGTTTTGTGGCCGCAATAGCGCGCCAAAGCCGCACATCGGGCTGGTCTAACAGGCCAGATTTAGTCAGCTGTTCAATACCTGTTTCAAGCCGTCCGGCTAAAATATTGGCAGCGCCAACCAGCACTAAAAACTCAGGGCGGTCGGCAATGTCGGGCACATTTTGCAGCACCACGCTGGTCACACCTAAGGCTTCAAGCGCATGATTATGGGCGAGGTAAAAACGGGCTAAATCAAGCCTGGCTCTGTCGCGCTCAAGGTCGCCCACTTCGATAATCGTTTGCTGTAAGCGCTGGAGGTGAAAAGCATATTCCTCAGTGCCGCCTAATTGCCAGTTGGCTACATCAAGCACGCTGTTGGTATTTTTTTTGCCAGCACTGGTGATGCCGGTTTGCCCTGCAGGCGAAAGCTGCAGGCCGCCGGCCTTGGTTATTTCAATACCATCGGTCAGCGGTCTTACCGCCAGCCCCTCATCGAAGGGCTGAATAACAATGCCCTGCGCCGATGGCACAAATCGTAGGTCGGTAAAGAGCACGGCTTCGCCCACGGCTTGGTTGGGTTCGGGCAGTGGCACCACCCATAATTGATCGCCGACAATATCGTCATTAAACGCTTGCACCGGCGCGGGCCGCGCGGCTTCTAAAACCAAGCGCGCCCCCAACGAAAAATCAGGTTGTGGCGTTATGGATAAACTCACGGGAATGCTGGGCGAAGGTACACTTAAAAATAAGCGCCAGCTGGTGCCGCTTTTGTTGACAGATAAACGAGCATTCACCGGCACGGCAAAACGATAAATGCTGCTGTTATTACTGGCCACTCGCTCAAGCAGCACGCGGCTGCCCGCAGCAATGAGTGTATCGTCACTGAGTGCCAAGCGCCGATCGAAAACAACATAGCCATAATCACCGCGAATAAAGGCCGCCAGTGCCGTTGGCACAGTGGGGTTAAGCGTGGCCACAAGTAAGGGCTCGGTGGTGAGCGTAAAATCATAAAGCGCTCTGGTTTTGCTGGCTTCTGACAGCAGTGCTGGCGTTGTTGTGGCCAGTGATGTTGTGGCGGGAGAATTAGCCGACTCTGTTTTTATTTGTGGCGCTGGGTTGGTTGGTGTTGCACTGGTTGGCTCTGCATTGGCTGGGCCCTGTTGCGAAGTTTGCGGCGAAGAATTATTTGGCAAAGAAATTTTAGCAGTCGCGGACCCGGCGACAGATGGGCTTGCGGACTCGGCGACAGAAGTAGTCGCGGACTCGGCGGCAGGAGTCGCGGACTCGGCGACGGAAGAAGCTACACTCGCGGCGCTTGCAGTTGTGCTTGTTGTCGTGGTTGTAGCTGTTGTGATTGGCGCTGCTGCTGGGGCCGTTATTACTGGGGCTGCTGCTGCTGGCGGCTTTTCAGCTGCTTTTTTTTCGGGTTCTTTTTCTTTGGCATTTTGTTTTTCGGGGCGCACATCAATAACGATAAAAGTGCCATTACGGAAATGTTGCACGCGGCTATTGGCGGGTAGCGTAAAGCGCACAATGCTGCGATTGTCTTTTTGCTCAAGGCTGAGCTTGCCAATTAGCGGCAAATTTTGTGCTTTGGCTAAAGCGATAGGGGCGGAGCTGTTAAAAGTCAGCGTCACCTCGCTGCCATTTTGCGCAAGTGTGTAATCAATATTTTTGGGCCAATCAAACACCAGACGATTAAAATCTTGATGCAGGCCCGTGCGCACAGCAATCGGTGTTTCGGCGGCTTGCGCGGGCGCAGCGGCCGGTAAACTTACCAGTAAGGCCGCCAGCACCAACAGCGTAAGGTAACTCTTAGATTTATTATTTTGGGCCTTAAAATGTTCAGCCGGGGCGCGTATTTCGATTTTAGCCAGTCCCTCAGGGGCTATGGGGCGGGCGCTGGTGGCAGAACCTCGCGCCATATTTATTTGCCGTCCATCTCCGCGAGCAACCGGTCAATCTCGCTTTGATCAATAGCATTTCCGGGAAGCTGCGGGCCGTTGAGCAAATCGACTTCCTCGGCACGAGCGCTTTCGGGGGCGCCAAAATTTTTGTCCTCGCCAACTACTTGTGTGCCTAAGCTTTCGCCGCCAAAGGCGCGCAAGAGGCTTTCAATTTGTGCATCAATATGTTTAAGCGTGCGCACCACTTTGGTGATGCGCTGGCCGGTAATATCTTGAAAGCTGCAGGCTTCAAAGATGCTGGTATTGATGGCCAAAATCTCGTTTTTGAGGCCCTCATCATTGATGCGCTCGGCCAAAGCGCTGATACGATCGCAATTATCCATAATGCGATTCGTGGCGTCCTCGGTGGCGCCCACCACGGCATCAAGCTCGTCGGTGGCGGATGGCACCAGATCTTGGCTGATGGCATCGGGCTTGAGGGCGGCAATTTCGTTGCGGGCCTTGCGGATATACTGCGCCAGTTGCTCAAGCTCGCTGTAAAGCTTGAGGTCGGCAATAGATAAATCGCCCGACAGGCTTTGCAAAACTTCAGCAATAATGGCGCTTACTTCATCGCGGGATAGCGGCGCTTTGGCGGCGCTGGCGGCCGAAGCGAGTTGCTGTTTTAGTTCTTGCGCAAATTGGTCTTTGTTATGCTTGGCATCAACCATGATTTATCCTTTATAAAAAAGACCATATTCCTATGAATTAGAAGGGGCCAACAACACTCACCAGTTTTTGTTTAAGTGTTTCGGCATTAAAGGGCTTGACGATATAGTTATTCACGCCGGCCTG
Organism: Rickettsiales bacterium; assembly: GCA_027485855.1. Lineage (GTDB taxonomy): Bacteria > Pseudomonadota > Alphaproteobacteria > JAIXQD01. Next base: position 22,826 of record JAIXQD010000021.1, on the reverse strand, counting down.
TTTTGCCGCCACCACATTTTCGGTTTTGCTTTCGGCGGTAATCATGATGAAGGGCGTGGCTTTGAGCTTTTCATCGCGGCGTACTTCTTGCAGCAGCTGCAGGCCGGTCATGGGCTCCATATTCCAGTCTGAAATAATCATGCCATAATTTTTGCCGCTTTCGCGCAGCAGCTTTAGCGCCATGCTGCCATCGGTGGCTTCATCGATGTTTTTAAAGCCAAGCTGTTTTAATAAATTGCCGATAATGCGCAGCATTGTTTTATAGTCATCCACAATCAGCACATTCATATTCATATCAACCGGCATTCTACTCTCCTTATTTTTTATACAAGTGTCAGATTAAACTGATTCGCCCCAAGAGATGCATGCCCGTCATTCTAACGCCATGAAGATACACAAAAAGTTAAATCGCTGGGATGGTTTTTGCTTTGGTATGCTGGGGGGCCTATTGGGGGGTATGCTGGGCTTGTGTTAGGGGCTTGGCGCCGCCATGTTGGGCACTTCTTTTCGTTTTAGCAATTCTTCAGTAATCAGCTTGGCTTTATCTGCGGTCATGGCGGCCAAAATGGGCGCGGCTTTGGCTTCCTTCATTTTTTGCACCACGCCAATTAATACCGGCATGTCGAGAGCTTCAAAAATACGTGCGGCTTCCGTGGGCTTCATATTTTCATAGATTTTGACCATGCTGGCTAATTGCGCATCCTGCTGTTGATTGGCTCTGCCTAAGAGCGCTTCAACATCTTGGCGTAGCTTTTGCAGCTCGGAGATTTTTTGCTCGACGCGGCGCTCGGTAGCGTTCAGCAGTGCATCGCGCTGATCAAGCTCTTGCGCACGGGTGTCGAGCTCTGTTCGGCGGCTTGATAATTGCTGCAAGATTTTGATTTCGCTTTCAGTCATTTGCTCGATGGTACGCGGCTGACTGCTGATACTGGCCGTTTCTGCCGCGGGTATTGCCGGCGCGGATTCTGGGGTTGCTTCAGGCGGTGTTGCTGCCGGTATTGCTGGCGCTGTTGCTTGTTGGGCAGGAGCAGCTTCTGTGTTAGCGGCAGATTTTGCCATAGCCTCAGCATTTTGCGCTTGTGCGGTGGCAATGCTCACTAAGGGCCCATTTTGCAAGCTTTGCCCCACTGTTCCCACGCGCAGCAGCAAAGCCACGGTGACCGTGAGCAGCAAAATTGGTAAGAGGCGCAGACGCGGCGTTGCAAGCAATTTCATTTAAGCTTCTCCAACACGCGGGCCAGCTCTTTTTCAGCTTTCGAGCGCGGTGCTAATTGTGTTGCTGTTTGGCGCGCGTCAGAATTTTTGCTGCCTTCAGCTGTGCTGATATCTTCAGGGGCAAGGTTTTTGGCAAAATTAGCAAAAGGGCGGATTTTTTCTTTGCCCGTTTCAACGGGGGTTTTAAGCTCGGCCGCACGTAAGGGCGCAATTTTGCTGTCTTTATAATTATCCTTGTAGCTGTCTTTGTTGCTGCTTTTGCCATCAAGGGCGGGGTCGGCGCGCAGCTCAATTTTTGTTTCAGCCTTGCTGCGATTTTCGCTTTTCGGGTCTGGCCGAGATTCTGATTTTGGCTCTTGGTTGCGCATTGCGGCCGCTTGAATAATACGGTTGGCAATTTGGTCGGCGGCATCGCTCATAAATTGCAGCTCATCGCGCAATTGCACAGCGCGATTAATTTGCTGCTGCATCGTATCGCTCACTTCATTGGCCGATACTTTAAGCGAGCGCACGCCTTGCTCGCAGCGCAAGGTTGTTTCGCCAAAACTCAGCAACAAGCCTTCAAGCTCGGTTTTTTGATGACGCAGTTTTACCAATTGCTGATTAAGGCGCCAGCCAAACAACAGCGCCACTGCCAAAAGGCCGATAAGCACAATATCAAGCACGAGAGCTGCAATCGCCATCATTATGTGCCTCCTCTGGTTACGAGCTTAAATTTTGTCTGGGCAAATGCAGCGTGACTTCATCAATCATCACCGACACATGACCATTGCGCCGCCCCATTTTGCCACGAAACAAAGTGGCCTCGCCGCTGCGAATATCAACGAGATCTTCGGGCTTCACATTCAGCATAATTTGGCTACCAGGTTGCCAGGCCAGCACCTCTTGCAAAGGCACGGTCACTTCATCCAGCACGGCATTGACATCCATATCGGTAATCAGCAGCTCTTGTGCCAAGTGGCTTTCCCAAATTGAATCGCGGCCAAATTTTTCGCCCATAAACATTTGCAGCAGCAATTCGCGCACGGGCTCTAATGTGCCATAGGGCACCAAAATTTCGATACGGCCGCCGCGATCTTCCATATCGACACGGAGTTTCGTCAACACGGCCGCGTTGTTTTGCCGTGCAATTGTGGCAAAGCGCGGGTTAGTCTCCAGCCGGTCAAAACGGAAAGTCACGTTGGTCAGCGGGTCCCAGGCTGCATTCAAATCGGCCAGCACCACATGCACTAAACGCTCAACCAAGGTGCGCTCAATGGTGGTATAGGGGCGGCCTTCAATACGCATAGCCGCCGTGCCACGCCTGCCACCTAACAGCACATCCACTATTGAATAAATCATCGCGCTATCAATGACAATCAGGCCAAAATTATCCCACTCTTCGGCTTTAAAAACCGCAATCATAGCGGGCAGCGGGATAGAGTTTAGATAATCGCCAAAACGCACCGAGGTCATTTGATCGAGGCTGACCTCAACATTATCTGAGGTAAAATTACGCAAGCTGGTGGACATCACCCGCACCAAGCGGTCAAACACCACTTCCAGCATCGGCAGGCGCTCATAATTAACCAGCGCACTATTGACCAGTGCCATAATGCCATTTTGCGTTTCACCGCCAGCACCACTATCGAAACCCAGCAGGCTATCAATTTCATCTTGGTTGAGTACGCGTGATTGCCCGCCTTCGCCGCCCATGCCCATGGCCGCAGCCATTTCATCATCGCCGCCGCTGTTGGTGCCATCAGCGTTACCGGCGGCCGCTTCCCATTCAGCGGCCATTTTCTCTTCGTCGCTCATGGGTTTGTCATCGGCCATTACTGCACCAGCATATCCTGGAAGAGCACATCTTTAATTTTGACCGGATGCGCTGCTTGATTAAGACGCATCAGCAGCTCTTCGCGCAGGCGATACATGCCCGATGAACCGCGTAAATCATCCATGCGTAATTCGCGCAGATACATTTGAAAACTATCAATCACCCGCGGCATCACTGTATCAAGGCGGGCTTTGTCGCCCTCTTCGTAAAGTTCAAGCTTGAGATTGATTTTAAGAAAGTTTGGCCGGCGTGAGTCGTTTTGCAAGTTCACTAAAATTTCTGGCACTTCGTAAAAAATTAAATCGCTATTATCGATGGCCGCAGTGGCTTCACCTTTTTTGACATCTTTTTCGCCCAGCACGCCCGAAAAATAAAGCCCAGCGCCGCAGCCGATTAAAAACAAAACGCCCAGAATGGCGTAGAGCATGGTGCTTTTGCCGGCAATTTTTTTCGCCGGTTGGGCGGGCGCCGCATTTTCGGCTTTTTCGGCGGTTAAATCATCATCATCGACCATAGGCGATTTCCTGTGAAAATGGATAAATGGGATTTATCTAAAATTATCGTCAATCTGGTTAAGAAACATTAAACTTTAACAAGTTAGCAACATTATAGCGATTCTTTGGCAACTGCCAGCATTGCTGCGCGCCGCACAGAAATGTAGCGAAAATAGAATTTGGCACGATTACTGCATAGACATCCTCGTCAAAGGAGGGTGTCATGGAATCGCCATTACTGTTAGCCATATCCAGAGCCGAAGTGCTGATGCGCCAAGCCGAAGTGCTGGCCAATAATATCGCCAACGTCAATACCACCGGCTTTAAGCGCCAAAGCAACTTATTCAATACCTTTGTGGTGCAGCCCAAGGCGGGTGAGTCGATTGATTTCGTCATCGATAGCGCCACAGTGCGCGACGCAAGGCAGGGCAGCTTTGTGCAAACAGGCAATGCTTTAGATGTGGCGCTCAGCGGCCCGGGCTTTTTGGCGGTTGAAACACCACAAGGCACGCGTTACACCCGCGCCGGTAATCTTACCCAAAACGAATTAGGCGAGCTGATAACCGCCAGCGGCCAGCGCATATTGGCTGCGGGCAATGAGCCGATTGTCATTCCGGCCGATGCCACCGACATCAAAATAAAAGGCGATGGCACCATTGAGACAGCGCAAGGCGTGGTCGGCAATTTGGGTGTTTTTGAATTTGCCAGCGAACAGGCCATGCTGGAAGAAGGTTCGGGTTTTTATAACCCCAACGGGCAAGAGGCGGTGGCGGCGCAAAATACCCGCGTCCAGCAAGGCATGCTTGAGCAATCGAATGTGCAGCCGGTGATTGAAATGAGCCAGATGCTGGAAGTGAGCCGGTCGTTTCAGTCGGCACAAAGAATGATTGATTCAGAAAACGAACGTTTACGCAATGCGATCCGCACTTTGGGCCGCGTTGCTTAAGTTTAATCGAGCTTAGTTTTACCATAAGGGAGAAGTACCATGCGCGTTATGAATATCGGAGCCACTGGCATGTTAGCTCAGCAGCTGAATGTCGAAGTGATTTCAAACAACGTGGCCAACATAAGTACCACGGGTTTCAAGCGGATGCGCGCCGAATTTCAAGATTTACTTTATCAAGATTTGCGCCGCGTTGGCTCAACCTCATCCGATACGGGCACGGTTGTGCCAACGGGTATTCAAGTGGGTTTGGGTGTTAAAACCGCGGCGGTCTATCGTATCAATGAGCAGGGCTCGGTCAATATCACCGAGAACCCGCTTGATGTGGCCATAACGGGTCGCGGCTTTTTGCAAGTGTCTCTGCCAGATGGCACCACGGCCTATACTAGAGCGGGTTCGTTACAAATGAATGCCGATGGCTTGGTGGTAACGGCCGATGGTTTTCCCATTACGCCAAACATTACCATTCCGAACGATGCCGTGAATATCAGCATTAACGCGGGCGGGCAGGTGCTGGTCACACAAGATGGTCAGACCGCGCCCACCAATGTCGGCACTTTGCAGTTAGCCACTTTTGCCAATCCGGCGGGCTTAGCAGCAAAGGGTGATAATTTGTTGGCCGAAACGCCCGCCTCTGGCGCGCCTACAACGGGTAATCCGCAAACGGCGGGCTTTGGCACCATCACGCAAGGTGCTTTGGAAACTTCCAACCTTAATATGGTGAGCGAAATATCAAATTTAATCACCGCCCAGCGCGCCTATGAGATGAATAGCCGCATTGTAAAAGCCGGCGATGACATGATGCAGTCTCTGAACCAGCTGCGCTAATAGATTGAAATGAGGGGAAAATGAGCGCTTTTAGAAAATACATTAAGTGCGGTTTGCTGGCCTTGCTGCTAAGCACATCGCCTGCTTTTGCCTTTGGCCGTGATGAGGTTGCTGACATCGTGCAGCAGCAATTATCCGAGCACTATCCCGAGCAAAATTGGCTGGTGAGTCTTGATCAAAAGCAGCTTACCTTAAGCGGTCAAAGCAGCGCTCCTGCCAGCATGAGCGACTTTGTTTTTAACGAAAGCAGTGGCCGCTTTACCGGCAAGCTGCAACAAGATGCAAATCTGCTGACCGTGTCTGGCAGGGCTGTGCCAGCGGCGACAGTGCCAGTTTTGGTGCGGCCGGTTGCAGCAGGCAAGATTATCAGCGCCGAAGATTTAACCGAGCAGAAACTACCGCTCAATCGCATCACCACAGGAATAATCCGCAACGGCGATGAATTGGTAGGACAACAAGCCCGCCGTGGTTTGGCCGTGGGTCAACCGGTGCAAATGCGCGATATCAGCATGCCGGCGGTGATTAAGCGCGGCGATATTGTCACCTTAGAGTTAGCACAAGGCGCGCTGCGTATTACGGCGCGAGGCAAAGCGCTTGAAGATGGTGCGAAGGGGCAAACCATTCGTCTGGCCAATAGCCAAACAGAGCGCACCATTGAGGGCATGGTACAGGGGCCAGGGCTTGTCGCGGTTGTTCCATAAATTTGGCGCGTAATTTGCAAAGCTTATAACAATCAATGGTTCTGATTATAAATGGTTCTGAGGGGGACATGATGAAAAAAACTATAACCTTACTCTTTTGTGCTTTGGCACTAGGTGCTTGCAGCACCGCCGACCGCATTGCGCGCGTTGGCAGCGAGCCACAGATGACGCCCGTCACGCCACAACAGGTTGAAATGGTCAAAATGCCCATGCCGGTGCAAGCCAGCAGTGTGCGCCAACCAGCCAGCTTGTGGCAGGCCGGCGCGCGCGCCTTTTTTAAAGATCAGCGGGCGGGCAGGGTGGGCGATATTTTAACGGTGCTCATCCGGGTAGATGATAAAGCCGAGTTAGAAAACACCACAACACGGGGTCGCACCGACACTAACGATTCAGGTGTTACCAATGTTTTGGGCTTTGAAACCAAGCTCAATAAAGTTTTGCCCAATGCGGTGAACCCGGCCAGTTTGCTGAATACCAACACCGAGCTCAGCAATCGGGGCACAGGCGCTATCGACCGCAGCGAAAAAATCAATCTGCGCGTGGCGGCTGTGGTGACACAGGTTTTGCCTAATGGCAATTTGGTTATTCAGGGGCGGCAGGAAATTGCGGTTAATTTTGAAAAGCGCAATCTGAATATTTCGGGCGTTATTCGTCCTGAAGATATCAGCAGTGCCAACGCCATTAGCTATGAGCAAATTGCCGAAGCGCGCATTTCATATGGTGGCGAAGGCATGGTCAGCGATGTGCAACAGCCGCGCATTGGCAACCAGCTGATGGATATTATTTTGCCCTTCTAGTTTGCAGACATCCGCCTTGCCACCATCCCCCCTCGATGGTTGCAAGGTGGCTCGGTGGTCGCCCGATCGTCCCCTCACGATCGGGCGACTTTTTTTTACGCAAGACCGGTAGAATCAGCGCATAATAATTGTGTGACCAAGCATGATAAACTACAAAAAGTTTTAGCCCTTGCGGCCGACAGCGCCCATGATGGTGAGGCCTTGGCCGCGCTGCGGGCGGCGCGTGAGCTGCTCACCCGTGATGGTTTATCCTTTGGCGATTTGGCGCGTGCGGTCTTTTACCTTGAAGAAGCTCTCGATGAAACGGCGTTTCGCGCTGTTTTGGCCGACCAGCGCGTCACCAATGAGCGCCGCCGCCACGAAGAAGCCGTATTAGAAATTCAGCAATTGCAAAGCTTATGGCTGCAAGCGCAACAACAAGCGGGCGATGCGCGTCGGCAAGCGGTCTATTGGCAAAGCGCGCACGAACAAAGCGAAAAAAACCTAGCCCGCACAAGGGCCGAGCTTGAACATTGGCGCAGTTTGGCGCGTGATATGGCCGAGCAGCTGTGGCAGGTTGGGGCTGAAATCGTGCAAAAAAATAAAGCATAAACGCACTAGTAAAATGAGCTAATCACAGATATTTTAGCCAAAGGCAGTTTGCGCCATTTCCCTAACTTTTACCGCGAGGCTTTTACGATGCCGAATGTTGCCATTATAGGCGCCCAATGGGGCGATGAGGGTAAGGGCAAAGTCGTTGATTGGTTAAGTCACAGAGCTGATGTGGTGGTGCGCTTTCAAGGCGGGCATAATGCTGGCCATACTTTGGTTATTGATGGGGTTGAATATAAATTATCGCTGCTGCCATCGGGGGTGGTGCGTCCGGGTAAGGTTGGCGTCATTGGGAATGGCGTGGTGGTTGACCCATGGGCGCTGCTGCGTGAGATAAACGCCGTGGCCAATAAAGGCGTGCAAGTGACACCGCAAAATTTATGGCTGGCTGAAAATGCCGCCTTGATTTTGCCCGTGCATAGTGCGGTCGATCAGGCGCGTGAGGCGGTGCGCGGCACCGGCAAAATTGGCACAACCGGGCGCGGCATTGGCCCCGCCTATGAAGATAAAGTAGCGCGCCGCGCTATTCGTGTGTGCGATTTGGCCGAGCTTGAAACTTTGCGGCCTAAAGTGGAGCAGCTGTTGCTGCATCACAATGCCTTGTTGCGCGGTCTTGGTGCGGAAGAGCTGGATTTTGCCACAGTGATGGCTGAAATCGAAAAAGTGGCGCCAAAAATTCTGCCCTTTGCCTGTCGTGTTTGGCAAAGGCTGGATGAGGCCAAAAGCGCTGGCAAAAAGATTCTGTTTGAGGGCGCGCAAGGCCTCATGCTGGATGTCGATCACGGCACATATCCCTATGTCACCTCGAGCAATACGGTGGCAGGGCAAGCGGCCACGGGCAGCGGCCTTGGCCCTGCGGCTGTGGGGCGGGTTATGGGCATTTGCAAAGCCTATACTACGCGGGTGGGCTCGGGGCCTTTTCCAACAGAGGATAGCAGCGATGTTGGCGAGCAAATCGGCCAGCGCGGGCGCGAATTTGGCACGGTGACGGGGCGCAAGCGCCGTTGCGGTTGGTTCGATGCTACCATGGTGCGGCAAGCCATTAAAATGGGCGGCATTGATGCTTTGGTACTGACCAAAATGGATGTGCTCGACACCCTGCCTGAAATTAAAATAGCCACAGGCTATATGCTGGATGGGCAGAAAATTGATTATTTTCCTACCTTGCCCAGTGCGCAAGCGGCCGTGCAACCGATTTACGAAACTCTGCCGGGCTGGCAGCAAAGCACACAAGGCGTACGCGATTTTGCCGCCTTGCCCGCTGCGGCTAAAGCCTATATTGCCCGCATTGAACAGCTGATAGAGTGCAGCATCGATTTGTTTTCTACCAGCCCCGAGCGCGAAGATATGATTTTGCGCCGCGACCCATTTTTAGGTTAAAGCTGCTCTAACCAAATATGCTGCTTGTCTATTGTGCTTAAAGCTTGTTGGAGCCATAGGCGGCTCTCGGCATTAAGGGCCGGCAAGATATTGTCAAAATCCATATTATCTTTTGCTCTGGGGTTTTTGCTTTTAAACAATAAAGCAATGAGAGGGTTTATCACCACATAACCAGAGTTGGTCGTTAGCATAAGCTGTGCTGCGGGCATTTTTATCGCAGCATTGCGACGGAACCACCATTGATCTTCGTCACGTTCAAGCATGAGTATTTCAAGCACGTCATGGCCATGCGTGGCCTGCGCATAGAGGAGTTTTTGTTTGAATCATGAATTCAATTATTATCCAGAATAATAGCCATTGTTGTAGTCGTCTATGAATTTACAAGGGAACGTTGTCACATCCTCTGCGGGATACGTTTTAGTCTTGCCATTGTATGTAATGGTAACTTTAGCCGTCAAACGACCTACAGCAGCACCAGAGTTGTCTGAAAGTTCATGTAAGTTTGACGTGTCCTTATAGACGTATTCTATACTTTCATCCGTCAAATTTATTCCTTTGATAGTACGGTTAATTTCTTCAATAAATTCATGTTTTTCCATGTTTTATCTTTCTGTGGTTACGGTGAACGAAATTGCTTATTTTTATTTATATAAAGAAAATAGAAGAATTCTGGTTTTTAGTCACTTTTTTACTTTTTTCTATCATAGCCTTCGTCATGCCTACGCTGATGGCCGGTTGCAGCTCAATTATGCATTGTTGCTGGTAATTAGGGCGCGACTTTAGCCGGAACGCTATGTGCCGCGTGCCATAAGGTGCTGAGCGCCAGCAAGATGGCTGCAGGCGGGCTAATCACGTCGCTGGCTAAATTGATAATTGTGGCCATAGCATAAATGCCATAAAGCGGCACTTCTGCGGGTGGCAGGCTGTGCTCTTTCACAATAGCCGCCAGCTTGTTTTGTAATAAGGCGGCATTATGAGCAAGGTCAATTTCAGGGCGATGCGCTGCCGGCAATAAAGCCCCGCCCTTGGTGGCTTTGATGCTGAGTATAGATGGAAAGTGCTCGGGCGTGGCAAAGCTATCTTCATGCACAAGGCAGTCATATAAAACACCAAATAACGCGCCCTCATCAAACATGGTTTGATAATCGGTGCTGTTGGCCGTGAGCAGATCGTCGATATTTTTATCTTCAAGCCAGGTGCCTGGGGCGCGCTGTAATTTAAGCGGGTTAACGCCGGCCAGCTGCAAGGTGCTAACGCCCGTAAGGTGTGCCGCAAGCGCAATGGCGTCTTCCGCGCGGGTTTCGCCGTTCTGGTCTTCAAGGTGGCCGACAATCATCGTGACCAAATCGGCCACGGGGTTGGCAGCAAGGCTTACTGTATCATCCATAATTAACTATGGCATGATTCGCCCATTCTACCACACTTGCGGGCCAGACTATGCCGCTGCCCTGTCTTTGTTTGGCGAAGTGTCTTTGCTCAGCACGGTTTCAACCAAGCGGGCAAAATAGCTGGCACCAATGGGGATGATTTTGTCATTAAAATCATAGCAGGGATGGTGCAGTTTGTTTTTATGCTCCTCATCGGCCGCACCCACCACAATATAGCAGCCCGGTTTGGCTTTGAGCATGGCGCCAAAATCTTCGCCACCCATAATAGGAACAAAAGCCGTATCGACATTGTCGGCGCCCACAATTTCAGCAGCCACTTTAGCGGCCACTGCGGTTTCGGGCGCGGTGTTGATGGTGGCATCATAGCCGCGGTTATAGTCCAAAACAGCACTGGCACCAAAGCCGCTGGCAATGGCTGTAGCCAATTCGCCCATGCGTTTTTCAATGAGGTCACGCACTTCGGGCTTATAGCTGCGGGCGGTGCCATTCAGCACCACTTTATCGGCGACAACATTAAAAGCATCGCTGGCTTTAAGCATGGTCACGCTAATCACGCCGGCTTCCATCGGGTGAATATTGCGTGAGACAATGCTTTGCCAAGCCGTAATAATGTGTGCCGCCACCACCACCGGATCGGTGATATTTTGCGGGTACGCGGCATGACCACCAATGCCAGTAATGGTGAGGGTAAAGCGGTCGGAATTGGCCAGCATGGGCCCTGGGGCCACGGCGATTTGGCCTATGGGCAAATCAGGCCAGTTATGCATGGCATAAACTTGCGTAATGGGGAATTTTTCAAACAGCCCCTCATCAATCATGCGTTGCGCGCCATTGCCGCCTTCTTCGGCGGGCTGAAAAATAAAAGCAACCGAGCCAGAGAAATTGCGTGTTTCGGCCAGATAGCGCGCAGCCCCCAGCAGCATGGTGGTGTGGCCATCATGCCCACAGCCATGCATTTTGCCGGGTGTTTTTGACTGCCACGGCATGTTGTTTTGCTCGACAATATCCAGCGCATCCATATCAGCGCGCAAACCAATCATCGGCCCAGGTTTTTGCCCATGCAAAATGCCAACCACGCCGGTAACAGCAATATTGCGATGAATCTCAAGGCCAAAACTTTGCAGTTTTTCGGCCACAAAATCTGATATCCAAGTTTCTTCATAATTGGTTTGCGGATGCTGATGCAAGGTGCGGCGCCATGCGGTGAGCTCTTCCTGTAGGGCCGCCAGACGATTGATAATAGGCATAGTCTATCCTAACTTCAGTTGCTGCCAGATATGCTGGCGGGTTTGTGCATAATGCTTGTTAGCCGAGGGTTGGTCAATGGGGCCTAAATCCATCGTGGCTAATTTACGCAGTAAGGCCTCGCCATAGCGCACGGCGGGAAGGCCGCTCATATCAAGGTCTAAGGTGTCGCCGCGTTTATTAGTCAGGCGCGGTTGGTCGAGCGTGGCCACCAGACGTGCGGTGTTGCTGGGCAAGGCCTCAACGCCGCATTGATAATATTTCGACCGACCCGCCAGCCGGCCCTCATGTGGCTCGCGCGAGCCAACCATGGCACATTTGACCTCGATAATCTCTTGCGGTGGGTTGGCCCAATCAGCAAAGCCAACATTATTGACGAGACGCTCGGCCACACGGTGATTTTTTGTATGCACATCGGCAAAGAGGCGATCTTCGGGTGGGTCAAACATAAATTGATGCACAATTTGTGCGCCAACAATTTGCTCGTAAAGCGGAAAGCCCTTGGGGCATTCATCGCTGGTGCGGGTTGTACCTAATTCGCAAAATTTGTTGTTCATGTAAGGGTAAGCAATAGAAGAGCCAACCAACGAGCCATCGGGCGCCTCAAGCAGCAAAATAAGACCATCGCGGCATTGTTTGGCAAAAAGCGCATCGCCCCGATGATAGGTGTTGTCGTGCCGATTATCGGCATAAAAGGCCAGCAGGCGCTCAACATCTTTGCTTGTGCTGCATAGCAGCTTATAAGTGCCATAATGTTTGGGTGTAGAAGTTGCTGATGCTGTCATGGGTGAGGTCACAGTCTGGCTCCCTTATAGTGTGCCGTGTAAATTGCACAGTGTTAATATTTATGGTAGTGAAACTAAACTTGTTGGCCCCCTAAAGTCCAGAACGACCCTTGCTGCAATGCACAATAAACTGACCGCCACAGCCTTTGTAACCATATTAGAGCAGGCTTTGCAGCGCGGCATTTCGGTGCAAAAAATTCAAGATGAGTTTGGCATTGCCGCCAGCACCGTGCAGCGCTGGCGTTTGCAGCAAAGCCTGCCGCACGAAGAGATGTGGCCCAAGATAGCCGATTGGCTTGAGCAGCAATAAGTTTGGCAGCAATAAGATTGGCGCCGATAAGATTTGCTCTTTGCGGCGGGCTGCGGCACAGTGTGGGCGATTTTTCCATTCGTTAATTTCAGGTAAGCCTTTTTAGGAAGACCCATGCTGTTTCTGCTTGCGGCCATTTTTTTATCAGCTTTAGCAGCGCCGCTTTTGGCAAGATTTTTGCCGCGATTGCTGGTGCCGCTATTGGCCGCTGTGCCTATGGCTGGTTTTTATTGGCTGGCTTTGCAAGCGCCGATTATTTTAGCCGCCCAGCCGATTGCTGAATCTTACACTTATTTACCGCAATTAGGGGTGCGTTTTAGCTTCTGGCTTGATGGTTTATCTTTGCTGTTTGGTTTTATGGTTTTGGGTGTAGGTGCGCTGGTGGTTGTTTATGCCGGTGGCTATTTAGCCGATGAGCCAGATATTTTGCGTGGCCGTTTCTTTGCCTATTTGCAGTTATTTATGGGGGCCATGCTGGGCGTGGTGCTAGCTGATAATATTTTTTCGTTGTTTATTTTTTGGGAGCTCACCTCGCTCAGTTCGTTTTTGCTGATTGCTTTTTCGGGCACGCCCTTGGCGCGGCGTCATGCGCTGCAGGCGCTGCTGATAACCGGTGCGGGTGGTATGGCCTTGCTGATAGGGCTTTTGCTGTTATCGCATATGGGCAGCAGCACAGAGCTATCGGTGCTACGTGCGGTTGATATTCGTGGGCAACCATTTTACTTGCTATGTTTGGTTTTTGTTGCGCTGGGCGCTTTTACCAAATCGGCGCAACTGCCTTTTCATTTTTGGTTGCCCAATGCCATGAGCGCGCCCACACCGGTGAGTGCTTATCTGCATTCGGCCGCTATGGTTAAGGCAGGCATTTATCTGCTGGCGCGCTTGCAAAGTAATTTAGGTGAGACGCTGCCATGGCTGGTTATTTTAGTGATGTTTGGCAGTTTTACGGCTTTGTGGGCAAGCTGGCGCGCCTTTTGGGCGTCCGACATGAAAAAGCTTTTGGCTTACACGACAGTCAGCGCGCTGGGCCTGATGGTGGCACTGTTGGGCTTGCCTGTCAGTAGCTTGTCGCTTACGGCCTTGCTGCTGTTTATCTTAGCCCATGCTTTGTATAAAGCCTGTTTGTTTATGAGCGCGGGTGTGATTGAGCATCAATGTGACACGCGTGACCTAAGCGAGCTTTCGGGCGTTGCCAGTCGTTTGCCGCTTACGGCAACCGCATTGTTATTGGCTTTAGTCAGCAGCCTTGGCCTGCCGCCCTTTTTAGGTTTTTTTGCCAAAGAATATATGTTTAAGGCGTCGTTCAGTGAGCAGCCCTTATTGGCCTTTGCTTTGGGGCTGGTTGTTGCGGCGTCTATGCTGGGTGGTGCGGTGATGCTGCGCTTGGCCTCGGTGGCTTTTGCGGGGCGCAGCCTTGCTGTGGCGCGTGCCGAGGAGGGCAAGCCCGCCATGGTGGTGCCGGCGCTCATTTTAATGGCAACGGGTTTGGTTTTTGGCCTCGTGGTGCCGCTGCTTCAGCCATTTTTGCAAGCGGGCGTTACGGCTATGGCGCCGGCTATTATTGCCACGGTTGTTATTTGGCCAGCAATAAATGACCCGGCCTTGCAGTTATCGGCAGTCAGTTTGCTTGTGGCGATTTTGTTGTTTCTGTTACAGCGCCATTTTTTCAAAACAGATATTCAGGCCAATCATGGCTATTGGACGGCCGAGCAGATGTTTAATCGCCTGCTGGCCGGCATAGAAGGCTTGGCACTATTGGTGCGTAATGCTTTGCTGCGCGGTTCGTTGCACGACCATTTGCTGCTGATTATGGCGCTGCTCACCATGACTATGCTTTTGCCGATTTTGTTTTTCCCCACTTTAGAAATTAAACCTGTGGGGCAAATATATTGGTTTGAAGTGGCCTTGGCTTTAACGATGCTTTTGGGCTTAATTTTGGCCATTCGCGCGCGTGGTGCTTTAGCCATGTTGGTGGCTTTGGGCATTGTTGGCTATGGTTTGGGGCTGTTATTTATTATGCGTCGTGCGCCTGATGTAGCCTATACACAATTTCTGGTTGAAACCTTAACTTTGGTGGTGCTGGCTTTGGTGTTGCTGCGTTTGCCGCGTCAAAGCTTGTTGTTGCGCAGGCTCGATAAACAATGGCGCGATGCGTTATTGTCAATTTTGCTCGGTGTGTCGGTTTTTATAGCCTTGGCCGGCCTCACGAGCCTGCCATTTTCGGCACATATCACTGATTATTTTGCCCAGCATAGCTATATCAGCGCGCATGGCCGCAATATTGTAAATGTGATTATTGTCGATTTTCGGGCTTTCGATACATTGGGCGAAATTACCGTGCTGGCAGCCGCAGGCTTGCTGGCAGCCGCACTGCTGCCGCGGCTTTTGGGCAAAACACTTTATGGGGGGCGCTGATGCCATCGCTCATTTTATTTGTCACGCAAAGATGGCTGTTTCCGATTTTGCTGCTGGTTTCGGCGTGGCTGTGTTTGCGCGGGCATGTGGCCCCTGGCGGCGGATTTATCGGCGCTTTAGTGGCGGCGGCCGCTTTTATGCTGCATGCTGAAGCGCAATATCATTTGCAAAAAGCCGCCTTTGGTTTTGTGCCTATGTCTTTGCATTTGCCTTATGCGCCGGTCAAACTCATTGGCTTTGGCTTGCTGCTATCGGTTTTGTCGGGGTTGCCCGCGCTTTTTGGCGATGACCCATTTTTAACGGGCCTGTGGCTCAGCCTGCCTCTGCCAGACGGGCAGATGTTTAAGCTTGGCACGCCCATGGTGTTTGATTTAGGCGTTTATTTTGCGGTGTTAGGCGCATTGCTGGCTGTGGCTGTGCCATTATTTGAGGAGGCCTCATGAACCTCATCTGGGCCGCAGTTGTTGGCGCCATGGTGGCGGCTGCAAGCTATTTAATGCTGGCGCGGCAATGGCTGCGCGTGGTTTTGGGCTTAAGCTTGCTGGGCAGTGCCATTAATTTGTCATTACTATTGGCGGGGCGCATTACCCCCGCCTTACCGGCCTTTATAGACATAGAGCAAACTACAACCAAAGCAGCGCTTATTGTTAACCCGCTGCCGCAGGCGCTTATTTTAACGGCGATTGTGATTGGCCTTGGGTTCTTTTGTGTATTTCTGTTGCTGCTGATGCGCATTGAGGCCGATGCCCCGCCCATTATTGAAGAGCCACCACCACCGCCCAAAGCAGAAAGGCGCACTTAGCATGTCATGGTTGGTGGCTTTGCCAATTATTCTGCCCTTGCTGGCCGCGGCCTTTGCCGCATTGGCGTGGGGCGCACCACGACAGCAGCAAGTGATTGCCTTGGTCTCGGGCTTGTTACAAGTGCCGTTGGCCATCGCGCTTTATCAAACCGTTGACCAATTTGGGCCAATATTGCTGCAAATGGGGGCGTGGCCAGCGCCGCATGGCGTGGGTGTGCTGGCCGATAGTTTAGGCGCTGGACTTTGCGTTATTGTTGCGGTGGTTTTTTTACTGCTCATGGCACAGCTTTGTTTTTGGCCTGGCGGACAGGCGCCCGCCGCACCCATTTTACCGCTGCTGCTTATTTTGCAAGCGGGCAGTGCCGCAACATTTTTAACAGGCGATATTTTTAATTTATATGTCTGGTTTGAGATTTCTCTCATGACCGCTTTAGCCTTGCTGGCCTTATCGGTGCCGCGCGATCGCTTGGTTAAGGTGCTGTTTTATGGCGTGCTTAATTGGCTGGGCACGGCCATATTTTTGCTGGGCGTGGGTTTGCTTTATGGCCTCACCGGCACGCTTAATTTCACCGACCTTGCCAGCCGACTGCAGCCGCTTTGGCTGACCGATGCCGCCTTAATGCACACAGCAATGGCAATGATTTTGCTGGGCCTGTTTTTGAAAGCGGCCATTTTTCCGTTATTTTTCTGGCTGCCCTTTAGTTATGTGTGGCTGCCTTGGCCAATGCTGGGCGTATTTGCCGCCGTGCTAACCAAATTAGGACTTTATGCCATTATGCGTTTAAGCAGCTTCTTGTGGCCGTTTGTGCCGTGGCTGCCCGAGCTGTTTACCGCCCTTGGCTTTATCACGGTGCTGTTGGCAAGTTTGGGTGTGGTCGCCGAGCGCGAACTTGTGCGGCAATTGGTGTGGCTGGTGGCGCTGGGCACCGGCATGACGTTGCTGGCTTTTGGTGTGGGTGACACAACCGCCGCGCTCAGCTATATGACCCAAGATATGCTGAGTAAGGCCGCGTTGTTTTTGCTGGTGGGCTTGGCGTTTGCGGCGGGGGCGGGCAGGCTTGCGGCTTCATGGCATCCGCCCGCAGTGGCTTTGGCGTTTGCGCTGACTATTGGCTTGCCGCCCAGCCCGGCCTTTTGGAGCAAGCTGCAAATTTTGCAAAGCGTCACGCCGCACGCTTTGTTTGTGTCGCTGTTGCTGGTGAGTAGTGGCTTATTACTGCTTTATGCGCTGGTGCGCTCTTGGCAATCTTTGCTGCTGGAAGAATTGCGCGCCCCTGGCTTGCAGGTGCTAGAATTACGCGCCGTGTGGCCTGCGGCTATTTTGTTGCTGCTGTTATTATGGCTTGGCTTGGCGCCACAGCTTTGGCTGGATTTTTGTGCCAATGCCGCACAAGGGTTAAGCAACCCCAGCCGCTACCATCAAATGATGCGGGGCTGAATATGCAAAAGATCCTATGCCTTGTTTTGCTGACACTGTTATGGCTGGCGCTGAATGCCGATTTTTCGGTGGGGAATATTTTATTGGGTGCGGCCGTGGCCTTTTTGGTGTTGAGCGTAACGGGCTGGCCCAAAGGGCGCTGGTGGCCGCGGGCCTTGTGGCGCTGGTTTTGTTTGGCCGTGGTTTTTATGCGTGAGCTGCTGTTGGCTAATCTGCAAGTGGCTGTGCAAATTTTGCGACCACGCTTGGCGCTGCAACCTTGCCTTGTGGCTGTGCCGCTGCCCCCCTTAAACGATGCCGAGCTTGTATTGCTGGCTAATATGGTGACGCTCACACCCGGCACGCTCACGCTTGATATTGCTGTTGAAAAAAACCAGCTATTTGTGCATGCGCTGCATTGTGCCGATATTGATAAATTACGTGCTGATATAACGGATGTTTTTGTTAAACGCATTGTGGCCGCGCGCGGGGCAGAGCGGTAAGGAGCATGCACATGGAAGATTTTATCGCGCCTTGGAAAATGGTTGAAAGCATGGCGGGCGTGCCGGCACAAATGTTTATGGTAGCCATGGCGCTGTTGGTGCTGGCCTTGCTGTTGTCTTTGTGGCGTTTGTGGCGCGGCCCGCTTTATATTGAACGCGCCGTGGCGATGGATTTGCTGGCCGTGCTGGCTTTGTGCTTTATGGCCTTGTTTGCGCTATTCTCGGGGCGGGCTTTATATATTGATATTGCGCTGGGCTTAGCGGTTATGGGCTTTGTCGGTAATGTTGCAGTGGCGCGTTTTGTTGAGCGCCGCCGTCCGGAGGAAAGCGAAAAATGATACTGCTGGCGCTTGGGTTTTGCATTTTTGGGGCGGCGCTTTGCTGTATTGCGGCTTTGGGCATGGTGCGCCTGCCCGATGTGTTGCTGCGCATTCATGCGGTGGGTTTAGCCAGCAGCCTTGGCGCATTTTTTGTTTTGCTCGGCACGGCTTTGGCTTTTGACGATATGGCTGTTGCCTTGCGCTGCGGGCTGATTTGCTTCTTTTTACTCATTACCAGCCCGATTAGTAGCCATTTATTGGGGCGGGCGGCCTATCAGCAGGGAATAGAGCTGTGGCACAAGACTAAACGCGTCGGTGTGGCCGAAAACCTTGCCAAAAACAAAGAAAAAACCGACATCGCAACAAAACAGGCCGGCCTGTTTTAATTGCCCGCCTAATTATTAAAAAAGATTGAAGAATCCGCATGCGGCCTGCTAAAGTGCTGCATCTTTTTCTTACCGAACCTTTTTTCAAACGCATAACGCATTCGTATTGATTGCTTGAGAGGCCAGCCATGGTTGACGCACCTAATAACAATAACAAAACAATTTTAAAATCTGCCGCAAAGCCTGCGGCTAAAACTGCGCCAAAAACCGCAAGCATGGCACCTGCCTCAATCAAGCCGCCTAAATCTTTCAAAATGCCCAATGTGCCAAAAATAAAATTGCCGCTTGCTGGCACGCCGCGCTCGCGTAAATCGGGCAGCGGCTTTTTATGGGTTGGTTTTGGCATGACCTTCGGCTGGTTGCTGGCTTGCGGTATTTTTATTATTGAGGCCGGCGGCTTTACCGGCTTGCTTGGTGCGCCCATTACTACGGCCGTGATGGCCATGTCGGGCCTGATGTTGCCTGTGGTGTTGTTATGGATGGTTATGGGTTTTGTACAGCGTGGCCGTGAGATTGAGGCCATTACCGCACCACTCACAGCACAGCTGGCGCAGATTTTTGCCGATGAGGGCGCGGCCGATGCGCGCGTGCGTCGCTTCAATGAGGCGCTGCGTACCCAAGTTGATTTACTGCGCGAAGGCGGCGAGATTTCGCGCGCCCAAGCCGAAAAAGCCCTGCTGCTGCTGCGCGATGAGGCCGATACTTTGTCGGATACGGCACAACGCACCACGCAAGATGTGCAATCTATTATTGTGGCTTTGCGTACTGAAACAAAAAGCCTGCAAGAGCTGTTGCAAAACGGGCTTGATCACACTGAACAACTGCAACAGCGCAATGTAAAAATCAGCGATACGCTCGATAGCAGCGCTCAACATGTGGCCAAACGCTTTGCCGCCCTAGAAAGCGATTTGGCGCAAACGCTCGATAAAATTGATGGCGCGACGCAGCGCCGTTTGGCTGAAGCGCAAAAGCTTGAATTACAAATCAGCGAGCGCGAGGCCGGCTTTGTCAAAGCCACCACCGAAGTAACCACCGCACTTGAAAAAAGCAGTGCGCTGGTTGACCAACGCATCCAAGATTTTATCGCCGCCGCCAGCGATGGCCGCACCGAAGCCGAGCGCTTACTGATGCAATGGCAAAAAGGCACCGAGCAATTACAAAATGCCAGCGATGTTTTGCGCGATCGGGCGCTGATGGCCACCGATACTTTGCTGTCGGCAGCACATGAGCTCAATCAAAGCGAGGGCACTTTGCAAACGCGGGCGCAATCGCTCGAAGAAAACGCACGCCGTCAATTAACACAACTCGAGCAAGTGGTGCATAGCATCGATGCGGCATTGGCCAAAACCAGCCAGCAAATTGATTTTGGCGCTACGCGCTTTCAAGAAGCCCACCAAGAAGCCACGCAAACTTTTACCGCCGCCGATGAGCGCCTGACCCAGCGTTTAACCCAATTGCGTGATGACGCCGACAAGCTCGGTTTCGATTTGCAGCAATTGCTGCAACAATTTAACAAGGCCGGTGAACAGCTGAGTCTTTCCAGCCATGAGCATGCCAGTCGTTATGCGGCCATGGCCAGCGAAGCGCGCACATTAGCCGAGCGCTTTGCCACCGATTTCAGCGAAGCCAGCAGCCGCTATGAAGGCGTGTCGGGCAAGCTTGTGCGCGATAGCGAGCAGGTGCAAACTGCCACCAATCAAAGTGGCGAAGCGCTCGAGCGTTTGTCACGTCAGCTCGATCAGCGCTTGGTGGCCTTGCAACAGGCCGGCGAGCAATTATTAGGCCGCGCCCAGCAAATTAAAGATGGCACGGGTCAAAGCCTTGAGCATGTGCAGCAGCTCACCGCACGGCTTGATAACCTTAAGCTTTCAACACAAGAAACCGCCGATCAAAATATTCTGCGCCTGTCTGAAGTGGCGGGTGCCGTTGGTCGCAACATTACGCAATTGCGCGATAACAGCGATAGCACCGTACAAAACCTGCAACTGAATCTGCAAAAATATCAAGAACAGCAGCAACAATTTATTGCCGCAAGCCAGCAGATTGAGCAGCGCCAGAAATTGCACACACAGCAGCTAGATGAGCAAAGCACCAGCCTGAGCCGCACGCTTGCCATGGCCAGCGATGAGGCCGCGCAGTCTTTGGCGCGGGTGCAAACACAATTACAGCAAGCTGTGCCGCTGGTGTCTGATACGGCTAATCAAGCAACGGCAGCCATGGCTGCCATGGGCGAGCGTTTTGGCCAGCAGGTCGAGCATGGCACCCGCCTTTTAGACAAAGCCACCGGCCGCTTACAGCAAGCGGGCGTTGAAACCACCAACCTTATGGGCGATGTGGCGCAGCGTTTTGACCAGCAAGCCGGTATGCTCGATGGCGTGCAAGCGCAGCTCAGCCAAACAGCAAAAATATTGGCACAAGAAGCCCAGCAGCTTATTGAAAATCTCAGCCATGCAGAAAACCGTTTGGGTCAAGGCCGTGCGGCCGTGGGCGAGCATGTCGATATGGCTACACAACGTATGGTTGAGCTTGCCGATCAATTGTCGCGTCTATCGGGGCAGGTGCAAAGCAGTGCCGCCAATGCCAGCGAACATACCAGCGCTACCAGCCGTCAGCTCTCCGAGCAAGCCGGCCAGCTGATGATGCATAGCCAGCAAGCCAATGAGCAGATTCTTAAAGTTGTGGGCACCGTGCAGCTTGCGCAACAAGGGGTGCAGCAATTTACCAGCACCACGATGGCCGCCGAGCAAAGTTTGGGTCAGGGGCAACAGCGTTTGGCCGAGATTGCGCAAAATAACGAGCGCAGCTTGCAGCAATTCAGTGAGCGGCTTGAACGGCAAGTCACGCAGCTGGCCGATGCTGCGGGGCATGTGGGCGTGACTACGCAGCAGCTCAGCACCAACACCGATGCCGCGCATCAAAGCATGACGTCTTTAACGCAGCGTTTGGGCGATGTGCAAGCCATGGCCGATAGGCTGGCCGAGCAAGCCGCGGCGCGTCTGTCTGGTCTTGTGGCCGAGGCCGATGCGGCCTTCCAGCGCTTGAGTGGCAGTGCTGAACAGCATTTAGGCATGGTGCAAGGCGCCAATCAAAATCTTACCGGCCTTACCCAGCAAAATGAGCAAAGCGCAGCAGCGGTCATGGCGCAGCTACAATATATTGTGAGTGTCATTGGTGGCTTTGCCCAAGAGACAGCGCAATTGCGGAGCACCATTGAAACTGAGGCCAGCGCTATCGTTAAGGCGGTCGATCTGGGCAAAGAAGCCTTTAGCAGCACAGCACAACAATTGGCCGAAACCAGCGCCAGCAGCGTGCAGCATTTGCAAACCCAGCTGGCGGCCTTTAATGGCAGTGCCCAGCAACAAAGCCTAGCTTTTGCAGAAACGCTGGGTGCGGTTACACAGCAGGCACAAAATACTAATGGTCAGCTACAAATCTTGGTGCAAAATGCGCAAACGCAATTGCAGCAATTGGGCAGCGCGGTCGAACAACTGACTGCGCAAGAGGTGCGCTTAGAGCAACAAGCGCAAGCCAGCTTTGCGGGGCTTGAGGCTATAGGTGTTGCTTTGGGTGCGGCACAAGCCGACCTTGCCACAGCCGGGCAAAATGCCACCAGTCGTTTGGGTGATAGCTTGCGCAGTTCGCATCAGCAGGTCGAGCAGCTGTTACATGCGGCCAGCCATGCGCATGAGCGCTTGGGCGAAACAGCGGCACGTTTTGCCAGCGCCGCACAAACCGTGCGCGAGCAAGCGCAAAGCAGCACAACCGAGCTGGTGCAAGGCGTGGCTAAAGCCAGCGACTATAGCCAAGCTTTGGCACAACAGCTGCAACGCGATACAGCCATTGCCACAACCACACTCACGGGTTTAACTCAGCAGTTAGAGCAAACAACTTTGCAGGCCAATCAAGCCAGCCATACGGCTTTGTCGGTTACCGAGCAAGTCAAGCGTTTGCTCACCGAAGCCACCTTTGAAAGCGAGCAGCAATTACAACAAGCCGCCGTTCGTCTGGCGCAAATTGTGCAGCAATTTAACAATCAAAGCCAAATGCTGGCACAAGAAAATGAAATGCAGCTTGTGGCCACTGAAGCGCAGCTTAAACGCAGCGTGCAAACAGCGCTTGAGGCATTAACGCAGCTGGCGCAATCGGGCACAGGCCAATTGCAAAGCACAGCACAGCAGTTCCTTACGGCTTTAGAGGCCCGTTTGGCGCAAAGCGGTCAGGTGTTATCTGAGCGTGGCCGTCAGTTTGTCGGCTTGGTCAGCAATGCCGCCGAAGAGGCCGAGGCCACAGCCAGCCAAAGTGTGCAGCGTTTGGGCGATGCCAGCATGCAACAACAGGCGCGTTGGCAAAGCTGGCAGCAAGAGCTGCAAGCGCAATTGCAAGATTGGTTGGCGCAGGTTGATGCGCGTTTTGCCGAGCGTGGGCAGAATTTGGCACAACAAAGCCAGCAATTTAAGGTGCAGATCATCAATGCCGCCGAAGAGGCCGAG
>JAIXQD010000001.1 GCA_027485855.1 Rickettsiales bacterium | reverse complement strand
GGCAGAATTTGGCGCAACAAAGCCAGCAATTTAAGGCGCAGATCATCAATGCCGCCGAAGAGGCCGAGGCCACAGCCAGCCAAAGCGTGCAGCGTTTGGGCGATGCCAGCATGCAACAACAGGCGCGTTGGCAAAGCTGGCAGCAAGAGCTGCAAGCGCAATTGCAAGATTGGTTGGCACAGGTTGATGCGCGCTTTGCCGAGCGTGGGCAGAATTTGGCGCAACAAAGCCAGCAATTTAAGGCGCAAGTCAGTGATGCTACACAAGCGGCCGAGGCCATTGTTGCTGAAAGCCTGCGCCGTGTGGGCGGGGTTGCCGAGCAAGTGCGCATAAGCCATAGCAGCGCCCAGCGCGAGACCGATGCGCATCTCAATCAGTTTGCCCAGCAATCGCAGCAATTACTGCAAAATGCGCAAAATGCTTTGGCGCGTTACTTGGCCGACACGCAGCAGCAAATTGAAGATGTCACCCATGGTGCGGCTTTGCAAATCGAACAGCGTTTTGAGCGCACCAGCGAGCATTTAGCCAGCAGTGCTCGTGGTTCCTTTACCGATATTGGCCGCATAGCCGATGAAACGGAAGGGCGCCTTTCTGAAAGCCTGCGCCGTTTAGCCGGTGTGGCCGAGCAGGTGCGCAGTACCTATGCCAGCATGGGTCAAGACACTGAGCGAGATGTGCAGCAATCGGCCAGCCAGATGCAAAATCTGGCGCAGCAGCTGCAAACGCAAGTGCAGCAATTATCAAGTGCAGCCCAGCAGCGCTTACAGCTTGTGGTTGATGAGCTGTTGCAAACCGTATCGCAGCGTTTTCTGGCGAGTGAGTCACAATTGGTCAATAGTGCCCAACAGCTGACCGAGACCTTTGCTCGCAATACGCAAAGCAGCGAAGCGCAAATGGCCAGCAGTGCACAGCGTTTATCGGCCTTAGCCGAGAAATTGCGCACCGATTTTGTTGGTCTCAGCCAGCAACAGCAGGATGCGTTGGCGCAGCAAGAGCAAGGCTGGCAGAGCCTGTCACACAAGTCAGCCGAGCATGTGCAGCAATCAGCCAGCCAGATGCAGAATCTGGCGCAGCAACTGCAAATGCAGCTGCAGCAATTATCAAGCGCATCCCAGCAGCGCTTGCAGCATGTGGTCGATGATTTGTTGCAAACCTTGTCGCAGCGTTTCCTGGCCAGCGAAGCACAATTGGCCAATAGCGCCCAACAGCTAACCGAGACTTTTGCCCGCAATACGCAAAGCAGCGAAGCGCAAATGGCCAGCAGCGCAGAACGCTTATCGGCCTTGGCCGAGAAATTGCGCACCGATTTTGTTGGCCTCAGCCAGCAACAGCAGGATGCGCTGGCGCAACAAGAGCAAGGCTGGCAGAGCTTGTCGCATAAAACAGCCGAGCAAATGCAGCAATTTTACAGCAGCAACCGTCAGCAATTAAATCAATTGCTTGAAGAGCTGGCGCAAAAAACAGCCGCACTCAATGCACAAACCGAGCAGCAGATACAAAGCCTTTTGGGCCGCCTTGCGCAAGAGACCAAGCAAGCACAAGCCGGCCTTGGCAGCTATGGTGATGAGCTGGCGCAGCATTTACTGCGCGTGCAGCAGGCGCAGCAATCGCTTAACAGCGATATGCAGAGCTTTGGCGGGCAAAGCATGGGCACGCAGCAGCAATTTATATCGGTGCTCGAGCAATTGCGTCAGGCCAGCGCGCAAACGGTGCAATTACAGCAGCAACAAATGCAGCCTTTGGCCGAAATCAGCCAAGAGCTACAAGGCCTCATGCAAAATCTGGCGCAAACCGGCGAGCAAGTGCGCCAGCAATTATCACAAGCCCAGCTTGGCATTCAAAACGAAGCCCGCGAGCTTGTGCAGCATGGCCAAAATAGCGAGCAAGAATTGCGCCGCACGGCAAATAGTCTGGTGCAGCAAAGCAGTGTGTTACAGCAATCGCTGCAAACGCAAATGTCGCAATTTGAGCAAGTCAGCCGCGATAGTTTGTCACGCCTCAGTCAAGGCAGCCGTCAGTTGCAAACCGAAGTTGAGGCAGCGGTGCAGGCTCTCAGTGGCGCGCTCAACCGTGAAGGCGGGCAGTGGCAACAAGCCAGCGAGCAATTGCTGCAAGCCGTGCAGCAGCTCTCTAGCCAAGGTGAAAAGCTGAAGCAAGATTTGCACTATAGTGCCGAGCAGCTGGCCGAACAAACCCGCCAGCTGGCCGAAACGCATGAGCATTGGCGCAAAACCGGTCAAATGACCGAAGCGCAAGCCCAACAAGCGCAAGCACAGCTGCGCAGCTTGGCCGAGCGTTTAGAAAACACCGTGCAGCTTGGCGATAAGGCCGCGCAACAAGGCATGAGCCGCCTTGGCGATGCCGGGCTTGCCTTGCAGCGTCATTATGCCAGCCTTGGCGAAACAGTGGGTGCGGCTGAAACGCGCTTGAGTGGTGCCAGCACGGTGTTGGCACAACAAGTGCAGAGTTTGCGCGAGCAAGCCCAGCGCACCGAGCAGGATATGCGCAGCCTCACCGGCACTGCGCAAGCCTTGCAAGAGCAAAGCCTAACTGCCACACGTCAGTTTGCGCAAGAAGCACAAAAACTGTTTAACTTGGCCGAGCAGTCGCAAACGCAATTGCAGCAACATAACTCCGAGCTGGGCACGCTTTATCAGCAGCATGCGCAACAGGCACAAGAGCTACAGCAACAACTGCAAGCCAGCGTGGCACAAAGCCGCGCGCTCTTTGCCAACGAAACCACGATGTTTAGCAGTGCGGCACAAAAACTCAGCCAAGACCTGCAACAGCTTGGTGCAGTGGCTAAGGCTGAATTTGCCAGCTTTGCCAGCCAGCAACAACAAACGGGCGATGCGCTTTCTGTGCAGCAAAAAATGGCGCAAAGCCTGATGAGCGCCATCAATGAGCAAGCACAGCAATTGCAACGCATCGCGGCCGATTGTGGCGCTGCCAGCGAGGCTTATCAGGCGCAATTATCGGCGGCTAGCACAAGCTTGCAAGGCGAAGGCAGCCAATTGCAGCAAGTTGCAACACAACAAGCACAAATGCTGCAAAGTAGTTTTGCTGGCCTCATGCAACAGCAAGGCCAATGGCAAAATGATTTTAATGCCACCGCGAGCGAAGCAAAAATCGCCGCAGAAGCGTTGCAAGCCTGGTTGGCACAATTGCAAACGGCGCGGCAAAATCTGGCCGAAGGTCATGAGCAAGTGTTGTTATCAATGGGCCAGCAAACCGAGCAGCTTAACTATGCGGGTCGCGTCTCAGATAGTCAGAGCCAAAATGCGCAGCAGCGTTTGCAGGCTTTGGCGCAGCAATTCTTGCAAATGACCAGCAGCCTTGATGCGCAGCTTGAACATAGCAGCAAGCGCGTGCGCGACATGGCCGAGATTGCCAGTGGTCAATTGCAGCAGGTTTACCGCCAGCTGGATGAGCAAATCGTCCGCCAAAGCGAAAGTGCGCAGCAATTATCGCTGGCGCAAAGCGGTTTGCTGCAAGGGGCTGAAACAACCACCAGCCGTATCCAGCAGGCCACCGCACAAATGAATCATGTGCTGCGTGATTTGCAGCAAGATGGTTCAAGCCTTGAGGCGCGCTTATTACAAATCAGCAAATCGCTGGCCGATGAGCTGGCCGAGCTGGGTGTGGCGGCGGGTCAATCGCAGTCATTGCTTTATAGTGCCAGCCAAACTTTGGGCAGTGAGGCAGCACAATTGGTTGAGCGCACGCATAAAGCCGAGCAACAAATGCGCATAGCGGTTAGCGGCATGGCGGCCCAGCAGCAGCAAACGGGGTTATTGGTGCAGCAACAGTTGGAGGCTGTGCAGCATCTGGGCGATAGTTTGCAACTGCGTCTGCGTGATGCGCTAAACATAGTGCAAAAAACGGGCGAGAGCGCACTCGGCGGGCTTGAGAGCATTATTGGCCGCTTGCTGCAATCCAGCGAAGCCAGCGGCAAAACCCTGCGTTTAGATGTGGCGGCCTTGGCCGAAACAGCCGAGCAGGCCAGTCAGCTTTTGTCTGGCTTTAGCCAAATGGTTGAGCAGCAATTGCGCGTTATTGGTGACGCCAGCCACGAGCTACATGGGCAAATGCTGCGGATAGAGGGCGGCAGTCATAAATCGGTGGCAGGCTTACAGCAGCTGGTTGATCGGCTTGAGAATACGCAGCAACTTATGGGCCTGTTGGGCGAGCGCACCAAAGCCCGCCTCACCGAGATTGCCTTATCGGTCGAGCAGCAGATGCATGCGCTGCAAGGCGATGATGCCGATCACAGCAAAAAAGCGGGTTAAGCCATGACAGCTTGGCGCGTGAGTGATGAGCAGTTAAACAGCCTCATCGAGCGGTTTGGCAACGACCTTACGCAGCGCGCCTTAGACGGCAAAACCGACCCCGTGATTGGCCGCGATGAAGAGGTTGATCAGATGATCACCATTTTGTTGCAGCGCGGGCGCTCTAATGTGGTGTTGCTGGGTGGGCCGGGTGTGGGTAAAACGG
This sequence comes from Rickettsiales bacterium, assembly GCA_027485855.1. Taxonomy (GTDB): domain Bacteria; phylum Pseudomonadota; class Alphaproteobacteria; genus JAIXQD01. The sequence continues at coordinate 671,121 of JAIXQD010000001.1, read as the reverse complement.
CGGCCTTTGTGGCGTTAGCACGGCAAATTGTTTTTGGTAAAGTGCCACGGCTGTTGCAAAATGCCCGCGTGATTGAGGCCGACCTCACCGCTATGGCCGCTGGCAGCACATCGCGCGCCGATTATGAGGGGCGGCTCATTCCCTTTGTGAAGGGTATCGCCGAGCGCAACGCCAGCAAAACGCAGCCACCCATTATTATCTGCATCGATGAGATGCACACACTTATGCCTAATTGCCCGGCAAGTTCGGTGAGTGGCACTTCCGATTTGCTTAAGCCACATCTCACGGCGGGGCATTTGCGTGTGGTGGGGGCCACCACAGTCAATGAATATACCGATTATGTTAAGCCAGATGGCGCGGTTGATCGGCGTTTTCAAAAAATCAATTTGCGTGAGCCCACGCCCGAGGAAACCATTATCATTATGACTGGGCTTAAAAGCGTCTATGAAAAGCATTTTCAGCTCACTATTGACGATGCCTTGCTAAAAACAATTGTCACGCTTACGGGGCGCTATCTGCGTAATCGCAATAACCCCGATAAATCAATTTTATTGCTCGATGCGGCTTGTGCCTATGCCGCAAAATATGACAAAACCGCCCTTGATGAAGAGTCGATAACCACAGCGCTGGCAACCGAAGCCGGCGTTTCTGCCGCAGCCCTGCGCGGCTAATGCGCGCTAGAAATATTTAAGGTGTTGGCGCAGGCGGTGTTGCTGCTGGCGGCGTTGGCGTGTGGGGGCTGCCCGCTGGCGCATGCGGAAAATAGCGACCCGGATAGCCCAAATCAGTGCGTGAGGTCATGGGTTGGCGCAACAACTGGCTTAACTGGCGCAGCCTGGTATCTTCGCGCAAGATCATGCCTAAAGAGACATTGCGCAGCGCCAGTAAATTTTCAGGCGAGGCATTGTCCATTTCATCGCTTGGTTTTTGCCGGTGCTCGTCCAGCTTACTGAGGTCAACTTCAAAGCGGTGATATTCCCACTTAAAGTTTTTTTGCAAAGTTTCGCGCTCGCGCAGGCGCAGCAGCAGGTTACGCTCGGCTCTGTGCGCGCTATGCTGCATCTGTGATTTAATCAGGCGGCCGGCCCATTGCAGCTTGCCCCAAAATTTGGCGCTGTTGGGGTTTTCAGCCAGCGATTCACTGCCCGTGCCGAGCGAGACAATCACAATAGAATCAGCATCCGGATAAAGCTTAACCGCTTCATTATAGGCCAGTTCCATGGGGTTGTTCTCATATACGGCGCCATCAATAAAACTATATTCGCGCCCCGCCGCATCGCGGATATTGGCGGGCTCAAACAGGGTGGGGGCGCTCGATGCCGCCCGCGCGACATCACGCAAATGAAAGTCAAATTTTGGTGCATCAGCCGGATTATGCAAACGAATGCCGCGCGCTTTCCAACTGCGGAAAATATATTCCTGCCCATTGGCAAAATCACGCACCGGCACAACCAAATCAACATGGCTTACATCCGATAAGCGCGCATGACCACAAGTGCGGTTCAGCGTGCGCTCAAGCACCTCGGCATGATATTCGCGCCGCCGAAAGCCCGCGCCATTCCATAACCATTCGCCAAAACTGCGCGAGAAAATTTTTGGGCCTTCTTTTTGGTAAAGCTCCATCATGCCATGGGCGGGCACTGGCTGCACGGGGCGCGATAACCCGCAGGCAATAATGGCACCCGTTGATGACCCCGCAATCATGTGGAAAGATTCGCTAATCGGCTTGCCGGTGCGGTCTTCTAGCTCTTGCAGCAGGCGTGCAGGGATAACGCCGCGAATGCCGCCACCATCAATTGCAAGGATTCGAACCTGACCGGGCAAGAGCTGCGCTTTCAGTAAAAAAGGAGGGGTAAGAAATCTAATTCAACAAAAGCCTAGCACGCTAGTGCCAAAGCGCAATAGTATAACAACAGTATTTGGCGGGCTTGTTGTGCGCTGCAAAATAATCGAGGTGGTCAATGAAACCCTTTATTTATCGGCATATCTTTATTACGGGCGCGTCAAGCGGTTTGGGTGCGGCTTTGGCCATGCATTATGCCAAACCCAATAATGTGCTGTATCTGTGCGGGCGTGATTCTGCGCGCTTAGAGGCCATTGCTAAAAATTGTGCCGCTAAAGGCGCGCAAGTCGATTGCAGGGCGCTTGATGTCACCAATACACAAGCCATGCAAGATTACGTGCTTTATGCCGATGAGCAAACCCCGCTCGATTTAGTGATTGCCAATGCCGGCATTTCGGCTGGCACGGGCGGGCAGGGGGAGGGCATCGCACAAACCTTGGCAATTTTTGCCACCAATGTTACCGGCGTGCAAAATACTGTGCTGCCCATTTTGCCGCGTATGGCGCAGCGTGGTTGTGGTCATGTTTTAATCATCAGCAGCTTGGCTAGTTTTATCAGTGCGCCCAATCAACCGGCTTATTGTGCCAGTAAGGCCGCGGTGCGCGTTTGGGGCGAGGCCATGGCGGCATTTTATGCGCCACTTAATGTGGCTGTTACGGTGGCTTGCCCCGGCTTTATCCGCACGCCCATGACAGCGGTTAATCCATTCCCCATGCCGTTTATGCTTAGCGCCGATGCGGCAGCGGCCTATATTGCCAAAAAATTGCCCGCTAGACCAATAAGGATAATATTCCCAAAAGCGCTTTTTGCGCTGCAATGGCTGCTGCGTTGTTTGCCTATAGGCTGGCAAGGTCAATTGTTGGCCAAGGTTAAAAGCAAGCCCGGCACGGGGCGGTAAGCCCTATGGCTTTTTTGCTAAGGGCTTTTCAGCTAATAATTGCTGATAAAGCTGCATAAAGCCTGCGGCAACGCGCTCGCGGGTGAAGCGCGCTGCATAAGTTGCCGTGCCGCCGGTAATAATTTTTTCGCGTAAAGTTTTGTTGTGCAGCGCTTGCTGCAGGGCGTGTGCTAAAGCGGGCGCGTCATCAATTGGCACTAACAGGCCATTTTCGCCATCAATGATGGTGGCTTTGGGGCCTTGCGCTGCGGCGGCAACAACCGGCACTTGGCACATCCAGCCTTCAACCATCACTGTGCCAAAGGGCTCATAACGTGAGGGCACGGCCAGCACATCGGCTGCGGCTAATAAAGCTGCTCTGTCGGTTTGCCAGCCCAAAAGCCGCACACGGTCGGTTAGCTTAAGTGCGATGATTTGCTGCTCAAGTGTGTGGCGCAATTCACCTTCACCGGCAATCCATAAATGCGCGTCGGTGATGCGGGTCATGGCCGCTAATAAAGTATCGAGGCCTTTTTTAGGGTGCAGGCGCGCCAAACATAAAATGAGCGGCACATCGGCGGGTGTGTTAAAGCGCGCACGCGGCGTTGCGGGTGCTTTGGTTATTTCGGCAAAGGTTGGCAGGGCAAAACATTGCTGGGGCCGCTGTGTGTGCTCAATGAGGTGCCGTTGGATATCGGGCGTGCAGCCCACCCAGGCGGTGCAATTTTTAAAGCGGTGCAGGCGATAATAGCCGCCAAACCAGCCAATTTGCGGTGTACCCGCGGGCGGCGGCAAAATGCTGGCGGCTTTGCTCATCCAAGCATGGATGATATCGGGCTTAAAGTTTTTAATCAGTCTTTGCAAACGCCAGCGCCGCAAAATGGGGTTTTGCCAGAACTGCGTATTGACTGTAACGCCGGCATCGCGCAAGCGCGTGGCGCGCAATGCATGGTTTTTGACGAGGGCCATTTGCACTAAATCAGGATACTGCGTTTGTAGCGCCGCCATAAGCTCGGTTGAGAAAGTTTCGGCCCCACCTTCGCCACCGCCCGCCATAAGATGTAAGATTTTCATGATTGTTTGCTTTCATAATAAAGGCGCATGCTCAGCACTGCACAAAAGGCACTTAAGCCAAGCCACCATTCTTGCCATGGGCTAAAAGACAAGCAGCAAAATGCCAGCCAGCACAGCGCCTGAATCAATATAAAAGGCTGTAAGTTTTGCGGCAATTTCCACAAATTGTGCCACAGCAAGGCCAGCACCAAGCCAAGCCACAATAAGGCCAGTAAGCCAAGCTCGGCCCATAAATGCAATAAAATATGGTGTGCATGCAAGCTGCCATTTTGACTATAGATAAAGTCGCTAGGCGCTAGCCCAACTTGTGCGGGCGTAAGCAGTGGCGCTGTCGCCATGCCCCAGCCCAATAAAGGCTGCTGGGTTATTGCCGTTATAAAAATGCGCCATATTTCAAGCCGCGCTAAGCCCGAAGGCGGCACGGCGCTCAAATAATGTGCTGGCAGATAAATTAATAAAGGCAAAGCCAGCAGGCTTAGCGCGGCCAAGAGCAGCGGGGTTTTTTGCCAAAATTGCGGCAGGCGCGGCAAAATAAGCCAAAGCAGCAAACCACCCAAAAGGCATATTTGCGCTGTTAATAAAGCGCTATTAAAAACCACTAATGTTGCCAGCAGCAACAACAGGCCGGCATATATTTTCTTTTGTGGCCATAAGCAGGCGAGTGCCGGCCAAAGCAATAATAAGGCCGCCGCCACACCCCGATTATAAGAAGAACGTTGTGGCGGCTCGCTCGAAAACACGCCCGCATTGACAAAATGTAATGCTTGCCCCCCGCTTAACCATTCAAGCAAAAGCAACACGCAGCCAAAAGTTAGAAAGGCTGGCAGCAGCGTTTTTGCGGGCAAAATGGGTGCTGCCGGGCGAAAGCACAACCACAAGGCAAAAAGCAGCAAAAGCCCACCATGATGCATGGCTTTAAGCAGGCTTTTTTCGGGCGCAAGGCTTGTGCCAGTGCTCAGGCCAAGCCACAGCAGTAATGGCAAGGCCACATATAACGGCGCGTAGCTTATGGGCGCATCTTTTTTGTAGGTCGCAAAGGCTATTGCGCTCAAAGCAAGCACCGCTGCAATCCAAGCGTGGATGAGCCCCGCTATAATGCCTGCCGTTGCGGCAAAGCAAATACCAAAGCCCCAAAGTGCGGCATAGCTATAAGTGATCTGTTTTTGAAACATGCAAACTTATAGCACAGCCATTTGCGCGCTGCCAATCACCGCCACTGCAGTTTTCGCCAATAATGAGGCCAATAACGAGCCTAATTTTATGGCTGTGGTGTGCGGCCAACGCCCTCATTTTGGCGGGTGAAGCGTGTGGGGGCCAAGCCCATAGTAGGCGTGGCGCCCGCTTCAATTTTTGCCAATAGGCCCGATGTCTCTGGTAGGATTTTTTTCATATAAAAATCGGCCAGCTGTAGCTTATCGGCATAAAAGGGCGAGCCTTTGCCTGCGGCAATTTGTGCTTCGGCGGCTTTGGCCATGCGTAGCCACTGCTTGCCCATGGCGGTGAGTGCAAAGAGGCGCTGGTAATCAACCGCGGCTGCGCCGACTTCCTCGGGGTTGCTCATGGCTTTGCTGGCCAAATGCTGGCTGGCTTTAGCCAGATGTTTTTGCGCTTTGGCTAAATCATCGGCCAGTGGCTTGAGTGCGGCGTGGCTTTGCGCGGCGGCAATGTCGCCAGCCAGCTCTTGCATCCAGCCCATCATCACGGCGCCACCTTTGAGCGGCAATTTGCGCCCAACCAGATCCATGGCTTGCACGCCATTGGTGCCCTCGTAAATTTGCGTGATGCGCACATCGCGGGCCAGCTGCTCCATGCCATTATCTTTGATATAGCCATGACCACCCCATACTTGCATACCCGTATTAGCGGCCTCATAGCCAAGATCGGTAAGGAATGATTTTACAATAGGCGTAAATAGCGCCACATGGTCGTTGGCTTTGGCGCGTGTTGCTGCATCAGGGTGTTTGGCGGCAATATCAAGCATCATGGCCATTTCATAGGCCATGGCGCGCGCGCCTTCTATTTGAGCGCGCATAGTGAGCAGCATACGGCGCACATCGCCATGCACAATAAGCGGGTCAGCAACGCCGCTGGGGTTTTTGGCACCACTCAACGCCCGACCTTGCAAACGCTGAATGGCATAATCGGTAGCATTTTGATAAGCGGTTTCAGCCACACCTAAGCCTTGAATGCCCACCATCAGGCGCGCGGCATTCATCATGGTGAACATATATTTTAAGCCCTCATTTGGCTTGCCAATAAGCCAGCCTTTGGCGCCATCAAATTGCATTTCACAGGTGGCGCTGGCTTTAATACCCATTTTATTTTCAAGCCGTGCAGCGTGCAGCGCATTGCGGGCGCCATTGCTGCTATCAGCATTAGGAATATATTTAGGCACAATAAACAACGAAATGCCCTTAACGCCAGCCGGGGCATCGGGCAGGCGGGCCAGCACTAAATGCACGATATTGTCGCTCATATCATGCTCGCCACAGCTGATAAATATTTTGGTGCCTTCAATGGCGTAGCTGCCATCGTTGTTAGGTATGGCCTTGGTTTTAAGCAAACCAAGATCGGTGCCAGCTTGTGGCTCGGTGAGGTTCATAGTGCCGGTCCATTCACCGCTCAGCAATTTTGGCAAAAACATTTGCCGCTGTGCCTCGCTGCCATGGGCCATCAGCGCATCAACCGCGCCATGCGACAGGCCGGGATACAAGCCAAAAGACAAGTTAGTGCTGCAAACCAGCTCATCCAGAATAACGCCCAAAAGCTTGGGCAAACCTTGACCGCCATAGGCAGGGTCGCCATTCATGCTGGGGAAGCCCTGCGCACAAAAAGCCTGATAGGCCGCAGCAAAGCCTGTGGGGGTGGTAACCACGCCGGCATTTAAATCGCAGCCTTGCTCATCGCCGGTTTTGTTTAATGGCAGTAATTCTTTGACGGCGAATTTACCGGCCTCTTCAATGATGGCTTCAAACAGGTCTGGGGTAGCGGCCTCATAGCCGGGCAGTTTGCTGAGTTGCTGCACATTAAGCACATCGTTCAGAATGAACATAATATCGTCGATAGGGGCTTGATAAATGGTCATTGTTTAAACCTTTGGCTAGAGGGGTGAGGCGGGAGGCGTTGAGGAGGGAGACACTGCGGGTGCAGCAGGGCGTGCTGGTGATGGTGATACAAAACGCGCCGCAGCCAGCTGCTCTACGGCTTTATAATCGACTTTGCCAATCAGGGTTTTGGGCAAAGGCTCGGTGCCTAAAACATAATGACGTGGCTTATATTGCGGTGTCACTTTGCTGTCGACAAAAGCTTTAAGTGTGGCGACATCGATGCTGGCACCAGGCTTAAGCTGAATATAGGCCACCACCTCTTCAGTTTTTTGGGTGTCGGCAATGCCAACCACGCAGCATTCTTGCACAGCCGCATGCTCATAGATGATGTCCTCAACATCGCGCGGCGGGATATTTACGCCATTGCGCTTAATCAGGCGCTTTTTGCGATCGACTATAAAGAAATGCCCGTCGCTATCCATAACGGCAATATCGCCGGTGAGTAAAGCTTTGCCTTGCATCACCTCGGCTGTTTCGCGGGGGCGACCATAATAGCCCTGCATCACTTGTGGCCCCTCAACCGCAAGCTCGCCGCGCTGACCTGCGGGTAAAATAATGCTGGGGTCGGTAAGGTCGCGGATACTTAAAATAGTGTGCGGCACCGGTAGGCCAATTGACCCAGGCTTATTAATGCCAGTGACAGGATTAATGCTGACCACGGGCGAAGTCTCAGAGAGGCCATAGCCCTCTACTAAACGGCAGCCGGTGAGTGTCTCAAAATTTTGCTTCACGCTGGGGGGCAAAGCCGCCCCGCCCGCAATGCTCATTTTAAGCGATTTTGCATAATCAATGCTGCGACCTGCGGCTAGCTCGGCTTCAAAATGTGCATTGAGCGCCGTATAAATAGCCGGCACCGCGGCCAGCATGGTGGGCTGCTCTTTTTCAAGCAGAGCCAGCATTTTTTTAAGTTCAAAGCGGGGCTGAATGAGCAGCTCGGCGCCCATGATGCAGCCAACATTTAAAATAGAAGTCATGGCAAACACATGAAAAAACGGCAAAACGGCTACATATTTTTCTTGCCCGTCTTGCACATTGCTAAACCACAAGCGCGATTGCTGCGCATTAATCGATAAATTGCCATGGCTTAAGGCAGCACCTTTTGAAACGCCGGTAGTGCCACCGGTATATTGCAAAACGGCCAAATCATCATTGCTAATAACCGGTGCTACAAATTTTTTACGGCCTTGCATTTTGGCAAAGTGCCACAGGCCTTTCGTGCCTTGTTTAATACGCGCTGGGAGTGGCGCACCTTGTTTAGCTAAGGCGCTTTCAATTTTGGCGGCATATTTAGCGGGCAGTATGTTGCGTAAAAAACGTGCCAAGCGCCATTTGCGACTTTGTGCTTGCGGCAAGCAATCGGCAAAGGGGCAGAGCAAGACATGCTTGAGCTTGCCCTCGCTTAACAGTTTTTGTGCTTTGCTGTAGCTGCCGGCATCTTTGGCATCGGCCTTCACCTCAATATCGAGGGTCACTAAAACATCGGTGCCGCTATCGCCAACTTTTTTGGCGAGCTCAGCTTCCGAGTAAAGCGGATTGTAATTCACCACCGTGGCGCCACATTTTAACGCAGCAAAATAAGCGACGATATAAAAGGGGCAGTTGGGCATATGTAAGCCAACTTTACTGCCAGATTTAATGCCGCCAGCTTGCATGTTGGCCGCCAGACGATCGACCATCTCGCCGACTTGCTTATAGCTCCAGCGTTTGCCCTCAAAATTCAAGAATGGTTTATCACCAAAACGGGCCACGGCTTGCGTTAAAATATCGCCAACAGGAAAGGGCTTAATGCTGGCATCATCCCAAGCGATTTGCGGCGGATAGTTTTTTAGCCAAGCATGAGGTTGGGTCATAAACGCTCCAGAATAGAGTGCCAAAAATGAGAGAGATAAATAGAGATATATTTGGTAGCAAATCTTTGTGGCATCACCAAGCAAAAATAAAGAAATGCTTAAAGCTGCATATAAAAACCAAGCTTTTTTGCTGCGACGCACAAAGTTAACCGCCTAGCTACGTTTGTGCATCAAACTGAGCGGCTATCGCTGCTCTGGCTGGGACATAGTTATGGATTTAAAAGATATCATGCCGTTTTTCTCTGACGGCCTGTTGGGTTTTAATGAGAGTGCAGGGCCTATCGATGGCTTAGCCGAGGCGCTGTTTCAAACCCCGCAGCAGGGTATTATTGTTTTTGTCGCCGATAATAGCACAGATGATATTGGGCTGGTTCTTCGGGCGCTGAATAATAAAGGCGCCGAAATTTTGCGCCTTAAGCCCGAGGCCATAATGGGCAAAGATTTGCGGCATGATTTGCACAGCGTGTTCCCGCCCGAGTTATCGGCAGAATTGTATAAAATATACCAAACGCGTCAGCCGCTTTGTATTACTTTTCGTTCGGGTGCGCATAAACAGTCGCTGCGGTTTCATTGGCTTGTGGTCCATGATTATCTGCTGGGTTTTTTTACCGATATCAGTCACGAAGAGGATGTGGCGCAACGGTTAAAAGAGGCGCAAAGGTGGCACCAAGATTTTGCGGCACTGTCGGGTGATTGGTTTTGGCAAACCGATGAGCGCGGAATTTTTACCCATTATTACACTATCAAAGAAAGCGGCGCGCTGCAGGAAACTGAAATGGTGGGTTACAGCTGGCGTGATGCGCTGGATAGTGTTCGCGCCCAGCACGATTTTCCTGAAATTTTGGCAGCGGTGCAAAAGCGCTTGCCCTTTTATGATTTGGCTTATCCCGCCACCTTTGGTCGTGCGGTGCAATCTTGGTTGCGGGTGAGTGGTCAGCCGGTTTATGACGAGCGCCATAATTTTGTTGGCTATCGCGGTATCGCCAAAGATATTACCGTCGAATTTTTGCAACAACAAAGAATTGCCAAAATTGCCCGCCGCAACGAGTTGCTGGCAATGGCGCTTGAAACTTTGTCGGTCAGTTTTGTGGTGAGCGACCCGCATTTGCCTGATTGCCCAATCACTTATGTGAATGATACATTTTTGCAAAAAACCGGCTATAGCCGCGAGGAAATTATTGGCCGCAATTGTCGTTTCTTGCAAGGGCCGCTTACCGACCCAGAGGCTGTGAATAAAATCCGTGAGGCTTTGCGCGCCCAAGAAAAAACTACAGTTGAGCTGCTCAATTATTGTAAAGATGGCACTACATTTTGGAATAGTTTATCACTCGCTCCCATCTTTGAGCGCGAAGGCAAGTTGTCTAGCTTTTTTGGGGTGCAAACTGATGTGACCGAACGGCGCGAGCGCGAAGGGCGCGAGTCGCAGCGCCAACGTATCGAGGCTTTGGGGCGCTTGGCCGGCGGCGTTGCGCATGAGATAAACAATTTGCTGCAACCGATTATCACGCTCACCGATGCCGCACTGAACAGCATAACAAATATGGATGGTGAAACGCGCGAGGATTTGCTGGTGGTGACAGAATCGGCGCGGCAGGCGCGCGCCGTGGTGCGTAATATTTTGCTGTTTAGTCGCAGTGAAAAAGCCATTCGGCGGCCCACAAATTTATATGAGGCGGTGCAGGCGGCGCTGACTTTGTGTCGCAGTCTTTTGCCATCAACGATTATGCTTGATACCGAAGACATAATAGAGGGCACGGGCCAAATAGAAATGGCCGAAGGTGAGATATCTCACATTTTGACAAATCTTTTGATAAATGCAACGCATGCGATGCATGGCCGCGGCACCATAAAAATCAGTTTACAGGAATATGCAAACTTAACTGATGCGCAAGAACCCTCTGCTAGACTGCAAAAATATAACGCAGTTTTATGTGTTGCTGATAATGGCGAGGGAATGAGCGAAGCCGTGCAAAAAAGAATCTTTGAGCCCTTCTTTACCACCAAACCTGCAGGACATGGCAGTGGCCTTGGTTTGGCTGTGGTTGCGGGCATCATTCAAAATTTGCATGCCGATATTGTGGTTCAATCGGCACCTAAGTCAGGCACAAGTTTTACTATTACGCTGCCACTTTTGGCTAAAGATATGTCACAAGGAGAAATGCATGGCTAAAATTTTGCTGATTGATGATATGCGTGGTGTACGCCGCGCTGTCGCCAGTATTTTAAAGGGCGCGGGTCATGTCGTGACAGAAGCTGACAATGGCAATGATGGTATCAGGCTAGCCAATGAAAGCCGTTATGATTTAGTCATAACCGATATTCTGATGCCTGAAAAAGACGGCACCGAAGTGATTATGGCAATCCGCTCACAATCGAACCCGCCGCCTATTTTAGCTATTTCTGGTGGTGGGGCGCAATTACCGGCCGACCTTGCCCTGATGATGGCACAAACCAAAGCCGATGATACATTGGCTAAGCCCTTTGAGAATGAGCAGTTGCTTAATGCGGTCAACAAACTTTTAGCAAAGCGTTAGGAGCATCTCATGAATTGGCTTCTCAATATGAAAATTGGCAAACGGGTTGCGGCAGGTTTTGCCTTGCTCATGTTTCTTGATGTTGTTTTAGGGGGCATGGCCATTAAACTTGCTAATGATGCACGTAATGGCATCGATAATTATGCCGCTTATGCAAATGCGGCGACTAAGGTCGGCGAAATTGAGGCGCGCTTCCTTGAAATGAAAGGTGCCGCCCGCGAATATTATGGCCATAACACCGCCGAGCGCTACGCTGAAGCCGAGCGCCTGCAAGAGGAAGCGAGTAAAGCTTTAGCAGCAGCAAAAGACCTGATGCCCGATGAAAAATTAGTGGCCGATTTAGAAGTGCTTAAACAAGCCGAGCAAGCCTTTTGGGCGGGCTTCCAAAATTTGGCAAAAATGCGCCAAAAATTTAATGAAACACGCGACAAAGATTGGCGCGATGCTGCCGCTGCATTTCGTAAAGCTGTGCAAGAGGAACTGCGCATACATAACCAAGCGCAAGCCGCTGTGTCGCAGCCTTTGGCTTTGGCGATGGTGAGTTTTCTTTTGGCGCGTGATTATGCCACACGCTATATGCAAAGCGAAAAGCCAGAAGAGCTGGCTCGCGCCAAAGAGGAGCTGGCCAATACGGTCAAGCATTTGCAAGATGTTGAGCAGCTTGCAAATGGTGGTCTATTAGCAAGGGCCGATAATTATCAAGCAGATATTGCCCAGCTTGAAAAAGTTTTGGCTGAGCTCTCGGGGTTAATTGAAGATAAAAAAGAGATTTATCAGCAGGTATTTGTTGAAGATGGCAAAAAAGTTTATGACAAGGTCAAATCTCTGGTTGAAGATGTACATGATGGCGAGCGTGAAATTTCTAACAAGGTGCGCTTAGAAGCAGCCTTATCGCTAACCATTGCGGCTTCTGTGTTGGCCATTGCTTTAATCTTGGGTGGTTTTATAGCTGTCCTTATTGGCCGCTCGATTAGTCGGCCCTTGGGTGCGCTCACGGGTGCCATGCGTCGCTTGGCCAACCATGAGTTGGAAACACCCGTGCCGCCGCATAAATATGCCGATGAAGTTGGTGAAATGGCACTGGCGCTACAGGTCTTTAAAGATAATGCACTTAAAATGGAGCAGCTCAAGGCCGAGCAACGTCAAACACAAATTGTGCGCGATCGACGTCAAGACGAGGTCGACCAGCTCATTGGTTTGTTTGGCGCCAGCGTCAGCGGTGTGTTTAAGGGCGTTGCGCAAGCCTCAGAGAAAATGACCAGTACGGCGCGTTCTTTGCAGCAAGCGGCGCAAGGCACAGACCAGCAAGCCAGCACAGTTGCCACAGAAATTGAGCGCACGGCTCATAATGTGCAAACAGTGGCCGCAGCCACGCAAGAGCTGAATGCTGCTATTGGTGAAATTGCCCGACAGGTCAATGATGCGTCAAGCATGGCGGGTCATGCCACCGAGCAAGCCAGCGACACCATAAACAAGGTGCATCGCTTGCGTGAAACAGCCGATAAAATTGGTACAATTATCAAGCTCATCAACGATATTGCCGAGCAAACTAATTTGTTGGCGCTGAATGCCACAATTGAATCGGCGCGTGCGGGTGAGGCTGGCAAAGGTTTTGCTGTTGTGGCAGGCGAGGTGAAGAGCTTGGCCGGCCAAACCGCTAAAGCCACCGATGAAATTGCCGCACAGATAAATGCCATGCAAGCGGCCACGCGCGATGCGGCAACCGCTATCGAGCAAATTGCCGGTAGCATTAATAACCTGCGCGAGATATCGACCGCAGTGGCATCAGCCGTGACCGAACAACAAAGCGCCACCAACGAAATCGCCCGCAACGTCGAGCAGGTGTCCGAGTCGGCGCAAGCTGTGTCGGCCTCTATTGGCCAGGTGCAGCATGCGGCGGCCATGTCCGGTGCGTCGGCAGCAGATGTTGATGTGGTTGCCGTTAAACTGTCATCCGATGCCAAAGCCTTGGGCGGCGAAGTGAATTCATTTTTGCAATCGGTGCGTGAAACCAAAGAGAGCGACCGTTTCCATCTGCACACGGTTAATCTTGAGGCCACATTGCTGGTTGATGGGAGGGAAATGCCCGGCCGCATCAGCCGTATCTCATCGGGTTATGGTGTGTTTGTTGGCTCTGGGCTTAATGCCTCGATTGGTTCACAGCTTAAGGTGCGCATTAGTGGCCTTAGCCGCGAGATTATGGCTCGCTATGCTAAAAGCGACCATGAAGGCCAGCATCTGCAATTCCCGCTAGACCAAGAGCATCTCAGCTTTATGGATGGCGAGATTATGCGCATTACCGCAACGCTCAAAGCAAGCGCCTAGTTTGTGGGCAGCTTGCTTTGTGCTTGGTGCGTGACTACCGCTCCAAATTAGGGCGCCGCAGGTTTACCAGCAGCATTGCTCGCACCAGCAGATGGGCTTGAGCCAGGCTTGCTGGGTGCGCTCAAATCATAGAAGGGCGTATAATGCGCTGGTGGCGTAAGCTCAGGCACTTTTATGCCAAAATCGGCCATGTTGAGTTTGTGTGACTCATCGACATAGGCGAAGGCCACATCATTGGCTGTAGCGCATTGGCCGCGGCTTGGCCCCCCAAGGCTATAAGGCATATCAACATCAATGCCCTCGGCAGTGCGGAAATGGAAGGTGCTGCCGCCTTGAATGGCTTGCGTAATGGTTAGCTCTTTGGTGACGCCATCTTTAACAACAAACAAACCATGACGTTTGATAACGCCATTTGCATCGGGTAAATTATCAACCAACAGCAGCCAATAATTATCACGGTTTTTTGCTGCCCGCGAAATATAAGGGGGGCGCACCAGATTTGGTGTTTTATGTAAGGTGATTTGCCCTTGGGTAATTTTATCTTGCAATTGGGCTTTGGTTTTCTCATCAAAAGCTGTGCCAGCAATACGCCGTGTGCCCTCAATCAGGCGCGCACTGATAAAATCGGCGCCCTCAAATTCGTAGGTGAGGGTATAGGCCACATCATTACCGATAAGATCTTTTCTGGGCGTAATGGTTAGAGCAATTTTGCCTAAAAGTTCTTTATTATCGCCATACATCTCATAGGCATTTACGCCGTCAGCCGCTAAATAATAGTGCAGATTATTTTGCGTTTTGAAAATGGTTTGACCATTAAAATCTAGGGCAATAGAAAGGTTGGTTGTTGCTGCGCTCATGGCTGGCTCCTTGTCAGTTATTATGTCAGTTGTTATATCGCATCCACAACTAGCACCTGAAGCCAGACAATTGCAACAGCGGAATTACCTTATTTTGTGCCAAAGATGCGGTCACCGGCGTCACCAATGCCGGGCAAAATATAGCCATGGTCATTGAGCTGCCGATCAAGCGCCGCGCTATAAACCGGCACATCAGGGTGGGCGGCATGAAAAGCGTTAAGCCCTTCAGGCGCGGCAATCAGGCACATAAACTTAATGTCGGTGGCATCTTGCTGCTTCACGCGCTCGACTGCGGCAATGGCCGAGTGACCCGTGGCCAGCATGGGGTCTACGACAATCACTTGCCGGTTGGCTAAATCATCGGGGAATTTTAAATAATATTCGACCGGCACCAAAGTTTCAGGGTCGCGGTAGAGGCCGATATGGCCCACGCGCGCCGATGGCACCAGCTGCAACAAGCCATCTAAAAAGCCATTGCCCGCCCGCAAAATAGAGACAATACAGCTTTTTTTACCGGCCAGTTGCTGGCCTTGCATTTTCTCTAAGGGCGTTTCAATAGCAACCGATTCTGTGGGGGCATCGCGCCAGACTTCATAGCCCATGAGCAGCGAGATTTCGCGCAGCAAATTGCGAAAATCATTGGTCGAGGTGTTTTTATCGCGCATGATAGTCAGCTTGTGACGAATCAGCGGATGGTCAATTAACACAAAACGGCCAGACATATGAAGCTCCCCAATCAATTAAAAAGTTGACTTAAAAAACTGAATTAAAAAACCGTGCCATCGCTGTCAATGTTAAGCGGCGGCGTGCCACCACGCTTTGCTTGTGCCAGTTTTCGGCCGGTGTGCCAAGTGCCGCCTTCAAGCATGCGTGCCAGCGGAAAATCTTGCGGTGCAAGGCCTAGCTTATGCGCCACGATGGGCCGCAATTCATCGAGCAAGGCAATGGTGAGGGCGCGCCACTCAACCACGATTTCACTGCTTGGCGCATGGGCAATGTGCGCCTGCTCGGGCTGCTTTAAGCTGAGAACCGCGCTATCGATAAACAGCCCGCCATTGCGATATTCGGCAAGGCCCGTCAATTGGTCTAAGTCCGTCACGGTCATGCCGGCCCACTCAAGCGGTTCGAGCAAAGAGTAGGTCAGCCACTGCGATAATTTATGAAACGGCATTAAGCCATTAGTCTCGTCATGGGTGGTGATGGCGCTGTGTCGCCAAACATCGCCCAAACTTATGCCCTGCAGCACAATACGTCCTGGCCAAATGCGGCTAAAATATTTTAACAGCAGCGCTAAAATGGCGGGCGCGGGCACAGTTTTGCTTGTGGCTGTAAGCGCATCAAACATCGCCCCCGGACGGCCGCCAATAAAAATATCGGGCGCAGCAGCTAAAGCCTCGGCCAGTGCCTGTAGCAAAGCCACGCGGCCATTCAGGCCCAAAAGCGGGTTTTGCGCACTGGCTTGCATGCCCTGCGCCAAAATATCGGGCGTGAGTGCGGCAAGAGCGCGTGCATCAACCTGCCAAGGCTGGTTTTTATCGCTGCTAAAAATGCCCGCCTTAAACATATCGATACTGGCAATGGCCAAGCCCTCAGAGCGGCTAAAAATTTTGCCGCTGTCCAGTTCACGATAGTGCCAACTAGGCCCAGCACCCGCATCAAGCAGCACACTGACAAAAGCTAAATCAATGGCGCTGCGTACCATAGCGGTGTTTTCGCCAAGTGTTTGGCGCAGATTTTGCCAGCGATTATCGCCATCGGGCGCAAAGTGCCGCCAGCGCCCATGATAGGGAATTTCCAGCGATGGGTAACGCTGCAAAATATCTTGCGCCACAAGGCCGGCTGTGTCGTCTAGCTTTGCCTCGTTGAAGGCAAAATGCTGTAATTGCCCCTTGCGCGCCAGGCCCAAAATTTTATGGGCGCGCTGCCGAATGGTAGCGGGGTTTTGTAAAATATCGATAGCGCTACTCATCAAGGGTGCGGCCTTTCACCTGCTCTAGCTGTTCGGCCTTGGCAACCTGCGCGGGGTCGGGCGTGTAATAGCCCGCGGCTTTTTTGGCTTCCATTTCAACTTGTGCATCGGGCGGGATAAGCTCGGGCGGAATGGGCACGCGCTCGACAATTTCAATGCCATGATTGACCAGCGCATTATATTTCATGTCACTCATCGAGGCGAAGCGGTCAATTTTAGTAATGCCCAACCAGTGAAACACATCGGGCATCAGCTCTTGGAAGCGCATATCTTGCACGCCCGCCACGCATTCGGTGCGGGTAAAATATTGTGCGGCACTATCGCCGCCCTCTTGCCGTTTGCGCGCATTATAAACCAAAAACTTAGTGACTTCGCCTAAGGCACGTCCTTCTTTGCGGTTATAAACCACAAGGCCACAGCCACCTTGCTGGGCGGCTTCAATGCAAATTTCAATGCCATGGCACAAATAGGGGCGGCAGGTGCAAATATCCGAGCCAAACACATCCGAGCCGTTGCATTCATCATGCACGCGGCAGGCCAATGGCTTTGCGGGGTCGGTGATGCTGGCCACATCGCCCATAAAATAAAGCGTATGCCCACCAATGGGTGGTAGGAATACTTTCAGGTCGGGGCGGGTGACTAATTCAGGGAACATGCCGCCCGAATGCTCAAACAGGGCGCGGCGTAAATCATTTTCGTCGATATTAAGCCGCTTGGCCATGCCGGGCAAATGCCATACGGGGTCAATGGCGGCTTTGGTCACGCGCACATCGCCATTGGCTTTTAGCACATGGCCATCGGGCTTAAGGCGGCCCGCTTTAATGGCATCATGTATTTCAGGAATGTTGATATGGGCTTTGGTAATGGCAATGGTGGGGCGCACATCCAGCCCATGTTGGCGATATTCGTCAAAGGCGCTGCCGACCAAATGCCCCCAAGGATCGAGACTGACAATTTTATCGCCCGCAAACCATTGCGGGTGAGGGCCCACCGGCTCGGCGGGCGCGGTATTGTGCAAATCTGGCACATGCAGCGGATCGAGGTCGCCGGTGGCTACAGCCAAAGCGCGATAGACTGAATAAGCCCCCGCATAAGCGCCAATAACATTGCTGGCGGCATGGTCGGCCATGCTGGCAATCAGTGGCCCGCGCTCTTGCAGTGTGGCGGCGCCCCAGGTGATTTTTGGCACGCGGCTGTCTTTGGGTGGATGCGACGTTAAAACAATATGTGAAGGGTTATTGGTGCGATTTTTTTTCATGGGACGGCTCGATGATCGGTGAGGCGGCTAGCCTATCATCTTTATGACTTTGACCAAGAATATTTTGTGTTGCGTCGCAGCGAAGCTGCGCAAATTAAAGCTAGCGAAGCTGCACAAATTAAAGCTAGCGAAGCTGCGCAGGATTAAGCCAGCGAAGCTGCGCAGGATTAAGCTAGCGAAGCTGCGCTAGGCAGCGAAGCGGATTCGCGTATTGCAGAGAGCTAAAACTTATTTAATATCAATAACATAGCTGATAGTCGCCTTTAGTGCTTTCAATGATTTCGGCAATATGTAATAACCTGCCCTTTCGGATTTAGTTTTCGCGTTCACTGACAAAAATGGTGCTACTTATGAGCATAGCTAAAACATTTGAAGAGAAGCTAGAAGCCGCCCCCAAAATTCGTTTATTTATCGGTGTCACCACATTATCTGAAGCGGGGCGCGAACAAGAGGCCGATGTTTATATCCTCTCGAAGATTGACATCATTTATATGGCCTTCCCCGACAAGCTAACCCCTTGCGGCAAGGTGCGGCTAAAGCCCGATATGTCTTTTACCGATGCTCAGGGGCAAAGGTATGAAGGGCTTGTGCTGGTGCCCGCCGATAAACGCGAAGCTATTCAAGGCGGGTGCAGCATGCAAAATGGCCGCCTCACTGCTGAGACACTGGCAGCACAACGTGAGCAATATATTCAACGCTCGCCACTGTTGCGCCCAGTTTTATAAGCGATATGCCCACAATACCCGCCGCACGCCGCAAAACCAGCACCAATGCTGGTGTTGCGCTGTGCCTTTTTAGTGCCACGCTCATGGGCGGCGCCTTGCCATCAACTGTGGCGCTGGCCACAACGGGCGCATTAAATGGCTATCGGGCGTTTTTGTCGCCGGCAGAGCAAATCTCTTTCGATTATAATTTGGCTAAGGCTGGCTTTAATGTTGCTGGCATATGCCGCTCATCAAGCCCCGCTCACAACAAGGACCCTCAGCCGCAAAGCCCGTGCCACGCTGCGACCTTATGCAGCGACAGACGCCGCCAGAATTGCCAAAATGGTTCGAATGGCCCGCAGCTAGATTAAAACAAGCAAATCAGGGTTTATTTTACTAGTGTTTATTTTACTGGGTTAGGCTTGCCATCATTTTGCAAAATGCGCTCTAGCTCAGCCCTGCGGGTTTTGGCAAAATTAAGCAGCGCTGGCTCATCCTCATAGAAGGCAAATGATTCTTTAAGCGTGATCTCATCATGCGTACGAAACTGCGCGGCCTTGCTGTTGATTTCGCTTTCGGGCTTGCCCAGCCAGATCATAATTTCTCTGGCCATTTCAAGCGATGAGTCGAATAGCTCACGTTTAAAATAAGTCACGCCTAATGCGTTTAGGTCGTGGGCATGTTGGCGATTGCGCGCGCGGGCAAAAATTGCCAGCTTGGGCAGCTCTTCTTTTACGGTGCGCACAATATCGAGCGAAGTATCGGCATCATCAACCGCGACGATTAATAGCTTGGCTTTATCAATGCCGGCAGTTTTTAAAACTTCTAGTCTGGTGGCATCACCAAAATAGCCTTTATAGCCAAATTTGCGCAGCAGCTCGATTTGGTCGGGGTCTTTTTCTAGCACGGTTACTTTTAGGCCTTGCCCCATTAAGAAGCGGCCCACCACCTGACCAAAGCGCCCAAACCCCGCCAAAATAATGGGGCTATGTTCAATATCTGTATCAAAGCTGCGCTCGGGCAAGGTGCTTAAAAACCGAGGCACAATAAAGCGGCCATACCACAACATCACCAGCGGCGTCATAGCGATGGAGAGCGCCACAGTCAGCGTTAAAAACTTTGTTTGTTCGGGCGATAAAATGGCGAGGCCCCCCGCAAATTGAAACAGCACAAAAGCAAATTCGCCGCCTTGCGATAAAGCCAGCGCATAGCCAATATTATGCATGGGCAGCAAACCAAAAAAGCGGCCCAAGCTCCATAGCACCAAAGCCTTTACGGCCATCAGCGTTACAACCGAGGCAATAATAAGCCACGGCATATTTTGCAGCAGGCCAAAATCTATACCCATGCCGACCGAGATAAAAAACAGCCCCAGCAGCAAGGCTTTAAAGGGCTCAATATCAGTTTCTAATGTGTGGCGATATTCTGAATTAGCCAAAACCACACCCGCCACAAAAGCGCCCAAGGCGGGCGACACGCCCACCGACTGCATTAACAGCGTAATGCCAACAATCAGCGCCAAAGACATGGCAGTAAAAATTTCGCGCAATTTGGTTTTGGCCATGGCTCTGAATAAGTGCCGCGAGATATAACGGCCACCAAAAACCATCAAGCCAATAACACCAGACACAATAACCGCCTGCAACCAACCAGGCAGCTCGGCAATGAGGTTGCTTTGCATATGTGTGCTATCGGCGGCATTGATGGCCAAGAGCGGCATAATGACCAATATAGGTATAACGGCAATATCTTGAAATAACAGCACCGAAAAAGAGGTCTCGCCCACGGCCGTGTGCATCAGGTTTTTTTCGTTCAGCATTTGCAGCACAAGTGCCGTAGACGATAAAGCCAGTGCCATGCTGGCGGCAAGACTGCTTTGCCAGCTAAACCCCAGCGACAGGCCAATGCTGGTCAGCAAAGCAGTGGTGATTGATACTTGCAAGCCGCCCAGGCCCATAATGGTTTTGCGCAAGCGCCACAACACTGCAGGCTCTAGCTCAAGGCCAATCACAAACAGCATCATCACCACGCCAAACTCGGCAAAATGCATGACCTTTTCTGTTTCGGTAATCAGGCCAAGCCCCCAAGGCCCAATAATGATGCCCGCGGCTAAAAAGCCCAACACCGCCCCAAGCTTAAAGCGCTGGCTGAGCGGCACAACAATGCAGGCCGCAGTGAGAAAAATAAAGACATCAAGAAGCAGGCTGCCAGACATATACCCTCAAACTTTGCTGCGGTGAGAAAAACTTGGTTATAAAAGCTTGTGTCAAACTGTATAGGCAGTCTTATGGGCAAGAGCAAGCGCAAGTGCTTTTACACCTTTATAGAGCATTATGATTTTTGCTAATGGCGGAGAGGGGGGGATTCGAACCCCCGAGACCCGTGAAGGTCTAACGGTTTTCGAGACCGCCGCATTCAACCGCTCTGCCACCTCTCCGTAGGGCACAAGATAATGATAGTAGCGGTTGAATGCCAGCTAAAAAATTCCATTATTAAACGTGGGCTTACTGATATTAGGCCCTGTTTTGTATTAACTTTTGCGCAATGCCCATCATTTGCTGCAGCTGTGCCGTCAGTGAGAAAATCTGTGGCATGGCGTGCTCGGCCGTTAAGGTGTCGGGCGGGTTTTGCTGCACTTGCTTAATATTATCCATTACTTTTTCGCGCCAGTTGCTATCGGCCCAATCAAAACTCATAAAGCTGGGTAGGGTAGCAAAATGCTCATCGCTAAACATATTGCGGTCACTGATGGCCACGGCGCCACAATGCAATGCCGTAAAAACCCGCTCATGATAGCCATGCCGAAAAACCGGGTTGGTGTTAATAATTGTTTGGTAGGTGCCGTAAAGTTTTTGCGCCTCATAGCCGTTAATGGCCGGCATAAAACGGGCCTTGGCGCCCACTTTATCGATATGCTCCCAGCCGCTGCCAATAATGATAGCATCTTGCGTTTTTAAAAACTCCACCATTTCGTTGGCACGCCAGACACGCACATATTCGTCAATGAGGCGGGTGCAGGCAATAAAAGCTTGGCGCTGTTGCTGCCAGCTCATATTAAACAGGCTAAAGGCGGCTGCCACGGCATCGGCCAGCGGCAAATCGGCATCTTGCTGGGCGACACGGATAATCTCGTGGCATAAATCGGGCAGCGGGCGGGGCAATTGCTGAATGGTTTGTAAGATTTGTTGTGGCGCGCCACCGCTTTTTAAAAAGACTGGCCGTGGGTTGCGCTGGGTCAATGGCAACATATCGATATGCCGATGGGGATAAATACCTAAGCGCTGCAAAAAACTAGGCTGGCTGCTTTGCACATATTTTTGCTGCACTTCCAAAAAATCTTGGCAAAAATAGCAGTTGGCGACCATGCTGCTGTGCAGATCATGGTTATCGACCTTGTAAAACGGGTGGTCAAACAACAAAGATAAAAATGGCAGTTTGTTTTTATGCCAAAAATTTTCAGTGCCACTCATTAGGCCCGCGCCAATGCCAGCAAAACCATAGGCAAACAGCAATTGGTGTTGGCCCAGCAATTGCTGTAATATTTTGAGGCTTTCAGGGTTTTTGTTGCTGATATCAATAATGGCTGTTTGTAGGCCATGACGCTGCAAGCATGAGTTAAACCCATCGCTGGCAGAATAAAGAATTTGATTGGCATTTTGCCCCACAAAAGCAATGACCAGTGGCTTTGTCATTTGGCGTGCTCCTCTAAATAGGTGCAAACTTTTAGGCAGTTGGGCTGATAATTTGCCAGTGCGGCTGCGCGTGCTTGCGCTGCCAGACAAGCTTGCTGATGGCTGGTTTTATTTTGCAGCAGGCTCAGCGCTTTTTGCTGCATATCGGCAAGGCTTGTGCAACGGCTCTGTGCATCAATAATGGCGCTGCCATCGCCTTGCACTAAGCTAAGGCAAGGCACCCCGGCCGATAACGCACTGGCAATACTAAAGCCCCCGCCCGCGCGGGGTGGGTTGAGGTATAAATCGACGATAGCCCAAATATTGGCCAGTGGCTCTGGCGCGGCTTGAACTTTTGCGCAATGTGTCAAAGCAGGGTAGGGCTGCAAAATTTGTGCGGCATGTTCAAAACGGCCAATAAACAAAAAGCGAAGCTGTGGCATGGCTAAAGCGAGCTGCTCAAGCATCGCCAAAAAATTTGTGGAAAGTTCAGAATGCAGCCTTGCCCCAACAATGGCAATAATCGGCGCATGGGGAGGCAAGTTTATTTGCTGCCGCGTTATGGCTGCGTTTGCGGGCGTTGTGCGCGCATTGGGCTCTAGCCAGATGGCGGGCGCTGTTGGCAGAAACGCATCAACATAATTTTCAAAACCGATGCTGCTGGGCCGGTGCGCGGCAATGGCCGCTTTATATTGAATGGCCGGATAAATACTATAAGGCAAAACCAAAACGGGCCAGCTTTGTGACAGCCAATCGGCGTAAATGTTACCATCGCCCAAGCTCAGTGCGGCGCTGGCACCCATGGTTTTAAGCTGCTGCACAAAAGCGGCATCATCGTGCAGTGGCCCACCTAGCCGATGCAACAAACGAAAATGCTGGCCGTTATAATCGATAGTCTCGCTTGCGGCATCGGGCAGTGGCGCAAATCGACTGGGTGGCCAAAACGGCACCGGCATATTCTGCGCCAGAAGGTTGCAATTGACCAACACCACCTCATAGCCTTGGCGGCGTAGTTCGGTCGCGTAAAGCAAGGCTTCGGCCGCGGGGGCATAATGTTTTGGGTTGCGCCACAAACGCAGCAGCAGCAAAATAGTTTTGTGCGCGCTTTTTTGCGGTGGCGCTGGCATTTGCGCCAATGCGTTTTTA
This sequence comes from Rickettsiales bacterium, assembly GCA_027485855.1. GTDB lineage: Bacteria > Pseudomonadota > Alphaproteobacteria > JAIXQD01. Next base: position 647,906 of record JAIXQD010000001.1, on the reverse strand, counting down.
GCAATGTCGTTGTAGCGCGTTTGTAAATCGCGTCGCCAGTCAAGCACATAGTCAGCTGTGTTGCATATGCCAGAATTGCTTAGCGCCAGATATTCTAAACTTAACCAAAGGCTATGTTCTTCGGCCAGAGGTAATGGCGGCAAGCACTTTAGTAACAGTGACCAATAGTTTTTTTGTTTGGTGCCATCTAGGGCCAGGCCATAAAGCAGCGGCGCTAATAAAGGGTTTTCTGCCGCAGCTTGGCTCAGCTCTTGCCAGTGTGAATCCTGTGCCTGTTCACGCCAGTGTTTAAGCTGGTTTAGCATCTGCTGCAATTGTGCTGCTGCCACATCTTCGGCGGCACGAGGCCGGTAATCGGCAATAAGTTTTTTGAGTGAGGCTATGAGGCTTGCTGTGTTAGCCATAGCGGCGTTTAAAATTTTTCACGGCGTCTTTCATTGAGGCCAGTTGTTGCCCCACAATATCCTGCCGTTCTTTATCGACATCTTGAAGCCTGAGCTGCATATCGCGGCCCCGTTGGCGGCGATAATGCGCATCATTATATAGTTTGTTAAGCTCGGTTTTGAAATTGGCGCTATTTTGCAGGGCTAATTTCTTACCAATAATGGTGCCGATATCTGTGGCCAGCTTGGCTTTGTCATTGGCATAGGGGGTTGGGCGATCGTAATTTGCCAATACGGGCAAGCCAATGCTGAGGGCGGTTGCAACGGTAAAGCCGCCACCCGGTGTGCAAACAATGTAAGTATCGGCCACGCCCAGCATGCCATCAACATCATTGCTGGGCGGCAAAAGATGGATTTGTTTGTGGTTGAGTAATTCGGGCGTTGCGCCGTCATGATGCCCCACCAGATACCAAACGGCATCAGGCGTTTTATCTAGAAATTGGCGCACTTCTTTTACGACATCGGCATAAACACCAACATCAAAGTGGCGACTAACCGACAACAGAATAAACTTATCGGGCGCAAAGCCGTAATTGCTGCGTCGTTTAGCGCGAAAATCAACAAGATTAAGCGGAAAATGCACATGGCGATAATTGGCCGCATCGTTACTCAGGCCGTGATATTTCAACAGCGGCTTTAGCTCGTTGACGATAAAAGGTGTTATCAACAAATCGCCATCGCTGGAGAAAATAGGAATAAGTTCGCCAAGGCCAAAGCGCATCATGGGGTAGTGGCCCACAAAAAGCTGGTCTAATATGCTTTCTATAGAGAAGGTCATCACAATATCAGGCTTAAATTTGTCAACACAGCGCTGCATTTCAATGATGCGTCGCTCATAGGAAATGGCTTTGTCGGTAACGACATATTGTACATCAAGTCCCAGCTTGGTGAACTCAATTTTATTGCTATCGGCAAAAGCATTCGAGGCGGGCAATTGTGGCGGCATTGCTGACAACACATCAAATTGCTGCCGCCATAATTCGGCGATATGCTCAATCACACTTTCGCTTGAGGGGCAAAAATCATCGCCGACAATGAGCATAAATTTGCATTTTGGATTGCTGGCTTTGATAATTTTAAATTTTTGCGCAATGTCGCCAATAATCGATTGTCCCTGCCAGGCGTAGGGTAAATAAAATAAAACGCGCTCTGGGTTGTCGGGTACTGTTTTGGCTTTTGCTTTATCTTTTTGCGGCAGTGATTTTTTGGCGGCCGCTTGGATACGCTGCCCCAAAGCAGATTTTATGCCGCGCATTTCGGCAAACAGGCCTTCATAAATATAAGATTGTTTGTTCAACAGCGAGCTGCGCGTTAAGGCCCAGATGGTTTGGTATAGGTTGCAGGCTAACCATAAGGGGAGGGTCGGCATCAGTGTTTTATAAGAATTGATATAGGCCTGATATTTTTTGACCGTGCCCTCATTTTTGAGGGCAATATATTCGGCGAGGAGTTTTTGCACGGGGTGTGCTGGTAATTCCCGCGCCTCTTTTTCTGGCCAATGCGTACTTTTGGCGCTGATTTTGCTTTTAGCCGGCAGGGTTATATTGCGCACCAGCGTGCTGTTGGCACCAATTTTGCTGTTGGCACCAATGCTGACATTATCGCCAATATAGGCGTTGTCGCCAATGATGGTGCCCTTGCCGATGGTCACGCCGCTTTGAATCATCACGTTATGGCCAATGACGCAATCAGCTTCAATGGTGCCGCGCTCGAGCAGCATAAAATGCTCGCCAATTTTTGCCGATGGGTGAATGCGCGCTGTGGGTGAAATGAGCGAGGCTGGCTTATAGCCCAGCTTTTTCATGGTGGCGACTTTGCTGGCGCGTAATTTATTTTCGGACGAGTAGCCAACACCAATAAAAAAATCATGCTGTGCGGGACGTGCTTTTTGGCTAATTTTGTCGAGCGCATAAATGGGCTTGTTGTAATAATCCTCGCCATTCAGCCATTGCTGCTCCACCGTGTGCGCGGCAACGGTGCGTTTGAGATGCTTTTCAAAAAAATATTGGCAAATGAGCGAAACAATGCCGTTGCCGAATATAACCAGCGGTTTTACGGGCAGTTTTTTAGCGGGCAGTTTTTTAGCTACTTGCCTTTTTACGGCAACAGATTTTTGAGGCGGGTTTTTGCGTGCATTTTTAGGCGGGGCTTTAACATTTTTCATGACGGAAAGCATAATGATTTTATGGATTCTCGGCAATGGCTAAAGCAAGGCCTTTATCACCAAATCGTCCGCTGGCGTAAATAAGATAAAGTGCGCCCTCGGCCATAAAAGTTGCGGCATATTGTTTGGTGTCGTCAGCGTTGTTAAAAACCTCATCGCCGACATTTTGCCATTGTGCTAAATCAGCTGAAACAGCGCGGGCCAGCACATAATTTCCGCCCGCAGCACGCCTAGAATACCACATATGCCACTGCCCATTATGCTGCAGCAGCCATGGGCGTGACAGGGCAATATCTGGCGATTGTGGCGCAAGCACAGCCTGCCCATCGCGCTGCCAATTTATGCCATCGGTGCTGCGGGCCAGTTTAATGGCATGACGCATGGCTTCAGGGTTGTTGCCCCAGCTGGTGCAGCTGCCATACCACCAGCGCCAGTCATGTGCGCCGAGTTGCAGCACATGACCATAAGAAAGCGTATAAGGGTCGGCGGGGCTGCGGTCTAAAAGCGGGCCCGGGCTAAGGCGGGTGAAATGCGTTTGCCCCTTAGGCCGCAGTGCCACGCCCAAAGCATTGCGCCATGGTGCCAGCACGCCCAAATTCCAACCCATATAATAAAGCCGGTCGCCATCAGGGTGGGGCACAAGGCAGCCTGCTGTGACGCCACTATCATCAAAAGTGCCAATCTCACCGGGTGCCAGCAGCGCGGTTGTCGATAAATCCAACACTGTTTGTGGGGCCGAGAGATTGATAACAAGGCTGGCGAGGTGCGAGCGTTTTTGTGCGTCACGCGTGGTAAATAATATACGCAGCAAGCCATTGCCCAAATATTCGGGTATCGGATAGGCGGCATGGCTATGCATAAAAGGCGCTTGCTGTGCCGCATTAAAAATATGGCCCAGAACACGCCAGCGCATTAGATTTTTTTAAGCTGGTCAGAGGTTTTTTCGATGGGCTCGGTGGCTTTACCCGGATAAACGGCGCGGTCGGCGGTGCTTTTAAGCAATAAGGCACCCGCCCCAATCACCGCTTGCTCGCCCACTGTAATGCCATCGCGCATGGTGGCGTTTACGCCAATAAAAGCGCCTTGTTTGACACGGCAATGGCCTGACACCACAATATGCGAGGCAATAAATACATTATCTTCGATGGTGGAGTGGTGGCCAATATGATTGCCGCTCCACAGCGTGACGTTATTGCCAATGGTGACGAAGGGCTGAATGGTGTTGTCTTCTAAAATAAAGCAATTCCAGCCACAAACAAAATTACTAAAATAAGTAGCCTTGCTGCTGACATAGCTGGCTAAATTATAGCCCATGGCGCGCAGCTCGGCGCATTTTTTGGCGCGCAGCTGATTAATTTGCGCATAGCTAATCGCCACAAACGCATCATATTTTTCGGGCGGATAAAGCTTGTTAATATCTTCGAAGGCCACCACGGGCTTATCCCAAAATGTGGGCGCGGTGATATATTCGGCATCCACCGTGAAGGCCGCTACCTCTCTTTTGGCATCGGTGGTAAAATAAAAATGGGCCAGCTCGGCAATGTCGCCGGCGCCAAAAATAATCAGTTGTTTCATGGCTGCTCCTTGCGCACATGGATGGTGAATTCGTAAAGCCCGTAATCATGCAGCAGCGCCACCTGTTTGCTGAAATTGCGCTTGCAATAATCAAACAGCCAGCACGGATCGACATAAAATAAATCATCGCGCATGCGCTCGGGGTCGCTATAGCTGGTCAGGCAATTAAAAGCAAAGCCGTGCCGTGATTTATGGTGCAGCTGTTGCAAAGTGTGCAGCATGTAATCGCGCCAAGCGTCGGGCTCAAAACGCAAGCGCACATTAAAAATGCCAGATGCCACTAAATAATCTAAGGCGGCCTCTGGCTGTGCTGCTACATGAAAAGCGCTGGCGGGGTCGGCATGTTGGGCTTTGGCCGCGGTAATCATTTCGTCGGCTATGTCAAAACCATGATAATCGCCTTTGTGGCCATGACGGCGTAAGTAAGGCAAAAGGGCGCCATAGCCACAGCCAATATCGCCAATGCTGGCTTGTGGCGCATGCAAAAAAACTTTGTGCAACTGCGCAAAGCGATTTTCTTGCGAGTTCTCATCGCGCCAATCTACACCAAGGGGCGTAACACCATGGGTTTGTAATTTATGAGCGTAATAATCGGCAACAGCGCTGGTGATATCTTTCATGCGGCCTCTGGCTTGATATAGTCTTTGGCGTTATCGCCCATATGCAGCAACAGATCGACAATAGCCACAGTATGCACAAACGCGCCATGCAGCTGCGCATAAGTGGGGTAGGGGCCGTAATCTATGTAATCGAGGGCGATATTATGCGCGCTGAATTGCTCGGGCTCCATATAGGCTTTGGCCGAAGGGCCCGATAAATAGGCCGTGGCTTTGCTCGCTAAACATAAGCTGACTAAGCGCTCGGTTTTGCTGCCCTGTGCCACATAATCAAGCGATGAAGTGATTTTGGTGTTAAGCCCCAGCCACGCACAAATCTCGCGCAAGAGCACACCATTGACCGATGATAACAGCGTTTGCTGTGCGGCACTTTCAAATATTTTTTGTAGCCGTGCGCCATGCGTGGCAAAAGCCGGCGCTTTGCCATAGGCATGACGAATGCTTTGCCAATGCTGCTCGGCCCAGCTGGGCTCGCTGATTTCAGTCTCGCAGATGAGTTGCTCATAGCGGCCCTTGCTTTTGACCGGAATACTCAGCCAGTGCAGCCCTTGTGCCGTTTTTATCTGGTTGCGATTGCGCCAATCGCGGCGGGTAAATTGCACATCATCATAAAGAATAAACTCATCGACACGGCGGATAATGTCAAAAAAGCCTTTCCACGGAATATAGCTTGATTGCACAATGGCGACGCGCTTGCTCATAAACTATTGCGCCTGTTTGGCAAGACGTTGCGCCCGAAAGGCCGCTGTGCTGGTGGGTGGTGCACTGTCATAGCCCAGTAAACGCGCCTGCGCATGGGTGCGGTAGCGCTCGCCACAAGCTGCGGGAATATCAATTTGCTGCTTAAATAATGGTATGGTGTACATATGATTAATCGCACGCCGCACGGCATTGCTGCGATTATTGCCAGCCCTGTGATAAACCATACTATCGAACATTAAATAGCTGCCAGCAGGCGCGGTGAGTTGCACTTCAAGCTTTTCGATGGTGCTGGCCGCAGGCATCGGCTCGCGGTGCTGTGAGGCGGGCATCATCCATGTGGCGCCATTATCGGTGCGAAAAGGGTCAAGCGCCAGAAGTGCCGAGATAGAAAGCGGCCGCGATGAGACATAATGCTGATAAGGCAAATCGCGATGATAAGCGGTTTGGTGATGTGCTTCGCCCGCAGGGTTGATAATGCCATTTTGCTGGTTGAGAATAAAATAATCGCCCAAAAGCCGCGTGCAAACTTCCATCACATTGGCGTTGGCGGCTGTTTTAATAAAGGCATCATCTTCGGCCAGCAAGAGCCGCACGGTATTGGCTTCGCCAATGGCTTTAAGTGCGGCAACACCGCCTGCGGCTTTGGTTTGCTGCTCTTGCAGCGCATCAAGCCGCGCCCGAAAATCGGCAAGTTCGGCATCACTATAACCGCTATCTACCACAGTGTAGCCAAGCAGCCTGATTTCCTCGGCGTGCTGGTCGAATTTGTCGCGCAGCTCGGTGCGTTCTTTAACGCCATAAAGGCTTGCTACGGGCTGTTGGGTCATGCGCTTTTCCTTTTGACATAAAAGTTTTCAATGGCCTGCACCACGCTATCAATCTCGCTTTCCTGCATGCCGTAATAAAGCGGCAGGCGCAGCAAGCGCGCGCTTAAATCATCGGTGATAGGCAGCGTGCCGCCATCGGTGCGGCAAAATTTTAAGCCAGCTGGCGCCGAATGCAGCGGGATATAATGAATAATCGCATTAATGCTTTGCGCAGTGAGGGCATGACGCATTTCTTCGCGCTCGGCGGCAGTGCGCAGCAAAATATAAAAAATATGACCATTGCCAGCCGTGGCGCTATCGGCTTTTGGTAAAATAATCATATTTTGCAAATGCGCTAATTTTTGCTGGTAAAGCGCGTGGCTGGCGCGCCGGTTGGCAATAATGCTTTCGGCATGTTCAAGCTGGGCTAACAAAAACGCGCTGATAAGCTCGGACGGCGCATAAGACGAGCCCATATCCAGCCAGGTATATTTATCAACAAGGCCGCGCAGCATATCAACGCGGTTGGTGCCTTTCTCCCAAATAATTTCAGCGCGGTGCGCGTAAGTGGGGTTGTTTATGAGCAAGGCCCCGCCTTCGCCCGCAATAACATTTTTGGTTTCATGAAAAGACAAGCAGCCAAAATCGCCCACTGTGCCCATATAGCGGCCATCATGCTGCGAGAGCAGCGCTTGCGCGGCATCTTCAACTACGGGAATATTATGAGCGCGCGCAATCGACATAATTGCGCTCATATTTGCGGGATAGCCGGCATAGTGAATGGGCCAAATGCCTTTAGTTTTTTTGGTGATGGCGCGTTCGATGAGATTTTCGTTGATGTTGAGTGTATCGGGACGAATATCAACAAATACGGGTGTGGCACCACGCAGCACCACCGCATTGGCCGTTGAGCTAAAAGTGAAAGAGGGCATAATCACTTCATCGCCAGGGCCAAGGTCGGTGAGGATAGCGGCCATCTCAAGCGCGGCGGTGCAAGAGTGGGTGATAATGCTTTTATGCACGCCCAAATGTTGGGTCAGCCACGCAGCACAGCGTTTGGTAAACTCACCCGCACCCGAAAGCCGACGGTTTTTCGTGACGGCCTCTTCAATATAAAGCAGCTCTTTGCCAATAAAATAGGGGCGATTAAAGGGGATATGGTTGGTACTCATGGGCGGCTCTTTTATGTTCTGGTACGGGCGGGATTGCCCAAAGCTTCGGCCTTGTCGGCGATGTTGCCATACACCACACTGCCAGCGGCAATTTTAGCATAAGCGCCAATTTCGGCGTGCGGCGTTATCACGCAATTTGACGCCACAAAAGCGCCTTCGCGTAAAATGCTATAGCCGCAAACAGAGGCATTGAGCGCTACTGTGACATAATCGGCCAGATGCACATCATGGCCAATGCAGCTGTGACAATTCACTAAACTATGCGCGCCAATTTGGCTGTTGGGGCCAATGCAGCTAAAAGGCGCAATCATGCTGCCGGCGGCAATTTCGGCGCTGGGCGCCACCACACTCAACGGATGCAGCAAGGTGGCAAAATGCGCGCCCTTGTTGGCAAGCTGTGCGGCAATTTTGGCGCGCGCGGCGCTATCGCCAATCGCCACCAGATATTGGCAATCTTGCCGGGGCTGATGGTTGCTAAGCCCGCCTAAAATAGGCTGCAATAATTTATCGTCTTGTGTTTTGGTGTCGTCGATAAAGCCAACAACTTCCCACCCCAGCGCTGTGGCATAAAGCGCAATCTCACGGCCAAGCCCGCCTGCACCCGCTATTACTAGCTTAATAGCCATAGGTTTTAAGTCCGTCTTTGAGCGCGCGACCTAAAGTCTGTAGGTCGCTGGCGCTGAGAAAGGGATGAAACGGCACACCCAAGAGGCTGCCCAAAAGTTTTTCGCATGTTGGCATATGCTGTGCTGCTTCGGCACTATTGTGCGGCGTTATGGTGATGCCTTCACGGTTCGCCAGTTGCATATGCTGAAAATGCAAATGCCGGTAAAGCGGCGGCAGATAGGTGCGATGTGTGGTAATTTTTTGGCGCGCACAATAATCGGCAAGCAGCGGGGCGAGGCCATCGGGCAGGGCTAAAAGCACCGATGCCGGCACGGCTTTGCCTAAGGCACTATGCGGCTGGGCGATGGTGGGTAATTCCGAGCGCAATTTTTCAAAAAGTTGGCGGCGTTTGCGCTTGGTTTCCGGCCAGCGGGCGAGTTGTGCCAAAGCGACAGCGGCATGAAACTCAGATAATTTGGCATTGGTGCCATAAGATTGGCTCTCGCGACCGACAAAGCCAAAATTGCTCATGCGTCTTGTGGCGTCGCGCAATTCGGCATCACGCGTCAGCAGTAACCCGCCTTCGCCTGCACCAAAAGCTTTGGTGGCATGCATACTCACCACCACTGCCCCCGTTTTTGGCACGGCTTGAATTTCAAACGCGGCGGCCGCATCAATAATAAGAGCCACATTATTTTTTTGGCAAAAGGCCTCCCACTCGGCCAAAGGCACTGGCATGCCATAAATGGCCACTGGCACTACAGCGGCCAGCGGCGTGCGCGCATGAACCGCGGCGGCCAGTGCGGGGCTCAGTTGCCAGCTTTGTAAATCAACATCTGCTAAAACAGGCTCGCCCCCGGCCGCCAGCACCGCTTGCGGACAAGCCGGAAAAGTGATGGCGGGCATCAGCACGCGTTTGGCGCCATCGGCTGTGGGCTTCACCATAAGCCGCAGCGCAATTTCCAGCGCTAAGGTGCAGTTTGATAATGTCACCGTTTGAATGGGCAAAGCATCGCCCGATTTATCTTCTTTGCGGTAAAGCTGTGCCACAGCTTCTTCCAGCTCGACATTAAGCGGGCCAAAATTGCTATACCAGCGGCAAGCTTCCATGCGCTGCAGATAGGGCAGAAGGCTGGCGGCGGGCGGCAAATCGGAGATATTGAAGGCGGTGAGAGTCATTAATGCAGTAGTGTAAACGAAATGCGAGATTCGGCAAGCAATGATGGTTTTGACAGCGATATATTTGCCGTGCTAAACAAGCCCATAACCGCAAATGCACAAGAGCCTTGAGTTAATATGCAAAAACAGAACGCTGTAAAACAAGATGCCCCCAAGACTGGTGCCCCTAAGACTGGTGCCCCTAAGACTGGCGCCCCCAAGCTCGGCTTAGTGAGTTTGGGCTGCCCTAAAGCGCTGGTTGATTCTGAGCGTATTCTCACACAATTGCGCGCTGAAGGTTATCAGATGTCTGGCGATTATGCCGGCGCAGATGTGGTCATTGTTAATACCTGCGGCTTTTTAGATAGCGCCCGCGAAGAGAGCCTCTCGGCGATTGGCGAGGCCTTGGCCGAAAATGGCAAGGTGATTGTGACGGGCTGCCTTGGTGCCGAGCCCGAGCGTATCTTAGAAAAATACCCGCATGTTTTAGCCATTACCGGCCCACAGCAATATGAAAGCGTGGTAGAGGCGGTGCATCAAGCGGCGCCCCCTGTGCATAATCCCTTTGTTGATTTATTGCCGCCGCAAGGCATTAAGCTTACGCCGCGTCATTATGCTTATCTTAAAATTTCGGAAGGCTGCAATAACCGCTGCAGCTTTTGCATTATTCCAAAATTGCGCGGCGATTTAGTCAGCCGTCCCGCCGCTGATGTGTTGCGCGAGGCCGAGCGTTTAGTAAAAGCCGGCGTTAAAGAGCTGCTGGTGATCTCGCAAGATACCAGCGCTTATGGTGTCGATATTAAATATGCCGAAAGCCAATGGCAGGGCCGCGCGGTTAAAGCCAAATTCTATGATTTAGCCAAAGAGCTGGGCGAGCTGGGCGCTTGGGTGCGCTTGCACTATGTCTATCCTTACCCGCATGTTGATGCCGCGGTCGAGCTTATGGCCAGTGGCAAAATTTTGCCTTATCTTGATATACCATTTCAGCATGCGCACCCCGATACGCTGAAGCGCATGCGCCGCCCCGGGAGCAGCGAAAAAACCCTCGAGCGTGTGCAAAATTGGCGCAAAATTTGCCCCGAGCTGACCTTGCGCTCAACCTTTATTGTCGGCTTTCCGGGCGAGACCGAGGCCGAGTTTGAATATCTGCTGCAATGGCTGCAAGAGGCGCAGCTCGACCGCGTCGGTTGTTTCCGCTACGAGGCGGTGTCGGGGGCAGAAGCCAATAATGTGGCCGCCGCCGTGCCGGAAGACATTAAAGAGCAGCGCTGGCATCGCTTTATGCAAACGCAGCAAGCCATTAGTGCCGCCCGCCTGCAACAAAAGGTGGGGCAAACGCTGCCGGTTATTATCGATGAGATAAAAGGCAAGCAAGCCCTGGGCCGTAGCCAAGGCGATGCGCCTGAGATTGATGGTCAGGTTAAAATCAAAGGTGCGGCTAGTTTGCAAGTGGGTGATATTGTGCAAGTGCAAATCACCAAGGCCGATGCCTATGATTTACACGGCACGGTTGCGGCCCAGTAGATTGAGGCCCAGTAGATTGCGGCTCAACAGATTACGGCTCAACAGATTGCGGCTTTACAGCAAAGGTAAAGCCGATTAGCTTTGGCCCATGCGCCTAAAAAATAAATTACTAAAATGGCAAAATGCCAATCTCATTACCGCCGAGCAATCTGCGGCAATCATCGAGTTTGAAAGCCAGAGCACATTGCCGCAATTTTTGCGCGGCACCACCGGCATTGGTGTGTTGGCAATTTTATTGGGGGTGTTGTCACTGGTGGCGGCTAATTGGCAATATTTAGGTGGCGCCACAAAAATATTGCTGCATCTATGTTTGAATGGTGCCGTGGCCGCTGCTATTTGGTCTCTCCCACCCGCAAGACAGAATTGGCGCGAAGCCCTGCTGTTAGGGCTGTTTGGCCTTACTCTTACATTTATTGCTTTGCTGGGTCAGGTGTTTCAAACGCAAGCACCCGATTGGCAGCCGCTGGGTTTGTGGCTGCTGATGACCTCGCCCATGTTGTTCATCTGGGCGCGGTGGCAATTGACCGTGACGGCATGGCTTTGCAGTTTGCTATTTTTTGTTTTTGTCGTTCTGTTTGAGCTTGATCCGCCTATTATCGTGCTGCAAAGTTTGCCCTTGCTGTTGTTTATATTGCTGCTGCCCGCTTCAATCTCGCGGCTGGCTGCATGGCCGGTCTGGCCACAAACCATTCGTAATTTATCGCTGGCACTTACTGCGGCCCTTGTCACCATGGCACAATCGGCATGGTCGGTTGATAGCAATCAATTGTACCAAGACATGGTGCAGATGCAGAAAAATTATTTTCCGCGCGAGATGTTTTTTATAGCTTGCGCTGGGCTTTTAGTCTGGGCGTTGATGGTGCGGCAGCGCCTTTTAAACGACCCTGAACATCGCCTCACGCAATTTGTTTTATTATCGATTGGCCTTGGCTTTATGCCCTTGCTTTTGCCGCATGGCGAGTGGGCGCTGGCCAGCATGCTGGGCTTTATCGTCTATTGGCTTTATCTTGGCTGGGTTGGTGCAACTCTGCATTTGCGCTGGCTGTTTAATCTGGCTTTCTGGTTCATCGCTTTGCGCCTTTGTGTTGGTTACTTAGAGCTATTTGGCAGCTTGCTGCAAACAGGGTTCGGCCTGATTGTAACCGGCATTGCTCTGCTATTGTTGGGCACTGTGCTTAAGCGTTTGCAAAAATTTCTAGGGCAAAAACTATGGCAGCAATAAATAAAAAATGGCATTTGGCTGTTTTGCTTTTACCCATGGTGATGCTGATATTGCTGTGGGGGCAGATGCAATGGCGTCTGTCGCAGGCGCCCGCGGTTACTTTACCTATTGTCGGTTATGACCCGCGCGACTTACTTTATGGCCACTTTATTCGCTATAAATTGCCCATGCCAGCAGATGTTAAGGATGAGGGCGATTGCGTTTGCATAGCGGTGCCCAATAGTATGTCGCGTATTGCCTGTGCTGAACCGACAGCGCCACAAAGCACGGCATGCCTGCTGATTTTACCGCGCCATGACGCAAAGCTTACGGACGCTCACGAGTTTTATGTGCCTGAAGACTATGCGTCACGCCTCAACGAGTTATTGCTGAGTGGCCAGCAGCGCTTTGCCATTATGTTTAAAGTTATGAGCGGTGGCTTGGTCGCCCGCCAGTTACTGATAAACGACCAACCATGGCAGGATTATTTGCAGGCAGATAAATAGCTAGCTTTATTTCTTGGCCATTTTTAAAAGCTAGTTTTTAAAATCGCCAAAATACATATAAGGTCTGAAGTGTAGCGGCAGGTTTAGCATTGTTGTAAATATAAAATCTAGATGCTCAACTTGCTTCTTGGCCCATTGATTTCTTTCGCCTTCTTCTTCGGGCGGTTCTTGATGGCTTATAAGCCAATAAAAGGTTTTATCCATATCGTTGAGTAGGTTGTGAACATCACTGCCAAACAATACTTGGCTTTTGTGCCAGCCCTGAGCACGAAATGAATGATGGGCAGCTTTTAGTGCTTCGATTCTGGCGGAGTTGTTTTCTATTCTTTCTCTTAGATTTCCATTGTTTAATGCGTAACTACAGAAGTCTAGTAAAGAAGTGTACACTTCCCAGCGTTTTTCAAATAAATCTAGTCGAAATTTTTCCTTGGTGAACAGGTAAGCGCCGCAGCTAAACAATATTGCAAATATACTGAATACAACAGATGCCGATATACCAGTGGTATCGCTCTGCCGCGCATCATAAAATAACTTCGCTGTTATAAAAAGAACTAAAAGAAAAACGAAGGCTTTAAAAAATTTTTTGACGCATTTATAAAATTTCAAACGCAAATATTTGTTTTTGTAGGCTCCAAGATATGGTTTTGGCGTTAGGAGCATTTTGTTGGTGCGTTTCTGTAGCAAGGAAAAATATGCCAACAAATATGCCAACACAATCGAGCGCTGTCTATGGGTGACTATAGAAGACTATAGAAGATTAAGCTTTGTTTTATCGGGATTTGTTCGGCTCTATAGAAGGCTATACAAGACTATAGAAAAGCCAATGGTGCCCAGGGACGGAATCGAACCGCCGACACGAGGATTTTCAGTCCTCTGCTCTACCGACTGAGCTACCTGGGCCTGCCATTTTGGGCAAGCGTCTTTATAGATGAGGCGGGCGGTCTCTGTAAAGACAGAAAAAAGCTCAGTTTTCAGCCATTACCGAGCTTGTTCGTCGTCTTGTTGGCTGGTTTGTGGTGCCATTTCTTGGTTATATTCTTGCCCATTATCTTCCGAGCGGCCTTGCGGATAATCTTCCAACGCTTCTGGCGTTTCATCGCTTGGCACAACATAAACGCCCGCAAGCCAACGGTGTAAATCTCGGTCGGCGCAGGCTTTGCTGCAAAATGGCGCCAAATGCGGCTGGGGTGGTTTGCTGCATATGGGGCATTTGGGTGAATTATTCATGGTGAATTACTCATGGTGCAGCACCTCGGGCAGGCTGGCATGGCGGCGCGTGCGGCTAATTTGCACCAAGCCCAAGCGCGGCTGATAATAAATTTCGGCCCCTGCTGGGTCTTGGGCGAGCGCGGCTTTCGCGGCAGACAGCGCTTTTTCGGCCGCCTTGCCTTGTGGCGCACCTGGCAAATCAATCAGAATCATGCCTGAAAGGTTGCGTAGTTTAATCTGTGTGGTGGCCAGCAGCAGTGCGTCTGCGGCTTTGTCGGGTGGGCAATCAATATCGATGCACCAGCCCAGTGCGGTGGTTTCTAGCCAAAATTGCCCGCCTTGCGGCAGCTTCACTTCGGCCTGCTGCCAGCTGGCGATGCGCTCGTCATAAGGGGCCAGCGGCTCGGGCTTTATCTGTATTGGCGTTGCCAAACTTGGCGGCATATTATTGGCCAGCGCTGCCTTGGCCACAATAATGGCCGCCGCACTATAGCCATAATCACGGATGGCGCGCAGCAGCAAGCTGGGCGCGGCTATAGGAATATTTTCAGACTGGTTTAACAGCCATTCGGCCTCGGCCTTAAGCTGTGCTGCTGTTAAAGCCAGCGCCCCTCGGCGCACCACAAAACTGGCCTTTGCAAAAGCGCCTTGTGTGGGTTGATAGTCTGTGAGGCTTAGGGGTGGCTGGTAATCCGGCTGGCTAAGTCGCAATTGCGTCGAGAGCATAACCGCTTTGGGCATATCTGTTTGCAAAGCCAGCGCCGCACTGGCAAAGGCCAGCTTATGCGTTAAGGTTGGGGCTTTATCGCTGCCATAGGTGAGGGCGGTTTTGGCACTGGCGCGTATTTGTAAAATGCTGGCAGCGCCTTTGCTGCGACTTTCCGGCCAAAAGCCGCGCAGATTTTGCGCATTTTGCATAAAAGCGCCCAAGCCTTGCTTTTGCATAAATTGCCATTGGTCGATAAGCCCCGCTTGGTCGGGCTGCGCCACGCGCTCGGCATAAAAATCCAGCGGTTGCTGTTTTTTATCCAGCACCAATACGCGCCTGAGGCCGTCGGTTTCGTCGGCTAAAATGGTTAAAGCGGCACTCATGGTGGCGGCATTTTTTGGCGTAACAGCTGCGCTGTTTCTGCGAGTGGCAGACCAATAATGCCACTGGCCGTGCCGCTGATAAAATCAATAAATTGAGCGGCCGCCCCTTGCAAAGCATAACCGCCGGCTTTGCCAAAACCATCGCCACTTTCGGCATAAGCCGATATTTCGTGCGTGTTTAAGCGCCTAAAACGTACCATGTTGCTTGTTAGCTTATGCCGCAGCGTGCCGGCCTGTGCTACCGCAACAGCGGTATAAACCCGATGCCGCCGGCCCGATAAAAGCTGTAAACAGCGCATAACCTCGGCTGCATTCTCGGCCTTGGGCAAAAAGCGCCGCCCGCAGGCAACAATAGTATCGGCGGCTAAAATGAGCGCATCGCCATGCAGTGCTTGCGCGGCCATGGCTTTGGCGCAGGCCAAACGCACAGCGCAGTGTTGCGGCAATTCTTGCGGCAGTGGGGTTTCATCAATATCGACATTGATAATAAGCTTGGGC
The DNA here is from genome assembly GCA_027485855.1 of Rickettsiales bacterium. Lineage (GTDB taxonomy): Bacteria > Pseudomonadota > Alphaproteobacteria > JAIXQD01. Next base: position 632,633 of record JAIXQD010000001.1, on the reverse strand, counting down.
ACTGCGCCAATTTGCGCCAATAACTCACGCCGCCGCGGCGAGCCTGACGCCAGAATAAAGGGCGGCCAAGCAGAAATATTATTCGCAGAAATTTTATTTGTGGCGGAAATTGATGCGGCCTTTGGTGAGGTCATAGGGGGTCATCTCAACATTGACCTTATCGCCGGCCAAAACGCGGATACGGTTTTTACGCATTTTACCCGATGTGTGGGCAATGACCTCATGGCCATTATCGAGCTTCACTCTAAACATGGCGTTAGCCAATAATTCGGTGACAATACCAGGAAATTCTAACAAATCTTCTTTTGCCATGCGCCTCAAGCCTTTGGTTAACCAATCAGGCGACAATCTGCGCTGTGTATCAGAAAAAATCAAGCTGATTTCGGCAAAGGACGGGGTTTTAACGGCTTCTTAACTGCGGCTGTGCTGTTCTCAAGACAGGTGATTCGGTCGGCGGTTAACCCACACATAAAGGTGGCGCATGGCAGCTAATCAACAGCAACAAACCGGCCTTCTGTGGCAACATCAGGGTAAGAAAAAGCCTGTTTTGCAGGCGCGCGGCTGGGGCTTTGTGGCGGCCGATAAAAATAGCAGCCATGTCACCTATACTTTTACCGATAATGTGCTGCATATTGCCGTGCGGGCGGGTGAGAATGGCCGGTTGCGCCATCAAGGCCAATTGCAATGCGATTGGCAAGTGGCCAAGGCCCATGCCGCGGCTTTTGATGCCAGCCTTGCGGCTTATGCGCGTCGTCGTCATCCGCAGGCCAAAAATTTAAATGGCTTTGCCGATTCTGAAAGTTTTGTGCTGGCCATCAGCATGGCCGATGCCGCCACCATGGATGTGCTTTCAAGCCGCCTTGCTGCGCCTGAAGATAATATATTTTTAGCCGGTGTTGGGCATTTGCTTGAGCGCATCTGCTTAGTGCAGCATGGCGTGGCACGGCAAGAGTTTTTGCATTTGTCGGGCAATTGGCAGCAGCAAGAGCCACAAGATTATGTACTCACCACGCTCAGCCCCAATTTGCTGCTTATTTGTTTGCCGCCAACAGCGGATGGTGAGGTTGGGGGCGGGGTACAATTATGCCGCCACACCGAGAAGGGTCGGCAGATATTATTTAATGGCCAGCGCAGCCTTGAAGATTTGGGCCTGCTCTATCAAACAATTTTAACCCTGCCAGAAACACAACGGGCCTTGCAGCCCGCGCATTTGCAATTGCTGCGCCGGCAGGAAGATATTTTGGCCGATTTGCGCACCATCGCCGAAAATGCGCTGGCAGCCCCCGTGCAGCAAGCGGCTCCGGCAGCAGCGCCCTTGCGCGTGCTGGCCTAGTTTTTTAATAACCGAGAGCTGAGCTTAAGCGTTATGGGGCTTGTTAAATTGTAGCTCGGCTAAACGCGCATAAAGCCCGCCTTGCGCCACAAGCTCGTTATGTGTACCGCTGGCTACAATGCGCCCTTGATCTAAAACTAAAATACGATCGGCATGCATGATGGTGGCTAGCCTATGGGCAATCACTAAAGTTGTGCGCCCATGCATCAGTTTTTGCAGTGCTTCTTGGACCAGATGCTCATTTTCGGCATCAAGGGCCGAGGTTGCTTCATCGAGCAGCAAAATTGCGGGGTTGCGCAGCAGGGTGCGCGCCAAAGCCAACCTTTGCCGCTGCCCGCCCGATAGTGTTTGCCCGCGAGCGCCAAGCTGTGTGTCAAAACCTTGTGGCAAGCGCTCGATAAATTCTAGCGCATTGGCGTCTTTGGCGGCGGCGTGCATTTCTGCCAAGGTGGCGTCTGCCCTGCCAAAGCGCAAATTATCGGCAATGGTGCCGTTAAATAAAACTGGCTCTTGCGTGACCACACCAAACAAGCTGCGAATATCGGCAAGGTCAAGCTCTGGCAGGGGGGTGCCGCCTAATAAAATGCGCCCTTGTTGCGGGTCGTAGAAGCGCAACAACAAAGATAAAATTGTGCTTTTACCGCCGCCGCTGGGGCCCACCAGTGCCACATGCTCACCGGGCTTCAGTGTAAAAGATACATTTTGCAAAGCCGCCAAATCAGGGCGTGAGGGGTAAAAGAAACCCACATTTTGCAGTTCAACCACAGCATTATTGCTGGGCGGCGCTGGTTGCGGATAAGCGGGGCTACTAATAGCAGGGCGCAACATCAGCAGGCTGGTTAAACGCTCGGCCGCACCGGCCGCGCGCATCACATCGCCCCATACTTCAGAAATGGCCGCAACAGCACCCGCCACCAACACCGCATAAAAAATAAAAGCCGAGAGCTGCCCCGCACTCATGCGGCCTTCCAGCACGGCATGGCCACCCAGCCACAGCACCACGCCAATCGCCCCAAAAATTATACCAATGGCCGCAGCAGTGAGTTGCGCACGGGTACGAATGCGCTTGCTGGCGCTTTGCCACGCCCGATTTTCAGTGCTTGAAAAAAACTGCTCACTGGCGGCCTCATGGCCGAAAGCCTGAATGGTGCGTAATTGGCTAACCGATTCCTCAAGGTGTGCGCCAACATCGCCCACGCGCTCTTGGCTTTCACGCGAGAGGCTGCGCACGCGTCGGGCTAAAAATAAAATAGGCGCCACCACCAGCGGCACCGCAATAACAATGGTGAGCGTGAGGCCAGGGCTGGTCAGCGCCAATAAAATCAAGCCGCCCAGCAGCAGCAAAATATTGCGCAGCGCCATAGAGGCCGATGAACCAACCAAAGTTTGCAGCAAGGTGGCATCGGTGGTAAGGCGCGTGACAATATCGCCCGAGCGCACTTGCTCTTGCCATTGCGCATCAAGCCGCAGCAGGTGCCGATAAATATCGCGGCGCAAATCAATCACCACGCGCTCGCCCAGTATAGACACTAACGAAAAGCGCGCATATGTAGAGCCGGCCAATACAAACACCGCCAGCAAGAGCCACAGCAAGCTTTGATTAAGCGCGGACGCATTGGCCAAAGCTAAGCCATTATCAATCACCGCGCGCAAGCCCTGACCCAAAGCCAGCACGGTTGCCGCAGCGATAATCAGCGATAAAAACGCCCCTATCACCATGAAGCGATAGGGGCGCAAATAAGGTAGTATGAGGCGCAGCAAACTAATTTTGTTTGCCGGCGCCATCGCTATTTCACGTCGGCTTGAACACGCAGACGCACAATTTTATCCGGATCGCTCACCGAGCCATTTTGCGTGCGGCTGCCTTTTTTAATGTTATCGACAAACTCCATGCCCTGCACCACTTCGCCAAAGCCGGTATATTGTTTATCGAGGAAGGACGCATCGGCAAACACAATAAAGAATTGGCTGTCGGCGCTGTTGGGGTCTTGCGCGCGGGCCATTGAAACAACGCCGCGCTGGTGGCTGAGGCTGTTAAACTCGGCTGGCAGTTTTTGGCCAGAGCCGCCGGTGCCATCACCCTTGGGGTCGCCCGTTTGTGCCATAAAGCCTTCAATCACCCGATGGAATTTAAGCCCATCATAGAAACCTAAACGCACCAGCTCTTTGATGCGGGCCACAGTTTTGGGGGCAAGGTCTGGGCGCAGTTTAATCAGCACGTCGCCATCTTTGAGGGTCAGCACTAAAGTATTTTCAGAATCCATGGTACGGCCTCCGCTAGCGTGGGCGGGTGCCACAGCTAACAATAACGTCACTAGCATAGCGGCGAACGTTTTTATCATAGGCTAACTCCGACCTTTAAGGTTGAACATGGCGCTAAATTAGCCTTGCCGGCGCACGCTGTCCAGCCTTGATGCCGATTTCTAGGGAATTAACCAGCGGCCCTGCCAATCATTATGCTGCCAGCTGAAATCGGCACGAATATGGCCACGGGCATCTAACAGCAGCCAGTCTAAATGCTGCAAGGTTAGCCTGATAACGCAAAAATGCTCACGGCCTTGCTCATGTGCCGAAAGTTCGGGCTTGCTGCCTTGTAGCTCGGGCGGCAGGCCAGAATCGGCTTTTGCGCTAACCGTACCGGGTGGCGCTGTAATCAAATAACAGCGCCGGCTAAAAATGCGCGTTTTATGCCAAGCCTCGTCGGCGATATTATCGGTTTGATGAATGCTGGCCGTGCCGCTGGCTCTGATTTGCAAACCGGCGGCGGCATCATAAAAAACAAAACATGCGGCAGGGTTGTTTTTAAGTGCGGCCACTTTTGGGCCGCGGGCATCGGTATGGAACCAAACTTGCCGTGTGGTGCTATCAGCGCCACGCAGCACCACTACGCGGCCGGTGGGTTGACCGTTAGCATCGATGTTGCACAGCATGGCCGTATGAAAAGCATGCTGACGCTGTGCCGCACCCGTTTGTAATTCTTGCCATATATTATTGACGATGTCGGGCAGGTTATCGGGCGGGTAGGGCGCGCTCACAATTTTTGCTTTATGCTTGCTCACGGTTGTGTTTGCTCTGGCTCTATTTGTTTTAGGGCAAGTTCAATGGCAGCAACAAGCTTATCGCTGAGCGGGTTGGTGGTTGATGCATACCAATCGATAAAACGACCATCGGCGCCAATCAGATATTTATGAAAATTCCATTTTGGCCGACCCAGCAAGCCGGCTTGTTCGCCCGCCCATTGGTAAAAGGGCGCTGCATTTGCGCCGCTGACGCTATTTTTGCTGGTGAGCGGAAAATCGACATTAAAGTTTATTTCGCAGAATTTTTTAATCTCGCTTTCAGCACCGGGTTCCTGCTGACCAAAATCATTGCTGGGCACGCCCAACACCACAAGGCCGCGCTCACGATAGCGATCATAGAGCGCCTGCAAATCGGTATATTGATTGGTAAAGCCGCATTGGCTGGCCGTATTGACTACCAGCAATACCTTGCCCCTAAAATTGGCCAGTGGCAGCGGGCTGCCATCAATGCTGGTAAAGCTATAATCATAGGCACTGCCGGCAGTTACGGGTGCGGCCGCTTTGGCTGCTGGGTTAAAAAGCCACATCAGCGCTCCTCCAAAAATAAGAAACTTAATCAAAAAATTCTTCATTCATGTTATATAGGCGCACCGCGCCCCATTATGAAGAGCGATTATGCCTAAAGCTGCATTATTTTTAGACCGCGATGGTGTAATAAATATTGACCATGGCTATGTCTTTACCCGCGCGCGCTGGGATTGGCAGGAGGGTATTTTTGCGTTACTGCAAACGGCCCATAGGGCTGGTTATGCTTTGGTGGTTTGTACCAATCAATCGGGCATTGGTCGCGGCCTTGGCACAGAGGCAGAGTTTGATAGGCTGATGCAATGGGTGAGGCATGAGCTAAGCTTGGCGGGTGCGCCCTTGGCGGGCGTGTGGCATTGCCCCTATCACCCAGAGGCCAGCCTACCACAATATGCGCAAGAGCATGAGTGGCGCAAACCAGCACCTGGCATGTTTTTAGCCGCACAAGCCAGCCTTGATATAGATATGGCGGCCTCTATTGCCGTGGGCGATAACCCACGCGACAGTATCGCCGCACAGGCCGCAGGCGTTGGCCGCATTTATCGTTTAGGTAAAGCGCCCGCGGCGATTGCGGGCGAGCACATCATCAGCAACTTTGGCAAAATCCTTGCCTATATAAAAAGCCGCTAAGTTTTTATACCTATCTGTTGCGCTATTTTGCCTCAATAGTTTTTACAACCGGGGTTTTTACAGCTGGTGCTGGTTTGGCCTTGGCAATTTGGGGCGCCACAACAGTAACAGCCGAAGCCCGCGACACCACAATTTCGGCAGCATTAGCCAGCATTAAGCTAAGGCTGGCGCGGTCGGGTTTTTCGGTGCTGGCCAGTATGGGGAAATGCTCAATCACCCGCACATCAAGATTGACCGCGCCAAGGCCCGCATGCTGGGGCAACAAGCTTTGTACAGCCTGTTGATTATTCATGGTGGCGTTATCGGTAAAAAGCGTAATGCCGCCTGCGGCATTGGCCATAGCGGCTAATTTTGCCTCGGGCCAAAGCTGCTTTGCCGATTGCTCGATGGCACTCAGCGATACAGTTGCATTATTTTGCTGCACAAAATTGCTGGCTTTATCAATATAACTCACAAAGCCTTGTGTATCGACACGCACAATATCGCCCGTATCAAACCAGCCATCTTTATCGGTGATGGGCTGTAACACGCCGGGCTGGTCATTTTTATAATAACCTAAACCCACATTGGGGCCGCGCACAAAGAGCCGGCTGCCGCCAGTGCCGGCGGCCTCTTCTAAGCGCACCTCAAGGCCGGGTAGAAACTTGCCCACCGTGCCGTGTTTGCGGTCGCCTTGGCGGTTCATGGCAATGATGGGTGCGGCTTCGGCTGTTCCATAACCCTCATAGATGAATTTATCGTAGCTATCGATAAAGCGTTGGCGGGTGCTGTCTTGCAGCTTTTCTGCGCCAGAAAAAATTAAGCGCACATTGTTAAAATTATCCGCCCGCGAGACATCGGCCACGCCATTGAGAAAACTATCCGAGCCAATCAGCACGCGTGTGTCAAAATCATAGATGGCGCGGGCCACACCCTTGAAATATTTCTCAACATCTTGGGCGGTTGCTAAATTATAGGGCTCGCGATATTGCTGAATGCACGCCCCAGAAATAAGCGGAATGAGCATGCCGCAAGTAAGGCCAATGCTGTGGGCCATGGGCATGGCATTAAACACGCGGTCATTGGGGTTGAGCCCAGCCCGGCTTTTAACCTGCTCGATATTGCTCAGCAAATTAGCATGGCTCAGCGCCACGCCTTTTGGCACGCCGGTGCTGCCGGCGGTAAAAAATATTACGGCAGGGTCGGTGGCTTTACGCGTTGCTATGGGCAATGTGCCTGAACGTAGCGCCCAGTTGGCGGCGATGCGGCCGGTGACGGGGATTTTTTTGCGTAAATCCTCTATCAGTTTGATTTTAACCGGCGGCTCTTGTTCGGCACAAATTTGTGTCAGCTCTGGCGTGAGCATTTTTTTGCTGGTGATAATATTTTTAATGCCGGCTGTTTTAATAACGCTGGCAAGGTTCGCCGTCGACATACGCGGGCTGAGCATGGCGGGCACGCGTCCCGCGGCTTGCAGGCCAAAAAAGCTATTGACCGCATCGGTGCCATTGGGCAAGAGCAGGCCGACATTTTCGCCCGGCTCACTATGACGCGCAAAGCTGGCCGATAAACGCAGCGCATCTTTGATGATAGCGCGATAGCTATAGCCAACATAACCCGTGGCCGAAATCATCGCTGTGCTGTTAAAGCCGTGATTTTCAGCCGCTTGCCACAGGGCTTGAAACAAAGTTGGTTGCTCTAAGGGCGGGTCGATGGGCAGCTTATGCATAATTTCGCGCAGTTGTTCTACGGCGTTTTCGGTGCGCTCTTTGCCGGTGGTGCTGCCTAAATCTAATTGCTCAGGCGCGCGCACTTTGATGCGCAATTTTGGAAAACGGCGCTGATTATAAACGCGCTCAAGCTCGGGGGTGAGGCCCTTGAGGCGCTCAAAGCCTTCAAGATAAACCGGCACAAGGCTGGCTTTGGCTTCGTCGGCCACCATGGCCGCACCGGCCTTTATCTGCATCATGTTGCCGTCAGTGGTGAGGCGCCCTTCCGGGAAAATCATGACAGGACGACCCGCTGCCGCCACCCGTGATAATGTCGCCACCACATCAAAACGCCCCGCGCTAATTGGCACAATGCCGAAACTATCAAACAGCCAGCGCATGGCTTTATTTTTGGTCATTTTTTTATAGACATTGCTGCTCATGGCAAAGGCCGGCCGGCCGGGCATCATCACCGCCATGGCCAGACCATCAAGGTAAGAAATGTGGTTGGCAATAATGACCTGATTTTTTCCTGCCACGGTTTTGAAATGCTCAAGCCCGCTTACCTCAAGCCGGAAAAATACCCGCAGCAAGCCCCGCGCCACCCCACGAATAGTGCCCTCAACGGCTTTTTGAAAAAGGCTGGGCTTGCGCAAAATGCGCTTAAGGTCTTCTTCTGGGTCGTAATCATTGGGGTCGTGCAGAAATTTATCTTCGTCGATGCCTGACATAAATTAACCTCGGTGCGATGTCGTAAAGATTAGTTTTACAACTCTTGAGCAGGGCGCGGCAAGTTAATAAATGCTTTCAAGAAATTGCTGCAACCGATTGTTTATTATTGGTTTTTATTGGCCAAAAATTACTCAATACGGCTGGTGCCACGAAATTGATCGGCACGCAGGGCAGGCCCCGAAATGCCACCCAGATTTTTAAAGTTAAGCCGCAATTCAAAACTATCACCACTTTGCAGGCCGGCGCGCACCGTGTGATCGCGATTAAAAACGAGACCCACGTTAAAACATTCATCGAGGTAATTTAGGGTAACGCCGGTTTGCAGTGGCGTGCTTTGTTGCAAATTGCGTTTATGATAAACGCCAAAGGTCCAAAACTCGGCAAAGTTTTGCGTGAAGGCCCCCGAAATTTCTTCGCGCGGCAAGCCATCAGGGGTGCCGGCCAAATCGCTGACAAAAAGATAATTCAAGTCAAGGCGGCTGCTCTCATTAAACAGGCTCAGCGTGCCGTCATGCTGGCGGGGGGTAAAATCATCTTTGCTTAAACGAAAAGAGTAATCGGCAAACAGCCAGCGCAGCGGCTCGAGCCGTACCCGACCGACAAAATCGGACCATTGTTCTTCAAGGCCCGACCCCACCGGAAAGGCACTGACATTATTCAGGCGATAGCTTTGGCCAATAATAAGGCTGCTGCTGCCGCCGCCCGCACCAAACACGCCCATATTAAGCGCATAGCTAGCTCTGGGGCCGCCTTCTAATTTATCGATGCCGGTAAAGCGGCTGGGCCGCAAAAGATTAGAGGCATCAAAGGCAAAATCCTGGCTATCTTCATTGGGTATTTTGTCGTTATTTTTTATATCGGGCGAGAGCTGCATGCTGACAATGGGCTCTATCAACTGTTGCACGCGGCCCGATTGTTTCACAAATGGCCAGCGGCTTTCGCTGCTGACCAAGCCAAAAAAGCGCGATGTGCCCTCACGCCGATAGACCAAGCTTGGTGTGCTGGGGCTGATAAAATTATCGACCATATAAAAATCGCCGCGGGTGCTGGCGTTTAAAGTGGTTTTAATGCCGCTATTGTGGGTGAGCTCGCGCTGCCAGCCAAGGCTATTGGCCTGCCGCCACATATCGGTGCTTTTTTGCCGATGCAGCGCCAAAAGGCTGGTTTCAAATTGCCAGCGCCCGCCTAAGGTTTCGGCGGGGGCGCCAACCATCGACCAGCGCGCGCGTGGCAACACCAAGGGCTCATCAGAATTGATATTAGGACGCAAATCCTGAAAATAAAATGCCTCAATATTAGCGTAATCGCGCCCACTAAAATATTCGCCATAAACGCGGTTGGTTAAGATATCTTCGCTGCTGATACGATAGCGCCGCAGATAAAGATCATCACTGGTGAGCGACCAATTGAGGCCACTGCGCCAATGATCGGTCATGTCTTGGCGGAACTTGCCTTCAGTGTGGCCGCGCCAGTCATCGCCTTTGTTGCTATTGCTTTCGCCATACATCAGGCTGCCGGTGGCTTCAAGGGTGCTGTCGCCAAAATGACGCCGCCATTCGCCCTCAATTTGTACAATATCTTTGCTGCTGAAGGTGGGCGTCAGGGTAAAATCTTGCTCTGGCGCACTATCAAAATAATAAGGCGTGCGCGTATATAAGCCCAGCTCCTCGGTGCTGCCAAAAACGGGGGCCAGAAAACCGCTGCGCCGCTTAACCGTGGGGTCAGGGTGCGATAAATAGGGCGAATAAGCCACGGGCACGCCGGCAAATTCAAGCTGGGCATTACGATAATACATATCTTGGCGCAGATTATCATGCACAATGCTATCGGCCCTGAGCTGCCATAAGGGCGGGTTTTGCGGGTTTTCGGCACAAGGCCGGCAAGGAGAATATAATCCTTGCTGCAAAACCACATAACGCCCATCAATGCGCTCGCCCTCATGCGCAATGAGGCGCGATTCATCGGGCAGGCGCATGGCCAATTGCTGCACAATGCCATTGCGCAGGCTGCGGCTGAGCTCGGCCTCATCGGCAAAAGCCACTTCGCCCGTGGGCTCAAACAGCACGATATTGCCTTGCGCCAGCACTTGATCTTTTTGTTGGTCATAAACCAGCGTATCGGCCAGCAGCAACCGGCCATCTTGTGAGACTTCAATACGGCCCTGCGCATAAGCCATCTGGTTTTGGTCATCAAAGCTGAGTTCATCGGCCAGCAGCAAAACGGGGCTGTCTGTCGCCGTTATGGTTTGCGCCAAGCTTGGCCGTGCACCGATAATGGCCAAAGCCATTAAGCACAGTTTGGCGCTGTTGCAAAAAAGTGGCGTTAACGACGAACGTAACATGGCCACAAGCTTGCCATAGACTAGCTGTCTGAACCAGTCGGATTGCTGGGTGTGTCGTGGGGTTGGTCAATATCCGTGTCTTCAAGGCCACTGCCAATATCGTCAGTTTCGCTTTGCGGACGAAGCACTGGCGCTCTTCTGAGAAAAGCTGGCAGGTGGTCACCAAAACCAACGGCGCTATCATCGTCATGGTCAAGGGCGCTATCATCGAAAGGCACGGGTTTGCCACCACGACCTCGCGCGCGCATATCTTTATCGCTGCTATGAGCGCGGGTTTTGTGCCGCAAGGGTGGGCGCGCTTCTTTGGCCGCTGGTGGCGGGGCATCGCCCAAATTAAGCGCCATGGGTGGAATGGGCTGTTTAATGAGTTCTTCAATGGCCGCTACCAGCTTATCATCGTCGCTGGTGGCCAGCATAAAGGCTTTGCCGGTGCGACCAGCCCGACCGGTGCGACCAATGCGATGCACATAATCTTCGGCATGAAAGGGCACATCAAAATTAAACACATGGCCCACATCGCTGATATCGATGCCACGCGCCGCAACATCGCTGCACACCAGCAATTGCACGCGGCCAGCCCGGAACGCCTCTAAGGTTGCGGTGCGCGCCGATTGCACCATATCGCCATGCAAAGCCGCCGCACTAAAACCATGCTGCTGCAAAGATTTGTTGAGAATATCCACATCGCGTTTGCGATTGCAAAAAATAAAGGCGCTTTCAACCTGCTCTTGTTTGAGCAACAGCCGCAGGGCTTCGCGCTTGCGGCGGCCATCTAAAGTAATCACATGTTGTGCCACAGTGGTGGCTGTGGTGGCGGGCCGTGACACGGTAATTTCAGCCGGCAAGGTTAAAAATTTATCGGCCAATTTCCGAATTTCAGGCGGCATAGTTGCCGAGAAAAACAAGGTTTGTCGCTGGCGCGGCAAAAAGCCGGCAATTTTTTCAATATCAGGAATAAAGCCCATATCAAGCATGCGGTCGGCTTCGTCAATGACGAAAATGCGAATATCCGTCAGCAGCATTTTGCCACGCTCAAATAAATCCATGAGACGGCCGGGTGTGGCAATCAGCACATCCACGCCACGATCGAGCTTGCTGATTTGCTCATTCATGGTTTCGCCGCCAATTAACAGCGCCATATTGAGCTTATGATATTTGCCATATTTAATAAAATTATCGGCCACTTGTGTGGCCAATTCGCGGGTGGGCTCTAAAATCAGCGAGCGCGGCATGCGGGCGCGGGCGCGGCCTTTGGCCAGAAGGTCAATCATCGGCAGTGTAAAGCTGGCGGTTTTGCCCGTGCCGGTTTGGGCGCAGCCCAAAACATCGCGGCTTTTTAATACAACCGGAATAGCTTGTGCTTGAATTGGGGTGGGCGAGCTATAGCCCTGATCAGTCACCGCTTGCAGCAAGGTGGGGCTTAGGCCTAATTCGGCAAAACTGAGCGGCGCCGGTGTATCTGGCAGTACGGCAGCAGGGGTGTCTGTGGTTAATTCAACTTCGCTTGAACTCATAAAATATCCTTATTGCACTTTATTAACGAGCCTTGTTAGCAGAGATAATCGCAGAATGCACTCATTAAAGGGCTAAATTTATGCTGACAGCCCTTGGTGCAACCGTTAAGACACACTCTTATGAATGAACCACTGATTCTCTTGCCGGGCCTGTTATGCGATGCCGGCCTTTGGGCGCCACAATTGCCACGGCTGTGCAGCCTTGTGCCAACCTTGGTTTGCCCTATCACCACGCATGATAATGTGCCCGATTTAGCGCAAATGGTGCTGGCGCAAGCGCCACCGCGTTTTGCCTTGGCCGCGTTGTCGATGGGGGGCTATGTCGCGATGGAGATTATGCGGGTGGCCCCAGAGCGCGTCACTCGCTTGGCTTTGCTCGATACCACAGCTCGCCCCGACACGCCCGAGCAACAGCAGCGCCGCCGCCTGTTATTGGCCATGGCCAAAGAGGGGCAATTTCGCGGCGTGACGCCTCGGCTTCTGCCACTGCTCATTCACCCTGCACGGCTTTACGATGAGCCGCTGACTAATGTCATTATGAATATGGCCAAGCGCGTGGGCCGCGATGCGTTTATTCGTCAGCAAACGGCAATTTTAGGCCGCATTGATAGCCGGCCCAGTTTAAGTGCCGTGGCTGTGCCGAGTTTGATTATTTGCGGCGAGCAAGATGCCTTAACCCCGCCCGACATTGCCCAAGAAATGGCCGAGCTTATTCCTAACTCTGAGTTATTGCTGCTGCCCGATTGCGGTCATTTAGCCACATTAGAAGCACCCGAAATTGTCACCGAAAAAATGTGCGCCTGGCTTATCAAAGCCCCCTAAAAAAGCCTGCCTTACGCCGATGGCTTAATCTCTAGCAGTGCTTGATCAAGCATGAAATGATAAAAATCCTCATCGGTTAATAGAGCGCCCACCACCATAGTGTTACCCAGCCGACGGGCTATGGCAAAATCAACAAAGCCAATCAGCATCAGCAATAGGCCAAACCAGCCGCCAACACCCAGTTTTTGCGCAAAAATTGCCGCCGCGCCGCCCAAGATAATCAGCAGCCACGCCCCCGCTAATATAATTCTGCGCGCTAAATATAGCCGGCGCAGTTTCTCGTGCGTAAGACCAGCGCTGAAAAATTTTTTTATCGCCAACCAATCGGGCGTGACGGTAATTTCGTTCGCGCGTTTGGCTTGTTGAAACTGACTATAGTTCAAATGTCGATATCCTTGGCATAGGGCGCGCGCTCTTGGATAAAGCGAAAGCGCAATTCAGGCTTTTTGCCCATCAGGCACTCAACCAGATCTTCTACCTGTTTTGCGTCATCGAGCTGCTCTGGGTCATTGCGATTAGGCAGCAGCACGCGCAATAAGGTGCGGCGGGCGGGGTCCATGGTGGTTTCGCGTAATTGGACGGCGGGCATTTCGCCAAGGCCTTTAAAGCGGCTGATATCGGGCTTTTTATTTTTAAACACCGTGGCAAGTAATTCGTCGCGGTGGGCGTCATCGCGGGCATATTGCACAATGCTGCCATGCGCCACGCGATAAAGCGGCGGCTGGGCTAAAAACAACCGCCCCGCTTGAATAATGCCGGGCATCTCACGGTAAAAGAAGGTCATCAGCAAAGCTGCAATATGCGCGCCATCGACATCGGCGTCGGTCATAATCACCACACGCTCATAGCGCAGTTTCTCAAGCGCAAATTCGCGCCCAAGGCCACAACCCAAAGCTTGCGTTAAATCGGCCAGCTCTTGATTGCCGCGCAATTTATCTGCGCTGGCGCTGGCCACGTTTAAAATTTTACCGCGCAGTGGCAAAATCGCTTGCGACTCACGGTTGCGTGCTTGCTTGGCGCTGCCACCCGCGCTATCGCCTTCGACAAGAAAAATCTCGGTATTTTCGGCACTTTGCGCACTGCAATCGGCAAGCTTGCCAGGCAGGCGCAGTTTGCGCGTGGCGCTTTTGCGCGACAGCTCTTTATCTTGGGCGCGCCTTAAGCGGATTTCGGCTTTTTCAATAAAAGCTTCAAGCAGGGCTGTGGCATTTTTAGTATCGCTGGTGAGCCAGTGGTCGAAATGGTCTTTGACCACTTGTTCAACCAAACGCGCCGCCTCTGGCATGGCCAGTTTTTCTTTGGTTTGACCTTGAAATTGTGGGTCCCGAATAAACAGCGACAGCAAAATACCGGCTTCGGTCATGATGTCGTCGCTGGTGATAAGGCTGGTTTTGCGATTGCCAACCATCTCACCAAAGCCACGCACCGAACGCAGCAAGGCCGAGCGCAGGCCGCTTTCATGCGTGCCGCCCTCAGGCGTGGGGATGGTGTTGCAATAAGAGTGGCAAAAGCCTTCGCCCTCGGTGGGCCAGGCTATGGCCCATTCCAGCTTGCCCATATCGCCGGGTAATTCGGCAAGGCCAGCAAAAGGCTGCGGCGAAAGCGTGGCGCGTGCGCCAAGCGCGCTGGCCAAATAATCGGCCAAGCCACCCGGAAAATGCAGGGTTGCTTCAGCGGGGATATCCGTGCCTTCAACCAATTCTGCATCACAGCGCCAATGAATGGCGACACCCCTAAATAAATAAGCCTTGGCGCGCGCCATTTTATAAAGCGGGCCGGGCTTAAAGCGGCAATTTTTGCCAAAAATATCGGGGTCGGGGCGCATGGCAATGCTGGTGCCACGCTTGCCATTGCTGGGGCCGGTGTTTTTTATTTTGCTGGTGGGCGCGCCACGACTATAGGTTTGCACATAACATTGTTTGTCACGATTAACTTCAACGCGCAGCCAGTCGGTGAGGGCATTGACCACCGAAATACCAACGCCATGCAAACCGCCCGAGGTTTGATAGGCCTTGCCTGAAAATTTTCCGCCCGAGTGTAATACGGTCATAATCACTTCAAGCGCTGATTTGCCTTTAAATTTTGGGTGCTCATCAACCGGAATACCCCGGCCATTATCGCTGACCGTGCAGGTGCCATCGGCGGCAAGGTGTAGTTCAATTTTATTGGCGTAGCCAGCGACGGCTTCGTCCATCGAGTTATCGAGCACTTCGGCGGCCAAATGATGCATGGCGCGTTCATCGGTGCCGCCAATATACATGCCCGGACGACGACGCACGGGCTCCAGCCCTTCAAGAACTTCGATGTCCGCCGCATCATAGCTGGCGGCTTTACCCTTGCGGGCGATATTGTCAAATAGATCAGCCATGGGCGGGCAGTGTAATCATTTTTGTGCAAAAGAAAAGGGCGGCACCATCGGTACCGCCCCCTTCAGTAAAAAAAACTAATAATTATGGCGCAACAGGAGCGGCTGCGGGGGCAGCGGCAGGCTCAATTGCAGGCGCCACGGCTTCTTTCGCGGCATCAACAGCGCTATCGACCGCGCCTTCAACAGCGTTTACGGCGCCATCAATGGCGGTTGGTGCGGCAGGTGCCATAGCAGCGGGTGCTTCTGGGGCTGGTGCCATAGCAGCGGGTGCTTCAGGCGCTGGGGCAATGGCTGCGGGGGCCATAGCGGCAGGAGCTTCAGGGGCTGGTGCCATCGCAGCAGGAGCTTCAGGAGCGGGGGCTTCAGCAGCGGTGGGCTCGGCTGGTTTTTGCTCGCCGCAGGCAGCAAGGCTGAGTAAGGCAAAAGGGGCAAGCGCCAGCAATAACTTACGTGACATTAGGGTAACTCCATGGCTTAAGGTTGGTAGAATCGTAAAACAAGGCAGAGAATAGCCAAAAGCCGCACTGAGTGTAAGCCCAAAAAGCGTAGGCATCAAAAAGCATAAACCCAAAAAGCGTAAACTAGGCGACAAAAAAGCTATTTTGCTTCTGCTCGCCTGTTTTTAAACATTAAACTGCGGCAGCATTATGGCTAAATATAAAAATTTCAGCTATATAATGCTTATGATTCATCGTCGTAACTTTTTAGCGATATTGGCTGCCGTTGGCACAGCCGCAACAGGTGTGCTGGTGGCGCGTCCGGCTTTGGCTTTTCGTGAGTTGCCAGCAAGCGATTACAGCCTGCACATTAAAAATAGCTGCGGCATAAGCGCACAACATCTTGAGATGTTGCAACAGGCTGAAGCAGCCTTAAATGTGCAGCTCACCGCCGAACAACGGCAACAGGCGCTGGCGGCTTTACGTTGCCCCCAATGTGGTTGTGCTTTACTGACCGGAACATGATGAGGGCTCAATGTGGCGCGGCATTATACGCTTAGGTTTTTGGTTGGGGCTGGTTATTTGGAGCGCGGCGCTGCTCAGCTTTTATGGCCTGCTTAATTTTGGCGGCGATATTGTAATAAGTGCAACAGATGGCCTTACGAATGCCGTTGATCCGCATAATCATCTCCCTGAGCTATTGCGCTTTTTGCAAAGTATAGGCCAAACCTTATTGATAGTGTTGTGGGTGGCAGGCACGGCACTGTGGTGGGTGATATGCGTTATTGCCAAGCGCCTTGCGCCTTATCAGGACGCGCCAACAATGCATAACAGCGCCGAGCCGATTCAACGGACCAATACCATCGAAGGGCAGACTATAGAAGGAAAGTCGCGCCGTCTTGATTAAGTGGCTGCTTGCTTAAGCCGCAGGCTCTACTTTTAAATCGGCGCCATCGGCGGCAATAATTTTTACGCGGCTGCCTTTGGGCATGTCTGGACCGCTGACCGCCCATTCACTATCGCCAATGCTGGCACGGCCATGGCCATTGATAATCGCCTCGGTCAGGATAACAATTTCGCCGATATATTGCGCGCCCCGCCGGTTAAGATTGGGCCTGTCGCTGCTTATCGGGCGGCGCTTAAAATAAAAGCGCGTGGCCACAAGACCAACCAGCCCAAGTCCGGCAAAAAGCAAAAACTGAATTTGCCACGCCAAATCAGGCGAAAGCCAAACCACCATTGCTGCCGCCGCAGCGCCGCCAGCAAACCACAACATGGCCGAGCCTGGCAAAATCAGCTCTAGCACAGCAAACACACTGGCAATCGCCAGCCAATGCCAATAGGTCATAAAGGTGCTTGGTTCTTCCATGATATTATCCCTATGGGGTGCTGCGCCGCTGGCCACCGGCTTGGCTGTTATTTTGGCCAAAAGTTTCGCGCATGATTTCACCGATACCGGCAATGCTGCCAATCACACTGCCTGCTTCAATAGGGAGCATCAGCACTTTTTGGTTTGGGGCGCTGGCGAGGCTTTTAAGCGCATCGACATATTGTTGGGCGACAAAATAATTGATGGCTTGCACATTGCCGCCGGCAATGGCTTGGCTGACTAAACGGGTGGCTTCGCCCTCGGCTTGAGCGCTGCGTTCGCGGGCTTCAGCATCGCGGAAAGCGGCCTCTCTGCGGCCTTCGGCTTGCAAAATAAGGCTTTGCTTTTCGCCCTCGGCTTTAAGAATGGCCGCTTGCTTATAGCCTTCGGCCTCTAAAATAGCCGCACGGCGCTCGCGCTCGGCTTTCATTTGGCGGGCCATACTGTCAATCAGATCGCGCGGCGGGGTGATGTCACGAATTTCAATGCGGGTGGCTTTCACGCCCCATGGCATGCTGGCTTGATCGACCACGCGCAGCAATTCAGAATTGATTTTCTCACGATGCGAGAGCAGCTCATCAAGTTCCATCGAGCCAATGACCGTGCGTAAATTAGTCATGGTAAGATTCAGAATGGCCATTTTAAGGTTGGAGACCTCATAGGCCGCCTTCACCGGATCAAGGATTTGGAAAAAGACAATCCCATCGGCGGTGACCATGGCGTTATCTTTGGTGATAACCTCTTGCGAGGGCACATCCAGCACCTGTTCCATCACATTGATGCGTGCGCCGATTTTATCAATCATCGGCACAATAAAATGCAGGCCGGGCTCAAGCGTGTGGGTGTATCGGCCAAAGCGCTCAACGGTCCATTCAGCGCCCTGCGGCACGGTTTTGACTGAAAACCAGATGACCATAAGCACAAAAATAATAAAAACTATGACAAAGGGATCAAAGCCAGCCATGGGTGCCTCCAGCAAACGGTGCAATTTATAAAAGCGAATGTGCACATTATTTTGCATGGACACAAGCCATTTACCGCACCAGCCCTTTACGGCACTTGCACTCGCCCTCAAAACGATTTACTGCTTTTATGATGAAGGTTTTTAAACTTATGGGGCAGGTTGGGCGCTCGCCTTTGGTGCTGAGCAGCCCGCATAGTGGGCGCGATTATCCGGCCGATTTTCGCCCGCTTTGCAGCGATTTTGAATTGCGCTCTTGCGAGGATGCGCTGGTCGATGAATTGCTGCAAGAGCTGCCGGCGATGGGTGTGCCGTTGCTGCTGGCCGATTTTCCGCGCAGCTATATCGATGTTAATCGTGCCGAGCAAGACCACGACTTACAATTAGTGCCGCAAAACTGGCAAAAAAAACCGCAGCCCAGCGAAAAACTAAAACCCAGCGAAAGGGCGCAGCAAGGGCAGGGGCTTATTCGCCGTTTGGTGCGTGCGCAAGTGCCGCTTTATACCAGCAAATTAACCGCCGAGGATATCAACAACCGTATCGACAATTATTATCAGCCCTATCATGCGGCACTGCGCGATTTGCTTGAAAAAACGCACGCGGCTTTTGGGGTGGTCTATCATTTAGATATGCATTCGATGCCCGCCATTGCCGTGCAGGATATTGGCGCGCCTGATATTGTGCTGGGCGATCGCTGCGGCCAAAGCTGCGGCGATGTATTGCTTGATGCGGTAAAAAATGCTTTTGCACAATCTGGCTTTAGCTGGTCTTACAACGTGCCATATCAAGGCGTGGAAATATTGCGCCGCTATGGCCGGCCGCAAAATAATGTGCATTGCCTGCAAATAGAAATTAACCGCAAGCTATATTTTAATGAAGATACGCAACAGCCTAATGCAGGCTTTGCGCAAACAAAAGCCAGACTAACCACCATGCTCTCGGCATTAGCCAGCAGTCTTAGCGCAAATCTTACACCAGAAAAATTGCCATAAGCGCTAAAACGACAATGGTCAAAGCCGTGGTCCAGAAGGTCCAGCGGGTGAATTGCTGCCATTGTTGGCTGTGTTTTTCTAATTGCTGCTCATTAACGGGTTGGTTTTGTGTTGGTTGTGCCATAGCGACCCTCGGTTTTTTATGTAAAATCAGCCATGATTATGCCCAAAATTTGTGCTACAGCAAGAGTAAGATGTTTAAAAATATAGTTTATCTTATCGCTATACTTTGCCTGTTGCCGCGCATGAGCGTGGCCGCAACAGAATTGCTCAGCGTCGATAATGTCGCCGTTGAAGTAAGCGATGCGCCGACTGCCACCTTGCGCGATAAAGCCTTGGCGCAGGTTAGTCAAAACGGTTTTGCGCAACTCGCCCAGCAGCTGGTGCCGTCATCATCGGGTAAAAATGCCATGCCCAGCGACCAAGAGCTTGCCGCCATGTTGCAAGATTTTGAAGTGGTCAGCGAGCGCGCCTCCAGCACACGCTATACGGCCATTTATAATTTGCGCTTTCGTCGCCAAGCCGTGCTGCATTATTTGCAAAATGCTGGCCTTAATCCGCGCCAGGAGTTATTGCAACCCTTGTTGCTGGTGCCAATTATAGAAACACAAGGCAGCTGGCAGCTTATGTCTGTTACGGATAGCCGCCTTGCGCCCCTGCCGTCGCTGCTAAAATTACCGCAGGCAGGTGCATTGCCTGAAAGTCTTTTGGCTTTGGCGCTAGAGGGGCAGGTTGCGCCCGAATTGGTGCAATTATTGGCACAATTAAAACTGACCGATGGCGTTTTACTGATTGGCGCCATGCCCACTGAAAAAGATTCACAATGGCGCTTTGCGCGTGTGCCTTTTACGGCCACCGAATTTGCCGAGCAAGAAACGCTTAAAGCCACTGACTTTGCTGCCGCACTCACCGAAATTGCCAACCAGTATCAAGGCTCTGCCCTCAACCCCGAGGCGATAGCCAGCAATAATATTGATATAAAGGTGATTTACGATAATTTTGGCATTTGGCAAGAGATTCAGCGCCGCTTGCGGCAAGACCCCATGATAACCGGCTGGCAAATTCTGCGTTTGGGTGCGCAAGGCGCCAGCATAAAAATAAACAGCAGTGCCGCCATAGATAATTTGCCCAAGCTTTTAAGCGCGCAAGGCCTTACACTAACACCGTCTGGCACAGCAGCCGATGGCGGCTGGGTTTTAAAACTAACTGAGGGCAATACAAATGAGTGACAGCACACAAGCAACACCAACATTTTCGCCCGCATGGCGCTTTTGGCTTTTTGGCTTGGCGCTGTTTATGTTTTTGCTGTGGCTGTTGGCGCCCATGCTCACGCCTTTTGTGTTGGGTTTAGCTATTGCCTATTTTCTTGACCCGGTGGTTGACCGCTTACAGCGCTGGCGCTGGCCGCGCTGGGCTGCAACCAGTGTGGTGCTATTGGGCTTTTTGCTGTTGGTCATTATTGCCATATTGCTGCTGGTGCCATTATTTGTTGCACAAATCGGCGCGCTGATTGATGCCTTGCCCGGCTATGCTGAAACAGCGCGCGCCGAATGGCTGCCATGGATTGAGCGCACGCTGGCCACCCTTTCGCCCGATGAGATGGAGCGGCTCAAAGCAGCGGCCTCTAATTATGCGGGCGATGCGGTGGGTTTTGTCGCCAATATGCTTAAGGGCTTGTTATCGGGCGGCATGGCAATTTTTGATGTGCTGACCTTATTGGTGATTACGCCCGTTGTTGCTTTTTATCTGCTGCGTGACTGGGATGATTTAATGGTCACGCTTAATGCGGCCTTGCCGCGCCACACGGCCGAAATTGTGCGCGAGCAGGCCCAAAAAATTGACCAAACACTGGCGGGCTTTGTGCGTGGGCAGGCTTTGGTGTGTTTATGTTTGGGCACGCTTTATGGCGTGGGTCTTAGCATGGTGGGGCTTAATTTTGGCGCGGCCATTGGTTTTATGGCTGGCATTTTAAGCTTTATTCCTTATGTGGGTTCGCTTTTTGGCTTAGCCACCAGCGTGGTGTTGGCCTTTATTCAGTTTGATAGCTGGCAACAAATTGTGCCGGTGTTGTTGGTTTTTGCCGCAGGACAAGTGCTGGAAGGCAATGTGCTGACCCCCAAACTGGTGGGCGACCGTGTGGGCCTGCATCCGGTCATGATTATGTTTGCCATTATGGCGGGCGGTGTGTTGTTTGGCTTTTTGGGGGTGCTGGTTGCGGTGCCTTTTGCAGCGGTGCTGGGTGTGGGGCTCCGTTTTGCCTTGGCGCATTATCGGCAAAGCCGGCTTTATTTGGGCTAGTGTGAGTGGCGCAGCTTAGTTTTCCAACCTCGCCACCACCACGCTTTGATCGCGCCAGTTTTGTGGTGAGCGACAGCAATAACGATGCCTATGTTTATATTGGCAAGCAGGTGCAATGGTCGGCGCCGCTGCTTTGCATTTATGGCCCAAAAGGCTGCGGTAAAACACATTTAGGGCAGATTTGGGCCGATGAGCACAATGCCGAAAAATTATCAGGTGCAGGCTTAAGCTTGCGCCAAGCCTTGGCACTGGACGAGCAAGCGCTGCCAGTGCTTATTGATAATGCCGATGTCATTAGCGGCCAACGCGAACAGCAAGAAGCCTTGCTCCATATTTATAATCGCGCCCGCGAGCGCCATTTGCCGATATTGCTGCTTGCGCCCACGCCGCCGGCTGCATGGAACTTAGCTTTAGCCGATTTACGCTCGCGGCTTTTAGCAGCGCCCGCTGTGGCGATAAGAGCGCCCAATGATGCTTTGTTGGCCGCCATTATTCGTAAGCAGGCCTATGACCGTGGGCTTATTTTAGAAGAAGCGGTCATTGACTTTTTACTCAACAATGCCGAGCGCGACAGCAATAATTTAGCGCAGATTCTTTCGGCACTCGATGGCGAAGCCATGGCCACGGGGCGTAAAATATCGGTGAGCACCGTGCGTAAATTATTGGCAAAGGCCGATGATAAGGCTGAGTTTTAAAAAACTAATCTAAATCCTTGGGCCGAATGAAAGCGCGTATCTGCGCGCAGCCGCGGCGTAATTCGGCTAAATTATCGATATGCAATTCAGTAAAACCGCAGGTTGGGTATTTTTCGGCAATTTTTTGGCGCAGTTCGCTATGCTTGTTTTGTGCCAGGCTTGCTTCGCTGAGCCACAGCGCCAGCTCTTGCATATCGGGGTTGTGACCAATCAGCAAAATATGCTGGGCTTGCGGTTTTAATAAGCTTATCTCTTCTAGCCAGCGCTCCATGCCGCAAAGATAAAGCCCTTTTTCAAACGAGGTGGGGGGCGGCACCACGCCATGCTCTCGCCAAGGCGTGTTTAGCTGCTCCCATGTTTCGGTGCAGCGTCTGGCGGCCGAGCACAGGATCTGGTTAATGTCGGCCGCTATCGGCAATAGTTTTTTGCCCATCTGTTTTGCATCAACTAGGCCGCGCTCGGTAAGTGGGCGGCTAAAATCGCCGCCATGACGGTCGAGGGCCGCGGGCTCGGCTGCGGCTTTGGCGTGACGGAGTAAATAGAGTGTCGGCATGGTTTGGCTTTAGTCTTCGCTTTAATCTTAGTTGGGCATTAATTTTGGCTGGGGCTTGCATTTGTCTTATCAAGCATTAGGCTATATAAAGAAAAGCACAGGAGCAAGACCCAAGTGAGCGAGAGCACCCACCACAATAAATCGGCCCATGGCAAGGGCAGTGTTAATATTTACCAGCGCGATTCTGGCCGTTTTATCAACCGTGAATTAAGCTGGCTGGCCTTTAATCGTCGCGTCTTGGAAGAGGCCCTCAATAAGCGCCACCCTTTATTAGAGCGCTTACGTTTTTTATCGATTTCATCAAGCAACCTTGACGAATTTTATATTGTGCGCGTGGCCGGGCTTAAGGCGCAAGCCGCAGCCGGCCTCGTCGAGCGTTCGGATGATGGCTTATTGCCAACACAGCAATTGGTCGCGGTTAATCATGAGGTGACGCTACTCATGCGCGATCAGCAAAATTGCTGGCGCGACTTGCGCACCGAGCTTGCTGATGCCGGCATTGATGTGGTGTATCCGGCCGATATCACCGAAAGCGAGCGTGATTGGCTGGAAAACTTTTTTACCGAAGATGTGTTTGCCCTGCTCACGCCGATTGCTGTTGACCCCGCGCATCCTTTTCCTTTTATTCCTAATTTTGGTTTTTCGTTGGCTTTGCAGCTGTTTGACCCACACGGCAACATTAATCTTGATGCTTTGGTGCCGCTGCCGGCCCAGCTCGATCGCTTTATTCGCCTGCCCGGGGGCGGCCAGCGTTATATTATGCTTGAGCAAATGGTGCTGATGTTTGTCTCTCGGTTATTTCCTAATTTTCAGCTGCGCGGCTCGGGCGTGTTTCGTATTTTGCGCGATAGCGAGTTTGAAATTGAAGAAGACAGCGAAGATTTGGTGCGCACCTTTGAGCACGCCTTGAAAAAACGTAAACGCGGTACGGTTATTCGGCTGGCGGTGAATGCGGGCATGTCGCTCAGCCTGCGCGATTTTCTGCGTGGGCAATTAGGCGTTTCTGGCGATGATATGTTTGTGGTGGAAGGGCTGATTGGCCTTGCCGATGTAAAACAGCTCATTAGCGCCGACCGCAGCGAGCTTTTGTTTAAAACCTATAATGCGCGTTTTCCTGAGCGTATCCGCGAATATGGCGGCGATTGCTTTGCCGCAATTCGCCAAAAAGATATTATTGTGCATCATCCCTATGAAAGCTTTGATGTGGTGGTGCAGTTTGTGCAGCAAGCCGCGGCCGACCCCGCCGTTGTGGCCATTAAACAAACGCTTTATCGCACCTCGCATAATAGCCCGATTGTGAAGGCACTGATTGCCGCGGCGGAAAGCGGTAAGTCGGTGACAGCCTTAGTTGAGCTGAAGGCCCGCTTTGATGAGGAAGCCAATATCAAATGGGCGCGCGATTTAGAGCGGGCCGGTGTGAATGTGGTCTATGGCTTTGTGAATTTTAAAACCCATGCCAAAATCAGTTTAGTGGTGCGCCGTGAGGAGGGCAGCCTGCGCTCTTATGTGCATTATGGCACCGGCAATTATCACCCGATTACGGCCAAAATATATACCGACCTATCATTTTTCACCAGCGACCCTGCCTATACTGCGGACGCCGCGCATTTATTTAATTACATCACCGGTTACGCCAAGCCCAACCATTTTGAAAAAATCTCGGCAGCGCCCATTGATATGCGGCAAAAAATTGAGCAACTGATAGAAGCCGAGATTGCGCATGCCAAGGCCGGTCGGCCAGCACAAATCTGGGCCAAAATGAACTCGCTGGTTGATCCCGATATTATTGATTTGCTTTATAAAGCCTCGCAGGCAGGCGTTGATATTGAGCTTGTCGTGCGCGGCATTTGCTGTTTGCGCCCAGGTTTGCCGGGCCTATCTGAAAATATCAGTGTTAAAAGCATTGTTGGGCGTTTTCTCGAGCATTCGCGCATTATGTGTTTTGGCGCGGGGCATGGTTTGCCGCACCCAGAGGCTAAGGTTTATATGTCGTCGGCCGATTGGATGCCGCGCAATCTCGACCACCGCATCGAAACTTTAGTGCCTATTGAAAACCCAACGGTGCATGAGCAGGTGATCAGTCAAATCATGTTGGCCAACCTCAAGGATGATGAACAAAGCTGGGAGCTTTTGCCCGATGGTCGTTATCAGCGCGAAGAAATCGGCAAAGATTCATTTAATGCGCATGCCTATTTTATGACTAATCCGTCTTTGTCGGGGCGCGGCAAAGCCCTCACCAAAACTAAACATCCGCCCCGCCTGCGTCTCAATAAAAGTGATCAATAATCATGCTGGCCATTATTGACATTGGCTCAAATTCTATTCGTCTGGCGGTGTTTCAGCGGCAGGGGCGCAATTTACAAAGCCTTTACAACGAAAAACTGATGTGTGGGCTGGGCCGCACTTTGGGCGCCACTGGTAAGCTTGACCCGCTTGGGGTGAAGCAGGCGCAAGCGGGGCTGGCGCGGTTTGCGCAGTTGCTACGCGCTTATAAAGTAAAGCAGCTTATTGCCGTGGCCACAGCCGCCGTGCGTGATGCCAGCGATGGCCCGCAGTTTTTGGCCGATATTCAGCGCCATACTGGCCTTAGGATTAATATCCTGTCTGGTGGCGGCGAGGCTTTGGCCTCGGCGCAAGGGGTGCTCTATGATTGGCCACAGGCACAAGGGCTCATGGCTGATTGTGGCGGTGGTTCTGTTGAATTGGTGCGGCTACAGCAAGGGCGCCCACGGCAAGAAAAAAGCCTGGCCTTGGGGCCATTGCGTTTGTTAACCGTGGCAGGCAAAAACCGCGTTAAAGCGCGCGCACACATAAAAAATAGCCTTAAAACTTTGCCGTGGCTGGCAGCGGCCAGTGGGCAAGATTTTTATGCGGTGGGTGGCTCTTGGCGGGCTTTGGCTAAGTTGCATATGCAAGAGCATAACTACCCTTTGCCGCTTGTTGCAGGCTATCGTGTGCCCGCCGCACAAATGCTGGCCTTTGCCGAAAAAACTTTGCGCCGCAGCCCGAGTAACCTTGATAAAGAAAAGAAGATTGGCCGCAAGCGGGCGGCCAGCGTGCCCTATGCCACCATGGTTTTGGCAGAAATTTTGCGCGCCAGTGGTGCGGCAGCCGTGGTGTTTTCGGGCACTGGCTTGCGCGAGGGGCTGGCTTTTCAGCGCATGCCCAAAAATTTGCGCAAGCTCGACCCGCTCATTGATTATGTGCGTCATATGCCCGCCCGCCCACAAGAGCGGCAAAGGCGCGGTCTGGCTAAGTGGCTTATGCAGCACCACCAATTTTGGCCCAGTTTTGACGAGCGTTTGTTGCAAGCCGTGGCTTTGGCCAGCGATGCGGCGTGGCAAGCGCACCCCGATTATCGCGCCGACCAAATTCTCAATGCCATGCTGCATGCGCCTTGTGGTGGGTTTAGCCATAGCGAGCGGGCCTTGCTGGCTTTGGCACTGCATACCCGTTATGCCGGTGCCGATCATTGCCCAGAGGCCGCCATTGCCAAAAAGCTGCTGAGTGTGCGTCAACAGCGCTGTGCCTTAGCGCTGGGGGCGGCCTTGCGCTTGATTTACTCACTCACGGGCGGGGCCTTAGGTTTAATTTCCTCTATGGCGATAAAGCAAAAAGGCCGCACTCTTGCACTTATTTTGCCGGCGCAGTTAAAGCCGCTGATCGATGAGGTATTGCAGCGCAGGCTTACGGCTTTAGCCCTTGCGCTCGGTCTCAATGCAGAGATTGCGTCCCTTAAGGCCAATGCGTAATTGACCGGCCTTCAGCGCTAAGGCGGCCTCACCAAATAACTCTAGTCGCCAGCCTTTGAGGGCGCGGATATCGGCATTGTCGGTGGCGGCCAGTAATTCTAGCTCATCGCTATTGGCCACCAGCCTTGTGGCCACGCCCGCTTCATCGCAAATATGCCGCAACAACACGCGTAATAAATCGACCACAGCGCCGGTGCCACCAGGTAAATCGGGGCCACGGGCAGGGGCAGGCGGGCAGGCGCTTTCGGGCAGTGCCATGGCCTCGGCCACCACTGCTAAAATTGCTAAGCCCTGCCGACTATCAGCAAAGCCTTGGGTAAGGCCACGAATACGCGCTAAATCGGCCGCATGGGTGGGTGGGTGATAAACAATTTCTAACAGCGCCTCATCGCGCAAAATGCGGCCTTTGGGCACATCAATCCGTTGCGCTTCACGCTCGCGCCATGCGGCCAGTTTTTGCAACAGCGCCCGATGCCGCGGCTTATCGGTGCGGGCTTTTAATTTAAGCCACACGGTTTCAGGATCAACGCGGTAAGTATCGGGGTTGGTGAGGGTGCTTTGCTCATCCAAAAGCCAGTTGTGTCGGTTTTTTTGGCTAATCTCAGCTTTGAGCTTTTCGTAGATTTGCCGCAGGTAAATCACATCATCAAGCGCATAGCGCAGCTGTTTGTCGGATAGGGGCCGCCGCGACCAATCGGTAAAGCGGCTTGATTTATCCAGTTGCGCTTTGCAGATTTTATTGACCAGCGTTTCGTAGGACACGCTATCGCCGTAGCCGCACACCATGGCCATAATTTGCGTATCGGCCAAATATGTGGGCAACCGACCGGCGAGCAAGCTAAAAATTTCTAAATCTTGCCGCGCGGCATGAAACACTTTGCAAATGGCCGGGTTATCAAAGAGCGCCCAAAGCGGGCTTAAATCTAGCCCTTCAACGAGGGGGTCGATAGCAGCGGCCTCGTTGGTGCCGGCTATTTGAATAAGGCATAATTTGGGGTAGTAGGTTTTTTCGCGCAGAAATTCAGTATCAACAGTGAGGAACTGTTCTTGGCTTAAGCGTAAGCACAGCGCGTCCAGATGGCTTTGTGTCGTGATGAGCATCATGTAAACCTTTATAGCGATTTGGGTCGCTGCTGGCCAGCCTGTTTCTGCTTTCAGCAACGCGAGTCATTTTCTTTTCATGTTGTTGGCGCGCTAATTTGCGTGCATCTTCAAGCGCCACAGTATCTTGCCCAATATATATGCCGTCATGAGCGCGTAAATTCAGCGCCACAACATTGTTAACGCAGGCATGGCTATCGTCAGGGCCGCGCCGGTGCTGCGTTGCGGGTACCACATTGGGCAGATTATCCATAACCGCGGCATCCACACTGACGCAATAATCTGGATTAAATTTTTCATTGCGCGAGGTAATGGGGATACATAAGCTTTGCCCGCCTTTGTTAAACTCACGCGCACTCACTACCATGACGGGACGTGATTTTGCCGTGCCATCACCATGCGGAAAATGCTTCACCCAAAAAATATCGCCCGGTTCTGGCACATAGGTGCTGCGGTTTTTTTTGGGGTCGCTTATGTGTGTGCCTGATTTAATCGGCGGGTCAATCGCCTGAATGAGGTTGGCACAAAATTGCTCGGCTACATCGGTGTAGTCGCCTTCTAGATTTTTAACAATGCCACGGTGTAATTGGGTTAGCGTGTGCAGGCCCATGGGGATGACTTGACCATTACGCACATACACCGGCACTGCGTAAAATTCGCCACCTCTGGAGTTTATGCGCGATGCCTCACTGAGCACTAAAAAAGCTTGTGCCATGCGCTCTTGTTGCGAGCGGGGCGCAATATCCAGCTGCACAAGGGCGCCATATTGAAGTTTCAGGTTCAAAGCCATACAAATTTAATGATATTCTTAAATCGTAACTAACTTATTATTTATTTTTAGCCTTTCCAAACCGTTGATTTGGCAATAAAATTAGCCTTCATTTTTCAGGAGAAGGCCCCCATGCACACCTATCGCAGCCATAATTGCGGAGAATTACGCGACACCGACATTGGCAAAACAGCGCGTTTATCGGGCTGGGTGCATCGCAAGCGTGACCATGGCGGCCTGCTTTTTATTGACCTTCGCGACCATTACGGCCTGACGCAATGTGTCATCGACCAGTCCAGCCCATTTTTAGCGCAGTTTGAAGCACTGAAACCAGAAAGCACCATAACGGTCACCGGCAAAATTGTGGCGCGCCCCGCCGAAACCATCAATGACCGCCTGCCCACCGGCAAGATTGAATTAGATGTGGCTGATTTCACCCTCATTGCCATGGCTGAAACCGTGCCCGTGCAAGTGAGTGCCGAAAGTGATGCGGGCGAGGATATTCGCCTTAAATATCGCTTCCTCGATTTGCGCCGTGAGCGCATGCAGCGCAATGTGAAGTTGCGCTCGGACGTGATTGATAGTTTGCGTTTGCGTATGCGCGGCGCGGGCTTCCGTGAGTTTCAAACGCCCATCATCACCGCCAGCAGCCCTGAGGGGGCGCGTGATTATCTGGTGCCGTCACGGCTGCATCCGGGTAAGTTTTATGCCTTGCCGCAAGCGCCACAGCAATTTAAGCAATTGCTCATGGTGGCGGGCTTTGATCGTTATTTCCAAATTGCGCCTTGCTTTCGTGATGAAGATGGCCGGGCCGATCGTTTAGCCGAGTTTTATCAGCTTGATGTTGAGATGTCGTTTGTCACGCAAGAAGATGTCTTCGGCACTATGGAAAAAGTCATTGGCGGCGTGTTTGAGCAATTTAGCGGCGCTTTGGGTTATGGCCGCACCGTTACACCAACGCCGTTTCCGCGCATTACCTATGCCGAAGCCATGCTCACTTATGGCAGCGATAAGCCCGATTTGCGCAACCCGCTCGTTATTGTTGATGTGAGCGAGGTTTTCAAGCGCAGCGACGTTGAGTTTAGAGCCTTCCGCAGCACCTTAGATATGGGCGGCGTGGTGCGCTGTATTCGTGCGCCGAAAGTGTCTGACCGGCCGCGCAGCTTCTTTGACAAACTCAATGACTGGGCCAAAGATTTGGGCGCCCCAGGCCTTGGCTATATTTTATTTGAGGGCGGCGAGGGCAAAGGGCCGATTGCTAAATTTGTGCCACCCGCAGCACAGCAAGAGCTACGCAAAATCACCGGCGCCGAAGATGGCGATGCGGTGTTTTTTGTGTGTGACAAACCAGCTAAAGCCGCAAGCATAGCAGGCAAAGCCCGCGCACGCATTGCCGAAGATATGGGCGGGCTTATCGACCCCAACCATTTTGCTTTTGCCTGGATTATCGATTTCCCCATGTATGAGCAGGATGAAAAAACCGGCAAAATTGATTTTGCGCATAATCCATTTTCGATGCCGCAAGGTGGCCTTGATGCGCTTGAAAACAAAGCCCCGCTGGAAATTTCGGCGCATCAATATGATTGCGTGTGCAATGGCTTTGAGCTGGCTTCGGGCGCTATTCGTAACCACCGTCCCGATATTATGGAAAAAGCCTTTGCCATTGCCGGCTACAGCAAAGAGGTGCTCGAGAAAAAATTTGGCGGCATGCTCAATGCGTTTCGCTATGGCCCACCGCCCCATGGCGGCTGCGCCTTTGGTATCGACCGCATTATCATGCTGTTACTCAACGAGCCCAATCTGCGCGAGGTTTATGCCTTTGTCATGAATGGCGCCTATGAAGACCCGATGATGGGCGCACCCAGCAATGTGACACCAGAGCAGTTGCGTGATTTGCATTTGCAATTGGCCCCAACTAAAGAAACTGGGTCCAAAAAACCTGAGAAGGTCGCTTAAATGGCGCTGTTGCCGGCGGTTACGCAGTTTTTACAGCAGCCGCATCAGTTGCTGATTGATGGCGCTTGGCGTGCCGCGCAATCGGGGCAGAGCTTTGCCACAGAAAATCCGGCAAAGGGCACGGTTTTGGCACAATGTGCTGAGGCAGGTGCCGCTGATGTTGATTTAGCCGTAGCAGCGGCGCGTGCGGCTTTTACCAAAGCCAAGGGCTGGCGCTCAATCACGCCTGCGGCCCGCGCTAAAATTTTGTGGCGCGTGGCAGAGCTCATCGAGCGCGATGCTGATATTTTAGCGCAAATTGAAAGCCTCGATCAGGGCAAGCCTGCGCATATCGCCAAATTTGTTGATGTGGCGGGCAGCGCCGAGGCCTTTCGTTATTATGCGGGTTGGTGCACAAAAATTGATGGCCGCGTGGTGCCGGTATCTTTGGCGCATGCGCCATTTCATGCTTACACACGGCGCGAGGCGGTTGGTGTTGTGGCACAAATTGTGCCTTGGAACTTTCCGCTGTTGATGGCCGCTTGGAAATTAGCGCCCGCTTTGGCCGCTGGTTGCACGCTTATTTTAAAGCCCGCCGAGCAAACACCGCTCACGGCACTTTACTTGGGCCATTTATTACAAGAGGCCGGCTTGCCGCAAGGCGTGGTCAATATTTTAACGGGGGATGGCGCGGTCGGTGCGGCCTTGGTGCAGCATAAGGGTGTCGATAAAGTTGCTTTTACCGGCTCGACGGAAGTGGGCAAAAAAATTGTGGCGGCGGCCGCGGGCGACCTCAAAAAAGTATCGTTAGAATTAGGCGGCAAATCGCCGGTCATTATTTTGCCCGATGCTGATTTAACGCAAGCCATTCCGGCAGCGGCGGGCGGCATATTTTTTAATAGCGGGCAGGTGTGCACGGCTTATTCACGGCTTTATGTGCATAAGCACCATTACGAGCAAGTTGTGGCTGGTGTGGCCGATATTGCCAAAAACATGAAGCTGGGCGATGGGCTTGATACGCAAACCGAGATGGGGCCGCTGGTTTCAGCCGAGCAGCGCCGTACGGTTGATGCTTATGTGCAAGCGGGCTTAGCCGAAGGCGCTGAATGTGTGGCGGGTGGCGGCACTGCTGCGGGCGCGGGGCATTTTTATCAGCCAACAGTTTTTAGCCAAACCACGCCATCTATGAAAATTGTCCGCGAGGAGATTTTTGGGCCGGTGTTGGTAGCAGCCCCTTTTGATGATGTAGATACAGTTTTACAAGCCGCGAATAACTCGCCCTATGGTTTGGGGGCCAGTGTGTGGACGCGCGATGTGAGCGCCGCGCATTTATGGGCGGCAAAATTGCAAGCCGGCACCGTGTGGGTGAATTGCGATAATTATGCCGATATGGCCATGCCTTTTGGCGGCGTCAAACAAAGTGGCTGGGGGCGTGAGGGCGGCTTTGGCGGCATTGAGCTTTACACGCAAGAAAAAGCCGTGTTTATGCAGCTCAAAGATGCTTAGGCGCTTGCGCGCTATCTCTTAAGCGCTGAATTGCTCTTGTAAAATACGCTCTTCTAAATTGAGGTGCGCGTCAAAACAAAGGCGCAGGCGACGCTCGGGCGCTTCTTTTATTTCTACACGCACAACATCGCGCACTTCGGTAAAATCAGCCACGGCACTTACGGGGCGCTTTTGCATTTCTAAAACTTCAATGGTAATTGTGGCGGCATGTGGCACCAGTGCGCCGCGCCAGCGTCTGGGTCGGAAGGGGCAAATCGGCGTGAGCGCCAAAACATTGGCCGAGAGTGGCAAAACCGGCCCTTGTGCCGATAAATTATAGGCGGTGCTGCCCGCGGGCGTGGCCAGCAAGATGCCATCGCAAATTAATTCATCGAGACGCACGGTGTTATCTACATGCACCCGTAGCTTGGCCGCTTGCCGTGTTTCGCGCAGCAACGACACTTCGTTAAAAGCATAGGCGCTGTGGGCGGTGCCCTGTTGCGTGATAGCAGTCATGTGTAAGGGCTGCACCACCACAGGTTGCGATGCGCTGAGGCGGGCGGGTAAATCCTGCTCTTGATAATCATTCAGCAAAAAGCCAACGCTGCCGCGGCGCATGCCAAAAACCGGAATATCAAGCTGATGATGCAACAGCTGATGCAGCAACTCAAGCAGCGCGCCATCGCCGCCCACGGCCACGGCCAGCTTGGCGCGTGTGAGCTCGGCTTGGCCATAGGCTTTGGTCAGCGTGGCCAGTGAGGCCTGCGCTTCGGTTGTTTGGGCTGCGTAAAAGTAAATGTCGGTCATGGCTTCTTCATCTTTTACCAATCTTTTTCAGCGCATGATAGCCTAATTGCCGTTCGTTATGGAGAGCTTGCGATGAATCTGGATATGCGTATTGTTGAATTGCTCTGCTCTAAGCTGTGTCATGATTTAGTCAGCCCTGTTGGTGCCATCAATAACGGCGTCGAACTGGTTAATGATGTGGGCGGCTCGGTGTTAGATGACGCCATGCAGCTGATTGCCAATTCGGCCGAGCAAGCCAGCCGCAAATTGAGATTGTTTCGCGTGTGTTATGGCAGGGCGGGCAGTGACCCTGGCGTTGGCATCAATGATGTGCGCGCTGTGGCCGAGGCCTATTTATCGGGGGGGCGGGTGCAAATCGATTGGCCGTCTGCGCACCCGGCGGGCTTAGCCGAACATCGTGGCGCACTCAAAGTGCTGCTTAATATGGTGATGCTGGCTGAGGAATGTTTGCCTTATGGCGGCATGGTGCGCATTGAAACAGATAGTGCGGGCGTGCAAGGCAGTTTGCTGGTCAGCGGCAAGGGCGTGCAGCTGTTAGAAACTCTCAGTGAGGCGTTACATGGCCATGTGCCCATCGACGAAGTAACGCCACGCACCGTGCATGCGTTTGTTACGGGGCGTTTTGCGGCGCATTACGGCCTCAAAATAAACGCCAAACAAATTGCCGATGATCAGTTGCGCTTAAGCTTAGGCCAATAAGGCACGGCGGACTGCATAACGGCTTTTTTAGCTCATTAAAAATTACTTAAAATACCGCAGATATTTTAGCGCATACATTGTAACTCTGGGGTAATTGGATTTTAAGGTGTAGCTGGCAGGATGAGCGGTACACAAGTGTGACCTTAAGCATTATGGGGCCAAGCTATGGATGATTTGCTGACCGAATTTTTGACCGAGACCAATGAGAATCTCGGCATGCTCGATCAAGAGCTGGTTAAGCTTGAAAAAAATCCTAATGACAAAGCCATGCTTTCTAGCATTTTTCGCATTGTGCATACCATTAAAGGCACTTGCGGTTTTTTAGGCCTGCCCCGATTAGAAAAAGTGGCGCATGCAGGCGAAAATATTTTAGGTAAATTCCGCGATGGTGAGTTGCCCGTCACGCCCGAGGCCGTGTCGTTGATTTTAGAATCGCTCGATAAAATTAAAAATCTGCTTGGCGTGTTAGAGGCAACCCAAGCCGAGCCAGAAGGCAATGACCAAGATTTAATTGACCGGCTTAATGCCCATGCCGAGGGGCGCTCGAGTGCGCCTGCGGCCGCCCCCGCTGCGCCCGCCGCACCTGTTGCAGCGCCTGTTGCGGCAGCACCAGCAGCAGCCCCAGCAGCACCGATCATGGCTGAGGCGCCGCCTATTTCAATACCTCTGCCAGAGCCCGATGAGCACGGCTTTGTGCCCGTGCCCGCCTATATGATGGCGCCTCCCGCCAACATTGCTCCGGCAAACGAGGTAAAAACACCCGCCGCTGAGGCCGCACCCGCCGCCGCTGACGACCATGGCGCTAACAAAGATTCAGTGGCCAACCAATCTATCCGCGTCAATGTTGAACTGCTCGAAAATCTGATGACCATGGTCAGCGAGCTGGTGCTCACGCGCAACCAACTTTTACAAATTTTGCGTAGCCACAAAGAAAGCGAGTTTGCCTCACCCTTGCAGCGGCTTAATCTCATTACCTCCGAGCTGCAAGAGGGGGTAATGAAAACGCGCATGCAGCCCATTGGCAATGCCTGGGCCAAGTTGCCGCGCATCATTCGTGATTTATCGCACGAACTCGGCAAAAAAATTGAACTGGTGATGTTGGGCGCCGAAACCGAACTGGATCGCCAAGTGTTAGAGCTGATTAAAGATCCGCTCACACATATGGTGCGCAACTCGGCTGACCACGGCATCGAAAAACCCGCCGACCGCTTGCAGGCTGGCAAAAACGAAACAGGTAAGGTGGTTTTATCGGCTTATCATGAGGGCGGGCATATCATCATTGAAATTACCGATGATGGCCGTGGCCTGCCGGTTAAAAAAATTCGCGAGAAAATTGTCAAGCAAGGTATGGCCACAGAAGCCGAAGTGGCGCAAATGCCTGATGAGGTTATTTTTCAGTATATCTTTAAGGCGGGGCTTTCAACCGCACAGCAAGTCACCAGTGTTTCGGGTCGTGGCGTTGGCATGGATGTGGTCAAAACCAATATCGAAAGAATTGGCGGCACCATTGAGCTTTTCTCGCAAGAGGGCAAGGGCTCGCGCTTTGTCATTAAAATCCCGCTGACTCTGGCCATTGTCTCGGCGCTCATTGTTGAAAGTGTGGGCGAGCGCTTTGCCATTCCGCAATTATCGGTGGTTGAATTGGTGCGCGTCTCACAACGCAGCGAGCTGAAAATTGAGAATATCAATAATACGCCGGTGCTGCGTTTGCGCAATCGTTTGCTGCCGCTGGTGAGCTTGCGTAAATTACTGCGCCTCGAAGAAGAGGGAGCCGATAACAGCCAAGATACCTATATTGTCGTCACGCAAGTGGGCGCTAATACTTTTGGCATTATGGTTGATAGGGTGTTTGACACAGAGGAAATTGTGGTGAAGCCCGTGGCGCAAGTCTTGCGCAGCATCAGCATGTTCTCGGGTAATACTATTTTGGGTGATGGCAGCGTCATTATGATTCTCGATCCCAACGGCATTTCTACTGCCGCAGGTGAACTGCGCGGCAATGAAGCCATTAAACAGGCCGAAACCAAACAGATTAAAGCGGGCGTGCGCACCAGTGCCGATACTATGGCCTTGTTGTTATTCAAGGCCGGCAATGCGGCACCCAAAGCCGTGCCATTGGCTTTGGTGGCAAGGCTGGAAGATATTGATCTTGCCACAGTTGAGTTTTCAAGCGGTCAGCCACTCGTGCAATATCGTGGCCACCTCATGCCGCTGGTGCCGTTTGACAACAGCATGCAACTCGGCAAAACCGGTTTGCAGCCAGTGCTGGTTTTTGCTGATGGCGAACGCCATATGGGCCTCATTGTTGATGAGATTGTCGATATCGTTGAAGAAAAATTGGCGGTCGAAATTGGCGGCGAGCGCGCGGGCCTTATGGGCAGTGCCATTATTGCCGGCAAGGCCACAGATGTTATCGATGCGGGTCACTATCTCACGCAAGCCTATAAAGACTGGTTTGGCACCAAGCAAGAAAGCGCCTTTGAAGAAGAAAAAACAGCGCAGCGCATTTTGCTGATTGATGATAGCCCGTTCTTCCGCAATTTGCTCACGCCGCTGTTATCGGTGGCGGGCTATAATGTCACCGCTGTGCAAGATGCAAAATCGGCGCTTGAATTAGCCGATAATGGTGAGCAGTTTGATGTAATTGTCAGCGACATTGAAATGCCCGTCATGAATGGTTTTGAATTTGCCGCCGCTGTGCGTCAAGGCGGGCCTTGGCAACAAACGCCGCTCATTGCTTTGTCATCGCATGCAACGCCGCGTGACCTCGATCGTGGCCGCGCCGTTGGCTTTACCGATTATGTGGCTAAGTTTGACCGCGATTCATTGTTGAATACTTTAGAGCAAATTATCAGCACTGAGGGGAGGCGCTTATGAGCCAGCAACTGCCAGCTAAAACAGGCAAAGCCGCAGCTAAAAGCGGCGAAGGCAGCATCGGCTATGAGATGCGCGATTTTGTGACCATGACCGTTGCCGGGCAAACATTCGGCATTCCGGTGTTGCAGGTGCATGATGTGCTTTCGGCACAACGCATTACCCGCATTCCGCTGGCGCCACCCGAAGTGGCTGGCTCGCTTAATCTGCGCGGGCGTATTGTTACGGCGGTTAATGTGCGCACGCGTTTGGGTTTGCCGGTGTTGGCCAAGGGCGAAAAAAGCATGAGCATTGTGGTTGAATATCACAATGAGCATTTTAGCCTGATGGTTGATAGTGTGGGCGAAGTGCTCAGTTTAAAAAATGCCGATTTTGAGCGCAACCCACCCACCTTAGATGAGCGCTGGCGTGCCGTATCGCAAGGTATTTATCGCTTGTCTGGCCAGTTACTTATAGTGCTTGATGTGGCCTCACTTTTAAGCTTTACCCAAACAGATGCGGCTTAATCATGCGCGCTCATAAACGGGGGGATTAGCAATGAAGTCCTGTCTTGTGGTTGATGATAGCCGTGTGGTGCGCAAAGTTGCCCGCAAAATTCTCGAAGATTTACAATTTAAATGTGCCGAAGCCGAAGACGGCTTAATTGCGCTCGCGGCCGTTAAAGCTGACATGCCCGATAGCATTTTATTAGATTGGAACATGCCAAACATGAACGGGCTTGAGTTTTTGGTGGCCTTGCGTGCGCTTGATAATGGCACCAAGCCCAAGGTTATTTTTTGCACCACCGAGAATGATCTTAGCAATATTGAGCGCGCCATAACAGCGGGCGCCGATGAATATATTATGAAGCCCTTTGATAGCGACATTATTCAAGGTAAGCTCGTGCAGCTTGGGTTGTTATAAATCAATGACCCTGCCGCCCCCCTCAACGCCCCCACCTATATCAACTTTGCCGGCCTTAGCGGCTGATATCATCAGGGTTATGGTGGTGGATGATTCTGCGGTTATTCGTGGGCTGATTACGCGCACGCTTGAAAGTGATAGTGGCTTTAAAGTGGTGGCTTCTTGCGGTAATGGCGAGATGGCCTTGGCCGCTTTGGCGCGCAATCCGGTGGATGTGATTGTGCTTGATATTGAAATGCCGGTCATGGATGGCCTGACGGCGATACCCAAGCTTTTGGCTATCGATGCCACCGTACGCATAGTTATGGCATCCACGCTCACCATGCGTAATGCCGATATCTCGATGAAGTGTTTGGCGGCGGGCGCATCCGATTATATTCCTAAGCCAACCAGCATGCGCGGTGTGCAAGAATCGGACGATTTTAAGCGTGAGCTGCTTGATAAAGTGCGCAGCCTTGCCGATGCGCGTCGGGCCCGCTCGCCTATGGCCAGCACAGCTCGGGTTGCATCACCCGCAACACCCATGGGGGCCAGCGCGCCTGTACCAGCGGCCGCCCCTGCTGGCGGCGGCAAATTATGGGGCAGTAAAAAAATTGTGCTGCGCGAGGGCGCTTGGCAAAAGCCCGAAATTATCGCCATAGGTAGCTCAACCGGTGGGCCGCAGGCTTTGTTTGAAGTGTGCCAGCATTTAAAAGGCGTGACACAGCCTATTGTTATTACGCAGCATATGCCGCCAACTTTTACCACTATTTTGGCCGAGCATATTAGCCGGCAATGCGGCCTTGAGTGCAAAGAAGCCATCGATGGCGAAGTGGTGCAGGGTGGGCGGGTTTATCTGGCGCCCGGCGATTTTCATCTGACCTTGTTGCGCGACGGCGTCAGTATTAAAACACAACTCAGCAAAGCCCCGCCCGAAAATTTTTGTCGGCCGGCGGTTGACCCCATGTTGCGCAGTTTAATCGAGATTTACGGGCGGAAAATTTTAGTGGTCATTCTCACGGGTATGGGCAGCGATGGCTGCAAGGGGGCCGAGAAAGTTGTAGCCGCAGGTGGGCAAGTGCTGGCGCAAGATGAGGCCAGCTCGGTTGTGTGGGGCATGCCAGGGGCTGTGGCCACGGCTGGCTTATGTACGGCCATTATGCCACTTAAAGATATCGGCCAGCATGTGCGTCAGATAGCACAGCGCGTGGGTGGGTGAGGCCCGATGAAGATTGATGATTTTGACCTATTTGCTAATTTATTGCGCACCCGCTCGGGGCTGGTGCTCACGCCCGACAAAGCCTATTTGCTTGAATCCCGCCTGATGCCCGTGGCACGCAAATGGAACCTGAAAAATCTTGAAGATATGTCGCTGGCTATTCGCACCCGCCGCGATGAAAGCATGCTGAAAGATATCACCGAAGCGATGACCACCAACGAGTCGTCATTCTTTCGTGATATGAAGCCGTTCGAGCAAATGCGCGATGTGGTTTTGCCGCGTCTGGCGCAAAACCGCACCAGCCGTAAAATTCGTATCTGGTCTGCTGCCAGCAGCAGCGGGCAAGAGGCCTATTCGCTCGCCATGCTCTTGCTCGAACAACAAAGCAAATGGGCGGGCTGGACGATCGAAATTATCGGCACCGATTTGTCGGGCGAAATGGTGCAAAAGGCCCAAAGCGGCATTTATACGCAATTTGAAGTGCAGCGCGGTTTGCCGATTACGCATTTGGTAAAATATTTCACCAAGCAGGGCGACAAGTGGCAAATTAAAGATGAGTTGCGGCGCATGGTGCAATTCCGCGAAATGAATTTGCTGCATGATTTTGGTGCGATGGGCGTTTTTGATGTGGTGTTTTGTCGCAATGTTTTAATTTATTTTGACCCGCCTACAAAAGGCAAGGTGCTGCATGCGGTAGCAGGGGTTATGGCGCCGGATGCGGTGTTATATTTGGGCGGCGCCGAGACGGTGCTGGGCATTACCGATAAATTTAAGCTGGCCGATGGTCAGCGTGGCATGTATGTGCTGAGCAGCTATAAAGACGCCGTGGTCAGCCCCGCTGCCGCCGCTTCAAAATAACCAATAAAAAACCCCGCCAGCAGATTATGCCAGCGGGGTTTTGTGTTGGGGGCTCGCTTTTTAAGCTAAAATTTATGCCACGGCCTCGCTGGGTTTATCCGCATCAACCGGCATGGCAGAATTGGGGTCGTTCGGGTCACGCAGCACATAGCCACGGCCCCAAACGGTTTCAATGTAATTATCACCCTCGGTTGCTTGCGCCAGTTTTTTGCGCAATTTGCACACGAACACGTCGATAATTTTAAGCTCTGGCTCGTCCATGCCACCATAAAGATGGTTCAGGAACATTTCTTTGGTCAGCGTGGTGCCTTTGCGCAAAGACAGCAGCTCCATAATGCCATACTCTTTACCGGTAAGATGCAGCGGCTTGCTGTCAACTTCCACGGTGCGCGTATCCAAATTAACGGTGAGGCGGCCGGTGCGAATGACGCTGTCAGAATGGCCTTTGCTGCGGCGGATAATGGCATGAATACGCGCCACCAGCTCGCGCCGATCGAAGGGCTTGGTTAAATAATCGTCGGCGCCAATCCCCAGACCCTTAATCTTATTGTCTAGTTCAGACAGGCCCGACAGAATTAAAATCGGCGTATTCACGCGGGCCGCCCGCAGACGACGCAGCACTTCGTAGCCGTCAATATCGGGCAGCATCAGGTCGAGAATAATAATGTCGTAATCATAGAGCTTGCCAATCTCAAGGCCGTCTTCGCCAAGATCGGTGCTATCGACAATAAAGCCTTCGGCCTGCAACATCAGCTCGATGCTTTTGGCAACCGAGGTATCGTCTTCCACTAGTAGAACGCGCATGCTGACCCCCGTCAGTTAGGAAATGGCATAAGGAAATGGCATAAGGAATTTGTTTACCTTAATGCTAAGCTAAGGCTTAATGTCTTTACAGAAAGTTAATTTCATGGAGTCATAGTAGGACATGCTTAACCTGTGGCATTTTTGCTAAAGTGTTAAGCTTTACTAGAGGTTTTTTTGTGAGGCAGTTTTCATATGGAAATCAAACAGCTAACCGACGAAATTGCTGCACTGCCTGAGG
This sequence comes from Rickettsiales bacterium, assembly GCA_027485855.1. Lineage (GTDB taxonomy): Bacteria > Pseudomonadota > Alphaproteobacteria > JAIXQD01. The sequence continues at coordinate 592,872 of JAIXQD010000001.1, read as the reverse complement.
TGAGGCTTTATGGGCGCGTGTCGGGCGTATTAGGGCTTTTGGTCGAGGTGTCGGGCATTGAGCGTCAAGTAAGCCTTGGCAGCCGAATTGTGATTGAAGCGCGCGATGGCCGCAAAGTGCCGGCTGAGCTCGTGGGTTTTAAGCATGGGCGCAGCCTTGTTATGCCCTTTGGTATGCTGGATGGTATCGGTCTCGGTTGCAAAGCCGAGGCGCAGGCAGCACAGCCGGTGATTACCCCATCCAACGGCTGGCTTGGCCGAATCGTCAATGCGCTGGGTGAACCGATCGATGGCCTTGGCGCTTTACCTGCGGGCGATTCGCCTGTTGTGGTTAAGGGCAATCCGCCGCCGGCGCAAACGCGCCAACGTGTAAGTGGAAAGTTAGATCTTGGCATTAGAGCCTTGAATACATTCGTAACTTGCTGTCGCGGGCAACGCTTGGGTATTTTCTCGGGCTCGGGCGTTGGTAAGTCGGTGCTGATGTCGATGATTGCAAAATACACCGCGGCCGATGTCACGGTGATTGGCCTTGTCGGCGAGCGTGGCCGCGAATTGCAAGAATTTATCGAAGATGATTTGGGTGTAGAAGGCCGCAAACGTGCGGTTGTGGTTGTCGCCACCAGCGACGAGCCGCCGCTTATGCGCCGCCAGGCGGCCTATATGACCTTAGCCATTGCCGAATATTTTAGGGCGCAGGGCCAGCAGGTTTTGTGCCTGATTGATTCGGTTACCCGTTTTGCCATGGCCCAACGTGAAATTGGTTTATCCGCCGGTGAGCCACCTACCACCAAAGGCTATCCGCCATCGGTGTTTGCCGAATTGCCAAGGCTGCTGGAACGAGCCGGGCCCGGAATTGTGGGGCAGGGTGCCATGACCGGTTTGTTTACGGTGCTGGTTGAGGGCGATGACCATAACGAGCCCATAGCAGACGCGGTGCGCGGTATTTTAGATGGGCACATTGTCATGGAGCGGGCCATTGCCGAGCGTGGCCGTTACCCCGCCATTAACATACTTAAAAGCGTGTCGCGCACCATGCCCGATTGTAATAACGACCAAGAAAATGCTTTGGTGCAACGCGCCCGCATGCTGTTAGCCAGCTACGAGAATATGGCCGAGCTTATTCGTTTGGGCGCTTACCGCAAGGGCACCGACCCCAGCGTTGACGAAGCGATTGATTACAACGCCCCGCTTGAAACCTTTTTAAAACAAAAGCCCGAGCAACATGCCACACTCCAAGAAAGCTATAGCGAGCTCGCCAGCATTTTAGGCATGGATTACGCGGCGAATAGCTAATGGCCGATTTAGCAACCCTGATTAAATTGCAAAAATGGCGCGTGGATGAACAGCGCAAAAATTTGCTGCAAGCCGAGCTGAGCACCCGCGAGGTTGAGCAAAGCCTGAGCTTGCATGAGGCGTTGGTGGTGCGCGAACTTGAGCTAGCGCGAGAAGCCAATGACCCGATGTATAATTTTGCCGCTTTCACCGAGCGCATGAAAATGCAAAAGCAAAAATTGCTTGAGCAATTAGAGGGCTGCCGGCTGCGCGAAGCCCATGCCCGTGACGAATTGGCTTTGCTTTTCGAAGAGCTGAAGCGTTACGAAATCGCCGAGGACACCCGCGCTGCGGCTGAAGACGCCAAACGCGCCCGCGATGAAGCCGCAGCCTTAGACGAAGTGGCGCTGAACCGTTTTCAGCGTGATGACTAAACTACTCGCCAATAAAGCCGCCGCTTTGTCTGGCCCAAAGCTGCGCATAAAGGCCATTTTTAGCCAGTAATTCATGGTGGCTGCCTTGCTCTTGCACGCGGCCATTGGCCAGCACAATTAACCGATCAAGGTGCATAATAGTTGAAAGCCGATGCGCAATAGCAATCACGGTTTTGCCCTGCATGGCATTTTTCATGGCGGCTTGAATCACTTCCTCGCTTTCGCTATCCAGCGCTGAGGTTGCTTCATCAAGCAGCAAAATGGGCGAATTTTTTAGCAGCGCCCGCGCAATAGCAATGCGTTGACGCTGCCCGCCCGATAATTTTACGCCGCGCTCGCCCACCATGGTTTGATAGCCTGCGGGCAGTTGCATAATAAACTCATGCGCATAGGCAGCTTTGGCGGCCGTAATCACCGCTTCTTCGGTGGCTTCTTCTTGGCCAAAGCGAATATTATCAATCAGCGAGCGATGAAACAGCTGTGTTTCTTGCGCAATCACCGCAATTTGCTGGCGCAAGCTGGTTTGCGTGACACGGGCAATATCCTGGCCATCCAGCAGGATACGGCCTTGTTGCGGATCGTAGAGACGCATCAATAGAGTGGTGATGGTGGTTTTGCCCGCGCCCGATGGCCCAACCAGACCAATGCGCTCGCCGGCTTTTATGTGCAAGGTTAAATCGCTTAACACCGCGCCGCGCTTATCATAGCTGAAGCTGAGATTCTCAAAATCAATGGTGCCATGCTTGAGCTGCAGCTTTGGCGCATTGGGTATATCGGGCAGGGTTGGTGCATCCGTGATGGTTTCAAGCGATTCAGTGGCCGAGCCGAATAAATCAAACACTTCAGGCAGCATCTGGCCAATTTCATAGGCTTTGGTAATCATGAGACCCGTAAGGGTGGTAATCATCACAAAATCGCCCACGCTGATTAAGCCTTGCAACCAGTAATAAATAGCGCCGCCATAAAGCCCGCCCCACATCAGCAGGTTTAGGGCTTGTTGCGCCACACGCATGCGCACATAGCTTAAATAAAGCGCGCGCTGGCGTAAAAATGCGTTATCGACACTGACGCCCACATGCCGATCTTCGCGGTCATGCGCAGCAAAAGTGATGATGTTGCGAATATTGCTAAAGGCATCAACAATTTTGCCGGTGATTTGCGTTTTGGCATCATTATGCAAGGCGGCTAAATCTAAGCAGGTGCGCCCCATAAACAGGCAGGTGGCAAAATAAATCAGCAGCCAGACCAAAGCCATGCCAGCAAAAACGGGCGCAGCCGTAAAGAAAAACAGCATCACCATAATAAAAAAGCCCGCTGCTGGCACAAGGTCAAACCACAGACGGCCAAAAATATCCATGCCCTGCTCGGCAATCAGCAAAGTTTTATGAGCCACTTTACCCGAAAGGATATTATCAAAATAAGGCACCGGATGACGCTGCACAAAAGCAAAAGCCGTTTTGCGGAATGCGGCCAGCATGGGGGTGCGGGTAAAATAAGAAAAGGTCCAAGTCAGCCAATCAATAATAATGGATGCGCCAATAACCAAGGCAAAGAGCAGCAGCGCATCATAGATGGCGCCGGTGTTGGCCGCCGTACCATCTTTCACGGCCAGCACCGCATCGGTGATTTGTTTGGTGGCATAGGCAATGCTGGCAAAAACCGCACGAGAGGCCAAGGGCAAAGCAAAAAGGGCCGCCGTGCCATAGGGATAAGCACGCGCAAACAGCCATAATAAATGGCTGAGCTTTGCTGGCAAAATTGTTGCCACGGGGTTTGTGCGACTTTTCATAATTTTAAGGCTAAACCGCTCAGGGCAAAACTGGCAAGTATTATTACAAAAAACTGCCAGCGCAGATCGCTCTACGCTGGCAGCATGATTGGGCGTTACTAACTAAGGCTTATTTCACAATTTTACCGCCCTTGGTGGTGACTTTGCTGCCATCTTTCAGCACATGTTCGCCATCGGGCGCGGCGGTGCGGCTGTCTTTTTCACCCAAGACAAATACTTCTTCGCCTTTGATGACAATTTTGGTGCCATTGGCAAGTTCGGTTTGGGTTTCGGTCACAGCGGGTGCAGCCACGGGCGCTTCAGCGGCGGGGGTGGGCGCTGTAGCTGGCTTGGTGTCGCCGGCCATGGCGGCCACGGGGCTAAGCACAACAGCAGCGGCAATAAGCAAAGCAGAAAGTTTCATAGGGTTATCTCCAAAGGTTGCTGTAACAACGAATGTCGTTACTGAAACTTAAGATAGCCCCGCTTTGTGTTACGGCAATGGCCGCGCCATGGCAGTTTTGTGATATCTTTTAGACATTTTTGAGGCGCAAGGCCGCTTGCGCTAGGCCGTTGATTACTAGCGGCGGACAAGTGTGTAGAAAAAGAAATAGTCGCCGGGGCTTCCATCATTAAGCATGCAGCCAGCAAGCGCGGTCTGATAGGGTGGGCAAAAGGGTATTCGGTTGGCCAGGCCACAATGTGGCTGCTGGCAAACACCGACCAAAGAGCCATTAGCAATCTGCCCACACGGATTATTTTGGCCAAGGTTGGCAAAGTCGGTTGGTAAGCCACCGCCCAGTATTCGGTTGATTTCCAGGCACACATCCAGTTCCCTGAAAGATAAATAAAGTATAATGTCGCCAGCCACCGGGCTGACTAACGACGCACCATTATCTACAACCTGGATATACCAGTTGCTTTGTGGCGATGCTGTTAAAGATAAGCTTGGGGGGCGCATAGGCCATGTAACACCCCCACCTTGTGGTTGAAACACATGACATTCTGGGCTGCTGGCAATCGGGCTGTTTGTATTGGTGTATCCGGATACCACACTGTTTTCAAAGCTGATTTGATTATCGGCGCAGCCATGACCTCTTACACGATCTACTGCCTGCTTGATGGTATGGGCAGTGTTCAGAATCTGAGTTGTGGCAATTCTTGTTCTTTCATTGCCTGTATTGCTGGTAAATCCGCCGCTGCCCGAGCTGATGGCAGCAACCAGTACCGATAATAGGGCCACAATAAAAAGTATTGGCGCAACAGCTATGCCTGCAAAGCAGTTGTTGTATTTTGCAGGGGGGATATCTTTTTTGAGTTTCATTGAAACTTTGTTAGGAACAATTTCACACGCTTTGTTTTTGCCGCAAAGACGCTTGTGCTGCCGCAAGGCGGGCAATGGGCACACGGTAAGGCGAGCAACTGACATAATTCAGCCCAAGGCTTTGGCAAAAGGCAATGCTGGCCGGATCGCCGCCATGCTCGCCACAAATGCCCAGCTTAATATCGGCGCGGGTTTTGCGGCCCCGCTCACAAGCAAGACTCATCAGCTCGCCCACCCCGTCAATATCAAGGGTGCTGAACGGGTCGGCGGCAATAATTTTGCCTTGCTGATAATGCGGCAAAAAATGCCCCGCATCATCGCGCGAGAGGCCCCAAGTGGTTTGGGTAAGATCGTTGGTGCCAAAGCTAAAAAAGGCGGCATGTTCGGCAAGCTCGCCCGCGCGCAAGGCCGCCCGTGGCAGCTCAATCATGGTGCCAACACTATAACGCACAGCGGGCGCGGTGTTTTTGGCGACATCATCGATTAAAGTTTTAAGGGTGATGAGCTCGGCCTTATTGGCAATGAGTGGCAGCATAATTTCGGGCAGCACTTCTAGCCCTTCATTTTGCGCCTGCTGGGCTGCGGCAAAAATAGCGCGAGCCTGCATGGCATAAATTTCAGGGAAGGTGATGCCTAAGCGGCAGCCACGATGCCCCAACATAGGATTACTTTCCTCTAGATCGGCAGCACGGCTTAAAATTTGTGCGGCCGACAGGCCCAAAAGTTGCGCGGCATCCGCTGCTTCGGCCGCAGTTTTGGGCAAAAACTCGTGCAAGGGCGGGTCGAGCAAGCGGATATTGACCGGCAGCCCCGCCATAATACGGAACAGCGCTAAAAAATCTTGTTGTTGCTCGGGCTCGAGTGCGGCTAGTGCCTGCTCACGCGCCGCGCTGTTTTCGGCCAGAATCATGGCGCGCATATGGGTAATGCGGCTGGCCTCAAAAAACATATGTTCGGTGCGGGCAAGGCCAATGCCCTCTGCGCCAAAGCGCCGCGCCATGGCAGCATCTTGCGGGGTTTCAGCATTTGCGCGCACGCGTAGCTGACGCACCTCATCGGCCCAGCCCATAATTTGCGTAAAAGCGCCCGATAATTCAGGCTCACGCGTGGGCAATTTGCCCAATAAAACTTCGCCTGTGCCGCCATCAAGCGTCAGCCAATCACCGGCCTTCAGCACAAGGCTGCCGGCACTCATGGTTTGTGTTTGCTCATCAATACGAATATGCCCCGCACCCACAATGCAGGTGCGCCCCATGCCCCGCGCCACGACCGCCGCATGGCTGGTCATGCCGCCGCGTGTGGTGAGAATACCTTTGGCGGCATGCATGCCATGAATATCTTCAGGGCTGGTTTCAGCGCGGCACAAAATAACCGGCTCACCCTTGGCGGCTAAATCCTCGGCGGCTTCAGCTGAAAAGACAATACGCCCAGCCGCAGCCCCCGGTGAGGCGGGTAAGCCACGGGCAAAGCAGCGCCGCTCGGCATGGGGGTCAAGCGTTGGGTGCAGCAATTGGTTGAGTGACTCAGGCTCAAGGCGCAACAGCGCTTCTTTTTTATCAATCAGCCCTTCTGCCACCATATCAACGGCAATTTGTATAGCCGCCGCTGCCGTGCGCTTGCCATTGCGGGTTTGCAGCACGTAAAGCTTGCCGCTTTCAACGGTAAATTCAATATCCTGCATATCGGCGAAGGTGCGCTCAAGGTGCGCGCGCAGCGTCACCAGCTGCGCAAATACCGCTGGCATGGTGTTTTCCAAAGCCTCCGCGCCATCACGCGCCAAAAGCGGCAAGGGGGTGCGCAGGCCTGCCACCACATCCTCGCCCTGTGCATTAGGAAGATATTCCCCATAAAATATATTTTCGCCATTAGCGGGGTTGCGCGTAAAAGCCACGCCCGTGGCACAGTTGGCGCCTCGGTTGCCAAACACCATGGCTTGCACGGTGACAGCCGTGCCCCAATCAGCGGGAATATTATTCAGCTTGCGGTAAGTGTTGGCGCGTGGGTTTTGCCAGCTTTTAAACACCGCGCCAATCGCGCCCCACAGCTGCTCATGCACATCTTGCGGAAAGGGGTTGCCGGTATGTTTTTTGATGGCTTGTAAATAATCGGCAATAATGGCTTGCCAGTGCGCGGCGGTAAGCTCGGTATCGAGGGTGAGTTTTTCGTCGCGCTTATGTTGCTCTAATATATCTTCAAAAACATGATGCGGCACGCCCAACACCACTTGCCCATACATCTGAATAAACCGACGATAACTATCATAGGCAAAGCGCGCATCGCCGGTTTGTGTGGCTAAGCCCGCGGCAGTGGCGTCATTGAGGCCCAGGTTTAAGATGGTATCCATCATACCAGGCATTGACGCACGCGCCCCCGAGCGCACCGACACTAACAGCGGGTTTTCGGCCACGCCAAAGCGCCGCGCGGTTTGCTGCTCAAGCGCCGCCAGCGCTTGCGCAAGTTCGGCCTCAAGGCTTTTTGGGTAGCTTTGTCCATGCGCATAAAAATAGCTACATGTCTCGGTGGAAAGGGTAAAACCGGGTGGCACAGGCAGGCCCAGCTTGCACATTTCAGCAAGGTTGGCGCCTTTACCGCCGAGTAACGCTTTCATGCTGGCATCGCCCTCGGCGGTGGTGCCGCCAAAGCGATAAATAAATTTATGTGTGGCAATGGGGGCTAAAATTGCGTGCGCCATGGCTTAGCTCATTTTCTCGGTCAGGAAGTTTTGCAGCTGGCTGACATTCACGCGTTGCTGCGTGCCACTATCGCGCTCGCGCACAGTCACATCATTGTTGCTTAAACTATCGCCATCGATAGTCAGACAAAATGGCGTGCCGGCTTCATCCATGCGCGCATAACGTTTGCCGATGGTTTGCTTGGCATCATATTGGCAGGTGTAGCGCTGGCGCAAATCCAGATAAAGTTTTTCGGCCATTTCGGGCATGCCGTCTTTATTGACCAACGGAAAAATGCCCAATTTAATGGGCGCAATGCGTGCGGGCAGGCGCAAAATTTCGGGGCTGGCCCGACTGGCGTCATAATGATAAGCCTCGCACAGCATCACCAACACAGCGCGGGTCAGGCCGCTGGCGGGCTCAATGACGTGTGGTACAAAACGCAAATTGCCCTCTTGCTCGAAATAGTCGAGCTTCACGCGGCTATGCTCGGTATGTTGCGACAAATCAAAATTGCCACGATGCGCCACGCCCTCTAGCTCGCCAAAATTGGGCGCAGTGAAGGGGTAAAGATATTCAATATCACTGCAGGCCTGCGAATAATGGGCTAAATCGGCCTTGGCGATTTCATTGCGGTAAAGTTTTTCGCGCGCCACGCCCAGCTTGACCCACCAATCGAGCCGCGCTTGCACCCAAAACTCATACCATTCACGGCTTTTTTCTGGCTCGCAGAAAAACTCCATCTCCATTTGTTCAAACTCACGCGAGCGAAAAATAAAGTTACGTGGCGTGATTTCATTACGAAAAGCCTTGCCCACTTGCGCCACACCAAAGGGCACTTTGGCGCGCATGGTATCAAGAATATTTTTGTAATTCAGAAAAATGCCTTGCGCAGTTTCGGGGCGCAGCCACGCTTTGCTGTCTTCGTCTTGTAGTGCACCCACATAGGTTTCAAACATCATGTTGAAGGCGCGTGGCTCGGTGAGTGTGCCGGCCTCATCGGCATCAGGGCCAATCACTAAAGCCCGCTCGGCGGGGCTAAGCGCGGTATAGGGGCGGGCGTTATTCATGGTAAAGGGTACTAAATCGCCGCCGCCTTGTTTGCGCACCAGCTTTTGTGCTCTTTTGCTTAAAATATCGGCGGCATCATCGCCCGATTGCACCGCTAAAATGCCGAGCGATTTACGCTGTCCGGCTTTTTCGGCAAAAATCTCTTGGCACAGAACATGGTCGGCGCGATAGCGTAATTTGCTGGCGCGGCAATCGACCATTTGGTCGCTAAAGCCAGTGGCATGACCGCTGGCCACCCAAGTTTTTGGATTTTGAATGATGCTGCTATCGAGGCCAAAAATTTGCAGCGGGTGACCATCAGGGCCAATCGGCGGGCACTCCACCATGTCACGCCACCACGCATCGCGGATATTATTTTTTAGCGCGGTGCCCAGCGGGCCGTAATCCCAAAAGCCGTTGAGGCCGCCATAAATTTCTGAGGCCTGAAAAACAAAGCCACGCCGCTTACATAGGCTAACCAAATTAGCCATAATATTTTTTGGCTCGGCCGTTATAGGGGCAGATTGCACGGAATTAGCGAGGGGGGCAGCTTCAGACATTTTGGCCTCATCAGAGTGGTATTTTTGCAATGCAATATGCGCTTAAAACTGCATTTTGCCAAGAGTTGATGGCAATAATAGAGTGTTGACGGCAAGAATTATTGCTCTATTACGGGCATCTTCCACAATAAGGGCGCGGCATGACGAAGGACCGCCTCAGCCTCTGTGCTATAGCCCGCGCCCTCATGCAAAATAAGTGGGGCACATAATTGTAAGGGCGCGGTTTGGCCTAAAAAGCCGCGCAGCAAAATGCGTTTAGGGGCTTGGCCCGCTTTGGGCAGCAGCGGCAAAAGCTGCAAGCCACCAAAACCGGCCTCGGTCAGCGTGGCCTGCCACTCGGTTTGTGCGCTGGCCGGTAAAATCAGCGTAAAGACGCCATTATCGGCCAATAATTTTGCCGCAAGCGCGGCCCAAATATGTGCGGCTGTGGTGCTGGCATGGGCAATGTTGGTGCTGTGGTGCGGGCTTGGGCTGTGTTGGGCGCTGTCGTAATAAGGCGGGTTGGCGAAAACATGCTTAAATTTTTTATCAGCTAAGCCTTCGGGCATATTTGCGGGCAGGGCGTTAAGCAGATGCTCAATATCGGCCTCAATAATAGCGAGGGTGCGTTTATTATCGGCCGCACTGCGTGCTGCCAGCGTGGCAAATTCGGGGTCGCGCTCAATACCAAAAACCTGCAAATCGGGGCATCGGGCCAGCAAACAAAGGCTGGCAGCCCCTGTGCCAAGCCCCAATTCGCACACGGCCTCACCCGCCTTTGCCTCAATGCCGGCCGCCAACAAGACGGGGTCGATTGCCACCCGATAGCCTTTGCGTGGTTGCCATAAAAGCACCCGTCCGCCTAAAAGCGCATCGCAGCTATAATTGTTTGCTGGATTTTGCGTGTTCATCCTGCCATATAAGCGCTTATGAATAGTGTCATCAATCTTGAAAAACATGCCGCAAAAGTTAACGGCGCAAAAGTTAACGGCATTGACCAGCTGAGCCTGCTGGTGGCCGATGAGCTTGCTGCGGTAAACCAGCTTATTCTGGCGCGGATGGAAAGCTCGGTTGCGCTTATCCCGCAATTGGCTGGCTATATCATTGGCAATGGCGGTAAGCGTTTGCGACCATTACTCACCTTAGCCACCGCTAAAATGTGCGGTTATAGCGGTCCGCGTTCGGTCAAGCTGGCAACAGCGGTTGAGTTTATCCACACCGCAACCTTGCTGCATGATGATGTGGTTGATGAATCCGACCTTCGCCGTGGCAACCCTGCGGCGCATGCGGTGTTTGGTAATTTAGCGGCAGTGCTGGTGGGTGATTTTTTATATAGCCGCGCCTTTCAACTGATGACCGAAGATGGCAGCTTGGATGTGCTGCGTATTTTGGCACAATCCTCGGCGCTGATTGCCGAGGGTGAGGTGCTGCAACTGGCCACCACTAATGACAGCGCCACCAGCGAGCAGGCTTATTTAGAAGTGGTGCAAGCTAAAACGGCCGAGCTGTTTGCGGCGGCTTGCCGTATTGGTGGCCTTGTGGCCGCGCGCCCCACGGCCGAGATTGATGCTTTGCGTAGCTATGGCCACAACCTTGGCATTGCGTTTCAAATTATCGATGACGTGCTCGATTACTCAGCCGAGCAAGCGCGTTTAGGCAAAAGCGTTGGCGATGATTTTAAAGAAGGCAAAATGACCTTGCCGGTTATTTTGGCCATCGCCCGCGCCGACAGCAGCGAGCGGGCCTTTTGGCAGCGCTGCCTTGGCGATTTGCAACAACAAGAGGGCGACTTTGCCGAGGCACAAAAGCTGTTAGCCAAGCATGGTTGTTTGGCCGATTGCGTGGCGCGCGCAAAACATTATGCCGCCATTGCGCATGATGCACTAGGCTTATTTGCCGATAGCCCCATTAAGCAGGCTTTATTGGCCACAATCGATTTTACCGTTACGCGTGATTTCTAGGGCGCGATTTCTAACAGCGCATCGCCACAGTTTAAAATATTACCAGCCGTAAGCTCTAGCCGCAGTAATGCTAAACCAATAGTGTCACAAAGGCTGCGCATTTCGCCCACCTCTTGCCCCGCTGAAAAAATAGGAACGCCAAAACTGGGCGTACCAGAAGTTATTTTAACACAGCGCAAGCGCCGTTTTACTAAGCCGCGATGCTGCGTGCGGGACACTAGCTCTTGCCCGATATAACAGCCCTTTTTAAATGATATGCCGTTGTATAAATCAAAGTTACCTTCATGCAGTGTTGATTTTTCAAAAATTAAATCGCGCCGGCCATCGGGCAGCGATAATGCGATGCGTGCACTATCCCACACAGAAAAATCCAGCAAGGGCAGGTCGGGCAAAGCTTTACTGTTGGGCCATAGGCCACGCCAGCCCATATTTTTGTGGCGCGGGTCGGGGCTGATGAGCACGCTATTGGGTGGTGCGCCAAAGCCAGCAATAACGTGCAAGTCAGGCGCAGGCTGTAGGGTTATTTTACTGCGCAGCTTATAGCGATTAAGACTGCTGGCCAAATCGGCCAATTGGGTTTTTTCGCCCTCAAGATAAAAATCCGTACCATCGGTATAGATAAAAAAATCATAGAGATATTTGCCTTGAGCAGTCAGTAAAGCCGCCCACTGACATTGTGTTTGGCTGACTTGCGCCATATCTTGGCTAATCAGCCCTTGCAAAAAGGTCACAGCATTCGGGCCGGAAAGCTGTAAAACGCCGCGCTGTGGCAGCAAAAGATAGCCAATTTCATTCATCGGCTTTATCTTGGGACAGAATAAGGAAATTGCCAATGCCACAAACAGAAAACAGCAAAAATATTTTGTTTATAAGCGCCAATCGCCTGGGCGATGCCGTGCTCTCGACGGGGCTTTTGGCGCATCTGCATAAACTATACCCTGATGCTGCCATCACGGTGGTGTGTGGTGTGGTGCCGGCGCCCTTATTTGCGGCTGCACCGCAAGTGGTGCAAATTATCACGCTGCGCAAAGAAAAATATAATCTGCACTGGCTTAAATTATGGCAAAAACTTAAACAGCAAAAATGGCACCTTATTATTGATTTGCGCGATAGTTTTATTACGCGGCTGTTTCGTGGCCCGCGTTTGGGCGTGCCGCGCAGCGCACCTTTTACCCATAAGGTGCAAGAGCTGTCGGCGGTGTTTGCCAAAGCGCCGCTCTTGCCACCCAAGCTTTATTGGAGCGCGGCTGATGCAGCTTTTGCCGCCCACAACATACCACCCGTGCCGGTGCTGGCGCTGGGGCCAACCAGCCAATCTTTAGGTAAGCAATGGCCCGCCGAGCGTTTTGCACAACTCGCTTTACGCCTTACGGCACATGATGGGCTTTTGCCAGCAGCGCCCATTGTTATTTTGGCCGCAAAGGGCGAAGACGCGCAAATACAGCCCTTACTGCAAGCCCTGCCAGCAAACCAGCTGATAAATTTAACTGGCCGCACGAATCCGGCCGAGGCTGCGGCATGTTTAAGTCGCTGTGCGCTTTATGTGGGCAATGATTCTGGCCTGATGCATATTGCGGCCGCTGTTGGTATTCCGACTTTGGGTCTTTATGGCCCATCGGACGAGCGCGTTTATGGCGCTTTTGGCGTGAAAGCGCATAGTTTGCGCTGCCCCGAAAGCTATGAAATGCTTTACGCCTCCGACATGACCACCAGCCCGCCGCGCTCGCATATGTTGGGCTTAGCGGTGGCGGATGTGCTGCAAGCCATAGAGCAAAAATTTGCTAAAGATTTATCAAGGAATAGCGCGGCAGAATAAACCATGCGATTTTTTCATGCTATCCCACGCGCCACAACATTGACCTTGCTGGTAAGCCTTTTGGGGCCAGCCAGCTGTGCTGCCTCACACGTCAATGCTCCAGGCGAAGCCGAACTGGCCGATTGGCAAAATCAGCCGCGCTGGTGTTATCAAAGCCTCGGTGAGATAGAATGCTACAAAGAGCCCCAGCCTGAAATTGCTAATCGCTTGGTGGCAGTCACTGGCGTAAGCGCAAAACCAGTGAGCATCAAAGCAGAGATTACGGCAGACGCACCCCCGCCAGCAGCTCCCCCTATTGAGCAACCGGCGCCAAGTGTAATTACGCCAAATGTATCCGCTGAAAAAAGTAAGCCAGAAAAAAGTAAGCCCGAAAAAAATATGGCTGAGAAAAATAAAGCTGAAAAAATCAAAACAGAACAAAGTAAAACTGAGGCAGAGCCCGCAGGCTCACCACAAAAAATAGTGCCGTAAGCAGATATTACTGCGTGTGGATTTTTTCAAAATTTGGCTGTTGCGGCGAGGCGGTTACAAATTTTATCGCCCATGGGCTAGTGAGCGCTTGGCTGCATAGCGCATTGGCTTTTGGGGCGCGCTCTTGATAAATCACCGCTAACTCATCGCGCTCGCCTGCGGCAAAGCGTCGTTCGGTGCGAATAATCTCAACGCCATAACAGCCATTGCTGCGTGTGCCCAAAAATACCGCAACCGCCATTTGCCCCTTTGGCAAAGCTGCGGGCAACAAAGCGGCATCCTTGGGGTGCAGCTGGTTTTTAATGGCTTGCCAGCCGCTGGCCTCACGCGCGGTGAGGGTCAGTGGCGCTTGGCTAAGCGCATTTTGCCCTTGCCATTGTGCCTGTGTGGCAATGGCCGCTTGGTCTTCGCCAGTTAAAAAAGCCAGTGTGTCAGCGCAAGCGGTAAGCGGCAACAGCCATAATAAGACCAAAAGCCTATACATTCAGCAACAGGTTTTCCCGCTCCCAGCTTGAAATAACCCGCATAAAGGCGGCAAATTCATCATTTTTAATAAAGGTGAAGGCACGCACAAAACGCTCGCCCAGCAATTGTTTTAGGGGCGCGCAATCATTCAGGCGTTGCAGCGCATCAAAATGGTGACGCGGTAAGCCAAAAGGCAATTGATGCGCGCTGCCACTGACCGCTGGCGCAGGCATAAGTTTTTCGCGCATGCCCAAAAGGCCGCAGGCCAGGCTTGCGGCCATGGCCAAATAAGGGTTGGCATCGGCCCCCGGAATGCGATTTTCAACACGGCGATCAGTGGCAGCAGAGAGCGGCACCCGAAAACCCGTGGTGCGATTATCGCGCCCCCAATGGGCGTTAATCGGCGCATCCGAGCCCTGCACCAAACGCCGATATGAGTTGATATAAGGCACCAAAAGCGGGGTGGTGAGCGGCAAATAGGTTTGTAATCCGGCGATATGGTTTAAAAATAAGGTGCTGTCATCGCCATTGGCCTCGGCAAAAATATTTTGGCCATTTTTATCGATAACGCTTTGATGAATATGCATAGCACTGCCCGGCTCGCTTTGCATGGGCTTGGCCATAAAAGTGGCATAAACCTGATGCCGAATAGCGGCCTGCCGCACGGTGCGCTTAAACATAAACACTTGGTCGGCCAGCGATAATGCATCGCTATGATTGAAGTTAATTTCAATCTGCGCGGCGCCGGCCTCATGGGTCAGCGTATCAACATCGATATCTTGCGCATCACAATAGTCGTAAACATCTTCAAATAGCGGGTCGAACTCATTAACCGCATCAATACCAAAAGCCTGCCGGCCACTTTCTGTGCGGCCAGATTTGCCCACGGGCGGCGTCAGCGGGTAGTCGGGGTCTTTATTGACTTTGACGAGATAAAACTCAAGCTCAGGGGCAACAATCGGTTGCCAGCCATGCTCGGCATAGGCTTCTAAGACGCGGCGCAAAACTGAGCGCGGCGAGATATCGACGGGGCGGCCATCCACATAAGAGCAATCGCAAATCACTTGCGCTGTGGGCTCGGGGTACCATGGCACGAGGCGCACGCTGCTTTCGTCGGGCACCATATACACATCCGAATTTTCAACGCCGGTGACATCTTCATCGGGCGGATAATCGCCCGTCACGCCGGTGATGAACACGGCCTCGGGCAGGCGCAGGCCGCGATCGCGCAAAATGCGCAAAAGTTTTTCGGCAGGTAAAATTTTGCCGCGAGCAATACCGGCCATGTCGGGCACAAGGCACTCGACCTCGGTGATGCGGTGCTGGCGGATAAAATCTTCTAATTGACTCATTGGCTTAACCCTTTGTTGGTGTTCGCAGTGTAGCTTGGGTTAGGTGTAAAAGTCCAACCATAGGGGCGGTTTTCGTCTAAGTCACTGATATGGCAATATTATTTTACATCATCTTAGCATTGGGGGCGGGCTTTGCCTTGTGGCGCGGCTCTAGCTGGTATGCGTCCTTACCCAAAAACAGCGGCGCCGATATATTGGGGCAGTTGCTGGCCATGCTGCTGGTGGGTGCGGCTATTGCCTTAATTGTGAGCGGGCGTGAGGCCGTGCTGGTGGCCTTGTTGCCGTTTATCTATCCTTATTTTGCGCGCTGGTATCAGCAGCACAGCTTCAAAAAACAACAGCAGCCAGCGGGCGGTGCATCGGCCGAGATGACCAAGGCCGAAGCTTTAGAAATTTTGGGTTTAGCCGAAAATTGCAGCGAAGACGATATTTTAGCCGCGCACATCAAGCTGATGTCGGTCAACCACCCAGATCGCGGCGGCAGTGCTTATTTAGCCGCACGCATTAATGCTGCGCGTGATTTATTGCTGAGTTAGGCGCTAGGGCGCAAATTCGGGCACAGCATTTTTAAGCGACTGGCGCAGCGTGGCATCGCTCTGCCAACTTTGCGCGGCTTTTATTGCCTCATCCATGAGTGTTTGCAGCTGTGCCGCATCTATTGGCTGGGCGCGCGCTAACAGCACGCCACGAACGCCTGATGCCTCAAGCACTTCATTTTGGTTAAATAGTTCTTCGTGCAGTTTTTCACCAGGGCGCAAGCCCGTAAAGATAATAGGAATATCTTCTTGTGGGCGCAGGCCGGCCAGCCTGATCATTTGTTGGGCGAGATCAGTAATTTTGATGGGCTCACCCATATCCAGCACATAAACGCGGCCACGCTGGTTGGGTTTGGCCAATGCATGTGCTGTGGTTTGCAAAACCAGTGTCACCGCTTCAGCCAGACTCATAAAATAACGGGTCATGTCGGGGTGCGTGACGGTTACAGGGCCGCCTTCTGCTATTTGCTGCTGAAACAGCGGTACAACCGAGCCAGACGCACCCAGCACATTGCCAAAACGCACCGTCAGTAGGCGCGTTGATGGGCTTTCCGCATCGCAACTTTGGCAATAAGATTCGGCCAAACGCTTGCTGGCGCCCATAATATTGCTGGGGTTAACGGCCTTATCGGTCGATATCAGCACCATGGCAATGCAGCCAGCTTTAATGGCCGCATCGGCTATAATGCGTGTGCCCAAAACATTGATGCTGACAGCCTCATGCGGGTTTTGCTCGGCAATTGGCACATGTTTTAACGCTGCGGCATGTAAAACCAGCTCGGGCTGATGCTCGGCAAAAATATGCGCCATGCGTACTTCGTTCCGCACATCGGCCAAGATGGCCTGCGTTTTTATGTGCGGGTAATCTTGCTGCAAGCTTTGGCTGATGCGGTAAAGATTATACTCAGACAGTTCGAGCAAAATAATCTGCTGCGGCCCCAAGGCGGCCAGCTGTTTGACAATTTCTGCGCCAATGCTGCCGCCAGCGCCAGTTACCAGTACGCGGCGATTTTGAAAAAGCTGCACAAGTGGCGCCACCGATAAAGCAATTTGTGGCCGCCCTAACAAATCTTCTAGGGCAATGGGTTTGGTGCTAATAGCGCGGCTGGTGTTGGGGGTTTGAAATTCGGTGAGAGCCGGCAAGCTAGCCAAGGCGAGGCCCAATTCTGTTGCTTGCGCCAAAAGCTTGCGTGTGGCCTCAAGGCCAAAGCGATGCGGTGGTGCTGTTAGTATAAGTTTTTGTGGCTGATCTGTGGTGTTAAATAATTGCATACACACCGTGGATAAATCGGCAAGCCCGCCTAAAACCGCAACCCCATTAAGGCTGCGACCATGACGACTATCTTTGTCATCGATAATGCCCACCACACGGTAAGCGCTATTGCTATCCATGGCTAAACTGCGAATAAAAATATCAGCCTCATTGCCAGCGCCCACTAATAACACGGGCACACGATCTTGCGGGTGCAGATTAAGCAAGGTCAGCATTTTGGCTTCGCGCAGCAGCCGATAAGCCAAGCGGCCAGCACCAAGCAGTGTCAGTAAAACAAACCAGCTGGCAATAGCCATGCTGCGCGGCACCTCATGCAAAAAGGGCGTAAGCTCACGCACCAGTAAAAACAAAATCAAATGCAGCGTGCAGGCTTTAAACAGCTGCACCACATCGCGGATTGAGGCATAGCGCCACAAGCCGCGGTACAGGCCAAAGCCGGCAAAAACCAAAGCGGCAATGGCCAAATAAACTATCAGCCCATCCATAAGGGCGGGCTGTGGTGCTTGCCATAGCCTATCGCCAATGCGCAGATACAGCGTAAATAAATAGGCAATACAGGCCATGAGCAGGTCGTGGCAAAAGGCAAGGCCGGTGCGAATTTCACTTTTCATGGCGCGTGCTCAAAAATTGCAAAGTGGCGAGTAACAAAACTATGACCATGGCAGCGGCTAAAATAAATAGCGGCTGTTTGACGCTGGCCAAAGTAAGCGCCACAATCAGGGCTTGGGCCAGCATGATATATTTTATTATGGCGCTATGTTTGCCAGCCACGCCCGCCAAAGCCCGTTGATAAAAATGCAAACGATGCGCCTGCCAGAATTTGTGCCGACAATAAATACGCCATAGCAGCGTGAGCGTGGCATCGAGCGTGTAATAGCCAATCAGCAGCAAGGCCTGCCAAACAAAGCCAGATAAAGCGAGCTGCAATAATAAATAACCCACCGCAAAACCAAGCGGAATAGAGCCCACATCACCCAAAAATAATTTTGCCGGATGACGATTATAAAACCAAAAACCAAGCATAACGGCCAAAAGGGCTAAGGCTTGCAGCGCCAATAAGGCGGGTAGGGTGCTTGCCAAAACCAGCAACACAATGCCCAAGGCCGCAAGGCTGGTATAGCTTGCGGTTAACTCATCTATGCCATCCATAAAATTATATAAATTAATCAGCCAAACCCAGCCGAAAGCCAGCAGGGCAAAAACCAACCACATGGGCCAAGCCAGCCATACCGCTAAGGGCACCAGCGGGCTAGCCGATAAGCACCACAGCACGCCGGCAATTTGCACTAAAAGGCGCAAGCCCAAATGTGCTTGGCCCAGCCAGCCGCTATCATTGGCGTAAGCAACCATGGCTAAGGCTGCCATCACGCTCACGGCAAGCGGCAAAGAGGCAGGCGCGGTGGGCCAGGCACAAAACAAGCCCCAAACCAGCACTAAAACCGCACTGGTGGCGATGCCGCCACCACGGGGCGTGGGGTTGGCATGGCTGCGGCGTGCCTCGGGCAGGTCGAGCGTGCCTTTTTGCTGTAGCCACGGAATAAGCCTTTGGCATAAGCGCGCGGTGAGCATCAGACAGCCCATAAATAGCAATATTGCCTGCAGCCAGATTGTGTCCAAGATTGGTGTCATGCTGCTTTGTAGCAATTCTGTGGCAGCTTTGCCACAAAAGCCTGAGTCTGGTTAGGGCCTTCATGATACGGTTGGCGGCAAGGGCGATTTTGGCCTATAATTTTTCCAAATTATTTCGCCAAAATTCACTCAACAAGGATATCCCCACATGCGCAATTTTGTTTTTGCTTTGGTTGCCGCTGTTGCTCTTGCTACGCCGGCCCTTGCTACTCCGGCAGCGGCGGCCGATTGGTATTGGCCTATTGAAGTGC
Source organism: Rickettsiales bacterium (assembly GCA_027485855.1). Lineage (GTDB taxonomy): Bacteria > Pseudomonadota > Alphaproteobacteria > JAIXQD01. The sequence continues at coordinate 574,060 of JAIXQD010000001.1, read as the reverse complement.
GCGGCGGCATTTTGCAGCATGATATCGACCTTAAAGAAATTACCTCGCTTGGCCAACGCAAAGAAAATGGCCAAGATATCAATCTGCAATTTCGTTGGCAGTCGCCGGATTTCTTTAAATATATTTTGGCGCCACAGCCTTATTTTGGTGGCACTTGGAGCACGGCGGGCGACACCAGCCATGTGCATGCCGGTTTAGTTTGGGGCTATGATTGGCAATCAGGCTTAATCACCGAGGCATTTTTTGGCTTGGCGCGGCACACGGGCACAGCTAACCGCGACCTTTATGACGCTGCCGGCAACCGCACACCCACCACGGCCTACTACTATAACGAAGTGAAGCGCTATGGCTCAAAAACCCTGTTTCATTTAGGCGCCGAGCTTGGCTGGCGCTTTACCCAAACCACCAGCCTCAGCCTCTATTGGGAGCATTTATCAAACGGCCATATTTTGGCCGATGGCTCTAATCCTGGTTTGGATAATCTTGGTTTGCGGCTTGGGTATAAGTTCGACTAAAAAGCCCGCCTTCAATGGCTAGCATTGCCGTCATCATGGTCAGTTATCATACTGGCCCATGGTTGCAAACGGCGGTGCAAAGCTTGTTACATCAGCCCGAATTATCCGAGCTGGTTGTGGTTGATAATGGCAACCCTCCGGCAGACAGCGCCTGGCTACAGCAGCAGCCCGCTTTTATTACTTTGTCGGGCCATGGCAATATCGGCTTTGCCCGCGGCTGTAATTTGGGTGCCAGCCACACCAGCGCCGATTACCTGCTTTTTATCAACCCCGATATTCAAGCGCCTTCTGGCTTTTTGGCAGCTTTGTTGGCCGCCGCAAAAAACCTGCAAGGCGATTGGCTGCTCAGCCCGCGTATTGTTGATATGCACGGGCACGAAGCCAGCGGCAGCCGTCGCCATTTGCTCACGCCTTGGCGCTTTTGGGGCGAGGTGCTGCGCCTGCCTTGGTTGCGGCTTGCCTTGCACCATAAGCCACTGCCTGAGGCTCTAAGCCCTGTGCCAGCCACCAGTGGTGCGGCCATGCTGCTGCCACGCGCTACATGGCAAAAGCTGAATGGCTTCGATGAGGGCTATTTTCTGCATGTGGAAGATTTAGATTTATGCTGGCGGCTCACACGCATGGGCGGGCAAGTTTGGTTTTTGCCAAGGCCAGCGCTTAGTCATGCGGGGCACACCAGCGATTCGCCCGCACGCATTGTGCAATCTTATAAGCTGCGTGGATTTATGCGCTATTTTTGGCGACATTTTCGTGCCTCACCGCTCAGCTATATTACCCTGCTGGCTTTGTGGGTGCGGCAGAAGCTGTTATGGCTGAAGCCGTAAAAGCCCTTGCATTCCAGCCTTGCTGCAAAAGCCAATCGCTGGTGCCGTAATCTTGATGCTGGTTCATGCGTTGCCATGCGCCTGCCAAGGCTGCGGGCAAAACAGGCCCTACGCCAAGCGGCAAATGCAGTAAGCGCGGCCGCTTGCCCAGTGCCGCAAAGCAGATGCTGGCCATGTCAGCAAAGCTTATGGTGCTGCTACCAGACATGTGCAGCAGCCCTGAAGGCGCACGGCGCTCGGCGCACAGCAATAAGGCCGCTGCCGCATCATCGGCATGCAGCGGCTGGCGGCGGCCACTGGCTTTGCCGGCTACGGGCAAAAAGCCAAAACGCCTGATAAACTGGCATATTTTGGTGATGTTGGCGTCTTTCTGGCCATCATAAAGCAGGCTTGTGCGCAAAATTGTGCTGTGTGGTGCTGCGGCTAAAATCTCGGCCTCGGCTTTGGCTAAGCGCTGCGCCACGCTGCGCTCAAATGGCAGGCTGTTGGCTTTGCTTAAAACGCTGGTCGAGCCAACCGCCAGCAATTTATGCTGTGCGCCAAGCCTAAGGCCGCTCTCGGCCAACACCCATAATGGCACCAGCGAAAACACCACTACTGGCTCACTATTTATAAAATTTTGCCACTGCCAAGACTCGGCGCACTGTGCTGAAAAGCCCTTTGGCATATGGGTTTTTAGTGCCTTGCGACGAAGCGCAATGCCCTGCCAGCCTTGGCGCGACAGCGCTTGCAAAAGCGGCTCTGCCAGCAAAGAGGAGGCGCCTAAAATGATGGCCCGTTGAGTGCTCATCTCTGAGCTTTAAAGTTTTTTTGCCTAAGAGTAAAATTTTTATTGCATTGAGTGGCAACAATGCTTTATGCACAGATTTCTTGTGCGGGTTGAGCCCTGCTGTGCAGCAAAGCACCGCACCTGTTGTCTTCTGGTTTGAACCCAGTTTGGTTTAACTGCGTGGATGAGGGTGTCGTGAAATGTATGAGCAATATAATGGCGCAGCAGCGCGTTGGGCGGCGTTTGCCCCTGTAGGGTTTAATGCTGTCAATGTCAGGGCGGTTAATCTTCAGCCGGTCAATCATCTTACGCCTGTGGCCTTGGCGCCAGTTACTGCGGGTAAAACCGATGCACAACAGCAACCGCAAGATTTTACTTTTGGTGGCAAAATATCGGGCATCAAAAGCGCCGAAGATTTAGCGCAGTGGTCGCGCTATTGCCGCATGTCGCCGCTTGAGTTCTTAGAAAAAATCACCGATGGCCTGCCGGGTGAGGCGCATTTATCTTTGCGCGGCAATGGCAATCAGGGGCTGTTTCAAGTGCGTCTGCGTGACGCACAAGGTCGGCGCATTATGTCGGCCAGCCGCAGGGTCGATCTTAAAAACGAAGTTGTGCAGCATGTGTTTATCAATATACACCGCGATTATGCCGGCCATGGTTTGGGGCGGCAATTTATTTTAAACTCCATTCGGCTTTATCGTAAGCTGGGTGTGGATTCCGTCGAGCTTTACGCCACCTTACAAAATGGCGCTTATACCTGGGCGCGTTTTGGCTGGCTGCCTTATGTGCAAACCTGGCACTTTATTCAGCCGCGTTTAGCCGAGCAATTGCAAACGGTGGCAGCGCAGCTTTCGGCCGAGCATCTGGACGAGCTGAAACAAGCCATTCATAGCGATGACCCACGCGGTATTTGGACATTGGTTGATCATCCGGCCAAAGTCACCGACGATAAGGGCAAGGTCATGAATATCGGCAAATATTTGCTTTTGGGCGAATATTGCCAGTGGCTGGGTTATCTCAATCTGCACGACCCGCTGCAAATGGCGCGTTTTTGCCAATATGTGGGCGATATTGCGCCATTGCGTGACCAGCCGCCTGAAAGCGCCATGCTGCGTCGTTATGGTGGCACTTTCGGTGTGAAGCCTGCCGCCAATGCCAATAGCCCCACGCCATAAGCTTGCATTGAGGGTTTAAAAGGATGAGCGCACCCCTAACCTTAGCGCCCCTGTCACTAGCACTGTGGGCGATGGATTATAGCCGTACTTATGCGGGGCTTGATGCGTGGCTGGCGCATATCGAGTCAGGGCTGGCTCGCGCTAAAAGCGAGGGGGCGCAATTGCTGATGCTGCCCGAATATTGCTCGATGCCGTGGCTGAGCTTCACCAGCGGCCTTTTGGCCGACACCACCGCGCAAGAGGCCAGTGTGGCGCAACAGGTGCTGGCTGCTTTGCCAGCTTTGGTGCGCAAGCATGGGGTGGCGCTGCTGGCCGGAACTTTTCCTGTAAAAGAGGGCGACCATTTTTACAATCGCTGCCATTTTATCCGCGAGGATGGCAGCGTTGTGGTGCAAGATAAAATGCGCTTTATTCCGGCCGAGCTTAGCATGCAAGGCATGGTTGCCAGCGATGTTTTACAGATTTTTGCGTGGCAAGGCTATCGCTGCGCTATTTTGATTTGCTTTGATGTGCAGCAAACTTCGCTCATTGCCCAATTACAGCAGCACGATATTGATATTTTATTTGTGCCTTCACAAACGGCTAAATTATCGGGCTATCATCGGGTGTTTGATGCCGCCAAAGCCCGCGCCATAGAGATGTATACCGTGGTGCCGGTGGTGGGTGGGGTTGGCACTTGTGTTTATCAAGCTGGCGGCCAGACTTTAACCGACACCAATGTTTCTGCGGCCAGCGTGTTTGGCCCGTGCGAAGAGCGCTATGGCTTTACGGGCCGTTTTGCCCATGCCGAGCCTGTGCAGGGCACCGCTAACGGCGAGGGCGTGTGGCTTTTAGCGCGCGATTTGCCGGTGGCCGAAATTAGCGCTTTGCGGCGTGGGCATTATCAAGCGGGCGCCGAAGTGTGGCGCGGCGCTTGGCCGGGAAATATTAAAGTAAAAAACTAAGGCTTTTTTTGCTAAGGCCTTTTTTGCTAAGGCTTACATTTATTTTCCAGCTTGCTTATCGGCATAAATACGCTGCTCAAAAGCAGCAATCAGCATATAGCCCAAAAGCGTGCAAAGCTGGCCGCCGGCTTGCCATAATTGAGAAGCATCACTGCCTTGGCTAAATTGCCACAAGCTCACCAGCACGCTCCAGCCGGCCACTGTGGCCAGCGTTAAATAGGGTGCACGCAGATTTTGTTCAGTGCGTGGCGAGAACTCGGCACGGATAATTTGCACAGTCGCCAGCAATGACAGCGGCAAAGCCAACAGTGACCAGCCGCCCGCCAATAAACCAATAAATGTTAGCCCGCCCACAAACCAGCTTGCCGGAAAAAGCAAAACCCTTAGCCAAACATGCCCTTGCGGCCGCGCTATGCCATATAAGCGTGCGGCCAGCAAAGCACCACCCACCATGTAAAAAAAGCTGATGCCAGCTTGTATATAGGCTTGCTGCAGCATGGCTTGCCCCAATACCACCGCTAAAGACAGCGCAATAATGGCCATGGCATGGCCGCTTTTATTGAGCCATGGGTGCAGCGGCGCTGCCAGTAATGCCACAATAATCAGTATAACAGCGGCAATGCTTATATACAGCGCCACACCTGCAAGCGGCACAAACAGCAACACATTGCCAAGGGCGAAAGCTAAGGCAGGGTCAATAAGGCGGGCGCATGGCGCGCGTAGTTTTTGGTAAAGCAAAATGGGCCTGATGCAAAAGAAGGTGGAGCAAAGGAAGGAATAAAGATTTAAGCATGTAAAATATCGTCATGCAAAGCCCATAAAAGTGATTTTATCCAAACGCTGCCCATAAAAAACTAACAAAAAAGCCGGTGCAGTGCAGCACCGGCTTTTCGTATGAGTAGATACTAAAAAAAATTTAGGTAAAAACTTAGGTAAAAAACTTAGGGCTTGGGCTGGTCGCCTTTGCCAGTGACTTTGCTGACAATGCCTTTGGCGCCGTCAACGATTTCTTGATTGGCACCACCAAAACCTTTAACGGCAACGCGCCAGCCATAGGCAGCGGCCAATGGCACGGTCAAAATCCAACCCAGCGGGGTCACGGCGGCAATCACAATGCCACCAACAACGCCAATACCGGCGCCAGCGGCTTGTTTTTCGAGGCTGACGGGAACGGGCAGGTTTCTGTTGTCTTTATCGTTATTTGTGGTCATGGAACTCTCCTTAGTTGCTGTGGTTATCTTTACGCCAAAATCAGCTTGGCTCAATTATGCTGCAAAGGTTGGCGCTGATATATAAAAACTGGCCGCCGGCCTCTGATGCCTAGACATTAGACTTTTGGCAAAAGCACTCGCAACAGCAATAATAGTTTCATAGTAAATTAACCATAATTTTTTGCGTGGAATGCCGGCTGCGGTAAATTTTTGGCAGAGAATAGCTCGGCATTTCACGAAAATACCGGACATAAATAATTAAGTCTTTAGCTTCGGGACTTATTGTTGTGGGTATGAGATTATCGAATAATCTTTTACTTGTGCATTTAAGCGGCTTTGAGCAGGCGATTGTGGCGCTGCGTGCTGCGGGTGGGCAGGGTCGTGGGCAGGGCAGGCTGCATGACGAAATCGCTGCGCTGTTTGCGCAAAATGTGCAGGTGGCGGGGGATGATGTGCTTGCCGCGGCGGTACGCACAGCCATGCAGCAAATCGCCGCAGCCGTGCCCGATTTACCCGCACAACAAGCCAGCAAATATCAAAACTGGCTCTTAACACGTTATCGGCAAAACTGGGCCGCGCAAACGCAAACTAATCCACCACAGCCGCTCTTGTTAGAAGATTTATATAAATACGCGGACGATCTCACGCTTTATCACAACAAGCCGAATGTGATTAAAAAACGTGCCGGTATCAGCACCGACCTTTTTGCCATCGACAGCCCGTTTGAACTTTACCAACAGCTCAAAGCCCTGCGCGGTGAGACCGCCACCGAGTTTAAACCCCTCAGCCCAAGCCAGCAGAGTTTTATTGATAGTAACCAAGCGATAGTCATTGGCCAAACCGCACAATGGCGGTTGGTGATGCCGCTCACCATGGCTGCCAGCCAAGAGTTTGGCTCGGGCACACGTTGGTGCACAGCCGCACAAAAAGATAATGCTTTTAATGACTATTTCCCTGAGAAAACTTTGCTTTATCTTGAGGCGAGCGGCATGGGTAAAACCGCCTTTGTGCTACAAGACGGAAAAATCACCAAGCTGTTTAATGCTGAAGATACCCAGCAAACCGCATCACAACAGCAAGCCCTGCTTGATAAATTACCCACACTCGCCGCATTTTTTTCCAAGCTTTATACCGCAACGTCATTGCTCCTGCCCATTATTGATAAAGCTGATTTTTGCACAGCGTTTGACCTTATAATGGCCAGCCGCAACCTTGCGCCCCATGTCCCCATTAACGACACCGCGCTGGCAGAAAAGGTCAACAGCGCCAATTTAAGAGAATGGGTAAAAAACGCGTATCTTATTAAAACAGCAAAAAGCGGACTTATAAAAACTGTAGAGGCCCTGCTCAAGCATGGTGCTGATATACATGACAAAAATGACGGAGCACTGCGTATGGCAGCATATAACGGCCGCACTGATGTGTTGAGACTACTGCTAAACAGTGGCGCCGATATACATGCCAAAAATGACGAAGCCCTACGTTTTGCGGCATATTATGGCCACACCAATGTGGTTAAACTGCTGCTAGAACATGGCGCAAATGTTCATGGCCAAGATAACCAAGCCCTGCGTTGGGCGGCCGAACATGGCAACACCGATGTTGTGGCACTGTTGTTAGAACATGGCGCCAATGTACATGCCAATAATAACGAAGCCCTGTATCGGGCGGCAGGGCGTGGCCGCACTGATGTGGTGAAACTGCTGCTGGAACATGGCGCTAATGTTCATGCCAATAATGACGAAGCCCTCAATTTTGCGGTACGAAATGGCCACGCCGCTGTGGTTGAGCTGCTGCTAGACCACGGCGCAAATGTTCATGCCCAAGATAACCAAGCCCTGCGCTGGGCGGCATACGATGGCCATACCGATGTAGTAAAGCTGCTGCTGGAACATAGCGCAGATGTTCATGCCTATAATGACGAAGCCCTACGTTCTGCGGCAGATAAGGGGCATGCCGATGTGGTGAAGTTGTTATTGGAACATGGCGCGGATGCGCATGCCAACAATGACGCTGCTCTTTTTCTTGCGAAACAGAGCGGCCACACTGAAGTAGTGAAAATACTCAAAAAGCATATTGCCAAAAAAGACGCTGAGGCTTACGGGCCACTGCTGCAAAGACCCGTGGCGATTTTAGGATCTATCAGAAACATATTGCGGCGCTAAATTATAAATAGCAGTTCAACCTAACTTATCGCCCCTGCTGCTGTGCCCGCGCCATCTATGTTTGAGGGGTGCTCCCCCCTAAATCTGCTTGGTCAACATATAATCGGTTGCTTTTATTCTCACACTAAAAGCCTCAGCAAGCGCAGTTATTATCGGCATTTCATGCACAAAAAACGGGCTGCAGATAATCTCTACAGCCCGCTCTTTTGTTACACAAAGAATAATACAAAACCAACCGCCAGCTTTTTAGCGCGTTTGCCTCAGCAGGCTTACTCAGCGGCTGGCAGCGAGGTTTTGTTATTGTTGTCGGTAGCAACCGATTCAAGATCACGCTCGGCGGCGATTTGCTTGAGACGGTTAACCACAGCGCCCGTACCAGCGGGAATGAGACGACCCACAATGACGTTCTCTTTAAGGCCATCGAGCGTATCCACCAAGCCCGACACGGCAGCCTCGGTGAGCACGCGTGTGGTTTCCTGGAAGGAGGCGGCACTGATAAAGCTGCGTGTTTGCAAGCTGGCTTTGGTAATGCCCTGCAGCACCGGCTTGCACTGAGCCGGACGCAGATTTTCCAAGGCGGCTTTATCGTTTTCGCGCTCAAACTCATGGCGGTCAACTTGCTCACCCAGCAAGAGGGTGGTGTCGCCCGGTTCGCTGATTTCAACTTTTTGCAGCATCTGGCGAACAATCACCTCGATGTGCTTATCGTTGATTTTCACGCCTTGCAGACGATAGACCTCTTGAATCTCATTGATGAGATATTCAGCCAATGCGGCGACACCCAGCACACTTAAAATATCGTGTGGCACGGGGCTGCCATCAATCAGCAAATCGCCCTTCTGCACAAAGTCACCTTCTTGCACGGCCACATGCTTCCCTTTGGGAATCATATATTCGCGGGTGTCTTTGCCATCGTGCGATTTCAGCACAATGCGACGCTTGGTTTTGTAATCCTTGCCGAACTCGATGCGACCATCCATATCGGCAATAACGGCAAAATCCTTGGGACGACGTGCTTCAAACAATTCGGCCACACGCGGCAAACCACCGGTAATATCGCGGGTTTTGCTGCCTTCGCGCGGGATACGCGCCAAGACGTCACCCGCGCGCACTTTGGCGTTATTCTCGATGGTGAGAATAGCATCAACCGGCAGGAAGTAGCGTGCCTCAAGGCCTGATGGCAGCTTGATAACTTTGCCTGCTTCGTCATGCAGCACAATGCGGGGACGCAATTCAGCGCCACGGGGCTGTTGCCGCCAATCGATAACCTTCTTGCTGGAAATACCTGTGGCTTCGTCCATGACTTCACGGATAGACAGGCCTTCCTGCAAGTCGGCATAATGGGCTACACCATCGCGCTCGGTGATAATCGGCAAGGTGTAGGGGTCCCACTCGGCCAGTTTTTGGCCGCGGCTCACCAGCGTGTTGTCGTCGGCCAAAAGTTTGGCGCCATAAGGCACGCGGTGACGCGCGCGCTCACGGCCTTGACCATCGAGCAGCACCAATTCGCAATTACGACCCATGACAATGGGGCGACCTTCGCTATTGAGCACCACATTGCGGTTTTTAACCTGCAAGGTTGAGTCGAACGCCGCTTCCACCGATGATTGCTCGGCACCACGCTGCGCTGCACCACCAATGTGGAAGGTTCGCATAGTCAGCTGTGTGCCAGGTTCACCAATGGACTGCGCGGCAATAACGCCAACCGCTTCGCCGACATTGACGGGCGTGCCACGGGCCAAATCGCGCCCATAGCATTTACCGCAAACGCCAATTTTGGTGTTGCAGGTGAGCACCGAGCGAATATGCACGGTGTCGATGCCAGATTTCTCGATGGTATCGACCAGCACTTCATCGAGCAGCTGATTGCGCGCCGCAATAACCTTGCCGGTTATTGTATCGACAACGTCGCTGGCAACGGTACGGCCCAAAATACGCTCAGACAAGGGCGAGATAACTTCGCCGCCCTCAATGACCGCTTTAATGTAAAGCCCCTCGGTTGTGCCGCAATCATCTTCGGTGATGACGGCGTCTTGCGCCACATCAACCAAACGACGGGTGAGGTAACCAGAGTTGGCTGTTTTAAGGGCGGTATCGGCCAGACCCTTACGCGCACCGTGGGTTGAGTTGAAGTACTCAAGCACGGTTAGACCCTCTTTAAAGTTTGAGATAATCGGTGTTTCGATAATCTCGCCCGAGGGTTTGGCCATCAAGCCGCGCATACCAGCCAGCTGCTTGATTTGAGCTGCCGAGCCGCGCGCCCCAGAATGCGCCATCATGTAAACTGAGTTTACCTGACCATTGGCACCTGGTTTGCTGATTTCCTTCATCATCGCATCGGCGATTTTGTCGGTACATTCAGACCAAGCATCAACAACCTTATTATATTTTTCGCCCTTGGTGATGAGGCCGTCCAAATATTGCTGCTCAAACTCTTTGACGCGCTGCAGGGTTTTGCCTACCAGCTCATCTTTGGCTTGTGGCACCACCATGTCGTCCTTACCAAAGCTGATGCCGGCTTTAAACGCGTGCGTAAAGCCAAGGCGCATCATACGGTCGGCAAAAATGCAGCTTTCTTTTTGGCCGCAATGGCGATAGACCGCATCGATAATATTACCAACATCCTTTTTGGTCAGCAGACGGTTAATCATGCTGAAGGGCAAATTAGGATGACGCGGCAAAATTTCGGAGAGCAGCATCCGGCCCGGTGTGGTTTCTACGCGCACGGTGATGGGTTTGCCAGCCGCATCGACCGTGTGATAGCGCGCTTTAATGCGGCTATGCAGCGTGACCGATTTTTGCGACAAAGCATGCTCAATTTCACCCACAGTGGCAAAGGCCATGCCTTCGCCTGGGGCGCCGGCTTTTTCATTGGTGATGTAATAGAGACCCAGCACAATATCCTGCGTTGGCACAATAATGGGCTTGCCGTTTGACGGGCTGAGAATGTTGTTGGTGGACATCATCAGCACGCGGGCTTCTAATTGTGCCTCAAGCGAGAGCGGCACGTGCACGGCCATTTGGTCGCCGTCGAAGTCGGCGTTAAAAGCAGTACAAACCAGCGGGTGCAACTGAATGGCTTTGCCCTCAATCAGCACAGGCTCAAACGCTTGAATGCCCAAACGGTGCAAGGTTGGGGCGCGGTTGAGCAACACCGGATGCTCGCGAATAACCTCTTCCAGAATATCCCAGATTTCGGGCTTTTCTTTTTCAACGAGACGCTTGGCAGCCTTAATGGTGCTGGCCATGCCGTATAGCTCGAGCTTGGAGTAAATGAAGGGCTTAAACAGCTCAAGCGCCATCTTTTTGGGCAGGCCGCATTGATGCAATTTCATCTCGGGGCCAACCACAATGACCGAACGGCCAGAGTAATCGACGCGTTTACCCAGCAAGTTTTGACGGAAGCGACCTTGCTTACCTTTAAGCATGTCGGCCAGCGATTTAAGCGGACGCTTATTGGCGCCGGTAATCACGCGACCACGACGGCCATTATCGAACAGTGCATCGACCGACTCTTGCAGCATGCGCTTTTCGTTACGCACGATAATATCGGGCGCTTTAAGCTCAATCAGCCGTTTTAAGCGGTTGTTGCGGTTAATAACGCGGCGATATAAATCGTTGAGATCCGAGGTAGCAAAACGACCGCCATCTAGGGGCACCAGCGGGCGCAGCTCGGGCGGAATAACCGGCACCACGTCCAAAATCATCCATTCGGGGCGGGTGTTGCTGTCAATGAAGCTTTCTAAAATTTTAAGGCGCTTCACCAGCTTTTTGCGCTTGAGCTCGCTATCGGTCTCGCGCAGTTCTTCGCGGGCGGTTTTGCGCTCGCCTTCAAGGTCGATGGCCGAGAGCATATGTTTAATCGCTTCAGCACCAATGCCGACGGTGAAATCATCGCCATATTCATCTTGGGCGTTCATCAGTTCAGTTTCGCTGAGCAGCTGATATTTTTTAAGCGGCGTCAGGCCGGGCTCAAGCACAATATAGGCTTCGAAATATAAAACTTTTTCGAGGTCCTTCAGCATCATGTCGAGCAGCATCGAAATGCGGCTTGGCAGCGATTTCATAAACCAGATATGTGCCACGGGAGCAGCCAGCTCAATATGGCCCATGCGCTCGCGGCGCACTTTTTGCAAAGTGACTTCAACGCCGCATTTTTCGCAGATAATGCCGCGATATTTCATGCGCTTATATTTACCGCACAAGCATTCATAGTCTTTGATGGGGCCAAAAATGCGCGCGCAGAACAAGCCATCGCGCTCGGGCTTGAAGGTGCGATAATTGATGGTTTCTGGCTTTTTGATTTCGCCATAGCTCCACGAGCGAATGCGCTCGGGCGAAGCAATCGAGATGCGAATCTGATCAAAGCTTTGCGGCGTTTGCTGTTGGCCGAACAGGGTCATTAAATCATTCATAGGGCTGCTCCTTAAACTCTGTCTTTGACTTATTCTGCCGCTGGTTTGATTAACTCAGGGGCGACTTCGGCCTCTGGCAGATAGTTTTTCTGCTGCAATTCAACATTAAGGCCAAGGGCACGCATTTCCTTGACCAAAACATTGAAGGATTCGGGGATACCCGACTCAAAGGTGTTGTCGCCACGCACAATGGCTTCATAGACTTTGGTCCGGCCCGACACGTCATCCGACTTGACGGTGAGCATTTCCTGCAAGGTGTAGGCAGCGCCATAGGCTTGCAGTGCCCAAACTTCCATCTCACCGAAGCGCTGACCACCAAACTGCGCTTTACCACCCAAGGGCTGTTGGGTAACGAGCGAGTAGGGGCCAATCGAGCGGGCGTGGATCTTGTCATCAACCAAGTGATGCAGTTTAAGCATATAAATATAGCCCACTGTCACTTTACGATCGAAGGTTTCGCCGGTGCGGCCATCAATGAGGGTGCTTTGACCCGAGGCATCAAGACCGGCCAGCGCTAAGGCTGCGGCAATATCTTCCTCGCGGGCGCCATCAAAGACAGGTGTGGCAATAGGTACGCCAGCACGCAGATTTTCAGCCAGCTCTAACACCTGCCCATCACTGAGTGGCTCGATGTCGCGCTTGTAAATTTCTGGCGTGTAGATGGTTTTGAGCTTGGCGCGCAGTTCGGCAAGATTGCTCTTATCGCGCTGCAGGTGCATGGCATCCAACACTTGACCGATTTGACGGCCAAGATTGGCGCAAGCCCAACCCAAATGCGTTTCCAAAATCTGTCCGACATTCATGCGGCTCGGCACGCCCAGCGGATTAAGCACAATATCAACATGTGTGCCGTCTTCAAGGTAGGGCATGTCTTCGATGGGCATAATGCGCGAGATAACACCCTTGTTGCCGTGACGACCGGCCATCTTGTCACCCGGTTGCAGCTTGCGCTTAACGGCGACAAACACCTTGACCATTTTCATCACGCCCGGCAGCAGCTCATCGCCGCGTTGCAGTTTGCTGACCTTATTCTCAAAACGGTCATTGAGGGCCTTAATCAAATCATCAAATACTTTGGTGTGGCCTTCAATATTGGCCATCACCGCATCGTCCTTGACGTTGATTTGCCGCCACTGACCTGGCGTATATTCGGCCAGCATCTCGGCGGTAATGGGTTTGCCGGTCGCAAAGCCTTTGGGGCCATGCGTGGCTTTTTGATCGAGCAGTAATTCTTTGAGCTTGTCAAAGAAGCTGCGCTCTAAGATAGCGCGTTCATCGTCGCGATCTTTGGCCAGACGCGCAATTTCAGCGCGCTCAATCGCCATCGAGCGTTCGTCTTTGTCAACGCCACGACGCGAGAAAACGCGCACATCAACAATGGTGCCGCCAACGCCGGGGGGCACGCGCAAGCTGGTGTCACGCACATCGCTGGCTTTTTCGCCAAAGATAGCGCGCAGCAGTTTTTCTTCTGGGGTCATGGGGCTTTCGCCTTTGGGCGTAACCTTACCTACCAGAATATCACCGGCTTGCACTTCGGCGCCGATATAGCAAATGCCGGCTTCATCAAGCTGTTTTAAAGCTTCTTCGCCCACATTAGGAATATCGCGGGTGATTTCTTCCTGACCGAGTTTGGTGTCACGTGCGGTTACTTCAAATTCTTCAATGTGAATTGAGGTAAACACATCATCGCGCACAATCCGCTCTGAAATCAGAATCGAATCTTCAAAGTTGTAACCATTCCACGGCATAAAGGCGCAGAGCACATTACGGCCCAAAGCCAACTCACCCAATTGGGTTGAGGGGCCATCGGCAATAATATCGCCCATTTTCACCACATCGCCCACTTTGACTAACGGGCGCTGATTAATGCAGGTGCTTTGGTTGCTGCGTTGGAATTTGCGCAGATTGTAAATATCAACCACAGGGGCATTGGCCGAGGTTTCCTCGGTGGCGCGCACCACAATACGCATCGCATCGACCTGATCGATGATGCCCGCTCTGCGGGCAACAATGCTGGCGCCGCTATCGCTGGCCACAGTGGCTTCCATGCCGGTGCCAACCAGTGGCGCATCCGCACGAATAAGCGGCACGGCTTGGCGTTGCATGTTTGAGCCCATCAAGGCGCGGTTGGCGTCGTCATTTTCCAAGAACGGAATAAGCGCGGCCGCCACCGAGACAATTTGCTTGGGCGAAACATCGATAAGGTCAATATCCTCAGAGCGAGAAATAACCGGCTCGCCGCCTTGGCGCGAGCTGATGAGTTCTTCCTTGAATTTGCCCTTATTATCGAGCGAGGCATTAGCCTGCGCGATGGTGTAACGGGTTTCCTGGTCGGCCGATAAATAGATGATTTCGTCGGTAACGCGGGCTTTATCAACGCGGCGATAGGGGCTTTCAATAAAGCCATATTTATTGACGCGGGCATAAGTGGCCAAAGAATTAATCAGACCGATATTCGGGCCTTCCGGCGTTTCAATCGGGCAGATGCGGCCATAATGCGTGGTGTGCACGTCGCGCACTTCAAAGCCCGCACGTTCACGCGTAAGACCACCCGGGCCCAAAGCCGACATACGGCGCTTATGGGTAATTTCGGAGAGCGGGTTGGTTTGGTCCATAAACTGGCTTAACTGCGATGAGCCAAAAAACTCACGCACAGCGGCAGCAGCAGGTTTGGCATTGATAAGGTCGTGCGGCATCACCGTGTCGATTTCAATGCTGCTCATGCGCTCTTTAATGGCGCGCTCCATACGCAACAGGCCAAGGCGATATTGATTTTCCATCAACTCACCCACCGAGCGCACGCGGCGATTACCGAGGTGATCGATGTCATCGATATTGCCACGACCATCTTTGAGGTCGTGCAAGATTTTGACAATCGACAAAATATCTTGCTTGCGTAAAACGCGCAGTTGGTCGTCGGTTTCAAAGCCCAAGCGCGCATTCATTTTAACGCGGCCCACGGGTGATAAATCGTACTTCTCGATGTCAAAGAACAGGCCGTTAAACAACGCCTCGGCCGATTCCAGCGTTGGCGGCTCGCCGGGGCGCATGACGCGGTAAATATCGATCAGCGCATCTTCACGCGTGGCGTTGCGGTCGGCGGCCAAAGTGTTGCGCATGTAAGCGCCTGTGCTCACATGGTCAATGGCAAGGCAGACCAGGGTTTTGCCTTCGGCCGTTTCAAAACGCTTGATGATGTCTTTGCTGACTTCATCACCGGCTTCAAACAAAACTTCGCCGGTGCCTTCGTCCACCATGTCGGCGGCAAGGTAATGGCCCAGTAACTCGTCATCGCTGACAAAAATTTCGGCAACACCTTGCTCTTGCAATTTTTTGCCTAAGCGCGGAGTCATTTTTGTGCCCGCTTCGGCCACAACTTTGCCGGTTTTAGCATCGACCAAATCAAAGGTCAGTTTCACGCCTTTAATGCGCTCGACATCGAAGGGGGTTTTCCAGCCTTTTTTCTGGCGGGTGTAAACCACACGGCCATAGAAACTGCTCAGAATTTCTTCCTTGGTCATGCCTTGCGCTTCATAGGGCTGCAGCGCTTTGTTTTGCTTGACGCGTTGCTCACGCAATTTGGCCGTATCAGCGCTATCAAGGGCATAAAGAAGAGTGGTGATGGGCAGTTTGCGGCGGCGGTCGATGCGCACAAACATTAAATCTTTAGCGTCAAACTCAAAGTCAAGCCATGAGCCACGATAAGGAATAATGCGCGCATTAAACAGATATTTGCCCGATGAGTGGCTCTTGCCTTTGTCGTGGTCGAAAAACACGCCGGGGCTGCGATGCATTTGCGAGACAATGACCCGCTCGGTGCCATTAACAATAAAGGTGCCGTTATCGGTCATGAGCGGGATATCGCCCATATAAACATCTTGCTCTTTGATATCGCGAATTGAGCGCAGGCCCGTGGTTTCATCGATATCAAACACCGACAAGCGCAGTGTCACTTTAAGCGGGGCGGCATAAGTCATGCCGCGCTGTTGGCACTCTTCGGTGTCGTATTTTGGCTCTTCAAAATCATAGCGAACAAAATCAAGCACGGCGCGATCGGAAAAATCACGGATGGGGAAAATGGCCATAAACACTTCTTGCAGGCCGGCGCGGACACGCTTTTCGGCCAAGGTGTTCATTTGCAAAAACGCCTCATAAGATTGGCGCTGCATGGCAATGAGGTTGGGCATTTGCAGCACTTCAGGGATACGCCCGTAAGAACGACGAATGCGCTTGCTACCCGTGAAAGAAAGATGGTTTTTCTCGGCCATGATACCCTCTTTTGCTGCTGCCAATCTTGATGAGGATTGACAAGCTCTCTTGAAATGTCTCACACTTTGCCAGCGATGACTTTTGTTGATGCGCGTTGGCGCTATATAACAAAAAATCACCACTACAAATTACGGCGCTGCAAGCCCGCAGAAAATTATTAACTCAAATTACCAACCGGTTTATAAGCACAACAGTCAAAACAACATTGTATAAACAACAAAAACCACTGCACCACAAAGCAAAGTTCTGTGGGTGAGTGGGAATATTTTCCGCTTGTTTATAGTGTGCCTGGCACGATTTTGCCCGCTACGATTTTGACTGTCACGCTTTTTGCACCTCTGCCGATAACCCGTTCACAATAACCAGTACATTGTGCTTGCCGCTGTCCAAACATGCGCTCGCGCTGCAAAGCCGCAAACGACAACATGCCGTTACAGCCACCACCCGAAAATATGTTTAGGTGCAGTGCTTATAGGCCATCAATCGCGCCCGCGCAATAGAATTATTCCCACTTTTTATGTCAGCGCTAAACCTGACTTTTTGTAATATTATTGCGCTGTGTATATATCGATGTTGCAACCAATACTGTCTTCAGTTTTAACGATTAAGCCAAAAAAAACCCGCTGCCATTGCGGGCAGCGGGTCTTGTTAGCGATAAAATCGAGTTTATTTGACTTCGATTTGAGCGCCAACGGCTTCCAAGGTCTTTTTGATCTTGTCGGCTTCTTCTTTGGTGGCGCCATCTTTAAGCGTTTTGGGTGCGCCCTCAACCAGATCTTTGGCTTCTTTAAGGCCAAGACCGGTAATGGCCCGCACTTCTTTAATGACTTCAATTTTCTTGTCGCCAGCGGCTTTCAAGGTCACGGTGAAAGAGGTTTGCTCTTCGGCAGCAGCGCCACCAGCAGCGCCACCAGCGGCCGCAGCGGCAACAGGAGCTGCAGCAGACACGCCCCATTTTTCTTCAAGCATTTTTGACAGGTCGGCAGCTTCCAGCACGGTGAGTGTTGATAATTCTTCGACCAGTTTTTCTAATTTCGACATAACCCATACTCCTTAATTGATGTTACGGTTGATTGATACGCATGACCTAAAATGAACAGGGCCTAAAATGAATAGGGCCTAAAATGAATAGGGGCGCGCTATTAAGCGGCAGCCTCGCCACCATCTTTTTTGGCTCTGGCGGCAAGCACGCGGGCAATTTGTGCCCCAGGCGCTTGCAACAGACCCACCAATTTGCCGCGCAACGCATCAAGGCTGGGCAAGTTACCCAAAGCTTTAACACGGTTGGCATCGAGCATTTCTGGGCCAAAACCGCCGCCGACCAGCTTGAGCTTTTCATTGCTCTTGGCATAATCAACGATGACTTTCGCAACAGCGAGTGGGTCTTTCGCCCAAGCAAGCACTGTTGGCCCCTTCAGCAACCCGTCAAGGTTGGCATATTGGGTGCCTTCAATGGCTTTGCTGGCCAGACTGTTTTTGGTCACTTGTAAGTTGGCACCGGCCGCGCGCACTTTGCGACGAAGGTCTGTGGACTCGGCCACAGTCAAACCATTTTGGTGAGCAATCACCAACATGCCTTGATCTTTAATCGCATTATGCAGCGAGGTGATAGTCGCCTGTTTCTCAGTACGATTCACGGTCTCACTCCTACTTGTGAGCCATGCCGGAGCATGGCTCGGTTACAATAAATGCCGCGCTATTTTGCAACAGCCCAACACCAGTATAACCTGTCTCGAAAGGTGAGGCCCGTATGCGTTCCGGAAAAAAATCCTAACCGCACACAATGGTTTTCACACTCCGTCTATGCGGGCCATTAAGCATAAGCCTAAACTTATGCACCCGCAGTCTGAGACAGGGTTGTGGGGTGCGCGGCCTTCGGCTTAACACCCCACAATTTACCAAAGCTACCGCTTTTAGGCGGCAGCAAACATGTCTGCAATATCAACCTTCACGCCCGGACCCATGGTCGAGGTGAGGGTGATTTTTAGCAGGTAAGTACCCTTCACGCTGGCGGGCTTAGCTTTTTGCAAAGCATCAATCAGCGCTTTAAAGTTAGACATGAGCGCGTCTTCGCTGAAGCTGGCTTTGCCAATACCGGCTTGAATAATGCCGGTTTTTTCAGCGCGAAACTCAATGCTGCCGCTTTTGGCCGCTTTAACGGCTTCGGCGACATTGGCGGTGACGGTGCCCAGCTTGGGGTTGGGCATCAAGCCTCTTGGGCCCAAAACCTTACCCAGCTTACCCACCACGCCCATCATATCGGGGCTGGCGATCACGCGATCAAAGCCAGTTTCGCCAGCAATGATTTTTTCAGCCAGATCATCGGCACCCACAAACTCGGCACCCGCTTTAAGGGCCGCATCGGCTTTATCGCCTTTGGCAAATACTGCCACGCGAATATTTTTGCCGGTACCAGCCGGTAAAGCCACCATGCCGCGCAGATTTTGATCGGCTTGCTTGGGGTCGATATTGAGGTTAACCGCAATCTCGATGGTTTCATCGAATTTGGCGGTTGCATTGGCTTTGACCATTTTCATGGCGTCGGCGGCGGTATAGAGCTTATCGCGATTAACGGTTTTAAGCGCTTTGCTATAACGTTTATTTTTAGCCATGTCTTACTCCACAACCTTAATGCCCATTGAGCGTGCCGAGCCTTCAATTTGTGCCATCGCCGATTCAACATCGAGGCAGTTCATATCGACCATTTTTTGCTTGGCGATTTCCTTCACTTGCGCCTTGCTGATTTGACCCGCAACCGCAGTGCCTGGCGTGCGTGAGCCGCTTTCAAGCTTGGCCGCTTTTTTGATGAAATAGCTATTGGGCGGCGTTTTGGTGATGAAGGTAAAAGTACGATCGGTGAAAGCGGTAATCACCACAGGAATGGGCATACCAGCTTCCATGCCTTGTGTTTTGGCATTAAACTGTTTGCAAAATTCCATAATGTTCAGACCGCGTTGACCCAAGGCCGGACCAATGGGGGGCGAGGGGTTAGCCTTGCCAGCAGGCACCTGCAATTTAATATAACCGGCAACTTCTTTTGCCATGTTTGTCTCCCGTGTTGTGTGTCATCTGGTGCGGCAGAACCAAGTGTTGGCCCATAGGTCACGGAACCCATGGCACATCAGCCCAAAGCCTCCCAGAAAACAAGATTGCTTTAGCAAGACCGCTCTTATGCCGTCAAAAACACGACTTTGCAACATAAAAACCCGCCAATAAGCCAAATTTATTGAGCTTATGCGGCAAAAGCCCTAACATGTGTCAATGAAACACTATCCGCTTATGGCATTTTTAACATTAGCCGGGCTCGTGCCTTTTGTGGCGTGCCTTTGGGGCTGGAATGCCGAAAGAGCGCATTTATTTATCAGCTATGGCGCCATCATTGCCGCTTTTATGGCCGGCACCTTATGGATGCAGGGCGTTAAAATGACCTACAGGCCAGCTTTATTGGCCAGCACTTTATTGGCCTTATGCTGCTGGGCGAGTTTGCTTATGCCAATGCACTATGGGCTAAAACTACAAGCAATAATTTTTGCGCTATTGCTGGCTATTGAGTTTGTCTTTCGCCGCGAAATACATATTTTGCCGATTTATGCGCGATTGCGCCTTGTTGTTACGGCGTTGGTGCTTTGCTGTTATGTGTGGGCGCTGTTGCAGGTGCAAGAGGCCGCGGCAGCAATGCTTTAAGCGGTGTCAGTGGCCTTGCGCCCGATTGCTGAATAATTTGTGCCGCAGCGCGTGCGCCTAAATCGGCGCTGTCTTGCAGGCTTAGGCCATGTAAATGGCCATAGAGCACACCGGCCGAAAATGTATCGCCAGCGCCCGTAGTATCAACGACTTTAGCAACCTTGGCCGCTGGCGCGTCAATGCGGTCATTGGGGGTGAGCAGCGTGGCGCCCTTACTGCCGCGGGTGAGCACAGTCAGTTTGCAATAGGGGCGCACCAACGCGCAGGCCTCTTCAAAATCATTGGTGCGGGCCAGCGCGCATATTTCGCGGCGATTGCCAAATAGCACATCAATCTGGCCATTTTGCAGCCATTGCCAAAACTCGTCCCGATGTTGTTTGACCGTGCTTTCAGAGGCGAGCGAAAAAGCAATTTCTGTTTGATGTTTTTTAGCCAGCGCAAAAGTTTTGTGCATGGCTTCGCGCTCGGTGGGGCTGTTCCAGCTATAGCCGGCCAATAATATCATGCGGCTGTTGGCTATCAGCGCTTCATCGATATGCTCGGGCGCAAGCTGAGATGCACAGCCTAAATAGGTTTGCATGGTGCGCTCGCCATCGGGCGTGACAAATATTAGGCAGCGCCCAGTGCCATCACCTTTGGTGCTGGCGGGTGTGGGGAAATGAACGCCAGCGGCGCGCAAATCATGGCGAATAATATCGCCAAAATTATCATCGCGCAGTAAAGCGATATGGGCTGTTGTGGCCCCAAAAGACGATAAGGCCGCAACCGTATTGGGCACAGTGCCGCCCGACATCTCTAATGTTTGGCTCATGGCGGCATAAAGCTGCTCGGCACGCGCCTCGTTAATGAGGGTCATGTCGCCACGGGCTAAACCTAAATCAGCAATCTGCGCTTCATCGGTGTGGCAGATAATATCAAGAATAGCGCTGCCTATGCCTAATATAGCATAGGCGCGGCTTGCTCCGTTAAGCGTGGCAGGGGTGCTGACGGGGGCCTCGCTCATAGAAAAGCTCATAGGTGTATAGGTCTAAATTTTTTCAACTTGGCTGAACTCAAGCTCAACCGGTGTGGCGCGCCCAAAGATTGAGACCGACACTTTAAGGCGCGATTTCTCTGCATCAACATCTTCAACAGTGCCATTAAACGAAGTGAAGGGGCCATCCGCCACGCGCACTTGCTCACCAATTTCAAAGATAATCGAGGGCTTGGGCTTATCAATGCCTTCCTGCACCTGATTAAGAATACGCTGTGCTTCGCTCTCGGTAATGGGTGAGGGCTTGCCGCTGCCACCTAAAAAGCCATTCACTTTAGGCGTGTTTTTGACCATGCTCCAAGTGGCATCGGTCAGTTCCATTTTCACCAGCACATAGCCTGGGTAGAATTTGCGCTCGCTATTGACCTTGCTGCCACGGCGGATTTCAACCACCTCTTCTGTGGGCACCAGCACTTCGCCGATTTTATCGGACAGGCCTTTTTTATCGGCGGTTTGACGAATGGTCTCGGCTACTTTTTTCTCGAAGCCCGAATAGGCCTGCACCACATACCAGCGCTGTGTCATTTTTAAGCTCCTAATTGCAGTAGAGCGCGAACGGACGAGCCCAACACCCAGTCAACAAACATAAAAAATACGGCGGCTAAGGCGGCCAAAATAAGCACCATAACAGTGCCCATCATGGTTTCTTTGCGGGTTGGCCAAGTGACCTTGTGGCCCTCGCGCTTAACTTCGGACAAAAAACTAAAAAACTTGGTCATGCTGTTATCCTAAGTGAGAAAAACCCGAAAAGAGCCCATCAAAAAATACGAGTAAAAAATACCACGAAAGAAATACTGCCAAAAAATGGCAGGAGCGGTGGGGCTCGAACCCGCAACCCCCGGTTTTGGAGACCGGTGCTCTACCAATTGAGCTACGCTCCTACATAATTCAGTTACTGGCTTCCGTTTCCGGATTCAGTCACTTGCTTAGTTACTGGTCTTTTGCCTTTAGAGAGATAAACTCAACAGAAGTTCTGAAAAAAGGCAAAAGATAACTATACCGCGCACCTTGCAGTTTGCAGTGCTAGAAGCATTAGCGCAGGCAAAAACAAAAATCCAGATATTTATCGAACGATTTGTCGAATGATTAGCCGGCCGCTTTATTTTTCTTGAAGGAGGGCAGGGATATTTCGCGATAACGGGGTTTATTATGGGGTTTATTGTCTGGGCGCGGCAGGGTCATGGGCAGGGCCAAATCTGCCTCTTCCGTGTTTTTATTGTTCGCTTTGCTTTTTAGGTGTTGCTCTTGATTGCTGGCCATCAGCTGCGTTTTAAAAATACCTGGTTCGCGCATCATGTTTAGAATTGAAAAATCCTGCTTAAAGGCCGCATGCGCGGGCACGGGGTTAATGCGTAAAGACAGGCAATTATAGCGATAAGCCGGATTATCGGGGTTAAGCGGCGAAAGATTGCTTTGCGGGTCGAGAGCTTCACCGCCCGGCATAGCATTAAGCATCTCAGTTTCTAAATTAATATCACGATTAAAGAAGTCGTTTTCAGGCAGAACTTGAAACAGCTTATGATAGCCCGGCTCATGGTCGGTATCTGGCATTGGCAGGGGCTTAAAGTCGGTGCAGCCAAAATAACGGTCAGTAATCAGCGAGGCCACTGTGCCATTCGCTAAATCGACCGAGAGCAGCTTGGCGTTCACATTATCGGTTTGGCTGGCTTGTTTGCACCAGCCGCGATCTTCCGCATTGCGCGGATTAAGCAAATCGGCGGTTAAGGCCTGTTTTGCTTGGGCTAAATAATACTCATATTGCACATTAGGGTCGGTGTAGCGCGCCAATTCATACATCGCGCGTGCCTCATTGGCAGCCGATGACCAATGTTTGCACTCACCACAGCGGCCAAGACGGCAATTTATGGGTGCTTGATGCACATTCTTTTGTGAACGACGCGCATTACTCATGACAATTCAGGCATTTTTGGCATGTATTTTTGTGCGATAACAAAAAATATTTTTGGGTCATTGTGCTCACTTTTGGATAGCCCGCGACCATGAAAATCATCGCCGATGGTGGCCCAATTCAATCGCAGCGTCCAGAGCTAACAGTGCGGTAAGCTCGTTCTTTTATAAAATTAATAATCAATTCAAGACGTTATTTAACCAAAACAAATTATCTAAAATTTTGTCTAAATCTATACAAAATTTGACCAGTAATTTGCCAAAATTTGCGACAAAAAAGCGAAAATTAGTATTCAAAAACAATGGCTTACATCGTGCGCAAATTAAGACCTCATTAACTCCGAAATGATTATCTAAGGGCATAGGAGATTACCCCATGCCCCATTCCCCAAGCCAAAACGGCACCCAACTTGCGACAGGCCTTAACCTTTCGTTAAGTGTTAAACACGCCCCCAAAAGCCCATCAATCAAGAATGCGCCAGTCATGTCGCGCTATTCTTCATTGCTGGTTAGCAGCGCGCTGGCTTTAGTGCTGGTGGGCTGCGGCGGCGGCGGCGGCGGTGGCAGTGCCACGATCAGCCAAGGCCCCAGCGTCAATTTGACGCAGCCACCAGCGCCACCCACTAACCCAAACAACAACCAGCAGCAATTGGTCAATAACCGTACCATGGGCGACAAAACCCAGTTTGAGACCATTGAATATCGCAATAGCTGGGGGCTGGGTGCGATTAAGGCTTCAACCGCCTATGCACAAGGCTTAACCGGTCAGGGCGTGGTGATTGGCATTATCGATACGGGCATTGATATGAATAATGCCGAGTTTGCCGGTGCCTTACATGCGGCCAGCATTAATATTGTGACGGGTCGCAGGGAAGATTTGCAAGATGCCAGCGGTCATGGCACTTGGGTTGCCAGCGTTGCCGGCGGCCGCAAAAATAACAGCGTCAGCCATGGTGTAGCTTATAACAGCACCATCTTGGCGGTGAATGCTTCGACAGCCATTAATGGCTGCGGTCAGTGCTTTTATGACCGCGATATTGCGGCTGGTGTGCGTTATGCCTCTTTGAATGGGGCAAAAATTATCAATATGAGCTTGGGTTCGCCCAACGCTATGGGCACCTCGCTGACCGATGCCATGCGTGAAGCCGCAGGGCGCGGTAATTTATTGGTGGCCGCGGCTGGTAACGAAGGCGCGATTACGCCAAACTATCCTGGTGCTTATGCGGGCTTAAATGGCATTGCTGGCAGCATGATTATTGCAGGTTCGCTTGAGCAAGATAACAGCATCTCGACCTTCTCTAATCGCGCTGGCGCCTCAATGAATTATTATTTAGCCGCTCCTGGCCGTCGTTTAACGGCAACGGATATTGGCGGTGGCCCTGCTTTGGTGTCGGGCACATCGTTTGCGGCTCCTACCATTGCCGGTGCCGCGGCGCTGATTATGGAAAATTGGGCGCAATTAACCGGCGCGCAAGTGGCCGATATTTTGCTGAGCACAGCCACCGACCTTGGTGATGCTGGCACAGATGCGGTTTATGGCCGTGGCATGCTTAATTTGGAAAATGCTCTGCGCCCACAAGGCACGCTCAGTGTTCCCACAGCAAGCAGCGTGCAAGCGGGTGGCACCAATTTAGCACAAAGCAATCTGGTTTTGGGCGGGGCGTTTGGCAATAGCTTGGCCAATGCCAGCAGCTTAAAGCAGGTGGCTTTTGTTGATAGCTATCAGCGCGATTATACAACCGATCTGACTATGAATATTAAGAGCGCCTCGGTGCAATCGGGTTTGTCGGCCTGGTTGCGTCCGCAAGCTAAGAGCACATCGGGTGCAGTAAATGTTTTGGGTTTTGGTGTGGCCAGCTTTAGCAGCAGCGATAACAGCGATGCACGCACACTGGTTGAGCCAAAAGATCAAGGCCGCAGCATGCAAAATACGCAAATGGCCTTTACCAGCCAAATGGGCGAAAAATCGAGCATGACGTTAAGCCAAGGTCACAGCCTCAATAGCAGCCTTGGTTTAACTGGCTCGGTTGAAAGCCACGCGCCTTTGGCTACAGCCAATGTTTTTGGCTCGCCCTATCTGGCTTTGGCCGATGGCGGGGAAGCGGCCAATTATGCCACCGAGCTGAAAAACGGCATGGTGGTGAAATTGGGCATCGCCAGCAGCAACAATAATAATGCAGCACGCACGGCCTATGTTGCTGAAATCAGCAAGGCCATCAATACGGGCCTGACTTTGGGTGTGCAAGTTGGTAGCTTACGCGAAGAAGGTGGCGCATTGGGCAGCAGCAGCAGTGGCGCTTTGGCCTTTGGCGGCAGCGACACTAAATTTGCTGGCGCCTTTGCTCGCTATGCTTTGAACAACAAGGTGCAGTTGGTTGGCCAATATAATGCTGGTCTGACTGAAACCCAATCGTTGGAAGGCAGCTTGCTCAGCGATTTCAGCGCCATGCGCAGCCAAAGCTTCAGCTTGGGTTTATTGGCCGAAGATGTGTGGCACAAAGACGACCGCTTAACCATGGCCGTAAGCCAGCCCATCCGTACTTTAATGGGCAGCGCTTTGGCTAAGGTGCCAGTGGGTGTGGATCGCAACGGTGGCGTCAGCTTCAAGAATGCTCGCGTCAGCCTTGCCCCCAGCGCCAGCCAGATTGATTTCCAAACCGGCTATACGGCGAAGATTGCTGAAGGTGAGCAATTTAGCGTGAATTTCTTGACCAGCTTTAATCCTGGTCATGAGAGTGGGGCATCGACCGAAGTGGCGGTTGGCTTTAAATATCGCCTTCAGTTTTAAAGGTTATAGTTCGGCACAATCCAGAATTTAGCAGATAAATAAAAGTTAGTCAAGTTTTTTATAAAATATACGGGGAATTTGTCGCAAATTTTTGACCAGCACAAGGCCGATAAAATAGGGGGGAGGCGCTGGTCAAAATAGGTAAGCAGAAAGCGGGCTTTCATTGGGGAATGGGTAGTCCGGTTATCTGTGAGCCTTGGTTACGGGACGGTGTTATGCAGGTTTAGCGCCAACATTGGGGAATGGGTGGCACGAAAACCGGCTAAAACACTAACCGCCTCATGGCGGGATATTGTGCAAAAATTGCGG
This sequence comes from Rickettsiales bacterium, assembly GCA_027485855.1. Lineage (GTDB taxonomy): Bacteria > Pseudomonadota > Alphaproteobacteria > JAIXQD01. Next base: position 548,051 of record JAIXQD010000001.1, on the reverse strand, counting down.
ATACATTGGGGAATGGGCCGCAACCAAGTGCAATATCCCGCCAGTTTATTTAGGCCCGCCAGTTTATTGAGAAATGTGTATTTCAAAATATCTTAAAGCCACTCACGAAAGTTTTTGCACGAAAGTTTTTGTATTTGGGTTTTTGTCTGCTAGGTTGCCCAGATGAATCAAGAAAATATTGCTCAAAACGCTGCAAGCGGCGCTCCCATTGCAGATAAACCGGCTGCACCCAATAGCGCTACCGATAACGCCACAGATAACGCCACAGATACTGGTGCGGCTCACAACAAGCCCACTAAGCCAAACGCTACACGCTATCCGGGCTCTAAGGTTTTAACGCCTATTGCGGCCGTTGCGGTTTATTGTCTGACCCAAGTTTTTCGGGCTATCCATTATGTTGGCAGCAAGGTTGGCAAGATAAGTGCCATCAAGAAAACCGAAGAGCGTCTGGCCAAATTACCGCCGCGCTGGGCTTTGGCCAGCTTGGTTATTCCTTTTGGTGTTTGGGGCGCACTTAATGTGGTGCAGGGCTTTGCCATGGTCACCTTAAACTGGCCATTATTTTGGGCCATATGGGTGGCCGAGAAAGTGATTGTGCCCGTCATGTTTGACCGTATGCTCACGGCCGTAAGGCCAGCGGCCAGCCAAACTAAAATTGGCGCTTGGATTTATAAAGGCTATGACCAAGTCACAGGTTGGGCCCGCGATTGGACCAAATATCTTGGCCAAAAAATTACTGCACTGCCTGTTTATCAGGCGATATCGGCACAGTTTGGCCATGTTAAGCGCTTCATGTTTGATTTAACGCGGCCGGTGCGCGCGCAATTTAATGCGCTGGCTAAAATCTGGCGTAAAACAGCCAAGCCAGTTGCAGCACCAACGCCGGTAGTTGATGTTGGTAGTAAAATCGCGCCGATGGCAGAGGTCGCCTCAACCGTGGCGCCGGCGACTATTATTGCCAAAACTGTTGCAGCGAACCTTAATGCGCCAGCCGTGCAAACTGATATTGCTGCACAACGCCCCACACCCAAACGCAAAGCCGCTGCTAGCAAAGCTTCGGGTCATAAGCTTTAAGTGTCAGTTATAAGGGCAGCCTAAGCTGCTTTAACAGCAATACCCACATTCTTTAAAATGTTTCCGGCTTCCATATCTTCTATGGTTTGTCTAGCCGATAAATCGTCGGGCTTGTCCAATTATTCATTCGCGCTGCGGTTTAAATTCTGCGACTTTGCGCTTGTTGGTGCAAGCCAACATGTTGACCCCCTAACGTGTGGAGAGAAGAAATGATTATCGAAGGTTTAGCCATAGGTCAGCTTTTATGGTGGGGTGGTGCTGCCGTTGCAGGTTTGTTTGGCATTAAAGTTGCCACCAGCATGATAACCATTGTCCCTGAACGTCATGAGCGCTTGCTCAATTCGTTTGGTGGTAAATATTCCAAAACCCTTAAACCAGGCTTAAACATCAAAGCACCCTGGCCGTTTCAACAAGTTGAAGCAACCGTCAGTTTGCAGCAATTTGAACTTAAAGAAGATATCGGCATTAAAACCGTCGATAATTCTTTCATGAGCCTTCCGGTGAATGTGCAAATGCAAGTGCAAGATAGCTATAAATCGCACTATGTTTCGCAAAATCTGGAAACGCAGCTGAAGTCGTTTATTCGTGCAGAAGTGCTGAACCTGACGCGCGAACTCACCTTCGATGAGATTTATGGCGCTCGCCAAAAAATCCGCGAAGTCATCGAGCATAAGCTGGGCGAGCGTTTCAAAAACGATTACGGCATTGCCATTGTTGAAACACTCGTGGGCGACCCCGTGCCCGATAGCACAGTGGTTACAGCCTTTAACAAGGTTATTGCCAGTAAGCGCGCGCTTGAAGCCTCACAAAACGAAGCGCAAGCCGATCGTATTCGTATTGTCGCCAAAGCCGAGGCTGACGCCGATGCCAAGCGTTTATCCGGTAAAGGCATTGCCGATATGCGCCGCGAAATGATGGAAGGCTGGAAAGCCAACATCGAAGGCGTGTGCAAATCAACCGGTCTTTCCGAGCAGGAAGCAGTCGAGGTGATGAATTTTGTGCTGCGGATGGATACGCTGCGCGAAGTAGGCCGCGATGGTAATTTGATTATCAGCGACATGAAGGGTGGCGATAGCTTTAACGCGACACAAATGGCGCTGCTGAATGAGGCCTTGGCGCAACGCCCAGCGGGTGCGGCAAAAGCCAAAGCTGCTAATCCTAGCGCTGGCTAAGAGATTAGTTCGTTTTTGATGGTTTGATGAAACAGGCTTCGGGAAACCGGAGCCTGTTTTTTATGTGTTGTATATGCTGGTTATTGCTGTTTGTGCTGGGGTGGGAGTGGCTTTGGAGACCATGATAAGAACTATGGTGCCGGCTGAGGGATTTGAACCCCCGACCTTCGGTTTACAAAACCGCTGCACTACCCCTGTGCTAAGCCGGCTCACCATAAGTACAGTTTCACTAAACCAAAACATGCCACTTTCACATTACTCTTGCTGCCTTCGGCATTAGAGTTTTGCTGCCTTCGGCAGCTTGACTTCTGCTGCCTTCGGCAGCGGGCCCTGTGCTAAGCCGGCTCACCATAATTATACCAAAGCAACAAACACCAAGCTTATAGCAGTAGCTGCAAGCAAGGTTAAGATAGATTCTGCCTAAAAATGCTAAATTTAAAATACAAAATCTGTGCCAATGACTAAGAGGCCGCTAACAAGTGGCTAAAAAAATTAAAAAATGGCATAAACTATCCCCATGCATGTGCCACAAAATCTAGCCCATTTAATTGCCCCTATCAGCGAGGCGCAGTTTTTTGCCGAATATTACGGCAAAAAGCCGCTTTATGTGCCAGCTGCTGCGCCCGATAAGTTTGCCGATATTCTCGATTGGGCAGGCTTTGCCGCCATGCTGTCGCAGCAAAGAATCTGGTCGCCACAAAGCTTGCAGTTGTTTTTAGATGGCAAACAAATTGCGCCCGCCGAGTTTTTTAGCCGGCCTGCCACTTTTGAAGATTCTGTGCCGCCCGTGCTTGATTTTTCTAAGCTGGCGCCATTCTTGCAGCGCGGTGCCTCTTTGGTGGCCAATAATGCGGGCTCGCTCAATGCTGGCTTGCGTGCTGTCGCGCACATGCTGCAGCAACAATTGCAAGGCAAGGTTTTGGTCAATATTTATGGCTCGCACCTGAGCGCAAAAGGTCAGGGGCATGCGGCCTTCTCTACCCATTTTGATGTGCATGATGTATTTGTGCTGCATTTGGCGGGCGAAAAAACCTGGCATATTTACGAGCGCCATTTTGCCGACCCTATTGCCCATCCATTTTACATGACTTTACCGCCCGAGTTTCATAAGGCGCATTGTGGCGCGCTCACACAAAACATTACCCTGCGTGCGGGCGATTTTTTATATTTGCCGCGTGGCACTTATCATGATGCGCTGGCCACCGAAAGCCATGCGCTGCATGCCACGTTTGGCCTCTCGCCTTTTGTTGGGCTAGATATGCTGGCCGTGCTGTTAGACCGCGCCGCGCAAGAGCCTGCTTTTCGGGCGGCATTGGCGCAGCCCTTGCCACATAAGCCCGAGCAGCTCGCCCAGCAAATGGCTTATTTGGGTGATGCTTTGGCGCTATTTTGTCGTGAGCCCGCCACCATGCAGCGCGTGCAGCAGGCTATGGCGCAATTCAAATATGCTTATCATGATATTACTTTGCCATTGGCCGCGGTTTCTTACCGATTACTCAATCAGCATGTTGTTGTGCAGCGAGAGGCGCAAATAGCCAAGCTAACCGACGGCAAAAACACCGCCACCATTCCGCTTGCCTTTGCCGATGCCGCTGAGTGGGTGTTGCAGCAAAATATTTTTAGTGAAACTCAGTTTATGGCAGCACATGCAAATATCAGCGCCACCGAATGCCACGAGATTTTAAAACATTTAGCGGCCATGGGGCTTATTGCACTTGTTTAGTTGCTATTATTTATGTTGGGCCTATTTAACAGGCTAATTTCTAAAACCTTTTACAGATTGTCGATAAATGACTACTCCTGACAAACAGCAGCTTACGCTTGAGCGCCGCGTTATTTTATTGGCAGCGCTTATTCAATTTATCAATGTCACCGATTTTATGATGGTGATGCCACTGGGCCCTGATTTTGCCGATGAGCTTGGTATCCCCATTGAGCGTATTGGCATTATTGGTGCGTCTTATACTTTTGCGGCGGCCTTTATGGGCGTGGTCAGCGCATTTTTTCTTGATCGCTTTCAGCGTCGTGCGGCTATTTTGGTGAGCTTGGCGGGTTTAATTGCAGCAACCGCACTGGGCGCTGTGGTGTGGGACGAAGCCAGCATGCTAACCGCGCGTATTATTGCGGGTGCGTTTGGTGGCCCGCTTACGGCTTTGGGCATTGCGCTGGTTGCCGATATTGTGCCAACCGAGCGGCGCGGGCAGGCCATGGGCAAGGTTATGGGTGGGTTTGCTTTGGCCACAATTGCTGGCGTGCCTTTAGGACTGCAACTCGCTTTGTGGTTTAGTTGGCACGCGCCTTTTGTGTCAACGGCCGCTTTTGGGGCGTTGGTGTGGCTGATGGCTTTTCGTTTTTTACCGGCCTATGCCTCGTTTAATAATGCCCACACGGCGAAGCAGCTTTTAGCCAATGTGCAAGATGTGTTGCAACAAAATGCGGCGATTAAAAGTTTTGGGCTAATGGCGCTGCTGATGCTATCGGGCTTTATGATTATTCCTAATATTTCGGCTTATCTGCAATTTAATCTGGGCTTTCCGCGACAGCATTTGGGTTGGCTTTATTTGGCCGGTGGCGTTTTAAGCTTTTTTACTATGCGTCTGGCGGGGCGCGGGGTCGATCGTTGGTCGGGTCTTGGGGTGGTGTGGCTGTTTACTACATTATTTGCCTTCACGCTTTACAGCGGCTTTATCGATAATTTTGCCATGTTGCCAGTGGTTGCGATTTTTGTATTATTTATGGTTGCCATGACGGGGCGGGGCGTTGCCATACAAACTTTATCGTCGCGGGTGCCACCACCGCATTTGCGCGGCGCGTTTTTATCGCTGCAATCCGCGGTCACACATTTGGCCTCATCGCTGGGGGCTTATTATTCGTCGCTGGTGCTGGTACAGCAAGATGGCGTGCTGCAAAATATCGCGCAACTCGCTTGGACGGCTTTGGCTTTTGCGCTTATCGTGCCATGGCTTTATCGCAGCATTGACCGACGTTTAAACATGGCCGCCTTGGCTTAAACTGAAACATAAAGGTAGTTTATGTAATTTAATTCTGTGGATGCGTTGGCAGTAATTGGTTTTTTGATAAACTGCCCTCTAGAGTTATGATTTCATGTGCTCAAAACTTGATAGGCATTTTAACTTCTTGTGTATGTGGATTCTTCCGCTACAAATCAAGCCAATAATGAACTTAACTTTCTAAATCTATGTATTTACAAAAACCAATTTTGTCGTTTGGTATCCCGCATGTGGATAGCGCATTGATAAAATGACTTTGATGATCAGGTTGATATGTACAAACTGTCCAGTTGGCATTAGGAGCAAACTTAGCGATTTCTTTAAAATATGGGATGTCGATGCAATTAAGCGAGTGACCAATGACAATTACTTTTCGTATGCTTGATAAATATTCAAAGAAAATTTTATGTGTTTCTAAAAGCATTTCAACAGGTTTTTGCATGGCGTAAAAAAGATACTTTGCCGCAGCCTGAGCGTCTGAAAACATAGTGCGGTTGCTGTCACCGCTTTCGTCTAGCTCGGGAGCTTCTTGCATGGTTTCACCATGACCAAATATTAAATCGTCGTAGCTCTCGGCTCTTCCGTGTATGTGTAATATTCTTTCTTCGGGGATGTTATATATGTATTGAAGTGTAGAGGTGTAGTTAAAATTGATGAACATGGAGCTATCTACAAATGACATTTTTTTCTCAGCCACGGTAATATCTATGCCCGAAACCCATTCTTGGAATAGCTCTTTTATCTTATCTACGTAATTATCGCCTACTTCTTTGAGTTCATCTTCTAGTCCATACACAAAGCTTGGTCGAAAATCTTCCGCACTAGCATCTACGTTGTTATGAGCTTCATAAAATTCATGCCAATCAAACTTACCTAAAGCATTTTCAAAGTCGTGCCATGGATGATTATCTCCTTTAGGCCAATCAAACGAATAGTATTCTGAGATTTCATCAAGTATTTCTTTGGCAAAGTCATAGAAATTTTCGTACCTGGTAGGTAGTTTGTGCCACAGGTCAAAACCGTTTCCTATTATGTATAGCGTAGTCATGCTATTGATTTTCTTAAAGCGAGCTAACAACGTTATCTTATATCAGATTATTTCTATTTTGGAGCATTTGTTAATCACACAAGATTTTAGTTTTTGCTCTGCTCTCAATAAAAATTATAATAATTCATGTTTAGTGAAGGTGTGGAGCCAAGTATGGCTTGAAGCTGTGTGATTTATTGGGTGTATTCTTACTGTTCATTTAATCGGTTTTTTTTGTTGTGGCGCCAGGATTGCAAAAATATGCTTTGGCATATTTTTGGCGCTCGGCTTTTGCCTCGGCTTTGCTTTGCTCGCGCCAAACGCTGCGCGTTTGGTCGAACCTGCCAGCTTCTTCAAAACTAGAAACTACAAACCATAAAAAAACCCCCGACCAGCGGGGGATTTTTATGGTTGGGGCGCCAGGATTCGAACCTGGGAATGGCGGTACCAAAAACCGCTGCCTTACCGCTTGGCGACGCCCCAACAAACCAGAACGGCGCACACCGTAAGCCAGCCTCGCTTTGGGGTCAAGGGGGGATAATAAGGGGGCGATAATTAGGGGGATAATTCGTTTGCTTTCAACGGGGTCTATTCGTTATGCTTTAAGTATTAAGGATTCGGCAAGGCCCCCTTGCCAGAGCTTTAATGGGTCTGCTCGAAAGGGTTTTCATGTCTTCAGCTATAGGTCGAGATATGCATAATGATGATGACATGCATCGTCCAAAACGACGTGCGGCGCATCTTGAGCATAGCCTGCTTGATGACGATGATGATGTGGTGCTTAAGCTCTTCCGCATTGAAAAAACTCTGCTGCATCTCAAGCGCGATGCCCACAAAGCCGAAAAACGCTGGCAATGGACATGGCTGGCCCTTGGTGGGGCGCAGCTGGTTATTTTTGCCTGGCTGGCCTTTTTAACATTAAGCGCCGCGCCCACGAGCCCGGTTGTGCCACCAGCAGAGGCCAGCAAACAAGAAGTTGCCAAAACCGAGGCTCCGGCAGTTACCAACAATGCTCCGGCCATGCCACAAATCGATAGTACCAACCCAGAAGTCATAGCGCTGCGCCAAAAAGCCGACACAGGCGATGCTGCGGCCATGTTGGCTTTAGCTTTGCGTATTGGTGCGGGCGATGGCATTGCTGCCGATACCACAGCCGCCTTAGATTGGTTGCGCAGGGCGGCCATTGTAGGCAATACCGAAGCGCAATATCGTTTGGGTCTGGCCTATAATGAGGGCAAGCTGGTGCCAGCCGATAAAATATTAGCCGCCCGTTGGTTTGAGGCTGCCTCTGCCAGTGGCATGGCCGCAGCGGCCATGCAGCTTGGCGCGCTTTATGAAACTGGCATTGATGGCGCGCCCGATATTGCCGCAGCCCAAGGCTGGTATCAGCAGGCGCAGCAAATGGGTGCGGCTGATGCCAGTGCCGCGCTTGAGCGGCTCAAGCCACAGCCCGTCACCCGCGAGATGATTCGTGATATTCAAAACGCCTTACAAAAGCAGGGCTTTAAACAAGGCAGGGCCGATGGCCGCATGGGCAACCGCACCATCGCCGCCATTCGTGCTTATCAGCAAAAACAGGGCCTGCCGGTTGATGGCAAGGCCAGCTATGCTTTGTGGCAAAGGCTTGCTCAGTAATAGTTTGGCCCAATAATTACTTTAAGTAATTATTTTAATTGGCCACTGGCCACCCAATAATCGGGCCAATAATGCTGGGCCGCTTGTGCCAGCGATTTTGCGCTATCAGCATCCGGCGTGAGTGCAAAGCAGGTAGCACCACTGCCGCTTAATCGGGCCAGCCACACCAAGGGCGACTGCGCCAAAACCCATAATATTTCGGCAATCTGGGGCACAAGGCCAACGGCTGCGGGCATCAGCATATTTTTTTGTGTGGGTAAAAAGCTTTGCCAGTCGTTGATGCTGTTGATAGGGGCATGCTGTGCCTGCGGCAAAAAATTGCTGGCTTTAAAAACATCGGGCGTGGGGCAGGGCTGTTTTGGATTAACCAGCACCACCCCATAATGATGCGGTAATTTTTGCGGCGCTATTTGCTCGCCGATGCCCGCAATCATGGCGGTTTGGCTGGCAAGGCACATTGGCCCATCGGCGCCTTGCAGTGCGGCGATTTTTAAAAGCCGTTCATCGGTGGGGGCGATATTTTTTATGCGCGCCATCAGCCTTATGGCTGCCGCAGCGTCAGCCGTGCCACCCGCAAGGCCACTGGCAACAGGCAGGTTTTTTTGTAAATGCCAATGGCCAATAGGCGCATCACCAATCATTTCAGCGAAGTCTTTTATGGCTTTGCTTATGCTGTTATTTTTAACATCAAGCGCGGGCGCAAAGGGCCCTTCGATGGTGAGCTTAAATGCGAGTTGCGGCGTAAAGCTCAGAAGGTCGCCAATATCGGTAAAGGCCACCAAACTTTGTAGCAGATGATAGCCATCGGCGCGTTTGCCCGTAACATGCAAAAATAAATTGAGCTTAGCTGGTGCAGACTCTTGCCACATCATCACGGTTTACATTTGCCCATAATTGGGGCCGCCACCGCCCTCGGGCACCACCCAATTGATATTTTGCGTGGGGTCTTTGATATCGCAAGTTTTACAATGCACGCAATTTTGCGCATTGATTTGCAGGCGTGGTTGGCCCGCGGCATCTTTAACAATTTCATACACGCCAGCAGGGCAATAATTTTGCTCAGGGCTATTATAGAGGGCGTAATTATGGCTGATGGCTAAATCGGGGTTTTTGAGCTGCAAATGACAGGGCTGGTCTTCTTCATGGTTGGTATTCGATAAAAACACCGAAGACAGCCGATCGAAGGTTAAAACACCATCGGGCTTGGGGTAGATAATTGGCTCAACCTCGTTTTTGCGTTTCAGGCTGGTATGGTCGGGGTGATGATGCAAGGTCCAAGGCGCTTTGCCACGCAGCAGCAAAGTGTCGATGGCGGCATAAAGCATGCCCGCCCAAAACCCCCAGCGAAAGGCCGGGCGAATATTGCGCACCGCATGTAATTCGGCCCAAAGCCAGCTGGCTTCCAGCCTTTGCTGCAAATCGGTGACCTCGGCCAGCGCTGGGGTTTTTTGCAAATGGTCAAAAACAGCTTCGGCCGCCAGCATGCCGCTTTTCATGGCGGCATGATTGCCTTTAATTTTAGGCACATTGACAAAGCCTGCCGCATCGCCCGCTAAAACAGCCCCCGGCATGGTGAGTTTGGGGATTGATTGCAGCCCGCCTTCGCTAATCGCCCGTGCACCATAGGCCAAGCGCCGCCCGCCTTTAAATATAGGCGCAATGGCCGGGTGCGTTTTAAAGCGCTGCATTTCCTCGAAGGGTGAAAGGCTGGGATTATCATAATCAAGCCCCACCACAAAACCAACCGACACCAGATTTTGCCCATAATGATAAAGCCATGAGCCGCCATAAGTGTTGCTACTCATCGGCCAGCCTACACTATGCATGATACGGCCCGCATGATGCTGGGCGGGGTCAATCTCCCATAGCTCTTTAATGCCAAGGCCGTAGGTTTGTGGGTCGCACTTTTCGCGCAGCTTAAAGCGCTCGAATAATTGTTTGGTGAGGCTACCGCGACAGCCTTCGGCAAAAATAGTTTGCTGCGCATGCAGCTCGATACCCGCAACATGGCGCGCGGTTGGTTGACCATCTTTGCCAATGCCCATATCGCCTGTGGCCACGCCTTGCACGCGGCCTTGTGTATCATAGATAATTTCAGCCGCAGCAAAGCCGGCATAAATCTCAACGCCCATGGCTTCGGCCTGTTGTGCCAACCAGCGGCCCAGCTCGCCAAGGCTAATGATATAATTGCCCTTATTGTGCATCTGTGGTGGGTTGGGCAGGCGCACCGCGTGCTTTTTGGTGAGCAGCATAAAGCGGTCGTCGCTGGCTTTGGTGTGCAAAGGCGCACCCATGGCCAAAGCATCGGGCAGGAGTTCGAATAAGGCGCGGGGCTCTAACACCGCGCCCGACAGCAGGTGCGCACCAATTTCAGCGCCTTTTTCAATGAGGCAAACTGAAAGCTCGCACGAGGCCGCCACGGCCAGTTGCTTAAGCCTGATGGCCGCCGCCAGACCCGCAGGCCCGCCACCGACAATGAGCACGTCATAATTCATGATATCGCGGGCCATATGCATCCTCGTCTTGGAAAAACAGATTGCGTGCAGTATAAACCCAGAATGCTCACCGCGGAAATACCAGAAACACGTGAAACGCTTAAGCTATGGCTTGAGGCTGGCGTTGATGAGTGCCTTGCCGATATCCCGCTCGATTTAACCAGCCTGCCGGTTGCAAAGCCACCGGTGGCTGATTCAGGGGCTGGCATTTTACCCAGCGCAAAGCCGGCTTTTGCGGGCAAGGCAGCGGTAGTAGCCGCTACAGCGCCGCCCATATCGCCTCCCATTTTAACAGCAGCGCCCGCGCTTACAATAGAAGCCCGAAGCCTAGAGGCACTCGCCAGCGAATGGGCGGCCTTTGACGGCTGTTTATCGCTTAAACGCGGGGCCAGCCATTTTGTTTTTGCAGCCGGGGTTGCCGCGGGCGGCCTGATGCTGGTGGGTGATGCCCCTGGCGCCGATGAAGACCGAGCGGGGCAGCCTTTTGTGGGCAAAGCGGGGCAGTTGCTCGATCGTATTTTAGCGGCCGTGCGCTGCGGGCGCGATACCAACAGCTATCTGACTAATTTGCTGCCTTGGCGGCCACCGGGTAACCGTAGCCCAACCGAGGCCGAAATTTCCGCCTGTCTGCCTTTTGTGCGGCGGCATATTGCGCTTGTGGCGCCAAAGCTTTTGGTACTTTTGGGCGGCGCTGCCAGCAAGGCCTTACTTGCAAGCAGCGATGGCATTACCAAGCTGCGCGGGCGCGATATGGTGTATCGCTGCGAGTCGGGGCGCGATATTCCGGCCATTGCCAGTTTTCATCCGCTTTATCTTTTGCAGCAGCCCGCCAGCAAAAAACAGGCTTGGGCCGATTGGCGATTGATAGAAAAGCGCCTTACAGCCCTTTAAAGCTTAAGTTAGAAGCTAAAAACCAGCCCCTAAGCCACTGAAAAAGCTTAGTTCAAGCCCTAATCGACCATGTTAACGAAATAAAAAGATTGAGCCTTGGCGCACAGTGTCGCATCAAACCTGCATGGAACTGCGCGTCTCCAATTCTATTTTAGCCAAAACTATCTTGGCTTGTGCCAGCTTTTTGCTGGTGCTTTTCTGTGAGCTATCGCCGCAAAACAGCGCTTATCCAGTTTTAAGCACATCGGCTGAAGCACAGCCATATCTTGCGGCAGATAGCCTGTCTGATTTTATTCCGTGGCCGCAGCGCCGCCCTGACGTGTCCGCTCAGGTGCCTTCCGGCAAAGTTGCGGATGACAAACATAATGGCAATGCCGCCGCGCTTTTTGCCGCCATCGATGACGGTAACTGGCAACTGGCCGATAAGCTGCAAACGGCTCTAGGGGCACAGCACCCGCTACTGGGGCATGCCTTGGCCGAGCGCTATTTGCACAGCAAGTCGCGCCCGCAATTGCCCGAGCTTATCGCTTGGCTCAAAGCCTATGGCGATTACCCGCAAGCGCCACGCATTATGGCCTTAGCGCAAAAACGGGCGGCCACGCAAAAATTGCAGCAAAAAATGCAGTGGCCAAATATCAGGCCGGTGAGCAGCTGGCGCAGTGGTGCCGATATTTTTGCGGCAAGCAAAGCCATTAGCTATAAGCAGATATTGGCCGATTATCGCTTTTCGCCGGCCGCTCGGCCTATTGTGCAACAAATGGCCACTTTAGCCACGCAAAGCCCGTTGCAAGCGCTGGCGGCTTTCGAGCGTCATAGCGATAGCTTTAACCCAACCGAACAAGCCATGGCGTTATTGCCCCTGATTGGTGGCTTTTATTATCAAGGCCGCGATCATGTGTTGCGTGGGCTGTTACCCGCAACCGAAATTGTCGCGCCTCGCTACCCGCAGATTTATTGGTTTGCGGGTCTTGCGGCCTATCGTCAGCACGACATGGCCGAGGCCTATAAAAACTTTGCGCTGCTCAGTGCGCAAGAGCCGGTTAGCCTAAGCGAACGCGCGGCGGCGCATTTTTGGGCCGCAAGAGCAGCGCTCGCCATGAAAGACGATGACAGCGCACAATTACAAATGCGCATGGCCAGTCAATATGGGCGCAGTTTTTATGGCCGTTTGGCTTTGGCGCAATTAGGCCAAAGCGGTGATTATGAGTGGAGCGTGCCACAATGGCAGGCGCGTCACGAGCAGGCGTTAAATCTAAGCCCATCGGGTCAGCGCGCTTTGGCTTTAATCGCCATAGGCAAAACGGCCCTTGCCGAAGAAGAATTGCTGCGCCTACAGCCGCAAGCCGGCAGTGTTTTGGCCGAGGCCTTGCTGGTGCTGGCCGAGCGCGAGCAAATGGCGCGTTTGGCTTTGCGCATGGGCGGACAATGGCTACAGCGCGGTAAGATTTTTGATGCAGCGTTGTTTCCGCTGCCGCATTGGCAGCCAAAATCGGGCTTTATGGCCGACCCCGCTTTGCTGTTTGCCCTTATGCGCCAAGAATCGCGCTTTGAGCCCGCGGCTGAAAGCCAAGAGGGAGCCAAGGGGCTGATGCAGCTTATGCCGGCCACAGCAGCGTCACTGGGTGGTGGCCGCCTGCAGGACCCCATCACCAACCTTACTTTGGGGCAAAGCTATGTGCAGCGCCTGCAACAAAAAGACCATATCGGCCGTAACTTTATTTATCTGCTCACGGCTTATAATTGGGGGCCCGGTAATCTTGCCCGTTATCTTGAGCAAGTGGCAGCCATAGATACGCAAAATGACCCGCTGTTATTTTTAGAAAGCCTGCCGGTGCGCGAGACACGGGTTTTTGTTAGCCATGTTTTAACCAGCTATTGGCTTTATCGCACACGCATGGGGCAACCCTGCGAAAGCGAGGCCTTGCTCGCCAAAGGCGAATGGCCAGAGCTAAGGCAGCCCGCGGCAGCACTTCGCCTTGCGGCACTCAACTAGCCAATTATGCCTGATTTTACCTATGAGAACCAGCATGGCCGTCTAAATGGTCAGCTTGTTGCCGGCGTTGATGAAGCAGGGCGCGGGCCGTTGGCGGGGCCGGTGGTGGCGGCAGCGGTGATTTGGCCTGCGGCAAGCCCACCTGCCGATTTAGCCGCTCAATTAAATGACAGCAAAAAACTCACGGCCAAAAAACGCGCTCAGCTTTTTAGTGCCATTCAACAACATAGCTATTGGGCGATTGCTGAAGCCAGCGTGGCCGAAATTGACCAAATCAATATTTTGCAAGCAAGCCTCCTCGCCATGCAGCGCGCGGCGTTGGCCTTGCCGCATAGGCCCAGCATAATTTTAGTTGATGGCAATCAGCGTTTGCCGCAATTACCCAGCCTGGCCATTGTGCGTGGTGATGCTTTGTCTTTATCCATTGCGGCGGCCTCAATTTTGGCCAAGGTGGCCCGCGATACTCTCATGCAGCAAATGCATGAGCAATTTCCCCATTATGGTTTTGACCGGCATGCGGGTTACCCCACCGCCGCGCATTTAGCGGCTTTGCAGCAGCATGGCGCCACCGCCATACATCGGCGCAGTTTTGCCCCTGTCGCGGCACTTTTAGCAAAGAGCGCCTAAAGTTATTTAACGGCGCCCATCAAATTTCTATTTGTGCGCCAAGCTCAATCACCCGATTTGGCGGCAATTTATAATAATCGCGGGCGGCGCTGGCATGATGCGAGAGCCAAGCAAAAAGTTTTTCGCGCCACAAAGCCATGCCGGCCTTAAGCGTTGGAATAAGCGTTTCGCGCGCCAGAAAATAACTGGTTTCGTCTGGCAAAAGCGGCAAATGCTGTTCGGCGGCAAGGCGCAGGGCCTGCGGCACATCAGGCGTATCCATAAAGCCAAAATGGGCAAATACCCGATAAAAGCCCCACCCTAATTGATGCACCTGTAGCCGCTCGCTTTCGGGCACATGCGGCACATCATTGGTGACCACCGTCAGTAAAATGACGCGCTCATGCAAAATATGATTGTGCCGCAGATTTTGCAGCAAAGCATGCGGCACGCCCTCTGTGGCACCCGTTAAAAATACCGCATTGCCCTTTACGCGCACGGTATCGACGCAATAATTATTGAGCAAGGTCTCTACGGGTAGCGATTCTTCGGCCAAGCGCTGGAACAGCAAAATACGGCCCCGCTTCCATGTGGTGAGTACCACAAAAATGCCAATACCAATAGCCAGCGGCAGCCAGCCGCCTTCTAAAATCTTAATGGCGTTGGCGGCAAAAAACAGCCCATCAATAAACAAGAAGGTGACCAGAAACAGTAAGACCAAAAGCGGGTGCCAGCGCCAGCCCAGAACCATAACAATAGAAATGAGCATGGTGCAGATAAGCATCGTGCCCGTCACTGCCACGCCATAGGCTGCAGCAAGATTGCTGGAGGATTGGAAGCCTATAACCAAAGCAATAACAAAAACCAGCAGCAGATTATTGATGGCCGGTATATAAATCTGCCCGCGCTCAACAGCAGAAGTATGAATAATGCGCATGCGCGGCAGATAGCCCAATTGAATGGCTTGCTGGGTCACTGAAAAGGCCCCAGAAATAACCGCTTGTGAGGCAATGACGGTGGCCGCGGTGGCAAGGCCAATCATCGGCACGCGCAGCATTTCTGGCACCAGCAAATAAAATGGGTTGGTAATGGCGCTGACATCACGCAATAACAAGCCGCCTTGACCAAAATAATTAAGCAACAGACAGGGCATCACCAATAAAAACCAAGCCAGTTTAATGGGCTTGCGGCCAAAATGCCCCATATCGGCGTAAAGCGCTTCAGCCCCCGTCAGTGCCAGCACCACGGCGCCCAACAACAGAAAAGCTTTGATGGGATCTGTAGCAAAAAGTGTGATGGCATGCATGGGGTTAATGGCAATCAGCACTTCTGGTGTTTGGGCAATGCTGATGATGCCCAAAATACCCAAGCTTAAAAACCAGACTATCATAATGGGCCCAAAGAGCTTGCCCATAATGGCTGTGCCAAATCGTTGAATGGCAAACAGCAAAAATAAAATAGTGACGGTAATCGGCACGGTAAAATGGGCGAGATCAGGCGCAATAATTTGCAAGCCCTCAACCGCCGACAGCACAGAAATGGCGGGTGTTATCATGCTGTCGCCATAAAACAGGCTGGTGGCAAATATGCCTAGCACGGCTGTGATAGCAAAAAGCGGGCTGCCTTTAGTCAGCCTGCCGACCAAGGCCAGCAAAGCCAAGGTGCCGCCTTCGCCTTTATTATCGGCGCGCATGATGATAGTGACATATTTAAGCGAAACCACCAACATCACCGACCAAAAAATCAGCGATAACACGCCAAGCAAATGCAACGCATCGGCATGGGGCGCGCCTTCATGGTAAAAACACTCGCGCAAGGCATAAAGCGGGCTGGTGCCGATATCGCCATAAACGACACCAATGGCACCAACAACAAGGGCCGAAATTTTTTGCGGGTGGGTGGTGCTACTCATGTTGGTGTCCTAAAGGCTTGTGCTTGGTCAAGATAATCGGTGATAAGGTTTAATTTTTGGTGATGAGCCGCACAAAGCGCCAAAGCCTGCTTTAGCTTATGGCTATGCGTATTATAGGGCTGCTCTTGCCAGCACCAGCAATTAAGCATTAAACCCGCTTTATGTGTGGCATTCAGCGCTTCGGCATTGAGGGTTTGTAATTCAGGGTGAATGGCGGTGAGCGGCACAGCTTGCAATGCCTGCTGCACTGTGCTTGCGGTAAAAGGCAGGTAAGTTTCAGCGCTGTCAGCATAAAAGTTTTTGCCGATGCCGCCCTCATCGACAGTCAGCAGCGCCAAAGCGGCTTTCGGCAAAAGCTTGTGTAACAACACTAGTTCAGACAAAGCAAATGACGAAAACAACAATCGCTCTAGTGGGAAGCCGTCTATCTCTTGCACAAGGCGCGCAATGAGTGCGGCGCTATGATGGGGCTGGGTTGTGCCTTTGGCGCCCTTAATTTCAATATTAAGCCAAAAATTGCTGCGGCTATGAACAGCAAGCGCGGGCAGCGCCGTCAAAAGCTGCTGTAAGCTGGGTATAGTGCCCGTGCCATTGGGGCCAACAGGCAGTTGTTGCGCCTGCGCCAATGTAAGTTGATTGAGATAAGCATGTGGCGGTGCTTGGGCGGATGTTTGCGTGAGCACATGCTCAGCTAAACGCAGCGAGTGGCACAAGAGCAATTCGCCCGAGGCGCAAGGCACAATATCAACTTCAATAAAGTCAGCCCCAGCGGCAAAGGCCGCGTTATAGCTGGCCATGGTATTTTCAGCCGGCAAATTTGCCACGGCTCTATGCTGTGCCGCATGCGAAGAGTCGGTGCAGCCAAGCCCGCGATGCCCGCCAAGAAGGAAAATGCCATTCATAGGAGCACAGTATAAACCTATTTGTGCATTTGCACAGCAGAAGTAAGAGCTGAAAAACTAAGCCTGTATGGGCCCGCTGGTAATTTTTACGCCGGCTTTTTTGGGCCCAGCCAGCGTTACGGCAGGGCGCACAGGCGTTGCGGCTGTGGCAATTTTTTGGGCCGCTTGTGGCGTGGCTATCTCTGCGGCAACTAATTTGCCATCAGGCGCCTGAACGGCAATTTTAATTCTTTTGATTTCCCTAAGGGCTTCTTCGGCGGCTTTAACTTGCGCTTGTTTTTGTTTGAAGGCGTCAAGAAAGGGCGCAAGCTGAGTATCAAGCCGCTGGGCTTCGGTCAGGTTAAGCTGATGCAGCTTATCGTGGCCGCTGAGCTTGGCCCAAAATTTTTCAACTTTGTTAAAAAACTTAGATGCAGATATCATGGTCAGCATAAGAGTGCCGGCAATTGAAGCGCCAGCGGCCAGAGCGGCAAATAGTGGCCCAATAAAAGGAATTAAAATTGAAAAAGCCGCCATCGTGCCGAAAATGCCGACAATGACAGCCATGCCACCAATGAAATTTAATAGCTTATCCATTATCCTTGGTTTGCCGCTTAATTTTTTAAAATCGGCCAGATATTTTTTGCGGTCTGGATTTTGGTCGTCGATTAAATTTTCTAGCTCTAAGTGATTAGGGGTGATTGGGCGCTCCACCTCATAAAAATATTCTATATCGCTATTTGTTTTAATTTTTGGCATTGGCGTTTACCTTCGTGGCGTTACCCCGTTTAAGCATTTAACTTAATGCTTCAAAATACTTTCATGTACTAAAAACGTGATGCCAATAGAAGTTATGCCCGAGAAGTTATGATGGTGAAACTAAGCCTGTATTGGTCCGCTGGTAATTTTTACGCCGGCTTTTTTGGGCCCGGTCAGCGTTAGGGCAGGGCGCACAGCTGTTGCCGCTGTGGCGATGGGCAGCGCCGTTTTTTGCGCCTCTATACCTGCCGCAACAAATTTGCCATCCGGCGTTTGAATGACAATTGGGGTTTGCGTTGCTAGCTCAAGGGCTCGCTTGGCTGCTTTGACTTGCTCTTCTCTATGTTTGAATGCATCAAAAAACGGCGCAAGCTGAGTATCAAGCCGTTTGGCTTCGGCCAGGTTGAGCTGATGCAACTTATCGTGGCCGCTCACTTTTGCCCAAAATTTCTCAATTTTGCTTCCATGTTTTAGCACAGCGGCGAGGCTTAGTAATCCTGCGGCGAGATTCAAGCCACAAGCTGCCAAAATTGCAAATGGCCCAATGATAGGTGCCAAAATTGAACTAACCACCATCGCGGTGGCAAAAAAACCTACAAGCACAGTGATAGGAAGGGCGACACCTGCTAGCTTATCCATAAGCCATGGCTTGCGGCTTAATTTTTCAAATGTGGCGACATAATTTTTGCGCGCTGGATTTTCTCCGTCAATTAATTTTGCGAGCTCAAAATAATCGGGGGTTATGGGGTAATCCATCGAGTAGTAATAATCTATATCACTATTTGTTTTAATTTTTGGCATTGGCGTTTACCTTCATGGCGTTACCCCGTTTAAGCATATAACTTAATGCTTCAAAATACTTTCATGTACTAAAAACGTGATGCTGCTCGGTGTTTAAGTGAGATTGACGCAGTGTTTTTGTTGGGCCGATTTTTATCTGCAACTAAAAAAGGGGGTAATATAGGTTGCATTGTGGAAGCTGAATTCACTAAGGTTCATTCACTAAAGTTAAATCCATCTTAGCCATGGTGGCGATATAACAAACGGAGCAGAAAAATGGAAATTCCAAGCACAATTATGCAAAAATATCTGAATGCCAAAGTTGAAATGACCCCCACAGGGTTCGTTAATGATAAGTGTGACGTAGGGTTTGACGTCTCCCCAAAGGACAAAACACTTAACGAGCTTGAAAAAGATATAAAGACGTCTGGCATCAGAATTGGCGTTGTTCGCATTGGCACCGCAGACACCATCGGAACAACAGATGCGCGTGACGACCGTCTCAACGTACAACTGCAACAGGTTGGTTTGTGGGACTGGCGTATCACTCGCTTGTATTTTGGCTAATAAATATACTAATCCAGTTGCGTAGGCCGGATACCACAAAGGGTTAATTCTCTTTCAGTTGTATCCGGCCACAGCCAAGATAAATGCCATGCGCGGATTTGTTTTATAGTCATGCAGATGAGGTGTTTTTGTTTATTGCTGAAACAGTGCGAGATTTGCACAGGTAATAAATACTTATTATGGTGACTAAGCCAAAATACCAATATCCATTCATTTGAAGATAGTATGCCAGAGTAAACATTGAGCCAAAACTTAAAATCCACATAAGGCTAACGATTACAAACAACTGCAACGATTGGCGTGACATTTCAAGAAGGTGTTTTTTATGTGGCCATAACGAACAGAAAAGGATTAGCAAAAACGATATAAGGCTTATCGGCCAAAAAAATAAACTTATAGCAAAATGTATAAAGCCTGCGATGCCCAAAACCTCTTCAAGCAGGTTTGGTTTCTCAACTCTCCACGCAAGTGCCATTGTGTAAAGTAGGGATGACGGCAAATATAAGTGAGAAATTATCAGCAACTTAAATTTTAGATTGTTTCTTTCAGACGCATCCGGCCACAGCCAAGATAAATGCCATGCGCGGATTTGTTTTATGGTCATGCAGATGCGGTGTTTTTGCTTTTTTGTAACGCGGTGTGTGCGTTGTAAAGATAAAATACACAAAATCCAGTTGCGTAAGCCAGATACCAAAAAGAGTCCATTTGAAAGTTTTTGCTAAATACATAGGCAACGCCAAAGCTAAAAACCCACATAAAGCCGATAAAAATAAAAAGCTTCAGTGCAAGACGTGCAATTGGGCGTAATGTATTTTTATGACTTATGATTAAGGTCAGCGAACTCAGTGCAAAAATAACAAAACTTAATGCCCAAAGTAATCCACAGTATAGAGGAAAAACATAACCTAAAATTGCGGCAATAATAATAGGTGCAGTTATTATCTCCTCGCTAAAGCTTGCAGAAAGAGCGAATAGTACAAATAAAGGGCAGTATATTTGAACTATGAACATATGTTGAAATAGCCAGCTACTTCTTTCAGATGCATCCGGCCATAGCCAAGATAAATGCCAAGGGCTAATTTGGTTTATAACTTGAAATAATCTCTGGTCTCTTTCCATCGTGCCACCGTTAGAAAATTTTGTGCCATGCCAGCCGAAACCATGGCTTCAATATTATCAAAATTAAGCTTGTATGGGCTGGCAATGCTACTTAAGAGCCTGACAGGTGCTTGTCGAAAAAGATCTGTAAAAAAATCACCTTTAAGGTCAAAATTGTAATAGTCTTTTATCTCAAAGTCAATACTACCTATGAGTGTATAACCTTCTCGTTCTACATTTGCCTCAATAAAGCCCGAGGCTTTTAATGTAGATGAGCCAACGATGTGTGAAAATTGACTAAGAAGTGACGTTGGTTCAGATATGCTAAGTGTGCTGAACGGTTGGCTATCGTTAATAATGCTTTTTCTGCTGCCTATTTTGTTGGTGCGCTGCATGTCGTTTACTATTTTTTCTATCGCGACCCATCCCCTGCTCCAAATTTTATCGCGGGCAGAGGCGATGGCTGGTACGCTTAAAACCTCTTCTTCGGTTAGATCAAAATCTTTAGCCTCGCCATATAAAAAATGTCTCATAGCTTCAGCAAGGCGTGTGTGCCCGTCTTCTGCTACCTTGTCAGCCATCTGTGTAAACACAACTCTCATCGTTGCCAACTGAGTCTGGCTATAGCCGTTCATTAGATTATCTCCTGTGTTATAATAACAAGGCGTGTTGTGCCAAATGTAGTTTTGCCATCTTTCAGCCGTTTGGTTTGAATGCCCTGTAATCGGCAATCGACCAAGGCATGACCATTTAGGGTAAGGCTGTTGCCGCGCAGGCAATCAACCACGGCTTGTAATATTTGCTTTGTTTCTTTTGATCCGTGCTGGCGGCTAAAACTCTCGAAGCGGTAATATTGTTCGTAGCCATAGCGGTCGCAGGTATCAAATGGGCTCACATCTATTTCGCTAATAACCAGATAGGGGAAAATTACATCTGCTGGCACATAATCATAAATGCGCGCAGGGTTACCTAACAGATTTTGAATGTCGCTATCTGCACAGAGTGTATTAAAAATTTGCTCCTGCACGTCCCATAAGGCGTTGGTCATGATGCTCTCCGTTTTATTGGCCAAATTTTAGGTTGAAATGTGCGGTGTATTTTGGGCATGAGCGCCCCGCACAATGTCAAGGTGTCCTAAATGGATACGCCAGTCAACACGGCTCAGCGTCAATGTGGCTTTCAACACGGCTTATAGTCAATGCGGGCTTTAAAAATGCTTTATGCAAACAAGCAGTAGCCAGTGGCCACGCCAAGCATTAAAAGCGGCGGCGGCAGAACCTTGCTGGCGGGTTTAATGGGATGGCTCAGCTCTTTGGTGTAAGCTATTTTTGTCGCGTCGCTGACGTTTTTATCTTTAAGCCCGAATGGGGCCGTCAGTGATTTTAACGCGGGGTTGAACCACGCTTCTGGCAGGCGCCAAAACGGGCCGCACGGGTTGTGCCTGTTCAGCAACCAAGGGCGCCGCTTCAGCTAGCGGCAGTGCTGTGGGCACCATTTCCCCTCTTGCGGTTTCTTCTGCAATTTTTATGTTTAGTGCGGCTTTAATTGCTTTTTGTTTATATTGATAAGCCTCCATAAAAGGCGCAAGTGCAGCATTAAGCCTTTTTGCTTCCGCGTCATTGAGTTGCTTGAGCGCGGTAAGACCAAGCATTTTATCTAAGGCATTCTGATATTTTTTTATAATTTTTATAAATCCTAACGGCGCTCCAATGCCAATGCCGAGAACAGTGGTTGTCATAAGTAGAGCAGTGAGCAGAGGGCCAGCAACAGGCAAAAGCACGGCCGAAAGGACGCTTGCCGCAAAGATTGCGGATGTTGCCATAGACGTTAGAAGTACAACACCAAGCGTAGCGGCCATCAGTCCGCTTCTAAAGTTTGCTTTGCTATAAGCCTTTTTATGTTGGGCTAAATAGTTTTCTCGTGCGTCACTATTATTGTCAACCAGTGCAGCCAGATCTCTATCGGCAGGTTTAATGGGCTCGTTCAGCTCACTGGTATAAGTTATTTTTGTATCGCTGCTCATGCTCTGTTCCTTTTTTCTTGGCCTTTAAGCCTGAATGGGGCCGTCAGTGATTTTAACGCGCGGTTGCACGACGCCCCTTACGGGCGCTAAAACGGGCCGCACGGGCGTTGCTGCTTCCGCAACTATGGGGGCAGCAACCGCAGCTTCGATGGATGCGGCCTCGATAGATGTGGGCACCATCTGACCGTCGGCGGTTTTTTGGGCAATGGCCATTTTTGCTGTGTCAGCCAGTTGGCTTTTTATCGCAGCGATTTTTTCGTGTTTTTGCTTGAAGACTTGAATGAAGGGGGCAAGCTCGGCATCGAGCCTGTGCATTTCGGCGCGGTTTAGCTTTTCACGCTCGGCGTCTTTGGCAAAATGGCCAAATATTTTTTGAAAACTTTTGGGCGGATAGGCACAGAGCACAGCCGAGCCAAATAGCGTTGTTATAAGGCTCGTAAGCAAAATGCCTTGCGCAGCATTAACACCAATAACCGGCATGGCCATTTTAAGAGCAACAATAAGCCCAGCGAATCCGCCCACTACCGCGGCACAGCCCAACGCACCCACCGCAACAGTGGCAATGATAGCGGCGCTTCTGAGCTTTTTGTGCTGCTGTACAAAGGCCTGCCGCTCTGGGTTTTTTTGGTCAATTAAATCAGACAGCTCAAACCAATCTGGCGTTATTGGATAGCCATAACTATAAAAATAATTAATATCTCTATCGCTTTTCACTACGGGCATAAATATCTCCTCATCTTTTCATTTTACTTGCAAATAATAGTTGCAACAAGAAAATGCGCGCTAGGATTGACAGCTTGGGCGCAACAGTGGGGCGGCAGCTATTTGATAAAATTAGCAAAATAACACTCTAGCCAGAGCCGCCATAAAGCCTTATAAGCAGCGCATCATTAACCAGTTTGCAGGAGTGACCCCGTGACCGTTCAACGCACCTTATCGATTTTGAAGCCCGATGCCACCCGCCGCAATTTAACCGGTCAAATCAATGCCCGCTTTGAAAGCGCCGGCTTGCGTATTGTCGCGCAAAAGCGTTTGCACCTCAGCGCCGCCCAAGCCGAGGCGTTTTATGCCGTACATAAAGAGCGGCCATTTTTTGCCTCGCTTTGCGCTTTCATGACCTCGGGGCCAGTTGTGGTGCAAGTTTTAGAGGGCGAAAATGCCGTGCTCAAAAACCGCGAAGTGATGGGCGCCACCAACCCCGCCAATGCGGCCCCCGGCACCATCCGCAAAGATTTTGCCGAAAGCATTGAAGCCAATAGCGTGCATGGCTCGGATGCACCCGAAACAGCGGCGCAAGAAATCGCTTTTTTCTTTAGCGGCCTTGAAATAGTCGGCTAGTTTGATTGTTGTGGTTATTCTGCGGCAGCGGTAAATAAGTTTTGATATTGCTGCCGCAGTTGGTTTTTTTGCACCTTGCCCATAGCATTGCGCGGCAAGGCTGATAGGATAAAAATCCTTTTTGGGGCTTTGAAGGCCGCCAGTTGCTGGCGTGCCTCGGCCTGCAACGCCTCGGGCAAAACGCTGCTGCCGGCCTTTAGGGTAATGGCGGCGACCACGGCCTCGCCAAAATCGGGGTGGGGCACGCCAAACACCGCGCTTTCAAGCACACCGGGCAGCGCATCAAGGCACTCTTCAATTTCTTTGGGGTAAACATTAAGCCCGCCCGAGATAATCAAATCTTTGGCGCGGCCCACAATGCTGATATAGCCATCGGCGCTTTGGGTGGCCATATCGCCGCTGATAAAATAACCATCGGGCCTGAACTCGGCCTTGGTTTTTTCAGGGTTGCGCCAATAGCCCGCACACACATTGGGGCCTTTAATTTCAATAATACCAATCTCGCCTTGGGCCACGGGCTTACCTTGCGCATCAGCAATGCGGATGCTCACACCCGGCAGGGGCATGCCAACCGTGCCGCAGCGTCGCTCACCTGCATAGGGGTTGCTGGTGTTCATGCCTGTTTCGGTCATGCCATAGCGCTCTAATATGGCATGACCGCTGCGTTGTAAAAATTCGCGATGCGTGTCTGCCAGTAAGGGCGCCGAGCCAGATACAAATAAACGCATGCTGCGGCAAGTGTCTTGGTTAAAAGACGCTTGCGCCAAAAGCCGCGTATAATGTGTGGGCACGCCCATAAAGACGGTGGCTTGCGGCAGATGTTGCATCACTTGTGCCGCATCAAAATTGCTGAGCCAGATCATGCTTGAGCCATTGTAAAGCGCGCAATGCGAGGCCACAAACAAGCCGTGCACATGGTAAATGGGCAGGCTATGCAACAGCACATCATTGGGCGCAAACCCCCAAGATTTGTGCAGCGTGCGCACATTGCTGACTAAATTCCCATGAGTAATCATGGCGGCCTTGGCGCGCCCAGTGGTGCCCGAAGTATAAAGCAAGGCGGCTAAATCATGCTCTTGCGCCATGTAAATTATGTCTGTGTGTGGCTGGTCGTAAAGTGCGTCGCTGAATGTGCCTTGGCCTTGTGCATCAAGCGTAAGGGCGGCGGCATCGGGCGGCAAGAGCGGCTGTAAGGCATCGTGTTTATCGGGCTCGCACACCAGCAATTTTGGCTCGGCATCATTTAAAAAATAGGCCATTTCGCTGGGGGTGTAGCCCGTATTCAGCGGCAAATACACAGCGCCCATACGCACACAGCCCAAATAGAGCGCCAAATTTTCGGCCGATTTTTCAACTTGTACAGCTACGCGATCACCAGGCTGCACACCCATTGAGGTTAAAAGATGCGCGACTTGCGCTGTCAGTGCATCAAGCTGGCCATAGCTGATGGCGGGCAGATTGGGCCTAATCAGGCAAGGCTTGGCGCTATTAGCCGGAAAAGCCGCTTTGAGTACGGCATAGATATTGGCATTTTCCATTATGTATTTCTCATCTGGGTGATAATCGAACAAGCTACAGACTAAACTTGCATCAAGCGGGGCAAGCTTTATAATATATGTTTATAGCAAGCCCCTATTGAAACTCAACTGCGTTCAACCCATTCTTTGGAGCACCCTATGCGCCTTGATACGCCCCGCGCCATTTTGCTTGGTTTTGCCCTTATCGCCGCAAGTTTGCTGTTACTGCGTTTTGCGCCCGAGGCCAGTGCGCAGCGCTTTGGCCCTTATTCGCTGATGCAAAATAGCAACCCCAATAATGGCAATTTGGTGCCGGGGGTGTTTCGTGTCGATCAATCGACCGGCGGCGTTGCTTATTGTCTGGCACTGGGTGGTAATGGCGGCACAAGGGTAGAGTGCACCGCAGAAGCAGGGGCCAAATAAATGAGTAACGCCCCGCAAGCTCCTTCCCAAGCTCCCTCCCAGGCCCAATTGCCGCTCACACAATTGCAATGTTTTGTCAGCAAGCCCAACAGCGCCAAGGGCAAAGGCTTAACGCCGCTCACTCTGTTAACACCAAGCACCTATGCTGCATGGCGCAAGAAGCAACCGGCCAGCACGCAACGTTGGCTGGATGTGCAGGGCTTTTCAGCAACAGCGGGCAATGTCAGCGTTTTGCCCAGTGCCAAAGGCGCTATCAGCGAAGTTATCGTCATGGTGAGCGAGCCTGCCGAATTATGGGACCTAGCCGCCTTGCCGCGCTTATTGCCTGAGGGCGATTATAAAATGCCCGAGAGTACCCCGCTTGCTACCCAAAATTTGTGGGCGCTGGGTTGGGCTTTGGGCTCTTACCAGTTTCGCCATTATTTGCCGGCTAAAAAAGCCAGCGTGCGCCTGCATCTGCCGAAAGAGGCCGCACAAGCAAAGCGCATGGCCAGCGCTATTTACTTAGCCCGTGACCTTATCAATATGCCCGCCAATGATTGCACACCACAAACTTTGGCCCAAGCCGCAGCGCAGCTAGCGCAGGCACATGGTGCGCAGATAAATGTTGTGAGTGGTGATGACCTGATAAAGGAAAATTATCCTACCATTCATATGGTCGGGCGCGCCAGTGCACATGCGCCTTGTTTGGTTGATTTGCAGTGGGGCGATGCCGCCCATCCGTTAGTTACGCTGGTGGGTAAGGGCGTGTCGTTTGACACGGGCGGGCTTGATATTAAGCCATCCAGCGGCATGCTGCTGATGAAAAAAGATATGGGCGGCGCTGCCTGCATGCTGGCCTTAGCGCAAATGATTATGGCCGAGAAAATGCCGGTGCGCTTGCGGCTGCTGATTCCGGCGGTTGAAAATGCTATTGGCAGCAATGCGTTTCGTCCGGGTGATGTTGTGCGCACGCGCAGCGGCAAAACAGTAGAAATTGGCAATACCGATGCAGAAGGCCGCCTTATTTTGTGCGACGCACTCACCGAGGCCGTGCGGCAAAAGCCCGATGTGCTGATTGATTTTGCCACGCTGACTGGTGCGGCCCGTGTGGCTTTAGGCACCGACATGCCGGCTTTATTCAGCAATAGCGATAGTCTGGCCGAGCAATTTTTGACCGCCAGCCGCGAAGTGGCCGACCCTGTTTGGCGTTTGCCGCTGCATAAGCCCTATCGCAGCCTTATTAGCAGCAAAATTGCCGATATTAACAATGCTGGCCAAAGCTCATTTGCTGGTGCCATTACTGCGGCCCTCTTCTTAAATGAGTTCGTTTCCGAAAAAACCGAGTGGATACATGTTGACTTGATGGCCTGGAATGTTTTATCAAAGCCCGGTCGCCCAGAAGGCGGCGAGGCTCAAGCTGTGCGTGCGGCTTTTGCCATGCTGCAAAACCGTTATGGTCGTTTGGGCTGATTTTGGGCTTGTTTTACCGTTTGGTCTTAATATTGGTGGGGTGCAAAGGTTAATTTTGTGTTTTTGTGCTCTACCGGTTAATTTGTGCCGCTCATGAGTATTGTTTTGTATCAGTTCGGTGGTTTGAGGAGTGTAAAAAACACTTTTTTGCAATAATGTGGCTTGTCACTGCAAGAATCGGTGTTAAAAATACTTCATCCCGCCAACAGGGCTTTTGAGGCACCTTGCCTGTCTTTGAGGTAGTTATCTAAAGTCCACCATAAGGAGAGAAAGTATAATGGAAAGCGATCTACAAGCTCTGGAATTATTCCGCAAAGTTATGGTGGCCTCTGTGCGCCGTGACACGCCCGATTTATCGGCCCGTCAAATTGCGTTGACCCTCACCGTTTATCTCAGCGATAAGCCACACACTGTGCGTGGTCTTGCCGCCGAACTTAATGTCTCGAAGCCTGCCATCAGCCGTGCCCTCGATCGCTTGGGCGAGCTGGGCTTGGTTCGTCGTAAGCGCGATGATGCCGACCGGCGCAATGTGCTGGTTCAGCGCACCATGAAGGGCTCGGCCTTCCTGACCGAATTTGCTTCGCTCATCCGCGACGCTGCCGCCACCACACCTTCCATCAGCGGCTCACTCGCCGACACGGGTTGGGGCTTCAGCGAAGATGAGAGCGCGGCTGCTTAATTTTAATTAGCCGATAGCACTTTTATGCCGCCGCTTGATCCTAGGGTATATCCATACCGGCCGGATTTAGCGGCGGCTTTTTTACGTGGCAAAGTAGAGGCCACACGCTTTGCCGAGGGCATTGATTGGCAAGTGGTGGTGCCACGCGCCCCACTGACCGACCGCCCCGATGCCACGGCCTCTTATGCCAGCGAATTGCGTTTTGGTGAGGTCTTCACCGTTTATGAAGCGCGTGAGGGTTGGGTTTGGGGGCAAAACCAAACTGACCGTTATGTTGGATATGTGCCGGCGGCTTGTTTAGCCAGTAGCATTACGCCAGCCACACACCGCATTGGTGTGCCGGTGGCTTTTCTTTATCCGCAGCCCACCATAAAAACGCGTGCGGTGGGGCAGCTCACTCTTAATTGCGCGGTTACAGTCACGCAAATGACCGCCGATTTTGCGCAACTAAATAGTGGCGAATATATTTATGCGCGCTGCTTGCTGGCGCCCGATGCGGTGCGCCCTGATTTTGCGGCAACGGCGGCTAATCTTGTGGGCGTGCCTTATTTATGGGGCGGGCGCACGCCGCTGGGCCTTGATTGCTCGGCCTTGGTGCAGCTCTCGCTTAATATGGCGGGGATATTTTGCCCGCGTGATTCCGATTTACAGCGCGCCGAAATGGGTCGCATGGTCTCGCCCGATGGTAAGGGGCTGCTTTATCAACGTGGCGATTTAGTGTTTTTTCCGGGACATGTGGGGCTGATGCTCGATGAGCAGCATCTGGTGCATGCCAATGCGCATCATATGCAAGTGACGACAGAGCCGCTGCGCGATGTTTTGGTGCGCGGGCAAAAAATTATTGCTGTACGGCGTTTGTAGTTTTTATGCTCGCCGATATTTTGCCCAATATTTTACAGGCCATTGTCACTTTCACTCATGATTTTGGCTATGGCGGCATTTTTATTATGACCAGCCTTGAAAGCACTTTTGTGCCCATACCCTCTGAAGTGACCATGGTGCCCGCTGGCTATTTAGTGCAGCAGGGTCATATGAATTTATTTCTGGTGCTGCTGGCGAGTTTGCTGGGCACGTTATTTGGCTCGGCGGTTAATTACTGGCTGGCGTTAAAGCTGGGGCGTAATTTTCTGTTGCGCTATGGTCGCTGGCTGAGAGTAACAGAAGCAAAAATTATCAAGGTTGAAAATTTTTTTGAACGCCATGGCGCCGCAGCAATTTTTTTAGGGCGATTGGTGGTGGGCGTGCGGCACTATATATCTTTCCCGGCCGGCTTGGCGCGCATGGATTTGCGTAGGTTTTTTATTTTTACCGCATTGGGCGGCATGATTTGGGTGAGTATTTTGGTAGGGCTTGGTTATGTGATTGGTGCTAATCAGACGCTTTTGGCCCAAAGTATTTTGTGGCTAAAATTTGGCCTTTTGGCCGTAATTACGCTTGCGGTGATTGTTTATGTGTGGCGGCACCGCCGGGCTCGGGCGAAATAAGCGCCGGACTCGGGCGAAATAAAGCTACTCACAAGGCCGCGTTAAACAGCAACCTCAGTTAAGTTAAGTGCGGCCGCTAATAATTGCTGCGTGTAGGGCTGTTGTGGCTGATGAAAAATTGCCTCGGCCGAGCCATGCTCAACCACTAAACCATTTTTCATAACAATCACTTGATGCGCCATGGCACGCACCACGCGCAAATCATGGCTGATAAAAATATAGGCCATGCCGTATTTTTGCTGTAAGCCGCGCAGCAATTCAACAATTTGCGCTTGCACCGATACATCAAGCGCCGAGGTTGGTTCATCCAGCACCAATAAGGCTGGCTGAAGGATGAGTGCGCGCGCAATCGCAATGCGCTGCCTTTGCCCGCCCGAAAACTCATGCGGGAAACGGCTGGCCATATCTGGCACAAGGCCCACTTCGCTGAGAGCCTGGTTGATTTTTTCGCGCCGGAGTTGCGCATCGGCTAAGTTGTGAATATCAAGCCCTTCAGCAATAATATCACCCACACACATGCGTGGCGACAGTGCGCCATAAGGGTCTTGGAAAACAATTTGCATTTTTTGCCGCAACGGCCGCAGCGCCGCAAAACTTTGCCCTTGCAGATTTTGCCCCATAAAAACTATCGGCCCATCACTGGCCACAAGGCGCAACAGCGCCAGCCCCAAAGTGGTTTTGCCGCTGCCGCTTTCGCCGACAATGCCTAAGGTTTCGCCCGCATGTAGCTTAAGACTAACGCCATCGACCGCTTTAATGGTGGCGGTGGTGCGACGCAGCCAGCCCCCCTTAATAGGAAAATGCACCTTAAGGTTTTGGCATTGCAAAAGCTCTGGCGCATCGGCAGCAATGGCAGGCGCACTGCCTTGCGGCACAGTATTGAGCAGGTGCTTGGTGTAATCATGTTGTGGGCTATTAAATAATTCGGTGGTGCTGGCTTGCTCAACAATTTGGCCATTTTTAAGCACCACAATTTTTTGCGCCATACGCTGCACAATGCCTAAATCATGGCTTATCAGTAGCAAAGCTAAATTGAGCTGCTGCTGTAAATTTTTGAGCAAGGTTAAAATCTGCGCTTGAATGGTCACATCAAGCGCCGTGGTGGGCTCATCGGCAATCAGCAGTGATGGGTTATTGGCTAAAGCCATGGCAATCATGATGCGCTGGCGCTGCCCGCCCGATAATTCATGCGGATAAGCCGCAAGGCGCTGGCTGGCTTGCGGCAGGCCAACCATATCGAGCAGCTCTAAACAGCGTTGGCGGGCGGCACTGGCGCTTAAGCCTTGATGCAGCAACAGCGTTTCGGCAATTTGTTGTTCTATCGGGTGCAGCGGATTAAGCGAGGTCATCGGCTCTTGAAAAACCATGCCAATGCGTCGCCCGCGCAGCTGTTGTAATTGTGTTTCGCTCAGGCTTTGCGTGTTTTGCCCCTCAAACCATGATTCACCGCTTACATCGGCGTTTTTGGCCAAAAGCCGTTGGATGGCCAGCGCCGTGACAGATTTGCCCGAGCCAGATTCGCCAATCAGCGCCAAAGTTTGGCCGGCCTCTAAAGCAAAGCTGATATTATTTGCCGCCAGCACACTGCGGCCTTGCTGCATAAAACTAACAGAGAGATTTTTAACAGAGAGCAGGGTCATTTACCGCCCCCGCTGCCAAAATTTTTGCGGGGGTCAAAGGCATCACGCACGGCCTCACCAATAAAAACCAACAAGGTAAGCAGCAAAGCCAAAGTAAAAAAGCTGGTTAGACCAAGCCAAGGCGCCTGCAAATTATTTTTGCCCTGATTGAGCATTTCGCCCAAGCTGGGTGAGCCTGCGGGCAAACCAAAACCCAAAAAGTCTAAGCCGGTAAGGGTGACCAGCGCGCCATTTAAAATAAAGGGCATAAAAGTAATGGTGGCGACCAGTGCATTGGGCAGCACATGCCGCAGCATAATCCGTATATCGCCAGCACCCAAGGCGCGGGCGGCCCGCACATAATCAAAATTGCGGGCGCGCAAAAATTCGGCGCGCACCACATCAACCAGCGACATCCAGCTAAACAGCAAGAGCAGGGCCAGCAACCACCAGAAATTTGGCTGCACCAAACTTGCCATGATAATCACTAAAAACAAAATGGGCAGGCTCGACCATATTTCAATGAAGCGCTGCAATAATAAATCGGTCCAGCCGCCAAAATAACCCTGCACCGCCCCAGCCATCACGCCCAGCACGGATGAGAGCAAGGTCAGCGTGAGGGCAAACAACACCGATAAACGAAAGCCATAAATCAGCCGTGCCAACACATCGCGCCCTTGATCATCGGTGCCCAGCCAGTTGGTGCTGTCGGGCGGTGAGGGGAAATTTTCGCTGCTATCATAATTGATGGTATTATAGGAAAAACGAATGGGCGGCCAAATCATCCAGCCAGCATCATTGATATTTTGTGCAATGAATGGGTCGCGATAATCGGTGTGTGTGGCAAAATCACCGCCAAAGGTGGTTTCAGGGTAATCGGTAAAAACGGGCAGATAATAGTTGCCCTGATATTGGAGTAACAGCGGCTTATCATTGGCAATAAACTCGGCACATAAAGTAACCAAAAACAGCGCCAAGAAAATCCACATCGACCAATAGCCGCGGCGGTTGGCGGTAAAGTTAGCCAGGCGTCGCTGTTGCAATGTGCTTATTTGGGACCTTATTTGGATGCTCATGCGCGGCTCCGGCTGGCAAAATCGATGCGCGGGTCAACCAGTGTATAAATAACGTCACCCACAAGTTTGGTGATAAGCCCAATAAGCGAGAAAATATATAATGTGCCAAACATTAAAGGGTAATCGCGATTGATGGCCGCTTCAAAACCGAGCAGCCCCAAACCATCAAGCGAAAATATCACCTCAATGAGCAGCGAGCTCGTAAATAAAATGCCAATAAACGCCGCCGGAAAACCAGCAATGACAATGAGCATGGCATTACGAAATACATGCCCATAAAGCACGCGTTTTTCAGATAGCCCCTTGGCGCGGGCGGTCAGCACATATTGCTTACCAATTTCATCGAGGAAAGAGTTTTTAGTAAGCATAGTGAGCGTAGCAAAACCACCGACCACCATGGCGGTGAGGGGCAAAGCCAAATGCCAGAAATAATCAAGAATTTGCTGCCACCATGATAGCTCGGCCCAATTATCGGACACTAAGCCGCGCAGCGGGAAAATATCTAAAAAGCGGCCACCGGCAAAAAGCACAATCAGAAATATAGCCAGCAAGTAGCTGGGTATGGCGTAACCAATAGTCACCAGCCAGCTGCTATAAATATCAAAGCGTGAGCCATCGCGCACGGCCTTGCGTATGCCCAGCGGAATGGCAATAAGATAAACCAGCAAAGTAGTCCAAAGCCCAAGCGAGATGGATACGGGCAATTTTTCTAAAACCAAATCAACCACGGCGGTATCACGAAAATAACTTTCGCCAAAATCAAAGCTGAGATAATTTTTTAGCATCAGCCAAAAACGCTCATGCACCGGCTTGTCAAAGCCATAAATTTTTTCAATCTCAGCAATAATAGCGGGGTCTAGCCCTTGCGCGCCCGGATAGCGCGAGGTACTGGCATCGGCAGCACGCGCTTGCATGTCAGCACCCATAGTTTCGCTGCCGCCGCCTGAAAAACGCGCGGTTGCCTCAACCGAGGTGCCTTGGAGTTGCGCAATCAGCCGCTCCACGGGGCCACCCGGCGCAATTTGCACAATTATAAAATTGAGCACCAAAATGCCTAACAAGGTTGGCACCATCAGCAATAAACGACGCAGAATATAACCAAGCATTAGGGCTGCTGCTTTCTGCTTTGCGCTAATTTTGCGGCTTTGGCGGCATCTATCCACCAGGTGTTGAGCATGCCCACATCATATTTTGGGGCAATTTCCGGGCGGTTAAAAATATCCCAATAAGCGACGCGGTAACTGCCAATATAAAAATGTGGAATAATATAATGCCCCCACAACAAAACCCGATCGAGCGCTTGGGTGGCCGCAAGCAATTCTTCGCGGCTTTGGGCTTGCACCACTTTATCTGTGAGCGCATCAATCGTGGGGTCGCTGATGCCCATAATATTGCGGCTGCCTTTTTCCTGCGCTTTGCTGCTGTGCCAATAATCGCGCTGCTCATTGCCGGGTGAGCGGCTTTGCGGCAAAACTGTTGTGGTCATATCAAAATTAAACTCGGCCATGCGGGCTTGATATTGTGCAGGGTCAACCAAGCGATAATTGGCCTTAATGCCTAAGCGCTCAAGGTTGCGGATAAAGGGCAAAACCCAGCGCTCAAGTTGCGGGTTGTATTCTAAAATATCAAACGCAAAGATCTCGCCCTTGGGGGTGAGGCGTACGCCATCTTTGAGCTTGAAGCCCGCGGCCTCAAGCAGCGCATGGGCCTCACGCAATTGGGCGCGGATATTGCCGCTGCCGTCAGTGACCGGCGGTTTATATTCCTGACTGAAAAGCTCTGGCGGGAGATTGGCGCGGAATGGCTCTAACAACGCCAGCTCAGCTCCTTGCGGCAGGCCCATTGCTGCTAAATCGGAGTTGCTGAAAAAGCTGTTACTGCGCGTATAAGCGTTATAAGCCAAATTGCGGTTCGACCATTCAAAATCAAACATCAGCCCCAAAGCTTGCCGCACGCGCCTGTCGGCAAAATAGGGGCGGCGCGTATTAAAAGCAAAACCCTGCATGCCGGCGGGGTCTTCGTTTTTAATGACGGCCTTGATGATTTGGCCATTTTTAACGGCATCAGTTTCATAGGCGGTGGCCCAGTTTTTGGCGCTATTTTCTAACCTAAAATCGTAGCGCCCCGCCAAAAAAGCCTCTAAGGCAACGGTGGCATCGCGATAATATTCAAAACTGATGCTGCTGTAATTATATTGGCCGCGATGCACAGCAAGATTTTGCCCCCAATAATTTTCGACGCGCTGATAAACAATGCGCCGCCCCGCATCAATGCTGCTAATTTTATAGGGACCACTGCCTAAGGGTGGCTCTAAAGTGGTTTCGCCAAATTTGCGCGTGGCCCAATAATGTTTAGGCAGCACCGCCATTTGTCCGGCAATGAGCGGTAACTCGCGGTTGGCCGCTGTTTTAAAACTGAAGCGCACTGTTTGTGCATTGAGCGCTTCGACTTTGGCAATATCGGCATAATAAGCGCGATACATCGGGTGGCCTTCGCTGAGCAGGGTATTGAAGCTCCACACCACATCTTCGCTGGTGATGGGTTGGCCATCATGCCAACGTGCTTCAGGGCGTAGGGTAAATGTAACACTCAGCTTGTCTGCGGCAATGGTCACGCCACTGGCCAGCGCGGCATAGGCACTAAAGGGCTCATCGCTGCTTTGCTCTAATAGCGTATCGTAAGTGAGGTTAAGGCCGCTGGCGGCAACGCCTTTTAAAATATAGGGGTTTAAATTATCAAAGGTGCCCACCACGGCTAAGCGCACATCGCCGCCTTTAACGGCCTTTGGGTTGACATAATCAAAATGGCCGAAATTGGCTGGATATTTTGGCGAGCCGTGCAGGGCTAATGCATGCTGCGCCTCTTGCGCCTGTGCTGGCAGGGCAAAAAGCAGTAAAAAAATAACAGATAAAAAGCGCCGCATTAAGTTTCTCCCCTTAGTCTTCGGCAAGGCTGACAAGGCTGGTATTGCCGCCCGCCGCAGTGGTGTTAATTGTCAGCGTGCGCTCGGTGGTAAAGCGATGCAGATAATGCGGCCCGCCCGCTTTGGGCCCCGTGCCCGACAAGCCTTCGCCACCAAAGGGCTGCACGCCAACCGTGGCACCAATAATGGAGCGATTAATATAAATATTACCCACCGGCATGGCTGCGGCAATTTCGCGCGCGCGGCTATCAATGCGGGTATGAATCCCTAAAGTAAGGCCATAGCCCGTGGCACGTATGGCTTCTAGCACTTTAGGTAAATCTTCCGCACGCCAGCGAATAACGTGCAAAACAGGCCCGAATACTTCTTGCGGCAAACGGCTGAGGCTATCAATCTCATAGGCTATGGGCGCAAAATAATGCCCAGCGGGCAGGTTTGCGGGCAGGGGCGTGCTGCCCAGTTTTTTGGCAAAGCCATCAAGATAGGCTAAATGCTGCATAAGCTGCTGATGTGCAGTGGCATCAATCACGGGGCCAATATCGGTGGTGAGCTGCCAGGGGCTATCTAAGCGTAGCTCTTGCATGGCGCCGGTTATCATGCTGATAATTTTATCGGCCACATCATCTTGCAAAAACAGCACGCGCAAGGCCGAGCAACGCTGCCCCGCACTGCGAAAGGCGCTGTTAATCACATCATCAGTCACTTGCTCGGGTAGGGCTGTGGCATCGGCTATCAGCGCATTTTGCCCGCCGGTTTCGGCAATCAGCACTGGCAAAGCACCATTGCGCGCGGCGAGTTGCCGATTAATGATTTGCGCAGTTTGCGTAGAGCCGGTAAAAGCCACACCCGCAAGGCGTGTATCCGATAAAATAGCGCCGCCAATGCTGGCACCATCACCGGGTAAAAATTGCAAAGCGGCCGCGGGCACGCCGGCTTTATGCAGCAATTGCACAGCGGCAAAACCAACCAGCGGTGTTTGCTCGGCGGGCTTGGCTAAAACAGTGTTGCCAGCCACGAGCGCCGCCACAATTTGCCCCATAAAAATTGCCAAGGGGAAGTTCCAAGGGGCAATGCAGGCAAAAACGCCGCGCCCTTGTTGGCTGAGTTGATTATGCTCACCTGTGGGGCCGGGCAAAATATGCGGCAAGGTAAAATGCTGGCGTGCTTGTGCGGCATAATAACGGCAGAAATCCACCGCCTCACGAATTTCAGCCAAAGCGTCATTGAGCGTGCGGCCACCCTCATAGGCCAGCAGCATCAGCCATGGGGTGTGGTCGCTTTCAAGCATATCGGCGGCGCGCTCAAGGCAGGCCGCGCGCTCGTCAACGGGGGTTGTGCTCCAACTGGCAAAAGCATCATGAGCGCTGGCCAGCGCCGCTTGGGCCATAGTGGGCGTGGTTTCAATAATTGTGCCAACCAAATGTGTGCTGTTGGCGGGGCTAAAAATTTTCTGCGCGACACCTTGTTGCAATTGGCCATTGATGATGGGCGCGGCCTGCATAGCTGTTTGTGCAAGCGCGGTAATTTTTTGCAAAAGCGGCGTGGTGATGGCGCGTTCGCTCCAATCCCAGCCGCGTGAATTGCGCCTTTGGCCATAAATATCGGCAGGCAAAGCTATGCGCGGATGTGGCTTGGGCGAAAGAGCGCGTAATTTTGCTATAGGGTCGGCGACCAGCTCGCTGAGTGGTAGATTGTCATTTTGTAGCCGATTAACAAAACTAGTATTGGCACCATTTTCAAGCAGGCGCCGCACCAGATAAGCCAGCAAATCTTCGTGGCTGCCAACGGGCGCGTAAACACGGCAGGGTAATTGTGGTGTAACAATCTGATCGTAGAGTGGCTCACCCATGCCGTGCAGGCGCTGAAACTCCCAATCTGTGCGGTTGCCGGCAAGCTCTAAAATTGTCGCCATGCTATGGGCATTATGTGTAGCAAAAGCGGGGCTAATCACATCGCTTGCGGCCAATAGGGCCTTAGCGCAAGCAATGTATGAAACATCGGTGCTGATTTTACGGGTAAAAACCGGGTAATGGTCAAGGCCGCGCTCTTGCCCGCGCTTAATCTCGCTATCCCAATAAGCGCCTTTGACTAAACGCACACAAAGCCGGCGTTGATAGTGGCGGGCGGTGGCAATCAGCCAATCAATGGTGGCCATGGTGCGTGTTTGATAGGCTTGCACCGCAAGACCCAGCCCATCCCAATGGGCAAGGCTGTTATCGGCTAAAAGCGCGCCGATTAAATCGAGCGATAATTCCAGCCGGTCAGCTTCTTCGGCATCAATGGTAAAGCCAATATCCAGCGCCTTGGCTTTGCGGGCAAGGGTGGTAACACGGGGCAAGAGCTCTTGCATCACTCTTGCATGCTGCGCCATTTCGTAGCGCGGATGTAACGCCGAAAGCTTGACCGAAATGCTCGGCCCGCTCCAGCAGCTGCGACCATTTTTGCTGGCGGCAATGGCATCAATGGCCATGCTGTAAGTGTCGTAATATTTGTCGGCGTCATGTTTGGTGCGGGCGGCCTCGCCCAGCATATCGTAGGAATAGCGATAACCCTTGGCTTCGCTGGCTTCGGCGCGCTGCAAAGCTTCGGTAATAGTGCGGCCCATCACAAATTGCGCGCCCATAATACGCATGGCTTGCAACATGGCTTGCCGAATAACCGGCTCACCGCTGCGGGTCACCATTTTGCGCAGCAGAGATTCTGGCTCATCTTGCTCGAGGGTTAAAACTTTGCCCGTCAGCATCAAGGCCCAAGTTGAGGCATTGACCACAAGGCTGCCCGATTGCCCTAAATGCTGCGCCCAATCGGCCGTACCAATTTTATCGCGAATAAGGGCGTTGGCGGTATCGGCATCGGGGATGCGCAGCAACGCTTCGGCCAAACACATGAGTGCAATGCCCTCGCGGCTGCTGAGGTTGAACTCTTGTAAAAAATCTTCAAGGCCACCACGCTTTTTGTGATTGCGCACGCCATTGACTAAGGCTGCGGCGCGTTCGCTGATGCGGTGCGTGGTTGATGCATCAAGCGCGGCGCGGTCGAGCAGCAGAGAGACAATCTCGCTCTCGGCTAATTGGCTGAGGCGAAAAAATTCTTGCCGGTCTGGCAAAGCTGGTACGCTTACGGCATTGAGTGCGGCCATGTGGGTGCCTTTTGAGAATCGGGAATAACAAAGAAGGTGCTTTATTATAGACCCGCCCTGCGGTTGACAAAAGAGGATAAGGCGATAAGCTGGCCCCCATGAGCAAATTATTCAATAAAATACTCATTGCCAATCGTGGCGAAATTGCGGTGCGTATTATGCGCAGCTGTCGCCGTTTGGGTATTGCCACCGTTGCGGTTTATTCTGCAGCCGATGCTAAGGCTTTGCATGTGCGCATGGCCGATGAGGCGGTGTTCATTGGCCCCGCACCCGCCGCACAAAGCTATTTACGCATTGAGGCCATTATTGCTGCTGCGCAAAAAACCGGGGCAGAGGCTATTCATCCCGGTTATGGCTTTTTATCCGAGAATGAGGATTTTGCCGAGGCCTGCGTTAAGGCTGGCATTGTTTTTATTGGGCCCAATGCCAAGGCCATTGCCGCCATGGGTGATAAGATTGAATCTAAAAAACTAGCCATCAAAGCCGGAGTGTCGGTCGTGCCCGGCTTTGTGGGCGAAATTGCCGATGCGGCGGCAGCGGTAAAAGTTGCGGCTGATATTGGCTATCCGGTGATGCTTAAAGCCAGTGCAGGCGGCGGCGGCAAGGGCTTACGCATTGCCCACAACGATGCTGAATTACAAGAGGCGCTGAGCGCAGCTCGCAATGAAGCGCGCAATGCCTTTGGCGATGAGCGCGTGTTTATTGAAAAATATATCGAGCAGCCGCGCCATATTGAGATTCAAATTTTAGGCGATAAACACGGCCATATTATTTATTTGGGCGAGCGCGAATGCTCGCTGCAACGGCGGCATCAAAAAGTCATAGAAGAAGCGCCAAGCCCATTTTTAAGCGCTAGCACGCGTGCGGCCATGGGCGCGCAAGCAGTGGCTTTGGCGGCGGCGGTCGGCTATTTTTCGGCTGGCACCATCGAGTTTATTGTGGCGCCCGATCAGCGTTTTTATTTTTTAGAAATGAATACGCGTTTGCAAGTAGAGCACCCCGTCACCGAGGCTGTAACCGGCCTTGATTTGGTTGAGTGGATGATACGTATTGCCGCAGGCCAGCCTTTATCGCTGCAACAAGCCGATGTTAAAATGCAAGGTCACGCCATAGAGGCGCGGCTTTACGCCGAAGACCCCAGCCGCAATTTCTTGCCGGCGATTGGCCGCCTCACTTATCTTGCCGCACCGATCGACGCTCGTTTTGACAGCGCGGTTGAGGCGGGCGATGAAATCAGCATTTTCTACGACCCGATGATTGCCAAATTAATTACCCATGGCGAAAGCCGCGCCAGCGCTCAACAAAAAATGTTGGCCGCGCTTAACCAGCTACAGTTAGAGGGTTTGGTCAATAATCGCGCATTTTTGCAGCATTTATTGGCCAGTGAGGCCTTTACCAGTGGCCAGACCCATACCGGCGTGATTGCCGAATATTACCCGCAAGGTTATAGCGCGGGCTTGCCGGTTGGGGCAGCGCTGCTGCGCGCCAAAGCCATAGCGGTGATGGCCGAGGTTGCCTATCAAAAGCAGCAATATGTGCAAAACCCGCCTAATTTCAATCACTCAAACTGGGTGGCGGTGGTAGGTGATAATATTGTGCCGCTGCAATATGAAGCTTTCGATGCGGTGGCCGCAGTCAATATCGGCACTGATTTTATGCGCCTTACCAGTGATTGGCAGTTAGGCCAAAGCCTGTGGCAAGGCACCATCGATGATGTGCCGCAAGCTGTACAAATAAAGCGGCATGGTTATGGCTGGCATGTGCAGCAAGATGGCTGGCAAATAAGCCTGCAAATTTTGCCGGCACATTTAGCGCCGTTAGCAGCTTTGATGCCCGCGCCCAAAGCCAGACCGCAAGATAAAGCCTTGCGCTCGCCCATGCCGGGGCTTTTGGTGCAACTCGCCGTAAAAGAAGGGCAAGCCGTTAAAGCAGGGCAAGTGCTGGCTGTGGTCGAAGCCATGAAAATGGAAAATGCCTTAAGGGCCACGGGTGATGGTGTTGTGGCTAAAATTCATGCCGAAGCGGGCAGTACTTTATCATTAGAGCAGATTATTTTAGAGTTCGCAGCTTGAGCCGCTGGCCACAGTTTGAGCACTGATGGTTTTTATAAAAGCGGCACTTTCAGCCAGCAATGCGGCGTCTAGTGCGGCCATATCGGCTTTTATACCTAATTTTACAGATAATTTTTCTAGGCTGGTGATACCATGCTGGCGCACCCCACAAGGGATAATGCCAGCATAATGGGCAAGGTCTGGGTGCACATTAATGGCCATGCCATGCAGTGTAACCCAGCGCGATATACGCACGCCGCACGCGGCAATTTTATCATCGGTCTCGGCATCGCGTGGCACCCACAGCCCCACGCGCTCGCAGCGTATTACGCTGTTGCAGCCAAGACGGGCTAAGGCGCGCTGCCCCCATTGCTGAAGCGCGGCCACATAAGCGCGCACATCGCGGCCCCTTTGCGCTAAATTAAGCTGCGCATAAATAATGCGCTGGCCTGGGCCATGATAAGTATATTGGCCGCCGCGCCCCGTGGCATAAACGGGCAGGGTGTTTTTAAGCAGTAAATCTTGACTCTGGGCGCTGGTGCCGGCGGTGTAGCAAGCCTCGTGCTCAAGCAGCCAGATACGCTCGGGGGCATGGCCTTGGGCTATTTCTTGGCTATAGGCCTCCATCTCGGCGATGGCCGCAGGGTAAGGCTGCGGCGTTGGGCTGACGCGCCAGAGAATATCTGGCAAAGCTGGGTCTGATAAAACGGGGTTTTGACTGGGTATTTTGTGCATGCACGGCAAATATAAGCGGTTTTAAACAATTTGTAAAAGTGCC
This sequence comes from Rickettsiales bacterium, assembly GCA_027485855.1. Taxonomy (GTDB): domain Bacteria; phylum Pseudomonadota; class Alphaproteobacteria; genus JAIXQD01. Next base: position 507,648 of record JAIXQD010000001.1, on the reverse strand, counting down.
GCCTAAAAGCGATAATGTGATACTTGAGTGCCCCGAAAAATAATGCTAGAAAACCATGCTAGAAAATGGCGTTGTTTAGGCGCTTTTGTCTATAAGTATGATTTAGTTAAATTAATGTGCGGTCATGGCGGAATTGGTAGACGCGCAGCGTTGAGGTCGCTGTTCTTTAATCGGAGTGGAAGTTCGAGTCTTCTTGACCGCACCATATTTAACTATTGTTTTTATTATGCAGCGCTTTTGTTTTTCTGGCCTTCATCATTATTGCGGGCATCATCATTGCGGGCGGGCGCTGTTGGGTGCCATGGCTCGCCACTATCTTCCACATCTTGCAGTGCCATAACGGCCTTATTCATTTGCTCTGATAGGCGCAGCAAATGTGCACGCATAATTGAAGCCGATGGCGTGTTGGCGGCTTGGCCAGTGCTGGGCACATAATCGGCCATTTGCCCATAAAGATTACTGATTTGCCTTGCCAGTGGTGCGCCCAACAAGCCCAAGCGCGGCGCGTTGGCCTGATAAGCCATAGCGCGCAGGCGTGGCCAGGGCAGGGCATTTTCGGTATTGTCTAATTGCTCGGCGCGTGCGCGGCAAACGGCGCGTGCGGCTTGTAGTTCGCCCGAGATGGCGGCGGCCAAATTACGCCGCTCTTCTTGCTGTTGCCAGGCCGCCAGCATCAGGCCATTGCGCCCCTGTTGGCGAATAGCAAAATATATAACCCCCGCACCCAGCAAAACCGCCAAGGACAGTGCCAGCGCGCCAAAATCAATCAGCGGTTGTTGCAAGGTAATAGTTGCTGGCAGTGTTGGCGTTGTTTGTGCAGGCGCGGGGCTGGCAGCATTTTTTGTATCAGCGGTGGTGGCGGGTGTGGTGGGGCGGGCATTGGCCAGCGACCAAAGGCCCAAAGCGGCAGCGCGTGCAGCGCGCTCCGTATCGAGGTAATTTTGCGATAAATCTGTGCCGCGCAATTGGCTACGTGCTGCAACAGCAAGCCCGCGACTAATAAGGCTGCGACCAAGATCGGCGTTATTGACATCGCAAATGGCTAAAAACACCCCATCGCGATTTTTATCGCGGATACGACATTTGCCGCTTTGTCCGCGCGCGAGTTCATCGAGTGCCGCAATGGCTTGTGGCCCTTGCTGACTAGAAAGCTGCGGTAAAACAATGCCGAAAAGTTTTACCATGGTGTTGGCAACCATCAGGTGCCCGTCATCTAAAACCATCAGCGGGCCTTCAATTTGCCGAACAGTGGCGGCGCTGTTATTGCTGTCGGTGTCGCGGCTTTGTTGAACTGTGGTGCGGGGGGCGGCTTTTGGCGCGGGCATCTCTTGTGCAAAGGCAGGTGAGGCCACAATAAACAGCATAAAAAATAAAATTGTCAGCTTAAAAAGGCGCATGGGGAACCCTCGATTTGGCGTAACACCATTAAAAACAATTACTTGTAGGCTAATGTTATAATATAGCAGGCCCTACAATGCCAGCCAGTTTTTAATGAGAATGGCGGACAATTTACGGGTATTTAACAAAAATACGCCAGATTGAGGGGAGCGAAATAACCCGTTTTTAAAAGGCATGCTTGTCAAAATGAGCAAACTCGGTGCCATCAGCCTTAATCAAGTTATCATGCTCAGTGATATCTGGCCAACTGCGCCCAATTCGCCAGCTTTGCCGGAATCGGGTCAGCGTAATTTTGGTGCTGCCGCGCAAGATAATCAGCATAAGCGCAGCCGCAAACACAAAAACGAAGTGAGCGAGGTTGAGGCTATTCGGCTTATCCGCAGCATCAATCTGCGTGAAGATGGCGTGCCGCTCTCTTATGTCACAACGCGGGTGCGGGCCTCGCACTTGCCGTTTTATGCCGATTACATGCTGTATAGTTTTGTCGATAGTGCCGCGAGTACACCTTTGGTTCGTTATGCTTTGGTGGGCGTGCGCGGCGATTTGCACCCGCTTGATGGCAGCGCCGGCCCAATTGACACGGTGAACAGATTATCGCCCCTGTCTTTAACGCGCGAAACCATTGTTGATTACGTGCATTTTTATTTTGCCATGGTGCGCAATCGTACGGGGCGGGTGCGCCTCTTGGAAGATTTTAGCCAATTGCCACTGGCAGCGCCTTTGCGCCCTGAAACACGGCAAAAATTATGGTCGGTGATTAAGCCCATGCAATTTATTTCTGGGCATGGCTCGCAGGGCTGTCAGGTGCAGACGGTGCTGTTGCTGGGCGAGCAGCTTTTGCAAGCGCGTCTTAGCATCGCGGCCGATGGCACAATTACCCTTACCCAGCAGCAGACATTGGCTGAAAATCTGCCCGTGGTTGATATTGCCGAGCCTTGGGAAGACGACCCAGAAAGTATCTTCGATAGCTTGGCCAGCAATTTCTGATAGAGGCTGTTTAGCATTAAATAATAAAGCCTTTACCTTAACGGGTTAGGCTTGATTGATGCGCTTATCCAATAATCTTTTGCGTGTGCATGTGGCTGGCTTTGAGCAGGCCATTGTAGCTTTGCGTGGTACAAATGGGCAGGGCAGGTTGCATGAGGAAATCGCCGAGTTGTTTGCACAAAATGCAAATGCTGCTGGAGATGATAATTTAGCTTTAGCCGTGCGCGCTGCCATGCAGCAAATTGCCGCTGCCGTGCCCGATTTACCCGCACAACAAGCCAGCAAATATCAAAACTGGTTACTCACACGCTATCGGCAAAACTGGGCGACACAAACTGAAGCTAATGCACCACAGCCGCTCTTGTTAGAAGATTTATCTAAATATGTCGAGGACCTTACGCTTTATCACAACACACCCAATGTGATTAAAAAACGCGCCGGCATTAGCCCCGATTTATTTGCCATTGAGAGCCCGTTTAAATTAGCAAAACTTTTGCGTGCCGTGCGTGGCGAGTTAGCCACCGAGTTTAAACCCCTCAGCCCAACCCAGCAGGGTTTTATTGATAGCGAGCAAGCCATAGTTATTGGCCAAACCGCGCAATGGCGGTTGGTTATGCCGCTCACCAAAGAAGCCAGCCAAGAGTTTGGCGCGGGCACACGCTGGTGCACAGCTGCACAGCAGAATAATTTGTTTAATGGCTACTTCCCCAACAGCGCCTTACTTTATCTTGAGGCCAGCGGCATCGGTAAAATTGCTTTTTTGCTAAAGGACGGCAAAATAGATAGTATGTTTGACGCCGAAGACACCGAGCAAACACCCGCACAACAGCAGGCGCTGTTCAATAAATTGCCCACACTAGCAGCGCAGCTACAACAGCTTGAGGCCGCTGTGCCATTATTACGACCTGCTATAGATAAGGGCGATTTTGACAAAGCTTTTGAGCTGAGTGTGGCCAGCCGTAACCTTGCGCCCGATACTATAATAAATGAAGCCATGCTGATAGAAAGAATGAGTGCCGCTCATTTAACGCCACATGAGCAGAACAATACCCTTCTCGCGGCAGCAAAAGGTGGGCTGTTAAAAACTACAGAAGCGCTGCTTAAGCTTGGCGCAAATGTAGATATCTATGATAATACTGCTTTGCGACATACTGCTACTTTTGGTCATATAAATGTGATGAAGCTGCTATTAGAACATGGCGCAAATGTGCATGCTGATAATGACTTTGCCTTGCGTCGGGCGGCATGTGATGGTCGTGCTGATATGGTGAAACTACTGCTTGAGCATGGCGCAAATGTTCACGCGGTTAATGACGCCATCAAGGGCTGGGTAGCAAATAATGGCCATACTGAAGTTTTTAAAATGCTCGAAACATACATCGCCAAAGCAGCAGTGGCGCAAAGGCCAAGCCCACAAAAACCTGAGTCTAAATTAAATAATAAAGCCTTTGCCTTAACGGGGCAGGCTTAATCTATGGAATTATCGAATAAACTTTTGCGTGCGCATATTGGTGGCTTTAAGAAGGCGATTGTGGCGCTGCATGCTGCGGGCGGGCAAAGTCGGCTGCATGACGAAATCGCCGAGTTGTTTGCACAAAATGTGCAGGTGGCGGGTGATGATGATTTGAAGTCGGCGGTGCGCACAGCCATGCAGCAAATTGCCGCTGCCGTGCCAGACTTACCCGCACAACAAGCCAGCAAATATCAAAACTGGCTGCTCACCCGCTATCGGCAAAACTGGGCAAATCAAACTGAAGCTAACCCGCCACAGCCGCTCTTGCTGGAAGATTTATACAAATATGCGGACGACCTAACATTTTATCACAACGCGCCGAACGTTATTAAAAAGCGTGCCGGCATCAGCACCGACCTTTTTGCCATCGATAGCCCCTTTGATCTTTATAAGCAGCTGCGCGCTTTACGCGGTGAAATTAGCACCGAGTTTAAACCGCTCAGCCCAACCCAGCAGGCTTTTATTGATAGCAACCAAGCTATAGTCATTGGCCAAACGGCGCAATGGCGCCTCGTTATGCCACTCACCACAGAAGCCAGCCAAGAGTTTGGCGCGGGCACACGCTGGTGCACGGCCGCACAAAAGGATAATGCTTTTGATGACTATTTCCCTGCCAATGCGCTGCTTTATCTTGAGGCCAGCGGCATTGGTAAGCATGCTTTTGTGCTCAGAAACGGCAAAATCACTCACCTGTTTAATGCAGAAGATAGCAAGCAAACGCCCGAGCAACAGCAAGCGCTGTTCGACAAACTACCCACACTAGCCGCATTTTTTTCTAAGCTTTATACCGCAACGTCGTTACTTCAACCCGCTATTGATAAAGCAGACTTTGCCACAGTGTATGACCTTGTTACGGCCAGCCGCAATCTTGCGCCTCATGCCCCAATTAACGACACCGCGCTGGCAGAAAAAGCCGAGAGCGTCAATTTTACACGGAGAGAGAAAGACGCTTATCTTATTAAAACAGCAACATTAGGGCTTTTAGAAACTACAGAAGCCTTGCTTAAACTTGGCGCCTATCTGCACACTGACTATGACGCCCCATTATTCGGGGCGGCATATAATGGCCACACCGATATGGTAAGGCTGCTGCTAGAACATGGTGCAAATCTGCATGCCTATAATGACCATGCGCTGCTCTGGGCGGCACAAAAGGGCCACACGGATGTGGTGAAGCTGCTGCTAGAACATGGTGCAGATGTGCATGCCCTTGATGACGTGGCTCTGCGTCGGACGGCAGGTCGTGGCCATACCGATGTGGTGAGGTTATTGCTAGAGCATGGTGCCAATATACATGCAAATAATGACGAAGCCCTGCGCGTGGCGGCACAACAAGGCCACACTGAAGTCGTAGAAATACTTAAAGAGCACATTGTCAAAGAAGCTGTGGCGCAAACGCCAAGCCCACAAAAGCCAGTTTCCGCCCCTCATAACAAGGCACAAACCTTAACCGTGTAGCACAATTTAGTTGCGGCCTTTTTGCGGCAGGCGCTGGCGCAGATGTGCCAAAATTTCTTGTGCGGCTGCGGGTATATGTGTGCCTGGGCCATAAATGCCGGCAACGCCCAGTGTATTAAGTGCAGCATAATCTTGCATAGGAATAACCCCACCCACAATCACGGCAATGTCGCGGCGGTTTTGTGCGGCAAGGGCTTGCATGAGTTCGGGCACCAAGGTTAGGTGTGCCGCGGCTTGGGTAGATATTCCTATGACATGGGCTTGGCCATTTATGGCTTGCGTGGCGGCTTCTTGTGGCGTTTGAAATAGCGGCCCCAAAGTGACGGTAAAGCCGGCATCGGCAAAGGCGCCGGCAATGATTTTAGCGCCGCGGTCATGGCCATCTTGCCCGAGCTTGCCAATAAAAATATGCGGCGCTTGGCCATAATCTTGGGTAAAGCGGGCAATCTCGGCCCGTAGCGCGCTAAACTCGGCATCATCGGCTTTTTCTTGCGCATAAATGCCGCTGTTAAGCAAAATGGGGGCTTCGTAGCGGCCAAAGGCAGCCTCAAGCGCATCCGATACCTCGCCCACTGTGGCTCTGGCACGCATGGCGGTAATGCTGAGCGCCAAAAGATTGTCGCCAGAAGTGCGTGCCGCGTGGGTGAGGGCGGCCAGCGCCGCTTGCACGGCTTTGTCGTTGCGCGTGGCTTTTATCTGCTCTAGGCGGGCCACTTGCTCAGCGCGCACGGCGCTATTATCAATTTGTCGTGCGGCAATGGGCGTTTCATCGGCGAGGCGATATTTATTGACGCCCACTTGCACATCTTCGCTGCGCTCGAGGCGGGCTTGCTTGCGTGCAGCCGCTTCTTCTATGGCCAGTTTGGGCCAGCCCTGCGCCACAGTTTTGGCCATGCCGCCTTCGGCCTCGATTTTTTCAATCAGCGCTGTTGCCGCATTAATCAGCTCATCGGTGAGGTTTTCGATATAGTGGCTGCCGCCTAAGGGGTCGACCGTGCGCGTCACCTGGCTTTCCTCGGCGATAATCAGCTGCGTATTACGCGCCAGCCTTGCGGCAAATTCAGAGGGCAGGGCCACCGCTTCGTCAAAAGAGTTAGTATGCAAAGATTGCGTGCCACCCAGCACTGCGGCCAAGGCCTCAAGCGTGGTACGAATAATATTATTGTAAGGGTCCTGCTCGGTGAGTGATACGCCCGAAGTTTGGCAATGGGTGCGCAGCATTTGTGCGCGTGGGCTTGCATTGAATTTTTTTTGCAGCAGCCGCGACCATAGCACGCGTGCCGCCCTAAGCTTGGCAATTTCCATAAAGAAATTCATGCCAATGCCAAAAAAGAACGACAGCCGCGGCGCAAATTGCTCAATATCAAGGCCGATATTTTGCGCCTGCCGGATATATTCAAGCCCATCGGCCAGCGTGAAGGCCAGCTCTTGCACGGCGGTGGCGCCGGCCTCATGCATATGATAGCCAGAAATAGAAATTGAATTAAATTTTGGCATATGCTGCGCGGTATAGGCGATGATATCGGCCACAATGCGCAAGCTGGGTGCAGGCGGATAAATATAGGTATTGCGCACCATAAACTCTTTTAAAATATCATTTTGAATAGTGCCGCTGAGTTGGGCTTGGGTGGCACCTTGTTCTTCGGCAGCCACAATATAGGCCGCCAGCACTGGCAGCACCGCGCCATTCATGGTCATGGAGACGCTCATGCGCGAGAGCGGAATATCGGCAAATAAAATTTTCATATCTTCAACGCTGTCTATGGCAACGCCGGCTTTGCCTACGTCACCCACCACACGCGGATGGTCACTGTCATAGCCACGATGTGTGGCAAGATCAAAGGCCACCGAAAGGCCGGTTTGCCCTGCCGCAAGGCCCGCACGATAAAAAGCGTTGCTCTCGCTGGCTGTGGCAAAGCCCGCATATTGGCGGATGGTCCATGGCTTATTGACATACATGCTGGCATAGGGGCCGCGTCTGAAGGGCGGCAGGCCGGGCAGCTCGGCATTTTCTGTGGCGGTGTAAAGCGGCGCTATGCTGATACCCTCAGGCGATGGCCAGTGCAAATCTTGCAGCGGTTTTGTGCCGATTTCTCGCTGTGCCAGTTTTTGCCAAGCGTCGAGTGTGGGTTTAGTCATAGGGGGCCTCGTAATGTGTGGGCAAATTATAGGGTAGTTGTGCTACAGGCGGCAATGGCTAGCGTTGAATATAGAGTAATTTCAAGCGCGTAATTAAATAATAAAGCCTTTACCTTAACGGGTTAGGCTTAATCGATGCGATTATCGAATAATCTTTTGCGCGTGCATGTGGCTGGCTTTGAAAAGGCCATTGTGGCGCTGCGTGCTGCTGGCGGGCAAAGTCGCGGGCAGGGTAGGTTGCATGAGGAAATCGCCGAGTTGTTTGCACAAAATGCAAATACCGCTGGTGATGATAATTTAGCTTTGGCGGTGCGCGCCGTCATGCAGCAAATTGCTGCTGCCGTGCCAGACTTACCCGCGCAGCAAGCCAGTAAATATCAAAACTGGCTGTTAACGCGCTATCGGCAAAATTGGGCAAGGCAAACAGAAATAAATCCACCACAAGCTTTATTGTTAGAAGATTTATCAAAATATGCCGACGACCTAGCGCTTTATCATAACATACCCAATATTGTTAAAAAGCGTGCCGGCATAAAAACCGACCTTCTTGCCATCGATAGCCCCTTTGATCTTTATAAGCAGTTGCGCGCTTTACGCGGTGAAATTAGCACCGAGTTTAAACCGCTCAGCCCCAGCCAGCAGAGTTTTATAGATAGCAACCAAGCAATAGTCGTTGGCCAAACGGCGCAATGGCGGTTGGTGATGCCCTTAACCACAGAAGCCAGCCAAGAATTTGGCGCGGGCACACGCTGGTGCACGGCCGCACAAAAGGATAATGCTTTTGATGACCATTTTCCTGCCAATGCTTTGCTTTATCTTGAGGCCAGCGGCATTGGTAAGCACGCTTTTGTGCTCAGAAACGGCAAAATCACTCACCTGTTTAATGCTGAGGACACCGAGCAAACGCCCGAGCAACAGCAAGCGCTATTTGATAAGCTACCCACATTAGCCGCATTTTTTTCCAAGCTTTATACCGCAACGTCGTTACTTCAACCCGCTATTGATAAAGCAGACTTTGCCACAGTGTATGACCTTGTTACGGCCAGCCGCAATCTTGCGCCTCATGCCCCCATTAACGACACCGCGCTGGCAGAAAAAGCTGAGAGCGCCAACTTTACACAAGCACAGAAAGACAGTCATCTTATCAAAACAGTAAAAGGCGGGCTTTTAAAAACCACAGAGGCTCTGCTTAAACTTGGCGCAGATATTCATACCTATAGTGACGCCCCATTATTCCGGGCGGCAGATCGTGGCCACACCGATATGGTAAGGCTGCTGCTAGAGTATGGTGCAAATCTGCATGCCTATAATGACGAAGCCCTGCGCACGGCAGCAGCAAGTGGCCACACGGATGTGGTGAAATTGCTGCTAGACCACGGCGCAGATGTACATGCTGTTCATGACGATGCCATGGTTTTGGCGGCGCATAATGGCCACACTGATGTTGTAAATATCCTCGAAGCCCACATCGCCAAAGAAACTGCGCCTCAAATACCCCGCCCGCAAAAACCCCAACCCAATTCGCCGTCTGCTGCTGCTCCCCTGCCATAAAGCGGGTGACGGGCAATAGGTAATCACTAATTACTTTCGGTATTTCGGTTTAAACTAGCCCCATGCGATTATCCAATAATCTTTTGCGTGTGCATGTGGCTGGCTTTGAAAAGGCGGCTGTGGCGCTCCGTGCTGCGGGTGGGCAGGGTAGGCTGCATGAGGAAATCGCCGCGCTGTTTGCGCAAAATATGCAGGTGGCGGGTGATGATGGGCTTAGCGCTGCGGTGCGGACAGCCATGCAGCAAATCGCCGCGGCTGTTCCAGACTTACCCGCACAACAAGCCAGCAAATATCAAAACTGGCTGCTGGTGCGCTATCGGCAAAACTGGGCAAGGCAAACAGAAATAAATCCACCACAGCCGCTCTTGCTGGAAGATTTATCAAAATATGCCGAGGACCTCACGCTTTACCATAACACGCCGAACGTTATTAAAAAGCGTGCCGGTATCAGCACCGACCTTTTTGCTATAGGCAGCCCGTTTGCGCTTTACCAACAGCTCAAGGCCCTGCGCGGTGAGGTGGCGACCGAGTTTAAACCGCTCACTCCAACCCAGCAGGCTTTTATAGATAGCCACCAAGCCATAGTCATCGGCCAAACCGCGCAATGGCGTTTGGTGATGCCGCTCACTAAAGAAGCCAGCCAAGAGTTTGGCGCAGGCACACGCTGGTGCACGGCCGCCCAAAAAGATAATGCTTTTAATGAATACTTCCCTGACTGTGCTTTACTTTACCTTGAAGCCAGCGGCCCAGATAAACTAAGTCGAGGCAAAATGGCTGTTGTTTATCAAGACGGTCAAATCATCCAAATATTTGATGCTGACGATACCGAGCAAACAGAAGAGCAACAGCAAGCCCTGCTCGATAAATTACCGACACTCGCAGCGCAGTTGCAAAATCTTGATGCCGCTATACCACAGCTACAAGCCGCCATAGATAAAGCCGATTTTACCACGGCATTTGATATTACTTTTGCCCGCTGCAACCTTGCCCTTAATGCACCGATAGACGAAACAACACTCATCAATAAAATAACCAGCAGTACATTAACGTCCTATCAAAAAAGTGAGTATCTCATTCGGGCCGCCAGCCGCGGGCTCTCAAAAACCGCACAAGCCTTGCTAGAATGTGGCGCCGATATACATGCAGAGCATGGTGAAGCCTTAAGCTATGCGGCGCAAAACGGCCATGCGGATACAGTAAAACTACTCATCGATTACGGCGCTGATGTGCGTGATTATGATAACTGGGCCTTATGTCGGGCGGCCTATAATGGTCATAACGATATTGTGCAGCTACTGTTAGCACATGGCGCCGATATTCACGCAAGAAATGATTTGCCCCTGTGTCACGCGGTCGAGCCTGGCCATGTTCATGTGGTCAAGCTATTGCTTGAATATGGCGCTAATGTTCATGTCTATGATGACTATGCCATGCGTACAGCAACAGATAACGGCTATGTCGAAATAGTGCAAATGCTTGAGGCACATATCGCTAAACAAAAAGCCACCGCTGCCCACACCAAAAAGCCTGTTAGCGCAGCAAAACTATAAACCCCGCTACAGAGTTATGACACGCCGCTAGCTAAAACTCCTAACTAAAATAGGCCATAACCAAATTGACGCTGTGGCATAAAATAAGTGCGCTCTGGCTCGACTGCCGTAAACTCTAAGCTCGGCAAGCTGATTTTGATAAAGCGCAACATCAGCTCGGCAAATTCAGTGGCGCTAACGCTTATGTCACTTGGCGCATCGGCATATTGCGTGTCTTCAATAAAGCTTAGATCAACACCATGCTGGGTGAGTATGTTCTGCGTTTTTATATCAAGGTTATTATCTTCAAATTTACGGCAGATATCGCCCAAATCAAGGCCGGTTTTTTTGACAGTATCTTCATAGGCAGCCTCAAGCGCGATTTTGTCGTGGCTGGTAGCAAAAATATATTCAGCCGATTTTTCATGGCCATCGCCACTGACATCACCGAGCGAAAAGGTAATTTCAAAGGGCAGTGTTTTGGTGTTGCTCATAGCCATCTCTTTCGTGCCAGAAATTATATCGGCAACAGATATAGCGCAAAGATTTTGCTGGGGCAACTATCGACACAAAAATAAGCCCTAGCGATTAGCCGTGCGGGTAACGCGGGCAGGGCCGGTTTCTAGGCGTGCTTCATATTCGCCATCGATGGTTTCCAGCCATTTCTTGAAGCTTTTCAGCTCTTGGCCAGTAAGCGCCCGACCTGCGGCTGGCAGCTTTACGGACAGCGGGTTAACCGCTCTACCATTCACATGCACCTCATAGTGCAAATGCGCACCGGTCGAGCGGCCAGACGAGCCAACATAACCAATCAGCTGACCTTGACGCACCCGCGAGCCCTGCTTCAGCCCTGAGGCATAGCGGCTGAGGTGAGCATAAGCCGTTGAGAGCTGGTTATTATGTTTAATTTGAATATAGCGGCCATAAGCGCCCCATGTGCCGATGCGGGTAATAACGCCATCACCTGCGGCCGAAATGGGCGCACCATAGGGCGCACCAAAATCTACGCCCTTATGCATTTTGCTATAGCCCAAGATTGGGTGATTGCGCATACCAAAGCCAGAAGTTACCCGCACTTTTTGCACGGGCGTGCGTAAAATCGCCCGACGAATACTTTGGCCTTTATCATTATAAAAATCAACCGTACCATCTGCTGATTCATAGCGATACAATGCCTGCCGCTGGCCGCGCAAGGTGAGCGCGGCAAAGACTAGGCGAGAGTCACCAACAGCCTTGCCTTCGGCTGTGGTGTTGCGCTCGAACAAAACTTCAAACTTATCGCCGGCTTTTACATCACGGGCGAAATCCACATTATGCGAAAAAGCTTTAACCAGCTGGTTCATGACACTTTTGGGCACGCCACTGGCACTGGCCGAGCTATGCAAGCTGCCATCAATATCGCCGCTTGCGGCAGCACGCTCTATATAAAGGCGCGGCTCTTGCTTATCGGCCTTAAAAGCATCGCCCAAACGCTTAACCGAAACCTGAGCATAACCGCGGCCTTGAAACTCAAGCCCATCAAAACGGCTTTGACCAGCATTATGATTAAACAGCAAGGCCACTTCCTGGCCGCCACGCAAATCGCGCGGGTCAAAGACCTGACGCAAGGCCGCAATGGCCGCACGCGCCTCAATATCAGACACCGAGGCATCTTCTAACAGGCCCAGCAAAGTATCACCACGACCCAAGGCCACAGTGCGGCGCTCGGCTACTGGCGTGGGGTTTGAATGTTGGGTGGGCCCGGAAGCATTGGCAGAAGTATTAGCCTGCGCAGTTACGGCCGCATCATCATTGGGCTGCAGGTCAAAATCAGTGTCACTGTTATTGGCTGCATCGTTGTTATCAGCCATAACAAGGTTCGAGGCGATGGTGCTGTTATAAAGCGCGGCCAAAGCTGTGCTTGAATTTTCATCCGAGCGCCAAGGCAAAGCCGCAACGCTGCCACAGACCGCCAGCACAACAGCCAGACCAGACAAAGCGCCCGCGCGTGCGCGCAGCCAGCGACGATGCTGTGCCGTTTTAGCGATAAGGTCGTTCTGAAGGGCGGTGGCCCAAACACAATAGAGCAATGCAACCTCTATGCGGTTTATAAGCAGTAAAGAAAACCAAAGCTGATTCCCTTACCAACACACCAGCAACATGGCCTAGCAGTAATGACTCTGTCAACCCAAAATAACGATGCTAGATCATACAATGTTTTGACAGTTTCTTCCGCTAAAAATGGCTAATAACATATTTTTGTTCAATTTCTGTGGCTTAAACGCCCTGTTACATCTACACCACAGCCCCCTGTTGCACAAACTATACATATTTTTTATGGGCAACAACTCGGCATTTTTTGTCAGCTTGGGGCGGATAAGGCCATCGATTCGCTTATTACTTTATCATTACTTCTATATTACTTAGTAATTACTTTGTCGGCATATTTTTGTCATAAAAGCTATGATTAAATAGGTTGTTATAAAGTAAGCGCATGTTAACCCTAATATTGCTATTTTATAGACCAGTAAAACTAAGGAGCAGCATATGACCGGCTTAAATTTAGATTGGAAGTTACTGTCGCGTCTTGATGCCACACGCGCTTTATCCGAGATCAACCCTGCGCTTAAGCCTAATCCACTTAACCCTGGGGCTGCACGTGTGCGCGTGGCAGTGCTGCCATTTTATAATGATTACCGCATCTATGAGCTGACTGACACAAAATCAGAGCCGCCCATGGCGCGCTATGTGCTGCATAAAGGCGGGCTCGATGGCACAGTGGGGCTCGATTTCACCAACCGGCCAATTTACCATGTCAACGAGATGGCGCCGCTTAATCTGAGCGCAGATACGGTTGCAGCTTATCTGGCATTTTTCTTTGCTTCAGTGCATGGGCCACACGGGCCAATGGCGGTGATTGATCGGCTGGAAAGCCCCGACCCCGCCACCGCCACCGACGAAGAGCGCGAAGTGCTGGAAAAATTGCGCGACCACGCCCCGCCGGTACTAACCAGCGAAGATGCCAATGGCTACCACCTGAATGCGGCCATGCTGTTTAAAGATTGTATCTTTAAATGCAAAGTCACTGTGGCACATAATGGCATGGTGCAAGTCACCGAGCACGAGCTTGCCGTGGGCGGCTTGCAACCGAATGCCGAAGATACAGCCGGCACAGCTTAGCAAGAGCTTGCCCCCCCCCTGATGCACCTGCGCCATAAATCAGTGGTGGGTGATAATGTCGGGTAGGGCGTAATTGCTAATTACTTTCGGGCTTTGAGGCTAAACTAGCCCGATGCGATTATCGAATAATCTTTTACGTGCACATTTAAGCGGCTTTGAGAAAGCCGTTATGGCGCTGCGCACTGCGGGTGGGCAAGGCCGCCTATATGAAGAAATCGCCGAATTATATAGCCAAAACGTCAATGCGGCGGGGGATGATGATTTAGCAGCAGCAGTGCGCGCCGCCATGCAGCAAATTGCTGCGGCGGTGCCAGACCTACCCGCACAACAAGCCAGCAAATATCAGAACTGGCTCTTAACGCGCTATCGGCAAAACTGGCTGGTACAGGCTGGTGATAATCCACCACAGGCCTTGCTGCTCGAAGATTTATCTAAATATGTGGATGACCTCGCGCTTTATCACAACACGCCCAATATTATTAAAAAGCGTGCCGGCATTAGCACCGACCTTTTCGCCATAGACAACCCATTTGAGCTTTACCAACAGCTGAAAGCCCTGCGCGGTGAGGTGGCGACTGAGTTTAAACCGCTCAGCCCAACCCAGCAGGCTTTTATTGATAATGGCCAGGCTGTTATTGTTGGCCAAACCGCGCAATGGCGTTTGGTGATGCCTCTCACCAAAGAGGCAAGTCAAGAGTTTGGCTCGGGCACGCGCTGGTGCACGGCCGCACAAAGGGATAACCGTTTTAGTAGATATTTCCCAGAAAATGCCTTGCTTTATCTTGAGGCCAGCGGCATTGGCAAACATGCCTTTGTGCTGCAGAATGGCAAAATCACTCACCTGTTTGATGCAGAGGATACCGAGCAAACCGCAGCACAACAGCAAGTGCTGTTCGATAAGCTACCAACATTGACCGCATTTTTTTCCAAGCTTGACGCGGCAGTGTCAGCACTTCAACCCGTCATTGATAAAGCCGATTTTAGCACATTGTATGAGCTTATAATGGCCAGTCGTAACCTTGCGCCCCATGCCTCCATTAACGAGACCGCGCTCATAAAAAAAGCCAATAGGTGCGACTTAACAGCATCAGCAAAAGATCAATATCTGATTAATACTGTGGCATGCGGGCTTCTGAAAACCACAGAAGTCCTGCTTAAAGTTGGCGCAGATGTACACGCCAGAGTTGACGCTGCCCTGCGTGTTGCGGTAGAGATTGGCCGCACCGATATGGTGAAGCTGCTGCTAAAGCATGGCGCAGATGTAAACGCCAATCATGGCGTTGCCTTGCGCTGGGCGACACAGGATGGCCATGCCGATATAGTGAAGCTGCTGCTAAAGCATGGTGCATATGTAAACGCCAATAATGGCGTTGCCTTGCGCGGGGCGGCACTAAATGGCCATACCAATGTGGTAAGGCTACTGCTAAAGCACGGTGCAAATGTACGTAATGCTAATAGCCTAGCTCTGCACGTAGAATCCCAAAATCGTCATGCTGAAATAGTGAAAATACTAAAGAGCGCATCGCCAAAGAAGCCGCGGGGCAAACGCTTAGCCCAGAAAAACCGCTGCCTCAATTAAACAACACAGCAAAAATCTTGAAACAGTGAAGGGGCTGGTAACTTCGCTTATCTCTATCAGCGCAAATGTTTGACGCCAGCTTGCCAGTAATCCCAACCAGTGACCAATGTCAGCGCGCCCGCCACCCACAAACCAATATCGCCAATAAGCTCTGCCGGAATAAACCCTGCATAATCACCCACAATCAGAAAACCCAGCGCAATCATTTGCATGGCGGTTTTCCATTTAGCCAATTGGCTGACCGGCACCGACACGGCAATACCCGCCAAAAACTCACGCAAGCCCGACACGGCCACTTCACGCAGCAAAATAACCACGGCCGGTAAAACCGCCCAGCCACTAATATGCTGCGTATGCACTAAAACCAACAGCACAGCGGCTACCAATAATTTATCGGCGATGGGGTCAAGCAATTTGCCAATGGCGCTTTCGCTGCCATAGCGGCGGGCGATATAACCATCAAGCCAGTCGGTGAAGCCGGCCAAGGCAAAAACCACCAAGGCCGACCACGCGGCCCAGCCATGTGGCAAAAGCAGCAGCACAATAATAAGCGGTATCGCGGCTATCCGCGAAAAAGTCAGTATATTGGGCAAGCGCTGCATCATGCCCATTATCTTAGCGCGAACTATTGAGCAGGTCATGGATTTTTTGCGCCAAAGCGGTGCTAATGCCCGGTGCTTTTGCTAAATCGGCAACACCTGCAGCGGCCACGGCGCGGGCCGAGCCAAAATGCTGCAATAGGGCTTTTTTGCGTGCGGCGCCAACACCCGGCAGGCTATCGAGCATTGATGTTTTCAGCTTCTTTTCGCGGCGCAAACGGTGCGAGCTTATGGCAAAACGGTGGGCCTCGTCGCGCAGCCTTTGCAAATAATATAACAGTGGGTCTTGCGGGGGCAGGCTGATGGGCGCTTGCCCTGGCAGGAAGAAAGTCTCGCGGCCTGCATGGCGGTCGGGGCCTTTGGCAATAGCAATAAGGGCGATGTCAGTTATATTTAAACTGGCCAAAACCTCGATCGCGATATTGAGCTGGCCTTGTCCGCCATCGATTAATAACAGGTCGGGTCTTTGGCTGTCAGTGTTGTCGGTCAGTGCACGCAGGCGGCGTGTCAGCATTTCGCGCAGCATGGCATAGTCGTCACCGCCCGTTTTATTGGTAATCTCAGCGGTGTCCATATTAAACTTACGATAGCTGGCTTTTTGCCAACCCTCGCTGGTGGCCACCACCATGGCGCCCACGGCATGCCGGCCTTGAATATGGCTGTTATCATAAACTTCGATACGCAGCGGGGGCTTTGGCAAATTAAAACGTTCGGCCAAAGCCATCAGCGCATTTTTGGTGCTGCTGCGATCGGCAAGACGCATGGCTAAAGCTTGTTCGGCATTTTGCTGGGCAATATCCACCGCTTGTTTGCGCGCGCCACGTTGTGGAATTAACAGCGCCACACGTCGGCCTTGTTTGCTGGTGAGAGCTTGACGCAATAGCTCAATTTCGGCCGGTTGGGTATTAAGTAAAATCTCGTGCGGGATGTCTTTATCGGCGTAAAATTGGGCGATAAACGCGCCTAAAATATCAGCCGTGCTGGCCTCGGCCTGATGCGACGGGAACAGCGCTTTATTACCAAAATTGCGCCCACCCCGAAAAAAGAAAATCTGAATGCAGCTTTGCCCGCCTTGCTGGGCAATGGCCACAACATCGGCGTCATTAATGCCAGCGATATTGACACTTTGCCGCGCTTGAATGGCGGTGAGGGCCGAAAGCCGGTCGCGGGTGCGGGCGGCGCTTTCATAATCTTGTGCTTGGCTTTGCTGATACATGGTTTCAGCCAGATCGGTTTGAATATGGCTATGGCGCCCATCTAAAAACGCCCGCGCCTGCTGCACTTGTTTGGCATATTCGTCGGCCGTTACTTTTTGCACGCAAGGGGCGGTGCAGCGTTTAATATGATATTGCAAGCAAGGCCGTGTGCGTTGGCTAAAGATACTGTCGCTGCAATTACGCAGCATGAACACGCGCTGTAAATCCTGCACCGTGCTACTCACCGCGCCGCGTGAGGCAAATGGGCCATAATAAAGAGCGCCCGCACGACGCTGCCCATAATGTTTTTCAAGACGCGGAAAATCATGGGCCAGAGTAAGCTCAATCAGCGGCAGGCTTTTATCATCGCGCAGTAAAATATTATAGCGCGGCAGCAGTTTTTTAATGAGATTGGCTTCAAGCAGCAGCGCTTCAACTTCGCTGTTTGTGGTCACAATCAGCAGGTCGGTGGTTTCGGCCACCATGCGCTGCAAGCGCAAGGGCAGCCGCTTTATTTGCGTGTAATTGAGCAAACGCCGCGGCAGCAAGCGCGCCTTGCCTACATATAAAACCTCGCCGCGACTATTGAGCATGCGATAAACACCCGGCTTTGCGGGCGCAAGCTTAAGCCGCTCTTTTATCAGCGCGGCGCCCTGAGAGAAGCTGGCCCCAGAAAAGTTGGTGCCGCTATCGGGCATGTCGTTGGTAAATTTCATAAAGAGTATGTAACAATAAAGCTCATCACTCGCCTAGCGCCGTATGATAGGGTTATCCACCGAAACTGTGGATAAGTCTGTGGATTTGCCCCGCTGTTGCGCCCTGTACCTGACAGAAAATATAGGGTTGCGCCACTTTGCCTATAAAATAGGCAAACATCTAAACCATAAATGTAAGTCATTGTTTTTATTAAATATATAGGTTTATAGAGTGTAAATAACCTGTATTTACCTAGCGCAAAACAGGCTGGCACTATGCCGATACCCCTAGGGGGAATAACAATGTGGACAAGTAAGCGTCAAAAGCCGCGATTTTTGCTATAGAGGGATGGCCTGATGCGTCTTAACATCTGTTAAGATTATATTCATCTTTACCAAATGAGACAAATTGCGATGCCAGAAGTAATTGCGCCAGAAACTGTATCGGCAAATACGCCCGTATTGATTGTGGCCGGCCCCACAGCCAGCGGCAAATCGGCTTTGGCGCTTGAGCTGGCACGGCGTTATCGTGGCTGCATTATCAATGCCGATGCTTTGCAGCTTTATGCCGATTTACCCATTCTCACTGCCAGCCCCACGGCAGCCGAGCAAGAAAATATTCCTCACCAGCTATACGGGGTTTTGCCGGCCACGCAACGCAGCTCGGCCGGTTTCTGGCAGCAAGAGGCGTTAAAGGCCATGGCGCAGGCAAGGGCGCAAGGGCTTATGCCAATTTTGGTGGGGGGTACAGGGCTTTATTTGCGCACTTTGCTGCAGGGGCTGGCCGATATACCACCCGTGCCCGATGCAGTACGGCAGCATGTGCAGGCCCGCTTGACGCAAGCGGGCTTAGCCCAGCTTTATCTTGAGTTGCAGCAGGGTGACCCGCTTTTAGCCGAGCGCCTGCCACCGACCGATACACAACGTATTGTGCGCGGCCTTGAAGTGCTGCTTGCCAGCGGCAGGCCGCTCACTTATTGGCAGCAGCAAACCATAAGGCCCGCGGGCTATGATTATTTCTCGCTGGTGTTGTTGCCGCCACGCGCCAAGCTTTATGCAAAATGCGATGCGCGGTTTATGGCGATGTTGCAAGCCGGCGCCCTTGATGAAGTGCGCGCCCTTATGCAGCAAGAGCTGCCCGATGATGCGCCCATTTGGCAGGCTTTGGGGGCGCGTGAGTTGCGTTTGCATTTACAAGGTGAGGTAGATTTATCGGCGGCCATCACTGTGGCTCAGCAAGCCACACGCCATTATGCCAAAAGGCAGGTCACTTGGTTTACGCATCAGCTGGCGGCCAAACAGCCCTCACTTATTGTGTCAGATGCCACAATGCCACTAGAAAATATTTTGCAACATTTGCCTAAAGGGTTTTGTTGATGCGCCTTATATCACCCACTGCACCTGCCACAGATATGGTTTTGCTTTACGTGCCCTGCCGCGACGCCGCCGAGGCTGAAAAATTATTGCGCGGCGCACTTGCCGAAAAGCTTGCGGCCTGTGGTCATATTGGCGCTGCCATAAGCTCAATTTATGCGTGGCAGGGTAAAATCGAGCAAACCCAAGAAGTGCCGTTGCTGCTTAAAAGCAGGCCAGCCCAAGCCGACAGCCTTAGAGTATGGCTGCAAAGTCAGCATAGCTATGAAGTGCCGGCCATTATTACTGTGCCCGCTACAGTTAATGCCGAATACGGCCAATGGCTGCAAAGCGTGTTGGGCTAAAGGCTAAAGGCAATTATACGGTATTATAATACCGTATAATTTTTATGCTTTATTTTGTGGGTTTTTCCTTGCTTCGGGCGAATGCTTATGGTTATAACAGCCAGCATTTTGCAATAAAGGAGCATGCATGTCTGAAGAGACGAAAAAACCCGCCGCGAAAGCCGCGAGTAAAGTAGCAAAACCGGCAGCTAAAACTGCGGCTAAGCCAGCGGCTAAAAAAGCCGCTGCGCCAAAAGCCCCAAAAGCCACTGATACCAAGGGCGATAAAGTTCAGGCTGTAGCTGCCAAGCTTGGCGTGACGCGTCGTGGCATGGTGACGGCAAAAACCCGTTCATTTAACTTAACCGCTGAAGCGGCTTTACAGCAGCAACAATGGCTGCTGATTGATGCCGATGGCGTGGTGCTGGGTCGTTTGGCGGCTTACATCGCCAGCGTTTTGCGCGGCAAGCATAAGCCAACTTTCACCCCCAGCGTACAGGGTGGCGATAAGGTTATCGTCATCAATGCTGAGAAGGTGAAACTGACCGGCAAAAAACTGACGGATAAAATCTTTTATTATCACACGGGTCATCCGGGTGGCATTAAAGAGCGCAGCTTTGGTTCTATCCTGGGCGGCAAATATCCTGAGCGTTTGGTTGAGAAGGCCGTTGAGCGCATGATTACCCGTGGCGCTTTGGGTCGTAAACTTATGACCAATCTTCGCGTTTACAAGGGCAGCGAGCATCCGCACGCGGCTCAAAATCCTAAGCTGGTCAATTTCGCCAGCATGAACCCCAAAAACAAACGGGCGGCATAAACCATGGCTACTCTTACAAATCTGAAAGATCTCAAAGCGGGCAAAAGCAGCAGCGATACGCCCGCCAGCAAAAAACTGGGTAATGTTGGCAGCGGCACCCATGTGGCCATTCAGCGCGAGCAAAAGCTTGATGCGCAAGGCCGCGCCCGCACCAATGGCCGCCGCAAAAACGCGGTTGCCCGCGTGATGCTTAAGCCCGGTAGCGGCAAAATCACCGTCAATGGCCGCGACCAGACCGTGTATTTTGCTCGCCCCGTGTTACGCATGATGATTGCGCAGCCTTTCTTGGTCAGCAACCGCACCAACCAGTTTGACGTAACGGTCACTGTGGCTGGCGGTGGTTTGTCGGGTCAGGCTGGCGCTGTGCGTCATGGCATTTCAAAAGCTTTGTGCGATTACGAGCCCGGTTTGCGTCCGGCTTTGAAGGCGCAGGGCATGCTCACCCGCGATAGCCGTGTGGTTGAACGTAAGAAATACGGCAAGCGTAAAGCGCGTCGGAGCACACAGTTCTCGAAACGCTAAGTTTTGGGGCTTTGCGGCCCTTCCTCGTTACTTTCGTACAAAAGGTCGCTTTCGCAAGAAGGCGGCCTTTTTATTTGCTTTTTGGGCTTGCTTTTCATGCGGGCGGCTTGCTAGGTTTTCGGTATGATAATAATTCATTTCAATGGCTGGTATGGCGTTGGCAAAAAAACCATCGCCGTCGAAGTGCAAAAGCAACTGCAAGAGCAGGGGCTGGTGGCGCGTTTGGTGCATAATCATTCACTTATCGATGCGCCCATTCAGGCTTTTGGTCATGGCAACGACAATTACCGCGAAACCGTGCGCGAATTACGCAAATTTATGAATGATAAAATTGCCAAGCTATCGCCGCCTGACGAAGTGATTATGTTTACCAATTGCATTGCCGAGGGGCATGCGATGACACAAGAATATCTCGATGACATGCAGCTTTTAGCGCGTCTGCGCGGCGTGCCTTTTTTAACTGTCACGCTCGATTGCCAAATGGACGAAAACCGCGAGCGCTTTATGAGCGAAGAGCGTGGCCGCTATCTTAAGCCGCGTGACCCCGTGCATCTTGAAACTCTCCGCGCCAATGAGATTTTAAGCAAATTTCAGGGCGATGCCGATATTCGTATTGATACCACTGGCAAAAGCGCCAGCGAAAGCGCCGAGTTAATTATGGCTAAAATTGCGGGCTTGATAGCTTTACGGCCCGCGCCACAGACTGCTACAGCCCAACACAAACCACAGCCATAAATCTTTAGCCAAGCTAACGGCGTCTTGATTTGTTGAGCCTCGTTTTGTCTGGGCTAAAGCGCGAGCGTGGCTGCCAGCTTTTGCTGGGCAGCTCCATATCAATCGCTTGCAGGCGGCGCAATTCATCGCGCAGATTGGCGGCTTTTTCAAAATCAAGGTTGCTGGCGGCTTCTAACATTTGTTTTTCAAGGTTGGCCATGCTGCTGGCGCGGTCTTGACCCACAGCATGGGTGCCGGCCAGCTCAACATCAACATGGTCGCCGCGCTCAAACACGCTGCTTAACACATCGCTGATACGTTTTTTAATGCTCTCCGGCGTTATGCCATGTTGTGCATTATACTCAAGCTGCTTATTGCGACGGCGGCTGGTTTCGTCAATTGCATATTGCATGCTGCCGGTGATGCGATCGGCATATAAAATGGCCTTGCCCTCAATATTGCGTGCCGCCCGGCCAATGGTTTGAATAAGCGAAGTGCGCGAGCGTAAATAGCCTTCTTTATCGGCATCTAAAATGGCCACAAGCCCACATTCGGGGATATCGAGGCCCTCGCGCAAAAGATTGATACCCACCAGCACATCATACGCGCCTAAGCGTAAATCGCGGATAATTTCGATACGCTCTAAAGTTTCAACATCGGCATGGATATAGCGCACCCGTAAGCCTGCCTCGGTGAGATATTCAGTGAGGGCCTCGGCCATTTTTTTGGTAAGCGTAGTCACCAGCACGCGCAGCCCCTTGGCCGCCATGTCTTTGGCTTCGGCAATCAGGTCGTCCACTTGTGTATCGGTTGGCCGAATAATCACGGGTGGGTCAATCAGGCCCGTGGGGCGCACCACTTGCTCGGCAAACACGCCTTGCGTAAGGCCCAATTCCCATGGGCCAGGGGTGGCAGAAACAAAAATAGTTTGCGGGCGCATCTCGTCCCACTCTTCAAATTTAAGCGGGCGATTATCAACACAAGAGGGCAGGCGAAAGCCATATTCGGCCAAGGTGGTTTTGCGGTGACGGTCGCCCTTATACATGGCTTGTAATTGCGGCACCATCACATGGCTTTCATCAACAAACAGCAGCGCATTATCGGGCAGATATTCAAATAAAGTGGGCGGCGGGGCGCCGGGCGCGCGCCCCGTTAAAAAACGTGAGTAATTTTCAATGCCCGCACAAACACCGGTGGCAGTAAGCATTTCAAGATCAAAAGTGGTGCGCTCGCGCAGACGTTGTTCTTCAAGCAGTTTGCCGCTGGCCAAAAGTTCGGCGAGGCGCCATTTAAGCTCGGCCTTAATTTGCTCGATCGCCTGTTTCATGGTGGGCTTCGGTGTTACATAGTGGCTATTGGGATAAAGCCGCACGGCCTCTAGGTTAGCCATTTGCTCGCCCGTCAGCGGGTCCACTTCAATGATGCTTTCCAGCTCATCGCCAAAAAAAGAGAGGCGCCAAGCACGGTCTTCAAGGTGGGCGGGAAAAATTTCTAAAATATCGCCACGCACTCTAAAGTTGCCGCGCACCATGGCGATATCGTTGCGCTTATATTGCAGCTCGATGAGACGCGCTGTAAGCTCGGGCAAGGGCAGCATTTGCCCCACGCTGAGCGGCACAATCATCTCGCCATAGGTTTCGGCCGAGCCAATGCCATAAATGCACGAGACCGAGGCCACAATAATTACATCATCACGCTCAAGCAGTGAGCGCGTGGCGCTATGGCGCATGCGGTCGATTTGTTCGTTTATCTCGGATTCTTTTTCAATGTAGGTATCGGTTTTTGGTACATAGGCTTCAGGCTGATAATAATCATAATAGGACACAAAATACTCGACCGCATTATTGGGAAAAAAGCCGCGCATTTCTTCAAACAGCTGTGCGGCTAAAGTTTTGTTATGCGCTAAAATAAGCGTGGGGCGCTGCACCTTGGCAATGACCTGCGCCATGGTAAAAGTTTTGCCAGAGCCAGTGACGCCCAACAGCACCTGGTTTTTTTCGTTGGCCGCAATGCCGTGCAGTAAATCGCTTATGGCTTGTGGCTGATCGCCTGCGGGCTGGAAATCAGAGACAAGCTCAAAGGCTTTGCCGCCCTCAAGCTTGCTATGGGCAATTTTAGTCATAAGGCACTATACTTTATACTTTATACTTTATATAGGGGCACACCCTTAAGTGCAAAAGTGCGCGTGACCTTGCCTGCCTTATGCTCTTCAAAAGCGGGTAGTTTTTCATGGTGGGGGCGGCCTTGTGTATCGGTACGTACAAGGCGCTTATACTGTGGGCCCACCTCATAATAGCTGGCACCCTCAAAAAAAGCGGCATAAGGGTTATGCAACACAGCGCCAATGTGTTTAAACATGGGGAGTAAAAGCTTCGGTTGCTTGGCAAAAGCTTTGTGCAGCTCGTCAAATTCGTCCAGTTGGGCTGGGGGCACGATATAGGTTAGGGTAAGCTGGCTATCATTTTGGCTAAAGCGCACAATGCGGCAAACAAGGCTCATGTTAATCTCCTCAAGTAATGCTTTAATCTATGCCTTAGCTTATATAATTTTAGCCCTAGGTTTGTCTTGGCTTTAAATAGTTTCATAGGCAAATATTTGCATTTAATACTTTTAAAACTGCCCTTGGGCGCATAATGTAGAGGCTGGAAAGCCTATATAATTTAGCTGTTAATATCTGGCCATTAATATCTAACCAGTGAGTTTACTATGAGCGTTGCTGTTCGTTTTGCCCCGTCGCCTACCGGTTTGCTGCATATCGGCAATATCCGCGCTGCCCTCAATAATTGGCTGTTTGCGCGGCAAAAGGGCGGCAGCTTTATGCTGCGCCTTGACGACACCGACCGTGAGCGCAGCCGCGAAGATTACGCCAAAGCCATTGAGCGCGATTTATTATGGCTTGGCCTTAACTGGGATAGGTTTGCCCGCCAGTCCGACCGCATGGGCCGTTATGACGAAGTTGTGGCCTTGCTTAAACAAGCGGGCTTGGTTTATCCCTGCTTTGAAACCGCCGAGGAATTATCGCTGAAGCGCAAGGCGCTTTTAGCCAGTGGTCTGCCGCCGCTCTATGATCGGGCGGCACTTAAACTGACGCCCGAGCAAATCAGCCAAAAAATCGCTGCCGGCGAAAAACCGCATTGGCGCTTTAAGCTCACGCATGCGCCCATTATTTGGGATGATGGCGTGCAAGGCCGTAAAGAGTTTCATGGCAGTAGCATGTCTGACCCGGTGATTATCCGCGAAGATGGTGTGCCGCTTTATACTTTTTCGTCGGCGATTGATGATGTCGATTTTGCCATCACCCATATTATCCGGGGTGAAGATCATGTGGCCAATACCGCCGTGCAAGTGCAAATCATTGAGGCAGTGATTAAGGTAACAGGTGCGGCTGTAAGCGTGCCACAATTTGCGCATTTCCCGTTGCTCACCAGTGCCAGCGGCGAAGAGATGAGCAAGCGTTTAGGCACTTTATCGATTGCCTCCATCCGTGATGAAATGGGGCTTGAACCGATGGCGATTAATTCGCTCTTGGCGCGGGTTGGCACCTCAGAGCCGGTTGAAGCGGTCAATACACTGCAAAAACTCGTACCCAGCCATGGGCTTGATAAAATTAGCCGCTCGCCCGCTAAGTTTGATATGGATGATATTAAGCGGCTTAATGCTAAAATTTTGCAAGATACCGATTACGCCGAGGTGGCACCAAGGCTGGCCGCTATGGGTTTAAGCCGGGCCGATGAGGCTTTTTGGCAAGTGGTGCGCCCCGTTATTCATACCTTAGTCGAAGCGCGTGATTGGTATAATGTGCTTTATGCCGAGCTGACGCCGGTTATGGCCGATGCCAATATCACTACAGCCGCGGCCGAAGTCTGGCCGCAATTATGGCTGGATGGTGCTTGGCAAAATGTGGTGCAGGCGGTATCGAGCAAAACCGGCATAAAAGGTAAGCCGCTATTTATGGCGTTGCGCCAAGCCCTCACAGGCCGCACTGATGGCCCCGAATTGCCCAAATTTTTGCCCTTGTTATCGGCCGATGTCGCCAAAAAACGCTTGCTAGGACAAAAAGCCTAAATGCACATCGAGCTGCACAACACCTTAACCCGCCAGCGCGAGGTATTTGTGCCGCTTAATCCGGCATTGGTGCGGCTTTATGTGTGCGGCCCCACCGTTTATGATTTTGCGCATTTAGGCAATGCTGTGCCGGTGGTGTTTTTTGATGTGCTCTATCGGCTGTTGCGGCGGCTTTATCCGCAAGTGCTTTATGTGCGCAACATCACCGATGTTGATGATAAAATTATGGAGCGCGCCGCCCAAACCGGCGAAAGCATCAGCGCGCTCACCACCCGCACAGCGTTGCAATATAACCAAGATATGGCCGCCCTTAACTGCCTTGCACCCGATATTCAGCCGCTGGCAACCGAGCATATCGCCGAGATGCTGGAACTTATCGCAACATTGATAGCGCAAGGCCACGCCTATGAGGTTGAGGGGCAAGTGTTGTTCCATGTGCCCAGCATGCCCGATTATGGCAAACTCAGCCGCCATAGCCGCGATGATTTGGTGGCAGGGGCGCGGGTTGATGTGGCGCCTTATAAGCGCGATCCTGCCGATTTCACCTTATGGAAGCCGAGCAGCCCTGAGCAAGTCGGCTGGGATAGTCCTTATGGTCGCGGGCGTCCGGGGTGGCACATTGAATGCTCGGCCATGGCTAAAAAACATTTGGGCATTACCTTCGATATTCATGGCGGCGGCGGCGATTTAATTTTTCCGCATCACGAAAATGAGATTGCGCAAAGCGAGTGCGCCCATCATGCGCCTTTAGCACGCTTTTGGTTACATAATGGCATGCTGATGGTGGATGGTAAAAAAATGGCAAAGTCGCTGGGCAATTTTTTTACGGTGCGCGATTTGCTGGCCGAAGCGCCTGGTGAGGCCATTCGTTTTGCCTTATTGCAAAGCCATTATCGTAGCCCCATCGATTTTAGTGTGGCGGGCTTGCGCGTGGCCTCTAGCATCCTTGATAAATTTTATCGCCGTTTGCAAAATGCCCCCACCCAAGAAGATTATGTTTATCCAGCGGTATTGCAGGCTTTGTGTGCCGACTTGAACACACCGGCAGCCATCACGGCTTTGCATGAGTGCCCGGATAATCAATTGCGGGCTAGCGGCGCTTTGCTGGGCATTTTACAGCAAGAGCCAGATGCATGGTTTAAGGCGCTGGTGGGCTGTGCGCTGACGGCCGATGAGATAGAGGCACAAATCGCCAGCCGCCTTGCAGCACGTAAGGCGCGTGATTTTGCCAAGGCCGACGCCATCCGCGATGCGTTATTAGCGCAAGGCATTATCTTAGAAGATGCGGCGGGCGGCACCAGCTGGCGCCGCGCTTAACTATTATCCTTAGTCGTATTTCTTGATTTTTTGTAAGCGCACAAAGCCATGCAATAAATCTGGCCGCACCAGCGTAATATGCGTATGGGTGAGGCGAATGGCTTGTGCCGAAGTGGACGCACTCACTTCTTTTTCCAGCTCATCAATAAAGCCCTCAATCGGGCCAGAAATTATCGCATCATGCTTGGCTTGCAGAAGCTTATAGAGCGAGGCGTAATTATAAAGATGCGCAAAATCGATGGTGCCTTCATCTTGCCAGCCAACCGAGATGCTGACGGTTAGTTTTTCGCGCGATTCAGCGGCGCCCTCTACGCGATAAATCGGGTCGAGATGCCCATGCTGAATGCGCACCAAAACCGGCACATCAACAATGCTGCAAATTCTTTCGGCTTTCATGTATAACTCCTAAAATAAGATGTGTATCAGCGTAAGGAATAGAAGTTAAAAATGAGTGTTCTGCCCAAAACATCCGTGCAGCAACCGCACCCCCTTGCGCCGCTCGTGGTGCTGTTGGGTACACAGCTATGCGATAATATCGGCATGTCGGCGCGGGCTATGGCTACGATGGGGCTTACGCAATTGTCATTGGTGGCGCCGCGTGATGGCTGGCCGCAAACTCATGCTTGGGCCGCTGCCAGTGGCGCTGATGCTATTTTAGATGCCGCCACGCTTTACGCCGATTTGCCACAAGCCCTGTCTGAGTGCCAATTGGTTTATGGCACAGGCGCTTTTGTGCGCGATATGCCCATGCCGGTGTTATCGCCTACAGCAGCCGCGCTAAAAACTATTAAAGCACAAGCGCAAGGGGTTAAGGTTGCCTGGCTGTTTGGGCCAGAGCGGGCAGGGCTCACTAACGAAGATATGGCCCGCTGTGATGCTTTGGTGCAGATACCCTGCAACCCTGATTTTCCGTCGCTTAATTTGTCGCATGCGGTGCAGGTTTTGGCCTATGCGTGGCGCGTGGCGGTTGATACAGCCTTGCCGCCACAGCCCAATAAAAGCCCGCCCGCCACCAAAGCCGAGCTTTTTGGCCTACAAGACCATCTGCGCGACACATTAGAGGTGAGCGGCTTTTTCAACTCGCCCGACCAACGCGCCCGCCTCATTCGTAATTTAAGGCTGCTTATTGCTCGTGCCGCCCCCACCCAGCAGGAGGTTAACACCCTGCGCGGCGTGATAAAGGCCCTGCATGGCGATAAAAAGCGCAATAATTAGCGTCAAAATAGGCGCTTATGCCAAAATAAGCTCTTATGATTGACAAGCACAGCTAATTTGCCTAAAAAAGCAAACTTTCTGGGCAAGTGGGTACAGCCATTTTTGGGCTTCCCCGTGGGCGAATATCTCGCTCACTATCCGGAACAACAAGAGAGACTATTATGACAAAGCGCCTTAACGCTAAATATAAAATCGACCGCCGCCTTGGCGTCAATCTTTGGGGCCGTGCCAAAAGCCCCGTCAATGACCGCAGCTATGGCCCCGGTCAACATGGCCAGCGCCGTAAAAAACCATCTGACTTCGGTCTGCAATTGCTGGCTAAGCAAAAGCTGCGTTTATATTACGGCAATATCGGCGAAAAACAATTTCGTCGCACCTATCAGGAAGCTATTCGTCGCAAGGGCGATAGCGCCGAGCTACTCATTCAATTACTCGAGCGCCGCTTTGATGCGGTGGTCTATCGCATGAAATTTGCGCCAACACCTTGGTCGGCACGCCAGCTGATTAATCATGGCCATTTCCGTATCAATGGCAAAAAAGTCAATATCGCCAGCTATCGCGTTAAAGACGGTGACACCATTGAGGTTAAAACCGCCAGCAAGCAAATGGCGCTGATTTTGGGTGCCACGCAAAGCACCGAGCGCGATGTGCCTGAATATCTGCAAGTTGATCATGGCGCCATGAAGGGCAGCTTTGTGCGCGCCCCTGGCTTGGCCGATGTGCCATACCCATCACAGATGGAGCCTAACCTGGTTATCGAATATTATTCACGTTAATTTTGGGCGCTAATTTTGGCGTTAATTTTGGCGTTAATTTTTGGGCGTTAATTTTGTTTTTACCAAGATAAAAGCCGCTGGCGCAAACCAGCGGCTTTTTTTGATTACTTTCACCCTTTTTGGATAAACTTAAATGAGGGGGAAAATCATGACAAAGCACAGCTTAGGTTTTTGGCTTAAAGCCGCAACATTAGCAGGCATGGCAACTTTGGCAGTTGCGTGCAGCCCGATACAGGGCACACAATATGACCAGCCTCGTACACAACAAACTCCTGCTGTGGCCACAGTTTCGGCAGATTTTCATTCATGCGTACGGTCAATTAATGCAAACCTTGATCCGGCAATTCGTTATGACGGACAGGGGCACGCTTATTTTGAGTTTAACCAAGCCTATTTGCAGCCAAGTTTACGCTACTATCCAGCGGCCAACCTGCTGTGGAATGCGGGCGGCAATAACAAGCTTTCCAATGGCGGCTATAATAATTTTGATCAAGTGGCGGGCGTGGTGAATTGTATAAAAACACACCAGCCGCAACTTATGCAGCCTGCCAGCAAATTGGTGCCTTAGGCAGCACTGGTGCTTTGAATGCCCTTATCTTTAAATAATTGCTGCAATTCGCCATTTTGGAACATCTCGGTGGCAATGTCGCAGCCACCGATAAACTCGCCTTGCACATAAAGCTGCGGAATGGTCGGCCAGTTAGAAAAATCCTTGATGCCTTGGCGCAGCGCGGCATCTTCCAGCACATTAATGCCCTTAAAATTTACGCCCAGATGATTGAGGATTTGCACCACACGGCCCGAAAAACCACATTGCGGAAAAGTGGGCGTGCCTTTCATAAACAGCACCACGGGCACGCTCTCAATTTCGGCTTTAATTTTGTTTGCAGTGTTTTCAGCAGTGCTGTCAATTGTGCTCGCAGTTGTGGTCATGGCGAAGGCTCCTTTAAGGGGTTTTTGTAGTTAAGGCTAAAGCGTGTAACAGGCCACCCATGCGCCCTTGCAGCGCGTTATAAACCATCTGGTGCTGCATAACACGGCTTTTACCAATAAAAGCGGCAGAAGTAATCTCGGCGGCATAGTGGTCGCCATCGCCGGCAAGGTCGCGAATGTTAATAACCGCGTCCGGTAGGGCGGCTTTTATCAGCGTTTCAATTTCTTGTGCAGACATAGGCATGCATCATAAATGGCTATGTCAGGGCTTTTTGTCAATAAACTAGGGATGTTACGGCATAAAATAACAAAAACCCATGAAATGATAAAAACCCCATGAAATGATAAAAACATTGTTGCAACTATTTCTATCTGATTAGATTAGGGTGAGAAGTCTAAAAACATAAGCAGGAACAGAATATGTTAAGACCGCAAGCCAATTTACAAGTCACCGAATATGGTTTGGAGCCGCTGTTAGGCTTAGGCGAGCCCGAGGCTGTGCGCGTGCTTAACCCTGAAAGCCAAAGCGCCCTCGTGCTTGCCGTAGAGCATGCCTCTAGCCTTATTCCTGAAATATTCGAGGGTATGGGCCTGAGCCGCCCGCAGCGTCAAAGCGCACAAGCGATGGATAGTGGCGCCTTGCTGCTGGCCGAAAAATTTGCGCAAGCCAGCGGGGCCACGGTGGTGATTGCCAATTACTCGCGCCTGGTTATTGATGTGTCGCTGCCGCTTGATCATGCCGATTCCATCCCCATGATGCTTGAGCAACAAACTTTAGCCGCCAATTTGGCACTGACCAAGGCCGAGCGTAAGCGCCGCCAAGATGCTTTATTTTGGCCGTTTCATTTAGCTTTGGCCGAACAGCTGCAAGAGCGCGAATTACGCGGGCAACCAGCGCAATTGCTGACCATGGGCACATTTTCTTTAGGCAATCTGCCGGTGCATATGCGCGATTGGCATATCAATTTGCAATTTGATGCAGACCGTCGCCTCGTTGATGTTTTGCAAGACGGACTATGTGCAAGGCAAGACATTAAAGTGGGCTTTAATCAGCCTGTTTCTAGCCGTGGCGCCGCGCACTATACACGGGCGCATCATGCAGCAGCACATGGTGTTACCCATGCACATATTGCCTTTGCTAAAGATTTGCTTGATAGCGATACGCAAATTGAATATTGGGCGCAAACTTTGCAGCAAATTATGCAAGGCTGCCCCAAAATTTAGCGGCTCACCAAATAAATTTTGCGCATTAGTTTTGTGTGTTTAGTTTTGCGCAACGCCTGCAAGCTCTAGCCATAATTGTAGCTCTACTGCATCATTATCGCCCATGGGTGCAGGTAGGTTTATGGTGCCTTGTAAACTAATATGCGCATGATTGGGTGGGCCCACAACATCACTAAACAAGCCTTTGCTGCCAGCGCCCAAATATATTTTGCTGGTAAGACTAATGGGCAGTTCTTGCCCGCGCCAATAGATTTTACCACTGGCTTTGTTATCGCTAAACTCGGTCAGCGAAAGCTGCATTTGTGGATAACGCGCACTGGCCAGCATTTCATCGCTGCGCCATTGGCTATCGGCGCTGCTATTGCCGCTGGTAAAGCCGCGCATATCGGCCACAAGCCGCAGGCGCAATAGTTTTTGACCATCCGCCGAAAGTTTGAAATCGCCCATCACTTGCGGCAACAAACCCATGACCGCACCTTGCACACCACGTTGCGGCGCCATGGGCACACGCACCGCAAAGCTCGAGAGCCGGTCATCTAAATAAAAATTTTGCGCGCCGACTGCATTGGTGTTGGCCAACGCCAAAGGCGCCGCCACCACACAAAAAGCCAATAACAGCCAAGCAAAAAGAGTGCGCATTAGCGCTTCCAAAATCTGAAGCTGGGACGTTTGCCAGCGCCCGGGGCTTCGCCCTCGGCCTCAAGCGCGGCATCACCCGGAGCAGGGCTATTGGCATCTTGCGGCAGCATCTCGGGCAATATACCTAAGCGTCGGGCGACTTCCTGATAGCCTTCGGCAATGCGATCGAGTTTAAGGCGGAAGCGGTCTTTATCGTATTTCTCGTTGGTTTTGATATCCCATAGGCGCATCGTGTCGGGCGAGATTTCATCGGTGAGCACAAGGTAGCTGCCCATATCGTCGTAAAGGCGGCCAAATTCTAGCCTGATATCAACAAGGCGCAAGCCAACCCCAAAAAACAAGCCCGATAAATAATCATTGATGCGTAAGCTTTGATGAAACATTTCTTCCAGCTCATCGGGCGCGGCAAAATTAAAAGCGGTGATATGCTCGTGGGTCACGAGCGGGTAGCCAATTTTTTCGTCCTTGATAAAAAACTCAACAATCGAGCGCGGCAAGGCTTCGCCTTCAGGGCGGCCAAAACGCTGCGCAAAAGACCCCGCGGCTAAATTACGCACGACAATATGCACCGGTATAATCTCGGCCGCTCTTATCAGCTGCTCGCGCATATTGACCCTGCGCACCAGATGATGCGGCACGCCCATTTCGCCAAGGCGGGTGAATAAAAACTCAGAAATGCGATTATTGATAACGCCTTTGCCGACAATCACGCCGCTGGTTTTGCCTTTATTGGCCGCAGTGTCATCTTTAAAATATTGAATAAGCGTGCCAGCTTCGGGCCCTTCAAACAGGTCCTTGGCTTTGCCCTCATAAATGCGACGTCTTTTCATGGGCGAATTTGGCCTTTATTTTATAATGGATTATCTGTAATTGCCCCTTTATAGCAGCTTAGGCTATACTCACCATGATTTTTTAACCATCCAGCTTTGAGGATAAAATGAATAGTTTTGAAGACCGCAGCAAAAATTTTGAAAATAAGTTCAAACATGATGAAGAGTTCAATTTTAAGGCACAAAGCCGAGCGGCTAAACTGCTTGGTTTGTGGGTGGCCGAGCTTTTAGGCAAAGTCGGCCCCGATGCTGAAGCCTATGCCAAAAGCTGTGTAATGGCCGATATGGATGAGCCCGGCATTGCTGATCTTTTAGGCAAAGTTGGCGCCGACCTTACCGCTGCCGGCAAGCCACAGGCTGAAATTGCTTTGCAAACCAAATATGAGCATTGCCTGAAAGAGGCCAAGGCACAATTGCAGGCGGGTAACTAGCCAGCCTGATTGAGCAGGGCTAATAAAATTACCAGTTTTTGCAACGCACAATAACTTTATGTTGTTTTAGCGGACAAAATTTGCCAAAAATTTTGGCAAGATATAATCGCCATAACAATAAAGGTTTATAATGCGTATTGCTTACTGGTTTAAAAAATATCGTCGTCAGCTGATGGTTTTGAGTGGTATTTCGGGCCTGTTGTTTCTTTCGACCGCGCTTTCCAAACCACAAACCGTGACAGCGACTGTTACGGCCTCGGCCACGCCGCGCCTGCCGGTTGCGCCGGTGCTTAAGCCGCGCCCTGTTTATACGCCGCAGCCAACAGTGAGCGTCAGGCCTGCGCCAAGTGCCTCGGGCACCACCACCACCACCACTTTCGATGTAGTGCGTGAGGCCCCCGCAAGCCAGTGGCAGACCGATCGCCGTTTTGCTGAAGCTATTTATAATGTTGAAACAGGGCAGGTGGTGGCCGGCACCGATGTTGATGAGTTGCGTCACCCTGCCTCGATGACCAAGCTCATGACCGCTTATTTAATTTTTGCCGCCATGGATGAGGGTCGCTTAACCCCACAAACGCGCATCACCGCTTCGGCCGCGGCCGTGGCGCAAGAGCGTGTGGTTTATGGTGTGCGCCAAGGGCAAACGCTGACGGTCGATCAAGCATTGCGCATTATTTTTAGTATGTCGGCTAATGATGTTACAACCATGCTGGCCGAGTCTATGGGCGAAACCGAGGCGGACTTTGCCGCGCGCATGACCGATAAAGCGCATGAATTAGGCGCGGTGCAAACGGTGTTTCGCAATGCCTCGGGCTTGCCAAACCCCCAGCAGGTGACCACAGCGCGTGAGATGTCGATGTTAATTGTGGCGCTGCAGCGTGATTATCCGCAATATTTCAGAACTTACATTGGCGCCCGCCAACATCGTTTGCCCAATGGCCGCGTGCGCGATAATTGCTGGCTGTGCCAAGATGACCCACGCTTATTGGGCCATAAAACCGGTTACATCTTTGCTTCGAATTATAACATGGTGGCGCTTGAGCGCGCGCCCGATGGCACCGAATATGTCGCCATTGTTTTTGGTGCCGAGCATCGACGCACGGCAGCAAACCGCGTGCTGCAATTGCTTGATTATGCCCGCACCGATAACCCGCAACCAATAGTGACTTACCAATATGTGCCCGTATCGGCAGAGCCCCTGTCGGCAGAGCCCGTATCGGCAGAGCCCGTATCGGCCGAAGAGAGGGCGCCGGCGCCAGCGCCTGTTGCCGCTAACCGACCCGCCAGCCTCAGCCCGGCTCAGGCTGTGGCACCAGCTGTAAAAATTTGATGGGGCTGATGGCTTAGTCCGCCAAGCTATTAATCAGCCAAGCTTTTAGTCAATAAGGGCTGCGGCTAATTGTGCATCGATATTTTTTAGGTAAAAATTCTTATCAAATAAAGCATCAAGCTCGGCTGTGGTCAGCTGTTGTTTTATCAGCGGCTCTTGCTGCAAGCTTTGCATAAAATCGCCGCGATTATCCCACACATTTAAGGCCACGCGCTGCACCAGCGCATAGGCCTCTTCGCGGCTTAGGCCCTTTTCAGTAAGGGCTAACAGCACACGCTGCGAGGCATAAAGCCCGCCACTGGCATTTACATTAAAGGCCATGGCGTTGTGGTCGATATGCATATTTTCAATCAGTGTAGCAAGGCGCATAATCGCAAAATCGAGCGCTTGTGTGGCATCAGGGGCAATGACGCGCTCTACTGCACTATGCGAGATATCGCGCTCATGCCACAGGGCGACATTTTCTAGTGCAGGCGTGACCATGCCGCGCACCAGCCGCGCCAGACCCGTTAGATTTTCGCTCAGCACGGGGTTGCGCTTGTGCGGCATAGCACTGCTGCCTTTTTGGCCACTGGCAAAAGGCTCGTAGGCTTCACGCACTTCAGAGCGCTGTAGATGCCGTATTTCTATGGCAAGGTTTTCAATGCTGCTGGCAATAATGCCGAGCGTGGCAAAAAAATGGGCGTGACGGTCGCGCGGAATAATTTGTGTGGAAACTGGCTCGCAATTTAGCCCCAATTTTTGTGCCACACTTTTTTCAATGCGTGGGTCGATGGTGGCATAGGTGCCAACCGCGCCCGAAAAAGCCATAAAGCTAATCTCGGCTTGGGCCTGTTTTAAGCGCATGATGCCGCGCTTAAAAGCACAAGCATGGCCCGCCAGCTTTAGGCCAAAGCTGGTTGGCTCGGCAAAAATGCCGTGGCTGCGCCCCATACACAGCGTATTAGCCTCGGCCAGCGCGCGTTTTTTGAGGGCATTATATAATTGCTGTAAGCCCGCCAGCAAAATATCGGCAGCGGCCTTCAATTGCAGCGCCAGCACTGTATCAAGCACATCGGACGAGGTGAGGCCAAAATGCAAAAAGCGCCGTGCGGATTGCGGCAGATGCTCGCCGATATTGGTCAGCAGCGCCAGCACATCATGGCGCGTTTCTTTCTCAATTTCTGCCACACGATTGAGGTCAAATTTGGCGTGCAAACGAATATCTTGCGCAGCCTTGGTGGGGATAATGCCAAGCTCGGCTTGCGCTTCAGCCACAAGGCACTCAATTTCCAGCAACTGGCTGGCTTTATATTCGTCGGTCCATAGCTGCGCCATGGCGGCTAGGGTGTAGCGCGGAATCATTTGCTGCGGTTATTGCTCTAAGTTACAGGCAAAACCACCACCCACCGGCGGCAGGCGACCTGCGCACAGCGTTGGCTCCCAGCCACGGGCGCGCATACATTCTTGCGCGACAAGTGCCGGCACTGTTTGGCACATGGGTTTTGGTGCGCCCACATCAACGGCGGCTGCGGCATTGCTGGTTTCAGACAGGCGGCCTTGATCGGCGGTAAACTCCATCAGCACGGGCAGTGGCACTGTGCCGGGGAAATTGCCGCAATTACATTGGCGCAAATCATATTCTAGCTTCCACTGGGCGCGGTCATTGGGAAGATCAATGGTGCGTTGGCTAATGGGGCGCCAGAACCCAGGATTAAACGAGGTGTTGGCAACATTGGTGCCCTGACTGGCATTGAGCGGCTGGCAGGCTGTAAGGGCCAGCGGCGAGAGCAACAGCGCCAAAATGGCCAAGCGAAAAAATTTGTGCATATATCTGCTCATATTTCTATGGTGGATGAGTTAATCGTCAAATTAGCCTGAATTGCGTTAAAGTAAACCTAAACTTTTGAAGCTGCTCACACTGTTGCGGCCAATAATCAGATGGTCATGCACATCAATCGCCAAGAGTTGTGCGGCTGTGACGATTTCGCGGGTAAGCATAATATCTTCTTCGCTGGGGTCGGTGTCGCCGCTGGGGTGATTATGTACTAAAATCAGTGCTTTGGCGTGTAGTTCAAGGGCTCTGCGCAGCACTTCGCGCACATAAAGCGGCGTATGATCGATGGTGCCGCGACTTTGCACTTCTTCTTGGATCAGCTTATTGCGCGAGTCTAAAAACAAAATACGAAATTGCTCGGTGGGCTCGTGGCCCATAACGCTTTGTAAATAAGCGACCACCTCTTGCCAGCTGGCCAGCATGGGCTTTTTCAAAATAGCGGTTTTGCCGAGGCGTTGCCATAAAGCCTCAACGCCTTTCAGCAAAGCAATCGGGTTATCGCTTTTTATTAAGTCCGCCAGCTGCTCGGGTGATGCTTGAATAACGCCGCGCAAATCTTTGAACTGATGCAGCAATTGCTTGGCCAATGGTTTTGTGTCGCGCCGTGGAATGGCCGAGAAAAGCAGTAATTCTAAAACCTCATGGTCGGATAAAGCGCCATGGCCTTGTTGCAGCAGCCTTTGGCGCAATCTGTCGCGGTGACCGCTATGCAGGTCTTTATCTAGATTCATAAGGAGGCTGGGTAAAGCCTTGAGGCGATAAAGTAAAAATCTCGGCGCCGGTGTCGGTAATGCCAATGGCATGCTCAAATTGCGCCGAAAGCGACTTATCGCGGGTGACAGCGGTCCAGCCATCGGCCAAAACTTTAACATCATAGCGG
Source organism: Rickettsiales bacterium (assembly GCA_027485855.1). GTDB lineage: Bacteria > Pseudomonadota > Alphaproteobacteria > JAIXQD01. The sequence goes on along the minus strand of JAIXQD010000001.1, from coordinate 470,639 downwards.
CCGGCATTTATCATGGGCTCTATGGTGAAAAACATACCGGTTTGCAGCACAACGCCTTCGCCGCTTTTGCCATAATGCATAATGGAGGGGGCATCATGAAAAACCCGGCCAAGCCCATGGCCACAAAAATCACGCACCACAGAGAAACGATGCGCTTCGGCATAAGTCTGAATGGCCGCACCAATATCGCCTGTGGTGGCACCTGGTTTGGCGACAGCAATGCCGCGCATCATGGCCTCGTAGGTCACTTCGCATAATTTGCGCGCGCGCAGCGGAATTTTATCGCCTGCGTAATACATGCGGCTGGTGTCGCCATACCAACCATCGACAATGGCGGTGACATCGATATTCAGAATATCGCCATCTTGCAAAATGCGCTCACCCGGTATGCCATGACAAACCACATGATTAAGCGAAATGCAGGTGGCGTGCTGATAGCCCTTATAGCCAATACAAGCCGGAATGGCGCCATGATCGCGGATAAACTCTTCGCATAATTTATCGAGGGCTGCTGTGGTAATACCGGGCTGCACATGGGGGGTAATCATATCAAGGCAGGCAGCGGCTAACCTGCCTGCTACCCGCATGCCAGCAAAGCCAGCTTCATCGTGCAGCGCAATGGGGCGGCCATATTCTTCAGGGTCGTCAGCGGCGATATTGGTCATGCGCTAATCTAAGGCTTTAGCTAGCTTTGGACAAGAGGGGCTTTAAATAAGAGCCCGCCTTATAGCTTTGGCGCTTCGGTCTGATCTGGCGCAGGCTTTGCTGGTGCTGGCTTTGCTGGCGCCAGTTTAGTTGGGGTAAGGGCTGTGGCCAGTTTTTCAAACTCATGTTTATTGTGCCAGTATATTTTGGCAAATTGCTCGGCCTCAAGCGGGAAGGGGATATCGCCTTGGCCGCAAACTTGCGCCGAAGTCAGCCACTGCACATATTTTTGTAAGGCCGCAGCGCGTTGGTGTGGCTTTGTGGCAATATCTTGCCGCAATGTCAGCATGGCGCTTTCCACTTCGCGGAAGCGCTTACGCCAAATCAGCGCCCATTGCTCATTTTGCTCGGCATAGCGATGGATCCATAGCTCCACATCATCAAGCTTGTCGGCCTCAAGCCCCAGCATGATATCGCGCCGTTTTTCGCGCAATTCATGGATAAGATTTTCGGGGTCGGTGTGCCAGCGCTTTTTAATGGCCGCATCTTGCAAAAACCGATCGACATAAATGGGGAAGTTAAAACTTTGTGCGCGCAGCTCGGGCAGGGCAAAGTAAGCAGCAATTTCAGAGGTGACGCTGGCGGTCAGCTCATTATCCTGCATTTTGCGCTTAAAGCCGCTAAAGCTGAGCTCGGGCACATAGGCAAGGTCGCTGGCGTGGGTTATTTCATGCAGATAATAAAGGTCGCTGATAACGGGGTTATCGTAAGTGCGGCGTGTCAGCACATTCCACCACACTGAAAAATGCGCCTGCTCTAAGTGTGTGTCCGACATATCGGCCATAATGCGCGGGATGGTGGCGTATCGATCAACCGCTTGATAAACATAGCCGCCATTGTCATAGGATTGCTGAAAAATGGGGCTGCGCAATAGCTTGCGCATCTCGCGGTGAACATCATGGACGGTGGGGCAGAGCGTCAGGTTTTTCATACTGTCTATTCCAATATGTTGCGGCTGGCTTTGTCAAGCGCAGGCGTAAGGCAAATGCGAATTACATTTTGCTGGCCGTCATTTACACGCGCTAAATAGGGCAGTGTCCGACCTTGTGGCCGCATCGGCACATTGGCGGCTGTTGCTAACAGCAGCACATCGGCCGGCGTAAAGGGCACACCCATGCGCTGCGCCAGATTTTGGGTTATCTCGGCTTGCAGCGGTGCGTATTTTTGTGGCAATTCCTGCACGGCAAAACGCTTGAGCAGATACTCGCCATAGCCCAGCGAATGCAGATTTTTAAACCAGACATTGCCAAAAAGCGCCATATTTTCTTGGCGGGTTAAACAGCCACCAATGCGCAAATAATAAGCCCCCAAAGGTTTACTCAGGCTAAAAATAACTTCGCTGATGGCGCTGTGGCGCGTGTCGATATGATAATCGCGGGCAACAGCGCCCACATAAGTAATATCGAGTAGTGCGCGCTTATTAGCCTTTGAGAGCGATTGCATAAAGCCGTCATAATCGGCCCAAACAGTGCCATCGATGGCACTAGGGTGGCTGAGGTAAAACAGATCATCGGCGTTCATTTGCGTGGCAACATCGGCCCATTGCGCCCGTGGCAGGCTGATAACCGTAAGGCCGGCGGCCTCGGCCATGGCGCGGGCGCCCTCATACTCACCCGCAAAAACAAATAAGCGCGCAGGCGTTTGGCCCTGTTGAATTTTAGCTTGGTTTTGTGCGGCTAAATCAAAAATAATTTGCCGCAAAGGCTCGCTGGCACCCGTGGTGGGGTAAAAATGGCTAAAGCCCTCGTCAATAGTCAGCACATTGGCGGTCCAGTCGCGCCAGGCGGCATAAAAACTTTTATGGGCGGAGTCTTGCTTTTGTGTCCATGCGTCAGACAGCATATCAATTTGCTGTTCTAGCTGAAGGGTGCTGTGATAATCGCGGTAAGCTTGCTGCAATTCGGGGGCGAACCAGGCATAAACCGTTTTATCAATACCAAAGCGGCGCTGCAGCAGTCCCTTAAGCTTGAGCTGCGGATTATATTGGGTGCTAGTCGCCATGGATTTTTGCCCTTATATATAGAGTCATAAATCTTTTTATAACTAAATCGTAATGAAAGCAATGATTATGGCAGAAACGCAAACGCCCCTTGCCGCCGTGTTGTTAATTGGCGACGAAATCCTGTCAGGCCGCACCAAAGACGCCAATCTGGCCTATATTGCCGAGTGGCTGGCGGCTTTGGGCATTCGTGTGGCTGAAGCGCGTATTGTGCCCGATATCGAGGCCGAGATTGTGGCGGCCGTGCGCGCGCTATCGGGGCGCTATGATTATGTGTTTACCACCGGCGGCATTGGCCCCACCCACGACGACATCACCGCCGATTGTATGGCCAATGCCTTTAATGTGCCGATAGACGAAAATGCCCAAGCTCGCTTGGCCCTGCTCAATTATTATGGCGCAGAAGAAAAGCTCACACCGGGGCGCTTGCGCATGGCGCGCATTCCGCACGGCGCGCAGCTGATTGATAATCCGGTTTCTGGTGCACCGGGTTTTCAAATAAACAATGTGTTTGTCATGGCCGGCATTCCGAACATCATGCAAGCCATGCTGGGTGGGCTCAGTCATCGCTTGCAAGGCGGGCCAAAATTACTCAGCGAAAGCATCAAGGCGCATATTGGTGAAAGCCGCATCGCCGCCGATTTGGCTTTGGTGGCAGCAAAAAATACGGCAGTTAATATTGGCAGCTATCCGCATATTCATAATGAAAAACCGGCGGTGTCGCTGGTGGTGCGCGGCACCGATGCCGACGCCATTGCTGCGGCACTGGCTGATATCCGCGCTATATTGGTGAGCTATAATGTTGAGGTGATAGAGGTTAAGCCCTAGGGATTTAACTCTAGGGATTAAACTTTAGAGGCTAAGCTTAAAAGGGCCCAAAAATTTTATAAACCAAACCGAGCGCGGCAAAAATAGCCAGCCACAGCACAATATTTTGCAAAACGCGCCCACGATTAGCCGATAAAATGCGTGGTGCCATCCAAAAGAGCACAACGAGGCCCATGAGGATTGAGGCGATATGTGTCGCGGTCAGATTTTCCATGGGGCATATTCTAATCAGTTACACAAAATAGACAAGTCTTGCTTGGCGCGGTGCGTTGCTTGTGGCAAGCTTTGGCCATGAGCAAAAACGATACGATAAACGACCCGCAACAGCTTCAAGCCCAACTCAATCAGGGTAAATTCGTTAGCCTTGAGGGGCTGGCCGGCTATGAGCAATCGGGCCTGCAAGGCAGGGCCTATGCAAATTACGAAGATTATTTGCTGCTGCAAGCCTCAAAGCTCGAACTTGAGCCAGAGATGGTGCAAAAATATTCAGATATTTTGCGTCAGGCTTTGCCAGCGCGTATTAAGGCCACACAACATGTCACCACCGGCACCAGAGTATTATGTTTAGGCGCAAGGCTGGGGCATGAGGTTGAGGCCTTTATCGAGCAAGGCGCGGTGGCCATTGGTATCGACCTCAACCCTGGCCAGATGAATAAATATGTGGTCTTTGGTGATTTTCACCAATTGCAATTTGCTAATGCCAGTTTTGATTTGGTCTTTACCAACTGCTTCGATCACATGCTTGAGCCTTTTACTGTGCTGGCCGAGATACAGCGCGTGCTGCGCCCCGATGGCCGTTTTATGCTTGAAATCAATAACGGCACCAAGGACACACCACGACATCTGCCCGACCATTGGGATTGTTTATCATGGGAGCATGTGGCGGCACCCTTAGCGCTGATAGAAAAAGCCGGCTTTGCCTTGCAGCATTTATCGCCCATTACTCAGCCATGGGCTGGGCAATCGGCGGTGTTTGCCTTAAATATCAAGCCTACAACACTGAATAGTTTTTAGGCCGCGCTATGAGCGTTTTTGATTTTCATTATCGAGCGGGCAATTTATTTGCCGAAGATGTGTCGCTGGCGCGTATTGCCTCGGTGGTGGGCACGCCTTGTTATGTTTATTCAAGTGCAGGCATTTGCCGGCAATATCAAAAATTTGCGCAAGCCTTTGCGCATCGGCCCGATACACTGATTGCTTTTGCCGTTAAAGCCAACAGTAACATAGCCGTGTTGCAAACTTTGGCGCGTTTGGGTGCGGGGGCCGATACGGTCTCTGAGGGCGAGATACGTCGGGCGCTGCAAGCGGGCATTCCGCCCGAGCGCATCGTTTTTTCGGGCGTGGGCAAAAGCGATGCCGAGCTTGCCTTTGCGGTGCAATTAGGTCTTGAGCAAATCAATATTGAAAGCCCGGACGAGCTTGAGCGGCTGGCGCAAATTGCCGCAGCCATGGGGCTTGTGGCCAATGTAGCGGTGCGCGTAAACCCTGATGTGCTGGCGGGTGGTCATGCTAAAATCGCCACAGGCGATGCCGATAGTAAATTTGGCGTTAGCCTTGCTGAAGCCGGGCCACTTTATGCGCGCGCTTGTGCTTTGCCTAACATTAAAGCACAGGGTTTAACCTGCCACATTGGCAGCCAAATTACCGAGCTGGCCCCCTTTGCCGAAGCTTTTGGCAAAATGCGCGATTTAGCCAAAGACCTTTTGGCGCAAGGCCTGCCGCTATCTGTTATGGATTTGGGCGGCGGCATTGGTGTGCCAGATTTGCTGGAGGCAGGACAGGGCGCGCCCGACCCACTCACCATGGCCAGCTACGCCAATATGATTGAAAACCTATTTGCCGATTTGCCCGTAAGGCTTGGTTTTGAGCCGGGGCGCTATTTAGTGGCCAATGCAGGCTTGCTGCTGACGCGGGTGCAGCGTATCCATGCCCGCGCCGATAAAAATTTTATGGTGCTGGATGCCGCCATGAACGATCTTATTCGGCCAGCACTTTATGAGGCCGTGCATCCGCTTTGGCCATTGCAGCAAACAGCCCAAGCAGCGCCACTGCAAACTTATGATGTGGTCGGGCCTGTGTGCGAAAGTGGCGACACTTTTGCCAAAGATTACGCCATAGCCGAGCAAGGCGAGGGGGCCATTTTGGCCTTTATGAGTGCGGGCGCCTATGGCGCGGCCATGAGCAGTAATTACAATACGCGCCCCTTAGTGGCTGAAGTTTTAGTGCATGGCCAAAATTGGGCGGTTATTCGGCCACGGCAAAGCTATGCCGAGCTCTTGGGCCAAGACCGCCCAGCCCCGTGGTTGGCAGGTTAGGTGCCTGCTAAGCCACAGCTAAGCTTTTGTTATTAAAAAACCAGCCGCTGCTTATTCCCTCTTGGCTAATCGCCTAAAACAAGGCTATAAAAAGTCACGGGCTCGCGTGGCGGAACTGGTAGACGCAACGGACTTAAAATCATAATGATATTAAAACGACCAAGCTAAATAGCTGTTTACAAACATAATCTTATGTGTAAGAATGCCTGCAACTGAGGCGAGAAATAGGCTTACACAGCCCTTACACATTTTTCCGCCTCGCGCCGAATTTCGGAGGCATAGGAAAAATGTCCGCGCAACACACGCTCATGGGAGGCCGTCTGCACGTCTACAAACGTGACGACAGCCGCTATTGGCAGTGCGCGACATATCTGAATGGCCGCAACCACCGCACTTCCACTCGCGCCGAAAGCCTGGAGCAGGCCAAGGACTTCGCCGAGGACTGGTTTCTCAATCTCAAGGTGAAGCACCGCGCGGGCGACCTGCGCCACGGCCGCGGCTTCAAGCAGGCGGCTGAGCAATTCATGCGTGAGTATGAGGTGATCACGCAGGGGCAGCGCAGCCCCATCTATGTGAAGGGGCACCGCGACCGCATCCGCCTGCATCTCATGCCATTCTTTGGCGATAAGAGCCTGCACCAGATCACGCCCGGCATGGTGCAGGAGTATCGCATCTTCCGCACACAGAATGGGCGCGGCGGCAAAGCGCCCGCCCGCAGCACCATGCATCAGGAGATTGTTTGCCTAAGGCAGATTCTGAAAACGGCGCACCGGCATGGCTGGATTCAGCACGTGCCGGATTTGTCACCGCCCTACAAAACCTCGGGCAAGGTGGTGCACCGCGCCTGGTTCTCCCCCGCTGAGTACAAGCAGCTCTACGAGGCCACGCGCCGCCGCGCCAAGAACCCGCCGAAAAAGCGGTGGCGCTGGTCGTGCGAGCAGCTGCACGACTTTGTGCTGTTCATGGCCAATACGGGCCTTCGCCCCGACGAGGCACTGCGGCTGGAGCATCGCGATGTCGCCGTGGTGGAGGACATCGCGAGTGGCGAGCGCATTCTTGAAATCGAGGTGCGGGGCAAGCGCGGCGTTGGCTATTGCAAAAGCATGCCCGGAGCCGTGCTGCCCTATCAGCGCCTCGTGGAGCGCAACAAGCCGAAGCCGATGGACCGGCTGTTTCCTAAGTTTCAGCGCCAGCTCTTCAACACCATTCTTGATGAGGAGCAGCTCAAGATCGACCGCGACGGACAACGGCGCACCGCCTATAGCCTTCGCCATACCTACATCAGCATGCGGCTGATGGAGGGGGCGGATATCTATCAAATCGCCAAAAACTGCCGCACCAGCGTGGAAATGATTGAAACCTTCTATGCCTCGCACATCAAAAATGTGCTGGATGCCAGCTCAATTAACGTCCGTAAAAAGGCGCAATCGCGCACGATTAACTTGCTTTCCCCCAATGAAGAGGAAGAATAGAAGCTCGGCGTTATTTCAGGCTTGGCGAAATGCCCTTTAAGCGTCTATAAAAGGGGTGGCTAAGCGGGCGTGGCGGAATCGGTAGACGCAACGGACTTAAGCCATTGAGTGCCCTAGTGGAAACACTAGGAGTAGAACTGCTCAAATTCGGGGAAACCTTGGCGGCTAAACAGTAAGCCAAGGCAACCCCGAGCCAAGCCAGTGACAGCGCAGCCGATGCAGATCGGCGCGCCAGAGTCACTGGAAGGTGTAGAGACTAGACGGGCAGCACCTAACCTCGCAGCGCACGCGGCGAGTAGGGTGAAGGGATAGTCCAGACCCCAAACGCTATGCAGCAGGCACCTGCGGCATGGCGGCGGCGCAAGCCGTAGAAGGTAAGAAAATCCGTCGGCCGTAAGGCCGTGCCGGTTCAAGTCCGGCCGCCCGCACCATTGCCTTGCTAGTTCTTATGTTGCTTGCCAGGTTCTCGGGTCGCAGCGCTCGGCTCGGGCAGCGGCCAAAAAATAAGCCGGTTCCACGGCGTATCGAGGGGAAACGAAATTGAAGACCCACTCCCAAAAAGTTCAGACCCTCAGCTCGTTTGTCTGGTCGGTGGCCGAAATTCTGCGCGGCGACTTCAAGCAATCTGAATATGGCAAGGTGGTCTTGCCCTTCGTCGTGCTGCGACGGCTCGACTGTATCTTGGAGAAGTCCAAAACCGCCGTGCTGAAGGCAGCTGAAAACCTGCCAAAGGGCGTGGACGAAGCCACACGTGACATGATTCTGTTTGGTGCAGCTGGTCACGACATTAAGGTCTATAATCTGTCGCGCTTCAGCTTTGCTACGCTGAAAGGCCAAGACCCGCGCCAGCTCCACAATAACCTTGTGGACTACATCACACAGTTTTCTGGCAATGTCCGCGACATCTTCCTCGACAAGTTCTTGTTCACCGACCAGCTCAAGCGCCTCAAGGACGCAGAAATCCTCTGGCAGGTGTTTGAACGCTTCACCGAGATTGACCTACACCCGGACAAAATCTCGAACCTCGAAATGGGCTATTTATTCGAGGAACTCATTCGCCGCTTCTCTGAAATCTCCAACGAAACGGCGGGCGAGCACTTCACCCCCCGCGAGGTTATCCGCCTCATTGTCGATTTGCTCATCGCCAATGACGACGACAAGCTCACCGGCAAGGGCATCATTCGCCAAGTCTATGACCCCGCCTGCGGCACTGGCGGTATGCTGGCGCTGACCGAGGAAGCGCTCAAGGACTTCAACCCCAACATCCGCGTTGAGCTCTTCGGCCAGGAGCTGAATCCAGAATCCTTCGGCATCTGTAAGTCGGACATGCTCGTCACCGGCCACGACCCCGAGCAAATCGCCTTCGGCAACACCCTCAGCAACGACGCGCACAAGGGCAAAAAGTTCCATTACATGCTGTCCAACCCGCCCTATGGCGTGGACTGGAAAAAATATCAGGACCCCATCAAAGCCGAGGCCGAAACCCAGGGCTTTTCCGGCCGCTTTGGCGCAGGCACGCCGCGCATCTCCGATGGGCAGTTGCTCTTTCTCCAGCACATGATTGCCAAGATGCGCGACGACGAAAACGGCTCGCGCATCGGCATTGTTATGAATGGCTCGCCACTGTTCACAGGTGGCGCTGGCTCTGGCGAGAGCGAAATCCGCCGGTGGATGCTGGAAAATGATTGGGTGGAGGCCATTGTCGCCCTGCCGACCGACCTTTTCTATAACACCGGCATTCAGACCTATGTCTGGCTGCTCACCAACCGCAAACCCGCCAAGCGGCAAGGCAAGGTACAGCTCATCGATGCCAGCGGCGAACGTTTCTGGAAATCCATGCGCAAGAGCTTGGGCAGCAAGCGGCGCGAGATACCAGAGGAAGCCCGCCGTGAAATTGTGCGCCTCTATGAGGGCTTCCTCAACGGCGCAGCGGGCGAAGGCCATTGCTCAAAGATTTTCAACACCACCGACTTTGGCTACCGCGAAATTCGGGTGGAACGGCCTTTACGCCTCAACTTTCAAGCCAGCGCCGAGCGGCTTCAGCGCCTCGCCCATGACCGCGCATTCCTGAAGCTGCCCGAGGCCGAGCGGCGGGAGATTGAAGCCACGCTCGCGGCTCTAGGAGACCAAATCTTCACCAACCGCCCAGCGTTTGAAAAGGCACTCAGCCGCGCCGTAAAGGCTAGAGGCACGAAGCTGTCCACACCCGTGCAGAAGGCTATTCTGTCCGCCCTCGCCGAGCGCAATGAGGCGGCAGATATCTGTTTGGGTGCCGATGGCAAACCCGAGGCCGATGCCGAGCTGCGCGACCACGAGCTAGTGCCACTGGCAGAAGACTGGCGCGATTATGTGGCGCGCGAGGTAAAGCCCTTCGTGCCCGATGCCTGGGTGGATGAAAGCTACACTGACGCCACCGATAAGCAGGTCGGCCGCGTGGCTTATGAAATCAACTTCAACCGCTACTTCTACAAATATGTCCCGCCGCGCCCGCTGGCAGAGATCGACGCAGAGCTGAAGCAGCTGGAGGCCGAAATCGCAGGGCTGCTCAAAGAGGTGGCGGCGTGATCACTCTCCAAGAACGAGTCCACGCCGCGACAGCTCCAGGAAACTGGACGCCCGATAAACTGCGTCGCATTTTTCGAGTTAGGAAAGGCAATAAGAACATAGGAATGCAGGAAAACAACCTGCTATCGCTTAGCTATGGCAATATAATCAGGAAGGACATCGACACGGCTGAGGGTTTGCTGCCGGAGAGCTTCGAAACCTATCAAATTGTAGAGCCGGGCAATATTGTTATGCGACTCACTGACCTGCAAAACGACAAGCGCAGCATACGTCAGGGTTTAGTGAAAGAGCGCGGAATTATCACATCTGCCTATGATGCGCTTGAGGTGACGAAAGGGCATGACTCACGATTCTGGGCTTATGCCTTATTGGCGCTTGATTTGGCGAAGTATTACTACTCGCTAGGTGGCGGTGTCAGGCAATCTATCAAGTTCGCTGATTTTCCGAATGACTGGCTTGCTGCGCCCGACCTGGAAACCCAGAAGGCGATTGCCGATTTCCTTGACCGAGAAACCGCCCGCATCGACCAACTGATCGAGAAGAAGCAGCGCCAAGTTGCTCTGATTGAAGCTCGGTTTGAAGCAGTACTTCACGCCAGTATAACAGGACGATTTATGGTTCCGTCATTATTACAGGACTCAGGGATTGAATGGTTTGGTCGAATACCTATAAATTGGAATATAAAGCCGCTTCGTCACGTAGCATTTTTCCAACGAGGGCATGATCTGCCTTCGGAGAGACGTATCGCGGGAGGAGTTCCGCTCGTCAGTTCAGGTGGGATTACATCTGAGCACAATGTCGGTGTTGCACAAGCGCCAGGGATAGTGACAGGTCGGTATGGAACCATAGGGAAGTTCTATTTTCTGACGCAAACGTATTGGCCACTTAACACGACTCTCTACACCGCGCGTGTCTATGAAGATCCACGCTTTACGTGGTACTTACTTCAAGACTTGGCTCATGTTTTCGTATTGAACTCATCAAAATCTGCAGTACCCGGTGTTGATCGTAACGATCTCCACTCCGAAAAAGTGCCAGTTCCTCCCCGGCAGGAGCAAGAAGTCATTGTGGGCTTTTTGGATGCGGAGTTTGCGAAGAAAGAGTCATTGATAATCTGGGTAGAGAAATCCATCGTGCGCCTTCAAGAATTGCGTGCCGCGCTCATCACCGCCGCCGTCACCGGTCAAATTGATGCGGTTACATGGCGAAGGACAAGCAAGGTTGAAGCGCAGCTAGAGGCGATGGAAAGCACCGCCCGACAAAAAAGGTCTTGCGCATGAGCCCTGCCGCTCTCTCGATACAAAGGGCATGCCAGCACCCAACGGCGTTGGTGCATCAGCCCGCCGCAGTGGAGCAAGCATGCTAAATGGATTTGCCAAGCTACTCCTCACTTGCACCGCCATCGCGCCGGTTGGGTTGGTCTATGCCTGGGTTGCATTTCTGGAGGGCAAGGTTGCTTGGGCAGCCGCTCTCGTGGGAGTTAGCGCCTGTCTTTTACTTTTGTGGAAGTGGCTATTGTTCTATGCCGCACGCAATCTGGAGCAGACAAATTTCAAGATCTCCTCGATAGAAGCGGCCGATCGCGAAAACACTGCCTTTCTCGTATTGTATCTAGCACCACTGTTTACAGGGCCCTTCAGCAGCCTAAACTGGCACATGATCGTGCCCGCTCTTGTGGTTTTTGGCTTGGTGGTCGCAACAGGCTATAGCTACCACTTCAACCCGCTCCTGGGGATATTGGGTTGGCACTTCTATCGGGTCACGACACCTGAGGGGGTAACCTATGTTCTAATAACTCGTAAGCAGCTGCGTAGCGCCGCAGAGTCCTTAACGGTCGTTCAGTTGACCGAGTACGTTATCATTGATGCGCCTGGGGGGTGATATGGTTCAAAACCTATATGCATTTTGCCGCCCGAGCGGTGGACCGCCTGTCATTAAGCGGTTGGCGCTTGCCCAATCTGTGCAGAACGATGTCGCCCAGCTCTTTGCCAAACAGGAGCATGACTTTCGCGCAGGCGTAATTAGCGAGGTTGTCTTCGACGGCGGTTGGGTCCCTGAGGACGACGAGTTCCTTACGCTCGATGCGAACCCCCATGCCCAGCCTATCCTCACAGCTCTTGGAAGCAATGCAACCAGCTTGCCCCTCGTTAGCCATAGCGGTTTTCAGTCCGAAAATATAAAGGCAATTTTTGTCGCCCGGGGCACGGGGACGGCGCAGAAAATACTGATTCAGCGTTTTACCAGCCAGCAAATTCTGAGCCGTGGCTTTTCTCTCATGCTCGATAACAACGTGTTCAATCGTTTGTCTGAACTGTCATTCTCACTCGACAGCCAACTGACTTGTATCATTGAATCTGGAACTTTAAAGTTTAAGAGCTTTTTCAAGTTAAATAGAGTTTTTGACCTTGATTCGTTGTTGAAGGCATCGACTGATGATGAAGTAAAAGGATTTCTCGCCCACAAAAATATTCACACCGCCAATCCCGCAGCATTTTTGGATCATGCTGATCAAGCCATGCGTAAGGCCATACATGCTTGCCTGAAAGATAAGATATTGGAAAAGTACACGCCCAAAGATATCGGCAAGGCCGCAAAAAATGAGGGGCTCAAGGTCGCGTTTAAGAAGGGCAAGATTGTGATGCCTGATAACAAGAAAGAAGCCAAGAAACTTATCTTCTTCCTGAATGACAGCTTCTACAAGGCAGCGCTCAGTGGCCGTTCATTTATTACTAATTCAAAGAGGGAGCCATAATGCCGGTCTCCCAAGCATCCAGCCTCCATAAGGAGCAGGTTCTTCAGGAACACCTCATTGCGCAGTTGGTAGCGCATGAGGGTTATGAGCGGCGGGACGCGAAGACGGACTATGACCGCGCGCTGGCTATAGACCGTGCCATGGTGTCGCGTTTTGTGCAGGCCACGCAGCAGGACGCATGGGAGCGGCTGGTCAGTCAGTATGGTGCCTCTGCCGAAGAGACCTTCTTCACGCAACTCGCGCGCTCATTGAAAGATCGCGGCACATTAGAGGTGCTGCGCAACGGCATCAAAATCATTCCGGGTATCCCGTTCACGCTGTGCTTCATGCGGCCGGCCAGCGGCCTCGAACCTAAGCGCGTCACCGAGTATCAGTCGAACCTCCTCTCGGTCATGGATGAGGTTGAGTACAGCCAGAAGAACGGCAATCGGCTTGACGTGGTGCTGTTCGTGAATGGCTTGCCGATCGCGACCATCGAAGCAAAGAACCTGCTGACCGGTTCCACCTTCCGTCATGCCGAGCGGCAATATCGGCAGGACAGGTCACCGGCGGGCGAGCCGCTGCTCACCTTCAAGCGCGGCGCTCTCGTGCATTTCGCGCTTGATGAAGACAACGTGTCGATGACGACGCGGCTCCAGAACGGTAAAACGCGCTTTCTGCCGTTCAATCGTGGGCGCAATGGCGGAGCTGGCAACCCGGACATCGAAAGCGAGTTTCGTGTTGCCTATCTCTATCGCTCGGGCGGATGGGGCGAAGCGATTTTTTCTCGCGCGGTGCTGATCGATATCATCGGCCGCTTCATTCACCTTGAGGTGACGGGCAAGAACGAGACTCTCATCTTCCCCCGCTTTCAGCAGCTCGATGCTGTGCGCAAACTCATGGCTCATGCGGGCGCGTATGGCGCAGGGCGCAACTATCTGGTTCAGCACTCGGCTGGTTCGGGCAAGTCCAATACCATCGGCTGGCTGGCGCATCATGCGATCAACCTGCATGACGTATCTGACAGGCCGGTATTCAACACAGCGATCATCCTGACTGACCGCGTGGTGCTGGACCGCCAGCTCCAGGCGACCGTCGCCCAGTTCGAGCAGACGGCTGGCGTGGTCAAGACCATCGACGGCACATCAAAGCAGTTGAAGGATGCGCTGGCGAAGGGCGCGCGCATCATCGTTTCCACGATACAGAAATTCTCAACCGAGCATCTGAAAGACATCACAGGGCAAAAGAACCGCACCTTCGCCATCATCGTGGACGAGGCGCACTCCAGCCAGTCGGGCAAAAGTGCCACTGCTGTAGTGGACGCGCTGACGCGTGAAGCCACTAGCTCTGATGACATTGAGGATATCATCCTCGCCTACCAGCAAGCGCGCGGCCCGCAAGCAAACCTCAGTTTCTTTGCCTTCACTGCGACGCCGCGAAATGTGACGTTAGAGCGTTTCGGCACAGTTGGCGCGGATGGGCTGCCTCATCCCTTCCATTTGTATTCGATGCGCCAAGCGATTGAAGAAGGCTTCATTCTGGATGTGCTCCAGAACTACATGACTTACAAAGCTTACTACCAGCTCGAAAAAGTCATCGATGACGACCCCCAGCTTTCGGGGCGCAAAGGGCAGCGTAAGGTCGCGAAGTTCGCGCATCTGCACGAGACCGCCATCGGCCAGAAGGTGGAGATCATCGTCGAGCATTTCCGACGCCATGTCATGTACGAGTTGGATGGTCAAGCGAAGGCCATGGTGGTGACCGCCAGCCGCGAGGCGGCGCTGCGCTACTATCGCGGCATCCAGAAATACATCGCCGAGGAGCGCTATACTGACCTCAAGCCGTTGGTGGCTTTTTCAGGCGAGCTGACCGTGGACGGCGAAACCTATACGGAAGTTGATCTAAACGACTTCTCCGAGACCGAGCTGCCCGGGCGATTTAACGGCTTCAAGCCCGACGGCACGCCTTACCCGGACACCTTCCAAATTCTTATCGTAGCTGAGAAATACCAGACGGGCTTCGATCAGCCCAAGCTGTGCGCCATGTATGTGGATCGCAAGCTCGCTGGCCTTCAAGCGGTGCAGACGCTCTCGCGGCTCAACCGCACACGCACCGGCAAGGACCGAACGTACATCCTCGATTTCCAGAACTCGATTGAAGATATCCAAGCTGCGTTCAAGCCATTCTATGAGGCAACGTCTATTGAAGCCATGTCGGACCCCAACCAGATTTACAATTTGGAAGGGCGGCTGTTCAGCTTTGGCTATCTCGACCGCGATGAGGTGGAGCGTTTTGCCAAAGGCTATTTCCAGAAGCTGATTACCCCTCTGGAACGCCCGCGCCTTGAAGGGCTTGTGCGTGAGGCCGTCAACCGCTTTGCCGCCGACGATGACGAGGGACGACAGGAAGAGTTCCGCCAACTACTCAAGAGCTTTGGACGCTTCTACGCCTTCATCGCGCAGGTCATTCGGCTTCAAGACACTTCGCTGGAGAAGCTAGCCGCTTACGCCTCTTGGCTTGCTCGGCTGCTGCCAGACCGTCAAGTTCCGCCCGAGATCGAGATTACCGATGAGATGATCAAGCTCTCGGCTTTCAAGATTGTCGAAAAGGAAGAAGGTTCAGCCTCACTGTCTGCGGGTGATACCCAGGCATTAAGCGCCATCACCGCTTTCGGTGCGAAGCCATACACAGAGGACGAGCGCAAGGAGCTGTCGGAGATTGTTAAGGCGTTCAATGATCGCCACGGCACGCAGTTCACGGAAGCCGATATGGTTCGCTTTGAGGCGGTCAATCGAGAGATACTCGATGACAATCTCTCGGAAATGCTTCGCAACAATGCGCCTGACGTTGTCTACAATGCGTTTTCACAGGCATTTTTTCAGGGCGCTATCCGCATGTTTCAGCGCGACAGTGAGATGCAAAACATCGTGCTGACCGATGCCACCGCGCGCGAAAAGGCTACGCGGTACTTCTTCAACCGCGCACTACGTGAAGTGAAAGGAAACTTATAAGGGGATGTCAAAAAATCTAATCCCATCACCAAGCGTAGTAATTGTAAGTGCTTCGAACGTACCAGCAATGCTTGGGCGCGTGCGACCACAGTGGCAAGCAAAAAGCCTGATTCAACGTGTCCACAAGCTTCTAGAGGTGGACCCTAGTAGTGCGTGCCAAAGACTTCTTAATGCAGCGATACATGACCTCAGAGAGAAAGTTGTCATTGCTGGACTGGATATAGCAACAGAGGCCGCAAAGCAGAATAAACTGCCGACGGTGAATGGGCCAGAAGATATTGAAAACTACCCGACGTCGAAACTCATAGATCTTTCCTATCGTATGGGTCTTTTGTCGCGCTCGGAATGGCGACGTGTGTCCCGTTGTTATGAGATAAGGCGTGATTTAGAGCACGAAGATGACGATTATGAAGCTGGCGTTGAGGATTGCGTTTACATTTTCTCGACGTGCGTTGATGTAATACTATCGAGAGACCCTGTTCAGCTTGTAAAGGTAACAGATTTCAAGGCGCTCATTGAACAAGCTGATCCAATTGTACCAGACGCCGTGTTGCTTGAGGATTTCCGAAGTGCACCACAAAAGAGACAGGAAGAAATACTAAAATTTTTAGTCTCCTGTGCTCTGAATACAAAATTTGCTGATGTCGTTCAGCAAAATTCGTTTACATGCATCTCTTATCTGCGAGAGCATTCACAGCAATCCGTATTAGTGACCATTGGCGAGTATCTGCAGGAGAAAGCGGGTCGGCAAATCGACGAGCGGATGGCAAGAGTTGCTAGTGCAGCTGGAGTCTTTGCTTACCTCCGTCAATCGGCACGAAAAGCGTTCTTTGAGAGTGTACTTGAGCATATGGTAAGAGCAACCAGTCACTGGTCTGCGTATGAAAGACACGGTGAAATACTGCGTTCATTCCAGGATTTTGGAGGGCTCGCAAGTTGCCCGATTGAAGTCCGTCGTAAGATTGTCAAATGGATGATACTTACCTATATCGGAACTCCTGGTGGTAGAACCCAATATGGAAACATAAGAAATGTTTATTTCAGCAATACGGCGGTGCCGCTCATTGAGGAGATATTCAAGCAGGCGAGCAAATTAGCATTACCTGAATTGCTTGCTCTCAAAGGCGATAAAGATATTGAGCGCGCAAAAATGACAGAACACATTGAGCGACGGTACGATAGGCTGAGAGACATTATAGATTCAGACTAAAATTCACCTCTTCGTAGACAGGATTTTTTGACAATAAATGCGCATGTGAGTGCAGTGTTTATTTCAAGAATTGATAATCTTGTCGTCGGAGGTGATTGTATGGTGACAATCCTATTTATACCGCAGCATTATCTAAGCATAGTGACCACTGTTTTCCTTTCAAAAACTGTGGAGAATCAAAAAGTCGTTACTACGAACGCGTTGTCCATGAATAAGCGGTGGATAAGCGCCGGATCGGGAAGCTCGCGGCGCTGTTAGAGGGGCTGGATACGAAGTATCTGAGCAAGGCGCTCATGAACCTTTCAGAAGATGGCCGGGTGAGCGCGGCTGATGTGGCCATGCTGCATGTGGCGCTATGCTTCATCACCGGCCATCGCACGGCGAAACCGCCCGCACGCCGCCGCAAGGCTGCGGCCAAAGCGGCGGCGCGCACCCAGCCCTAAGGGCTGGGCTGGCAGCGGCAGGTGGCGCGCCAGTGCAGCACGCGCTCGATGTTGTGCTTGAGCTGGGCCAGTGCCGCACCATGTTCCGATTCGGGCGCAACTATGGCCAGCGCCGCGATGCAGGCACGATAGAGGCCGAGCAGTTCCTCGTTTGGCAGTTGCAGCAGATCAGCCAGTTGCAGATGTGTCATGGTGTCCTCCGAAGTTGCCACCGCACCAGTGCAGCGGGTGACGGTCGGACAGGCAGCGGCGGGTGCTGGGTGCATCGGCCACTTGGGGCATATCGACCGAAACGCAGAGGAGGAGTGCGGCTTGCTCAAGGCCGCACTTGCACCCGTGAAGCGCCCGCTAATGCGAGAACGGCAAACCCGTTGCGCTCGGCTGCGGCTGGCGACAGGACGCCATACCTAAACACCAAGACTGGTCGGTATCGCTGCGGCTGCCAGATCGGCCCATTCGTGACGTGCGCGGCGGGCGGCATTCGTGCGGCTCGGTCACACAGCATTGCGCCTGGCCCAGCCAGACTTCCGGCGCGTGTTGTGGCGCGCCAAGCTATCCATCGTGCAGGCTTGGCCGTTGCGGCATCGATGAAGCGATAGTGCGAGCAGGTGGCGCGGCTGGTGTGTGGGCTGGCGCTATCCGCGTCGTGCTGATTGTGGGCGATACGCGGAACACTGCGGCCGGTCATCAGGCCTAAGCTGGCGCCGGGCCTGCCGGAAACCGGTCAACGAGAATTTTCCCCTGCCGCTACGCTGCGTTCTGCAAACGCGCTGCGCGGCATTCCTCGCGGCTGCTTCGCGCCAAAATTCCCGTGCCCCTGCGCTGCGCTCCGGTGACCTGCCGTCAGGCCGCCGCCGGTCGCTTGCCTGTGACAGCCGCAGCATCCCGCTGCCGCGCCACGCAACGAACGCAGGAGCGCCAACCATGAACACCACCAGCCACACCACACAGCCCCGCATCTATGTCGCCTGTCTGGCCGCCTACAATAACGGCTATCTGCATGGCGCTTGGATCGACGCCCACCAATCACCCGACGCGCTGGCCAACGCGGTGCAAGACATGCTGGCCGCGTCGCCCATGCCCGATGCCGAGGAATACGCCATTCACGATCACGAAGGGCTTGGCAGCCAAGTCAGCGAGTGGACCAGCCTGGAGAATGTCGCGGCGATGGCCGAGTTCGTCGCCGAGCATGGCGCGCTGGGCGAGGCCGTGCTCGCTGAATGCGGCGGGCGCATCGACGAGGCCGAGCGCATGATGTGCCGCTACCTTGGTTGCTTCCGTTCAGTGGCCGACTACGCCCAGGAGCTGACCGAAGACACGACCGAAATCCCCACCGCTTTGCAGTACTACATCGACTACGACGCCATGGCGCGCGACATGCAGCTCAATGGCGATATCGAGTGCCTGGAACTCGGCTTTGAGGACATGCACCTCTTCGCGCGGGAGTGAGGCCTGTGCCTCACTCATCCACCCGCCGCAGCTCGGTCCACACAACCTCGGCGAGGAGGCGATTGTTCACCCGTTGATGCGTGCAGGCAGTTAGATTTTCGATGAAGTCTCGCCTTCCAAAGTCACGCATGCTGACGAGCAGGGACACTTGCCCCCGTGCACAGGTCTGCATCATTTGCACGATCGATGCTTCGCCCTGTTGCGTAATGCGCTGCATGCCGCTCTTGGAGATATAGCCAATCCGCCCTTCGAGCTTGAGTGTGCTCCCCTCAGGCGTCACAGCCTCAAATGCTGGCGCATCGAGCACCATAATGTTGGGATTGTTGGCAAGGTCACTCGTCCCTTTTGGCAGCAACATGGAAATCAGCAGCACAACCGCAATCGCCAGAACGAACATCGTGCCGAGGAGCGGCCCAACCCAACTTGGCCATGGCTTGGGTGGCGGCGGTAGCGGCGGCGGTGCTGCTTGGTTGAGACGCTCGGGCAGTGGGGTGCCCAAATCCTTCAGGTAGCGGTCGCTGAAATAGTCGAGCCGCGCGCCACGCACCGGTTGGCCGTTATAGAAAACCAGCTGATGCGCCCCCGCCATCTGCATCAGCTCTTGCGGAAAGAACACCGGCTTGCCGGTGTAGGTCACGGGATGATCTTCCTTCATTGTCTCCACCGGCACTGCCACGGTGGTGTTGCCGACCATCTTGGAGAGATATTCGGCCGTCTCAAGCGACTTGATGTTGAAGGCCTGTAGCACCTCGGCATTAGCGATGAAGTTTTGCCAGCCAGCGGGGTAGTCGCGTTTCAGCTGCGACAAATCCTGCGGGAAGATCCAGCTATGCACGCCATAGCCAGGAAAGAGGCCGAACGCGTCCTCAATCGCTTGCAGGTGCCCGATGGTGCCAAACTCATCGAGCATGAACACAACCTTGCGCGAGGTATCTTGCCGCTGCACGAGGCGCGCAATCAACGACGACAGAATGAGCCGGAGCCAGCGATTATGCTGCTTCAGCTTCTCGGCTGGCAGCACCAGATAGACAGTCATGCGGCCGCCGATGAAGGCCGCTTCGTCGAAGTCGTGCGCGCTCGTGCTGTTGCGAATAGAGTCGTTGTCGAGGAAGCTGGTTTGCGTGACAGCGGTATTGATAACGCTACCCAATTCCTTTGAGTCACCGGCTTCCACAAACTTGCGCAGACGCCGCGATGCCAGCGTGTTTGGGGCCTGTGCCACCATGCCGCCAATGGTATCGGCGAGATCGGTCACGCTCTGTGTCAGCACATCGCGGATCAGGGACAGGCTCGCTTGCTTGCCGAGGCTCTGTGCGTGAAAGGCAATGAGGCCGGAGATCAGCTGCTTTGCCGAGTCGACCCAGTGCGGGTCACCTTGGCCGGAGTAGTGCACCATCGCGTCGGCCAGATAATCCACTTCGTCAGCGAAGCTTGGGCTATCGGGCTGGAGGTGTGAGAGCGGATTGAACCGCGTCACTGGCAGCGGGGTCAGCCCGGCTGCGGCGCTGCGTTTGTCATTGCCGAACTTATCATTGACCCAGTTAAACGGGTCGATGATGGCCACCGACTGTCCAAGTTGCAGGCGGCGACGCGCGGTGATCCAGGCATTCTCGCCTTTAGGATCAGTGACCACCATGCCCATCTTGCAGTTGAGCAGGTTGGGCACGATGACCGAGGTGCCTTTACCGCTACGGTTCGGCGCGATGGTGATGAGATTGCTTTTGGGTGTGATGGCCATGGCGCTTTCGGGGTCCCAACCCCACGCGCCAGACTCACTGGCATAAGTGTCGCCATAACCAAGCAGCAGGTCGTTGCTCCCCTGGCGAAAACCCGCGAGCGGCACACCACTCCAGTCGTAAAGCACGGCATTGCCGTAAACGCCTTGGCCGCCTGTCATGTGCCAACCCTCCATATATCTTTGACATGGACCGCAGCATCAGAATCACGCGACGCTCACAACGGGTCTACACACACAGCACTGTGAAGAACTGTGCCTGTCGGTCATCCAAACAGCCGACGGCAATGTTGTTGCGTTCAACTATAGATGTTCTGGTTCTGTTTGCAATTGGTCGGCGAATGGTGTAGAGTGGTTGAATATTGTGTGAGGCAAGCCATGCGCGGTTCCACCGCGCGGCTTGGCAGGGGGCCGTGCCGCCCGCCTACAACCCCCAAGCAGGAGGTGAGCCTTGCTCCCCCAGCCGGTTGCTCAAGAGCATCGCTCCGTCTTCCCCCAGCGCGAGGGCCTTGCCCTCTGCACACCGCGTTTAGGCTGTGCGCCCCAACACCCGCATCAGGGCTCATGCCGCCCTGAACCCGCACTTATGGAGCCTTGCTCCCTAAGAACCCAGCGTCAGGGCCAAGGGAGATGTTTGCCACCCCGACACCCCTTGCAGGCGCGACGCTTTGGTGGTGCCGTTTGAACGACCGCGCCCCACCCGCACCATCGCGCGAAACAAAGCGCGCCCGCAGCGGCAGCGAAAAGCGGCAACGCACCAAGGACGTGCGCATTCGGCTGACCCCGGCGGAATATGAGGCGCTGACCGAGGCGGCGACACGTGCGGCGCTCTCTTTGGGGAGCTACGCACGACGCGTGCTGCTTGATGCAGCGCCGCCGCGCCAGTCGCGCCGACCGCCGGTTGAGCGGGCCGAACTTGCGCGGCTGCTTGGGCATATCGGGCGCATCGGCAGCAACCTCAATCAGATCGCGCGGCACGCCAACTCTGAGGGGCGCTTCGTCGAAGAAGAAGGACTGCACAGACTGTGTGACGAACTTCGCGCCATTCGCGATGCGGCTTTGGCGGCGCTGGGTCGCGCACCTGATGAGCGCACATGATCATCAAAGGCAGCTCCCGCAGCGCGCCGATTGAACTTGCGAAACACCTTCGCCGTACCGACACCAATGAGCTTGTTCGCGTGATTGAGGCACGCGGCACACTCGCGGCCGATGATATGCGCGAGGTGCTGGTGGAAATGGACAGTTTTGCGGCGGGCACGCGCTGTCAGCGTTCGCTCTATCACGCGTCGATCAGCCCATCGCCGAACGACCCAGAAATGGAGCCCGAGCAATGGGCCGAGGCGGTGGAGACGCTGGAGGAGCGTCTGGGCTTCGCCGATCAGCCGCGCCTTGTCGTGGCACACATCAAAGAGGGGCGCTCGCATCTGCATGTCGTTTGGTCACGCATCGACCAGGAACAGCAAAAAGCCATTCATGATGGTTGGAACTACCGTGCACATGAAGAGGCGGCGCGTGAGTTGGAGCGCCGCTTTGGGCACGAGCGAGTGCAGGGCGCATGGGCCGAACGCGAAGATACGCCGCGTCCCGAACGCACGCCGTCTATGGCCGACATCCAACAACAGCAGCGCAGCGGCATCAGTGTGGCCGAGGTGCGGCAGGAGGTAACCGAAGCCTTCCAGAACAGCAGCAATGGCACCGAACTGGCCGAGCAGCTCGCAGTGCGCGGCTATGTGCTGGCGCGTGGCGACCGGCGAGACTTTGTAGTGCTGGACGAGATGGGCGAGGTGCATAGCCTCGCGCGTCGCATTGAGGGCATGAAGGCCGCGCAGTTGCGCACTTTCATGGACGGAACCGACCCCGAGCATTTCCCCACTGTGGCGCAAGCGAAGGAACTGATCGCGACGCGGGAAAGAGAACAAGATCATGAAGAAGAACATGAACAGGAGGGTGGCTCAGACAAATCCGGTCGCAGTGGTCGCGGTGAAAAATCATCCGGTGGCCATACCCAGCGCGGCGGCAAGAGCGCCGCAAAGCAACGTGCCAACCAGCGCGCCCAACAAGAGGCTGAAGAAGCCGCGCGCCTCAAGCGCGAGTTAGAGCAAGCGCATCAAGCTCAGCAGCAGGCGCTCAAAACAGAGGCCGCGCGCACGCAGCGCGCCAAGCGTGAGGAGGCCGAGAAACAGGCCGAGCAAGCCAAGCGGCAACTTGACGAGCAGCTACAGCAGCAGCGGCAGGAGCGCGGTCTCGTAACGCGCTTCCTAGATTGGCTGATGCCGAAGCGCCTGGAGCAGCGTGAGCAGGAGCCGCGCTCAGCCACCGAAGCGCAAATCGAGGCGACACGCACAGCCACCAGTGCCCAACTGGAGAATCTGAAGCGTGAGACTGAAATCCGTGCGCAGCTCTTAGCGCGTGAACAGGAGCGCCAGCGCATCGAAAAGCTGAGCGGCCTCAACGCCGACCAGCAAGCGCGTGCCATGATGGAGGAGCTTCGAGCCAAAGGCCGCGCGAAGCGCGAGCAACGCGAACGCGAGCGGGCGCAGGAGAAAGAGAAGGACAATTCTCGCCGCCGCGAGCGCGACCGTGGCGATGAGTATGAGCGGTGAACGGCAATATTCTTTCGCTTAGAAGCGCGGACGCCATTGGCTCAGCTTGGGTTGGTAAAACATACAAAACATAAGCAGAAAAATCATTCCTATAAAGGAACAATTAAAGAACATATGTCATTATATCCGTATTGAATACACGCAATACGGAGGAAGACGTGGAGACATCAGATCAAATCGCGAAGATGATTTCGAATGATATCAATTCATTAGAAAAGCTTTTGATGCGTCCACTGAAGGATGAGGAGCGTGAACTTTACATAAAAACGTGGATGGACGCATACGAGGATATTCTGGACGGCAAGGCTGGAGATCAGGGTGAGGGCGGTTTTCCGCCCGGCATGACGGATTGGCAGTGGTGTATCTCAGACTGGGCGCGAACAGCGGCCCTCTACCACCCGCCAACACGCGACGAGCAAGAGCAGCATGCGCGCAAGAAGCGGCTGGCAAAACAGGCCGAAACCGCCCGCCTCAGGCTACAGCGCGTTAGCCGCCGCGTCCGCGATAGCTTTCCTCTCAAACCAGGCGGCGGCCCAAAAGTGCCAAGGCGTTAGCGCGGTCGATATTCGGCGGGTCGTTTATACCGTCTGGCAAGACGTTTGAAGCGGATTGCATGAATTTTCATTGAAAAAACTTGCAAAACTCACCGGCCTTCGCTATTCTGTGATCAGGAGGGTCGTGCCATGAGCGCGCTCGCAGAGTTCAAGCAGCATTTGCAACCAGGGAAAGTCTATCGCCGTGCCGAGATGGCGCGGTGGTCGAGCGCGGCGGATCGCCACCTGAAACAGCTCACGGCCGATGGCACGCTCAAGAAGCTGTCTGGGGGGCTGTATTTACGCCCCAAAGCCACCACGTTCGGCGACGCTCCGGCAGACGATGCCGCGCTGGTGCGCGCCTTCCTCAAAGATGATCGCTTCCTGCTGACATCGCCGAATGCCTATAACGCCCTCGGCCTTGGCACGACGCAGCTCTACAACGAGACGCTGGTCTATAATCACAAGCGGCATGGTCATTTTCGTTTGGGCCAGCGTGAGTTTCGCTTTGCGGTGAAGCCGCACTTCCCGTCCAAGCTCACGCCAGAGTTCATGCTGGTGGATGCGGTGAACAACCTAGAGCAGCTAGCAGAGGATCAGGACGAGGTTCTCGCCAAAGTGAAGGCACGTGCCAAATCGCTGAAGGCATCGGCGCTGCGGCAAGCCGTGCAGCAATATGGCGGCGCGCGCGCTAAGAGAGTCTTTGCGGATGTCCTGTCAAATGTTAGCCTGAATTATGGCTGACGCATTATTTCTGCATAAACATTCAGAGTTTAGTGACTTGCTCCGTATTGTTGCTGACGCGCAGCGCATCAATCCAGCGCTTGTCGAGAAAGATTATTGGATTATGCACTGCCTTTACGGGCTGCAAGCGCAGGGCTTTCAGTTTGAGTTGAAGGGCGGGACTTCACTCTCAAAGGGCTTTGGCCTCATTCATCGCTTCTCTGAAGATATCGATATTCGTATTGCTCCACCGCAGGAGATGGCGGTGAAGATCGGCAAGAACCATGACAAGCCAGCCCATATCGCCAGCCGCGCCGCTTTCTATGACTGGTTGGCACCACGCATCGCCATTGATGGCATCACCGAAGTGCGCCGTGACCATGGGTTCGATGACGAGAAAATGCGCAGCGGCGGCGTGCGCTTGTCCTACACCTCGCACGAGCTAGCGGTGGAAGGGCTGAAGCAAGGGATTCTGCTTGAGCTTGGCTTCGATGACGTTGCGCCGAACGAGGCACGCAACATCAGTTCATGGGCCTACGACTTTGCCGTGGGCAAGGTTCCCATCATCGACAACCGCGCTAAGGGCATCGCCTGCTACCACCCTGGCTATACCTTTGTGGAGAAATTGCAGACCATTTCCACCAAGTTCCGCAAGCAGCAGGCCGACGGGACCGTGCCTGTCAATTTCATGCGCCACTACTATGATGTTTTCTGCCTGCTCGATTGCGCCACCGTCACCGACTTTATCGGCACAGACGCCTACCATGCGCATAAGACCAAGCGCTTTGGTGCCGCCGACAACCCGCACATCGGCGAAAATGCGGCTTTTCGATTATCCGACCCTGAGACGCGCAGCATCTATGAGCGCACCTATGAGGGCACCGCCTCGCTCTATTATCGTGAGCAGCCTGCGTTCAGTACCATCCTCGCGCGCATTGCCGAGCATATCGACCGGCTTTGAGCCTTTACGCCGAGGCTTGCCCAAAGCCGCTCAGCAGATTGATTTTTATTGGGAGGATATGCCCACGGTATATGCCCAAAACAAAATGATGTACCGGCCATAATCAGTGGCGGCAGGCAGTTCGGCCGTGCCCGCCAGGCCAAAGCATTGAAAGTCGCAACCAGCGCGGTATCGTCGGCGTAATTCACGTTGCGAGAGCCTTTATGCCCAAAGCTTCTGGTATCCGACCCCCGCCGCCAGAGAAGCCAACGCCCAATTCGCGCAAGCGCACACAGGGCTGGTTCAGCGACATTGCAGGCAAAAGCCTGCTCTATGTCGCGGCGTTTGGCCTCGTGATCGTGATCGGCTCTGTCATTGCGATATTCGGCTTTCCTGGCGAGCGCAGTGCGCCGCCTTCAGGGGCAAGCGGCGCAAATGCGCCAAGGCCACCGAAGCTG
Organism: Rickettsiales bacterium; assembly: GCA_027485855.1. Lineage (GTDB taxonomy): Bacteria > Pseudomonadota > Alphaproteobacteria > JAIXQD01. Next base: position 444,919 of record JAIXQD010000001.1, on the reverse strand, counting down.
ACCGAGGCACTGGGCGTCATTGAGGTTACGAGCACCAGCAGCTTGTGGCAGGGCGCGGGGCAGGTGAACATTCTTATCGTCGCCCGCATCAACGAGCCTGCGAATGATGCGGTCTACACCCTGTCTGACGAGCAGATGCGCCGCGACACCTATGCGCAAACGCTGAACTATTGCGTGTCAGCGGCGATGACGCAGCGGCCATTGGCAGACCTGGGCAAGGCAGAGGTCGCGCAGTTGGTGATGCGCTGCTTCAACCAGCGGATGATAGAGACAGGGCCAAGCAAGGACGCAGCAGTGACGGCCGAGAGCGTCACGCTTTCGCTCGCGCCCTAGCGATGCCGCTTGCGCGAAAACCAAGCGCGGCTTCGCCTTAAAGCTTCGTTCGGGAATTTCGGGCAAGCAGGAGCGTCTGCGGCATAGGCGTTCTCCTGGACGTTTGAGCCTCTGCTCGTTCGAAGGACCCTCTGATCCCCAATTGTGTCCGGGGCGCAAGTCCCCACGGGTGCAACGCTATCGCATTGAAAAAACGTGCTTTTTTACACGCGTTTTTACACATAGCGAAAATTGGATCCAAAAACAATAGCAAAATCATAGACTTACGGTAGGCTCTATCGGACTTAAAATCCGTCGATCGCAAGGTCGTGCCGGTTCAATTCCGGCCGCGAGCACCACTTTTTATTCAGGCCTGAAAAATGCTCATGAATATGCTTCTAGCTTTTCATTGACGCCATGCCAATTCAACAGTTTTTCAATGACGGCAGTGACATAGTCGATCCGCCTATTTTGGTAATCGAGATAATAGGCATGTTCCCAAACATCAATCGCCAGCAGCGGCAATGCAGAGCCTGAAGCCGGCGTTGCGGCGTTGCTTGTTTTCAAGATTTTAAGTTTGCCTTGATCCATGACAAGCCAAGACCAACCACTGCCAAATTGCTCTATGGCCGCGCTGATAAAGTCAGATTTAAATTTTTCATAGCCGCCTAAATCGCGGTCAATCAGATCTGCAATCTTGCCCAAAGGTTTGCCATTACTGTGTGGTGATAAACTCTGCCAAAAGAAGCTGTGGTTCCAAATTTGTGCAGCGTTGTTAAAAATTTTAATTTTATCAGCCTGTCCTTCGGTTTTTTTTATGATTTCAACCAACGAAAGATTGGCAAATTCTGCATTATGACACAGCTTGTTTAATGTATCGACATAGCCTTGGTGGTGCTTGTTGTAATGAAAGCCGATTGCGTTTGCAGAAATAATTGGCGCAAGAGCGGTATCAAGATAGGGCAAAGCGGGCAAGATAAAAAGTTCGGGCATATGAAATTCCTTAAGTTGAGTGAAAATTTGGAGCGCCGCTGTTCTTATTATTTTAAGCGCTAAAATTGCTTATGCTGCGGCCAATAGTGCGGCGGCTTTTTTTAGCGGCAATGTCACTATAAATTGTGAGCCTATTCCGGGCCAGCTTTTTACGGCAATGTTGCCACGCATGAGGCGCGCAAGCTCTTGACTAATAGATAGGCCCAAGCCACTGCCGCCATGTTGCCGGCTGATGCTGGCATTGGCCTGTGTGTATTTGTTGAATATCCGCCCAAGCGCATCTTTATGCATGCCAATACCGGTATCTGCCACGGTGAAGCATAGTTGGTCGTTGCCATGATTATCGGGTGTTGTACTCACATTAAGTGAAACATGCCCATTTTCGGTGAATTTAACCGCATTGCTGAGCAGATTAACAAGAATCTGGCTTATGCGCAGCGGGTCGCCCAGCCATTGCGGCGGCAGGTTATCGGTGATGTGCAGTTGCAAATCTAAGCCCTTTTCTAAAGCCTTGTTTGCCACAATATGCATGGCTTCCTGCACAAGTTTAACAAGGTTAAAATTAATGTCCTCTATTTCAATCATGCCGGCATTTATCTTAGCAGCATCAAGCATGTTTTTTATAAGCGACATCAGCATATGAGAGCTATCACGCAGCATTTCGGCGCATTCGGTTTTCTTTTGCGGGCAGCAGGCAACATCGGTCAGAATGTGCGATAGGCCAATGATAGATGATAAGGGCGTGCCTATTTCGTGGCACATGATGGCGAGATAATCGGCATCATTAAATATCGAGGTGTGCACGCTCGGCGGGGTAATCTCGTAAAACTTATTGAATTGAGTGGCTAAATGCATGTTTTGCTCCTATAATTGCGGTGAATTCTTCTTTTTGAGACATTCATGAAGAATTTGCCGCCCGAGCGATTAATGGCACGAACCTATCTCACCCTTGTTGATGCGTATCAAGAAACCATAAGAAAATCATATTTTTGACCAACATCAATAAACTTTTCTCAAACTATTCTATGGTGCGGAGCGTTTGAACAACAGGAAAAGATACTTATGAATAAAACCAATAAATGGGTGTGTGTATCTAAGCAGTGTTCTTCGTGCGATTATCTTAAAAAAATAACATTATTTGCCAACCTACCAGAGCGCGATGTAAAAAGTTTTACCGATGCCGCGCATCTTAAAAGCTACAAAAAGGGACAGACCTTATATTTGGAAGGCGAGGACGCCACGCATTTTTATGTTATTTGCAGCGGCTGGTTGAAGCTGTTTCATGTAACCGAAGAAGGCGAAGAGGTAAATCTGGCCGTGCTGACGGCAAGCAATATTACCGGTGATAGTTCTATTTTTGAAAATGGCCGCTATGCCAGTTCTGCCCAAGTGGTGGAAGATGCGCAGATACTCAGTATCCCCATTGCTTTGCTTAAAGAGCAGATGCGCAGCAATAATCAGCTGGCGCATAATATGCTGACTTCGATGATTAAATATCAGCGCCGCCATGAGCTACAGCTAGAGCAATATCTTCATTATAGCGCGCCACAGCGCATTGGCTGTTTTCTGTTGGCGCTGTGTCCGGTTCTTGATCAAATCGATGGGGTAGAGCTTGAGCTGCCTTATGACAAAACACTCATCGCCTCGACTTTAGGCATGAAGGGCGCAACCTTTTCACGCGCCTTGAATATGCTGCGCCTTGAAACGGGGCTGCATATCAGCGGCACGCATGTGACCATTGCCTCTATTCAGCGCTTAAAGAAATTTGTTGATGGCTGTTACGCGCTTGAAAAGCTTTATACTGAGGATTAACAGCGCGGGCTTGTTTCTTAATTGGCTTATGTCTTTATGGGCCTATTTCTTGCGGTTTATTTGTTTTTGGGCTTACTTTTTTCTGGGTAGCCTTCGCGGCTGGTAAAGTGGTTGGTGTGCTCCTCGCGCACTTCTTTACGTTTATCTTCCTTGATAGGGATATTTTTTGATTTTGGCGGATTGTTGGTCACATGGGCATGTCCGTGTTTGCGGTCAAAATCTGCTGGTATATGGGTATCGTTGCCATTTTTCATCTTATCTGCTCCTTGCTTATTTATTTATTGGGCCAAAAATATTTTGTAGCCAGCCCCACTCTAGCCGCGCCGGATTAGCAATATATTCGTTGGGGTTCTCAACCACTCTTTTGAGATATTGATAGGTAAATGGCCATGCTTCGTCGGGTGGTATTGGTTTATTTTCCACCAGTTCAATTTTCATGTCTTTTGTCAGGCGCAGCATGCAGGACAGCTTAGGCCGATCATCATAAATAATGGCTTTAAGTGTTGCCTCTGTTTCAAGCAACTTAAACCGTGCACCCCAGATTTCGGTGTAGGGGAATTTGTTTTTATTTTGCTCAATCGCTTGGTTACAGATTTCCAGATATTGCTGGAATATCTTTTTATAATCTTCATCTTCGATGGTTTTTGCAGTTTCCATGCGGCTATTCCTAAAAATATTTCTTTATGAATAGCGCATATGCGTCCTGTTTCATTTGATGCAGGTCAAAGCCACAAAAAAACTTGCTTGCGTATGATTTGATGGTGGGCAAATACGCCCGCTCATGGCTTCGCTATGGTGCGCTCGAGCACAAAAAATATCTGTGCAACAACCCCATTCATCAGGAGATATTATGACACACAGCAAAAACCCAAATGCCAATATTCATGCCAGCAAACAGGATAGCCATATTGTTGGCGGTTCAGTCGGGGCGGCCATTGGCGCTGTGGCGGGTGCTGCGGCGGCGGGGGCCTTGGAAGGCGCGGCAGTGGGCACAGTTGCGGGGGCGCCTGGCATAGTGGCTGGTGTTGCCATTGGGGCCACGCTGGGTGCGCTTGCTGGCAAAGACATTGCTCAATCAGTTAGCCCCAACAAAGAAGAAGCCTATTGGAGAAACAACCATAAGCACCGCGATTATTTTGATTCGGCCATTGCCTATGATAGCTATGCGCCAGCCTATCGTTTTGGCATTGAGGCCTATTCAACCTATGTGGGGCGCGATTTTGCCGAGATTGAAGCGCAGTTAGAAAAACAATGGAATAGAGAAATTGGCAATGAAGAGCGCGGGCCTTCACGTTTAACCTGGGCCACTGCAAAATTTGCGACGCGCGATGCCTATGAGCGCCTTTGTCATCTTAACCGCTAAAGAGCCTGCCAGCCATGACTGCAATACTCGATCTTAATGGCAAAAAAGGCCTGATTGTTGGTATCGCCAATGAGCAGAGTATTGCCTATGGCTGTGCGCGTATTTTTAAGGCGGCAGGTGCAGAACTCGCCATAACCTACGCCAATGCTAAAGCCGAGCCCTATGTCAGACCGCTGGCCGAGCAGTTAGGCTCGATAATTATTTTGCCCTGCGATGTGCAAGATGACCTTGAAATGGATGTGCTGTTCGATACACACCTAAAGGAGTGGGGCAAGCTGGATTTTTTGCTGCACTCTATTGCCTTTGCACCTAAAGCCGATTTGCATGGCCGTGTTACGGATTGCTCGAAAGATGGGTTTTTAATGGCCATGGATATTTCCTGCCATTCTTTCATTCGCATGGCAAAGCTGGCTGAGCCACTTATGAGCTCAGGCGGCAGCTTGTTAACGGTGACTTATGTGGGCTCTGCGCAAGTGGTCAATCACTATGGTTTGATGGGGCCCGTGAAGGCCGCGCTAGAAAGCACGGTGAAATATCTGGCGGTTGAGTTGGGCGATAAAAATATCCGCGTTAACGCGCTTTCGCCCAGTGCTATCAACACCAGAGCTGGCTCGGGCATAAAAGATTTTGATAAAATTTTGGTTGATAGCCAAGCGAAAGCCTCTTTGCACCGCATGGTTGATTTAAGCGACATTGGCAATATGGCCGCATTTCTGGTGAGTGATTTAGCCAAAAATATCACCGGCGGCATTCACATGATTGATGGATAGTATGCCCAATACGCCCGCTTGCATTACCAATAAAACCTACAACGAAGTAAATATCGGCGACAGCGCCACTATGACGCGCACATTGACCAAGCAAGATATTCAGCTTTTTGCCACGGTTACGGGCGATATGAACCCAGCGCATCTCGATGAGGCCTATGCCAAAACCGATATCTTTCATCAAATCGTTGGCCATGGCATGTGGACGGGTTCGATGTTCTCAGTGCTGCTTGGCATGCAGCTGCCTGGCCCGGGTACAATTTACCTACAGCAAACATTAAAGTTTTTGCGGCCGGTGCATTTGGGCGATGTGGTCACTGCATCAGTGAAGGTCATTGCCAAAGACGATAAGCATAAGCGCATCACTTTTGCAACGCTGTGCACCAATCAAAAAGGCGAACATGTTGTAGAGGGAGAGGCCATCGCACTGGCACCCGCAGAAAAAATAAGTTGGAATATTTTGCCGCTACCAGAAGTGCAAATAAAAACAAGTGCACATAATTATGAGGCGTGGCTGCTGGATAAAATCTCGGCACTGAAACCACTAAAAGTTGCGGTGGTGCATCCGGTGGATAATGTCTCGCTCAGTGGTGCTGTGGCTGCTGCAAAAGCGGGTATTATTGAGCCAATTTTAGTGGGGCCGGCAGCTAAAATTAGCAAAGCGGCACAAGAGGCCGGCATCGATATTTCGGTTTATACAATTTTTGCGACAGCGCACAGCCATGCGGCTGCTGATGCCGCTGTTAAAATGGCCAATGATGGCAGCGTTGACGCTATCATGAAGGGCGCGCTACATACCGATGAGCTCATGCAAGCCGTGATTAACAAACAAAACGGCCTGCGCACGGCGCGCCGCATGAGCCATGTATTTGTGCTGGATGTGCCCAGCTATCCGAAACCACTTTTTCTTACCGATGCGGCCATCAATATTAAACCTAGCTTGCTGGACAAACGCGATATTGTGCAAAACGCCATCGATTTGTTTACGACACTTAAGTTGGGTGTTCCAAAAGTTGCAATTCTTTCTGCGGTTGAAATTGTTACCGAGAAAATCCCATCAACGCTCGATGCCACGGCACTTTGCAAAATGGCCGAGCGCGGGCAAATTACCGGCGGCATTATTGATGGGCCACTTGCTTTTGATAATGCAATTTCAAGAGAGGCGGCAACGATTAAGGGCATTCGCTCGGCCGTTGCGGGCAATGCAGATATTTTAGTCGTGCCTGATATTGAATCTGGCAATATGCTTTATAAAGAGCTGCGCTATTTCTCGGGCGTGCAAGGTGCGGGCATTGTGCTGGGGGCGAAAGTGCCGATTATTCTTACCAGCCGCGCTGGTGATGCTGAAAATCGTGTGGTTTCCTGCGCGCTGGCTTTGCTTTATGCCAGAACCAAAGCCACATGAGCATAATTGTTACTTGCAATGCGGGGTCGGTCAATACCCGCTTTGCTACGTTTGATGCCGTAACGCTAGAGCGCAAAGGCCATACGCAAACGCATAATAGCGAGCAAGTGGATGAATGGCTCTGCTCGATTGGGCAATATGATATTGCTGCTATTGGTTATAGGGTGGTGCATGGCGGGCAGGATTTTACGCAAGCAACGTTGATTACCGATGCCGTGCTTGAAAAACTGAAAGACCTGATACCACTTGCACCATTGCATCAGCCTGCCGCACTTGTTTTAATTGAAGCGGCACGAAAGCTTTACCCAAACATTGCGCATATCGCCTGTTTTGATACGGCGTTTCATCATAGTATAGCGGATAATCAGCGCAGATTTGCTATCCCTCGCCAACTGCATGAGGCGGGCATTATGCGCTACGGCTTTCATGGGCTTTCCTACCAACATGTGGCCGAGACCATGCCAGAACATGAACGCGTGATTGTGGCGCATTTGGGTGGTGGCTCTAGCGCCTGTGCATTACATCATTCACAAAGTGTTGCCTGCAGCACTGGTTTCTCTACGTTGGATGGGCTGATGATGGGCTCACGCTGCGGCGCGCTGGATGCGGGCGTTTTGCTTTATTTACTGACTGAGACGGCTATGTCGGTGGCTGAGCTCAGCCATATGCTGTATCACGAATCTGGCCTAAAGGGTGTTTCTGCCAGTAGTAGTGATATGCAGCAATTGCTGGCAAGTAACAGCCCAACTGCGCTTGAGGCGATTGAGCTTTATTGCATATTTGCCGCGAGACAAATTTCTGCCTTGCTGCCTGCACTGGGCGGATTGGATGCGTTGGTTTTCACTGGTGGTATTGGTGAAAATGTCGCAGGAGTGCGGAGTAAAATAACGAGTTTACTTCAGTGGGCTGGTAATTTTGCTGTTTATGTGATTCCGTCCGATGAGGAAATTGTCATTGCTGCTGCGTGCCAAGCGCGCTTTACGTTGTAACCTTAAATCTAAACAATAATCGTTTAAACACTATATAAGAGGGCTTATGGCTAAAAATATCCTGATACTTCTGGGCCACCCTGCACAAGAGCGCGAAAGTTTTTGTGCAGTGCTGGCAAACGCATATAAAGAGGGAGCGATGGGTGCCGGGCAAAATGTTCAGCTTGTCAATATCGCAAAATTACATTTTGATCCTATCTTGCATGAGGGCTATCAGGGCAATCAAACGCCAGAGCCGGATCTTGTCAACACACAAGAAAAAATCCGATGGGCAGATCATATCGTGATTGTCTATCCCATGTGGGAATATATGATTCCGGCTTTACTCAAAGGCTTTTTTGAGCGCTGCTTTACCAAAGGCTTTGCCTATGACCTGAAGTCAAAAAATCCCTTTAGAAATGGCTTGTTGAGCAGAAAATCTGTGCGCCTTATCCAAACGATGGGCATGCCAAGCATTATTTATCGGTTTTATTTCATGGCGCATGGCGCAAAAGCGCTGAAGACGATGCTTAAATTTTGTGGCCTTGGGCCAGTTGGTATAAGCTATTTTGGTATGATTGAAGGAAGCGACAAGAGACGAAAAAATTATATTGAATCAGCCCGAAAGTTAGGCGCCAATAGTGCTTAGGTGGTGCTTCGCCATTATAAAATATATTAAATTCCGGCTGATAAATTGCCGCCATAGCACTGACTGCTTCAGCTTTTGCGGCTGGTTGTTGGCTGGGCATAATTCTTTCCTTTAGTTGTGTATTTGTCGAAACACATCTGGCAGTAAATCGGGCAAATCATCTGCTATGAGGCATGGCCCAAATTTACTGGCAGCAGCGCCATGCAGCCACACGGCGGCGGCGGTAGCAAAAAATGGTTCCATGCCTTGCGCAAGTAGGCCAAGTATCATGCCGCTTAGGACATCGCCTGAACCTGCGGTTGCCAATGTTGCTGGCGCATTGCTATTTATGATTACACGGCCATCGGGGCTGGCAATCATTGTTTTATGGCCCTTGAGCACGATAATGGCGCCGCTCTGTTTTGCGGCGGCGCAGGCGCGACTAAGCCGGTCACCGCTGCTGTTAAATAATCGGGCAAACTCTCCTTCATGGGGCGTAATAATGCATGGCCCAATAATGGCGTCGGCCAATGCAAGCGGTTCATCTTGAAAAATCGTGATGGCATCTGCATCAAGCACAGTGGGCTTGCCAGTTGCGAGCATGGCTAGCGCATCATTGCGTATATCGTCACCCACTCCAGCGCCTGGGCCAATAAGGAATGCTGAAAGCCGTTTATCATTAAGCAAATGCTTAAAATCATTGGATGCGGTTAGGGGTGTTACCATAATGCTATCAAGTGAGGCGGCATAAATAGCAAAAGCTATTTCCGGCACCGCGATGGTGGTAAGCCCAGCGCCCATGCGTGCACAAGCACGTGCCGCCAACCGTGCCGCACCAGTTATGGGATAGCCCCCGTAAATGAGGGCATGACCGCGCATGTATTTATTCCCATCGGGCGACAATTTGGGCAGTTGCGTAAGCCAGAGTTTTGGCTGGTTTTCAACTGGTGCGGACATGCTCATCCTGCATCATCCTTTACGAGGCTAAAGCAGAACCCAGCCATGGCGTATGTTCGTATTTCCTTTTAACTTTAGGCTAAGTTTAAGCAGCTTTTATTGGCGTCCCTTTTGGAAAGTCGGCGGCACGAGCCATGATTTCACCGGCGCTAAAGTCTTTGCGCAGTTCTTCCAGCTTGGCCATGGCAAAATCAAATGCATTGTTGCCAAGCAGTAAATGGCGCGGCGGATTTGCTGATAAGGCCGCTTTGACCAAGGCTTGCATGGCGCGTACCGGATCACCAGGTTGCTGGCCAGAATCGGTGCGCATATGTGTGCGGTTAGCACCGGCCGTTGCCGCATAATCAGCAATCTGATCTTTGCTTTCGTTCGCCGAGCGCCCCGCCCAGTCGGTGCGGAAACCGCTTGGTTCCACCACCATAACCTTGATACCGAGTGGCTCTATTTCTTGCCGCAGTGCTTCAGACAGGCCTTCAACAGCAAATTTTGTTGCACAGTAATAACCTGCCGCAGGAAATCCACAAATACCCGCAAGCGAAGAGAAATTAACAATCAAGCCTTTGCGCCGTTTACGCATTTGGGGCAGAGCCAAATGAATCATGCGGCTGAGGCCAAAGACATTGATGTCGAACATCTTACGCACTTCAGCTTCTTCACTTTCCTCAATGGCAGCAAAATAGCCAATACCGGCGTTATTAACGAGCACATCAATCTGGCCGAATTTTTCTTCTGCGGCTTTAATGGCGGCCTCTGCCTGCGTTCTATCAGTCACATCCAATGGCAGAATTAGCGCATCACCCAATGTTGCTAAATCCGCCACATCTTTTGGGTTGCGCGATGTTACAACTGTGGGGTAGCCAAGTTGTAAGACATGTTTGGTAAGCTCGCGGCCAAAACCAGTAGAGCAGCCCGTGATGAACCAGACGAGTTTTTTGTTATCAGTCATAATTGTATCTCCTATATGTTAAGCGGCAGCATCGATGGATTCGATGCGGATTAGTTTATTGTTGACGAATTCTTGAATGCCGAGGCTCGACAGCTCGCGGCCATAGCCAGAATTTTTTATGCCACCAAAGGGAAGGTCGGGCGTTGTCCATGTGGGGTGGTTGATAAATACCATGCCCGTATCAATGCGGCTGGCCACGCGTTTGCCGCGCTCAATATCCTTGGTAAAAACAGACCCGCCCAAGCCAAACTCAGAATCATTGGCCAGCGCAATGGCTTCGTTCTCGTCCTTAACACGGAAGAACAAGGCCACCGGCCCAAAGAACTCCTCTTTATAAGCAGGGTTATCGGGTGTGATGTTGCTCAGAATCGTTGGTTGCATAAATGCGCCCTTTATATCTAAGCGCTTACCGCCTATCACCAATTTTGCCCCATGATCTATGGCATTTTTGACTTGTGCCAATAATTTCACCAGTGCGGCCTCGCTGGATAAGGGCCCAAGCGTGGTGGTTTCGTCCATTGGGTCACCGGGCTTAAGGCTTGAGAGTGCCGCCGCAAATTTTTTGAGAAAACTATCCGCCAGCGATTCCACCACAATAAAACGCTTGCCAGCAACACAGCATTGGCCGGTATTATTCATCCGCGCCCATACCGCCCACTGCACTGTTTTATCTAATTCAGCATCATCCAGCACAATAAAGGCATCATTACCACCGAGCTCCATAGTAGTTTTTTTCATATTTTGACCGGCTTGCTTGGCTACTTTTTTACCTGCCTCTGTGCCACCGGTGAGCGCCACGCCTTTAATGCGCGGGTCATCAATAAGATGTGCCACCTGATCGTAGGATATAAACATGTTGGTATAGGCACCCTTGGGCGCACCGGCATCCAGCCATAATTTTTCAAAGGCTAGCGCACATTGCGGCACAGAATCAGCGTGTTTTACCATCACCACATTGCCCGCCATTAAGCTTGGTGCGGCAAAACGTGCGAGCTGGTAATAAGGAAAGTTCCACGGCTCAACACCAAAGAGAACACCAAAGGGCGCATTTTCTATATAGGCCTGGCCCGATTCAGGCGACAGGGCTCGTGGCGCTAAAAATGCTTGTGCATTTCTTGCGTAGTAATCCAGAATATCGGCGCTGAGCATAACTTCACCGCGCGCTTGTGCGATGAGCTTGCCCATTTCAAGCGTGATAATTTTGGCAAATTCATCGACTTGCAAACGCATAATCGCGGCGGCTTTGGCCACTACGCTGGCACGCGCGCTAAAGCTTTTTTGCTTCCAGCTATCAAAGCAGCTAGATGCGGTTTTAAGCGCGGCTTCTAGCTTTTCATCGCTCATTTCCTCGAACCTATCCAAAAAATTGTTATTATAGGGGTTGATGCTTTGATATGTCATGGTTTTGGCCCTTAAAGAGGATTGAAAGGCTCGCAGGCTCCGTAATGCCAGCGAGTTTGGTGCGTAGAAATAAATGAACTAGGCCGCCGCGAACCATGACCACGCGATGGTGATCTGATTATCGACTGACGATACGCCGGATGCCGCCCATGCAACGCGCTCGGCTTCATCGCGCTCTGCGTTTACCATTTTAGTTGGCTTGCAGTGGCAGCAATTAGATAATTTCTTTGTTTAAAACCACATTTGCTGATGTTTTTTTGCATTGCTGAGTAAGGTTTCATGGTTGTTATCCTTTTTAGTTTTATCCTCAAAAAATTCGGACGATTTGTGCGCGTGGCATGCTAAGCCTCTATAGTCACCTTTAGTGCTTTGGTTTTTGCGGCATGCATGAAAGTGTCATAGGCCTCAAGCATGTCGGCAAATTTGAAACGGTGGGTGATGAGTTGCTTTGGGTCAATTTTTTTAGAGCGCAGAATTTTTAGCAACATAGCTGTGCTTACAGTATCAACCAATCGCGTTGTGATGCTGATATTGCGGTCCCATAGTTTTTCCAGATGAAGATCAACCTTCGTGCCATGAACACCAATGTTTGCGATTGTGCCACCAGGTGCAATGATTTGCTGGCATAGCTCGAATGTGGCGGGAACGCCCACGGCTTCAATAGCTGTGTCAACCCCGCGCTTGCCGGTTATATTCATCACCGCGTCCATGGCTTTACCATCGGTGCTGTTAATAGTATCTGTGGCGCCGAAACGCTTTGCCACCTCAAGGCGATTATCGTCAAGATCAATCATGATGATTTGTGCTGGCGAATAAAATTGTGCCGTTAGTAGAGCCGTAAGGCCGATTGGCCCTGCGCCCACAATAGCAATACTATTGCCTGGTTGAACCTTGCCGTTCAGCACGCCACACTCAAAACCCGTGGGCAGAATGTCACTGAGCATAACCAGTGCTTCTTCGTCTGCGCCATCAGGGATAGGGTATAGGCTGGTATCGGCATGCGGAATGCGCACAAACTCTGCTTGCGTGCCATCAATGCTATTGCCAAGAATCCAACCACCCGTGGTGCAATGCGAATACATTTGCTTGCGGCAATATTCACATTTACCACAAGCGCTCACGCAAGAAATCAGCACTTTATCGCCCGCTTTAAATGCTGTGACTGCATTGCCCACTTTATCAACAACCCCTACACCTTCATGGCCAAGTATGCGGCCGGGCCGGAAGCTGGCGACATCGCCTTTTAAAATATGCAGGTCGGTGCCGCATATCGTTGTTTTGGTGATTTTGATGATGGCATCGGTTGACGCGGTGATGTCTGGCTTTGGGCAGTCTTTCCATTCTTTTTTGCCTGGGCCAAGATAAACAAGTGCTTTCATGATTGTTTCTCCCTTTGTGCCATACATGATGTTGGGCGCACCATAGTCCAGCCCAAACGACGTTGATTTGTCGTTCGTCAAAAACGCAAAAAACTTTTTACTGTGCGTCGTCGTTTGATGGGCATCAAACGATGTTGACTAAATGCCGGATATATATGGCCTAACGCCACTTGCCGCGCGCTTTTCTCAATTAAGGAAAATTATGCCCGACCCAACGCAAAAAACATTTACGCCGGCGCGGATGCGTTACGGGGCGTTTTCACGTTGGGAAAACGAAGGCGGCGCACTGGCTCATAGAGCAGAAAAAAATAACCATATCCCTTTGTGGGTTAGCATTTCCTACACATTGATGGTGTGCGTGATTGTGCCTGTTTATTGGTATCAATATGGGCCCACTAATTTTCTTTGGTTTTCGGATATAGCGCTGTTGCTCATGGTGCCCGCGCTTTGGCTGAGAAGCTCGCTCATTAGCAGCATGATGGCCATAGGCGTGCTGCCTTTTGAAACAATATGGATGACTGCCTTTTTTTCAGGAGGCACGCTTGGCCATATGGCCGATTATATGTTTGATCCGCATCTATCAATTTATTTACGCGGGCTGTCGCTGTTTCATTTCCCTATGCCTGCGGTGATTATTTTTATGCTGCTGCGCTTTGGTTATGATCAGCGCGCGCTCTTGGCTCAGAGCTTATTGGCATTAATTATAATACCTCTGACCTATGCGCTGACCTTACCTGAAGATAATATCAACTGGGTCTATGGGGTTGATAAGGTACAAACCTCATTGCCACCTTTTGTTTATCTTATATTTCTGGCAGCGACGATGATTTTCTTGGTATTTGTGCCCATGCATTTTTTGTTTAAAAAACTATGCCCACGGGCGGATACTATGTTGAAAACATCGTGAATTATTTAAAGCGCTTGCTCATCAAGCCCGGAGCGGATGTGATGCTTGCCGAAATCGACCCCAATTTTACTGATAAAACTGTGAGTAAGTCGGGTGCGCTTAAGCTCATCGAGCATAACAATCTGCGTGTCCGTGAGTTGCAAGAATTGCTCTATGCTGAGCATAAGCGCTCATTATTAATTTGCCTGCAAGCCATTGATAGCGGCGGCAAAGATGGCACTATTCGCCATGTTATCAGCGCTATGAATCCTCAGGGCTGCAAAGTGGCCTCTTTCAAACAACCAACCAGCCTCGAACATGACCATGATTTCTTGTGGCGGGCTCATCGCGATGTTCCGGCTAAAGGTGAGGTGACCGTTTTTAATCGCTCCCATTATGAAGATGTGCTGACAGTGCGCATTCATAATTTGGTGCCAAAAGCTGTTTGGATAAAGCGCTATGAGCAGATTAATGCGATTGAAAAGTATCTTTGCGACAACAACACACACATCATCAAATTCTTTTTACATATTAGTAAGGATGAGCAACTGAGGCGTTTTAAGGACAGGCTTGATAATCCGGCTAAGCACTGGAAAATTAACAAGGCTGATTATACTGACCGTGAACGATGGGATGATTATGAGGCAGCATTTAATGATATGCTATCAAAATGCAGCACAGAATATGCGCCGTGGTTCGTTATTCCGGCTAATCATAAATGGTTCCGCGATTTAGCTGTTTCACAGATTCTGGTAGACTATATGGAGGCGCTACAAATGAAGTTTCCTGCGCCTTCGGTCAATATTGAACAGCTGCGCAAAAAATATCACACAGCTAAAAAGAAGAAATAAAATGCTTAAAGCGTTTGTGCAACAACGTGCAGAAAGCCACCTTATAAATCGCATTAGCTTGCTGCGTAATTCAGGGTTGGCGTAATTCAGGGTTGTCTTGGTAAGTTGTCACAACAGCAACGCCCGGGGAAGATTGTATTTGCTTGGCATAGCAATTATTCTTGGTCTTTGCAGGAGAGAACACATCAAAAGCCAGCGGAGCCAGCCACGCCAATAAGAAACCGGCGCCTGTTCATGTTGCTAATATATAGCTGCCGGGCGCATCCGCTATAATGGCATATTCTTTATTCCCCATGGTTGGTGGTTTGATTTTTGCGGCTGAGTGCGTATTAAGCCACGCTTGCCATTCATCCCACCATGAAGCTTCTTTGGTTGGGGTGTTGCTTTGCCACTGGCCGGGTGGCGTGTAACGTGCCGATGCTGGCATGGTAGAAATTTGGTAGCTTCTGCCCTTATGCCCTGGTTCGCTAACAATGCCCGCATTATGACCACCACTGGCAAGCACAAAGGTTATATCGCTCTCTGTGAGCAGCAGAATTTTATAAACTGATTTCCATGGCGCGACATGATCGCGCATTGTGCCAACCGAAAAGATGGGCGTGCGGATATCTTGCAAAGCAACGGGTCTGTCGCCTACCATAAAGCGGCCTTCAGCCAGATTGTTATTGAGAAAGAGCTCGCGCAGATATTCGCTATGCATGCGGTAAGGCATGCGTGTGGCGTCGGCGTTCCAGGCCATTAAATCAAACATCGGGGCACGTTTGCCTTGCAGGTAATCAGTGATGATGCGCGACCAAATCAGATCATTCGAGCGCAGCATCTGAAATGTGCCGGCCATCTGGGATTTATCAAGATAGCCTTGCTGCCACATGACATCTTCTAAAAATGCCAACTGGCTATCATCAACAAATAAAAGCAGTTCACCGGCCTCGTCAAAATCGACCTGCGAGCCAAGAAATGTAAGTGTTTTAAGTGAATCATCGCCATCGCGCGCCAATTTTGCGGCCATTATGGCTAGCAGCGTGCCGCCTAAGCAATAACCCAACGCCTGAATCTGCGGCGTATGGGTAATGGCTTTTACCGCCTTTAATGCGGCACCAAGCCCGTTATGCAGATAATCTTCTAGGCTCACCTCGCGGTCATGTGCATTTGGGTTGCGCCACGAAATCATAAACACCGTATGCCCCTTATCGACCAGATATTTTACCAGCGAGTTATGTGCGGACAAATCAAGAATGTAATATTTCATGATCCATGCGGGTGTGATGAGGATAGGTTCGGCATAGACCTCTGCTGTCGTTGGCGTATATTGAATAAGCTCGATAAGATGGTTGCAGAACACCACTTTTCCGGCCGTGCAGGCGATATTTTCGCCCACCACGAAGCGGTCTGCCCCTGCGGGTGGTTTATCTGCATAGGCACGCTTTGTATCATCCAGCCAATTCAGCATACCATGCCAGAAATTGGCGCCACCTTGCGCTGCGGTCGTTTCTAGAATATCAGGGTTGAGCAGAAGATTATTAGCAGGCGATATCATATCTAAAAGCTGTCGCGCAACAAACGAAGTAACATTTTGATGATGTGGTGAAACACCGCGAACCCCCGATGTTGCTTCGGCCCACCATTCTTGTGAGTATAAAAACCCTTGCTGCATCAGCATAAATGGCCATTTTTGCCAGTCTTCGCTGATAAACCTGCGGTCTGTCGGGGGTGGCATGATAAGGGGTGGCGCTTTGTGGCCCCATGCGGCTTGCAGTGTGTAGTTGCTAAATTTTGCTGTTTTATTTATCCAGCTTTTAATGAGCATTTGCTGCTTTGAAGGCGAAAACAGCAAATGCTCCCACCAATCAAACCAGGCAAGCATGAGTGACGCAGGCGATATACCGCCGGTAAATTTTGCCACCGCCGCATGCAGCATATGATCGAGCAGATAATCATCGGATGGATGCGTGTAAGCTGAGGGCTGCACGCCAGAGCCGCGGCGCAGGCAGATATTTTCTGAATATGGGCTGCTGGGTACAATCAAGGCAGATTTTATTTTAGCAGCTTCGACCATATGCATTAATCCGTTGCCATGTTGCAAACGGCCTGTTCATCTGCGGTCAGCAGATTATCTATGTAGCGGCTCATTTGCGCCGTTGTGGTAGGCAGCTCTGTATATTTTGCCAGCGTCAGCGCGGGCTGTTTGCTGTGTGCGGAATTCTCAATTTTGGTGGCTATGTCGGCGGCATAAATGTTTGCGGTTTTCATTTGGCGGCTCCATCGTTGGGTGGGAGCCACAGGCTAGCGCAGTTGCGGTCATCATCATTTGACGCAGGGCAAATGTCATTAATTACCAAAAGTGAAGGCGTAGGCTTCAAGCCCTGGCCTATTAGCGCTTATTTCTAAAAGGCTGTTCTCGCTTTTTGGCTGTTTGATAATTTCGTAAAGCCGATGTTGGCCCACAATAACTTCGCCCAAAGGTGCATCTTTACCGGCGCTTTCATTAAGCTGGTTGCCATTAAGGGTTAGCGTGGCTTTAATAGGCTGACCACTGGCCGAGCCTAACACCACAAAAACTTTGCCAGCGGTAAAATTAAGCTGCAACTTTGCACCGGCCTCTTGTGCGGTGATTTTTTCGGCCTCTTGCCGCCATAAACCTTGTAAGGCCCAGCTATTGACGGGCAGAAATTTTGGCAGGCTGTAGCGTGTATTGTTATTTTTGTTGGCCGCATCTTTCGCTTCTGGGCTGACGAATTTATTGGCCCGCGCATGGCCTAAATATGTTTCAGGCGTTTGGCTTATGCTAAAAGGTGCCACAAACGGTTCGGCCTCAGCTTTTTTATCGAGGCCAAGCAGAAAACGGATATTATTTTCTGTTTCTTGATAATTGCCCTCGCCATAATGGATATAGACAATCTGCCCGTCTTGATTGATGAGGTAATGCGCCGGCCAATAGCGGTTTTTGAAGGCCGTCCAGGTATCGAGGCGGTTATCAAGAGCTACGGCATATTCAATATTATGGGCTTGAATGGCCGCACGCACATTATCGGCATTTTTCTCAAACTCAAATTCAGGCGAGTGAATGCCGATAACCACCAGCCCCTTATCACGATAGCTGCGGTCCCATTGTGTCACATAAGGCAGGGTGCGCACGCAGTTGATGCAGGAGTAGGTCCAAAAATCTATCAGCACTACTTTGCCTTTCAGCTGCTGCATGGCTAGCGGGTTGCTATTAAGCCAAGCTTGTAGCCCTGCAAATTCGGGCGCAGGTATGGGTGTGGCCAGCGCATCTTGCAGGCCCACACTTTGAGTTACTTGTACTGGTGGCTTTTTGCTAAAAATTGTGGCGGGGTCCTTGCCTGAGGCGATAAAAGCAACGGCCAACAAAATCAGCACACCAAACACTTTGCGCATTGTTTCGGCGTGACGGGTAAAGAAACCGAGCTTGCCCATTATTTTTCTGCCTGCAAGCGAGATGAGCAGCATCGGCAAGCCAGCGCCCGTGGCAAAAGCGGCCACTAAAAATAACGCATCTATGTTTGATTCCTGCCGAATAATCTGCACCAGAATGGCGGCCAAAATTGGCCCGGCGCAGGGCGTCCAAATCAGGCCAATCAGCATGCCAATGCCAATGCCGCTAAAAAACCCATCGCCACTCTTTGCTGCAAAAGCATTGCCAGCATTGGCAAAACGCTGTGTTACAGCACTAAAAATGGCCGACAGTTTTTCAGACAGCAACACCAAGCCAAACAAAGCCAAAAAGAGCAACGACCCATATTTGATAATATCTAAATCTAACCCAAGGCTGCTAACAAGTTGCCGTGACAGCATGGCAAAAGCGGTAAAGGCCAAAACAAACCCCAAAATAATACCAAATGGCCGACGTCTGCCGCCATCGACCGAGGCACCCAGCACCAAGGGCAAAACCGGTAAAATGCACGGGCTGATAATAAGTGCCAGGCCTTCAAGAAATGATAAGCCGATTTCAACCATATTCATGATGATCTCAATTCTTAAACAGGTTAGGGAATTTTTTCTCTAAGGCAGATACTTTTGGTGCATCGTGAATCAGTATGTAAGGCTGAAAGGGGTTGGCCGCCGCATAATTTTGGTGATAGGCCTCGGCAGCATAAAAGTCTGACAGTGGCTCCAAGGTGGTCACAATGGGGCTGCTATATAGTTTGTTTTGATTAAGCGTGGCAATTTTTGCGGTGGCAATATTGCGCTGGTCATCGCTGCTATAAAAAATGGCCGAGCGATATTGCGTGCCGCGATCGGGGCCTTGATAGTTTAGCTGCGTTGGGTTATGTGCCACGGTAAAGAATATATCGAGCAGCTCGTTCAGCGATATTTTAGCAGGATGGTAAGTGATTTGCACCGCCTCAGCATGACCCGTATTGCCACGACTGACCAGCTCATATTGAGCATTTTCGGCTTTGCCGCCCGCATAGCCAGAGATAACATTGGTCACGCCATTGGTATGTTCAAAAACTGCCTCAACCCCCCAAAAGCAGCCACCGGCTAAGACAATAGTCTCGGTTTTTGCGGCTGTGGTTACGCTGTTCTCTTGCGGTGCTGCATGCACTTTCGCAACTGTGCATATTGCCAAAGCCATAATGCCCAATGCCAAAATTTTGCCGATGCTTTTAATCATTTAACCCTCCTGTGCGGTAAATTTAAGTGCCACGCCATTATTGCAATAGCGTAAGCCCGTGGGCTTGGGGCCGTCATTAAACACATGGCCATGATGGCCGCCACAACGGGTGCAGTGATATTCGGTGCGCGGAAAAACTAGTTTATAATCGGTGGTGGTGCCCAGATGGTCTTTGATGGCCTCAAAAAAACTGGGCCAGCCTGTGCCCGAGTCAAATTTTGTCTCCGAGTTAAAGAGGGGCAGGTCACAGCCAACGCAGCTATAAATGCCGCGCCGTTTCTCATGCAAGAGCTCGCTGGTGAAGGGCCGCTCAGTGCCTTCTTGCCGCAAAATATTATATTGCGCGGGGGTTAGTTTTTTGCGCCACTCATCGTTGCTCAGCGTAAGGCTGCTTATGCTTTTGGCCATAACATTTTTGGCGCTTAACAGTAACAAAGCGCCACTCGCCATAACCGATTTCAGAAAGTTGCGTCTTTGCATGTTAACCTCATATATCTGTTAAAGCCCATTGGGGGCGCACAAAATGGCAGGTGTAGCCGTTAGGATATTTTTCCAAGTAATCCTGATGGTATGTTTCTGCACTATAGAATTCGCTGGCAGCGGTCACTTCGGTTACAATCGGCCCCGGCCATTTGCCAGAGGCGGTTACAGCTGCAATAACCTCATGTGCGGTATTTTTTTGTGCCTCGGTTAAATAAAATATAGCCGAGCGGTAAGATGTACCAATATCATTACCCTGCCTGTCCTTGGTGCTGGGGTCATGAATTTGGAAGAAAAACACCAAAAGCTGGCGGTAAGATAATTTGGTATTATCGAAAATAATTTCGATAGCTTCGGCGTGGCCGGTATTGCCTTTTTTTATCAATTCATAATTAGGATTAGCGAGGTGACCGCCCGTATAGCCAACCGTGGTATCGAGCACGCCCGGTAATTTGCGTATCAGCCCCTCCATACCCCAAAAGCAACCCCCTGCCAAAATTGCGCGTTCGCTGGTCATTTTTGCTCCTTATGTTGCTATAGAAAATTCTGTTTCATGTTATACTGCGTTACATCTTGTTATTCACGGATTCTCTCGCCTATGGTTACATCCACCGAAAAATATAAAGAATTGGCACGGCTGCTGTGCGCGGGGCAAAAGGGCGATAGTTTGGCCTATGCACAATTTTTAAATCATGTTTCGCCAATTTTGCTGCGCATGGTAGCGCGCCGCGTGGGCGCCGCCGATGTAGAAGATATAGTGCAGGAAATTCTTATTTCAATGCATAAAGCGCGCCATACCTATGATGGCGAGCGGCCGATTATGCCATGGATTGTCGCCATTGCCCGCTTTAGGATAAGCGACCATTTGCGCAAACATTATGCGCAAATGCAGCATCAAACCACCGATATAGCAGAATTAGAAAATATTTTAGCCGATGTAACCGAAGTGCCCGCCGACCACGAATCTATGATTGATGAATTGCTGCAAGATGTGCCCGAAAAACACAAACACATCTTAACGCTGATGCATATGCAGGGTTTTACCGCTAAAGAGGTGGGCGCTAAGCTCAATATGAAAGAGTCGGCCGTGAAAGTTGCCGCCCATCGGGCCATGAAAAAGATAAGGGATAAGTTTGCCATATGAATAAAACTCAAAGCCTGATTGAGCAATTAAGCCAAGATGTAAAGCCCGTAAAGCCCATGCCCAAGCCGCGCATTTTGGCGCTGGGGCTGTGCGCCGTTATGGCAATTTATGGCCTTGCGGCTCAATATATTTTAGGGCTGCGGCCTGATTTAGCCGTGCAATTTATGCGGCCCTTATTTGTGGCCGAAACGGTGCTGTTGGTGCAATTGCTGTTTTGCAGTGCTTTTGCTGCTATTTTATCGCTTTACCCCGATATCTATCAAAAATCAGCATGGCTTAAAGTGCCTTTTTTGCTTTTTGCCCTATTGTTTCTCCTCATTATTGTGCAACTTTTTTTGCCGATTGATGGCCGAATGGTTGTGCCAGATGAGAGCGCTCATAAAATGGAGTGCGCCTTGTGTATTGCTGCGGTGGCGCTTATTCCGGCGGCAATTATTTTTATGATGCTGCGTTATGGCGCAACGATTAAGCCCCTGCAAGCGGGCGTATTTGCCGTGTTGGCCGCAAGTGCTGTGGGTTGCCTTACTTTGCGTTTGGCTGAAGCGAATGACTCTATGATGCATTTAGCACTTTGGCACTATTTACCAACATTACTCTTTGCCAGCCTTGGCGCATTTTTAGGTAAATTTCTGTTGAAATGGTAAAGTGCCCTCAATAAACAGCGCAATAATTTATCGGCTTTTGGGTGAGGGGCGATGCGCATTGATAATATGCTGCGCCATTATTTTGCCATGCTTAGCGGCGTTTTTATTGCCAGCCACATAAAAATGACTATAGCTGCCAGCGATGCAGGCGGTGATTTGCTCGGCCAGGTTTTTAGCATTATTCATGCCCGCGTCTTGCGCAAATTGCTCAAGCTTGATGGTGATGAAGCGATAATGCTCTGCACATATTTGGCGCACCGATGATGCGCTTTCGCTATATTCGCCGGCAGCATTTATAAAAGGGCAGCCATAAAAATCTGGCTGTTTGAATGAATGGTGCATAGCATCAAATAATGCGGTGAGCTTTTGCTCGGCCGACAAACTGCGTTTACTCCATGTTTTGAGATAATTATTGCGATGCAGCGCACTCATATATTTAAGTGCCTCATCAATGAGGTGGTCTTTGCTTTGAAAATGATGATAGAGCGTGGCTTTGGTAATGCCTGCTGATTTCGTAATCAAATCGATACTGCTGGCGCGATAGCCATGCTTGTAAAAAACATCGGCAGCCGTGGCAATTATCTTGTTTTTCGCGTGTTGCGTTCGGGGCATTTAACAACTTTCTAACAGATTTAAATTATTTTGCAGCCTGTGTAACTTTAGCTTTTTTTATTGCGAATTCAAGCTGTGACAATAGAGCGATCACATCTAACTTGCTTAAAGCTGACGCTCAATTTACACATAACAATACCGAACGGTTGGTATAGTTATTAAATGCATAACATAACTTTAAACAGGAGCTTTAAAATGATGAGCAATAAAACTTTGGCCGTGGCTGCATTAGCGGGCTTACTTGGCGTAAACTTTGCCGCCCCAGCTTTTGCCGCTGATCATGGCACCACCGGCCATGACACGGCGTCACCCGCGGGCGCCACCAAAGAGCGTCATGCCTGCAAAGGCCAAAATAGCTGCAAAGGCAACAGCCCTGACGGCAAAAATGAGTGCAAAGGCAAGAGCGCATGCTCAACCATTGAGAAGCACGCCTGCAAAGGCCAGAACAGCTGCAAGGGTAACAGCCCTGATGGTAAAAATGAGTGCAAAGGTAAGAGCAGCTGCGCCACCGATGGCAGCAAGTAATATAAGCTGTCAGTAAGATAAATGGCGGGGGTGGCAACCCCCCCGCCTGTTTTTTTGGCTAGTTTTTTGTGGGCGCGCCAAAAAACTCAAGCTGCCAGCGCATTTCGTCATCGCTGAGTGGGTAGTCAAAGCCGCCACGCGCATTCAAAATTTGTGTGGGCATAATTTGCGCCAGACGCGTTTGCGCCTGCATAGCAAAGCGCATAGAGAGGCCCGCTCGCCACACTAAAGCTGTGGTGCCACGCGCACTTTGTGCGGCAAGAATTTTCTCAACAATAACCATGCTTATGCCGCTGCGTGCGGCTAGCGCCTGCCGCACAATATCGGTTTTGCCGGTCAGCAGATAGCCGCTCAGCTGCTCTTCGCTGTAATCTTCAGGCTTGATGGCGCGGGCGGGCTCATTTTGGCTGATTTTCTCGCGCAGAGTGGCCAATAAATCTAAATCAAGGCCCGGCCTGCGGCAGAGCACCTGCAAACAGGTGTTGGACACAAAAGACGCCAGCTTAGTGATAAGCCGATCTGGCAAAGCGGGCCTGTGCACTAGCGGCTCGTGCCAAGCTGTGTGTTGTGCGGCCACATTAACAATGCGGTCGAGGGTGGCCTCGCGTATTTGTGCGCTGTTATTGGCCAGCAAAGCGGCAATGGCCGCGCTGTCTTGCGTGGCTTCAATGCCATCGGCCACTTGGCCTGAGAGGTTGTTGCGGCGGGCAATGGCGCTCATGGCGCCGGCAATGGGGGCTGAAGTAATAATATCGAGCAAATCTTCATCGGTGAGCACTGGCGAAAATTGCAAAACCGGCTCGGCCACGGCCAATTCTAAATCGCGCGCGAGCTCATTGATGAGTTGTGGCGGGGCATAGGGGTGATCTTTAAGCTCGGTTGCTATGACCTGCCGCACGCTGGCCGCTTGGTCGCGGGCTAAATGCAGTAAAATATCATAGGTTAATTGCCCTAGGCTTTGCTGTGCGGGCACGGCCAGCTGCGGCAACAAGCGGGCAATTTTTTGTGCCAGCATTTGCCGCACTTCTATGGCGCGATCATCGGCCAAGAGGCGGTCGGCTTGGCGCGGTGTTTGCGGGTTTTGTGCCACGGCAACCCGCACAGTATCGGCGGCATCGCTGGCTAAAAAATAGAGCAGTTCGGGCGTGGTGCTGTTGTTTTGTGCCACGCTCAGGCGCAGATTTTCGTCTTTGGCGCGGGCATTATTTTTGGCAACGTCATAATTCATGAGCATGGGTCGCTGTTAGAAGTTCGTTGGTATCGGCCATAGCAAGGCGGCCCTTGCCTTGTTTTTTGCCTTTATACATGGCGGCATCGGCAGCGGCAAGGAGCGCTATGGCATCTTGTGGGGGTGGCAGCGCTAACCCAAGCGAAAAACCAAGCGGGCTTGCGGCGTTGGCCGAAAAGCCTTGCAGCTCTGCTGTGAGGCGCAATAAACGGAGGCCAATGGCTTGAGCTTCAGCGCGGCTAATGCGGTCTAGCCAAATAACAAACTCATCACCACCCAGCCTGCCTGCCATATCGCCTGGACGCAAGCTGCGGCAGAGAAGCTCGGCCACAGCCTGTAAGGCCTTATCACCGGCCTCATGGCCAAGCTGGTCATTGATCATTTTAAAATTATCGAGATCGATAAAGAGCAAGCCGCCTAATTGTGTTTGGGCGCGGCTTAGTCGTTGTTGCAGGCGCTCGGTGAAGGCCCGCCGGTTATAAAGGCCGGTTAGTTCATCATGGTAAGAAAGTTTTTGCAGTTGCTGCTGATAGCTTTGTTGCAACAGGGCTAAGCCTAATTGTGCCGCCAGTTGGCTAATGGCGTGGCTATCTTGTGCGTGCCATTGGTCATTATTGGTGCTGCACCAAATCAAACCATTGGGTTCGTCTTGATATTGTGTCAATTGAACTAAACCAAGCTCGGTATGTTGTAATTGAAATTGCGCCTTGTGCCAAAGGGCTGAAAAATCCGGCGGGGCTTGCCCAAACGCACCCTCTAAATTTGGATTTTGACCAGCAGAGCTACAGCTAAAAATAGCGCAACCCGTAAGGCCCAAAACATAAACTATGGCGCGGGCGGCATCGCCGAACAAGGCTTGCCCCGTAAGACCTTGCCGTAATTTATTGGTCACATGGGCATGGAGCGCTTCATTGCGGCGTAATTGTGCCAGCTCTTGCTGCTGTTGCCATTCGAGGGTTGTGTCTTGCAACAGGCCACGCGCACCGCCATGGGGTAGGGGTTCGGCGGTGATAACACAATAACGCCAGCTGCCATCGGCGGCCTTCAGCCAATGCGGTGTTTTATAAAAGGCGCTATTTGTTATAAAAGGGTGGTTGTTATTTTGGCTGGGCAACAGCTGTGTGGCGTTTTGTCCTATCATGTCGGCCGCTTGATGCCCAAGTAAGCCCGAGGCCGAACAAAAACTAAAACAACCTGCGGCATCGGTCTCCCAAATTGTTTCACCTGAAAGATCGAGCAAATGTTTATAGCGGCCGCGCGATTCAAGCAGCACTTGCTGTAAATTATGTTGCAGGCTGATATCAAAACCCAGCAGCACAGTATCGCCAAGCGTTTGCGGTATGACCAGCCAAGCCCAGCTCGGCTGCTGATTTTGTGTATAAATAATATTACCGCTGGTCGATAGTTGCTGCAAAATTTCGGGCAATAAATCAGGCTGGGCGGCAAAAGCGGCATCGGCCTTGCTGTTGGCTTGCACCAGACGCCCCGCTGTTGAAACCCACAAGGCCGGGCCCTGATATTGCTGCATTAAATGGGTAATAAGCAGATGCATTAGCCGGTTATTTTCTGCAAAAAGGCGTCATCGAGTTTTTGTTTATTTTGCGTGCGGCAAAAACTAGCCATGTCGGTTGCAGCTAGCAATCGTCCTTGATGCATAATTAAAACATCATCAATGAGGCTCTCAACCTCGGCCAACAAATGGGTGGACAATATAATACTGCCGCCTTGCGCTTTGTGACGTTTTAACAGCTGGTGCAATAATTGACGGGCCACCGGGTCTAAGCCATCGAGCGGCTCATCAAGCAGCCACAGCGGCGCGCGACACAGCGCAACGCTGGCAAAAATAAGTTTTTGCAGCATGCCCTTAGAATAATGCTGTAGTTTTTTTGCTAAGGCCGTGGGGTCTAATTGCAGCGCTTGTAAGCATTGCGCAATATCATCTGCACTCAGCTTTTGTGCGCGCAGGGCCGCTAGCGCGTGTAAAAACTCATGCCCATTTTGTTGCAGGGCGGGCATAAATTTTTCGGGCAAATAGGCCAAATAATTGCGGGTGTTTTTATGCGCGGGTGCTTCGCCAAAAATACGAATGCTGCCGCTTTGTGCTTGGCGCAAACCAACCAAAGTTTTAAGCAAGGTTGTTTTGCCAGCACCATTAAGGCCAATAAGGCCAATAATTCTGCCTGGTGCTACGGCAAAACTTATATCGTGCAGCAAAGTATTTTTGCCCATTTGCACAGTAAGGTTTTCAACAAGCAGCGGCTGCATTATGGCCCAAGATAAATGTTTGATTTGGCATTGATGAAGCGCCGTTGCACTAAATCATATTGTTCTTGTGGGCGCAGCCTAAGACGCACCACACCGCGGCCCGATTGTTGGATATAGGTGAGCTGCACATATTCGGCATTTATCTGTTCAAGGCGAATATTATTGGGTATTTGTGTGGGGGTGATTTGTTGTTCATTCAGCCAGAAACTCCAGCGGTCTTCGGCAAAGTAAATGAGCGAGCGTAAGGTTAAACGGTCGGCCTCATCGCTGGGGAGATCATTGCTCTTGCCAAAAAGTTCAACACCTGTTGGCTGGCTTTGCCCCATGCTGGCTCGGGCCCTTTCCATAAACATGGCTTCTTCGGTGGTGAGAAAGTTGGATTGCGCTAAGCTTGTGTTGGTAGAAAGTACGAGCAGCAAGGTCGCGCCGATAAGCCGTCTCATGGCGTGGCTCCTTGCGCTTGGGGCACGGCGCTGAGCCAGATTAAGGTGACTTTGCCAGTGATTGTTTGCGCCAGTTGCTCTAGGGAACTGTTACGCCAGCTCGACATGTTGCCCGCGGCTTTCTGCATATCAAAAGCCAGAATATAGCTTGTGCCAGCTGACGCCCGTAGCTCATCGATAAAAGCAGTAATGTCTGTATCTAAAAAAGCGGCCAGATTAAGCTCGATGATTGTGCTTTGTAGTTTAAAGCCGGCCTCATTCAGTGTGGGCATAGCAATTTCTGAGGCGGGCAGCATGTTAATCGCTAAGCCAGAGAGCTTGTGTTTAAGCCGCAAATTATCGATACGACGCGCCAGAGTGAGGCGGTCTTGCTCGCCGATAAAATCGGCCTTGAGCAGTTTTTCATATTCGATGCGACGCATTCTGATGGTTTGCAGCTCGGCGCCAGTATTGTTTAATCTTTGCTGCATCTCTTCTTGTTGTGCCAATAATGCCGCCAGATTTTGCTGACGCTCTAACAAGCTGGGCTCAACATACAGCCAATGAATGGCGGCGATGATAGCCATAACGATAAACAGCACGGGCACATAAGGGGGCAGGGGCTGGCGCAGATTCATGGTTGGGCCATTTCTTCGAGGGTGATTTCAGCCTCATTATTGCCGCGCAGATTTTCGCCGCTGCTATTAACACCAAAACTGGCCGTGAAGGTTTGGTCTTGCAGCAAATCCATGGCTTGTTTGGTGATGCTGATATTAGTGTTGGGCAGAGCATTTTTAAGTGTTGCCTGCAACTGGTTTACGGCAACAATACTTTGCGTGGCATTGTCTTGCAGGCGCAGGTCTAGCGTGAGGCGGGCTATCGATTGTTCGGCAACTGTGGCGCTTGCGGTCACAGTGGTATTTGTATCTAACAAATTGCGCCAGCTATAAGCATTAAGGCGCAGATTGCGCGGCAGGTTTGCCGTTATCTGTTGCCAATGCTTAAGCGGATTTGTGGGCAATGTTTGGATATGTTTATAGATATCAAGCACGGCGGCAATTTGTGGGGCTTTAACCGGATAAACACCTAAAGAGGTTTCCAACCCATCCAATTGGCTTTGCAGCACAATAATTTGTGCTTGGGCTAAGGCAATTTCTGCATCGCGTTGAAAAATTTGCGCTACATTTTGCGTGAAGTAAAAACTAAGGCTGGCAGTAATAAGTGCCGCCCCAAGCAGAAAGGTGCGAATGCGGGTACGACGTTTTTGCCGTTCAGCAATTTTGGGCGGTAATAAAGGCAACTCAAGAGTGTGGCGGCTGAGGGCGAGCGCAAAAAAATCATCGGCATAGGGCCCATGACAGGCGCCGAGTTTTAATTTTTTTGCCGCTTGTGCAGGGGTGAGATCAAGCACATGTCGCAGTGGCAGGCCCCGTTGCCGCAGGGCTTCGGCCACGGGGTGGTCGCCAAGAATAATAACATCAAGCCCATCTTTGGCATCAAAGCCAAGGCGCGCAAGGTAGCCCAAGCTGGCATTGATTTCCTCGGCGAGCAATTGGGTTTCGTTGTCCATATCGCTGATATCGCGACGCAGTGGCGTAAGTCGTGTGAGTGCCAGCTCACCATCACGGCTGATAATTTGCCGCATGCCGCCCGTTTCGTTGCGGGCTAATAACAGCCGCCAGCGCGAGTTGCTTTCGCTTTGATGCTCTAGCAATTGCTCACTCATTTTGGCCATAAAGGGCAAAAGCTCGAGCGGCAGTAAGGCAATATCTCTTAGGCTAAATTGTAATTCAGCCAAGAAATCTAAGATGCTGTTCAGCTCTGGCGTTGGCGCCAAGGCTACCAGCAGATAGGGCGCTTCTTGTGCGCGGCCTGGCACCGGTTTTAGCGGGATAGCGCCGCGAATATCAAAATTTGGATAAATAAATTCTAGTTTGCGTCGTTCAATTTTTGCACGATCAAACGGGTTGACCTTTGGCAAAACCTCGCGGCGATAATATTGGTCGAGCGTATCAACAATTATATTGAGCGGAAAATTAACCCGCGCCCGCAAGGCCTCAGTCAGGCCAATATAGCTGCCTTCGCCGCGCTTATAGGTGCCAATTAAAGTAAAAGCGCGGCCTTGATGATTATAAAGTTTGGCGCATTCTTCGCCAATCAGCAGCATGGAGGTGCGCCGATACTCATCGAAGAAATCCATAAAACGTTTTTTGAGACGATTCAGATTCATGTTATTGCCCACTCAGCACAGAAAGGCTGCTGTAAACCGGACCAAATACGCCAATGGCAATCCAAGCCATAATGCCGCCCAGCACAATGGTGAGCACGGGCTCCAGCATGCCGATAAGGCTGTTTATTTTCTCATCCACTTCGCGGTCGTAGAATTCGCCGACTTGTTCTAAGATTTCGGGCAGGCGGCCTGAATCTTCGCCAATTTTTATCATGCGAATAACCAGAGATGGAAATTCGCCGGTGGTGCGCACCGCACTTGAAAGGCTATTGCCCGCCATAACATTATCTTTAAGGCTGCGCAGCGCTTCCATCAGCGCCATATTGCTGATAGTGCGGGCGGCAGCATCAAGCGATTGTGCAATTTCAAGCCCGCTGGCCAGCATCACCGAAAAAGTATGGGTAAACCGCGCCATGGATAATTGCCGAATGGTCATGCCGATAATTGGCATACGCAGCACAAAACTATGCACGCTAAAACGAAAACCTTCCGAGACATACATTAAAGTGCGTAAGCCAATGTAAGTGCCCAGCAATAACAATAGCGCCAGCGGCCACCATTGCGCCACCACATTAGACGTCGCAATCAGCGCCACGGTTAAAAAGGGCAGAACCACGCCCGCGCTTTTTAAAAATTCAACCACACCCGGCACAACAAAACCCATCATGAAGATAACCACCAACACCACGACAATGCCCAAAAATGCCGGATAGCGCACCGCGCGTTTAATGCGGCTGTTAATTGCATCGCTCCATTTGAGGTGGCGCACAAGTTGCGTAAAAGCCTCGGTGAGTTTGCCGGTTTCTTCGCCCGCGCTGAGCACCGAGCGAAACAGCGGCGGAAAAATGCGCGGGTGTTTGGCAAAAGCATCCGAAACGGCGCTGCCTTCGCTGATATCACGCAGCACGCTGTTTATTGCATCGGCCAGCGCTGGGTTTTCGGTGCTATCGCGCACATCGGCCAGCCCCTCTAATATGCCAATACCGGCTCGGCTGAGTTGCTCTAAATGCACGCATAATTGAATAAGCTCACGCGTGGTGGGGCGGCTGAAATTGGTAAAATATTGTTTGCGGGCGGTAACAGAGGCCGCATCAACCAGCGTCATGCCCGCATTTTGCAGCTGTTGGTTGAGGTCGATTTCATTGATGGCCGCCATGGTGCCGCGAATCCAGCGACCGCGTTGATTAATGGCCCGATAGCGAAATTGTGCCATGCTAGCTTTCGCCTTCAAAGGTTATCATGCTGAGGCGCAAATTGAGATCGACCGCACGCGCTAAACTATTGACCGAAATTTGCCCCGATAAAATCTTATCGATACCATCTAAAATCATTGGCCGAAAACCCTGTTCAAGCGCGGTTTTTTTAACGTCTTGGCGCAGGCCGCCTTGGGCAATCACATTATCGAGCGCTTCGGTAACGGGTAGTATTTCAACCAGTGCTACACGGCCCTTATAGCCGGTGTGCCGGCATTGGGCGCAGCCCTTGCCACGATAGAGGGTCGGCGGATTTTGCCTATCTAAACCCAGCAGAGTGCATTCTTCAGGGGTGGCGCTATAGGCCTCTTTGCAGTGTGTGCATAAAACGCGCACTAAACGCTGCGCCAAAATACCAATAATATTGCCAGCAATCATGCCGGGTTGTAGTCCTAAATCGAATAAGCGCGGAATGGCGCCATAGGCATCGTTGGTGTGCAAGGTGGTAAAAACCTGGTGGCCGGTCATAGCGGCGCGCTGGGCCATGCTGGCGGTTTCGGCATCGCGCACTTCGCCAATAAAGATAATATCGGGGTCTTGCCGCATGATGGCGCGCACGCCTTCAGCAAAACCAAGGCCGGTGGCCTCACGCACATTGGTTTGGCGAATGAGCGGCAATTCATATTCCACCGGATCTTCGAGCGTCATGATATTGCGCTCGACGGTGTTGATATAATTGAGCACCGAATACAGCGTGGTGGTTTTACCGCTGCCAGTGGGGCCGGTGACAATCATAATGCCTTCGGGGCGTTGCAGTAGTTTTTTGAGCAGCTGAATATTATGCTCGGTAAAACCCAGCTGATTAACATCAATCAGCGACCGCGCCCGATCAAGAATACGCATCACAATATTTTCGCCATGCATACCGGGCAGGGTGGCGGCCCTGAAATCGACATGGCGGCCGCCCACGGTTAAAGTATAGCGGCCATCTTGCGGGTTAAGCTTATCGGCGATATTCATGCCAGCAATAATTTTGATGCGATGTGAAATGGCCGGCCAGTGATCTTTATGAAAAGTCATTACCTGCACCATGCTGCCATCAATGCGATAGCGCAAACGCACAAACAGCGCTTCCGGCTCAAAATGCAGATCAGAGGCATTTTGTTTGACCGCATCAAACAATAACGCACTGACGAGGCGCACAATCGGGTGCTTATAGCCATCGGCATTTTCAGTAATGCTGAGCGGGTCAATTTGGCCGGTGCGTAACTCGCGCATAATGCCGTCAATCGACATTTCATAGCCATAGGCAAGGTCGATCGCTTCGGCCAATTGGGCGGATGTGGCCACCAGCGGCGTAATT
The DNA here is from genome assembly GCA_027485855.1 of Rickettsiales bacterium. Taxonomy (GTDB): domain Bacteria; phylum Pseudomonadota; class Alphaproteobacteria; genus JAIXQD01. The sequence continues at coordinate 413,509 of JAIXQD010000001.1, read as the reverse complement.
TCGGCGCCCACGGGCAAATAGCGCCGTAATTGGTCTAGCGCCACCACATCATAGGGGTCAACCATGGCCACTAAAGTTGTAACGCCATCAGCCGAGAGCGGCATGGCCCGATAGCGCACGGCGATATCTTTTGGCACACGACGCACCAATTCGGGGTCGCTCATGGCGCTTTTGGGATCGAAGGTGCCAATGCCGGCCGATTGCGAGAGCACAGCCGATAAAGTGATATCGGAAATAAAACCTAACTCAACCAACACCGTGCCCAGCATTTTGCCTGAGCGGTTTTTTTCGTGTAGTGCCACTTCAATTTGGTCGACTGTTACCAAGCCAAGCTTGACTAATTTCTCGCCAATGCGTTGGCCACCAGGTTTTGCCATGCTGGTTGCGGGCGGGGTGTTATCTTTGGCGGGTTCGTTCATGGGGGTTGCCGTTAATAGCGCCGTGGTTGCGTGTTGTTATTAAAACGCATGAGTTGGCTTTGATATTCGGTAAATGAGACGGGCAAAATAATATTGCCACCATTGGGTGTTGCCGCGCTATTGGCTGTGCTGGAAAATACGCGGTTATCAACATCGGCATCGTTCAGCGTGGCCCAGTTAACACAAGCGGCGGGGGCAGTACAGGTGCGGTGCGTGGCATCGCGCAATGCGGCCCTGTTCGCAATTTGTGCGTTGGGGTCGGTGCTGGCGGCAATCAGCACAAAGACATTAAAATTGCTGGCGCTGATATTACCCGGCGCTGCGGTAACATCTGGCCCAACCCTTGTTTGCAAACTGCGAAAATCATTGGCTGAAATGGTGCGCGGCAGCGAAAGATCGCGCCATGAGGTGCTGGCGGTAATATCGCCCATGCCAGCGGTGGGGGCGGGGGCAATGGCTGGCGCGTTATTGATATAACGAAAAATGCGCCCGCTTTGTTGCACCAGTTCGCCCAAGCGATAAGTGGCTATGTTACTATAGGCCGGTATGGTTCGGCCAAGGCCCGGAAAAGCCGCGGCGCGCCAATTAGCGCCGGGTGGTGCCGTAAGCGTGCCACTGGCCAGCGCCAGATAAACTTCGTCGTTAGCTATGGCGTAGCTGCTATTGGCGGTAAAAACCTGTGCGGTGCTATAGGGGAAAATATTCAGCACCGTCCATTGCACGCCACTGGGTGGCGCTGTGCCCACGGCAGGCAAAGCCACAGCGGCGGCATAATAAATATTATTATGTTGCACCACATCGCCTTGGGCATAGCGGGCGGTATTATCCCAAAACTCTATGCCAGTGCGCAGGCGTGCGGGGCAATCATCGCGGGTGCCATCATTGAGGCCGGCTTGTGTGGGCGAAGTATAAGCACTGGCCACATAATATTGTAGCCGATAGCCATGGCCATCTAGCTGCTGATTAGGAATACCAAGATCGGCCCAAGGCACATCGCCCGCCCGCTGTGCGGCTAAGGGCGCGGCAATCAGACGCCCCGTATCGGGCGTGCCGCCCAAGCCTGCGGCATTGGTATCAGGCACACCGCCTTCAAAATCGGCCGCTTGTGGCAGGCAGCCTTTATTTTGTGCAGCATAGGCCAGCAAGGCATCGCGCGCGGCTTTAAGTGCCACTTGGCTTTGATCTTGTTTGTTGGTGAGCAGCAGACTATTGAGTGCGGTTAAAGTTGGAATCAGCAGCAAGCCCAAAACCGCCATAACGATAGCGAGCTCGATTAAAGTAAAACCATCTTGTGCTTGCCTCAATCGAGTGCTCATTTTTCGAATCAACCTTTGCAGGATAGCATGCTGCAGTATAGCAAAAAATGCGCATAAAAAAACGCCGGAATACCCGATAAAGGCATTCCGGCGTGGGATTGATAGATATTAAAGTTGGAACATTAAGTTGCAGTCACGCGTGGTAGAGGTTTCGAGATAGCCATTGCCGACTGCGGTGATGCAGTTGGCAACAAGACCATTAGCGCGAACCGAACCCGTTTGTGAGTTACCATCATCCATGCGGCGATCGATAATCGCGGCTTGTGATGGGGTAAGGGCGCCACCATTGGCCGCAGCAGCAGCGGCGGCTTGGGGCAACGAGCCTTGCAAGCGTATCCAGTGCGCGGTCAGCGGCGTCGCTTGCGAGGCGTTAGCATAAACAATATTGTAACCGCCAAAAATGCGGCTTGCTGGATATTGTTCGCCATAGGCCACAAGGGCCGAGCCGGGTACAACGCCTGTCACCATATTAGCAATGGCCAGATGTTGCCAAACAGCGGTGTTTTCAGCAGCGGCAGCCGCAGCCACACCAGGGGCGGCAATTGCGGCAGCGGCAGCGGCAATAACGCCATTGCCATTACCATTGACGCAAGCAGCGCAACCAGGAATACGCGTGGTGGCATTAATGAAATCGCCGGGGATAGCGCCATAGCGGTCTTGGAAGCCGATAAAGGCCGCTCTAAAACCGTTAGCCTGAGAAATAACCGAATTGACACGGGCATTTTCAACCAGCTCTTGGCCTTTAATGACGCCGCCAATAATCAGGCCGATAATAACCAGCACAATTGCAAGCTCAACGAGTGTGAAGCCACGACGCTGACGAAGTGTTTTCATGATGTTATTCTCCCCTATGTTAAAAATGTGCGGTCATTATTTTGCTGAACTCAGGACTTAATATATAAAATTTTACCTAAATTGTCTTTAACGTCCATCAAATTGGTTTGATAATTAAAAAAAGATTTTACGGAGCATCTTTACCAATTGTTAAGCTGTTGTCTTTGGCAAATAGTGCCAACTCGGCATGGTTTTCTGGGGTGAGGGTTGGTTGCGCTTGTAGCTTTTCAAGATAAAGCGTTGCGGCTTGGTAATCATTTTGCTGTAGCCACAAGATTGCCGGCGTGAGCTTGGTCCAAAATGGTTGTTGCGGCTCATTCAGCCAAGCTAAATCTTGCGCAATGGCCAAAGCTAAATCCGCGTCTTGCAATTTGTGCCGCGCCAATAAGCTGGCTTGTGCCAACCAGCGCCAATTATTTTGGCCAGCAACATGCGCTTGCTGCTGCAAATAATTTATAATCAGCCGTAATTGCTGCGCATTATCGGTGGCGCTGTATAGATAGGCGGCCAAATGCTTATGATAATCGGCTTGTGGTTGCAGCTGTGCCAAAAGCGTAAACCAATCGATGAGCTTGGCATAATCATAGTCGCGCAGCGGCGTGGCATTGCCACTTTTTTGCTCGCCAAAATTTTGCACAGCTAAGCCACCTAAGCGATAGGCCAAGGCATCATCCCCCAGCGCCAGCAGGCGCAATTGTGCTACGCTTGGCGCGGCCGGCGTGATGGGCCCCGCAATTTTTTGTGGCTGATAATTATGGCCAAGGGCAATGTGCAATGCCAAACACAGCAGCGCTAAAATTATCAACACGCCACGCTGCATTAAAATTGTCGCTTTTGTAAATCGAGCGCGGCCAGCAATATCAGTAAAATACTATAAATGGCTGTTTGCAAAATGATAAATGGCAAGGCGCTGAATGCGGCATCGCTGAGTAAAAAATTGATAGGCGCAAAAGCGTCAAGCCTAGGTAATAGCCAGCTGAATAGCTCCATAAAATGGCTGCCTGTGCTGCCCGCGCCGCGTCGTGCGTTATCTTGGGCAAGTTCAAGCAGTGGGCCAATAAGCCGCGAGAGCACATAAAAACCCATACTGGCTAAGACAGTTATAACCACGCCACGACTGGCTAGGGCAAAAAAAACGGCAGCGCAGGCCAATAAAAACCACTCGGCATAAAGACTAAGAGCAAAAGCGGCTAAGTTTTTGGCCTGCAGCGGCACAAGCCACAAAATGGGCAGGCAAGTTAAGCCAAGCATAAAAAGTGCCAAAATAGCCAAGAGGGTGATTTGCGAGAACAGCCATTGTGGCCGCGATAAAGGCGTTGCCAGCAACAGCTCTATTTCTCGATGATCGAAAGCGCGTTGAATTTGGCTGGCTGCAACTACCACAATACTGAGCACACCCAACCAGCGCAATGCCGCAACATAAAGCGTAAGGCTAAAAGCCTGTTCTTCCGCAAGCGCCGCCGCGCCCAGCATGATTGAAAAAACGATAACCACCAGCCACATGAGCAATAAAGCCAAAAGGCTGCGCTCGCGCATGAGGCCCAAAAGCTGCGCTTGCACCAGCGGGAACCAATTGGCTTGCCTTGCCGACACCAGCATTACTCAGGCAAACGCCAGGGCCGCCGGTCATTGCCAAAGCGCGAATAAAGCTCGCGGTCTTCGCCGGTGACGCTATTGTGACCATCGCGCTGCACGGTGGCTTTGATAAACATCACCAATTCAGTTTTGCGCGAATAATCGCTGCGGTTTTTTGCGGCCAAACCCACCACGGGTATATCTTGCAGGCCCGGCACACCGGCCTCATCGACCGTGCTGCTATCTTGCATAAGGCCACCCAACACCACGACCTGACCCGAATTCATGTTGATAATTGTATCCATCTCTTGCACGGCAACAACCGGTATGCGCGATTCTAAATTAGCGCTGGTGGTACTGCCCGACAGCGCCAAGTTAAACTCAACCGCAGGGTCGTTGGCAAAGCCGGTGACGCGGCTGACTGTGGGCCGCAGATATAATTTGATAGTGTCGGTATCAAGGTCGATGGAGGGTTGCGCTGAAACAATCACGCCAATCGGCACCACTTCAGGCGAGCTGGTGACGGTGGGCGGCGATACTGCGCCACCCTCGGCCGTGGTGCCTGGCGTTACGGTGAGCCTAAAATAAACGACATTATTGACCACACGCAAAATCGCCGATTGGTTGTTAAGCGCGGTCACCCGTGGGTTAGACAGCGTGCGCAAAGTGCCAAAGCCCTGCACAAAATTAAGCAAGCCCTGCACATCTTCATTATCGACCAGCATGGAAATGCCGGTTTCTTGATTGCTGACATTGCTGAGTGGATTAAGCTGGTTGACCACCAAATTGGGCACGGTATTGACGCCCAACTCAAGCGCGCCACCAAATAAGCTGTTCCAATTAATGCCGGTGCGGAACTCATCATTGAGCTGCACTTCAAAAATTTTAGCTTCAATCAGTACTTGCGCATTGACCAATTGCCGCAGCTTATTGAGATAGTCGGCCACACGGCGATGCTGCCGTTCGGTCGCAAAAACAGAAACAATGCCCGCTTGCCGATTAACGGTAAAGCTGCTTTGCCCCGCGCTTGCGCCCCCTGTGCCCGTGCCACCGGCAGCTGTGGCAGGCGCCGTGCCTGATGCCGTAGCAGACGCCGCAGCGCTGGCGGGCGTTGCAGGTGCGGCTGCACTGGCTGGTTGGTTGCCTTCACTGACCGGTGGGGCAATGGCGGCTTGCGCAGAATTGGCCGATAAGGGCGCATTGGTGAGCAGCACATCTTGGGCGCGCTGCGTGTTGCCCAAAATTTGCGTAAGGTTGCTGATAATTTCTGCCCAATAGTCGGTGTCGCTGGTGCCAGTCACATTAGCGTTCGATTCATTGGTGGCGTTACCACCTGCGCTCGAGCCCGAAAGGCCAACGCTGGTATCTACTGTGCTGCTGGTGCTGCGGCGCATATTCGGAAAATCAGCCCGATAGGTTTTATGATAGGCGGTATCTTGCTCAACCCGCAATACGCCGCGCTTAAGTGTGTAGCGCAAGCCGGCCATATCGCTGATGCGCTCCAGCACTTCCTCAAAGGGGCGGTCGCGCGCCGTTAAAATAAGCGAGCCTTCAATGCGTGGGTCAAGCTCAAGATCATAGCCGGCTTGTTTGGCAAGCTCGGTTAAAACCTCGCGCAGTGGCGTATTGCCATCCATCTGTAGGCTCACGCTTTTGCCGCGATCTTGGTTGGGCTCGGTGGGTACATCGCCAACCATCGGCGCAAAATCAGGGATGGGGGGCGCTGGTTTTTCAGCAGGCGGGGCCTTAGCCGCCAGCGCCTCGCGATAATCATCGCGGCCAAGTTTGGCGTCGCGGTCATAATATTCGTAATTATTGCCGCAAGAGGCAAGCAACAGCAGCAAAAAAACACTGCCAATAAGGGTTGAATAGGGGCGGCCTTTGCATCTCATAGAACCATGCCTCCAGGCTGTAATTTATCATCTTCGGTTTGGTTTAAAATATTCAAAGTTTGCGTCATGGCTTCGGGCGTAATTTTTTGTGTGCCAACCAAAGCCTGCAAACTATCTTTGAGCGTTTGCATGCCATATTTAACGCCGGTTTGCATCATGCTGCCAATTTGCGCCACTTTATTTTCGCGGATGAGATTGCGTATAGCGGGCGTGGCAATCATGATTTCGTGGGCAGCCACACGGCCCTGACCATCGGCCTTGCGCACCAGCACTTGCGCAATAACAGCTTGCAATGAGCCAGACAGCATGGTGCGAATCATTTCCTTATCGCCGGCACTAAATACATCAATGATGCGATCGATAGTTTTGGCAGCCGAGCTGGTGTGTAAAGTCGCTAAAACTAAATGCCCTGTTTCAGCCGCCGTGAGAGCCAGCGATATGGTTTCATGGTCGCGCAGCTCGCCCACTAAAATAACGTTGGGGTTTTGCCGCAGCGCGCTTTTAAGCGCTTGCGCAAAAGAGCGCGTATCTTGCCCCACTTCGCGGTGATTGATGAGGCTCTTTTTATTTTGATGCACAAATTCGAGCGGGTCTTCGATAGTAACAATATGTTTTTGTTTGGTGCGATTGATATAATCAATCATCGAGGCCAGCGTGGTTGATTTGCCGCTGCCTGTTGCGCCTGTGACCAACACTAAGCCTTTATCCAACTCGGCCAACTTCGCTAAAATGGCTGGTGCGCCGAGTTTTTCTAAGGGCGGCACTGTGGCGGGGATGGGGCGCAAGGCGCAGGCTATGCCACGATGCGTATGATAGGCATTGGCACGAAAGCGCCCATGCTCGGCAAAAGTCAGCGCAAAATCGAGCTCCCAAAATTCTTTGAGGTCGGCTTGTTGTTTGGCCGACATCACCGCGCTGAGTAGCTGACTGATATCAGCGCTGCTGAGCGTGCCATAGTGTGTTTGTGGCAGTAAATCGCCATGCAAACGCAGCATGGGTGGCATATCGGGCGATAAATGTAAATCAGAGGCGCCAGTTTTTACGGCGTCGCCTGCAAGCTGTGCCAGCATCATAGCCACAGGTTCCGTAGCTGTTGCAGATGTTCGGGCGACAGCATGGCCAGCGCGGCCACAATAAGCAGTGGCGGCACCGTGATTGCCACGAGCGGCCATAAGTAAGACCAAAAGTTTTTCTGACGACGCAAGGTGCTCATTTGTAAACTATTATCGTTCAGCGCAATGCGAATATGCTCTATGCCCACGCGACGACTGCCAGTGGCAAAAGCGGCCATAAGGGCTTTATCGGCCAAAACATTAAGGATACGCGGAATGCCTTGGCTGGCTTTAGCCAAGCGTGTGAGTGCTGCGCGCGAAAAAATATTGCCCGCATGCAGCCTGCGGCCGGCATTGGTGCCCGAATTTTGCGCCATGCTTAAACGGTGGGTGATGTAATCTTCGGCGGCATTATTTTGCATGGCCGAGGTATAAAAGCTAAAAGTTATTCTTTGCGCTACTTGTCGCAAATCGTGGCGCTGCAGCAGCCAGTCTAATTCGGGCTGCGCAAACAGCACAATTTGCAATAATTTGCGTTGGGTGGTTTCAAGGTTAGAAAGCAGCCGCACTGTTTCAAGGCCGGTGGCACCAAGGGCTTGCGCTTCATCAATCACCAGTACAGCGCTGTGTTTTTTCTCGCCTAATTCCGTTGCCAGATGATGCTGCAAAGCCGAGATAGGGTCGGGCACATCGGTGGGCAGGCCAAATTCGCGCAACACATTGGCTAAGATAGCGGCGGGCTGATCGGTGGGAGTGGTGATAAAGGCCGAGGGGATTTGCTGCTCGTGCAAATCTTCAAGCAGCAAACGGCAAAGCAAAGTTTTGCCCGTGCCAACCTCGCCAGTAATTTTTATAAAACCATCACCGCGCTTAATGGCATAGAGCACGGCCTCTAATAGCTCTTGCTGCTGCTGGTGCGGGTAAAACATGTCGGTGTCGGGCGTGAGGCCAAACGGAAATTGCTTCAGTCCAAAATGCTCAAGATAGGGCATGGCGCGCTCCTTTAAGGTTTGCCGCCGCGCAAAAATAACAAGCGCATGCGGATTTCGTTTTTGTTGAGCAATTCAGTATCGTTGCGTAAAAGCTGTTCGTAGGCGGTGGTTGCTTCTGGCACCATGCCGGCACGGTCATAGGCAATCGCCAGATTTTGCAAAATTGACATATCGCGCGGTAAGGCACGCTGTGCTTGCTCGAGCGCTTGCACCGCTTCACTGCTGCGGCCCAAACGCGCTTGCGCCAGACCTAATTGCGCATAAAGCCGCGGGTTGCTATTGCCATTTTGCAGCATTTGCCGCAAACGCGGCACAGCTTGTTGCGGTGAGCGCTGCGCTAAAATACCCATCAGATTAATTTGCGCTGTTTCATTTTGTGGGTTTTCAGTGAGCAGCGTATTATAGATTTGCTCGGCTTCATTGAGGCGTCCCATGCTTTGTAAGGCCGAGGCTTGCCCCAAACGCACCGCGACATCTTGCGGGTTAGCGCGGGCTAAATCATTATAAATAACCAAGGCCGCCGTAGCGCGTTGTGCGTCTAGCTCTAAGCGGGCGCGCTGTAGTTCGAAACGCAGATTTTCATCTGGGCTGAGCATGGGCACGGCAGGGCTAGGTATATTTGCCTCTAAGGCAGTGGCCGGAATATTCCCAGCAATAGTGGCGTCACTGACACTAGTATTTGGCTCGCCGATAATTTTATTGATTTGTTGCATGGCAATGCCGCTGGGCGGTGGCGGCAGCGGATTTTCAACCGCCGGAATGGGCACAAGTTCGGGCGCGGCCGGTGCTGCACTTGCTGTGGGTTGGCTATTGGTCACGCTCACAAAAGGTGCTGTTTTGCTAATCGGCAAGGGCATGGGCTGATAGGCTTCATTCACCGGCTCATTGCCGCTGCTGATAATGTAAGCCATGGCGCCCAGCAGCGAAAGACCAATAGCCATTGCCGCTAAAAGCCAGATGCGCCGCGGTGATGCGGGCAGGGCCGAATTTAACTGGGGCATAGCCGAAATAGAAGTAGGCTGGCTTGATTGACGAAGCGCTTTAAACAAAACACTCATTGATGTCCCCAAGAAGAAAAAGGCGGGAAAGGAAAATGAGCACGCTCACGAATCGAGTATGCCTATAGCATTATGCATGATTATGGCATTTGCAAAAACACTTACTGCTGTTATCTTTGTGGCATGACTGATTCTCTTGTTAATTTAGATGTAGATTTGCCCAAAGTTGACTTACCTCAGGTTGACTTGCCTCAGGTTGATTTGCCGCAGCTGGCCGAGAATTTGGCACAAGGTGCTGCTAGCTTTCTGCCGCCGCTGCATCAAGCGCATATTCCCTTTATCAACGAAATCCTGTCGGTGCTGGCGGCCACACTCATTGTGGTTCTCTTATTGCAACGATTAAAGCTTTCGGTCGTGGTTGGTTATTTGTTGGCCGGCGTTGCCATCGGGCCTTTTGGCTTTGCGCTGATTGGTGAAGTAGAGCAGGTGCGTGCTTTTGCCGAGCTCGGTGTTGGCTTTTTGCTATTTCTAATCGGGCTTGAATTGTCGTGGCAGCGCCTTGTTGAAATGCGCCGGTTGGTTTTTGGCCTTGGCGGCGGGCAAGTGTTGGGCAGTACCATTTTAGTTGGGGTGATTGCCTATTTGTGGGGCAATACGCTGGTGGCGGCCATTATTTTGGGCGGTTGTTTGGCTTTGTCGTCAACGGCTGTGGTCATGCAATTGCTTATTGAGCGCGGCGAGGCGGCCTCACGCACGGGTCAAAGTGCTTTTGCTATTTTATTGATGCAGGATTTAGCCGTGGTGCCGCTCTTGGTGCTGGTGGCGGTGCTTTCGGCCGGCCAAGCCAGCCTTGGTGCGGCTTTAATGGGCGCCTTTATCAATGCGGTTTTGGTTGTTGGGGTTATTTTGTTATTAGGTCGTTTTGTTATTCGGCCACTTTTTCATAGAACCGCGGCATTGAACATGCCCGAATTATCTTTGGTGCTGTCACTATTTGTGGTGCTGGGCATTGCGACTTTAACCGCTTTAGCCGGTATTTCATTTGCATTGGGCGCGTTTTTAGCGGGCGTGCTTTTGGCCGATAGCGAATTTAGACATCAGGTTGAGGCCGATATTAAACCCTTTAAGGCGCTGCTGTTGGGTTTATTCTTTATGAGCGTTGGCATGAGTATCGATATTCACCTGCTGCAACATCAGTGGTTTTGGGTGATGGCCTCCGTGCTTGGCTTGTTGGCCATTAAAGCCACCCTCATTTATCTTCTGGCGCGTAAATTTTTTAGGCATGACCACGCCACCGCTTTAGCTTTGGGCTTGCTCTTGGGGGGCGGCGGTGAGTTTGCTTTTGTTGTTGTGGGTGCCGCATCAGCGGGCGGGCTGATTAAACAGGATATTGCGCAATTTATGCTCTTGGTGGCCGCGCTCTCAATTATGCTCACACCCTTTGTGGCTAAGTTTGAGCAAAGGCTGCGTGTTTGGCAACGTCAGCGCAGCATTACGGTGCAGCAGCCTGAGCCGACCGAGCTTATGCCCGAAACGCACCCTGTTATTGTGGTGGGCTATGGCCGTGTGGGGCAACGCATTGTGCGTATTTTGCGCATGCAACAAGTGCCTTATATTGTGGTGGATGAAGATGTTGAGCGCGTGCAGCAGGGCCTTGCCGATGGCGTGGCCATTCATTATGGCGTTTCAACCAACATTACTTTGCTTGAAAGTTTTGGTGCAGGGCAGGCCAGTGCCATTATTTTGGCCATCAACAAGCCCGATAGCATCAGCCATACTTTAACCGCTTTGCGCGCACATTGGCCAGATTTGCCAATTTACGCCAGAGCGCATGATGCCAAACATGGGCGTGAGCTCCTCGCTGCGGGCGCCAATGGCGTGGTGCAGGTCACGCTAGAATCGTCGCTCAGCTTGGCTGAATATGCGCTACATGCCGCCGACATCCCGCACGATATCGTTGAGGATTTGCTGATTAAAGCCCGCTTGAACGAGTCGGTTGAACAGGCTTCCGCATAAATATGTGGCGGCTTCTAGTTTTTTCGGCACAGAGCCTGCTTACCAGCGAGCCATCGCAAGCTCGCCCCGATTGGCAAAGTTTGCGCGCACAAGCACCCACCCATGATTTTGTGATTTTACCGGCCGATGCGCCACGGCCAAAATTATTTCTGGCCGATATGGAATCCACCATTATCGAGCAGGAAATGCTTGATGAGCTGGCCTTATATGTCGGCAAGCAAGCCGAAGTGCAGGCGATTACAGCTGCTGCCATGCGCGGCGAGCTCGATTTTAAAGCCGCGCTCTTAGCACGGGTGCAAATGCTGGCCGGCCTGCCTGAAAATCTGCTGCATGAGGTTGCACAAAAAATTACCCCCTCAGCAGGGGCCGAAAAATTGCTGCAAGGTCTTTTGGCAAAAAATATTCCCTGCTGGTTGGTCAGTAGTGGCTTTACGTTTTTTACCAGCATTGTGGCGCAGCAATTTGGCTTTACCGAGCATCGCGGCAATGTGCTTGATATACAGCACGGCAAAATCACCGGCTTGGTGCAAGAGCCAATATTAGACAAACACGCCAAACTAGCAGCCCTGCATGAGGCTTGCGCCCGCTACCATTGCCGCCCGCAAGAGGTGATTGCAGTGGGCGATGGCGCCAATGACCTGCTTATGCTTGAAGCCGCAGGCTATGGCGTGGCCTTTAGGGCTAAGCCCAAAGTTGCCGAGGCGGCGCCCAACCGGCTTGATTATGCTGATCTTTCAGCCCTGTTAGAAATAGCCTTTTTTAGATAGGCGCATTTATTAGCTAAACTATTGAATGTTTTTATGAAAATAATGTTGGTATTGCGCAAGTAATTCCCAAACCTTATTGTCTTGAAGGTCGGCGGTTACTAAAAATTAATAATTGGCCAAATCCGGGGGGATTACAGTTATGCGCAACATCTTACTTCTAGCTTTACTTGGTATGTTTTTGGCAGCACCCGCATTGACTATGCCGGCAATGGCCATGATTGCCCCCAGCCTTGGCCAAACCTGCGTCATTGTCAGCAACAACCCCTTAAACGACACTATGAATAAGTGCCCACGCGATTATACCGATGGCACGAATGGTTTTGTCTCGGCGCGTTTGCCAGCGGCATCAACCGCAACCGACCCCGTTTGCGCCTGGGGCACTTGTGTTTATCTGCATAATACTGGCAACAAAGATTATTTTGTGCCCTTCGCCACCAAGCAAGATTGGGATGCATTTTTAGCTAACGCCCCAAGCGATGTTATTGTTGAGGGCAATGGCTGTGTGGCACAAATTGTCACCACCAAATGCGGCGAAACGATTGGGCTTAACCCCATGCGTGATGGCCAGTGGGAAATTGTCGGCACCCAAGTGCAGGAAACCTATAGCTGCGTTGGCGGCCAAATTGAATTAACCCAAGCCTCGCTTGCGGCTTGCAATCCTAATGGCGCCCCCACCACCACCGCACTGATTGAGCCAGGCATGGCGCGTATTCAAGGCTGGCGCGAAGATATACAATAAGCTTGGGCGGCCCCCCCCCCATGTCGCAAGCGCCATCTTCAACCGATCATTATGAAGGCCATGACGAGCTTTTGCTCATGGCCAGCATGCATAATTATAATAAAAAAATAATTGAGCTATGTCTTGAAGCGGCACCCACCGCCAGAAAAGTTTTAGATTTTGGCGCAGGCATTGGCACCATTGCTGAAGGTGTGCGCCAAGAGAGATTAAGGCAAGGCGGCGAGTGCATTGTTGCCTGCCTTGAGCCTGATTTAAAACAAGCCACGATGCTTAAAGCCGCCGGCTTTCCGGTTTACGATAGTTTGAGCGCATTACCACAGCAAGGGTTTGATTTTATCTATAGCATAAATGTTTTAGAACATGTGCATGACGAGCAGGCGGTTTTAGCGCAGCTTAATAGCGCGCTTAAATCGGGCGGCATTATGGCGCTTTGGGTGCCGGCATCTATGTTGCTATGGACTGAGATGGATAGCCGCATTGGTCATGTACGGCGCTATAGCAGACAGCAGCTTATTGAAACTTTGCAGCAAGCAGGTTTGCAGGTGCATCGCTGCGATTATCAAGATAGCCTTGGTTTTTTTGCGGCGCTGGCCGTAAAGTTGTTGGAACGACGCGCCAAAACTCAAGCACAGGCAACACCAAAAGTTTTGAATGACAAAACTATGCGCCTCTACGACCGGCTACTGTTTCCGCTGTCTAAAATATTAGACAAAGTCGTGCGGCACAGCTTTGGCAAAAACCTTTTTATTGTGGCGCAAAAACCTTAGCTTAGGTTTTTGCGCTTTATTTTGTTTGTGCCTTATTCAGCCTTTTTGTTGCCTTGCTTCTCGCTATTCTTGTCGGGCGCTTTCTCTGAGGGGGCCTTCTCTGGCAAAGTCTTCTCTGGCAGTGTAAGCGCCACCCAACGGCTATCTTCGCCACGTTCAACCAGCAACAACAGCGGCCGTTGCGCGGCTTTGGCTTTGGCCAGCTTATCTTGCAGGTCAGCCAGAGTATTGATGGGCTCATTGCCCGCTTCAACAATAGCATCCCCCGGGCGCAGGTTTTTCTCATCAGCAAGGCTGCCGCGCTGCACCTTGGTAACAATCAAGCCCGCTTGCTCGGCATCTATATTCAGTTTTTGGGCAAGGCTTTCGCTGTTGCTGCTTAAAGTAATGCCCAGCTCGGCAATGGCGCCGGTTTGCTCTGGCCCATCTTTTTCGGCTTTGGCATTTTTCTCGGCTTCTTCATCCTTCAGTTCGCCCACAGCGATGGTGAGATTGATGGTTTTGCCATCGCGCCACACTTGCAGCGGTACCGTTTTATCAACCGGTGTTTCGGCCACAATGCGCGGCAGGCGGCGCATCTCATTTACTTCTTTGCCATCGAAGGTGAGAATAACATCGCCTTGTTCAAGCTTAGCTTTAGCCGCAGGGCTGTCGGGCGCAACGCTGCTGACCAAGGCGCCAGCTGTTTTGGGCAGCGCCAAGCCTTTGGCAATTTCGTCGGTGACTTGTTGAATACGCACGCCAATCCAACCGCGTTTAATTTTGCCATGCACTTTAAGTTGCTCAATCACGCCCTTGGCCATATTGGCGGGAATGGCAAAACCAATGCCAACTGAGCCACCCGTTGGCGAAAAAATGGCGGTGTTAATACCAATGACGTCGCCCGCTAAATTAAACATCGGCCCGCCCGAATTGCCGCGATTAATTGAGGCATCGGTTTGTAAAAAATCATCATAGGGACCGGCATTAATATCGCGCGCGCGAGCCGAGATAATGCCTTGTGTGACAGTGCCGCCCAACCCAAACGGATTGCCAATAGCCACTACCCAATCGCCCACGCGGATGGCGTCGCTATCGCCAAAACTGACATAGGCTAGCGGCTTTTTGGGCTTAACACGCAGCAAGGCCAGATCGGTTTTGGGGTCGTGGCCGATAAGCTCGGCCTTAAGGTTGGTGTTATCTTGCAAAATAACGGTGATTTCATCGGCGTCTTGAATGACGTGATTATTAGTGACCACATAGCCATCGGCAGAAATGACAAAGCCCGAGCCAAGCGAGGTGGCTTTGCGTGGCAAAGGGCGGTTTTCTGGCGCATCATCGGGATTGCCGCCCGGACTCCCGCCCGGATTGCCACCCGGGCTATTGGGCCCAAGCCCTTGGCCGTGACGCTCTAGAAAATCGCGGAAAAATTCTTCAAAAGGTGAGCCGGGTGGAAATTGCGGCATTTCAGGCAGGCCGCCTTCAAAGCCATCTTCGCGGCCGGTAATTTTTTGCGTGGTTGAAATATTGACCACCGCCGGCAATAGCCGCTCGGCCAAATTGGCAAAACTAATCGGCACCAGCTGTGGCGCCGTTATGCCTGCTGCGGCTGATGGCGCTGCATCTGTTTTCGTTGCAGCTGTTGTGGCTGGCGCTACGGCTTCTGGTGTGCCTGCTTGGGCAAAGGCCAAGTGGGGCAGCAGCGCAAAAATGGCGATAATCGGCAATTTTGTTAAGGAGGAATAGTGCAAACGCATGGTGCGGTCCTTTCAAAACAATAAAGCAGACTGGGTAAAAGCAGACTGAGTAAAAGCAGACTGGGCAAGGCTAACGATACAAAGCCCCAACTAAACAAAGCCCCAACTAAACAAAGTTATGGGCAAATTGTGCCCAAATCATGGCAAATCAATCAGGGCAAATTACTCAGGTCAAATTACTCAGGTCAAATTACTCAGGTCACAATTTATTTTGGCACTGCATTAAATTGCCGCAAGAAGCCATCACCCGGCTGCAAAATAAGCGTGGTGTCTTCTGGCTTAAGCGCGGTGCGATAGGCCATCAGCGTGCGGTAATAGCCATAAAATTGCGGATCAACGCTGGTGGCTTTGGCGATGGTCAAGAGGGCCTCATTATCGCCTTCGCCACGGGTTTTTTGCGCATCGCGCTGGGCATCTGCCAGCAATACGGTGCGCTGACGGTCGGCATCGGCTTTAATTTTCTCGGCCATTTCACGCCCTTCGGCGCGTAAGCGGTTGGCCTCTTCCTGACGCTCGGTGCGCATGCGGTTGAGCACGGCCTCGATGGTTTGCGGCGGCAAATCGGCTTTACGGATACGCACATCGAGCACGCGAATGCCCAAATTACGCGCTTCGGCATTGGTGGTGCGCACTGTTTCAGCCAAAATTTCCTCGCGCTTTTCAGTGAGGATATCGACCAAATTATATTGCGCCAAAACACGACGCATGGCCGAATTGACAATATCGTTCAGGCGGGCTTTAGCACGGCTTTCGTCACGCACAGTTTGAATATATTTAAGCGGCTCTTCAATTTGGTAGCGGGCAAAACCATCCACATCAAGGCGACGCTGATCTTTAAACAGCACTTGCTGCGAGGGCGGGGCTAAATCGAGCACCCGCTTATCTAAAAAAACCAGATTTTGTAAAAACGGCACCTTCATGTTAATGCCGGGTTGTTCAATCACTTTTTGGGTTTGGCCAAATTGCAGTACAATCACTTGCTGCTGCTCATTGACCACAAAAATACTTTGCGTCACAGCAATCAGCAGCGCCGCCACGACCAGCAAAATAACCGGCAGTTTATTCATGGGTTTATTCTCCTATTGAGCGGCTGCCTATTGGGCGGGCTGCGCTGCGGGTTTAAGGGCGGGCAGGGGCAAATAGGGCAACACACCACTATTCTTGCCATCCATAATAAGCTTGCTGGCGCCACTAAGCACTTGCTCCATCGTTTCAAGATAAAGCCGTTGTGACACCACATCGCGGGCGGTGCTATAAGCACGATAAACTTCGCTAAAACGTTGTGCTTCACCTTTGGCCAAGCTGATAACCTGCTCGCGATAACCATCGGCCTCGGCCTTGATGCGTTGTGCTTCGCCGCGGGCGACCGGCACCACCGAGGCCTCATAAGCGCGCGCCTGCTGCTCTAGCGTCACGCGCTCGGTGCGGGCATTGGTGACATCGTTGAAGGCATCAATCACTTGCGCGGGCGGGTCCACTTTGCGCAATTGCACTTGGGTGATTTGCACACCCGCTTTGTAATTATCCAAAATTTCTTGCAGGCGCTGACGCGTGTCGGCCTCGATGCGTTCGCGGCCAATGGTGAGCGCATCTTGCACATTGCTGCGCGATACCACTTCACGCATGGCGCTTTCGGCAGTCAGCAAAATGGTGCTTTCTGGATCGCGAATATTAAACAAAAACTCGCGCGCATCTTTGATTTGCCAGAAAACGGTAAAATCCATATCAATGACATTTTCATCGGCGGTCATAATCAGGCCTTCACTCAGACCATTGGTGCCTTCCGCGCCAATTTCTATGCGGTTGACTGACGTGACCTCAGGCAGCAAAACCATTTCAAAAGGCCAAGGCAGATGAAAGCGCAAGCCCGATTGCTCGGTGCGGTTATATTCGCCAAAACGCAGCACCACGCCTTGCTGCCCCACTTGCACCGTATAAATGCCCGAGGCTAGCCATAAGCCAAGCAAGGTGATGGCGCCTAAAATAAAGGCGCGCAGGGCGGATGCGCTGCCGCCATGAGGAGGAACATTACCATAGCCGCCGCCTTTAAACATTTGCCGCAGCTTATCTTGCAGTTGGCGCAACAGCTCTTCGAGGTCGGGCGGTTGACCGCCACCGCCGCCGCCGCCACCGCCTTTAGGCCGCTGCCATGGGTTTTGGTTGCCGCCGTTATTGCCGCCACCGCCACCCCAGGGGCCTTTGCCGCCGTTATTCTGTCCATTGTTTTGCCAAGACATGTTGGCTTTCTCCCACCTGAATGTTACATCAAGCTGGAAGGTGGGGCTGGGGCTGCAAAATGTCAATTGAATCCGAACAAGATTTACGCACAAAAATTCATCACGCGCTCGCACAGATAAAAAACCCTTTTGGCATTGGGGATGTGTTGAGCGCGGCTTTGGTGCAGGGGCTGAGCATAAATGACGGGCTGGTATCTTTTATGGTTGAGGCCAGCACCGCCGATTTACCCCGCTACGAAGCCTTGCGGCGTGAGGTTGAGGTGGCCATAGGTACTATTGCGGGGGTAAAATCGGTCACCGCCATTTTAACCGCAGAGAAAAAGCCCACTAAAAATAGCGCATCGCCTTCACCCAAAGCAGCACAGCGACTACAGCTGCCCTTGATAAAGCAAATTATTGCTGTTGCCAGTGGCAAGGGCGGGGTGGGCAAATCGACCACAGCGGTTAATTTGGCTTTGGCCTTAAAGCAAATGGGCTTGGCGGTTGGTCTTTTAGATGCCGATATTTATGGCCCATCGCTGCCGCGTTTATTGGGTTTGACGCAAAAACCCACGGTCAATAATGGCCAGCGCCTGCAGCCGCTTGAAGCCTATGGGCTTAAAGTGATGTCGATGGGTTTTCTGGTGGCCGAAGATAGCCCGATGATTTGGCGCGGCCCTATGGTGCAAAGTGCGCTTGTGCAAATGCTGCGAGATGTTGAGTGGGGCGCGCTTGATGTGCTGGTGGTGGATATGCCGCCCGGCACGGGTGATGCGCAACTGACCATGGCGCAGCAAGTGCCATTGGCGGGTGCGGTGATTGTCTCAACCCCGCAAGATTTAGCCTTGTTAGATGCGCGCCGTGGCCTTGCCATGTTTAAACGTGTCGATGTGCCGGTTTTGGGCATTATCGAGAATATGTCTTATTTTATTTGTCCCTCTTGTGGCGCCGAGGCACATATATTTGGCCATGGTGGCGCGCAGGCCGAGGCGCTGCGTTTGGCTGTGCCATTTTTAGGTCAAGTGCCACTCGATATGCAGGTGCGCGAATTATCGGACGCGGGCACACCTGTGGTTGAGGCGGCACCACACAGCCAGCCAGCACAAGCCTATGGTGCTATGGCCCAAGAGGTTTGGCAGCAACTAACCACAGTGAAGCGCGTGCCGCCCACCATTAAAATATTGCCCTAAAATACTACCGGCATACTATTAGGCCAATAGTCCTAATGGTTGTGGCCATTCATATAGGCCTCTGGGCGCGGCGCTAAAATGGGCCCTGAGGGTTTAATGCCCAAAGGGTTTTCGGTATAGCCCTCAAACCAAGGCGCGGTTGAAGGCAGCGACAGGCGCGCAAATTGCCGTGATACGGGCTTTAGCATGGGTATAGATTCATGCACGCATAAGGGGTCAACCCAAAATACTTCATTGGCACCAAAAACAGCGCTTTGGGCATTTTGGCATTGTTCGGCCAGATGCTCGCACTCACCATCAGGGCCGGGCCAGCCGGTAAATTCGCCGGCCCACGCTTTGCAGCCCGCATGCGAGGACACAGTTAAAAAGCCGGTGCCATATGGGCTTTGCGGTAGTTTTTCAGATAATTTTGGCGTGTGGATGCCGCCACCGCCCCAACCACCACCGCCACCACCCCAGCCGCCACCACGGGTAGGGGTAATTCTGCCGCCACCCCAGCCGCCGCCACCGCCGCCGCCACCCCAGCCACCTTGGGTTGGGGTTATTCTACCACCACCCCAGCCGCCACCGCCGCCGCCGCCACCCCAGCCGCCAGCCGCTTCGTAAAATACGCCGTCAACATGTTTGCCCGAGCGCCGGTGTGTCGTGCCGGGTTCAACATATTTTTCATCGAGAGTGATGTAGCCAACTTCACCATCAAAGCCAGTGGCTAAAGCCAGCTCATGCACGGTTTTGCGCCAATCGCCCAAAAATTCGGGCAGGGATTTTTCATCGCCCAAAATAAACGGCATCATCATAACGCGCAGGCCGCTAAATTTTGGCAGAGATGTTTCGGTCAGTTTTTTAAATTGGCTAACAAAACGGGGCTGTTGGGGCGCTGAGTTTGACATGATAAAACCTTCTGCTCGTTTCGGGTTACGAACAGAAGGTTACTGTTACGAGACGAGCCTGTAAAGGCTTTATTTTAACGCTTTGTTAACTAAGGCGGGGTGTTTGCTGGCCAGTGTTGATTAGTTTACTCGGCGCAGCACATCAAGTTCGCCCTGCATTGAGGCTTTTTCAAAAGCCTGCTGAATTTGCATGCGCAGTGAAATGCGTAAGGCAATGCGATCTTGCACAGCTTTGGGCAAGTCGGTCATTTTCAGCACGTTTTTTTTAAGCAAAGCGGTGATTAAATCTTCGATGGCGCGTGACATCTCATTGTCGGTGCGCCGCAATTCACGAATGGCGTTTTCAACCGTGGTTGAAGGAATACCCCGAGCCTCTAAAAAGCTCAGTAATTGCGGGTCGTCCGCTGGCACGGGTTCACCGCCGGATACCGGAAAAGAGCTCACTTTGGCGATTTTTCCATCTTGGGTGCGCAAAATATAGGGCATTTTTATCCTGTTCGTTTATCGCTTTAATACTGTATCTTAATAGAGTAAATTTTATCCACTACTAAATAGTAAATGCGCCGCATCCTGTCTTTACAAAAATGCGCCAGCCCCTATAGATAGGTCGTTTTAAAACATCCCAAGCCATTATGAATAAGGAATAATCTGCATGTCTGTGTCCGGCGACCGCCTTAAAAAATATATAGAACGTATTGAAAAACTTGAAGAAGACCGCAAGGCGCTTGGTGCCGATGTGCGCGATATTTTTGCCGAGGCCAAAAGCGGCGGCTTTGATACCAAAGTCATGCGCCAGCTGTTAAAGCTGCGTAAGCTTAATCAACAAGAGCGCACCGAGCAGGAAGAATTGCTCGAGCTTTATAAAGCGGCTATCGGTCTGTAATTATGGCTGAAGCCGCTGCTGTGCAATTTATAACCGGCATGTGGTATGCGCTTGCCCCCAGTGCAGGGCTTAAAGCCGGCGCCATGCAACCGCACGAATTTATGGGGGAGCCGTTGCTCTTGGCACGGCGAGCGGATGGTTCAATTTTCGCTATTCGTAATGTTTGTCCGCATCGGGCTATGCCACTGCATTATGGCAAGTTTGATGGCGGCGTTGTTGAATGTTGCTATCATGGTTGGAAATTTGATGGGGCGGGGCGCTGTGTGCATATTCCCTCGCTGGTGGGTCATGAAGCAGTTGAGTGTCAAAAAATAAAAGTGCCAGACTGGCCCGTTCAGGAAAGTTGCGGTTTTATCTGGGTCTTTGCTGGCACAGCCGCCGAGGCCGCCAAAATGCCTATCCCTGCTTTGCCAGACTTTGCTTTAACAAAAACACCCAAAATATTGATTAGTCGAGTTTTTCCTAATAGCATTGACCATGCGGTGGTGGGGCTTATTGACCCTGCGCATGGGCCTTATGTGCACCAAAATTGGTGGTGGCGTAATGCGCGCTCTATGCATATCAAGAAAAAAGCTTTTGGGCCAAGCGATTATGGCTTCGTCATGAAAAAGCATCGACCATCGAGCAATTCATTTGCCTATAAAATTTTAGGTGGCAAGCCGCAAACTGAAATTAACTTTCAGTTGCCCGGTTTGCGCATTGAAAGCATCGAGATAGGCCAAGCGTCGAAGGGGCAGCAGATTTTTAATTTAACCACGGTTACACCCATCAATAGCCATAGCACGCTTATTCAGAATGCGCTTTATTGGACTGTGCCATGGCTCAACTTATTTAAGCCCATCCTGCGGCATTTGGCGGGGGCGTTTCTTGACCAAGATGGGTTGGCGGTAGCCCGTCAGCAAGAAGGTTTGCGCACCACGCAAAATTTGTTGCTTATCCGTGAAGCAGACACACAAGCCCGCTGGTATTACCAGCTTAAAAACGAAATGATAAAAGCCCGCGCCGAGCAGCGCGAATTTCGTAACCCAGTGACGGATGTTGAATTGTCCTGGCGTAGCTAGGCAAAGCTAAGCTTGGAGAAGCTGAATTGGGCGAATCTAGGCAAAGCTAAGCTGGGCTGGGTCACAGGGCCACTGGTCAAAGAGCCGGCTTAGGTCTAGTTTAACAATATGAAAGACAAAAACTCATTAGGTGGGCGTGTGGCGCGTTATGCGCGGGTGACGGGTGCTATGGGTGGGCTTGCGGCACGGGCGGTCACCGGTCGGGCTTTGGGTAAAAAATGGGCCAGTCCCGAATTAGCCATTGAGATGCGCCAAACCTTGGGCGCGCTTAAAGGCCCACTCATGAAGGTGGCGCAAATTTTGGCCACCATCCCTGATGTGCTGCCGCCCGAATATGTCGATGAGTTATCGCAATTACAGGCCGATGCGCCGCCCATGGGCTGGCCCTTTGTTAAACGGCGCATGGCCAGCGAGCTTGGCGCTGATTGGCAAAAACATTTTAAAGATTTTCCGCAAACCGCCAGTGCAGCCGCAAGTTTAGGGCAGGTGCATAAAGCCACCACCAGCAAAGGGCAAGTGGTGGCGTGTAAATTACAATATCCAGATATGGCTTCAGCCATTGAGGCCGATTTACGCCAGCTTAAATTGGCTTTTGCTTTGTTTGAAAAATATGACAAAGCCATTCAGACCCAAAAAATCCAAGCTGAAATCGCCGATCGACTGCGCGAAGAACTCGATTACACGCGTGAGGCCAAAGCCATTGGCCTTTATCGATTGATGCTGGCTAAAACTTTGTTGGTGCATATTCCGCAGGTGGTCGAAAACCTATCAACGCCGCGCTTACTCACCATGAGTTGGCTCTCTGGCGAAAAGCTGGTCAATGTGGTTGAGCGACCCTTGGCCGCGCGCAATGAGATAGCGCTTAATTTGTTTAAAGCGTGGTATGTGCCTTTTTATCATTATGGTGTGATTCATGGCGACCCGCATTTAGGCAATTACAGCGTCTGCAAGGATAACAGCATTAATTTGCTCGATTTTGGCTGTATCCGTATTTTTAAGCCCGAGTTGGTCAATGGCGTGATTAATCTTTATCGGGCGTTGCGCGATAACCAGCCCGATTTAGCGGTTGAAGCTTATAAGGCTTGGGGCTTTGTTAACCCCTCTAAAAAACTGATTGAAGCGCTCAATATTTGGGCGGGCTTTATTTATGCGCCGGTGCTGCAAGATAAAACAAGGCTGATAGAGGAAACCAATACCGGCATTTATGGCCGCGAAACTGCCCATAAAATGCACACAGAATTGCGCAAAATTGG
The DNA here is from genome assembly GCA_027485855.1 of Rickettsiales bacterium. Classification (GTDB taxonomy): domain Bacteria; phylum Pseudomonadota; class Alphaproteobacteria; genus JAIXQD01. Next base: position 390,913 of record JAIXQD010000001.1, on the reverse strand, counting down.
CGGCGTTGAAATTCCAAGAGAGTTTGTTTTTATGGATCGTTCGGCCATTGGTTTGGGCTCGGTGTTTCTCAGGCTTAAAGCCGAGGTCAATTGGTATCGAGAGTTTCACAGTTTAATTGATGGTTTCAGCTTAAAAAAACTTCATACACAACAACAAAAGATTTTGCCAGATTTTGGCTTTAAGGCTGACCAATGAGTAATATTTATTTAGAACATTTACAGCAAGCGCAGGCTTTGTTGCAGGCCGATTTACCAGCGCCGGTCAGCGGGTCGGCAAAAGCTACGCCGCAAAATCTTAAGCCCGATGTGCCAACCGTGCTGATTTGCGCGCCACACCCTGATGATGAGTGCCTTATGGGCGGGCTTGCTTTGCGCTTGCAGCAAGAATGTGGCTGGCAGGTTGCGGTTTATCCACTCACGCTGGGCAGTAACAGTGAGCGCCGCGCCGCCCGCCTTAAAGAATTACAACAGGCCACCGCACATTTAGGCTGGAGCCTGTTAGAAGCGGGCGAGGCGCATTACGGCATAAATATGGGGCAGGTGATAGAAAAGATTAATCCTGCTTTGATACTTTTGCCGCATGCCGCCGATGGTCACCCAACACATATCGATGTGCATCAGCGGGTGATGGCGGCCTTGGCACATATTCCTAACTTTAATTGCATTTTAGCCGAGAGCGAATATTGGCAAAGCCTGCCGCAGCCTAATTTATTGCTGGCCTTGGCCGATGAGCAGGCCGCCCAATTGCTGGCGGCTTTATGTGCGCATGTGGGCGAGGTTGCGCGCAACCCTTATCATTTGCGCTATGCAGCCTGGCTGATGGATAATGTGCGCCGTGGCAGTGAGCGGGTGAAGGGGCAAGGGCAGGCCGCAGCGGCCTTTGCTTTTGGTCAGCTATATCAATTGCGCTTATGGCAGCAAGGTCAAATAAAAATTTTGCCCGCACGCGTTTTAGATTCTAGCCCACTGTCAGAAGATTTGTTTAAGGCCGAGAAGGCTTAGGCGGGCCAGTGTCTTCAGGCGTGGCGGGGCCTGGAATAACAAGCGGCGGGGCGAAGTTTTTTTTGTAATATAAAAAGCCCCCCGCACCACAAACCACCGATAAAATCAACACGGCCCACATGGGGATACCTTTGCGCCGCCGCCGCTCATAGATGACATTTTCATTTTGGCGATCGGTGGTTGTGTCGCTAAATTTTTGCAGCACGCGCACATAATTTATTTGTGAGTCGGCAAAAATGCCTTTGGCGCGCTCGATGGCCGCATTCATGTCATCGGTGGTGCCGTGGTTTTGTGCCTTACCTTGCATTTCAGAGGTAATGACAAAGCTAAGCTTTTGTCCCTGTTTGGCCATGGCGAGCTCTACCGCAAAATGCGCGGGCGGCCAACGAGCCACCCTAACACATCGTTTAAACGCGAGGCTTTTTTGATGCAGCGGCTCTCGGCAAAGAGGGCATATTCTATGGTATCGCCGCGGCTTATTTTGCTAATGGCGTAATTGGGCTTTTGCTGGGCATTTTTGAAAAATGAAAAAAGTGCCAGACCGGGCCGGTGATCTATGGCATAATCGCGCCAGATGCCATCAGCCACAGCGCGGCTGTAATAGCCAAGAATAAGCGATAGTTCCGCCTTGTTAAAGGTTGTGAGGCCTGTTTTACGGCCTGAAAGATGCGGGACTATGTCTATCAGCTGGTTCATGATTGGCTTGCGCCACCCCATATTTGACCCTGCCTCTATATTGGAGTAGCTTTGGCAAATATTTCGTTAACCTCAATTTTGACCCCTTATCTATCCCCCTTATTTATCTCTGTGGAGTTTAGCTGATGAGTGATGTCTTACGCGAATTAGAAGAAGATTTACGCCGCGAGCAATTAGATAAGTTTTGGCGTGCTTATGGCAGCAAAATCATTGGTACAATTGTGTTTTTGCTACTGATTGGTGCGGCCTTAGGCGGCTATCAAAGCTGGCAGAATAAACAAAATAGCCTGCTGACCACCGAATTAAGCACGGCTATTCAGCAAAGTCGGGGTATAGATTCGGCCGCAGCCCAAGCCAGCCTCACCGCGCTTTTAGCTAAAACCGGCAAAAGCCAATCAATGTTGGCCGCTTTTAGCAAGGCCGGTTTGTTGCTGCAAAATGCCGATCATGCTGGCGCGATTGCCGTTTATGAGCAAATTCGTGACAATAAAGCTTATGGCAATGTTTATCGTGATTTGGCCGAGCTTTTGGCCATTCAAGCACAAATGGATGCCGCCATCGCCAAAAATGATGTGGCGCCCTTACGCAAAAGACTGCAACCGCTGATAGCCGCAGGCGCCTCGTTTCAGGCGACCGCGCTTGAGCTAGAAGCCGTTTTGGCCGAGGCCGCGGGCGACTTAGCTGCGGCCAATGCCGCGCTGGAAACCGCCCTTGGCCTTAAAAATACGCCTGATGCGACGCGCCTGCGCTTACAAGATTATCAACGTTTGTTGCAGAATTAAGATGCGTCATTTTCGGCTTTTATCGCTGTTGCTGCCAGTGCTTTTTGCGCTCACCGCCTGTGATACGATTGATAGTATCTTTGGCAGTGAAGAGAAAAAATTACCCGGCGAGCGCGTCGCCGTTTTGCGTGAGGTGCCACCCATCAAAGCGGATGAAACTTTGGCGGCCGACGCGTTAGAAATACCCGAGGCCGTGGTTAATAGCGCATGGCCCAATGTGGGCGGCGGCGAGGGCAATGCACCGGGTGCTTTGGCATTAGCGGCAAAAGCTGAAAAAGTCTGGAGCTCGTCCATCGGCTCGGGCAGTGAAAAAACCAGACAGCTGACCACAAGGCCGGTTGCCGCCGATGGTATGGTTTTTACCATTGATACAGACAGCGAGCTGCGCGCTTTTGCCTTAAACAATGGCGATATGGTGTGGCGGCAAGATTTAGTGCCAGAAGATAACAGCAGCGATTCTTTTGGTGGCGGCGTTGCCGTGGCAGGGGGGCGCTTATTTGTTGCCACCGGCTTTGGCGAAATTTTGGCGATAGAGGCTAAAACCGGCACGGTGCAATGGCGGCAGAAAATCCCTGATGCTTTCCGCAATGCGCCGATTGTTGCGGGCGATTTAGTGGTGGCGGTATCGGTCAATAACCGCACCTATGCGCTTAACATGGCCGATGGCGCTTTGCGTTGGCAGCATAGTGGCATCAATGAAGTGACCTCGCTTTTGGGTGGCGCAAGCCCGGTTGCCACCGAGGATACAATTTATGTCACCTATAGCTCGGGCGAAGTTTTTGCGCTGCGCCGTGCCAATGGTAATGTCATTTGGGGCGATAGTTTGCTGACTTCAGGCGCCACCAGCAGCGCCTTACCCGGCATGGCCGATATTAAGGGGCAGCCCGTTTTAGCGCGTGGGCGTTTATTTATTGCCAGTCACGGCGGGCAGGTTGCGGCCTATGATGTGCGCACCGCACGGCGCGTGTTTGATCTTGAAATTGCCAGCATCAATACGCCTTATTTAGCAGGGCGCGTGCTGTTTGTGTTGGGCACCGATAATCAGCTGCTTGCAACCGATGGCGGCACCGGCCGAGTTTTTTGGGCAAAGCAACTGGATAGTTTTGAAAATATGGAAAAGCAACGCCGGCCCATTCTCTATACCGGCCCTGTTTTAGCCGGTGGGCATTTATGGTTGGGTAATAGCTCGGCACAAATTTTGGCGCTCAATCCAAAAAATGGCGAAACAGAGTTTATGCTGGATGCGGCCGATAAGGTTTTTATTCCGCCGATTGTTGTTGATAATACTTTGCTGTTTCTCACCGATGATGGCACTTTGGCGGCCTATCGCTAATGGCACGTCGTAAAACCAGCCCTATCGATTTATTGCGGCCCATTCTAGCCATTGTCGGCCGGCCCAATGTCGGCAAATCGACCTTATTTAATCGCTTGGCGGGGCAGCGCTTAGCCTTGGTTGATGACCAACCGGGTGTAACGCGTGACCGCCTTGTGGCCGATGGCAATATTGTTGGTTTGCCCTGCACCATTATTGATACACCCGGCTATGAAGATGCCAAGGGCGCGCCTTTGGCCAAACGGCTGTTAGCCCAAACTGATGCTGCGATTGCCGGCGCCGATGTTGTGCTGCTGGTGTTAGATGGCGCGGCCGGCGTGACCCCCAGCGATGCGCGCTTTGCCCAACATGTGCGCCGCAGCGGCAAGCCGGTTTTGCTGTTGGCCAATAAGTGCGAAACCAAAGCAAGCCAACTGGCCATGAATGAGGCCGCCCGCTTGGGCTTTGGTACGCCTATTGCGATTTCAGCCGCGCATGGTTTGGGGCTTGATGATATTTTTGAGGCGCTACAACCGCATCTGCCCGAAGAGGAAGCCCCCACAGCCGAAGTGCCCGAAGTGAGCGATGATACTTTGCATATCGCCATTGTCGGCCGGCCTAATGTAGGTAAATCAACTTTGGTCAATGCGCTGATTGGCGAGGACCGGCAATTAACCGGCCCTGAGGCGGGTTTAACGCGTGATGCCGTGGCGCTGCCGCTTAAAATGGGCGAGCGCACTTTAATGCTGGTTGATACGGCGGGGCTGCGGCGTAAAAGCCGCATTGATGAGCGTTTAGAAAAAATGTCCACCAGCCAAAGTATCAATGCTATTCGCATGGCCGAAGTGGTGCTGTTGGTGCTTGATGCCAGTATTGGTCTTGAGCATCAAGACCTCACCATCGCACAGCATGTCGTAGAAGAGGGGCGCGCCCTCGTGGTGGTGGCCAATAAATGGGATTTGGTCAAAGAGCGCGATAAGTTTTTAACCGAATTGCACAACAAGCTTGGCTATGCTTTGGCACAATTGCCTGAAGTGGCCGTGGTGCCGTTATCGGCGGCCACAGGTGCGCGCCTTGATAAGCTTTGGCCGGCGGTTTTTACGGCCTATGAAAATTGGAATAAGCGCCTGCCCACACCACAGCTTAATCGGTGGCTTAATCATAAGCTGCAAAAACATGCGCCACCAGCAGTGCGCGGGCGTCGTTTGCGCTTGCGCTATGTCACGCAAACTAAAACGCGGCCACCAACTTTTGTATTATTTGTGAGTGTGGCCGGTGCCTTGCCCGATAGCTATTTGCGCTATTTATCTAATGGCCTGCGGGAAGATTTTGGCTTATCGGGCACCCCCATTCGCTGGGTGACTAAAACCAGCGAAAACCCATATGCCGATAAAGACTAAAACTAACCAGCTTTAATTAAGCGGGCTGATGCGCCGGACCTGACACTGTGCTTGGCACTGGGCGCAAATAATCAGGCCACACGCGCTTGGGGCTTAAATCTTCGCCCAAAAGCTCTATGGGTAAGCCGCCAATTGAAGCAGGCATGGTGGGTGCGCCCGCGCACATCACCACCACGCATTCTTGTGTGCCGCGCTGGCCGCCGCGCACCAGGGCTTTAATGTTATTTTGCTGGCAGTAATCACGCGTTTCGGCCATGGCGGCCAACAAAGCGGCGCTGGATTCTATTTTAATTTTTTCGCGCTTACGCTGCGACATATCGATACGATTTGCGCTTGGTGCGGCGGCTGGTTTGGCGGGCTGAGAAGATCCTGAGTTGGCATAAGTCATTTGACACCTCCCGCATTGCGACATAAAGTTACTGCAAATAGCTTATTTTTAAATTAATCTATTTTTAACGCTTTGGCAACGAATAATTTACTTTCTGTAAAAGTCAGACCATGCTGTTGGCCATTATTCATCAGGCCATTTTTCATCAAGAAGGTGCGAAGAACATGTTTGAAATTACCCGCGTGCAGGCCCTGGAGATTTTAGATTCTCGTGGCAATCCCACTTTAGAAGTTTTGGTGCAGCTGGCCGATGGTTGGCAAGGTCGGGCGGCTGTGCCGTCTGGCGCATCAACCGGCGCACATGAAGCAATAGAAAAACGCGATGGCGATAAAAAACGCTATGGCGGTAAAGGCGTGATGAAAGCGGTTGCTGCGGTTAATGGCCCCATTGCCAAAGCGCTTTTGGGTATGGATGCGCGCGAGCAAACCGCAATCGACCAATGTCTGATTACGCTTGATGGCACTGAGAATAAAAGCAAGCTGGGGGCCAATGCGCTGCTGGGTGTGTCCTTAGCGGTGGCAAAGGCCGCAGCGCAAGCCAGCGATTTGCCGCTTTATCGTTATGTCGGTGGGGCTGCCGCGCACATTCTCCCCGTGCCATTGATGAATATCATTAATGGCGGCGCACATGCGAGCAACCCGCTCGATATTCAAGAATTTATGGTGGTGCCACGCGGCTTTAGCAAATTTAGCGATGCGTTGCGCGCCGGCACTGAAGTGTTTCATGTGCTCAAAGGCAATTTAGTGCGGGCCGGTTTAGGCACAGGCGTGGGTGATGAGGGCGGCTTTGCGCCCGAGCTTGCCAGCACTGAAAAAGCGCTCGACTTTTTGTGTATTGCCATAGAGCAGGCCGGCTTTAAGCTGGGCCGCGAAGTGGCCTTAGCGCTCGATGTTGCGGCCACCGAGTTTCATATTAAGGGCAAATATTCGATGCCCGGTGAGAAGGTGATTTATAACTCAACGCAAATGGTGGATTGGTATGAGCGTCTCAGCAAAGCCTATCCGCTGATTTCAATTGAAGATGGCCTTGCCGAAGATGATTGGGAGGGCTGGGCCGAGCTGACCACCCGTTTGGGCAAACAAGTGCAGTTGGTGGGCGATGATTTATTTGTAACCAATGTGAAGCGGCTGCGGCGCGGCATTAAGCAGCATTGCGCCAATGCGTTGCTGGTTAAGGTCAATCAAATTGGCACAGTGTCTGAAACTTTGGCCGCTATGCGTATGGCCGGCAGCTCTGGCTATGCCAGCATTATGTCGCATCGCTCGGGCGAAACCGAAGATAGCACCATCGCCGATTTAGCTGTGGCCACCAATTGCGGGCAAATTAAAACCGGCGCACCCTGCCGCAGTGACCGTACGGCAAAATATAATCAGCTGCTGCGCATCGAACAAGAGCTGGGCGCCAATGCGGTTTATGCGGGTGCCTTGTGGCTGCAAGAGCATGCGCCAAAAGTAAAAGACGGGCCTAAGCGCAAAGCCAAAGGTAAGCCCAAGAGTAAAGCTAAGAACAAAATAAAGAAAAAGCTGGCGCAGGTTTAGCCATAAAGAGCAAGGCGACTGTCATTTCTTTTTAACGAATCCTGCGTCATATTAAAAGCATGGCATTGCTGTTACAAAGGCATAAAAGCGTTACCTGGCTGCGCACTGAAGCGGTGCCCTTGCTGCGTATGCGCCTGCGCCTGTTATTGTGGCCCAGCGTGGCCGCTTTGCTGTTTATCTATTTTGCTTGGCATGCGGTGCAGGGCGATCGTGGTTTGTTGGCTTTCGCACAAATGCAGAATCAGCTTTATCAGCAGCAACAAGAGCTCGCCCAATTAGAGGCCGAGCGTGTGCGTTTGTCCGATCGTGTCGAAAAAATGCGGCCAGAAACGCTTGATGCCGACCTTCTGGAAGAGCGCGTGCGGGCGGTGTTAGGGCAGGCCAATGCCGATGAGCTTATTGTGTTGCAGCCGCAGCCGGTGAAGACCCCTTAGAAAACTTGGGCAAGTTAAGCTGTTGCCAGAGGCCGCCAATAGTCAGCGCGGTCAACGGCAAATAAAATAAATAAAGCGTCACCCAGTTTAAGTAGCTATGCAACAAGCTATGTTGTGCGGCTAAAAAAAGCCAAGCGATACTGGCCAAATAGGCCAAGGGCTGCAACAGCAATAAGCGCTGCAAAGATTGTGGCATACGCCGCCAGCATGCCTGCCATGTGCCACTGATAAACCACAACAAAGCCAAGCTCAGCGATAATATCAGCCACATAAGCCAGCACAGCATAAAATTACGATATAAATAGGTGACCTTAAAAGCGTGCCACAGATTTTCAAAATTAATGGCAGGCGCCGCCCGAATATGGCTGCCAGCACTAAAGCTAGTATCTAACGTAGAATATAATAAGGGCAGGGTGAAGGCTTGTAAGCCCTGCGCCCAATTGCCAAAAAACAGACTGGCTTTAGCAATATGCAAAAATGCCGCCGCCGCAAAGCCGATAAGCACGGCACAAAATGCCGCCATGCTGATGCGTATAATAGGCCTTATCTGCCAATGTGGCTGCTGCCAGATAAGTGCCAACCACACGCCAAGGCCGATATTGCTTAAATATTCATAGCCGCACAGGCATTTCAGCATCACCAACAGTGCCAGCATGGCATAAAAATACGCTGTTTGTTTGCGGGCTAAGAGGGGTTGATAAGCCAACAGCGCCCATAATATGGGTAGAAAAAACAAAGGCAGCAACCAATAGGGATTAAGCATAAATTGCAAAAATAACGGCGAGGCGGCAAAGCAAGCCAGCATCAGCAGGCCAGCCATTCGGCCATAATATTTTTGCGCGAGCGCACAAAAACCACCCACAATGATGGCCATGCCAAAAAGGCAGAGCAGCCCCAAAAATAAAAAAGCCAGCGGCGCTGGGTGCAGCCATTTTGCCAGCACATACTGCCCACCAAAATGCGATAAATGCGGCGGCGTGCGTAAAACCACATCAGGGCCAGCAATGATTTGCGCAAGCGTGGCATGAATGCTGGGTTGCAGGGCCAGCATAAAACCACCGCGTGCGGCATCGCCATGCATATCGTTATTGGCCAGTGAATCATAAACAATCTCAGCCGAGACATTGTCATATTGCGTAAACACGGAAGCCCGCCCCAGCCATGGGGCGCTAAACATTTGCGTAAGGGCCAGCACTATAAAAACTGCAGCAAAACAGGCGGCTGATTTTATCATTTGTGCATCGTGGCTTTCTGCCATAGGCCGGCCACAGCCAAAACCGTAAGGGGCAGATAAAATAAATAAGCTAAGATCCAATTGATATGCGCATGATGAAGCGAATGTTTAACCGCCAACAACAACCAGCTACAGCTGGCCAGATAGGCCCATGGTTGTAGCAGCCATAATTTTTGCGTTGTGGGCGTAAGGCTGTGCCAGAAATTTTTCCAAAAATTTTTAATGCCATGCATGTGTTGCCGTCCGCGCCAAAAGCCAAAGATGCCGATAAGCCACAACAGCGCGGTGATATGAAAGTTTTTGTACAAAAACGTATCTTTGTAAGCATGCCATATGGCGGCGGCATCAATGGTGGTGTCACGAATGCCAGTGCTGTTATCAAAGCTTGAATAAAGCAGCGGCACCATAAAAGCCTGCACACCTTGCTGCCATGTGCCGAAAAATGCGGCGGCCTTGCTGATGTGTAAAAAAGCCGCCAAGGCAAAGCCGGCAAACACGGCCGCGCTTGCCGCTAATGTCATGCGCCACACCTCAGCCCAGCGCCATTGCGGCAGATGTAACAACAAGGCAAACCAGACCCCTAAACCTATGGCATTGATATATTCATAGCCGGATAGACATTTGAGCGTAACTGTGGCCAACAGCACACCATAAAACAGCCAGATTTTTTGTTGCCGCAAAAAATAGGGGTAAGCAAACAGCGACCAGATAAATGGCAGAAACATGATGGCTTGCAGCCAATAGGGGTTGGCGGCCCTGGCAATAAACATGGGTGAGGCGGCAAAGCACAACAGCATCAGCCATGCGGCAAAAGGGCCAAAGCGCTGACGGGCAAATACACACAAGCTTGCCACCACCAGCGCCATCAGCAAAAGCGCGAAACAGCCTAACATGATGAAGGCCGTACTGGCGCTTAGCCCAAAGCGCACCAGCATTTTGCCAATTTCATATTGCAAACTATAGTTGGAAATATAAGGATAGTCGGTACGCACGCGGCCATCGCCATCAATGAGCTGAACTGTGGCAATATGCACCTTGGCTTCAAAGGCGCGCATAAACCCGCCTAAAGTCTCATGATTTTGTGCCTCAAAAAACACCAGCGACTCACGCACCAGCCGCGCCGAAAAAGCATCGTCACGCTGAAAGCTATCGATGACCCCATTGTCATTGGACCAAGGCTGCAAAATACACAAGGCGGCCAATAAAAAAACCGCCACAAAATTAATAAAATTGGCTGGCACACGAAACATGGCGATTTTATCAAAAATATTCATGCACCAGCCGTGCCAAAGTTTTGCATAAATAGCAACCACCCATGGCTTTTGTGCTGTGTTATCGCGCTTACGCAACGCTGCCCACGCATTTTGCTGCTATGCAACATTTAGCGCTTTTTACTTGCCTTGTTGGCCCTCGCCGCCGATATTACCGACATCAAGAATCAGGCTTCGTAAATCAGAGGGTTAGAGCATGTCTGTTGCCGCACCAACCAACGCACCCATTGCAAATAATGTCCCTATGAATTCTGGTATTGCTAGTTTGGGCCATAATGCCCCGCCGCCAAAACCAGCCGAGCTGATAAAATTTTATCGCGACATGCTGCTGATACGCCGCTTTGAAGAAAAATCTGGCCAGCTTTATGGCATGGGCCTGATTGGCGGCTTTTGCCATCTTTATATCGGTCAGGAGGCGGTGGTGGTGGGCATGCAATCGGCGCAAACCTCGGCCGATAGTGTGATTACCGCCTACCGTGACCATGGCCATATGCTGGCTTGCGGGATGGATGCCAAAGGCGTGATGGCCGAGCTCACCGGCCGGCGCGGTGGCTATTCTAAGGGCAAGGGCGGCTCGATGCATATGTTTAGCCGCGAGAAAAAGTTTTACGGCGGTCATGGCATTGTGGGCGCGCAAATTCCGCTGGGCACGGGTTTGGCCTTTGCCCATAAATATAATAGTGATGGCGGCGTGGCCGTGGCCTATATGGGCGATGGCGCCTCTAACCAAGGGCAAGTCTATGAGGCATTTAACATGGCCTCGCTATGGAAATTGCCGGTGCTCTATATCATCGAAAATAATCAATATGGCATGGGCACCAGCGTGCATCGCGCGGCGGCAGGTCAGCTTTATAAACGCGGTGAGGGCTATAATATTCCGGGCTTTCAGGTTGATGGCATGGATGTGCTGCAAGTGCGCGCCGCGGCTTTTGCGGCGCTTAATCATATTCGTGAGGGGCATGGCCCATTGTTGCTTGAGATGCTGACCTATCGTTTCCGTGGGCACTCAATGTCGGATCCGGCAAAATATCGCAGCAAAGACGAAGTGGATAACATGAAATCCGAGCGCGACCCTATCGAGACAATTCGCGCCCTGCTGCTTGAGCAAAAACACCAAAACGAAGAGCAACTCAAAGCTATAGAAAAATCGGTGCGCGACGAAGTGAATGCCAGCGCCGAATTTGGCCAGCAAAGCCCAGAGCCGGATCCATCCGAGCTGTGGACTGATATTTTGGTGGAGGGTTAAATCATGGCACAAATTTTAATGCCCGCGCTTTCGCCCACCATGACCGAAGGTAAATTAGCCAAATGGCTGGTGGCCGAAGGGCAAACAATTAAAGCCGGTCAAATTATGGCCGAGATTGAAACCGATAAAGCCACGATGGAGTTTGAGGCCGCCGATGAGGGCGTGCTGGAAAAAATCATTGTCCCCGCCGGCACTGAAAATGTAGCCGTCAATGCACCAATTGCTGTGCTGCGCATTGAAGGGCAAAGTAGCGATGTAGCGCCGCCGATTGTGCAGCAGGCCGCTGCGCAAGCTCAGCCCGCACCGGCTATTGTTGCCAATATCGCCGCACCGCCACCAACAACCAGTGCACCAGAAGAAAAAGCCTATAGCAAATTTGTGCGCCTCACAGTGCGTGAAGCCCTGCGCGACGCCATGGCCGAAGAAATGCGCCGCGATAAGAATGTTTTCCTGATGGGTGAGGAAGTGGGTCAATATCAAGGGGCCTATAAAGTATCGCAAGGGTTGCTGCAAGAATTTGGCGAGAAGCGCATCATTGATACGCCCATCACCGAGCAGGGCTTTGCGGGCTTAGGTGTGGGTGCTGCCTTTGGTGGCTTGCGGCCAGTGATTGAGTTTATGACCATGAATTTTGCCATGCAGGCCATTGACCAAATCGTCAATTCAGCTGCTAAAACATTATATATGTCGGGCGGGCAGATGGGCTGCCCCATTGTGTTTCGTGGGCCGAATGGCGCAGCCTCACGCGTGGGCGCGCAGCATTCGCAATGCTATGCCAGCTGGTATGCACATGTGCCAGGTTTGCGGGTGATTGCGCCCTATAGCGCGGCCGATGCTAAAGGCTTGCTCAAATCAGCCATTCGCGACTCCAACCCTGTGGTGTGCCTGGAAAACGAAATACTGTATGGCCAATCTTTTGATGTGCCGGACGATACCGATTTTACCATTCCGCTGGGTAAGGCTGCGGTGATGCGCGAGGGGCGGCATGTCACTATTGTGGCTTTTTCGATTATGGTGGGTAAGGCGCTGCAAGCCGCAGAAGAGCTGGCCCGCGAAGGCATCGAGGCCGAGGTGATAAATCTGCGCAGCCTGCGCCCGCTGGATACCGAAACTATCATTCGCTCGGTGCGTAAAACCAATCATATTGTCAGTGCCGAAGAGGGCTGGCCATTTGCCGGCATTGGCGCCGAAATTGCGGCACTTATTATGGAGCAAGCCTTTGACGATTTAGACGCGCCCTTGGTGCGTGTGCATGGCGCCGATTTGCCTTTGCCCTATGCTGCCAATCTTGAAAAATTGGCGCTGCCGCAAGTGGCTAATATTGTGGCCGCATGTAAAAAAGTGTTGGCCAAGAATTCTTTTGAGGGGGCTTAAGCCATGCCAATCAATTTATTGATGCCGGCTTTATCGCCCACTATGAGCGAAGGCAAATTGGCAAAATGGCTGGTTGCTGAAGGGCAAAGCATTAAAGCCGGTCAAGTGATGGCCGAAATTGAAACCGACAAAGCCACGATGGAGTTTGAAGCCACCGATGAGGGCGTGTTGGGCAAAATATTAGTGCCAGCCGGCACCGAGGGCGTTAAGGTCAATATGCCTATTGGTGTTTTGCTGCTTGAAGGCGAAAGCACGGCTGACTTAAGCAAGGCTGCCCCGCCGGCTACTGCTTCGTCTATGACTGCCGCGCCGGCTACTGCTGCTGCGCCTGTTGTTGCTGCTGCACCTGTCGTTGCTGCCGCCAGTGTGGCGCCGCCCAAAACTATTGCTGCAACAACGCGTATCATTGCCAGCCCATTGGCAAAACGCTTGGCCGCACAACAAGGCCTAGATTTAACGCAAATTACTGGCACTGGGCCGCATGGGCGCATTGTTAAAGCCGATATCGAGCAAGCAAAAAGCAAAGCCGGCGGCACTAAAGCTACGACTGCCACAAGCAAAGCCGCCTTGCCCGCTGGCGTTGATGCAAAAGTTCAGGCCAATGTGCTGGGGCAAAAATATCAGCTGTTGCCCAATAATAATATTCGTAAGGTCATTGCGCGTCGTTTGAGTGAATCAAAACAAACCGTGCCGCATTTCTACCTCACCATCGATTGCAGCATAGACCGCCTTTTGGATATGCGCAGCCGTTATAACAGTTTGCACAATAGCAAAACCAGCGTGAATGATTGGGTGATTAAAGCTGTGGCAAAATCTTTGCGCGATGTGCCAGCAGCCAATTGCGCTTGGAGCGATGAGGGCATTTTACTGTTCACCGATGTTGATATTTCTGTGGCGGTGGCCACCGATAACGGCCTGATTACGCCCATTATCAAGCAAGCCGACACTAAAACCCCGCTTGAAATTGCCGCCAGCATGAAAGATTTGGCCACACGCGCGCGGGCCGGCAAGCTGCGCCCTGAAGAGTTTCAAGGTGGTGGCTTTAGCATTTCTAACCTTGGCATGTATGGCGTGCGCGACTTTGCCGCCATTATCAACCCGCCCCAAGCCTGTATTTTAGCCGTGGGCGCGGGCGAAAAACGCGCCGTGGTGATAGACGATAAAATATCCATCGCCACACAAATGAGCGTAACGCTCTCGGTGGATCACCGCGCTGTCGATGGCGCTTTGGGCGCACAGTTTTTGCAAGCCTTTAAAGCCTGCATCGAAGAACCTTTAAGCATGGTGTTGTGATGTTCCAACGCTATACTTGGCAGATAGAGGCAAGCTTTGTTGCTGTTGTGCTGATTGCTACAGTTTTACTTACGGGGGCGCATCTGCGTGAATGGGTCGGTGCACTGGCGGTTTTATTTACATTTATGCACGGCCAAATTGCCGAACGTATGGCTGAGGCACAGGCCAAATTGTCGAAGCCTACTGTTGAATGTTTTCGATTATCGCAGAGTTACTTCATGGCAAAAGAAGCTCTTTGGTTGGTTTATTTTGTACTTTGTCAAACATGGTCAGCTTTAGCAGGCGTTTTTGTGTTTCTGCTCTATCCGTTTTGGCGTAAATATTACTATCGTCGATATAGGGCAGGATAAAAATGCAAAACTTTGACATTATAATTATTGGCGGTGGTCCGGGTGGTTATGTTGCGGCCATTCGGGGGCGGCAGCTTGGCTTAAGCGTGGCCCTTATCGAGCGCGAGCATTTAGGCGGCATCTGCCTCAATTGGGGCTGTATTCCTACTAAAGCTTTATTACGCAGCTCCGAGCTTTATTATCATATGCAGCATGCCGCCAATTTTGGCCTCAGTGCGGGGCAGCTGGGTTTTGATATTGCCAAAATTACCGCACGCTCAAGGGGCGTTGCCGGGCAATTATCCGGCGGGGTTAAGCACCTGATGAAAAAAAATGGCGTGGTAGTGTTTGATGGCCATGGCACGCTGGCGGGCGCTGGCAAAATTAATGTGACCGATAAAGCCGGCACGACGCAAACAGTGGCCGCCAAAAATATTATTATTGCCACAGGGGCGCGCGCGCGTGTGCTGCCCGGCTTTGAGCCAGATGGTGAATCTGTTTGGACCTATAAAGAAGCCATGGTGCCAAAAACCATGCCTAAAAGCCTGTTGGTGGTGGGCAGTGGCGCCATTGGCATTGAGTTTGCCAGTTTTTATCGCAGCCTTGGCGCTGAGGTAACAGTGCTTGAGGTGCAAGAGCGCATTTTGCCCGTAGAAGACGATGATATATCGGCGCTGGCGCGTAAGGCCTTCGAAAAACAGGGCATAAAAATTGTCACTGGCGCGCAGTTGCAAAAAATTACTAAAGCGTCAGGCTCGGTTATGGCCGAATATAGCGTGGCGGGTAAAACTGAAAAAATTACCGTTGAAAAAGTTATTATGGCGGTTGGCATTGTTGGCAATGTCGAAAATCTGGGTTTGGAAAAAACCAAAGTCCAAGTTGAGAAAAATCAGATTAAAACCGATGCCTATTGCCAAACCGCCGAAAGCGGCATTTACGCCATTGGCGATGTGGCGGGCGCGCCCTGGTTGGCGCATAAAGCCAGTCATGAAGGGGTTTTAAGCGTTGAGAAAATTGCCGGTGTTGCGGGCGTGCACCCGCTTAATCCGGCGCATATTCCGGGTTGTACTTATGCGCATCCGCAAATTGCCAGCATTGGCCTTACCGAGCGCGCCGCCAAAGCTTTGGGCGTTGAGCTTAAAATTGGCAAGTTCCCACTCATTGGCAATGGTAAGGCCATTGCTTTAGGCGAGGCCGATGGTTTGGTCAAAACCATTTTCAATGCCAAAACCGGCGAGCTTTTAGGCGCGCACCTGATTGGTGCCGAAGTCACCGAAATGGTGCAAGGTTTTGCCATAGCCATGGCCGGCGAACTGACTGAGCAAGAGCTCATGCACACGGTCTTTCCGCACCCCACCATTAGTGAGGCCATGCATGAGGGTGTGTTGGCCGCTTACGGCCGCGTTATTCATATTTAATGAGCGGCAAAAATTTGTCGCCTATTTTTGTGCATATGTTGGGCTTGCCCGGTGTGGGCAAAAGCAGTTTTGTGCAATTGCTGCAAGCGCGGCTGCAACATTACCAGCCGGTGATTGTTAGTTTTGATGGCATCATGCAGGCTATGCCAGATTATCAGGCGCTCGCGGCAAAAGATGCGGTTGCCGCTTTTGCGCAGTTTGAGTCTGTAGCGCGTGAGGCTGGCTATGCCCTGCTAGAGCAATCCATGCAACAACTGCGCAATATTATTTTTGATCATGGCGGCGCCAATAATGCGCATATCAATTATTTGCAGCAGGCCAAGGCCGCGGGCTATAAAATTATTTTATGTTATATGCCCTTAGCCATACCCCTTGCGGCCCAGCGCATTGCGGCGCGGGCCGAACAGCGCCACACCCCAAGCCATTATTTAACCGAGCGGGCAGGGGTGTTAACCACGCTTTTGCCAAGCTATCGGCAGCTGGCCGATATATTTTATGAGATTGATAATTCAGCCGAAGCAAGCCAGCTTGCCGCACAGGCCGACCATTTAAAGCAGCAGCTTTGATTTTGCCCAATTACTTTCAAGGGCAGGGTGTATAATCTTTTCATTGTTACTTTATAAAAAATACATAAGGCAGCTGCTATGGATTTAGGCGCACTCTATAAAGATCAATATGGCGATGTGTCGGTGGGCAAAATTGCCATTGGCGCTGTGGCTTTGTTAACCGCCACAATTGGCATGGCGCTTTACCATAACCGCGATTTAATGGCCGCAAGTAGCGAGACACAAAAAGCCTTCGCTGAGCAGGTGCGCAGTATCGCACCCGGTATGCGGCTTGAAAGTTTAAGTGCCGAGTTTAGCCCCTATATGCGCGAAAAAGCCCGTATGGGTAATGGCCATGATTATCAGCTAACGGGCGATGCCTCACTGGCGCAAACAACCCCACAACAAAGGGAAGCCGTGCTTGAAATGGCCAGCGATGCCCGCAGTGAAGCCATGATGCTGGGCTCACTCGGCTCGGCCGCTTTTGGCGCGCCACTCAGTGGGCTTGGCTTTAACGCGCTCATCAATAACGATCATGTGCGCTATGTGGTCAATGGCACCGTGTGCCACCCAGCCGCCAGCCCCTGCACCGAAAGCTATCGCACAGCCATTGAGGTGAGCGTGCCCTATGTAGTGATGGTGCGTAGTTGCACCACAACCTATAATAGCAAGGGTGTGCCATCAGGGCAAAGTTGCACGACAGTGCCCGTAACCAATTATGTAACTAAGCAAACAGAATTGCAGCGCTATACTGGTGCTGCCGCCATGACCGAGCCCACGGCTAACCGCTTAGCCTCGGCCCTTGAAACCGATGTGGCCCGTGCGGCGGAAGCCCATACGCGTATCCCCGAGCGCACCCGCAGCCTCACCGCCCGCATTAGCGCCCGCCCCGCGCCCAGAGCATCAGGCCCCGGCAATCAAGGCGGCCAGTGGTAGGTAGCCTATGTTAGGTGGCGTGTGTTAAGTTGCCAGTGGTAGGTTATAAAACCTATACCGAGTAATACATTTTAAACTCAAGCGGGTGCGGGCTGATTTCGAAGGCCAGCGTTTCTTCCATCTTGAGCTCGATAAATGCCTCGATAAAGTCTTTGCTAAACACATCGCCCTTCAGCAAAAACTCATGGTCGTTGGCAAGGCTGTTGAGGGCCTCACGCAGGCTGCCGCACACGGTTGGCACTTTGGCCAATTCGGCGGGTGGCAAGTCATAGAGGTTTTTGTCCATGGCATCGCCCGGATGTATTTTATTTTGAATGCCATCAAGCCCAGCCATCAGCATGGCCGCATAAGCCAGATAAGGGCAGGCGGCAGGGTCGGGGAAGCGCACTTCAACCCGCTTGCCTTTGGGGTTATTCACATAAGGAATGCGGCAAGAGGCCGAGCGGTTGCGCGCCGAATAGGCCAGCAGCACAGGCGCTTCATAACCTGGCACCAAGCGCTTATAGCTGTTGGTGGTGGGGTTGGTGAGGGCGTTAAGCGCTTTGGCGTGTTTGATAATGCCGCCAATGTAAAACAGCGCGGTTTCGGACAAATCGGCATAACCGTGACCTGCAAAAAGTGGCTTGCCCCCTTTCCAGATCGATTGATGCACATGCATGCCGCTGCCATTATCGCCAAAAATGGGCTTAGGCATAAAGGTTGCGCTTTTGCCATAAGTTTGCGCCACATTATGCACCACATATTTGTAGGTTTGCATATTGTCGGCCGTTTTGATGAGCGTATCAAACTTAATGCCCAGCTCATGCTGCGCGCTGGCCACCTCATGGTGGTGCTTTTCAACCGACACGCCCATTTCGGCCAATACGCTGATCATCTCACTGCGAAAATCCTGACCGCTATCAACAGGTGTCACCGGAAAATAGCCGCCCTTAGTACCCGGACGATGGCCCAAATTACCTTGCGGCAAAATCTTGTTGCTAATATGCGGGCTTTCATTGCTCTCTAAGAAATAGCTGGCGGTGTTGGGCTTCAGCTCAAAGCGCGCATCATCGAACACAAAAAACTCAGCTTCCGGGCCAAAATAGGCGGTGTCACCAATGCCGCAGGCTTGCATATGTTTTTCGGCCTTTTTGGCGATGCTGCGCGGGCAGCGGGCATAGGCTTGGCCAGTGGCCGGCTCATACACATCGCACAACACATTAATGGTGGGCTGGGCCGTGAAGGGGTCCATCACCGCGGTCTCGACATCAGGCTGCAAAATCATGTCGGATTCATTGATGGCCTTCCAGCCCGCAATGGAAGAGCCGTCAAACATAATGCCATCTTCAAAAGCGGCTTCGTCCATGGTGTCGATATGTTGCGTGGTATGATGCAGCTTGCCGCGCATATCGGTAAAGCGCAGGTCAACAAACTTCACATCATGTTCTTTGACGAGCGTTTGGAATTTTTCGAGTTTGCTCATGGGGAAAATCCGTTGTTTGAGGGTATGAGTTGAAATTATCTTGAATAAGCTAGGCTTAGCGCGGTTTTTGGCATTGCACAAGATATTGCATTGTTAAAAACAATCGTCTATTTTATGCGTCCCTAATGTGGCGGCCGTAGCTCAGCTGGTAGAGCCCTCGGTTGTGGTCCGAGTTGTCGCGGGTTCAAGTCCCGTCGGTCGCCCCATAGGGATTTGGCGGAATGCATCTGCCGAGCGCTTTTGCGCGATTTTCTGCGCTTCCGGTGCTCATGTAGCGCAGCTACACTCCGCTCCGGTTCTCGCCAATCGCACAAAATCTCTGGCGGCATCTGTATTCAGCCGCAGCGGTGCAAGCCGTGTCGGTGGGTATGGCGGAATTGGTAGACGCGCTGGATTTAGGTTCCAGTGAGGTAACTCGTGGGGGTTCAAGTCCCTCTACCCACACCAGCATTTTCATACCCAATAATCACATATATCTCTTGGCAAAGTGGGCATAAATCAGCTACATCTGCCCGCTATTCTGTTTCATCTCAACTTAGGGCGAGCAAAATGAATATCACCGAATTAAAAAATGAAGGTCTGGCACGCGAATTTAAAATCACTGTGCCAGCAAGCACCATGCAAAAAGCTGTCAGCGATCGCCTTTTGGAAATGTCACAAAGTTTGAAGCTGCCTGGTTTTCGCCCGGGTAAAGTGCCGGCGGCCGTGGTCAAGCAGCGTTTAGGTGCCGATGCCCTGCGCGAAGCCGTGAATGACGCCGTCAATGACAGCGCCAGCAAAGCCCTCACCGAGCGTAATTTGCGCCCCGCCATGCAGCCCAAAGTTGATATTGGCAATTACATTGAAGGCCAAGACCTTGAATTTACCTTGGCGGTTGAAATTCTGCCTGAAATTGTGGCTGCCGATTTTAGCAAGCTACAGCTTGAAAAACTGATTGCCCCCGTGGCCGACAGTGAGATTGACGAGCAACTGCAAAATCTCGCTAAAACATTGCGCAAAACTGATGCCGTGCAACGTGCGGCTAAAATGGGCGATGTGCTGATTATCGATTTTGCTGGCGAAAGCGAAGGCAAAGCCCATGACGGCATGAGCGCGCAAGGCCGCTCATTAGAGCTGGGTTCTAAAAGCTTTATCGATGGTTTTGAAGAGCAGCTGGTGGGCGCCAAAGCAGGCGATAGCGTCACTGTTAAAGTGACTTTCCCCGAGCAATATCATGCAACCGAGCTTGCCGGCAAACCTGCCAGCTTTAAGGTCGATGTTAAAGAAGTGCGTGAGCCGCAAGCTCAACCCATCGATGATGCTTTGGCCACCATGCTGGGCATGGCCGATTTAGCCGAGCTGAAAAAACGCATCACCGAACAGCTCGATGAAAACCACAAATCACTTAGCCGCCAAAAACTGAAGCGTCAGCTGATGGATCAATTGGCCGATATGCATGATTTTGTGGTGCCGCAAGGTATGGTTGAGGCCGAGTTTGCCGGCATTTGGCAGCAAGTGCAGCAAGCCAAGCAAGCAGGGCAGCTTGCCGCCGACGAAGCCAGCAAAAGCGACGACGATTTGCGCGCCGATTATCACAATATCGCCGAGCGCCGCGTGCGTCTTGGCCTGTTGCTGGCCGATGTGGGGCAAAAACAAAAAATCACCGTCGGCCAAGATGAGCTCACCAAAGCCCTTGTCGAAGAGGCGCGCCGCTTCCCAGGGCAAGAGCAGGCCGTGTTCGATTATTACAGCAAAAACCGTCAGGCACTTGAGGGTTTACGCGCCCCGTTATTTGAAGATAAAGTGGTCGATTATGTGCTGGCCTTGGCCACAATATCCGAGAAAAAGGTTACAATTGAAGAGCTTATGGCCGAGCCCGAGGCTGAAACAAAGCCCGCAAAAGCCAGCAAAGCTAAAAGCAAGAAAAGCGCTTAATCGCTAATTTTGTTGCTTAAATGGGCGGCCGATGAGTCATTTCATCGGCCGTTTTATTTTTACTTAATTTTTCGTAAAAATTCTGTTGCGTTACTAAAACGGGCTTGCTACGAATAATACAGGCGCTTGATAGTTACGGTAACAAAATTACCATTTTCGCCCAAAATTGAGAGTTTAATTTTGACTTTTTGACGATGTATCGCCAAACCAACTTTTGAGGAGCAAGCCAATGACTACTTACAACCCACTCATTATTCAGTTTGGCGAAAATTTGCAAAGCATGAGCCAGCCGGTCACAAGCGAGCGGCAAGATCCATGGGCGCCGGTTATTCGCGGCACCAATGTCTATGTCGAGCAAAAAGGCCAAATGGTTGGCATGGATATTGACAGCTTTTTGCTGACCAAGCGTGTGGTGTCGGTGCCTAACAGCATCAGCCCCTTTGTTGCTGAAGAGTTTGTCAAAAAAATTATGTTCCTCAATTTTCAAGATCCAAAATCGCCTATCACTATTTTAATTGATAGCCCTGGCGGCATGATTGATAGCGGCCTTAAAATGTATGATGCCATGCAAGCATCGAATGCGCCAATCAGTACCATTGTGAATGGCATTGCCGCCTCCATGGGTTCGGTGTTATTGGCCGCAGGTCATCCGGGTTCGCGCTTTGCTACACCCAATGCGCGCGTGATGATTCACCAGCCTTCAGGCGGCGCCCAAGGCAAGTCACATGATATTGAGCTGGCCGCAGCTGATATCGTCAGAACGCGGAATAAAATGAACCAGATTTACGAAAAACACAGTGGCCTTGTTGATGCCGCCGAGTTTGAGCGTTTGTGCCGTCAGGATACTTGGCTTAATGCCAGCGAAGCTAAGGCGCTAGGCCTCATTGATGACATCATCGATAGCTTCACCAGCAACAAGATGGATGTTACGGTTGATCCGGCCAAGCAATTTCTGCGCCAGCCCGTGCCGATTGTGCTTGAAGTGGGCGAACCCGTTCGCGAAACATTGGAGCGTATGGCAGCAAAACAGGCGCAAGCCCCATCACTTTAAGCGTTTGATGCTCATGCATTGACCTTTTGGTTAATACAAGACACAATAAGGCCAGAATCTGAGATGTAAAATCTCGGTTCTGGTCTTATTTTTTTGCGCAGTGCGCAGTTTTTGTTCAGCGCCCCGTTTTCGTTTAAGCCCCATTTTTGTTCTATCAAAGGAGGACAGCATGATGACTTTACCAAACGCCCACGATATTGGGCAAATGTCGGGTAGCGATTGGCGCGATGTGCAAGCTAATCTTGTGCCCATGGTCATTGAGCAAACCGCACGCGGCGAGCGCGCCTTTGATATTTATTCGCGCCTGTTAAAAGAGCGCATTATTTTTCTAACCGGCCCCGTGCATGACGGCATCACCAGCCTTATCTGTGCGCAGCTGCTTTTCTTAGAATCAGAAAACCCCAGCAAAGAAATCGCCTTTTACATTAATAGCCCAGGTGGTGTGGTCACTTCGGGTTTGTCAGTCTATGACACCATGCATTATATCCGCTGCCCTGTTGCCACTGTCTGTATGGGGCAGGCGGCCTCGATGGGCTCGTTGCTGCTAACGGCCGGCGAAAAGGGCAAGCGCTATTCATTGCCCAATAGCCGCATCATGGTGCACCAGCCTTCAGGCGGCGCCCAAGGCCAAGCCACCGACATTGAAATCCAAGCGCGCGAAATTTTGAAGCTGCGTGCGCGCCTCAATGAGATTTATGTCAAGCACACGGGCCGCAAAGTTGAGGAAATTGAGCGGGCCCTTGAGCGCGATAATTTTATG
The DNA here is from genome assembly GCA_027485855.1 of Rickettsiales bacterium. GTDB lineage: Bacteria > Pseudomonadota > Alphaproteobacteria > JAIXQD01. Next base: position 368,528 of record JAIXQD010000001.1, on the reverse strand, counting down.
TCACCAGACGAAGCCAAAGCCTTTGGCCTTATCGATCATGTGGTTGATCGCCGCCCCGGCACGGGCGAAGGCGAAAGCAAAGCCGCCTAGTTATTGCTGTTTGGTAACAATTATTTAGTCCAGTCTATTTAGTCCAGTCAATTTAGTCCTGTCTTTTTGGCCCCGTAGCTTGATTGCTGCGGGGCTTTTTTCTTTTTTACTCTTGCGGCATTGCACAAAGAGAGTATCTTTCCACAAGATAATTTAAGATTCGCCAGTCAAAAGCGCCCCATGTTAATGCTTCATTAACCTTGGGTTGTGCTAGGCTAAAGACAGGGCAATAAGTGTTTGTCCAACGCCGCAAGGCACCAAGGAAGGGAGCGTCCCATGAGCAGCAAAACAGGCAGCGGTAGCGGTGGCACCACCGGCACAACGGACAGCAAAAATACCCTTTATTGCTCATTCTGCGGCAAAAGCCAGCATGAGGTGCGCAAATTAATTGCTGGCCCCACAGTGTTTATCTGCGATGAGTGCGTCGAGCTCTGCACCGACATCATTCGCGAAGAAAACAAAACCGCGATGGTGAAAAGCTCGGCCGGCGTGCCAAGCCCCAAAGAAATTAAAAAGGTTCTCGATGATTATGTGATTGGCCAAGACCGCGCCAAGCGCACCTTGTCGGTTGCGGTGCATAATCATTACAAGCGCATTGGCGCTTTGGGTAAGCAGCAAGATGTTGAGCTGGCCAAATCCAATATTTTGCTGATTGGCCCCACGGGCTCGGGCAAAACCTTGCTGGCGCAAACATTGGCGCGCATTATTGATGTGCCCTTTACCATGGCCGATGCCACCACCTTAACTGAAGCCGGCTATGTCGGCGAAGATGTTGAGAATATTATCCTAAAGCTGTTGCAAGCCAGCGATTATAATGTTGAGCGGGCGCAACGCGGCATTGTTTATATCGATGAAATCGATAAAATCAGCCGCAAGTCGGATAATCCTTCTATCACCCGCGATGTGTCGGGTGAGGGCGTGCAGCAGGCCCTGCTTAAAATTATGGAAGGCACGGTGGCGTCCGTGCCGCCCCAAGGTGGGCGCAAGCATCCGCAGCAAGAGTTTTTGCAAGTTGACACCACCAATATTTTGTTTGTCTGTGGTGGCGCTTTTGCGGGCCTTGAAAAAATTATTGCGGGTCGCGGTCGTGGCAGCTCCATCGGCTTTGGTGCCGATGTGCGCGGCCCGGATGACCGCCGTACCGGCGATATTTTGGCCGAAGTTGAGCCGGAAGATTTGCTGAAGTTCGGCCTTATCCCCGAATTTGTCGGCCGTTTGCCGGTCACAGCAACCCTGTCTGACCTTGATGAGTCGGCGCTGGTTGATATTTTGAGCAAGCCCAAAAATGCGCTGCTGCGTCAGTTTCAGCGCCTCTTTGAGATGGAAGATGTTAAGCTCGATTTCACCGAGGAAGCGCTTTATGCCGTGGCTAAAAAAGCCTTGGCACGCAAAACCGGTGCGCGCGGCTTACGCTCGATTATGGAAGGCATCCTCATGGATACGATGTTCGATATCCCGGGCAATGCCGGCCTTGAGAGCGTCACGGTCAATAAAGATGTGGCCGAGGGCAAAACCAAGCCTATCTTCAGCTATAGCGATAAAAAAGAGCAGGGGAGCAGCGCCGCCTCGTAAGCTTTTACCGGCGGCGGTTACGCAACTTTATTGACCCTTGTTATTACTACGCTTGCTCCCCATATCAATCTTGTTGGCTTTTTGCCCAACAGAAAGTGAGCCACGATGAGCGACCAAACAACTACCCTTTTTCCGGTCTTGCCGCTGCGCGACATTGTGGTTTTTCCGCATATGATTGTGCCGCTTTTTGTTGGCCGCGAAAAATCGGTGCGCGCCCTTGAAGAGGTGGTGCAGGACGATAAGCAAATTTTGCTACTCACGCAAAAAAATGCCGCACAGGACGACCCCGCCAGCGATGATCTTTATACAATCGGTACTGTTGGCACGGTTTTGCAATTGCTGCGCCTGCCCGATGGCACGGTTAAAGTTTTAGTTGAAGGGCTGCATCGGGCCAAAGTAAGCCGCTTTGCCCCACAGGCTGATTTTTTTCAAGCGCATGCAGCGCCTATCGCCGAGCCAGATGAAGCCACCGAAGAGCAGGAAGCTTTGATGCGGGCGGTGGTGACGCAATTTGAGCAATATATAAAGTTAAACAAGAAGATTCCGCCGGAAGTGCTTGTTTCTATAAATCAAATCAATGAGGCCAAGCGTCTGGCCGATCAGGTTGCCTCTTACCTCACGCTTAAAATACCCGAGAAGCAAGAGCTGCTGGAAATGACCAGCACCACTGAGCGTTTAGAGCGCATCTTTGCCCTGATGGAGGGCGAGATTGGCGTGCTGCAGGTTGAAAAACGCATTCGCAATCGCGTGAAGCGGCAGATGGAAAAAACCCAGCGCGAATATTACCTCAACGAGCAAATGAAGGCCATTCAGCGCGAATTGGGCGAGGGCGAAGAAGGCCGCGATGAAGTCACCGAGATTGAGCTAAAGCTTAAAAAAGTTAAGCTGAGCAAAGAGGCGCAAGAAAAAGCTCAAGCCGAGATTAAAAAATTGCGCAGCATGTCGCCCATGTCGGCCGAGGCCACAGTGGTGCGCAATTATCTCGATTGGTTGAGTAACCTGCCATGGGGGCGGCGCACCAAAGTTAAAAAAGATTTGTCCGCCGCTGAGAAAGTTCTCAACGAAGACCATTTCGGCCTTGAGAAGGTCAAAGAACGTATTTTGGAATATCTGGCCGTGCAGCAGCGCGTCAATAAAATGAAGGGGCCGATTTTGTGTTTGGTGGGCCCACCAGGCGTGGGTAAAACCTCGCTCGGTAAATCAATTGCCCGTGCCACAGGCCGCAATTTTGTGCGCATGAGTTTGGGCGGCGTGCGCGATGAAGCCGAAATTCGTGGGCATCGTCGCACTTATATTGGCTCTATGCCCGGTAAAATTGTGCAAGGCATGAAAAAGGCTAAAAGCGCTAACCCGCTTTTTCTACTCGATGAGATTGATAAGCTTGGTGCCGATTGGCGCGGTGACCCCAGTGCCGCTTTGTTAGAGGTGCTGGACCCCGAGCAAAACAGCACCTTCAACGATCATTATCTTGAACTCGATTATGATTTGTCGGACGTGATGTTTATCTGCACGGCCAATAGTTTGCGCATGCCGCAGCCTTTGCTGGACCGGATGGAGATTATCCGCATCCCTGGTTATACCGAAGATGAGAAGGTTGAAATTGCCAAGCGGCATTTGCTGCCCAAACAAACGCGCGACCATGGCTTAAAGCAGGGCGAGTTTGAATTACCTGAAACCGCATTACGCGAGCTTTGCCGCACCTATACGCGTGAGGCCGGCGTGCGTAGCCTTGAGCGTGAGATTGCTAATCTGACGCGTAAGGCCGTGAAAGAGCTGGCAACGCATAAAGACATCAGCAAAGTGGTGATCACGCCCGACAATATCGAGAAATATGCCGGCGTTAAAAAATATCGCTATGGCGAAGCCGAAACCGAAGATCAAATTGGCACTACAACAGGGCTGGCTTGGACTGAAGTGGGCGGTGAGATTTTATCGATTGAGGCCGTGATGTTACCGGGTAAGGGTCGCATGCAAACCACCGGTAAATTGGGCGATGTCATGAAAGAGTCGGTGCAAGCGGCCGAAAGCTTTGTGCGCTCACGCGCCGCGCATTTTGGCATCAAGCCGACGCTGTTTGAAAAGCGCGATATCCATGTGCATGTGCCTGAAGGGGCTACACCAAAAGACGGGCCATCGGCGGGTGTGGCTATGGTCACTTCAATTGTGTCAGTGCTGACGGGCATTCCGGTGCGTCGTGATGTGGCCATGACTGGCGAAATTACTTTGCGCGGGCGTGTGCTGCCCATCGGTGGCCTAAAAGAAAAACTATTGGCGGCCTTGCGCGCAGGTATAAAAACCGTGCTGCTGCCAAAAGATAATGAGAAAGATTTGGCCGATATCCCCGATAATGTCAAAAAGGCGCTCACTTTGCTGCCGGTCAGTACTGTTGATGAGGTTTTACGCGCCGCTTTGGTGCGCGAGCCAACCCCAATAGAATGGACTGAAGCCGATGAGCTTGCTGCCGAGGCCGCACGGCGCGGCGTTGCCCCCACTACTGAAGCGGGCTTGCGCCATTAGGTTTTGGGTGCCGCTTTAGGGGGCGCAGGCTTTTCGTTGAAGCCTTTTAGTAACAGCCTTTGGTTGGCTGCCGATGCATGGCGCTTGCCCCGCATTACGCTGGTAGGCATAGCCCTTAATCTTTGGTGTCCTAATCATCGGCGTTTTTAGTCATCGGCGCAGGCAATAGACTTTGGCAATAGGTTTTAATACCTATATGCAAACGTGGCATTTTTGTATTTTTGCGCTTGGGGCTAGACTTTTGGCTTTTGCCTGTCAAGACTTTCTGCAGCGGTTGCCCCGTTAAAAAACCGCACAAATCCGCCATTTTTATGGGTGTGAACGGTTGACAAAATGTGTTGGTGCGGCCTAATCTTGCCCCTGGTTTTGCTGCTTAATAGCTTTGCTGGTGCAGCAATAATAACAATTCTACCCTGCCTTAGGAGCTTACCTCGTGAATAAAAATGAACTTATCGCCGCTATTGCGAGCCGCAAAGATGTGATTAAATCCAACCTGTCAAAAGCGGCCATTACCATTTTAACCGATGCCATGCTCGATACAGTAACCGCCGAATTGAAAAAAGGTGGCGATGTGCGTTTGGTTGGCTTTGGTAATTTCTATGTCACCAAGCGCGCCGCCAGCACGGGCCGCAACCCCCGCACCGGCGAGGAAATAAAAATTAAAGCCAGCAAACAGCCAAAATTTAAGGCCGGCAAACAGCTGAAAGACGCAGTAAACTAGCCGCTTTAAACTGGCTTAAGGCTCGGTTTATCAAAGCCCGCAGCGCAAATCGCCTGCGGGCTTTTTGCTGCGTCCGAGCTTTTTATAGCGCCCAGCCTTTTTATTGCGCCATGGGGCAGGGCGGGTGGTGTTTTGGCATCTTATGGGGCATTTGCTAAGCCGTTTAGCCTATGCTAAATAATCTTTATGGGGGCGGTTAGCTCAGCGGTAGAGCATCTCGTTTACACCGAGGTGGTCGGGGGTTCAAATCCCTCACCGCCCACCATTTAATTTCTTTCTTTGCTTTGAACCCCCTGCATATGTTTGCTTGCCTTCCGCAAGGCGGCTCAAACCGCCCAGCGCTAACTATCAGATTCCCGCTTTTTGCTGCAATTTTGGTCTGTTTCTGTTATGATGTTCATATGATTTACATATTTGTTGCAGGCGTGGCCGCTATGTTGGCTTGGCAAAGAGCTAAAGACTCTTTCCGCAACCCGTGGCTGCATGCTGGTATGGCGCTGCTGTTTCCGCCGCTGTGTCTTATTGTTTATTTTCTGCCGCGCTTGCCGGGCCCAATTCTTGCTGCTTGGCTAAAAGAAAATGGCTATCCAGAGCCTGTGATGCGAGAACTTCAAAATATTTTGGCCGATGCTGAGTCAGCCGTGACCACGCCTCAATCTCGCCATAACTAAGCGGGTTCATACCAAAACCATTGCTGCCTAAAGATTTTGCGGCGGCGGGGGGTATGCTTGGGTCGGGCTTGCCCAACAATCGGGCGGCTGTCTAGGTGCGCCCGCAGCGCGCGCCGGTCGCCTTAATTTTTCCCCAAAATAATGGGTTTGTTTGCTTGTACGCTGGCTGGCGTAACACTAACGCCTGCGCCCAGCGTGCCAATTTGTGGGCGTTGATAGAGCGGCCGCGTTGGTGCGGTAGCTTCGGCGCGCACATCGGCCATGATGAGATCTAACAGGTCATTTTCAATAATTTGTTTGTTGCTCAGGCTGGCGCAAATGCCGCGCGTGTGTTCAAGCGCTACACGCCCATGCAGCAGCACGGTTTTAAGCATATTCTTTTCAGCTAAAAGCTGTGCCACGCTTTTGCCGCCAGCAATTTTACGCGTGAGCAGGGCAGGGTCTAGCGGAGTGCTTGGGGTCAGTGCAGCAATATGCCGCTCAATGTTTTGGGGGGTGGCAAAAATAAGCAGTGGGTTGCCGCCCGCGCTTGAGTTAGCCAAAAGGTCGGTGAGGGTGAGCGTTTCGCCATTGCTGGCAAGCTGCGCTAAAATCTTATCAAGATTGTGCCATGCTGCATGTGGCTTGAAGGTAAAAATACCATCCTGGTGCAGTAAGCTCGCTTTATTTTTTATACCGATAACATCTATGCTTTTTTCATCAACCTCTGCTTTGCATTTAATAATAATAGCGCGCAAATCTGGGTCGAGATCTTCACGGGCAAATAAATTATCCAGCTCTTGCGGCGCAAAGATCCATAAATCAGGGTTAAAAATTACATTTAAAAGCCCTTGTTTTTTGCAATTACTCAGAACGTCTGAGTTAATCCGGTTGCTTTGTAATAGGCCATCGGCGCTAAAGCAGCTCTCATTTTTTATAAGCAGCTTAACAATATGTGGTACTGCCGTTTGAATATCACCAAAGGCTAAAACAATATGACCATTGCCATCATCATTGGAGCCGGTAATTTTTGCACAAAAATCATCGGCCATAAATTTACGGCCATAATGCTGCTCAAAAAAATCTTGTAATCGGGTAAGGGCCTCAAAACCTTTGAGGGCGTGGTTGGCTAAAACATCTTTGGTTTTTAGCCCGTTTGCGCCAAAAAATTGGGTTTCGTAGGTGCGTAAAACTTGCTCAAATTTTTCGTCACGGTAGATTGATTTTGTCATCGCCTTCTCCATATCCATGATAGCAAATGCCTATTACTTGCGTAACCGTAAAGACCAAGCGGCACTTGCGCCCTTAAGAACATAATGCTAACTTTTGCTATGTCTGCTTCGGCTCATCAACAGAATGACGCAACGTCCGCCCGCCACGGCTCGCCTTGGCTCGAGGCCGAACAGCGCCAGCTTTATGAGGCATTTTTAGCGGGGCAATCAGTGGCGAGCTTGTGCCAGCAACATGAGCGCGAGCGGGGCGGCATTATCTCGGCGCTTAAAAAACTTGGCCTGCTCGATCGCAACCAAGTGCCGATAAACCCGCCACCGCCCTTTACACCAATAGCCCAAAAGAAAGTGTCTAAAAAGCCTGGCAAAAAAGCGCTTAAGGCTCCTGCCACCGCTAAACCGCCAGAAAATAAACCGCCAACAAAGCCGTTGGCTAGGTATCAAGCGAGTAACATTGCCGATGAATCATACTTAGAACCCCATTTTGAAATCATGCCGCAATTAAAGGCTTTGCTCAGCGCCCAGCATCATGTGTTGCTAACGGGGCCAGCGGGCACGGGCAAAACAACCTTGCTGAAACAATTTTGCCATGCCTGCGAGCTGCAAGAGGGGCAAAAGCCGGTGGTGTTGGCGCCAACGGGCCTTGCGGCTTTGCAGGCACGCGGGCAAACCATTCATCGTTTTTTTGGTTTTTATGCGCATATCACTGTCGAAAAAATTTTACAGCGCGAGTTTGTGCCGCGGCAGCGTGACGTTTTTAAAAAAATGCGCCGTCTGGTGATTGACGAAGTATCGATGCTGCGGGCTGATCTGCTCGATTGCATCGATGCGGTGTTGCGGCTTTATGGCCCACAACGCGGCAGGCCCTTTGGCGGCGTGCAGCTGTTGTTGGTGGGCGATTTATACCAGCTACCGCCCGTGGTCACCCGTGACGAAGAGGCGCTGTTTCGCACACATTATGCCACACCCTATTTTTTTAGCGCCAAAGTTTGGCCGCAGACCGATTTGCGCCTGCTGCAACTGAATGAGGTTTACCGCCAGCGTGACCCGCAATTTATTGAGCTATTGCAGGCTTTGCGCGCGCGTCATTTAACCGAGGCACAGTTAGTTATGCTTAACCAGCGGGTGCGGCCAAGGGGCGAGCGTATCCCAACCGATGGGCTGGTGTTAACGGCGACCAACGCTTTGGCCGACCAAATTAATGGCGAAAGACTGGCGGCCCTGCCGGGGGCCATGTTTGTCAGTGAGGCCGGCATTGGCGGCACCGTTACCAAGGAATATTATCCTACCAGCGACAGTTTGATGCTTAAAGCGGGGGCGCAGATTATGCTCTTGGTCAACGACCCCGAAGGCCGCTGGGTGAATGGCTCGCTTGGGGTGGTTATAGGGCAAGATGAGGATGAGGCGGGCGATACTGTGTTGCGCATTAAGCTTGCTGAAAATGGCGCAGTGGTTGAGGTGCCGCGCTATAATTGGGAGCTATTCCGCACCATTTTGCAGGACGACCAGCTGGTGAGCGAGCCTGTGGGGCATTTTAGCCAGTTTCCGCTGCGTTTGGCCTGGGCTGTCACCATTCATAAAAGCCAAGGGCAAAGTTTTAAGCGAGCACATGTTGATTTAGGCTATGGCGCCTTTGCGGCAGGGCAGGTTTATGTGGCGCTTAGCCGCTGCACCAGTATGGCCGGATTGACGCTTGAGCGGCCTATTCGTGCCCGCGATTTGCCCGCTTACCCAGAGATTTTGGCTTTTTTGCACGAAATACCGCCATTGGAGCAGGGCCCAGAGTAAAGCTGTGCGTAGGGCTGTGCGTAAGGCCGTGCCTAAAGCTGTTAGGGGGGCGTGCTAAAATAGGACATTTTCATATTGACAGGGTAAAGGCTTATGGCCTATCACCCTTACGGCTGCGCTCGACGCAGCATGCGGGTGTAGCTCAGTTGGTTAGAGCGCCGGCCTGTCACGCCGGAGGCCGCGGGTTCAAGTCCCGTCACTCGCGCCAGTTAGTTTGTTTAAGTTGGTTTTTGCTATAAGTTAGTATGGACTTGTGGCACTTGCTCGCATTCTTAACATACCCCCCAATTTTACTTATATCATTACCTATATCATTGAGGGCGCAGCGATTTTGCTGTGCCAAGCCTTGCTTAATGGGCTTAACAGGCTTATCCTTAGGGCCATTAAAAGGATTCGCGCATGGACATGTCCATCACTCATAATTTGTTGGCCGATTATCTGCCAATTTTGCTGTTTTTACTTGTGGCCACAGGCTTGTCTTTGGCCGCGGTTGGTTTGTCATTTTTAGCGGCCAAACAAAAACCCGATGCTGAAAAACTCTCGGCCTATGAATGCGGCTTTGAGGCCATGGGCGATGCACGGCGGCGCTTTGATGTACGTTTTTATTTAGTGGCTATTTTATTCATCATCTTCGATTTGGAAGTGGCATTTTTATTTCCGTGGGCGGTGAGCTTGGGTAGCATTGGCGAGTTTGGCTTTTGGTCGATGATGGTGTTTTTGGGTGTGCTCACCATTGGCTTTATCTATGAGTGGCGCCGTGGCGCGCTCGATTGGGAATAGGGGCGCAAACGTGGAACTTTTGGCCAAGCAAAATCTGACGGATGCCGCACAGCAAGTGCAAGATAAAGGCTTTATCGTCACGCAGCTTGATAATTTATTTAATTGGGCGCGCGCGGGCTCGCTCTGGCCGATGACTTTTGGCTTGGCCTGCTGCGGCGTTGAAATGATTCATGCCTATATGAGCCGCTACGACCTAGATCGTTTTGGCGCCATGCCACGGCCAAGCCCGCGTCAGTCGGATGTGATGATTGTGGCCGGCACGCTGACCAATAAAATGGCGCCAGCCTTGCGCAAAGTTTATGACCAAATGGCCGAGCCGCGTTATGTGATTTCGATGGGCTCATGCGCTAATGGCGGCGGCTATTATCATTATTCATATTCGGTGGTGCGCGGCTGCGATCGCATTGTGCCGGTCGATGTGTATGTGCCCGGCTGCCCCCCCACGGCCGAGGCTTTGCTTTATGGCATTTTGCTGCTGCAAAAGAAAATCCGCAGCAATGGCCAACCCCTTTTGTTGCGTGAGTAACCGATGAGCTCTGGCCATATTTATACCCCTGCGCCTGAGGCGCTACAGCATCTGCAATCGCTGTGCCTTGATTTATTGGGCGCCGATGTGCTGAAAGCTGAAATCACCTTAAATGAGCTGTGTTTACACATCGAGCGCGAGCAGCTGCCACGTGTGGCGCAAGCTTTGCGCGATGATGCGCGTTTATCCTTTGCCATTTTGCTCGATGTGTGCGGCGTGGATTACCCCGAGCGGCCACTGCGTTTTGAGGTGGTATATCATTTGCTGTCGCTGGTGCATAATATGCGCTTGCGCCTCAAAGTTTTTACCGATGAGCAGCAAAGCGTGCCCAGCTTGTGTGGTGTGTATAGTGCCGCCAATTGGTTTGAGCGTGAAACATGGGATATGTTTGGCATTAGCTTTAGCAACCACCTTGATTTGCGCCGCATTCTCACCGATTACGGTTTTAATGGTCATCCGCTGCGTAAGGATTTTCCGCTGTCGGGTTATGTTGAATTGCGCTACGACCCCGAGCAACAGCGCGTGGTTTATGAGCCCGTCACACTGACGCAAGATTTCCGCAATTTTGATTTTGTCAGCCCATGGGAGGGTATGACCGATATGCAATTGCCGGGTGATGAAAAAGCCATGCAGCCGCCGGTGTTTAATAGCGCCCCTGTTGTTAAAGGGGGCCAATAAATGAGCGCACATAACAAGCCTTACACGGTTAATTTGGGGCCGCAGCATCCGGCAGCGCATGGTGTGTTGCGCCTTGTGCTTGATATGGATGGCGAGGTGGTTACTCGCGCCGACCCGCATATTGGCCTGTTGCATCGCGGCACTGAAAAACTCATCGAGTATAAAACCTATTTGCAGGCTATCCCTTATTTTGATCGGCTCGATTATGTGGCACCGATGTGCCAAGAGCATGCTTTTGCGCTGGCCGTCGAGAAGCTTCTAAAAATCACGCCACCGCTGCGCGCGCAATATATCCGCGTGTTGTTTTGTGAGCTGACCCGCATTTTAAATCATATTCTCAATATCACCACTTTTGCCCTCGATGTGGGCGCGATGACTCCGGCCCTATGGGGCTTTGAAGAGCGCGAAAAACTGATGGAGTTTTACGAGCGCGTCAGTGGTGCGCGCATGCATGCCAATTATTTTAGACCAGGTGGTGTGCATCAAGATCTGCCCGATGGTTTGGCCGATGATATTTTTGCCTTCACCGAAAGCTTCCCGAAATTTATAGACGATACTGAAAATCTGCTGACGCATAACCGCATTTTTAAGCAGCGTGTGGTTGATATTGGCATTGTCAGCAAAGAGCTGGCCTTAGATTGGGGCTTTACTGGCCCCATGCTGCGCGGCAGTGGCGTGCCGTGGGATTTACGCAAAAGCCAGCCCTATGATGTGTACGATAAGATGGAGTTTGATGTACCCATCGGCACCACGGGCGATTGCTATGCCCGCTATTTAGTGCGTGTCGCTGAAATGCGGCAATCGCTATCCATCATGCGCCAATGTTTGCGCGACATGCCCAAAGGGCCCGTCAAAACACAAGATTTTAAGGTGGCACCACCGCCACGCGCCGAGATGAAGCGCTCGATGGAAGCGCTCATTCATCACTTTAAGCTTTATACCGAAGGCTACCATGTGCCCGCCGGTGAAACTTATGGCGCGGTTGAAGCGCCCAAGGGCGAGTTTGGGGTTTATCTGGTAGCGAATGGCAGCAACAAGCCCTATCGCTGTAAAATACGTGCACCCGGTTTTGCGCATTTAGCCGCGATGGATGCTCTGTGTCGTGGTCATATGTTGGCAGATACTGTGGCCATAATTGGTTCGTTAGACATTGTTTTTGGGGAGATTGATCGATGATAACAATAAAAAGTTTGGTCCCTGAGTTTTTGCGCCCTGGTTTTGTCATTATGGTGGATGGCCAGCCAACAACCTTGCACAGCTATAGCCTGAATGAGCAAAGTTTGCGTCTCGATTTATGGGGCGGTCACACGGTCGATTACGATGTCAAGCGCGTGCAGCCCGTGCGCGTTGGCACCAAGCCCGAATTTGTGGCCAGCGGCAAACGCTGCGAAGTGAAAATCAATGGCGTGTGGCAAGGCGCCCGCATTGAAGATTTTTTCTGGCTGACGAAAAAAGATGTGAGCAAGCAAAAGCCCAACAGCAAAGAGCTGCACATTAAAATGGAAGGTTTGCCGCCCATTCCTTATAACACGCAGCGTTTTCGGCCGGTGCCGCTAGAGCGCGCGGCAAAGCCAGGTCGGGCGCGTAAAAAAGCCGCCCATAAATTGGAGATGTAAAATATGGTTTCTGGTAGCGCACCGAATATTCCGCAGCCTAAGCATTTTGTCTTTAGTGCCGAGAATGCTGTTTTGGTGCAAAGCATTATTGCTAAATATCCACCGGGGCGTGAGGCCAGTGCGGTGTTGCCGCTGCTCGATTTAGCCCAGCGCCAGCATGATAATTGGTTGCCGCGTGCGGCCATGGATGCGGTGGCCGATTTGCTTAAAATGCCGCGCATTAAAGTTTATGAGGTGGCTAGTTTTTACACCATGTTTAATAAAAAGCCGGTGGGTGATTATCTGCTGCAAATTTGCACAACCACACCTTGCTGGCTGCGTGGCAGCGATGCCGTGGTGCAGGCCTGCCGCGATAAGTTGGGTATAGATTTTAACGAAACCACCGAAGATAAAAAATTCACGATGATCGAGGCCGAGTGTTTGGGCGCTTGTGTGAATGCACCCATGGTACAAATCAATGATGATTTCTACGAAGATTTAACCGCGCAAAGCATGACACAAATTTTGGATAATTTAGCCGCCGGTCGGCCCGTGCAATGTGGCTCGCAAACGGGGCGGCATGGCTCAAAAGCACAAGATGGCTCAAAAGCACAAGATGCTAAGGCTGCTGGCGATCATGCCCAAGAGAGCAAAATTTAGGACGCAAAATGCTGCAAGATGCCGATAGAATTTTTACCAATCTTTATGGCGAGCATGGCGCCGATTTAGCCAGTGCCCGCGCGCGTGGCGTTTGGGATAATACCGCAGCGCTCATTGCCAAAGGCCGTGAGGCACTGATTGACGATGTAAAAAATTCGGGTTTACGTGGCCGGGGCGGGGCGGGGTTTTCGACGGGCATGAAATGGTCCTTTATGCCTAAGCCCAGCGATAAGCCGCATTATCTGGTGGTCAATGCCGATGAGTCAGAGCCCGGCACCTGCAAAGACCGTGATATTTTGCGCTATGATGCGCATCGTTTGCTTGAAGGCTGCCTCATTGGCGCTTTTTGTATCAATGCGCATGCTTGTTATATTTATATCAGGGGTGAGTTTTTTCGTGAGGCGCAAGCCGTGCAACGCGCCATTGATGAAGCCTATGCCGCAGGGCTGTTGGGTAAAAACGCTGCTAACAGCGGCTGGGATTTAGATATTTATCTGCATCGTGGTGCGGGGGCTTATATTTGCGGCGAAGAAAGCGCGCTGTTGGAAAGCCTTGAAGGTAAAAAAGGCTTGCCGCGCAATAAGCCGCCCTTTCCGGCCAATGCGGGGCTTTATGCTTGCCCCACAACAGTCAATAATGTTGAGACCATTGCTGTGGTGCCCAGCATTATCAGGCGCGGGCCGGCATGGTTTGCGGGCATTGGTCGGCCAAAAAATAGCGGCACAAAAATATTTTGTATTTCAGGCCATGTGAATAAGCCCTGCAATGTTGAAGAAGCCATGAGCATCCCATTGCGTGAGCTGATTGAAAAACATGCCGGCGGCGTGCGTGGCGGTTGGGATAATTTATTAGCGGTCATTCCCGGTGGCTCATCAACCCCCGTTTTACCGCGCGAAATTTGCGACACAGTGCTGATGGATTATGACGCGCTCAAAGAGGTTAAATCCGGCTTAGGCACAGCTGCGGTTATTGTGATGGATAAAAGCACCGATATTGTGAAGGCCATTGCTCGCCTCTCGCGCTTTTACATGCATGAAAGCTGTGGCCAATGCACCCCCTGCCGCGAGGGCACCGGTTGGCTGTGGCGCATGATGGAGCGCATGGTGCGCGGCAATGCCCGCCCGGACGAAATTGATATGCTGATTGATGTCACGCGAGAAATTGAAGGCCACACAATTTGCGCCCATGGCGATGCGGCGGCCTGGCCCATTCAAGGTTTGGTGCGCCATTTCAGGCCGGTGATGGAGCAGCGTATTGCCGATTATCAAGCCAGCAAGCAATCTGGCAAAAAAGTGGCGGCCGAGTAATGAGTGCGGCAACAGAACCCACCCCTGATTTTATTTTACGCGAGGCCGTGGCAGCCGATCAGCCGGTTATTTTATCCATGCTGCAAGCGCTGCAAGCCTATGAGGCCACGTTGCACCCGGGCCGCAAGCTGTGGAGCATGGCCGAGACTGAAACCTATTATAGCTACCTTCAGGAAGAAATGCTTTATCAAGGCACTACCCGCATTGCCGAGGCTATGGGTAAAGCCGTTGGTTTTGCCATGGGCTGGGTGGTGAAGCGCGATGCCGATATGCAATTGCGCGACGAAGAGCGCCGCTATGGCATGATTGGCGAAGTTTATGTGGCGCAAGATTGGCGTCGTCGTGGGGTGCATGCGGCGCTGCAAGCCTCATTAGAAGATTTTTTTAAAGCGCAGCAATGTCGGGTTTATCGTTGCACAACTTTAGGCACCAATATTTTAATGCAGGCCAGTTTAAAGGCCAAGGGTTACCAACCCTATGAAATTACCTTCGAGAAGAGGCTCTAATGCCAAAGCTAACCATCAATGGCACCGAATTAGAGGTTGCGGCCGGCACATCTGTGCTGCAAGCCTGCGAGCAGTTGGGTATAGAAATTCCGCGTTTTTGCTACCATGAGCGCTTATCGGTGCCAGCCAATTGCCGCATGTGCTTAGTCGAGATGGAAAAGGCGCCAAAGCCCGTGGCCAGCTGCGCCATGCCTTGCTCAGATGGTATGGTGGTCAAAACCGATAGCGAGCTGGTTAAAAAAGCGCGCAAAGGCGTGATGGAGTTTTTGCTGATTAATCACCCGCTTGATTGCCCCATTTGTGACCAAGGCGGCGAGTGCGATTTGCAAGACCAAGCCATGGCCTATGGGTTTGACCGCTCACGCTTTGCTGAAGGTAAGCGCGCCGTCAAAGATAAAGAGCTGGGCCCGCTGGTTAAAACCGTGATGAATCGCTGCATTCATTGCACGCGCTGTGTGCGTTTTGCCGAGGAAATTGCCGGCGTGCCGCAATTGGGCATGACGGGGCGCGGTGAGGGCGCCGAGATTGGCACCTACATAGAGGCCACACTCACTACCGAGATGTCTGGCAATTTGGTCGATGTTTGCCCCGTGGGTGCGCTGACCAACAAGCCTTATGCCTATGCTGCCCGCCAGTGGGAGTTGCGCAAAGTAGAAACCATTGATGTGCATGATGCGGTGGGCTGCAATATCCGCCTTGATTTGCGCGGCAACGAAGTTTTGCGCGTGCTGCCACGCCTGCATGAAGACATCAACGAAGAGTGGCTCAATGATAAAAGCCGCTTTGCCTGCGATGGCTTAAAATATCAGCGGCTTGATACACCTTATTTGCGCGTCAATGGCAAGCTGCAACCAGCCAGCTGGGCCGATGCGCTGGCGGTTGTGGCCGATAAACTCAGCCACACAGCGCCACACAAAATTGCCGCATTAGCGGGTGACATGGTCGATGCCGAAAGCGTGCTGGCACTTAAAATGTTGCTGCAATCGGTTGGCAGCAGCAATTACGATTGCCGGCAAGATGGCGCCACCTACGATGTGCGCCAAAGAGCAGGCTATATTTTTAACAGCGGCATTGCCGCGCTTGAGCAATGCGATGCCTTGCTGCTCATTGGCACCAACCCGCGCCACGAAGCCACACTGATAAATGCGCGCATCCGTAAGCGCTGGCGCACGGGGCAGTTGCAAGTGGCTTTGGTGGGTGAGGCGGTTGACCTTACCTATAATTATCTGCATTTGGGCGATACACCGGCAGCCTTAATGGCGCTGGCTAAAGGCGAGGGCGCCTTTGCGCAGGTGTTGGCGCAGGCCAAAAACCCAGCCGTGATTATTGGCGCAGGCGCTTTAGCCCGCGCCGACGGTTTGGCGCTGCAAGCTTTAACGCGGCAAATTGCCGAGCGTTACCGCATGGTGCGCGATGATTGGCATGGCTTTAATGTGCTGCAATTAGCCGCCGGCCGTGTAGGGGCCCTAGATTTGGGCTTTGTGCCGCAATCTGGTGGGTTGGGCACTATGGGCATTATCAATGCCGCACAACAAGGCGATATTGAAGTTGTTTATTTATTGGCCGCCGACGAAATAGACACGCAACGCCTCGGCCAGGCTTTTGTGATTTACCAAGGCCACCATGGCGATCGGGGCGCACACCGCGCCGATGTTATTTTGCCCGGCTGCGCCTATACCGAAAAAAATGCCACCTATGTGAATACGGAAGGTCGTGTGCAATGTGCACGGCAAGCGGCAACAGCACCAGGTGACGCCCGCGAAGATTGGAAAATTATCCGTGTGCTTTCGGCCAGCATGCAAAAACCATTGCCGTTTGATAATTTGGCGCAATTGCGGCGTTTGTTACAGCAAGCCAGCCCCGTTTTTGCCTCCATCGACCAATTAGAGCGCGCGCCATGGTTGCCATTTGGCACTGAAGGCATGCTTGATATGCAACCATTCAGCTTGCCGGTGCGTAATTTTTATATGACCGATGTTATCAGCAGGGCCTCTCCCACGATGGCGCAATGCAGCGAGCAGATTTTGCCGCTGCTGCATCAGGCCGCAGAATAGGGGGCGCAAGATGGATGTTGCTATGCAAGAATCTTTATGGTCGCTTTTGCTTATCTTAGGCAAGATTGGCCTTATTATTGCGGTGATATTAGGGGCTGTGGCCTATCTCACCTACTTTGAGCGCAAAGTGCTGGCCTCGATGCAATTGCGCCGTGGGCCCAATGTTGTCGGCCCGTTTGGTTTGTTGCAGCCCATTGCCGATGGCATAAAACTGCTGAGCAAAGAAACAATTATCCCCAGCGGCAGTAATGCGGTGTTGTTTTTGCTGGCACCGGTTTTGTCGTTTTTGTTGGCGCTGTCGGCGTGGTCGGTTATTCCGTTTAGTGCGCAAATGGTGTTGGCCAATATCAATGTTGGGGTTTTATACCTATTTGCCATTTCGTCGCTTGGGGTTTATGGCATTATTATTGCGGGCTGGGCCAGTAATTCTAAATATGCCTTTTTGGGCGGTTTGCGCTCGGCGGCACAAATGGTGTCGTATGAGGTGTCGATTGGTCTGGTGATTATCAGCGTGCTTTTGGTTACCGGCAGTTTAAACCTTACCGAAATTGTCACAGCCGAGCGCAGCCTGACCGCGCAATTGCTGCTGCTGCCGATGTTGGTGGTGTTTTTTATCTCGGCGCTGGCTGAAACCAACCGCGCACCGTTTGATTTGCCCGAGGGCGAATCTGAGCTTGTGGGCGGCTTTAATGTTGAATATTCATCCATGACCTTTGCGCTCTTCTTTTTGGCTGAATATGCCAACATGATTTTAATGAGCGCGCTCATTACCATTTTGTTCTTAGGCGGCTGGTACCCACCCTTTAGCTTTATTTTGCCAGAGGCTGTTTTATCGCTGCTCAGTTTTGTGCCGGCCCCCATTTGGTTTGCGGCTAAAATTGTCTTTTGTCTTTTTGTGTTTATTTGGGTGCGCGGCACTTTGCCACGCTTTCGCTATGACCAGCTCATGCGCTTAGGCTGGAAAGTGTTTTTGCCATTTTCGCTTTTTTGGCTGGTGCTGATGGCATCAGTGTTGTTTTTCACGCAGCAACTGCCGGGGCAATCATGATTAGTCGTTTCGCCAGACGTGCTTTGTTAACCGAGCTGGTGCAGGGTCTGTCACTGACTTTGCGCTACATGTTTAAGCCTAAAGTGACGCTCAATTACCCGATGGAAAAAGGCCCGCTCTCGCCGCGCTTTCGCGGTGAGCATGCGTTGCGCCGTTATGCCAATGGCGAAGAGCGGTGCATTGCCTGCAAATTATGTGAGGCGATTTGTCCGGCTTTGGCTATCACGATTGAGGCCGAGCCCCGCAATGATGGCAGCCGTCGCACCACGCGCTATGACATCGATATGACCAAATGCATTTATTGCGGGCTGTGCCAAGAGGCCTGCCCCGTTGATGCGATTGTAGAAGGGCCAAATTTTGAGTTTGCCACGGCCACGCGTGAAGAGCTTTTTTATAATAAGCAAAAATTGCTCGCCAATGGCGACCGTTGGGAAGCGCAATTGGCCGCTAATCTCAGTGCTGATGCAAAATATCGTTAGGAATAAAAATGCTCATAACCGCCGCCTTTTACTTATTTGCCACTGTGCTGCTGCTGTCATCCACAATGGTGGTGTTGGCGCGTAATCCGGTGCATTCGGTGTTGTTTCTGATTTTGGCATTTTTTAATGCGGCGGGCTTATTTGTGCTGCTGGGGGCCGAGTTTGTCGCCATGATTTTGGTTATTGTTTATGTGGGCGCGGTGGCGGTGCTGTTTTTGTTTGTCGTCATGATGCTGGATATTGATTTACGCACCTTGCGCACGGGTCTTGTTCGTCATGCGGCGCTGGGTCTGGCAATTGGCATAGCATTGCTGGCGCAATTATATATGGTGTTTATCGCGTGGGATATTTCGCCCGGCGCTTTAGCTTTGGCGCAACATAAGCTGCCGCCTGCCATGGATAATACCAAGGCTTTGGGCCAAGTGCTTTATACTGATTTTGCTTATCCGTTTCAGGTGTCGGGGTTGATTTTGCTGGTGGCAATGATTGGTGCTATCACGCTTACCTTGCGCGAACGCGGTGGTGTTAAAAAACAAAATATTCATGCGCAAATCGAGCGCGATGCCAGTAGCGTGCTGGCCATTGCCAGGCCTGAAAAAGGTCAGGGAGTTGTGCCATGAGCAATGCAATTGGCCTTGAGCATTTTTTAGTTGTTTCAGCCCTGCTGTTTACCTTGGGTATTTTGGGCATTTTCCTTAATCGCAAAAATATTATCGTCATTTTAATGTCGGTGGAGCTGGTGCTGCTCAGCGTCAATATAAATTTTGTCGCTTTTGCTGCGGCACTCAATGACCTCACTGGGCAAGTCTTTACTTTATTTGTGCTCACCGTGGCCGCCGCAGAAGCCGCCATTGGCTTGGCCATTTTGGTTATTTATTTCCGCAACCGCCATTCGATTGCGGTTGAAGATGCTAATGTGATGAAGGGCTAAAAAGATGTTGGCTTTATTGGCAGTATTTTTGCCGTTGCTCGGTGCCTTTATTGTGGGCATGGCTAATCGTCGCTTGGGTGATAAAGGCGCAGTTTTTGTTAGCTGCGGGCTGATGCTGGCGGCGGCGGCCTCTTCGGTGGCACTCTTGGCTAATATTTTGCAAGGTGCCCCCAGCTATACCATTATTTTAGCGCGCTGGTTAGATGTTGGTGCGTTGCAAGCCGATTGGGCGCTGCGTATCGATGCATTATCGGTGGTGATGATGTGCGTGGTTAATCTTGTCTCGGCGATGGTGCATATTTATAGCGCCGGTTATATGAGCCACGATAAATCGGTGCCGCGTTTTATGAGCTATTTATCGCTCTTTACTTTTTTTATGCTGATGCTGGTGACCAGCGATAATTTATTGCAGATGTTTTTTGGCTGGGAGGGTGTGGGTCTGGCCTCTTATTTGCTGATCAATTTCTGGTTTGAGAAGGACAGTGCCAACCGCGCCAGTATCAAAGCGTTTTTGGTCAATCGCGTGGGTGATTTTGGTTTTATCTTGGGTATTTTTGCCTGCTTCATGCTGTTTAACAGCGTCCAATTTGCCGAGATTTTTGCCAAGGCCCCCGCTTTTGCTGGCGCAAAGATTATGCTGTTTGGCACTCAGCTTGATGCGCTGACCATAACCTGCCTGTTGCTTTTTGTGGGCGCTATGGGCAAATCGGCGCAGCTGGGTTTGCACACTTGGCTGCCCGATGCGATGGAAGGGCCAACGCCGGTATCTGCGCTCATTCATGCGGCCACCATGGTGACTGCGGGCGTTTTTATGTTGTGCCGTCTATCGCCCTTATTTGAATATGCGCCGCTGGCCCTTATGGTGATTTGCATTTTGGGTGCGCTCACGGCCATTATTGCCGCCACTATTGGCCTTACACAATTTGATATTAAGCGGGTGATTGCTTATTCAACCATGAGCCAGTTGGGCTATATGTTTTTTGCGGTGGGTGTTTCGGCCTATTCGGCGGCGATGTTTCATTTAGTCACGCATGCGTTTTTTAAGGCCTTGCTCTTTTTAGGGGCGGGCTCGGTTATTCATGCGCTGTCGGGCGAGCAAGATTTACGCCAGATGGGCGGGCTTAAAAAAGATATTAAGGCCACTTATGCGCTGATGTTGGTGGGCAGTTTGGCACTGGCGGGCATTGGTATTCCCGGGGTTTATGGCTTAGCGGGCTTTTACTCTAAGGACCTTATTTTAGAATCGGCTTTTGCGGCACATAGCACAGTTGGCCAATTTGCCTATGGCTTAGGCGTGCTCGCGGCCTTCATGACGGCTTTTTACTCTTGGCGCTTGTTGTTGCTGGCCTTTGGTGGTCAAAAGCGCATGAGCGCTGACGTGGCCAGCCATGTGCATGAATCGCCCTTGGTGATGTTGCTGCCGTTGGGGGTATTGGCCGTAGGCGCGCTATTTAGCGGCATAGGTTTTTATGCCTATTTTGCCGGCGAAGCCCGGGCCGATTTTTGGGGTGCCAGCCTGTTTGTGCTGCCGGCCAATGATACGGTTGCCTTGGCGCATCATGTGCCATTATGGGTTAAGCTGTTGCCTTTAATCGCCGCAGTCAGTGGCATTATTTTAGCTTATTGGTTCTATGCCTGGAGCCAAGGTTGGCCGCAGCGCGTGGCGAAAAGCTTTGCGCCGATCTATCGGTTGTTTTTTAACAAATATTATTTTGATGAGCTTTATGCGGCTTTATTTGTGCGCCCGGCGCAGGCTTTGGGGCTGGTTTTGTGGCGCACAGGGGATGACGCCATTATTGATGGCTTGGGGCCAAATGGTGTTGCGGCCACAGCGCAGGCCGTGGGGTGGCGCGCCAGTTTGCTGCAAACCGGCTATGTTTTTCATTATGCCTTCGCGATTGTGGTGGGCGTGGTGTTTCTGCTTTATTGGCTTTATCGGGTTTAGGTGATTTATGATGCAACTGAGCATGTTGGACCTGCCAATTTTATCGATTATTACTTTTCTGCCTTTGGCGGGTGCGGTGCTGATGGCGCTGTTTTTGCGAGGCGAGCAGGCGGCCGCGCAAAGCCGCGTTGTGGCACTCACCATATCGCTGGCAACCTTTGCTTTGTCGCTGCTGCTGTTGGTTTATTTTGACCCGACCAATACCGACTTCCAATTTCTTGAGCGGGCCGCTTGGATGCCTGATTTCGGCATTTGGTATCAAAAAGGCATTGATGGTTTGTCGCTGTGGTTTGTCATTATCTCGACCTTTTTAACGCCCATTTGCATTTTATGCTGCTGGCAGTCCATTCAAAACCGCGTCAAAGAATTTATGATTGCGCTGTTGGTGCTTGAAACCATGATGATTGGCATGTTCACCGCGCTTGATTTAGTGCTGTTTTATTTATTCTTTGAGGGTGTGCTTATCCCGATGTTTCTTATTGTCGGGGTGTGGGGCGGCAAGGGGCGCATTTATGCAGCCTATAAATTTTTCCTTTATACATTTTTAGGCTCAGTATTAATGCTGCTGGCCATTATTTTTATGGCGCGCGAAGTCGGCACCTCCGATATGCGCGTGCTGCTGGCCCATGGCTTTGACCCCGCTTTGCAAAAATGGCTGTGGCTGGCATTCTTTGCCTCTTTTGCGGTTAAAGCACCGATGTGGCCATTTCATACTTGGTTGCCTTACGCCCACGTTGAGGCGCCCACCGCAGGCTCGGTGATGTTAGCGGGTGTGCTGCTTAAAATGGGCGGCTATGGCCTTATCCGCGTCAATATCGAGATGCTGCCACAAGCCAGTGAGTTTTTTACGCCGCTGGTTTTTGCGCTATCGGTGATTGGCATTATTTACACCTCCCTTGTGGCGCTTGTGCAAACCGACATGAAAAAGCTGATTGCTTATTCGTCCGTGGCGCATATGGGTTATGTCACTTTGGGTATATTTACGGTGACCGAGCAGGGGCTGGTTGGCGCGGTGCTGGTCATGCTGTCGCACACGCTGGTGTCATCGGCGCTGTTTTTGTGTGTCGGTGTGGTTTACGACCGGCTACATACGCGCGAGATTGCCCGCTATGGCGGCATGGCCATCAATATGCCGAAATATGCTTTGTTGTTTATGCTGTTTATGCTGGCCTCAATTGGCCTGCCTGGCACCAGCGGCTTTGTTGGCGAGTTTCTAACCATGCAAGGGGCCTTCTTAAAAAATAGTTGGGTGGCGTTGCTGGCTGCTGTTGGTGTGGTTTTGGGCGCGGCTTATATGTTGCTGCTCTATCGGCGTTTATTTTATGGACCGCTCGATAAGGCCGATGTGGCCGCTATGCCCGACGTAAATATGCGCGAGCAGCTTTATTTTTGGCCGATTGTGTTGCTGATTGTGTGGATGGGCATTCACCCCGCAACATTCCAAGCGCCGCTGACACCCAAAATTAATGCCATTATCCATGATTATAAAGACGCGCTGGCTTTATCTGCGCCATCGCCCGTGGCACCTGCTGTGCCTCAATTCGGAGTAGCCCCATGATGTATGACACAATTGCCGCCTTAAACCTTGCCGCACTCTGGCCAGAATTATGGCTGGCAGTCACGGCTATGGCGCTGCTGCTTTTTGGCGCTTTTAAGGGCGATAAAAGCTGGCGGCTGGTTTGCGATTTGGCCATTTTAGCTTTGTTGGTGGCACTTTTAGCCGTAGTGCAAATTGGCTCAAGCCCACAAACGGCCATGTATGGGCAATGGCTCAGCAATGGCTTTACGCAATTTTGTAAAATACTTGTGCTGGCTTCTACTATTTTGGCGCTGGTTTTGGCTGAGGGTTATTTACGCCAAGCACAAATTGCGCGGCCCGAATATGCGGTATTAATGTTATTTGCCTGTTTGGGCTTGTTGCTGATGATTTCAGCGGCTGATTTTCTCGCGCTATATGTTGGCTTAGAGCTGGCCTCGTTGGCGCTTTATGTGCTGGCGGCATTTCGGCGTGATGATGTGCGCAGCAGCGAAGCGGGCTTAAAATATTTTGTGCTGGGTGCGCTGGCCTCGGGCATGTTGCTTTATGGCGTTACATTAATTTATGGCGCGGCGGGCACCACAAATTTTGCCAAACTGGCGCTTTATTTTGGCGAGCCACAACCAATGCATATGGGCGTTACTATCGGCCTTGTGCTGGTGTTGGCCGGCTTGGCTTTTAAAATTTCGGCAGTGCCTTTCCATATGTGGACGCCCGATGTTTATGAAGGCGCGCCCACATCCGTTACCGCGTTTTTTGCAGCAGCCCCCAAAATTGCCGGCATGGCACTTTTGCTGCGCGTGTTATTCGAGCCTTTTGGCGGCTTAAATATCCAATGGGCGCAAATTATAACTTTTTGTGCAGTGGGCTCGATGGTGCTGGGCTCGTTTGCGGCACTGCGCCAAAGCAATATTAAACGGCTGATGGCCTATAGCAGCATTGGTCATGTCGGTTATGCGCTGATGGGTGTGGCCACAGCCAGTACGGCAGGCGTTCGTGGCGTGCTGATTTATTTAGCTATTTATTTAATCATGACCTTGGGCGTGTTTGGCGTTATTCAGTCGCTGCGGCGGCATGGCAAATATTTAGAAAACATCACCGATTTTTCGGGCCTCTCAAAATCGCACCCATTGCTGGCTTTTGCTATGCTGGTGCTGATGTTTTCAATGGCGGGCGTGCCACCTTTGGCGGGCTTCTTTGGTAAGTTCTATGTGTTTATGGCCGCGATTGAGGCACATGCTTATACCATTGCGGTTATTGGCGCACTCACATCGGCGGTGGCGGCATTTTATTATCTTAAAATAATCAAGCTGATGTATTTTGACGAACCCATGGGCGAAATTGACAGCGATATACCGTTGGGTACAAGGCTGTTTTTAGGGGCCGCTTGCGCCTATTTATTATTCTTTGTGCTGGCCCCTTGGGCAGTGACGCAGCCCGCAACATTTGCCGCACAAGCTTTGTTAGCGCGATGAATGTTCCTGCTTTGCCATTTCCTCATCGTTTATGGCATTACGAGTCTATCGACAGCACCAATCTTGAAGCACTAAGACGTGCCGAGCAGGGCGCTGCCGATAAAAGCGTTTTTGTCGCAAAGCAGCAAGAGGCTGGCCGGGGGCGTCGTGGTCGGGCTTGGGTGTCGCCCGTGGGCAATCTTTATGCCAGTGTGCTGCGGCGCAATTTGCCACCAGCCTTGCATTTAACGGGGTGGACTTTTTTGTGGTCGCTGGCCATTGCGCAAAGTTTGCTCAGCCTCAAGCCCGATTTGCCCATCACGCTTAAATGGCCCAATGATGTGCTGTTGGGTGGCGCCAAAGTAAGCGGTCTATTGCTAGAGGGTGAGGGGCAGGCTTTGCTGGTGGCGGGTTTTGGCGTAAATTGCCACAGCGCGCCAGAGGGCACCGAATATCCGGCCACGACTCTTGCCGCGCACGGCTTATTGCTTGAGCCATTATCTTTATTAGCGCATATAGTGCATAGTGCCGATGCGCTTGAGCAAGGCTGGCTAACGCAGGGCTTTGGTTTTATTCGTCATAGCTGGCTGTTATTGGCACAAGGCATGGGGCAACCTATTCGGGTGCGTATGGCGCAAGAAGAACTCAGCGGCATTTTTGCCGGTTTAGATGATCATGGCCAACTACAATTACAGCGCGGTGAGCAAATGCAGCTGATTAGCGCCGGTGACATATTTTTTGGAGCAAGTTAAATGAGCAAAACAAAGCAAGACCCTTACCGCCCCGCTGATGATGGGCTTTATTTCCTCCCCTTGGGTGGGGTTGGCGAAATTGGCATGAATATGGGGCTTTACGGCACCGCCGGTAAATGGCTGATGGTTGATTGCGGCGTGAGCTTTGGCGACGATTCCATGCCCGGCATTGAAGTACTTACGGCCGACCCTGAATTTATTGTTGACCGCCGCGATGATTTGGTGGCGATGATTATCACCCACGGCCATGAAGATCATTTGGGCGCAGTCGAGTATCTTTGGCCCGCTTTACAAGTGCCCATTTATGCCACACCCTTTACGGCTGCTTTGTTGCGCGCCAAACTGGCCGAAAAAGAGCTTGGCACACGGGTGCGTATTATTGAAGTGCCGCTGGGTGGCGAGATAAAAATTGGCCCTTTTACCGTGCGGTTTATCAATATGGCGCATTCTATCCCCGAGTCATCGGCGCTGGCGATTAAAACCAAACATGGCACAGCTTTGCACACCGGCGATTGGAAGATTGACCAAGCACCCGTAGAGGGCAACATAACCGACGAGGCCGCATTAAGGGCATTAGGCGATGCCGGCGTTGATGTGTTGCTGGGTGATTCCACCAATGCCATGGTGCCGGGCAGAGCGGGCTCGGAGAGCAGCCTTATCGATAGTTTTACCAAGCTGTTTGCGCGTATCCCGCAACGTATTGTGCTGACTTGCTTTGCCTCGAATGTGGCGCGTTTATCCTGCATTGCCAAGGCCGCTGCGGCCAATGATCGGCAAGTGGCGCTGATTGGCCGCTCGCTGTGGCGCATATATGACGTGGCGCTTGATACCGGCTATATGCAAGGCCTGCCGCCTTTTGTGAGCGAAGATGAGGCTGGGTTTTTGCCGCGCCATAAGGTGGTTTATATTGTCACCGGCTCGCAAGGCGAGCCGCGTTCGGCTTTGGCGCGAATTGCCAATAATGCCCACCCTGAAATTAAGCTTGAGCGCGATGATACGGTTATTTTTTCGTCGCGCGAAATTCCCGGCAATGAGCAAGCCATCGGGCGGGTGCAAAATGCGCTGGTTAAGGCGGGCATTCAGCTGATTACCGACGATGAAGAAAAAGTCCATGTCAGTGGCCACCCCTGCCGCGATGAATTAGCCGAGCTTTATAGCTGGGTGCGGCCAAAATTGGCGGTGCCTGTGCATGGTGAGGCGCGGCACTTATATGAGCATGCGCGTCTGGCCGAGGCCTGCCAGGTGCCCGCCACCTTTGTAACAGAAAATGGCTTTATGACACGGCTTTTTCCGGGTGAGGTTGAAGTTGTGGCGCAAGTGCATTGCGGTAAGTTGGCACTCGATGGCACAAGGCTGGTGCCTTTTAATGGCAGCAATATCAAAGGCCGGCAAAAAATTTCGCATACCGGTGTTGCGGTGATGTCGCTCACCATGAATGCCAAAGGCTGGCTGGTGTCTGAACCACAATTAACGGTGATTGGCGTGCTAGACGAAGAAAGCACGCAGGAAGAAAGCAAGCGCGCCATTGGTGCGGCAAAAAATGCCATTAATCAACTGCCCAAAGCAGCCCGCATTGAAGATGAGGCCGTGATAAAAGCCGTGCAGCAAGCCGTGCGCCGCAGCTTGCATGATTTTGGCGGCAAAAAGCCCGTTACCACAATTCATCTAACCCGGATTGAGGATTAACATGAATATAGCAGGCCTTTCGCTTGGGGGGATAACATCGCTAACGCTTGGGCGGCTTAATCATGTAGCCATTGCTGTGCCTGATTTAGCCATAGCCAGTGAGCATTATTTAACCTTGGGCGCCAAGGTGAGTGCACCGGTTGATTTACCCGAGCATGGCGTGACCACAGTTTTTATTGAATTACCCAATAGCAAAATTGAGCTGTTGCAGCCTTTAGGGGCACAATCGCCCATTGCTAAATTTTTGCAGCAAAATGCCCAAGGCGGCATTCATCATTTATGTTTTGAAGTGGCTGATATTACCGTGGCTATTGCCGCTTTGCAAAAAGCCGGCAAGCGCATATTGGGCGATGGTCAGCCAAAAATTGGCGCGCATGGCAAGCCGGTGATTTTTTTGCACCCAAAGGATTTTGCCGGCACGCTCATAGAATTAGAGCAGGTGTAACATGGGCATTTTAACAGCTATTTTGGTTTATGTGTGCGTTTATACCGTGGTCATTTTTTGGGTGCTCAATTATGAGCGCCCAGATGTGACAGGCGAAAATCAGCAAGGTCATGCCGCCAGTGCGCCGCTTGTGCCAAATATTAAACGCAAATTATGGCAGGCGGCCATTATCAGCGCAGTCATTTTTGTGCTGATTTATGCTTTTGTGAGTAGCTCTTATTTTTCGCTGCGGGCGCAGGCGGCAACACCAGCCGAGACCCAAAAAATTTGTGCGGCATTTGTGGCGCATCAGCCGCAAGCCGATGTGGCCTACAAGCCAGGGGTCGATGTTTATGGCAAAAAGCTTGTGCCGGCCGATATTAACTCTGGCCCCGCACCCAGCGCCATAACGGTGCCGCTCACCCTCAATTTAGCCCAATTTTTGGGGATAAGTTTGCCAAACACGGCCCTTAAAGCTGATGCCACCATTGGCATTTTAACTGTTGATGATGGGCAAGTCTATTTTGATGGGCAGAAGATTGGCGATGCCCAGCAAGAAAATCTGCGGGTTTTATGTATGGGGCCCAAATAAGCGCCAGCTGTTGCAAGCATGGTAGCCAAAGCGCCATTTTTTGCTTAAACTACGGCCTTAATTTTGCGAGGACATCATGAATCAAGCGGCCAGCACCAAAGCGGTTAAAACGGCAATTTCGCCCACTCGGGCCGATAATTATGCCGAGTGGTATCAGCAAGTTATTCGGGGCGCCGATATGGCCGAGCTTTCGGGCGTGCGCGGCTGCATGGTGATTAAGCCTTGGGGCTATGGCATTTGGGAGCGGCTGGTGCGCGATTTAGATCAGCGCATAAAAGATACGGGCCACGATAATTGCTATTTTCCGCTGTTTATTCCGCTGTCTCTCATTGCGAAAGAGGCCGCTCATGTCGA
This sequence comes from Rickettsiales bacterium, assembly GCA_027485855.1. Lineage (GTDB taxonomy): Bacteria > Pseudomonadota > Alphaproteobacteria > JAIXQD01. Next base: position 340,653 of record JAIXQD010000001.1, on the reverse strand, counting down.
TGGCTTTGCCAAAGAAATGGCGATTGTGACGCATCACCGTTTAGAGCAAAAAGATGGTGAATTGGTTTTAGCAGGCGAATTAGAAGAGCCGTTAGTGGTGCGCCCAACTTCAGAAACCATTATTGGCGAAGCTTTTGCTAAATGGATTCAAAGCTACCGTGATTTGCCGGTGCTGATTAACCAGTGGGCCAATGTGGTGCGCTGGGAAATGCGCCCGCGTTTATTTTTGCGCACCGTCGAGTTTTTATGGCAAGAGGGGCACACAGCGCACGCCAATAAAGCCGAGGCTATGGCAGAAACTATGAAAATGCTACAGGTCTATAAAGAGTGCGTGCAGCAGGCCTTGGCCTTGCCAGTCATTGCGGGCGAAAAAACCGCGGGCGAGCGTTTCCCCGGGGCTGAAAATACTTTTACCATTGAAGCCATGATGCAAGATGGTAAGGCGCTGCAAGCTGGCACCTCGCACTATTTGGGGCAGAATTTTGCCAAGGCCGCCAATATCCGCTTTCAAACCAAGGCGGGCGAGCTTGATTATGCCTATACCACCTCATGGGGCGTTTCAACACGACTAATTGGCGGCATGATTATGGCCCATGCCGATGATGATGGTTTGCGCACGCCGCCACGTTTAGCGCCACAGCAAGTGGTGATTGTGCCAGTAATTCGCGCCGATGCTGATGCCAGCGCGGTCATTGATTATGCGCAAAAGCTGGCGGCGTCTTTGCGCACGCAGCGTTTTGCCGATGAGGCTGTGCGCGTTAAAGTTGACACGCGCGAATTATCGGGTGCCGATAAAAAATGGGAATGGATTAAAAAAGGCGTGCCCCTAATTGTAGAAGTGGGGCCACGCGATATCGCCAATGATGGCTGCATGATTCAGCGCCGCGACCAGCTGAGCCAAAAAATTGTGCATAAATGTGCTGAGTTTGTCGCCAATGTGGCGCAACATCTGGCCGATTATCAGGCAAAGTTGTTTGCCGATGTTGAAGCCTATCAGCGCGCCCGCACAGTCACCGATATTAAAAACCTCGCGCAATTCACCGAATATTTCAGCCAAAGCGGTGATAAAAGTTTTGGCGCGGGGCAGGGCTTTGTGCATGCGCCTTGGGCAGGCGATGAAGATAAAGAGCTGTTTAAAAAACTGGGCATATCTATTCGCTGTGTGCCGCTTGAACAAGCGGGTGCCAGTGGTGGCACCAGTGGCGGCACTTGTGTGCTGACGGGTAAGCCCGCTACACAAACCGCCATTTTTGCGCGTAGCTACTAATGGCCAGCTTATCGCTGATTGGTTTTATAGCGCGGCGCTATTTGCTGGCGCGGCGTGGTTTTATCTCGGTGATTGCCGGCTTTTCGCTCTTGGGCATTATGCTGGGTGTGGCAACACTCATTATTGTTATGAGCGTCATGAATGGTTTTCGGCAAGAGCTGTTTAGCCGTGTGTTAGGCCTGAATGGCCATTTTAATGTTTATAATATTTCGGGTGGGCCGCTCACCAATTACGAAGATATGCTGGCGCGTTTGCGAGCTGTGCCGGGCGTTATTCAAACCAACGCCACAGTTGAAGCGCAGGCATTACTCACCACAGGCGGGCAAGCCAATGGCGTGGTGGTGCGTGGTTTAGCGCCGGCCGATTTTAAGGCGCGTCCCGTTTTGGGGCAAAGTGTGGTGCAAGGCGATGTGCAAGCTTATGCCGATGATAAAATAGCCATCGGTGTGCGTCTGGCCGAGCGTTTGGGCCTTAATGTCGGCGACAGTATAACGCTTATTAGCCCACGCGGCACCAGCACGGCCTTTGGCACCGCGCCACGTTTGCGCGCTTACACTATTGCGGTTATTTTTGATGTAGGCATGTATGAATATGATGCCAATTTTGTGTTTATGCCTTTGGCCGAGGCGCAAAACTTTTTTAAGCTCGCCGATAATGGCGTAACCTCGCTTGAGGTCTATGTGCAAAACCCGCTGCAACCGCGGCAATATTGGCAAAAAATTATTGATGCCGCAGAGCAACCCGTGCGGTTGCTTGATTGGCAGCAAGCCAATAATAGCTTTGTGAACGCCCTACAAGTAGAGCGTAATGTCATGTTTGTTATTTTAACGCTGATTATTTTGGTGGCGGCCTTTAACATTATTTCTAGCCTGATAATGTTGGTCAAAGACAAAACGCGCGATATTGCCATTTTGCGCACTATGGGTGCAACGCCCGCAACCATCTTGGCAATTTTTTGCTTGGCGGGCGCCAGCATTGGTATTACGGGCACGTTTTTGGGCGCAACTTTGGGCATCGCTGTTGCCGATAACATAGAATCTATCCGCCAAGGCTTGCAAAGCCTGCTGCAAGATGAGCTGTTCTCGCCTGAGATTTATTTCCTCTCAAAATTGCCGGCAGTGATTAACTGGCTAGAGGTGGTGCAAGTGGTCAGCATTGCTTTGGTGTTGTCGTTATTGGCCACCATTTATCCGGCATGGCGCGCCGCAAGGCTCGACCCGGTAGAGGGTTTGCGCCATGAGTAATGCCCAAAATCACGCGCTGCAGCTTAAAAACATCTATAAAACTTATAGCGAGGGTCAAGTCCATTTGCCGGTTTTACAAAATGTGTCCTTGCAATTAGCCGCAGGCGAGCTGGTGGCTTTGGTAGGGCCCAGCGGTGCGGGTAAATCAACTTTGCTGCATGTGGCAGGCTTGCTCGATAAGCCCGATCGTGGCGAAGTGTGGCTGGCAGGGCAAGCGGCACATACATTACCCGATAAAGCCCGCACATTTTTGCGCGGTCAGGCCTTGGGTTTTGTTTATCAGTTTCATCATTTGTTGCCAGAATTTACCGCGCAAGAAAACATCATTCTGCCGCAGCGTTTAATTGGCATCAATGTAGCCGCAGCAACCAAGCGTGCCGATTTTTTGCTAGAAGCTGTGGGGCTGAGTGCCCGCGCCACACACCGCCCGGCCGAATTATCAGGCGGCGAGCGTCAACGCGTGGCCATTGCGCGGGCTTTGGCCAATAAGCCCAAATTGTTATTAGCCGATGAGCCAACCGGCAACCTCGACCCCAGCACCGCCGCGCATGTTTTTGGCATTTTTAAGCAATTGGCCGCGCAAGAGCAGCTGGCCGTGCTTATGGCCACGCATAATATGGATTTAGCCCATCAGCTGCATCGTATTGTGCATTTAGCCAATGGTTGTTTGCATGAATGAGTTTGTGCATCTGCGCGTGCATTCGGCTTATTCATTGGCCGAGGGTGCTGTCAAAATAAAAGACCTTATTAAGCTTTGCGTCAAGCATGCCATGCCCGCCGTGGCCGTGACTGACACTCATAATTTATTTGGCGCATTAGAATTTGCCGAAGAAGCAGCAAAATCAGGCGTGCAGCCCATTATTGGCACTTTGCTGGGCATTGCTGCACCCAAGCACGGGCCTATGCCTGCCACAGTGCCGCCTGCCGATGAATTATTATTATTGGCGCAAAATGAGACCGGATACCTAAACCTGTTATGGCTGGTGAGCGAGGCCTATACCCAAACGGCAGGGCAGGGTGAGCCGCAATTACCTTTAGCCGCGCTTGCAGGGCATAGTGAGGGGCTTATTTGCCTGTCGGGCTCGCGTAAATCGGCTTTAGGGCGCAGTCTTTTGCAAGGGCAAACCGAGCAAGCCGAGCTTGAATTAGCCGAATTGCAAAAGCTTTTCCATGGGCGGTTGTATCTTGAGTTGCAGCGCCATGGCCAAGGTCAAATTGGCCGTGATGAAACCACGCTTGAAAGCAAAATACTAGCGCTGGCCGACAAGTTTGCTTTACCGCTCGTGGCGACCAACGATGTGTTTTTTGCCACGCCCGATATTTTTACGGCACATGATGCGTTACTGTGTATTGCCGAAGGCCGCTATGTGACCGAAACCGACCGGCGACGCGTGACCCCTGAGCATTATTTTAAAACCGCCCGCGAGATGCAGCAGCTTTTTGTGGATATTCCAGAGGCGGTGGTAAACACCAGCATTATTGCACAGCGCTGCGCTTATATGCCGCGCAAAGTAAAACCGCTTTTGCCTAAATATGCCGATGATGAGCAGGCCACCTTACGCCAATTAGCCAAACAAGGCTTGGCCGAGCGCCTCAAACATATCGCCAGCGACCCCGCACCCTATGAGCAGCGGCTTGATTATGAGCTAAACCTCATATGCCAAATGGGCTTTGCCGGATATTTTTTAATTACCGCCGATTTTATACGCTGGGCGAAGATGCATAATATTCCGGTGGGGCCTGGGCGGGGCTCGGGGGCGGGCTCGGCTGTGGCCTGGGCGCTGACGATTACCGACCTCGACCCGCTGCGTTTGGGCTTATTGTTTGAGCGCTTTTTAAACCCTGAGCGGGTGTCGATGCCTGATTTTGATATCGATTTCTGCCAAGACCGCCGCGATGAAGTGATTGCCTATGTGCAGCAAAAATATGGCCATGAGCGTGTGGCGCAAATTATTACTTTTGGCAAATTGCAAGCGCGTGCTGTGTTGCGCGATGTGGGCCGTGTGCTGCAATTGCCTTATGGTCAGGTCGATAAAATTTGTAAATTAGTGCCCAATAATCCGGCTAATCCCCTCACTTTGCAAGAAGCGCTAGATACCGAGCCACAATTAGCCGAGGCCCGCGATGGCGACCCCACCGTGGCGCGCATGATCGATATCGCCCTTAAGCTGGAGGGGCTTTATCGCCATGCCTCAACCCATGCGGCGGGTGTGGTGATTGCTGACCGGCCCTTAACCCAGCTTATCCCCATTTATCGAGACCCGCGCTCCAGCATGCCGGTCACCCAGTTTAATATGAAAGTGGTAGAAAATGCCGGCTTGGTGAAGTTTGACTTTCTAGGATTAAAAACCTTATCGGTGCTGCAAGAGGCGGTTAAATTGGTGCAGCGGCATCGCGGCCAACAGATTGATCTTACCAATTTGCCACTTGATGATGCGCCAACCTTTGCCATGTTGGCGCGGGGCGATACCACTGGCGTGTTCCAGCTTGAAAGCAGCGGCATGCGCGATATTTGCCGTAAAATGCGCATGTCCCGCTTTGAGGAAATTATTGCCTTGGTGGCGCTTTATCGCCCGGGCCCCATGGATAATATACCGCGCTATATCAATACCAAACTTGCGGTTGAGCCGGCCGATTATCTGCACCCACTCTTTGAGCCCATTCTGACTGAAACTTATGGTGTGCCTGTTTACCAAGAGCAAGTCATGCAAATGGCGCAGGTGATGGCGGGCTATAGCCTTGGTGGCGCTGATTTGCTACGCAGAGCTATGGGCAAAAAAATTAAAGAAGAGATGGATGCCCAGCGCAAAGTTTTTACTGATGGTGCAGCAGCGCAGCATGTGCCAGCACAACAAGCCAGCCATATTTTTGACCAAATCGAAAAATTTGCCGGCTATGGTTTTAATAAATCACATGCGGCGGCCTATGCGCTTGTGGCTTATCAAACCGCCTATATGAAAGCCAATTTCGGCGAAGAGTTTTTAGCCGCCACCATGACCTATGAAAGTGGCGACACCGATAAATTATCGGCCTTTCGCCAAGAGCTGCAACGATTAGGCATTCCGCTGTTGCCGCCCGATATCAATGCCAGCGAGCCGGTTTTTGTTTTAGAGCATATGGCCAATGGCCGCACAGCCTTGCGCTATGCTTTGGCCGCACTGAAGGGCGTGGGCCGTCCGGCGATGGAGGCACTGTTAGCCGAGCGGCAAAAAAATGGCCCCTTCAAAAATGTATATGATTTAGCCGAGCGGCTCGATCAGCGCACGCTTAATCGGCGGCAGATGGAGTCGCTGGTTAAGGCCGGCGCCTTTGACAGCCTTGAGCCCAACCGTGCCAAAATGTTTGAGGCGATTGATATTATAATCAAGCTTGCCAGTGTGGCGTCCGAGCAGCGGCAAAGCGGGCAAAATAGTTTGTTTGGTGCAGCACCACCGCGACCCAAACTGACCGAGGCCAAACCGTGGGACGAATTGCAGCAATTGCAATATGAGTTCGATGCCATTGGTTTTTACCTGACCGCACACCCGCTGGATGGCGCGGCCTTGTTGCTTGAGCGTTTGCAAGTGGTGCCATCCACCAAATTGGCCGAGCGCGCCAAAGCGGGCGGGGCCACGCGTGTTAAGCTTGCTGGCATTGTTTTAGCGCGGCAAGAGCGCATTGCTAAAAGTGGCAATCGCTTTGCTTTTGTGCAAATGTCGGATGCTTATGGCAGTTACGAGATTATGGTTTTTTCAGAGCTGCTGGCCAGCAGCCGCAGCACGTTAGAGCCCGGGCGGGCCGTGCTGATTACCGCCGATATTCAGCAAAATGGCGAGGATATTCGTCTCACCACACAAGCAGTTGAATTGCTCGATAAAGCTGTTGAAAAAGCCACACAAGGCCTGCGCTTGCTGTTGCGCCACCAAGATGCCGTGCCGCAATTGCAGCAGCATTTGGGCGCGGCCTCTAAGGGGCGTGGCCGTATGGTTTTGGCGCTGTTGGTGGATGAGCAACATGAGCTTGAAATTGAACTTACCGAGCGCTACGCCATAACCGGCCTTCTGCGCCAATCGCTGAAAGATGTGCCGGATGTTTTACTGGTGCAGGATTTGTAACTAGCTTTCTAACGGACTTTCTTACATCCACGGCCCGGCAAAATTGCGCGGCTTGAGTGTTTGCTCATAGGCTTTGAGTTTTTCGGCTGTTTGCCGTTGGCGCTCTTGCTCGTCTTGGGTTTGCTGACGACGACGCGGTGGCCGGTCGCTGCCATTTTTCTCGCGGGCTAATAGGGCATAAATCACGCTGGGCCATTGGCCATCTTGTGGCCAGCCACTGCCAATCCCCTCTGCGTTGGTGCCCAAAGGGCCCTTAAATAAATCGAGGGCTTCGCGGCCGGTGCATTCTTTCCAATCCGATTGCAGCAACGCCATCATATCATCGGCGATAAAGGGCAGCACCCGCAACGCTTCGGCGCAAAGCTGACGCGCCATAAAAATGGCCAGCTCATCTGGGTGCATTTGCGCGGCATCGGTGCCCAGAGCCACCAGCGCTTGCGTGCCCATCATGCTATTGAGTGGCGCTGCATCAACTTTGCTAAATTGCGCCAAGGTTTGCTCAAGCTCTTGCTTAAAGCCCATAATCCGTTGGGCTTTGCCCTGATGGCCATGGCGCAGATAAATAATGCCGATACTGGTCAGACGTCTGTCCAGAACGCGGCATTGCTGCCACCATTCGGCAAAAGCGGGCTTTGGCGCGGTGCTATTCATGCGTAAATATTAATATGTTTGCTGAAACTATAAAGCACTATTGCAAAAATGACTGTTTTTTTGCTTTATTATCGGCATGACAATTTACTTATCGACCGCACAATTGCGTTTAAGCAGTATCATTGATAGGCTCGCCCGCTCGGATGCCGCTGATTTAGGCTTGATTACGACTTTCAATAACATGCTCACCCCGCTATTGGACACGCCCTTTAGCGATATACCCAAACAAGCCATGGATGAAAAACTAGCCCGCTGTGGCTTGTTTTTCCATTTGGCGCATCACTTGGCCGAGTATTTACGAACCGCCACAGTTAAAATTATGCCACTTGAGCTTTATCAAACCACGCATGATAATACCGATTGGTTTGATAATAGCCAAATGGCCTGCGATTTAATCAGGCAGGCGCATGTGGGCATTGATGTTTTGCCCAGTGCTGAGGCCGCTTTGCGCTTTAGCATTGAGCGCGTGCCGCTGGTGTGCGGCGCACTCGAGCATTTAAACCAAGAGCTGGGCGCAAAAGACGTGCCACCTATGCTGATTTGGTGTGCGCGCAGCCTGAGCGGTATCGGCTTGAATTTTGCCGAGCGTTTGGCGCAAGAGCCAGAAAATAATGTTATTCCTTTCCGTCCGGCGGATGTTAAAAAATCGCCTTTGTCGGTGGCGCAGCAACGCTGGGGTACCGCCGGCATTGTGCCAAAATAATTATACTATTCTAGCCTTATAACTGTGGCCATTTTCAGCTCGAATCGCGCTATTTTAGCGCATGGAGCTTTCTCTCAGCCAAGCCTTATGGTCGTTCCTTCAGCCCAGTAGTTTGCTGCTGCTGTTGCTGGCCGCGTCCATACGCTATCGCCGCTTATTATGGCTGGTTTTAGCTCTGTGTCTTGCTTTGGCAACAACGCCGCTGGCCGATTATATCTTGTGGCCATTAGAGCATCATTATAGCCGTGCAGCCCCAGCCGATGATGCAACCATTTTAGTTTTGGGCGGCGCCGAAGATTATCGCGCCACAGCAGCAAGCGGGCAGGCGCAAACCAATGCTGCCGCAGAACGGATGATTGCTTTTTGGGCTTGGGTGAAGCAAGGCGGTCATGAGGTGGTATATATTGATGTGCCGCCGCCGTCTGGCCTTGCTCCCATTGTGGCCGATATCGGCGCACAGCTGCAATTGGCGCAATCGCCGCAAGCTTATTTAGCGCTTTCAGCCAGTAACAGCTGCGATAGCCCATCGGCGGCACAAAAAGTTTTGCCCATCGCGCCGGATGGCCGCTTTGCGCTGCTGACCTCGGCCTGGCATATGCCACGCGCCATGCTCACTTTTAAAACACAATGGCCGCAGGCGCATTTTGTGGCGGTGCCGGTGGATTATCGGGCGGTGCTGCAACCCTTTTGGCGTTGGGATTTTGTGGGCGGTCTTGCCCGCCTTGATTTAGCCGCGCGCGAATATGCAGGGTTGCTTTATTATCGCCTGAATGGCTGTAGCAATCATCTTTGGCCACAGGAGCAATTATGAAAAAATTCCTATTTATGGGCTTGGTTTTGTTGAGCATGCCGCTGTTGGCCTGTTCGGCCCTAGCGCAAACCACCGACTTTGATTTATGGAAACAGTCATTTATTGCAGAGGCCCAAGCACAAGGCATTAATGCGGCCACTTTGCAAGCCGCTTTAGCCGGTGTTAGCCCCATAGAGCGCATTATTGAGCTCGACCGCGCCCAGCCAGAAGGGCGATTATCACTGGCCGAATATTTGCAACGTACCGTGCCGCAAAGCCGCATAAAGCGTGGGCAAGGCTTATTGCATCAGCACCAAGCCTTGCTCGCCGATATATCGGCCCGCTATGGCGTGCAGCCACGTTTTATTGTGGCTTTATGGGGTAAGGAAACTGATTTTGGCCGCAATATGGGCGGCTTTAATGTGATCGCGGCATTGGCAACCTTAGCTTATGATGGCCGCCGCAGTGATTATTTCAGGGCCGAGCTTATGCAGGCCTTGCGTATTATCGATGCGGGTCATGTGGCTGTTGATGATATGCGTGGCTCATGGGCGGGGGCGATGGGGCATTGCCAATTTATGCCAACATCCTACTGGCGCTATGCCGTGGATTATGATGGCGATGGTCATGCCAATATCTGGAGCAGCCTGCCCGATGCTTTTGCCTCTATTGCAAATTATCTGGCGCAAGAGGGCTGGCAGGGCGACCAAAGCTGGGGGCGCAAGGTAAGCCTGCCCGATAATTTTGCTGAAAGCCTATTGGGGCAGCAAAATAAGCGCAGTTTGGACGAATGGCGCCAATTGGGTGTGCGCAAAAATAATGGCCAGCCGCTGCCAAAAGCCGATTTAACCGCGGCTGTGGTGCAGCCTAATGGCCAGGGCACGCAGGCCTATTTAGCCTATGATAATTTTAGAGTGCTGCTACATTGGAACCGTTCAAGTTATTTTGCCATTGCTGTCGGCACGCTTGCCGATGCGCTCAACTAGCGGTATTTTGCGGTAAAGTGACAAGAAAAGGGAAGCACGATGCGTCAGTTTATTTTTCGTCAGTTTATTTTTAGGGCGTTTTTGGCTTTGGCTTTAACGGGGACTTTGTCTGGCTGTTCGTCGCTGGGCTTTGGTGGCGGCGATAGTGCGCCTGTAACAGGGGCGGGGCAGGGGCAATTTAAGGTTGGTAAGCCTTACCAAATTAATGGCGTGTGGTACACTCCGCGCGAAGATTATGCTTACGACGAAACCGGCATCGCCAGCTGGTATGGCCCGGGCTTTCATGCCGAGCTCACCGCCAATGGTGAAATCTTTGATCAACATGAGCTCACGGCGGCCCACCCAACTTTACCGATGCCCAGTTTGGTGCGGGTCACTAATTTAGAAAATGGCAAGCAAGTGGTGCTACGCATTAATGACCGTGGGCCATTTGCCAATAATCGTATCCTTGATGTGTCGCGTCGTGGGGCCGAGCTTTTGGGCTTTAAGCAACAAGGCACAGCAAAAGTGCGTGTGCAAATTTTAGGGGAAGAAAGTCGCGCCATTGCCGATGCAGCCCGTCGTTCGGGTAAAAATGTTAAACTCGCCAGTGGAAATAATCTTGGAAATAATATGGGCAATAATTTGCCTGCTCCCGCGGCTTTACCTCGTACGCCTGTGCAAACACAAGCCTTGCCCGCCCCAACAATAATCGAGGGGGGCGCCGCGCCTGCAAAAGCGGTTGATGTACAACCTTTGCCGCCCCCACCATCGTCACCTTCAGTATCGCCCGCTTTGGCCAGCATTGGTACTTATCAAGGGCAGCGCTTTTTACCCTCAGCTAAGGTTACTCAAACAGCGCCGCCCGCGCATGCCGATTTATATGTGCAGGCCGGTGCATTTTCTAACTACGATAATGCCGAGCGTCTCAGCCAGGATTTAGCAAAAATCGGCAAAACCGAAGTGAGCCAGGCTGTGGTCAATGGCCGCACATTTTATCGCGTGCGACTTGGGCCGCTGCGTGATGTGGCGCAAGCCGACAATGTGCTGGCGCGGGTGACCAAAGCCGGACAAAGCCAAGCCCGCATCATTGTGGATTAGGTCATGACACAAACAATTATCCCGTTACCGCCCGCCAGTAAAATTACCATCACCGGTGATTTAGGCAGTGGCAAAAGCACAGTCAGTAAAAATATTTGTGCGGCCTTTGCGGCCGAGTTTTACTCAACCGGCATTGTGTGGCGCAGCATGGCCGAGCAAATGGGCATTAGCGTGTTAGAGCTTAATCAACGCGCCGAAACTGATATGAGCATCGACCGTAAGGTTGATGATGTGCTTAAAACGCTTAATCACGATAAACGCACTCTGGTGGTCGATAGCCGCCTTGCCTGGCATTTTTTGCAAGTGTCTTACAAAATTAAGCTTGAGTGCGATTTGGACATTGCCGTTAAGCGCATCATCAATGACCCCACGCGCAAAATTGTTGAGAATTTTGCCGACCCCAAAATGGCGGCCATTGCCATTATTGAACGGCGCAAAAGCGAGAATAAACGCTATGGCGCTTATTATGGCGTTGATATTGAAAGCCACCATAATTTTGATTTAGTGATTAATACCAGCTATGCGCCTGCAGTCGATGTGGCGTCGCTTATCATTGAGCATGCGCCACAGTTTTTTGCTGGCAAAAAAACCGATAAGCACTGGACCCTCAATAGCCAAGGCCAATGGGAGAGCCGCGCATGAGATTTGTTATTGCAGCATTGTTGCTTTTTGTGCCCACGCTCGCCTTGGCACAAGCGCTACCCTTTACCACCACTGCCCGCAGCGCCATTTTGCTAGAGGCCGATACGGGTAAAGTGTTGTTTGCGCAAGAGGCCGATAAGCGTATCCCCACAGCCTCAATGAGCAAAATCATGACCATGCTCATGGTGTTTGAGGCGCTTGAGCAGGGCCGCTTAAGTCTAGAGCAAACTTTGCCGGTCAGCGAAAAAGCCTGGCGCATGCAAGGCTCAAAAATGTTTGTTAAAGTGGGTGAGCGGGTAAAAGTTGAAGATCTTATTCGTGGCGTGATTATTCAATCGGGGAATGATGCGTGTATTGTTTTGGCCGAGGCCCTGGCCGGCACCGAGGCCGATTTTGCCGCCGCCATGAATGTGAAAGCCAAAGAAATTGGCCTGCTTAATAGCAATTTTACCAATGCCACCGGCTGGCCTGACCCCGAGCATTATTCAACCGCGGCCGATTTAGCCAAGCTCGGCTTATATTTGCAGCAGCGTTATCCGCAATATTATCATTATTATGGCGAGCGTGATTATACGTTTAACAATATTAAACAAGGTAATCGTAATCCGTTATTGGCGCGGGTTGCTGGAGCTGACGGCATGAAAACCGGCCACACCGACGAAGCGGGCTATGGTTTGGTGGGTTCGGCCAAGCAAAATGACATGCGCTTGCTTATGGTTATTTCTGGCCTAAAAAATATGCAAGAAAGAGCCGATGAATCAGCGCGCCTGCTAGAGTGGGGCTTTCGTGAGTATGCTAAAGTCACTTTGGTTGCGGCAAAACAAAATCTGGCAGAGCTGCCGGTAAGCATGGGGCAAAATAAAAAACTGGCTGTGGGTGTGGCACAAACTGTTACGGCTATTTTGCCGCGCAATGCCACTAAGCCAAAACTGACCTTGTTGGCCATGCAGCCCGTGGCGGCGCCCATTAAAGCGGGCGACAAAATTGCCGAGCTGCAAATAGAGCAGGCGGGCTTAGCGCCGCAAATAGTGCCGGTTGTGGCACTGGCCGATGTGCCGCGCCTAGGTTTTTGGGGCCGCGTTGGCGCTAATCTGCAACATTTGTTGGGCTCATGAAGATGCAGGGTTGTTTCATCAGCTTTGAAGGCGGCGAGGGCGCTGGTAAAACCACGCAGATTAAAGCGCTGGCCGAATTTTTGCGCGCACAAGGGCGCGAGGTTGTGCTGACGCGTGAGCCAGGTGGCAGTGCTGCTGCCGAGCAAATTCGTAAGTTATTAGTGCAAGGTGAGCCAGGCAGCCTTTTGCCACAAAGCGAGGCCTTGTTGCTTTACGCCGCACGCTTTGATCATGTAGAGCGGTTAATTAAACCTGCCTTAGCCGCAGGCAAAATTATTTTGTCCGACCGTTTTGCAGATTCGAGTTTTGCTTATCAAGGCTATGGTCATGGTTTGCCACTGTCATGGCTTGAGCAATTACACAAAATGGTGCTGGCCGATTTTAAGCCGCATCTCACTTTGGTGTTAGACATTGCCGCAAAAGCTGGCCTTGCCCGTGATTTTGGCCAGAAGGGTGCTGAAACACGCTTTGAGCAAATGTCCGTCGATTTTCATGAGCGCTTGCGTCAAGGGTTTTTAGCGCTGGCCAAAGCCGAGCCACAGCGTTGTCATGTGATCGATGCCACGGCAGCTTTAGCTGAAGTTACGCACAATGTGCAGCAGATAGTAACACGCTTTCTAGCGCAGCAGGCGGCGGTATGAGCGCACCGGCTAACTCAACGCAGCACTTGCCTTTACCGCGCGAAAATACCGTGCTGCACGGGCAGGATGCCGCCGAGCAAAGCTTATTGGCCGATTTAGCCAGCGGGCGCATGGCGCATGCATGGTTATTTACCGGGCCTGCGGGTGTGGGGAAGGCCACGCTGGCATGGCGTTTAGCCCGCGCTGTTTTGGCAGGCGGGCGCACGCTTGATGTGCCGGCCCATCACCCAACGGCGCGTCTTATTGCGGCTGGCACCCACCCAGATATTTTGTGTATCAGCCCGCCGATTGATGAAAAAACCGGCCGAGAAGCCAAAGAAATCCCCGTAGAATTAGTGCGCAAAATTGAGCCATTTTTGCGGCTCACTTCGGCGCATGGCGGCTGGCGCGTGGTGATTATTGAGCAAGCCGAGCGCCTTAATCGCAATAGTCAAAATGCGCTGCTTAAAATTTTGGAAGAGCCACCGCGTGGTGCCTTAATCATTTTAACAGCACCCACGGCGGGGCAGCTTTTGCCCACTACGCGCTCGCGTTGCCGCAGCCTGCGCTTGCAGCCTTTGTCACCCAGTAAAATTGACCAGCTGTTGCAGCGTTATCAGCCGCATCTCACCGAGCCCCAGCGCAGTGAGCTCACCAGATTGGCGCAAGGCAGCATTGGTCGGGCTTTGCGCTTGGCGCAGCATAATGGCGTGGCGCTCTATCAGCAGCTTGAAAATATGCTGGCGCATTTGCCAGCCATTCATTGGGCCGAGGCGCATGTGTTTGCCGATGCGCTGGCCGGCAAAGATGGCGAAGCCCAGCGCGGTCTTGTGGCAGAAATATTGCCCGAGATTATCGCCAAACAGCTAAAGCCCGCTATGCAGTCCGCCGCATGGATGGCCATGTATGATGCCTGCCAACAAGCGCTGTCTGAATTAGAAAAAAGCCATCTGGACGCTAAAAGTGCCTGGCTGGCCTTGTTAGACCGCTTGCAACAGCTGGCCAAAGCCGCTTAATATCGGTTTTTGCATTGCACAGTGAGAGCCGAGCGAGGGCCCAATGAGCCAAAAACCCTTTTATATCACCACTGCCATTGCTTATGGCAATGCAGCACCGCATATCGGCTTTTTTGGGCTAGAGGTGATACCCGCCGATTGCTTGGCACGTTTTGCCCGTTTATATAACCGCCCAACTTATTTTTTAACGGGCATGGATGAGCATGGCCAAAAAATTGAGCAAACCGCCACCAAACAGGGCCTCACACCGCAAGCTTTGGTTGATAAAACCTCAAGCCTGTTTCGCGAGGTGCATCAGCAATTTGCCATTAGTTACGATGATTTTATTCGCACGACCGAGCCACGGCACAAACAGGCCACACAAAAATTTTGGCAAAAGCTGCAAGAGCAGGGTGATATTTACAAGGCCAATTATAGCGGTTGGTATTCGGTGCGTGATGAAGCCTATTTTGATGAGGCCGAGCTTACCACCAATGAGCAGGGCAAAAAATTTGCTCCCACCGGTGCGCCGGTTGAATGGATGGAAGAAGAGAGCTATTTTTTCAAGCTTTCGGCCTATGCCGATAAGCTGTTAGAGCTATATGAAAATAATCCTAATTGGTTGCAGCCCAGCAGCCGCCGCAATGAGGTGGTGGCTTTTGTTAAGTCTGGCCTTAAAGATCTATCGATTTCGCGCACCAGCATCAGTTGGGGCATACCCGTGCCTGGTGATGAAAAACATGTGATGTATGTGTGGATTGATGCCTTGGCCAATTACATCACGGCTTTGGGCTACCCCGAGGCCACCGACAAAATGGCACAATTTTGGCCGCAGGCATTGCACATTATTGGCAAAGATATTGTGCGCTTTCATGCTATTTATTGGCCGGCTTTTTTAATGAGTGCCGGCTTGCCTTTGCCAGCGCGTATTTTTGGCCATGGTTTTGTGACGATTAAGGGCGAGAAAATGAGCAAGTCGCTGGGCAATGTGATTGCGCCTACTGATATTGTGCAGCTATACGGGCTTGATGCAGTGCGCTATTTCTTTTTGCGTGAGGTGGCTTTTGGTCAAGATGGCAGCTTTAGCCATGAAGGGCTGATGAACCGCACCAATGCCGACCTTGCCAATGATTTGGGTAATTTGGCGCAGCGCAGCCTCAGCATGATTGCAAAAAATTGCGGTGGCACTGTGCCGCTGTGTGGTGCGCTGCTGCCCGATGACGAGGCTTTGCTCACTGCCGCCAAAGCTCTAAAAACACAGGTGCAAGAACATATTGATGCGCTTGAAATTCATCGTGCGGTTGAGGCTATCTGGCGGGTGATTGCCGATACCAACCAATATTTCGCCAATATGGCGCCTTGGGGGCTAAAAAAATCCGACCCCGCCCGCATGGCCACAGTGCTTTATGTTACGGCCGAAGTTTTGCGGCGCGTGTGTTTGTTGGCGCAGCCCATTGTGCCGGTTGGTGCGGCTAAATTGCTTAATCAATTAAGCGTGCCAGAAACTGCGCGCACCATGAATGATTGGGATAGTGCCTTGGTTGCTGGCACGGCCCTGCCTGAGCCAAGCGGCGCTTTTCCGCGCTATCAGCCACCAGAAAACCAAGCTGCAGAAAGCTAGCCGATGCTGATTGATAGCCATTGTCATCTTGATTTTCCTGAGCTTGCCGCCGATAGGGCCGGCATATTAGCGCGGGCGCGTCAAAATGGCGTTGGCCTTATGCTGAGTATTTGCACGCATTTATCGCGCTTTGCGCCCATTCTGACGATTGCTGAGTCTGAGCCCGATATTTTTTGCACGGTGGGTGTGCATCCGCATCATGCCGACCCTGAAATGCCGTTGACATCTGTTGAGGCATTTGTGCAGGCCGCAGCACATCCAAAAGTGATTGGCATTGGTGAATGTGGTCTCGATTATTTTTATCAGCATAGTAGCAGAGAAGCACAGCAAAAATCATTTGCGATGCAATTAGAGGCCTGCCGTATTACGGGCTTACCAGTAATTATTCATGCGCGTGATGCCGATGATGATATGATTGCCATGTTGCGCGAGCAAGGGCGCGGGGTAAGCGGCATTTTACATTGCTTTTCGTCGGGGCGGGCTTTAGCAGAAGCCGCCATCGAGCTTGGCTATTATGTGTCGTTTTCTGGTATTTTGACCTTTAAAAAATCAACCGAACTACAAGAGATTGCCCGCGATTTGCCGCTTGACCGTTTATTGGTTGAAACAGATGCGCCGTTTTTGGCACCAGTGCCCATGCGTGGCAAAAGCAACGAGCCCGCTTTTGTGGTGCATACCGCTGAGAAACTGGCCGAGCTGCGCGGCATCACTTATGCCGAAGTGGCGGCGGCAACCACTGCAAATTTCAAACGGCTTTTTACTAAACTTTCGGCTTAAGCTGCTTTGCTTAAAATTGCGTGCGCTATTTTTTCGGCTATATCGGCAGCACTGGTGGTGGCGGGCTTACCCGGAAATGCGCCACGGTAAAAAGCGGTATCAACCGCGCCTACGTCAAAAACTTGCGCAGCAAGGCCGGTTTCGGCGGCATAGCTTTGCAGCATGGCTTGTTGTGCGGCAAGACAGCTATGATAAAGGCTCCAATAAGCGGGTTGGTTATTATCGATACGCCCGCCCGCAAAAAGCACGCGACCAGTGGCGTTGTTTTGCTTGGCCGTGCGCAGCAACGCATCAAGGCTGCGTAATAAGCGCATCGGCGCATGCACATTAAGCGCAAAAGTTTTTTGCCATAATACAGGCTCAAGATGGGCCAGCGGACTAAGCGCCCCTAAAGTACCCGCGCAATGCATAAAATAATCGAGCGCACCAAAGCGCTGAAAAAGATTGGCACCTAAAATATCAATGGCATCAGCCTCGGCTACTAAATCGAGCGGCACTAATGTGGCGCTGCCGCCAATAGCTTGAATGCGGTTGTCGGTTTCCTCAAGCCCGCCCACGGTGCGTGCGATTAAAACCAAATGACAACCAGCTTTGGCCATAGCCAAAGCCACCGCCGCACCAATGCCGCGCGAGGCACCTGTGACTAAGGCAATTGGGGCGTTGCTCATTACTGATTTGGCGCTTGTTGTGGGGCTGCCTTTGGAGCGGCTTGCTGTGGTGCGGCCTGTTGTAATTGCAGTAAATGCTGCAAAGCATCGGTTGCGGCCGAGCCATAGCCACTTTGCTGTTGTTGCTGCTGGCCATTATTGGGTGCGGCGGGTTGTGGAATGGCAATGTTTTGCAATTTTTGACTGGCGCTTTGGCCATCTTCAGCGGGGTCGATGGCTTTTAAGCTATCGCGCATATCGGCGGGCAACAGGCTAATCACAATATTTTTGCCACCCTCCATCAGTGGCAGGCTGCGCGCTGTTTTAAGCATTTCGGGGCGCTCTTGCTCGTTCCAGATCCAGCCTGTGGCCATGTAAATCAGCACCATCACCAACAAGCCCCGCAGAATGCCAAAAGCAAAGCCAAGCGAGCGGTCGATGGCACCAAGGCCAACATTATGCACCGAGCGGCTAATCGTCCAGCTGACCAGCGAGCAGATAATCAGCAGCACCACAAACAGCGCCGTTGTGCCGGCAAGTTTAGCAAAAGTGGGGCTGCTGATTTGGCTTTCAAACAGGCTTTGCACCAAAGGGTATGCATAAAGCGAGCCAAAGCTGGCCACCACCCATGAGGCTAAAACCAAAACCTCGCGCACAAAGCCGCGCAGCAAGGCCAAAAGGGCCGATAGTAAAATGACACCGATAAAGGCTAAATCAACATAATTCATAATTATTTCCCTAACTGGCTAATCTTAACTGGCGCACCCTAACTCGCTAATACTTTTCTTTTACCGACATTACCAAACAGTGGCAACAGCTCGCGTAAATGGCCAAGCCCAACGCGGCGAATATCTTGCGCATTTTTGCTTTTGTCATTTTTATTTTTGGGCAGATAAGCTTCGCTAAAGCCAAGTTTAGCGGCTTCTTTAAGGCGTGTTTCAGTTTGGTTGATGGCTCTTATTTCGCCACCAAGGCCAATTTCGCCAAACAGCACAGCTTCTTTTGGCAGTGGCTGACCAGTAATAGCCGAGAGCAGGGCACCCGCCACGGCTAAATCAGCTGCGGGTTCATTGATGCGTAGGCCACCAGCAATATTTAAATAAACGTCCGCAGCGCCAATGGTGACGCCGCAGCGCGCCTCAAGCACAGCCAGCACCATGGCCAGCCTGCTGCTGTCCCACCCAATAACCGCACGGCGCGGTGTGCCTAAGCTGCTGGGGCTGACCAGCGCTTGAATTTCAACCAAAACGGGGCGGGTGCCTTCCATACCGGCAAAGACCGCCGAGCCTGAAATATCGCCTTGTCGCTCGGCTAAAAAGAGCGCCGAAGGATTAGGCACTTCAGCAAGGCCGGCATCGCCCATATCAAATACGCCGATTTCGTCGGTGGCACCAAAGCGGTTTTTAACCGCGCGCAAAATGCGGAAATGATGGCCGCGCTCGCCCTCAAAATATAAAACGGTGTCAACCATATGCTCAAGCACACGCGGGCCAGCAATGGTACCTTCTTTGGTGACATGCCCCACCATAATCACGCAGATACCGCGCTTTTTGGCGATACGA
Source organism: Rickettsiales bacterium (assembly GCA_027485855.1). Classification (GTDB taxonomy): domain Bacteria; phylum Pseudomonadota; class Alphaproteobacteria; genus JAIXQD01. The sequence continues at coordinate 321,859 of JAIXQD010000001.1, read as the reverse complement.
ATAAGCTCTTGGGCGCAGGCGCGCACTTGCGCCACAGTGCCCGGCGCGCTATCCAGCACATCAAGATGCATGGTTTGGATTGAGTCTATGACCAGCACATCAGGCGCATCAATGCCATCCATTGCTGCGGTAATGTCGCGCAGTGCTGTTGCGGCCGCTAATGATACGGGTGCGGCCATCAGCCCTAGCCTTGTGGCACGCAAGCGCACTTGGTCGATGGATTCTTCGCCAGAAATATAGGCCACTTTGGCTTTGCCCGCGAGCTTACACAAAACTTGCAACAGCAAAGTTGATTTGCCAATGCCCGGATCGCCGCCCACCAGCAAAACCGAGCCAGGCACTAAACCACCACCACAAACGCGGTCAAACTCGCTCATGCCGGCCACTAAACGCGGTGGCGCTGCCGACTGCCCTTGCAGTCCAACAAAACTCAAGCCGCCTTTGCCCGCGCTTTTATGACGCAGCGCGCCTTTGGCAATGGGCGTGGTATCAAGCGCTTCTTCAACCAGCGTATTCCAGCCGCCGCAGGCATCGCATTTGCCCGACCATTTAGGGTGGCTCGATCCGCAAGATTGACAAACATAATGTGAGGTGGCTTTAGGCATAAACTAAGCTTAAAGAAGAATCGCAAAATAGCAAACGGGCGCTCGGCCCAGAAAAGCAAAGATGCGCTTCGCACAATAGCAAACGGGCGTTCCGCCCAAAAAGCAAACGGGCGGGCCGCCCCCCAGCAGACCCACCCGCTTTTTTAAGCCCCGCAGCCCGAGCCCCGACTATGTCCGCACTCTTTTGACGAAGGTGCAGCGGACACCAACCGGATACAGAGCCACCAACCTACAGGGCCATAAACCCGTCGAAAAGCGGCCATTGGCCACTTCGCACCCGCCTTACCGAACGAGGCTGCCCCCTAAGATGCTTACGCACCCAAAACGCAACCTGTTCGGCCGGCGAGGCCACCTTGCAACAGCGTCGGGTGATGAGGAGCATCCGCCCCCCAGGTCCGCTTAAGAGCAGGCCCGACCCCTTGACAAGGGCGTCCCTTGCGGGACTGCAGCGACCGGCTTTTGCCTTTAATCACTGCATTTTTTTAGACTAACATAGAAATGTTTCGGAGCAGTAAATAATTGACCGCATTCACGGCTGATTTAATTAAAATTTGTGCTATCCATAGAGGCATGGAATATCTGTCTTGTTTATCGCCGCAAGGCTTTCATCGCGTGGCTTATCGTGCTTATGGCGCGCCATCGGCACAGCGCACTGTGCTGTGCTTGCATGGTCTGACGCGCAACAGCGGAGATTTTATTCCTATAGCGACAGCGCTGGCCGCGCAAGGCTGGTATGTGCTGTGCCCCGATATGATTGGCAGGGGGGCCAGTGATTATGCCGACCCCATGCTTTATGCTTATCCGCAATATCTGGCCGATGTGACGGCGCTTATCGCCCGCAGTGGCGCTGCAAAGGTGCATCTGCTGGGCACCAGCATGGGCGGCATTATCGGCATGCTTTTGGCCAGCCAAGCCAATACGCCCTTGGCGAGTTTAATTATCAATGATGTGGGGCCTTATTTAGCCGCGCCCGCATTAATGCGCATTGCGGCCTATGTGGGCGTGCCGCATCATTTTAACAGCAGGGCCGAGGCTGTGGCCATGGTTGCACAAATTTATAGCGGCTTTGGCCCGCTGACACCCGATGAGTGGCAGGCGCTGACGGCCACCAGCATTGTGCCCGATAAACAAGGCGGCTGGCGCTTTGCCTTCGACCCCAAAATTGCGCTTAATTTTGCTAATCTCGCGACAGATGTGAATTTATGGAGCGTTTATGAGCAAATTAAATTGCCCACCATGCTGATTCATGGGGCGCAATCTGATTTGCTCAGTGCTGAAGTCGCGCAACAAATGACCGAGCGCGGGCCTAAAGCCGAGCTGCTGACCATTACCGATTCTGGCCATGCGCCGCTTTTACATCGACCCTTTGAGATACAAGCCATTGCCGCATTTTTAAATAGGAGCGCTGCATGAATTTTACTCTCACCACCGAGCAACAAGCGCTGCAAGAAACCGCAGCGCAATTTGCCGCACGGCACTTAGCGCCGTTTGCCGCAGAATGGGATGCGCAAAAACATTTCCCCATACCCACCTTACGCGCTGCGGCCGAGTTGGGTTTTGCCGCTTTGTACTGCAAAGAAGAGCATGGCGGCAGTGGCCTGTCGCGGCTGGATGCAGCAATATTGTTTGAAGAATTATCGGCAGGCTGTGTGTCAACCGCGGCTTATCTGTCGATTCATAATATGGTCACTTGGATGATTGACCATTACGCCGCGCCCGAATTGCGCGCCCGTTTTGTGCCGCGCCTGGCAACTATGGAATTGCTGGCCAGCTATTGTTTAACCGAGCCCAATAGCGGCTCGGACGCAGCCGCACTCAGCACCACCGCCAAACGCGAGGGCGATTATTATGTGCTCAATGGCAGCAAGGCGTTTATCTCGGGCGGTGGCGTCAGCGATGTTTATTTATGCATGGTGCGCACCGGTGAGGCGGGCCCCAAAGGCATTAGTTGTTTGTTGGTCGAAAAAAACAGCAAAGGCCTGAGCTTTGGCAAGCAGGAAGAAAAGCTCGGCTGGCATAGTCAGCCCACGGCGATGTTGCTGTTCGATAACTGCCGCGTACCGGTAAGCCATTTGGTTGGCGCCGAAGGGCAGGGCTTTAGCATGGCCATGAAGGCCCTCGATGGCGGGCGTATCAATATTGCGGCTTGTAGTTTGGGTGGCGCCAAAGCCGCACTCACGGCCGCGCAAAGTTATATGCAACAGCGCACGCAATTTGGCCGTACCCTTGCCGAATTTCAGGCCCTGCAATTTAAATTGGCCGATATGGCAACCGAGCTTGAAGCAGCAAGGCTGATGGTGCAGAGGGCCGCCGCAGCCTTAGACGCCAACGCACCACAAGCCACGCTTTATTGCGCCATGGCCAAGCGCTTTGCCACTGACATGGGTTTTGCTGTGGCCGATGCCGCCTTACAGCTGCATGGTGGTTATGGCTATTTGCGTGATTTCCCGCTGGAGCGCATTTTCCGTGATGTGCGTGTGCATCAAATTTTAGAAGGCACCAACGAAATTATGCGCCTCATTATCGCGCGAAAATTACTCACCCCATAGGATATAGTCATGACCAACGATGTGTTATTTGAGCAGCAAGGTGCATTAGGTTTAATCACCCTTAATCGGCCACAAGCGCTGAATGCGTTAAGCCTGCCAATGATAGAAGCCATCATGCCGCAGCTTAAAATATGGGCCGCTTCACCCAGCATTAAGGCTGTGGCCATAACAGGCGCTGGCGAAAAAGCTTTTTGTGCGGGCGGTGATGTGCGCGCGGCCTATGAGGCTGGCAAGGCCAAGCAGCCACTCACCCAGCATTTTTTTATGCAGGAATATATTCTTAACCGCACCATTGCCCGCTATTCCAAGCCCTTTATTGCGCTGGTGCATGGCATTTGCATGGGCGGCGGCATGGGCCTCTCGCAGCATGGCAGCCATATTATTGTGGCCGAGCGGGCACTGTTGGCTATGCCTGAATGTGCCATTGGTTTATTCCCCGATGTGGGCGGCACGGTTTTTCTAAACCGCTGTCCGGGGCAATTGGGGCTTTATTTGGCGCTGACGGGCGCCCGGCTATCGGCAGCGGATGCGCTTTATGCGCGCTTAGCCACGCATTATGTGCCGCATCATTATTGGCCGGATTATTTGGCGCGGCTGGCTGCGGGCGATGAACCCAGCTTGGCTTTGGCGGCCTTGGCGCAAGATGCGGGCAGTAGTTTATTGGCGCAGCACCAAGCTGAGATAGACGAGATTTTTTCGGCCGCAGATGTTAGTGCCATTATGGCTGCTTTAGCACAAAGTAACAATGAATGGGCCAAAACGGCACTAGCCAGCATGCAGGCGGCGTCACCCACCAGCCTAACACTCACCTTAAAGCAGTTGCGTGAGGGGCGCGGCCTTAATATTGAATCGGCGCTGTTTTATGAGTTTCGTTTGTCGCAAGCTTGCATGCGCGGCCATGATTTTTATGAAGGCATCAGAGCGCAGCTGGTGGATAAAGATAAAAACCCGCGCTGGCAGCCCGCAACTTTAGCCGAGGTTAAGCCCGATAGCATTGAGCGCATGTTTGAGCAAGACACGCTGTTAGATATTATGTTTCCGGCCCAATTTTAAGGGCAGATTTTATGGGAGAGGTTAAATGAATATTGCGTTTATTGGCTTGGGCCATATGGGCCTGCCCATGGCAAAAAATTTGCTTAGCAAAAACGAACAAGTGCGCGGCTTTGATTTATCGCCCGCGGCTTTAACCGAATTTGCCGCCGCCGGTGGTGTTGTGGCCCATAATGCCGCCGCCGCCGCACAAGGCGCTGATATAGTCATAAGCATGCTGCCCGCAGGCCAGCATGTGCGTGATACATATTTGGGGGCTGGTGCGGTGCTGCCGGCTTTAGGTAAAAATGCCTTAGTGATAGATTGCTCAACCATTGATGTTGAAACGGCAAGGTTTATGGCCAGCCAGTGCTTAGCGCAGCAGCTTGGTTTTATAGATGCGCCCGTATCGGGCGGCACGGCGGGCGCGGCGGCCGGCACGCTCACTTTTATGGTAGGTGGTAGCGCCGAAAATTTTCAAAAAGCCGAGCCGATTTTGCAAAAAATGGGCAAAACCATTATTCATGCGGGTGAGGCGGGGGCAGGGCAAGCGGCCAAAATTTGCAACAACATGTTGTTGGCTATTAGCATGATTGGCGTGTCTGAAGCCTTTGTGCTGGCTGAAAAACTAGGTCTTGCCGCTGATATTTTGTTTAAAATTAGCTCGCAATCTTCAGGGCAATGCTGGTCGCTCAATAGCTATTGCCCATGGCCGGGTTTGGTGCCGACCGCGCCCTCTAACCGTGATTACGCGCCAGGCTTTAGCAGTGCGATGATGCTCAAAGATTTGCGCCTCGCCCAAGAGGCCGCGCAGAGCGTGCAGGCGGCCACACCATTAGGCGCACAAGCAACAGCATTATATACACGCATGGTGGAACAAGGCTTATCCGGCAAGGATTTTTCCGCTGTCATTACGTGGCTGCGCGAGCAAGCGTAACTTTTTTTGTGACAACTTTAACGCTTTATCAACCCTAATCGCTAAAAATATAACTAATAGAGATTTAATCCCTACGATTCGAAGAGGCTATTATGCGTCACCCCTATTATGAATCTGTGCTGCTGATAGAACGCCTGCACCGTTATTTCCTTGAGGTGATTAAAGTCGATCTCGACCGGCAGGGTATTCAGGATATTAACAACGTGCAGGCGCTGATTTTATATAACATTGGCGATGATGAGCTCACCGTGGGCGAACTGACGGCCCGTGGCTACTATCTGGGTTCGAACGTGTCCTATAATGTTAAAAAGATGGTTGAAAATGGCTATTTAGAGCAAGAGCGCTCGCCGCATGATAAGCGCTCGGTGCGGGTGCAGCTCTCGGCCAAAGCCAAGGCACTGCGTGACCGCATGTCGGGCAGTTTTGAGAAGCATGTCACGCATTTAGCCCAGCACCAGCTTGGCACCGAGGACCTGACCAAAAGCAACGACGCCATGCGCAAATTAGAGCGTTTTTGGGGTGGTTTGCTTACCCATGGCCAATGGTAGTTTAGCAGACTCTATTGACTAACCGACCTGTGGAAAAAGGCTGTGTTTTGGGCCATGCTCGGCTATAGTACCCGCTGATGTTTCCTCTCTGGGGTTTATATGTCCGACAGTAAAAATCGCACGCCTTTTTCTTGGCAGGATGCCTTGTTGCTGCAAGAGCAACTCACGCCCGAAGAACAGCAAATGGCTGATGCCACCCGTGATTTTGCCGCCAATATTTTAGCGCCCAAAGTTATCCAGCAAGCACGGCACGAGCAGTTCGAGCGTAATATTTTTACCGAAATGGGGCGCATGGGCCTTTTTGGCCCCACCTTGCAGGGTTATGGTTGTTTGGGTGTGGGCTATGTGACCTATGGCCTCATTGCGCGGGAGATTGAGCGCATCGATAGTGCTTATCGCTCGTGCATGTCGGTGCAATCAAGTTTAGTCATGTATCCGATTTATGCCTTTGGCTCTGATGCGCAAAAGAATAAATTCCTACCAAAACTGGCCAGCGGTGAATGGATTGGCTGCTTTGGCCTGACCGAGCCTGATGGCGGCTCTGACCCAAGCCTCATGCGCACCAAAGCCAAATGCGTGGCCGGCGGCTATATCCTTAATGGCACAAAAATGTGGATTACCAGCAGCCCCATTGCTGATTTAGCCGTGGTGTGGGCCATGTGCGATGATGCGCAAGTGCGCGGCTTTATTGTAGAGCGTGGGCAAAAAGGTTTTAGCACGCCCGCCATTGAGGGCAAGCTCAGCTTGCGCGCCTCACCCACGGGCGAAATTGTGCTGGAGGATTGCTTTGTCTCCGACGACGCGCTTTTGCCACATGTGGTGGGGCTTAAGGGGCCCTTTAGCTGCCTTAATAATGCACGCTATGGTATTGGCTGGGGCGTCATGGGGGCGGCCGAATTTTGCTGGCACACCGCGCGCGATTACACTTTAAACCGGGTGTTGTTTGGCAAGCCCTTGGCCGCCACGCAATTGGTACAAAAAAAACTGGCCGATATGCAAACCGAGATTACTTTAGGGCTGCAAGCGGCTTTGCGCTTGGGCCGTTTATTTGATGAGGGGCGGGTTATCCCTGAGGCGATTTCGCTGGTTAAGCGCAATAATTGTGGCAAAGCTTTGGCCATTGCGCGTGAGGCGCGTGACATGCTGGGCGGCAATGGGATTAGCGACGAATATCAGGTGATGCGGCATATGTGCAATCTTGAGGCGGTCAACACCTATGAGGGCACGCACGATATTCATGCACTTATTTTAGGCCGTGCGCAAACCGGCCATTCGGCATTTTAGGGGGCGGTATGTATTTAGGCATAGATCTTGGTACATCTAACTCTGTTGTGGTTGGGCTTGTCGATGATGTGCCACAATTATTTAAAACCGCCGATGGTGCCGATTGTTTGCCGTCGGTGATTTATTTTGATAAGCGCGGTCACCGGCTTTATGGCCGAAGGGCCTATGATATGGCCGTTATTAGCCCTGAAAATGTGGCCAGCGGCTTTAAGCGTTTGCTGGGAACGGCCACACCCATACAAATTGCTGGCGCCGAGCTCAGCACCAGCCCCGAAGATTGCGCCACCGAGATTTTGCGGCAACTGCTCACGCAGGCCTTTACCGAAACGGGCGAAACCAATATTGAGGGCGCGGTCATTACCGTGCCCGCGGCCTTTAACCAGATGCAAAGCGAAGCCACTTTGCGCGCGGCAAAAATGGCTGGCCTTGGCCGTGTAGTGCTGTTGCCCGAGCCTATTGCCGCAGCCATCGCTGCACAAGAAGGGCAACGCCGCACCGGACAATTTCTGGTTTATGATTTGGGCGGCGGCACTTTTGATTTGGCCTTGGCCCGCAGTGATGCAGGTGAGATTACCATTTTAGGCCATCGCGGCATCAATATGCTGGGCGGGCGTGATTTTGACCGGCTGCTGGTTAATCAAATTGTGCGCCCGTGGTTGCAAGCTAATTTTGATTTGCCCGAAGGCTTTCAGCGTGACCCCGCTTATCGCCGGCTTATTCGCATAGCGCAACTCGCCGCCGAAAAAGCTAAAATTGATTTATCCAGCAGCAATAATGCCAGCATTTTTGCCGCCGATGATGAAGTGCGCCTGAGCGATTTATCGGGGCAGGATATTTTTATTGATGTACGCATTACCCGCGCCGATTACGAAGCACTGATTAGCGACGCTATTGCGCAAACAGTGGCCATTGCCAAAGAATTGCTCGAAGAATTAAAGCTTGAAACCAGCGATATTGACCGCATTGTTTTTGTAGGTGGCCCCAGTAAAACGCCTATCGTGCGGCAGATGGTGAGCGAGCAATTAGGCATCGCGGCCGATATCAAGCTTGATAGTATGACGGCGGTTGCCACGGGCGCTGCCTATTATGCCGCCCTCAAAGATTGGGATGATGTGCCAGCGCTGCTGCCCAGCACCGATAATACTGCGCTAAAATCTGCAGCATCCTCCGCGCCGTTAGAGGCAACGCCCGCCGCAATGCAAGCTGCTGGCAAAAGCGGCAATAAGCAGCATGTGACCATTCCGGCCACTCAAACCATTGCCGTTAAAGTGCTCGAAAAAGCCGATGGCCACACCAACATACTGCATACAATTTTAGAGCGCGGCACGGTTTTACCCGCGAGTGGCACACAAAATTTTAGAGCGGCGCGCAGTTTGCATTCGGGCGAAAATGCCTATTTATCATTCGAGCTTTTTCAGCTCGAATATACCGAGCGCATCGATCTTAATTTATGTGTTGGCGTATTTCGTTTGGGCGGCGCTGATTTGCCGCAAGGCTACACTATTAAAGTGGGCGATGTTTTGGTGTTTAACTGGCAGATGTCGGATAGTGGCTTGCTCACGGCCACGGTGCAGCTGCCCGATGGCACGGTTTTGGCCACGCCGCGCTTTTACTCGCCGCAAGCGGGTGAGATGTCGTTTGGTGGTGCCGTTGGTATTGCTTTTGCCGAAGCGGTGCTGCGTCATGCCAGCGAAGAATGGGGCGATTTAGCCGCGGCACTCGGCCCCGATGGCGGGCGCGAGCTGGATTTACTGCGTCATCGCATCGATGAGCAGCGTGATGCGCTTTCGGATGCTTTGGGCGACCCTGAGGGGGTGCGCCGTGTTTCTGAAGAGGCGCGGTTTATTCGCCAAGATTTAGGCCGTTTAAGCAAACGGCATATGCGTTCGGTTTTGGCGCGGCGCTTAGGTAAGCTCACCACTATTTATAATCGGGTGGCCAGCCCCTTTGCGCAAGATAACGAACAAAAATCATTTGAACATAATGTGGCACAAGTACGGGCGGCGATGGCCAGTGACGCTGCCAATCAGTCTGAGCTTTATTACCAAGCCGAGCGCCAGCTGGAAGAGCTGCGCTTACAGTTTTTTGCTATTGCTTGGCGCGATCCAAATTATGTGACGATGTGGTTTAGACGTCTTTGCAGTGAGAGCTATCTTTTTCCGCAAGAGGATGAGTTTTACCGCATGGTTGAAGCAGGCGAGCATGCCTTGGCCAATGGCCAGATGGTTGTGCTGGCACAGATTGTCGATGAAATGCTCAATGCCCGCGTGACTTTGGCCGCCAGCGAAATCGCCAGCGACCCCGCCACCATATTGCGCGCCTAATATTATCGATTAATGCTGCTGACTAAATAAGCCAGCAAGACCTGTATGCGCGGCCTTAAGCAGGCTTGCAGCTACAGCCACCGTTTTTGCATTTAGCCGTTGGCCGTGGTGCCGGTTTTGCTGCCTTGAGCGCTTCTATTTGCGCGGGCTTGAGCAAACCGTCCTTATCGAGCTGATCGGCCAATGCGGCAAAAAACTGCTTTTGTGCTGCGGGTGTTTGCACATCCATGCTTTGCAAGCGGGCAAAAGCAGCGCGCAGCTCAAGCCATGCATGCTCACGGGCATAAGTATCGCGATGAGGCTGCGGATGCATTGTTAGGCCGGTTCTGCGCCATCGTCACCGACGGCACGCTTAGGGGTTGGGCGCTGTGCAACAAGATTATTGTCGTCGTTGGCGGGCTTATCAATCACAATAGCCGAGGTGGCATCATTGCTATTTTCGTTCGTCGACTCGCCACCCGCAGCAGGAGGCTCCACAGGTTTTTCTGCGGGCTTGGCTGCTTTGGGGGCAATGACGAAGTTGGCTTTGAAAGGTGTAACGCTTTCAATAACCAGTTGATCGCCAGTCTCGCCACGTTCAGCGCGCGAAATCAGCGCTTTGGCCAGATTTTTAGTGAGGGCTTGCTCGACAGTGCGTTTCAGGGCACGGGCGCCAAACTCTTCGCTATAACCTTTTTCGCCCAGCTCTTGCGCCACAGCATCGGGCACCACCAGCTCATAGTTCCATTCTTCGCGGACGTTATCGCCCAGCTTACGAATGGCCACCATGGCGATTTTCTTAATCGCGTCACGCTTGAGGCTGTGATACTCGATGACACCATCAAGACGGTTTAAAAACTCTGGCGGGAACAGACCAGCGGCCGCCAAAGATTTTTGCATATCGCTGCTGTCGTCAGTGCTGGTTTCAAGCATCTTGCCAAAGCCGATAGTGCCGCGTTTTTCGGGCAGTTTCACGTTTGAGGTAAACAGCACAATGGTGTTGCGCATGCTGATTTTGCGGCCATGGTTATCAACCATTTCGCCTTCTTCAAGCATTTGCAGCAATTTGCGCGTTGTTTCGGGGTGGGCTTTTTCAATTTCATCGAAAACCACAACCGAATAGGGGCGACGGCGCACTTGACCGGTCAGTTGGCCTTCCTGATCATCATAGCCAACATAGCCGGGAGGGGCGCCAACCATGCGCGAGAAAGAATGCGCATCGGCATAATCGCTCATATCGATGCGGATCAGCGCCTCATCGGTGCCAAACAACAAGCGGGCCAAGGCGCGCGCTGTTTCAGTTTTACCTACACCGGTTGGGCCAACCAACATAAAGGCCGCTTGGGTTTTGTTTTTCTCACGCAAGCCCGCGCGCGATACCAGCAAGGCATCGGTGATTTGCTCAAGCGCTTTATCTTGACCCATAACTTGTTTGGGCATCTCGGTTTCCAGCGCCAAAAACTTGGCGGCTTCGTCTTGCTGCAAAAAGCTCTCAGGAATTTTTGCCTGACGCGCCACAGCGGTGACGATGGTGCTGTAATCGAGCTCTTTCTTGCCTTCCATAGCCGCAATAGCGCAGGCCCGCTCCAAGATATTCACCGATTTATCGGGCTGATTAAGATTGTGAATAAACTTATCGGCCAGCTTCACCAAAGCGGGCAATAATTTATTATCGACAGTGATATTGGCGTGCTTGGCCGAAACGGGGGCGAGCCGCTCTAAAATAGCCACCGTGTCCTTGATGGCGGGCGCCAAAATAGCCACAGGCTGGAAGCGGCGCTCAAAGGCTGGGTCTTTGCGCACATATTTATTAAATTCGGCCTCAGTGGTGGCGGCAACAATTTTCAGCGAGCCATCGGTGAGCAGGGGCTTTAAGATATTTGATAAATCATTGCTGCCGCCCGAAGACGCACCCATGCCCATAACTGTGTGCACTTCATCCAGGCACAAAATAATTGGCTGCTCGGGGAAAGCGCGGTTACGTTCGGCCACACCATTAAATAATTGGCGGGCCCGCTCTTCAAACTGGCCACGATATTGTGTGCCAGCAATCATGGCTTGCACATCAACCACCAGTAATTTGGCGTTTTTGAGGTTGTCATGCACTTCGCCTTTGGCAATGGCGCTGGCGATAGCATCAAACATCACGGTTTTGCCAACGCCGGCTTCGCCCAAAATCATGGGGTTGCCGCGCTTACGTTGCAAAAATGCGGTCATCACTTCTTTTAATTCGGCGTCACGGCCAACCACGGGGTCGAGCTCGTTGCGACGGGCGCGGGCAGTAAGGTCGGTGGTAAAATCTTTTACGGCTTTGTCGAAATCGGCATCGCTGATTTTGAATTCTTCGCTCATTTTTTTACTCCCGTTATTTACAACTGGCTGCGTGCTGCCTTTATTGTCGTTGCCCTTATTGTCATTGCTCTTAAGAATGTCGCGCTGTGCGGCCAAAAGAATGGCCGGCATATTGATGCGCAATTCCATCAGATGCTTATCGTCAATCGCTAAATCATGGCGGAAGAGATTGCGCACATCCGGCTGGTCAAAAACCGCGGCAAATAAGGCCAGATTGGTGAGGCTGGCCGATAAGCGCAGCGAGCTTACGCTGGTTTCGGCATCTTTAATCGCTTGTTTTAAGGCCGAGCTGGCAACAAGACGGTTGCCTTTTTTACCGGTGCGTGCATCGCGGGCTTTAATGGCAGCGTTGATATCGTCAGCCATTTGATCGATGCTGATATTGGGGATGGCCTTAATCAGCAGGCTGCGCACTTGCGCATTCTCAAGCAGCGATGGCAAAGCGTGCCGTGGTTCAATAACATTGGTGGGGCAAAATTTGGCCGTTTGATAGGCTTTATCTACCGCCAGCGACAAGGTGGGGCTGAGCATTTCTGTGCGCAGTACGGGCAGCGGCTCTATTTTGCTGCCCCGACGCTGCAAGCTGTTGGCCACAATGGTTGGCATCGAATATTGCAGCATAAAAGTGGCATCGGTGATGGGCAACAAGGCCGCGCCCTGTTGTTGCTGCATTTTGGGGAAGAAGGTGCTTAAAATATCGTCCCGCGTATAAATATAGCCTTCCAGCAGGCTCCATGGGCGCAGAATGCGTTTGCTGTTGATGAAGTCGATAACTGAATCGGCATTCATCGGCAGATTTTCCTGCCCGGCTTTTGGTGCAAATTCATCCAGCAGAACATCCAGCAAAATAATATCAAGCTCGCTGGCATAAATTGCGCTGGGCTCGGCGCGTTGGCTGCGTAGTTGAATGACTTCAAGGCGCAGGTCTTCTTCTGCTTCGCTTTGCATGGCTTCAAGAAAATCGGCAAAAGCGCCGCGGGTGAGGGGCGTTTGTTGCAGCTGTTCGTTTTTATAAAACTCGGCCTGAATCTCGGCTTTCAGGCGATGTGCCCGAAACATGCACACTTCCAGCAAATTTTGATTGGCCGTGATAGGTCTGCCTGGGTCACGACGGCTGTAATCAGGGTGCGAAATATTGCCCACTAATTGGTAGCTGCGAATATCGGCCGCAACTTGTTTGGCGATATTGGAGTTATTATCCTTGAAAATGCGATTGCGCAGTGATTCAACCTCAAGGGCAGCCAGCCACAGATCGTTCCAGTTCGCAGAATCGAGCGAGGTGCCTTGACGCTGCACGATGGCGTCTAATTTTGCTTTGAATTCCTGCAAAAGCTTCTCTTTTGGCGTCGTCATGGCAAAATTCCTCTAATAATTAAGAATATTCAATAAAGAACATTAACCTTGTTTTGCTGGTCCCATATGCGCAGTGATTAACAATAAAACTGCAAGCCTTATGGGTATTGTAATTTTATTGCGCCTTTGTTTGTGCTGCATGATTAAAATTACGTTAATACAAGCTTCACAGGAAAAAACGAGAGTGGCAAGATGAAAATGTTCTCAATAAATACTTTCATGCCTTTTAAAAAACACAGGCTGGCTTATTGCCCTTACTAATGCGCCTTCAGCGTCTGACGGAAGGTGCTTTGTGTATTTTGTTCTGCTTTTGCTCTGAATATTTTTGTCTATTTTAAGCATTGCTGTGCTATAGCTTGCCTCAAGACGTAGACTACCCCATAGAGCAGGGCTTCTTTCAATTATGCCGCATCCTTACTTAGCCCCGCATCGTCGCCCCGACATTAAAAAGCCCGTTTTAGCTGCCATAGATTTAGGCACTAATAATTGCCGCCTGCTTGTTGCCGAGCCACAATGGACGGCCGATCATCAACCTGCTGGTGTGCGTGTGGTTGATGCTTTCTCGCGTGTGGTGCGCTTGGGCGAGGGCGTGGCCAAAAGAGGTGTGCTGGGTGAGCCCGCTATGGAGCGCACCATTGCTGCACTTAAAATCTGTGCCGATAAACTGAAGCTGCGTCGGGTCACGCATTTGCGGGCGGTGGCCACCGAGGCCTGCCGGCAAGCGGCTAATGTAAAATCTTTTCTGGTGCGTGTGCGCAAAGAAACGGGTCTACGGCTTGAAGTGATTGACACACAAGAAGAGGCGCGCCTTACTCTTATTGGTTGTGCGCCCTTGCTGGTGCCCAACAAGCCCTATGGTTTAATGTTTGATATTGGCGGCGGCTCGACCGAGCTTTTATGGCTGCGCGTGCGCGATAATCCGCAAGGGAGTTTGCCTGCGGTGATAGATCAAGTTTCGGCGCCGATGGGCGTGGTGAACCTTACCGAGCAATTTGGCTATGACTATATCAACGAAGCCGATTACGAAACCATGGTGCGGCGCGTGCAAAATGCATTGGCCAGCTTTGCGGTGCGCAATCGTGTGGCCGAGGCTGCGGCCTTGGGGCAGGTGCAGCTTTTGGGCTCGTCCGGCACTGTTACCACCATTGCTGCCGTGGCGTGGCACATGCCGCGCTATGTACGCGAAGCCATTGACGGCAGTTATCTTAATATCGCCGATGGTTTGGGCATTGCCCGCTGGCTGCGCACCATGAATTACGAAACACGCGCACGGCAAACTTGTGTTGGCCGCGATCGGGCTGATTTGGTTATTGCGGGCTGCGCCATTTTTGAAGCGATTACGCGCTTGTGCCCCATTCAGCGCTTGCGCATCGGCGACCGCGGCCTACGCGAAGGCATGTTACAAGAGCTATTGGTGCAGTTGGGGCGGCCGCAATGACCCGCAAACGCGCCACAGGCGGGCCGCTTAAACAAAAAGTACGCACCGCTAAAAAACGCAGCACGGCCTCGGCGCGTTGGCTTGAGCGTCAGCTCAACGACCCCTATGTGCATAAAGCGCAAGAGCTGGGCTATCGCTCGCGCGCGGCCTTTAAGCTGCTTGAGCTGGATGCGCAGTTTCATATTCTTAAAGCGGGTCAGCGCGTGTTAGATTTAGGTGCCGCCCCTGGTGGCTGGACACAAGTGGCCGTGGCCAAAGTTGGCAGCGATAAGGGCCGGGGCATGGTGCTTGGCCTCGATATTTTGCCCATCGATAACATTGCCGGCGCCACACTTATTCAGCAAGATTTTATGCATGATGATGCGCCCGATATTTTGCTAAAACTCTGCGGCGGTAAAATGGATGTGGTGCTTTCAGATATGGCGCCCAACACCATTGGTCACACCAGCACCGACCATTTGCGCATTATGGCCATGGCCGATGCGATTTATGATTTTGCCCGCCAAGTGCTGGCGCCCAATGGCAGCTTTGTTTTAAAATTATGGCAAGGCGGCGCACAGCAAACTTTGCTTAATCTGGTTAAAAAAGATTTTAGTAAAGTGCGCCACGCCAAGCCGCCCGCTAGTCGCAGTGACTCTGCTGAAACATTTTTAGTTGCCACAGGTTTTCGAGGTAAAATATGACCCCCGCCGCCCGCCAAAATATGACGCTTGAGCTGCTGCACGAGATTCATCACATCCCCAAACCGGCCGACGCGCAAATGAGCGCGTTTTTCAGAGCGCGGCGCTTTATTGGTGCTAAAGACCGCGCCGAAATTGCCACAAGGGCTTATGCGCTGTTGCGGCATTTTTGGCGCTTAGGGGCATTGCTGCAATCGGTGAAGGTTGAAGATACGGTGCGGCATCGCTGGCTGGCATGGTGGCGCGTGGGCGAGCAGCGCAGCGCCGCCGAAATTGCGGCCTTATGCAGTGGTGGCCAATATGCGCCCGAAAAACTCAGCTACAAAGAGCAAGAGCTACTCACAAAACTTGAAGGCGCTGATTTAAACAACCCCGCTTTTGGCCCAGCCATTTTAGGCGAATGTGCGCCTGACTTTTATGAAAAACTCAGCGCAGCCTATGGCAGTCAATTGCCTGCCTTGCTCGATGCGCTTAATCAGCCCGCCGCGCTTGATTTGCGTGTGAACACACTAAAGCTGAGCCGCGATGAGGCTTTAGCTTTGTTGCAAGCACAAGGCTACCCTATAACGGCTACGCCATTTTCGCCCGTAGGTTTGCGCCTGACCGACCGTACTAATTTGGGCAATATCGAGCTTTTTCAAAACGGCGCCTTAGAAGTGCAAGATGAGGGCTCGCAATTGGTGGGGTTGTTAGTGGGCGCCAGCAGCGGCATGCGTGTGGCCGATTTTTGCGCAGGTGCGGGCGGCAAAAGCCTTTCTATGGCCGCCACCATGAATAATAAAGGCACCTTGGTTGCCTGCGATGTTTTAAGTGGCCGATTGCAAAAAGCCAAATTGCGTTTTCGCAAGGCGGGCGCGCATAATATTTCTGTGCAGCCGCTGACCTCCGAGAATGACGCTTGGGTTAAGCGCCATAAAGCCAGCTTCGATCGGGTGTTGGTTGATGCGCCCTGTAGTGGCTCGGGCACATGGCGGCGCAACCCTGATGCGCGCATGCGCGCACTGGGTCCGGGCCTTACCGAATTACTGCCTTTGCAAGCCCGCATTTTAGCCAGTGCCGCACGCATGGTCAAAAATGGCGGGCGGCTTATTTATGCCACTTGCTCGCTTTTGCCTGAAGAAAACCAGCAGCAAATCGAGGCTTTTTTAGCCACGCACCCTGATTTTGTGCGCGTGCCTGTGGCCGAGCTTTGGCCGCAATTGGTGGGCACAGATTTGCCGCAAGACACAGAGAGTGATTTAAGGCTTAATCCGGCTCAACATGGCACAGATGGTTTTTATGCCTGTGTGCTACAAAAAGTGATGCCAGAAAAAGCAACCCCAGAGAAACCCGCAGAAGAACCTGCGGCATCATAAACAACATGATTATCAGACCGGCAGATATATCCGATGCAGCGACGATAGCGGCCTTGCATGTGCATGGCTGGCAAAGCAGTTATCGCGGGTTGGTGCCTGATGCATATTTAGATAAATTATCCATCGAGCAAAAAACTTTGTGGTGGCAGAATAAATTACAAAATGAAAAAGCGCGCGAGCTGCTTTTACTAGAGCAGCAGGGGCATGTTGTGGGCTTTTGTAGTTTTGGCCCGCGCGACACACCACTTAAAAGTGACCAAGGCCGCATGCCGCGTTTTGCCGCCGAGATTTATGCCATATATTTGCATGCAGATATTCGACGCACCGGCATGGGCACCAAGCTGCTCGCGGCGGCCGCACAAAAATTGCAGCAAAAACATTTTGGCGGTTTGGTTTTATGGGTGCTGGTTAAAAATCTGCCTGCTGTTGCTTTTTATAAAAAGCTCGGCGGCCAACCACTTGAAAAAAAATCAATCGAAATTGGCGGCGTGACCTTAACCGAACAAGCCTATGGCTTTGCGCCGCTCACAGCACTTATTGCTAAAATATAACAATCCCCCCTAACAACAACTGGTGCGAATCTGTTGCTTGGCTTAAGCTTAGCCATCAACACTAAAGGAGTGTGCAATGAAAAATCTGCTTAAATTATTCGAAGATATGAAGCTGGCCTTGCTGACCGGTTTAGCCTTAACTTTGCTGATTGTTTGGGGCCGTCATGGTGACATGATGCAAACCTCGCCCGAGCAATTTTGGATTGTGGCCATTACTGTGGTGCATGTGCTGGCTGGCATTTTGTGGATTGGGTTGTTGTGGTATTTCAATTTTGTGCAAATTCCCACAATGCCCAAAGTACCCGCCGAATTAAAACCTGGCATCACCAAGCACATTGCGCCTGTGGCGTTATTTTGGTTCCGTTGGGCTGCCGCGGCCACCGTTGCCTTTGGCCTGCTCACCGCCATGAAAAAAGGTTACATGGTTGAGGCCTTGTCTTTGCATGGCGATTACCTGACCATTGGCTTAGGCATGTGGCTGGCTTTGATTATGGCCTTTAATGTGTGGTTTATTATTTGGCCCAATCAGCAACGTGCTTTAGGTTTAGTGCCAGCCGATGATGCCACCAAGGCCGCATCAGCCCGCATGGCCATGCTGTTTTCGCGCTTTAATTTTATTATGTCATGGCCCATGCTGTATTGCATGATTTCGCAAGGCCTATTAGGTTAGTTTCTGGGTTAGTTTTTTGACATTCTATTAAACGGGGGGCAGTGATGCTCCCCGTTTTTTTATACTTGCAGCAATGACATTATTTTTTGCCACCAAAGCGGTGGTAAGCTCGAAAATGCGGCATTGCCAAGATAACAAGCGGCTTGCGCGCCCCATAATAGCCATAACCACAGCTTAATGGGTAAATGCGCTTGCGTCGGTATTTTTAATTGGGGCAAACGCCGCCTTAACATAGAGAGGCCAATTTTATCCAGCATTTGCCCTGTGGCAAAACACAAAGCTAATAGCAGCGCAAAATCTAAGGCACCGCGCAGCAACTCTGGCGCAGTCTGTGGCGCGGGCACAAAAATTCTGAGCCATTCAAACCACATATAGCCCGTAGCGGCACTGATAAAAAGCATGGCGAGTGCTGCCAGCAAAATCGCTTTTTGGGTGTTTTGCCGCAGCAGTAATTTTGCCTGCTGCAAAGCTTTTTGCTGCATCTCGGCCGAGACAGCCGCTGGGTAAAGGCGACGCAACATAAGCGGGGCTTTGCCCACATCTTGTAAAATGAGGGTCATGCTTTCAATCAGCAGGCGCGGATAGGGTGCGCCTTTAGCAAAGGCCGCTTGTAATGGCGCATCTAAAATGGCCGGTAAATCAAGTATGGCGGCTTTTTGGCCCACAATTTTGGCCTTATAGATTTTGTTATCAAGGCTAAATTCGGCATCGCCATAGGGCAGAATGGCCTCATAGCTGAGTGTGTGTTCTCTTGGATTTTCAGGCACGGTAAGCTGCACTTCGGCATGACGCGCTAAAGCGGCAAAACTGGTGCGGTCGATAATTTTGCGAATATTTTGCGGCAAATCATCAATTTTTTGAAAACTAAATTCGCCAGCCACGGCGACTTTTACTTCGGCTTCTTCGGTAAATTTGCCCGTGGCTTTGCAGGTGACGCAGGCAATGGTGCCCTTTGCTTGACATTGCGTGCAAGCCAGCAGCCCGCGCCCTGTGCACAAGGCGCATTGCATTTGCCGCCGCCCCTGACATTGCGGGCATAGTTTGCTTTGCGGCGGTTGCGTTGGGTCATAGCCCGAACCATGGCAATAGCGGCACTGTTCTAGGCCATCGCCATTACATTGTTTGCAATGTTCTTGCCGGCGCCCTTGGCAGCGCGGGCAAAGGCTTTGTGCGGCCCCCGCACAAGTGCCGCAGGGCTCGGTCGCGCTCCAAATTTGCGCGCTGCTATCTATTTCAATGTCGCCGCTAAAGCCCCAGCCTTCGCCAGCGGTTTGCCGCAGCTCGGTGACGGCTTCATCAAACCAGCCATCGGGTGGGGCGTCGTTATTGATGGCAGTCAGCAACTCTGAAAAATTATTAAAGCTGCGCTGCCCGCCCGATTTTGCCGCACCTGCATAGCGCCGCCTTTTAGCAATAAGCCGCGGCGATAAAGCTATTGTGCCGCCCAAGCGATAATCATCGGCCTCTATGGTATTTAGCTTGAGGTCTTCTGGCGCAATGCCATTATCGCGCACTAAATCGCGCAGCCGTTTAAGCGCCATATCGCCAAGGCGGCTTGAAAGTTTAGGGCCAGGAGGGAGCGCTTCCATAAGCTCAGCATATACGAGTTTTTACAAAAAATGCTGCAGCTTTTTTACGCCATTTCTTAGGCGCTTTTTTTGCGCGCTTGGCTGGGTTTAGTTAAATAGGGCGACAAATAATGGCCGGTATAGCTGGCTTTGACTTTGGCCACATCTTCGGGTGTACCGCTGGCCACAATATGCCCACCGGCATCGCCGCCTTCGGGGCCAAGATCAATCAACCAATCGGCGGTTTTTATCACTTCCAGATTATGCTCGATAACTAAAACCGTATTACCCTGATCCACCAGCGTGTGCAAAACTTCCAAGAGCTTACGAATATCTTCAAAATGTAAACCGGTTGTGGGCTCATCTAAAATATAAAGTGTTTTGCCCGTGGCTCGGCGTGCCAGCTCTTTGGCTAATTTAACGCGCTGCGCTTCGCCGCCCGAAAGTGTGGTGGCGGCTTGGCCAATTTTAATGTAACCAAGGCCCACCCGATCGAGCGTGGCCATTTTATCGCGAATGCTCGGCACAGCCTTAAAAAATTCCGCGCCTTCGGCAACCGTCATATCCAACACATCGGCAATGGTTTTACCACGATAAGTGATGCTCAGCGTCTCGCGATTATAGCGCTGGCCATTGCAGGTCTCGCAGGTGACATAAACATCGGGCAGAAAATGCATGGCCACCCGAATTACGCCATCGCCTTCGCAGGCCTCACAGCGCCCACCTTTGACATTAAAAGAAAAACGCCCAGGGCCATAACCACGTGCCTGTGCATCGGGCAAGCCCGCAAACCATTCCCGAATAGGGGTGAAGGCGCCCGTATAAGTGGCCGGATTAGAGCGCGGCGTGCGACCAATGGGCGATTGGTCGATATCAATCACCTTATCTATCAGTTCAACGCCTTTCAGCGCTTTATGCGGTGCGGCCATGTCGCGGCTGTTATTCAGTTTTTTAGATAGCGCTTTATAAAGCGTTTCAATAATCAGGGTTGATTTACCGCCGCCCGACACGCCCGTGACGCAGGTAAAGGTACCAAGCGGAATCTGCACATTGATATTTTTAAGATTATTGCCACTCGCACCCATAATTTCTAAAAAGCGTTTTGGTTGGGCAGGGCGGCGTTGCTTCGGCACAGCGATGCTGCGTGTGCCATTGAGATATTGCCCGGTAATGCTTTTGGGGTTGGCGGCAATTTGTGCGGCACTCCCCTCGGCCACCACATGCCCGCCATGGACGCCCGCGGCTGGCCCCATATCGATAACATAATCGGCCGTGCGAATGGCATCTTCATCATGTTCAACCACCAACACCGTATTGCCCAAATCGCGCAAGCGGCGCAAAGTTGCCAAAAGGCGGTCATTATCGCGCTGGTGCAAACCAATCGATGGCTCATCAAGCACATAAAGCACGCCCGTCAGGCCCGAGCCAATTTGTGAGGCGAGCCTGATGCGCTGGCTTTCGCCGCCCGAGAGCGTGCCAGCACTGCGCGCTAAAGTAAGATAATCGAGGCCTACATCAACCAAAAAGCCGAGGCGCTCATTAATTTCGCGCAGAATGCGGCTGGCAATTTCGCGCTGTTGTTTGCTAAAGCCCGAGGGCAAGGCGGCAAACCAATCGCGGGCCGATTTTATCGATAAAGCGGTGGCCTCACTAATGGTGCGCCCGCCAATTTTTACGCATAAAGCCTCGGGCTTAAGGCGTGCGCCATGGCATGCCTCACAAGGACGGCTGCTCTGAAAGCGCGATAATTCCTCACGCATCCACTCGCTTTCGGTTTCGCGCCAGCGTCGCTCCAGGTTGGGTAAAACCCCTTCAAAAGCCTTAGTAGAGCTATAACGCCGATTGCTATCTTCGTAGGTAAAAGTATGTTCATCCGTGCCCGAGCCATGCAAAATAGCATGCTGTAATTTTGCCGGCAGCTTGTGCCAAGGCGCGCTCATGCTGCCTTTATAGGCTTTGCATAAGGTAGCTAAAGTTGTTTGATAAAATTGGCTATAGGCACTTTTCCACGGTGCAATAGCGCCATCGGCCAAGCTTAAGCCCTCGTCCGGCACAACCAAGGCGGCATCAAAGTAAAGTTTTTCGCCAAGCCCATCGCAAGTGGGGCAGGCGCCATGCGGCGAGTTAAAGGAAAATAATCTGGGCTCAATTTCAGGCAGCGTAAAGCCCGATACGGGGCAGGCAAATTTTGCGCTTAAAACTTGCCGTGTGTTATCATCGGCATTATCGGCATAAACGAGGCCATCGCTTAATTTAAGCGCGGTTTCAATTGAATCGGCGAGGCGCGTGGCTAAATCGGCCTTAACCACCAGCCGGTCAACAACAACTTCTATATCGTGTTTAAGTTTTTTGTTTAATGCCGGCACCGCGCCAATATCATAAATTTTGCCATTCACGCGCAAACGCTGAAAACCCTTTTTGGCCAGCTCTTGTATTTCGGCTTTATACTCGCCCTTACGGCCCCGCACGATAGGGGCCAAAAGCAACAGCCTTGTGCCTTGTGGCATGGCCAAAATACGATCGACCATTTGGCTGACCGATTGGCTTTCTATCGGCAGGCCCGTTGTGGGCGAGTAAGGCACGCCCACGCGCGCCCATAACAGGCGCATATAATCGTAAATCTCGGTAACGGTGCCCACCGTCGAGCGCGGATTTTTAGAGGTGGTTTTTTGCTCGATAGAAATGGCCGGCGAGAGGCCTTCAATGGCATCAACATCGGGCTTTTTTTGTAGCTCTAAAAATTGCCGCGCATAGGCCGAAAGACTTTCAACATAACGGCGTTGACCCTCGGCATAAATGGTATCGAAGGCCAGCGACGATTTGCCCGAGCCCGAAACGCCGGTAATCACCACCAGCTGATCACGCGGCATATTCACATCAATGTTTTTTAAATTATGCTCGCGGGCGCCGCGTACGGTTATGTTGCGTTGCATAGTGGGTGTCTTTCTTTTATCTGAATCTTACTTTAAATAAGTCTTTATGAGCCAATTTGCCATAAGTTTAGACGATATTTATGCGGCCCACAGCCGAATTAGCCCTTTTATTAGAGCGACGCCAATTTTGCATTTAAATCATTGCCGCCCTGCTGGCTTGGCACCACAATTAGCGGCAAAGTTGCTATGCAAGCTTGAAAACCATCAGGTGACCGGCTCTTTTAAGGTGCGGGGCGCGCTCAATAAGGTGCTGAGCTTGCCTGAAGCCGTGCGCAAAAAGGGGTTGGTTACGGCCTCGGGCGGCAATCACGGCATGGCGCTGACCTATGCGGGGCGAGTGATTGATGCGCCAGTTACGGTTTATCTCTCAAAAGGTGTGCCCGAGGTGCGTGCGGCCAGGCTGCGGGCGTGGGGGGCCACAGTGGTGCGGGTGGGGGTGTCGTGGGACGATGCCCATGCCGCCGCGCTGAAAGTGGCGCAAGAGCAAGGCTGTAGCTATGTGCATGCTTTTGCCGACCCTGTGGTGATTGCCGGACAAGGCACTTTAGCCATAGAGCTGCATCAACAAATGCCGGCCATCAATCAATTACTCATTGCGGTGGGTGGCGGCGGGCTTATTGCAGGGCTTGCGCTTGGCATGAAAGCGCTACAGCCTCAGTGCAAAATCATTGGCGTAGAGCCAAAGGGCGCGGCCAAGCTGACCGCCAGCTTTAAAGCGGGGCATATTGTGGCGCTGCCTTCGGTTAAAACCAAGGCCGTGTCGCTGGCGCCCAAAAGCACCAGCGAGGCTAACTGGCCAATTATTCAGGCCATGGTCGATGAGGTGGTTTGCGTGACCGACGAAGAGATGCTCGCCGCCAGCCGCTTTTTGTGGGATGAGGGGCGTATCGCAGCCGAAATGGCTGGCGCTGCTGGGTTGGCGGCCTTGCAAACAGGGCAAGTGCAGACCGAGCCAAGCCAAACCATTGCCACACTTATTTGTGGCGGTGGTGCAGATGGCGTCACTTAAACTTAATTATTAAAAGCGCTTTGCAGCATCTTCAATCTGGCCTATAAAAAGCCAGCACTTCACTTATAACATGAGGATTTTCAGCCATGGCCGGTAGCGTCAATAAAGTCATTCTTGTGGGTAATTTGGGCAAAGACCCCGAAATTCGCAGCAGTCAAAATGGCGGCAAAATTGCCAGCTTCAGCATCGCCACCAGCGAAAACTGGAAAGACAAAGCCACCGGCGAGCGTAAAGAGAAAACCGAATGGCACCGCGTGGTGGTGTTCAATGACCGCATTGTTGATGTGGTTGAGAAATACATTAAAAAAGGCAGCAAGCTTTACATTGAAGGCCAGTTGCAAACCCGCAAATATACCGACAAAGACGGCAACGAAAAATACACAACCGAAGTTGTTTTGGGTCAGTATCGGGGCGAACTGACTATGCTTGATGGCGCCAGCAAAGGCGGCAGCGCTAATGATGATACGGGCTTGCCCGATTATGGCAGCAGCGGCGGCGGCGGTGGACGTGCCTTGAATATGGGCGGCGGCCGCAGCGATCTTGACGATGAGATTCCGTTCTAAGCCAGATTTTGCGCTCACTCTATAGTTGTTTTGTGCGGCATGAAGCTGGCCATGAATCATGGCTTGCTTTGGGCTGTGCCGTGCGCCTCATCATTATCAAGATTAGTGGCCCAGTTTTTGGGGCCCAGATAGATGGCCCAGTTTTTGGGGCCCAGAATTTTGCAGCATTGCTTGAGCTAACCCACAAAAAATGCTAGAAAAAATGGCAATTTTGCTGATTCTTGCTGCTAAGTGAGCTGCCTTATGTCTGACGCTGAAAACCCAACAACGCCGCCAACAACGCCCAGCAATGCTGCGGGTAATTTGCCGCCCGCTGCCAACGATACCGCGCCCATTTTTCTTGAAGATGAGATGAAGCGCTCATATCTCGATTATGCGATGTCGGTGATTGTTAGCCGCGCTTTGCCCGATGTGCGCGATGGTTTAAAGCCGGTGCATCGGCGCATTTTATACGCCATGAAAGATGGCGGCTATGACAGCAGCAAGCCCTACAAAAAATCGGCACGCATCGTCGGTGATGTGATGGGTAAATATCACCCGCATGGTGATAGCGCCATTTACGATGCCATGGTGCGCTTGGCACAAGATTTTTCGGTGCGGGTTGAACTGATTGATGGTCAGGGTAATTTTGGCTCGATGGATGGCGACCCACCAGCAGCCATGCGTTACACCGAAGCCCGCCTTGAAAAAGCCGCCGAGGCATTGCTGGCCGATATTGATAAAAACACCGTCGATTTCGGCCCCAATTACGATGAGTCCACACAAGAGCCATTGGTGCTGCCGGCGCGTTTTCCAAATCTTTTGGTCAATGGTGCGGGCGGCATTGCTGTGGGCATGGCCACCAATATCCCCACCCATAATTTAGGCGAAGTGATTGATGCCTGCTGTGCTTTGGTCGATAACCCAGAATTATCGATTGAAGATTTAATGGAGTTTGTGAAGGGCCCGGATTTTCCAACCGGTGCGCTCATTATGGGCCGCAATGGCATTCGTAGCGCTTATCATACGGGGCGCGGCAGTCTTATGGTGCGCGCCCGCACTGAAATTGAAGAAGTGCGCAAAGACAAAGAAGCCATCATTATCAGCGAAATTCCCTATCAGGTGAATAAATCACGCCTGGTTGAGCGCATTGCCGAATGTGTGCAACTTAAAATTATTGAAGGCATCAGCGATTTGCGCGATGAATCAGACCGCAGCGGTGTGCGCGTGGTAGTTGAGCTCAAGCGCGATGCTGTGGCCGAAGTGGTGCTGGCGCAGCTGTTTAAGCATACGCCGCTGCAAACAACTTTTTCGGTCAATATGCTGGCGCTGCGTGATGGCCGGCCTGAGTTACTCAACCTCAAAGATGTGATTAGCAGCTTTGTGGCTTTCCGCGAGCAGGTCATTACCCGCCGCACCGAGTTTGAATTAGGCAAAGCCCGTGACCGCGCCCATATTTTGCTGGGTTTAGCAGTGGCCGTGGCCAATATCGATGCGGTGATTGCGCTTATTCGTGCAGCGGCCGATGCACATGTTGCCAAAGCCGAGCTGATGGCCCGCCGCTGGCCCGCAACCGACATTGCGCCCTTGGTGGCCCTGGTCGATGGCGACGCTGCCAGCAATGCCGCCGATTACCAACTGACTGAAACACAAGCTAAAGCCATTTTAGAATTGCGCTTGCAGCGCCTGACTGGCCTTGAGCGCGATAAAATTGCCGCCGAATTGCGCGAGGTTGGCTTGGCCATTGAAGAATATCTGGCCATTTTGGCCGACCGCGCCAAGCTGCTGGTGGTATTGCGCACCGAGCTGCAAGAGATAAAAGCACAATTTTCGACACCACGTAAAACCGAGCTGCTGGAGCTTGAGTTTGAGGCCGACATTGAAGACCTGATTGCCCGCGAAGATATGGTGGTAACTTTCAGCATGGCGGGTTATGTCAAGCGCGTGCCCATGGCCACTTATCGTGCACAAAAACGCGGTGGTAAGGGCCGCACCGGCATGATTACCAAAGACGAAGATGTGGTCACGCAGCTTTTTGTGGCCAACACCCACACGCCCATGCTGCTCTTTTCAAACCGTGGCATGGTCTATCGCTTAAAAACCTATAAGCTGCCATTAGGCAACCCACAGGCCAAAGGCAAGGCGCTGGTGAATTTGCTGCCGCTTGAACAAGGCGAGGTGATATCGGCCGTTATGCCCATGCCGGAAGATGAAACCAGCTGGGATAAATTGCATGTTATCTTTGCTACATCTGCGGGTACGGTGCGCCGTAATTTATTATCCGATTTTCAAAATATCCGCCAAAGCGGCCTCATTGCCATGAAGCTGGAAGAGGGCGAGCGCCTTATTGCGGTTATGCCCGCAACCGAGGCCGACGATATTATGCTGGTGACAAAACAAGGCAAAACCATTCGCTTTGCGGTGCCAGAGGTGCGGGTATTTTCGGGCCGCACCAGCATGGGCGTGCGCGGCATTAAACTTGCCGATGATGACGAGGTTATTTCTTTGTCGGTGTTACGCCATGTCGATGCCAGTGCCGAAGAGCGCTTGGCTTATTTGCGTAATGCCGCATGGAAAAGCAATGACGAAGACAGCGTGGTGGCCGACGAAGATGACGCGGTTGCCACCATTGCTTTATCAGCCGAGCGCATGGCCGAACTTGCTGCAGCTGAGGAATTTATTCTGACTATCTCTGACAGTGGTTTTGGTAAGCGCAGCTCTTCTTACGATTTCCGTGAAACGGGGCGCGGCGGGCAGGGCATTTGGGCCATGCAAATGGGCGCTAAAAACAATGCCATTGCTGCGGCTTTCCCCATTAAAGCGGGGCAAGACATTATGTGCGTGTCGGCGCAAGGGCAAATTATTCGTATGCCCATTAGCGATATCCGCATTGCCGCGCGCAAAACGCAAGGCGTGACTTTATTCCGCATGGATGAGGGCGATAGGTTAGTGTCGGTGGCCAGCTTGCCCGCCGAGCAAGAGGAAATCAGCACGGTGGCCCCAGCCCCATGAGCAAAATAGGCCTCTATCCGGGTACCTTCGACCCCATCACCACGGGGCATTTCGATATTATCAGCAGGGCGCTGCGCGTGGTCGATCATCTTATCATTGGTGTGGCCGAAAATGCCGGCAAAGGCCCGCTTTTTAGTTTGGCCGAGCGGGTTGATATTGTGGCCGATGAAGTGGCCGAGCATGTGGCTAAAGGCGCAAAAATAACCGTAAAGCCGTTTAATAACCTCCTCATGCATTTTGCGGTGGCCGAGGGCGCATCAATTTTAATTAGGGGCTTACGCGCTGTTTCTGACTTTGAATATGAGTTTCAGATGGCGGGCATGAATGCGCGGCTTAATCCAAAAATTGAAACGGTGTTTTTAATGGCCTCCGAGCGGCAGCAATTTATCTCATCGCGCTTTGTTAAGGAAATTGGCCGTTTGGGCGGCGATATCAGCCAGTTTGTTAGCCCGCGTGTGGCCAGCAAAATGCAAGCTAAGTTTGACTCTGGCTTTTTAGGGGCCAGCGCATGAGCTTTCCAGCGCCACTTATTTTACCCTATCGCGGGATGATGCCCAAAATTGACCCTGCGGCTTTTATTGCGCCGGGTGCGGTTATTATTGGCGATGTTGAGATTGCCGCGGGCGCCAGCATTTGGTTTGGCTGTGTGCTGCGTGGTGATGTAAATGTTATTCGCATTGGCGAAAACAGCAATATTCAAGATGGCACGGTTATTCATGTGGCCGCTAAGGGGCAGGGCACGTTTGTTGGCCGGAACTGCACTGTGGGGCATATGGCACTGCTCCATGCCTGCACCTTGGCCGACCATGCCTTTGTTGGTATGAAGGCCGCGGTGATGGATGGCGCCAAAATAAATAGCTATGGCATGTTGGCTGCGGGTGCTTTGCTGACGCCCGACAAAGCCATTGAAACCGGGCAGATTTGGGCAGGCAGCCCCGCAAAGTTTTGGCGCGCACTCACTGAAAAAGACACGGCACAATTTGCCATAAGGGCCGAGCAATATATGCAGCTCGGTGCCGAATATCTTGCTGAATATCAAAACTTAGCCAAAAACTAGGCCAGAAAAACTAAGCGATAAAACTAAGCCAAAAAACTAAGCGATAAAACTAAGCCTGTGGTTTTGCCGTATCAAGCCTGAGGCTAATGGCGGGCCTTAATGGGTTTGGTTTGCTTTGCGCTACTTGTGGAAAATCGAGCTGCTTTAAACTATCCCATACTTGATCAAGCGTATTATTTTGCTCTGCCTTTTGGTTTAGCAAGCAGCGGGCTTGGATAAGATCATCCAATAAAATTTGCCAGTCATCATTGTTGTTAATGATATATTCGTCCGCCAACATATCTAAAAAGAAATAATTACCTTCTTTTTTTGTAAATTTTAGGGCAAACAGACCTTCGTCCTCTTTTGTTTGCGATGGTACGCGCGCTATCATTTCTAGCGAAAGTGCTATTTCAATTTTTTCTTTATCATCGTCTGTTAAAACGCGTATCGTTGCGCGCTCAAGATTAAATTTTTTAAGTTCAACTTTAACTTTCTCTTTCTCATTATTAAGGGGCAGGCAACATTTTAGAAAAGTCTCTAAATGATTGGCCGCATCTTTCAAAGTCGCTTCCCATGCACTGCGCAGTGTTCTTAGTTCTTGGTAAACTTCTTTTGGGGTTTGTGCTTTGGTGTGTAGCATCTTATGGCCCATCTGGTGTTAAGGGGGCCGGCATTCTGCCGCCCAATTTTGGCCGGCCTAATACGGGTATCTCGGGCGTGAGCGCGGCTGGGTTTTCCGGTATTTTTATTTTTGTTAATTCCGGCCAGATTTTTTCTATGTCGGCCATTGCTTCATCTGAAAGCCTATAGTTACAAATATCAACAGCGTAGTAGTGGCAAAATCTTTCAAAATCTTTTTGATCTCTGACTTCAAAATTGGCAGTGAGTTTGTTCCTATCTATTCGTTCAGCATCAAAACGGATAAATAAATATTGCTGCTGGTCTATGTCGCTGGCGTTTCCGCACAAAGGGTAGCTGCAACGCAAATCAGTGGAATCACCTCTCCTTATGTTTGCAGCAGATTTTATTTTATCTAAGACGGCATTAATCTCTTCCACCACAGCTTGCCATGCGCTTCTTTGCTTTGTCACTTCGTCGGCAATTTCTTTAAAGCTGCTGAAATTACTAGCCATAAAATGTCCCCTAAAAAGCGCTTATCTAAAGCACCTATCATCAGGATATCATAAGGCCCTGAAAGTAATTCGGGTTTTTAGTTTTGTCTTTGTATATCGGCATTTTAGCCATTGTTCGGAAGAACGCTTTTGTCGTCAGGCATTCGTGGCATAAGCCGTGGCCGCCCTAAAATAATAGGGGGTGGATTGTTTGCCAGCGGGGCTTGTGCAAAATCAGGTATGTCAATTTTTGTTAAATCAACAAGCATGGATTTAATCTGTATTTGCGCCTCATCGTTTAAATTGAGCATATAAACCGCATGAGCCAGATCGCGGCAGAAAATATGAAAGTCAGATTTGCTGTTAAGCGGGTAATTTTCGCGCATATTTTCTGCTATAATTGTTTTGCCAATTTGTAATGTGGTGTTAAAGAAATTTTCGTTTTCCCCATCGTTTTTGCTGGGTTTGTTTTTTGTGGTAGACATAAACATGAACGTATCTGTTCTATTTACAAGATCGCCATAATGATCGTACTGGTTATAAGTGCTGCTTAAAAATGCCTTATTAGCGTCACCTTCGCGCTTAATATTTTTTCTGACTGTGTTGGCCTCACATATTTTTAGGATAGGCAGCAGAGCGTCCGCAATGTTATGCATAGTGGCGCGTTTGGCTATGCTTTGCTCATGCAGCACTTCGAAAATTTGCTCAATGTTGGGTGCGGTTGTTGCATCGGTTGTTGTCATGTTATTCTCCCGCGTCAGAATAACATAATTCTAAGAAACTAATTCGGCTTTATGCTTTTACTTTAACATAGCTGCTGGGGGCGGGCTCTAGGGGATTGGTAATATTGCCTGCAGCTATTCGTGCTTGGCTATAAATGCAATTTCAGCTTTCAATTTATGGCCCATCAGCTGTTTATGGTGTCGGCATTTTGCCACCAATTTTCGGCCGGCCTAATATGGGTATTTCTGGTGTGAGCTTATTTGGGTTTTGCGGCATTTTGATTTGCGTTAATTCTGGCCAAATTTTGTCTATGGCATCGATTCGTTCTCGTGAGTAACAAAAATCATCAAGATCAAGGGCGTAGTAGTAGCAAAATTTTTCAAAATCCTCTTGGGTTTTAATAACAAAACCGTTGGTACGGCAGTTATAATAACTGCTTCTTCCTTCAAATTTTATAGACATTAATTGCTGTTGGTCTAAGTCATGGCTGCTTGTCGTTTTAACGGCACTGCAATAGATATTTCTATTATCGTTATTTGGTATATCAAAAATTGAACTTATTTTTGTTATGAAGTTATTTATTTCTCCAGCCACAGCTTGCCATTCGCTTGCTTGCTTTCTCTTTTCAGCGGAAATTTGCTTAAAGCTGCTCATATTTATAGCCATAATATCTACCTTCTCAAAACAAGGCGTTTTACCTATAGGCACGCTTATCATGAGATTATCATAAAGCCCTGAAACTAATTCGGCTTTATGCTTTTACTTTAACATAGCTGCCAGGGGCGGGCTCTAGGGCATTGCTAATATTGCGTGCTGGTACTTCAGCGCCATGATGGGCTTTTAGCCAATTCAGCCAATGGGGCCACCACGAGCCTTGATGTGTTTGCGCGCTTTGCAGCCACTCATCGGCCGTGGCGGGCGTGGCGTGGTTAGTTTGGTAGCCATATTTTATACTGTTGGCGGGGTTAATTACGCCAGCAATATGCCCCGAGCCAGATAGCACAAATTCGCACGGGCCTTGGTAAAGCTGCGTTGCGGCATAGACACTGCGCCATGGGGCGATGTGGTCATCTTTGCAGGCTAAAATATAGCAGGGCGTTTTTATCAGCGATAAATCAATATCCTGACCCAGCAAATTAATGCCGTTTTTTTGGCAGAGCTTGTTGTGCTGATACATTTGCCGCAAATAAAAACTATGCATGGCCGCAGGCATGCGCGTGGTGTCATTATTCCAATAAAGCAAATCAAACGGGAAGGGCGATTGCCCCAACAAATAATTATTGACCACAAACGACCAGATTAAATCATTAGCGCGCAATAAATTAAATGTGGTGGCCATGGCCTGACCATCAAGATAGCCTTGCTGTGCCATGCGTGCTTCCATGGCTTGTAAATGTTCGTCATCTATAAATACGCCCAGCTCACCGGGCTGTGCAAAATTCACCAAAGTGGTAAAAAATGTGGCGCTGGCTATTGGGGTTTGTTTTTTGGCGGCTAAATAAGCCAAAGCGCTGGCCAGCAAAGTGCCGCCAAGGCAATAACCAATGGCATTAACTTGCGGCGCGCCCGTTTGTTTTTTTATGGCCGCCAGCGCATCTAAAATGCCATGTTGCAAATAATCGGCAAAGTTTTTATCGCGCAGTGAGGCATCAGGGTTGACCCATGACACTACAAACACGGTTTGCCCTTGATCGACAGCATATTTGATAAAAGAGTTTTTTGGCTGCAAATCCAAAATATAATATTTATTAATCCATGGCGGGATAATCAGTAGCGGTTTTTCGGCAGTGGTGGCAGTGGTGGGTGTATATTGAATAAGCTGCATGAGCTCGTTTTGATAAACAACCGCACCTGGCGTTATGGCCACATTTTGCCCGAGGGTGAAGGCTTTTTCATCGGTCATGGCGATGCGTAATTCGCCCTTACCACGGGCGATATCCTGCAACAAATTGCTAAAGCCACGCCGCAGATTTTCGCCACCCGTGGCTAAAGTCGTTTGCAGCACTTCAGGGTTGGTCAGCACAAAATTGGTGGGGCTGAGTGCATCAATAAATTGGCGGGTATAAAATTGCATGCGGCGCTGGGTTGCTTCATCAAGCCCATCACCCTTATGGCTCAGGCGGTTCAGCCAATCGGCGGCCAGCAAATAGCTTTGTTTGATAAATTCAAAAGTGGCATCTTGCTCAAAAGCGGGGTTGCTAAAGCGCTTGTCGGCGGGCGGCAAATGGGGCGCTGGCACGGTGGGCTCTTGCCCTTGCATTTTTTCGGCCGCGCGTTGCCATAGACGCAAATAATCTTGCCAGAATTGCCACTGCTCTTGCCATAATGCATCGGGCTTTTGCAGCCATTGCTGCGCCCACTCCCAATAGGTTTGCCAGATGCTTTGCGGCGTGGTCATGGCTAAATCCGGCTCTTTTAGCTGTTTTTCGGCAGCCTCAAGCATCAGGCCCTGCGCTTGCTGCCATAATTGCAGCCAGCCCTCGGCTTGTTGAAGCAGCGCGTTTGTTGCGCTGTCGTTTTCTTTGGGTGTTTCGGCGTCTGGTGCTTTGCTCATTATGCGGATGTGCCTTATTATGCCAAGAAATGCAACAAGCACTTAAAAAATTCTCGCTGATTCTTGTAGCGCTGCCTTTGCTGGCAGGCTGCACGGCTGAGCAATTGCCGCAAGATTGGCTGAGCGATACGCCAGCCATAAATGCCAGCAAAACTAAAGCGGGCGCTGTTTGGCCAAATCTGGCCGATGTGCCAGAAAGGCCGCAGCTGCGCCAAACGCCAGCCGAGCGCCAAGCACAAATTCAGGCGCTGACAGCCTTGCGGGCCGAAGGGCAAACACAAATCGAGCGCATCAAACAGCAGAATGACGCGCTGCAATTACCCGATGCGCCGCCCGCCGCTCCACCATCCGTAGATTTTGAGGTCAAATGACAAAGCAGTTGCGCATTGGTCTTGCAGGCATGGGGCATGTTGGCGCGGTGCTCGCCGAGGAAATAAATCTTTATGGCGCGTTATCGGGCTTAAGCCTTGCGGCTTATTCGGCCCGCCAGCCGCGCGCACATTTGTCGGTGCCGTTTGTGGCTGATGCCACGGCTTTAGCCACGCACCCTGATGTTGATGTTGTGGTTGAGCTGATGGGTGGCGCCGATGGCGCGGCACTTGGCTTGGTTGAGCAAGCCTTGCAAAATGGCAAGCCCGTCATTACGGCCAACAAAGCCATGCTGGCCAAACATGGCGGACGATTAGCCGCGTTGGCTGAGCAGCAAAATGTGTCGCTGCGTTTTGAGGCGGCTGTGGCGGGCGGTATTCCGATTATTAAAACCATGCGCGAATCGTTGGCGGCAAATCGTTTAACACGCGTGCAAGGGCTGCTGAATGGCACCTGCAACTATATGCTCACCCGCATTACGACTGAGCGCGCCGATTTTGCCGCTGTCTTGGCCGATGCGCAAAAACTCGGCTATGCCGAAGCCGAGCCCAGCTTTGATATTGATGGCCATGATGCTGCCCAAAAACTGCAAATTTTGGCCATGCTGGCTTTTGGCTGCGCTAATGTTGTGACCGAAGTATCGGGCATACGCAGCATTACGCCGTTCGATACCGCCATGGCCGAAAAACTTGGCTATAAAATTAAACTGGTGGCCGATGCGGCCTTACATAACGAGCAATTGCAGCTTTCGGTTGGGGCCTGTTTGGTGCCGCACTCGCACCCGCTGGCTGCCATTGATGGCGTGCTCAATGGCGTGCTGATAAGCGCAGCACCCGTTGGTCATTTGTGCTTATCGGGGCCAGGTGCGGGTGGTGCGGCAACCGCATCATCCGTTTTGGCTGATTTACACGACGAACGCGCCGGCCGTTTGGTGCTGCCATTTTTGCGCCCGGCGGCCACCCTAAAAACTATGCCGCTGTTACCGCCCGCACAGCAACAGCAAGCGGCGTATATTCGGTTAGCCGTGCGCGATGAAGCCGGCGTCATTGCCGCCATAGCCACAATTTTGCGCGATGCCGGTATTTCGCTTTCAAGCTTGCATCAAGATAGCGCCGCTGTGGGGCAGGTTGTGCCCGTGGTGCTGATAACCCATGCGGCACCCAAAGCGGCATTTTATAGTGCTTTACAGCAGTTGCGGGCTTTATCGTGCCTTGCGGCTGATCCGGTATTTTGTCCACTTATCTGCTAAAGGGCCCAAGCATGACGACGCCGACTATCCCCAATAATCAGAGTAATATTGTAAAATTACCGCGCAGCATGGACCGCAACCTTGTGCTTGAGGCTGTGCGCGTGACCGAGGCCGCAGCCTTATCGGCATCGCTGCAAATGGGCAGAGGCGATGAGAAAGCCGCCGACCAAGCCGCCGTCGATGCCATGCGCCGTGCACTCAATGTGCTGGCTATTAGTGGCACGGTGGTTATTGGCGAGGGCGAGCGCGACGAAGCCCCCATGCTTTATATCGGTGAGAAGGTTGGCTCAGGCGGGCCGGTGTTGGATATTGCCCTTGACCCGCTTGAGGGCACCACCATCACGGCTAAGGGCGGGCCCAATGCTTTGGCGGTTATGGCCATGGCTGAATCGGGCGGCTTTCTTAATGCGCCTGATGTGTATATGGATAAAATTGGCGTAGGCGGCGGCCTGCCTGAAGGCGTGGTTGATTTAGACAATTCGCCAAAAGTGAACCTACAAAATTTGGCCAAAGCCAAGCGCGTTGATATTGCCGATTTGGTGGTGTGTGTGCTCGATCGCCCGCGTCATGCCGAGCTGATTGCGCATTTACGCGAAGCAGGTGCGCGGATTATGCTGATCACTGATGGCGATGTGTCGGGTGTGATTGCCACAGCGCAGCCTGAAGCTGGCATCGATATGTATGTGGGCAGTGGTGGCGCGCCAGAAGGTGTTTTAGCCGCCGCCGCTTTGCGCTGCATTGGCGGTCAGTTTCAAGGCCGCTTGTTGTTTAGAAATGACGATGAAAAAGCCCGTGCCACAAAAATTGGCATCACTGATTTTTCGCGTAAATATGCGCTTGAAGAGCTGGCAAAAGGTGATGTGATGTTTGCCGCAACCGGTGTCACCACCGGCACCATGTTGCGCGGTGTGCGCCGTTTTGCTGGTGGCGCTATGACTCACTCGGTGATTATGCGCTCAAAAAGCGGCACTGTGCGCTATATTGAGGCGCACCATAATTTTGGCCGCAAGCCGGATTGGCAGGCACATTAAGCCATGACTGCGCTGGCTTTGCAAAACCAAGCATTTTTGGGTGTTGAGCGCTCGGTGAGTGGTAAAATGTGGCAGTCGCGCCCGGTTGATGAGCGCTTATGTGCCGCGCTCATGCAGCGCCATGATTTAACCGAGGCCGTGGCGCGGGCCATGGCTGCCCGTGGCATCACGCTTGAGCAAGCGCATGATTACCTCAACCCCAGCTTGCGCGCGCAATTGCCCGACCCGCTTATTTTGCGTGATATGGACAAAGCCAGCACTGCTTTGGCACAGGCTATTACCGATAAATCGGCCATAGCGGTATTTGCCGATTATGATGTTGATGGCGCAACCTCGGCCGCCTTGCTGCTGCGTTTTTTGCAAGGCTTTGGCCTTAGCCCGCGTTTATATATCCCTGACCGCAACCGCGAGGGTTATGGCCCCAATATAGCTGCACTCAGCCTGCTGCACGCCGAAGGGCAGCAGCTGGTGCTGATGCTCGATTGTGGCACCACAGCCCACGCGCCGCTCCAACATGCCGCCGATTTAGGCTTGCCGGTTATTGTTATCGACCATCACGCTGCCGAGCCAGCCTTGCCGCCGACCTTGGCGCTGGTTAATCCTAATCGGCTCGATGAATCACAAAATGCTTACCAACAGGTGGGGCATTGTGCGGCAGTGGGTGTTACTTATTTGCTGCTTATTGCCACGAACCGCGTTTTGCGCAAAAACGGCTTTTATAATGCCCGCCCCGAGCCTGATTTATTGCGGCTGCTCGATTTAGTGGCGCTGGGCACTGTGGCCGATGTGGTGAAGCTGACCAGTATTAATCGCGCTTTTGTAGCACAGGGGCTTAAAGTTTTAGCGCAGCGGCATAATCAGGGCTTAGCCGCACTGATGGATGTGAGCAAACTTAAAGACGCACCCGATGCTTTTGCTTTGGGCTATATGCTGGGGCCGCGAGTGAATGCTGGTGGCCGCGTGGGTGAGGCTGATTTAGGCGCTAAGCTTTTAGCCAGTGATGATGACGGGCAGAGTTTGCAATGGGCGCAAAAGCTAAACGAATATAATGTGCAGCGCCAAGCCATTGAGCAACAAGTGCAAGAGCAAGCCATGCAATTTGCGCCTGCGGCCAATGATGTGCTGGTGATGGCCGCGGGCGAGGGCTGGCATGCGGGCGTTATTGGCATTGTCGCCGCTCGCCTTAAAGAAAAATTTAATCGCCCCACTTTTGTGGTGAGTTTTACCGATGATATTGGCAAAGCCTCAGGCCGTTCGGTGGCGGGCGTTGATTTGGGTGCCGCAGTTATTGCCGCAAGACAAGCCGGATTATTAGTAGCGGGTGGTGGTCATGCCATGGCCGCGGGCTTTACCGTAGAGCGCGATAAGTTTGCGGCACTTAAAGTTTTTTTAAATGAGCGCTTGGCCAAACAAATTGAGGCACAGCCCATTACCGCAAGCCTCAATCTTGATGGTGTGCTCAGTGTTACGGCAGCTAATATCAAGCTGGTTGAGCAATTGCAGCAATGTGCGCCTTTTGGCTCGGGCAATAGTGAGCCACGTTTTGCTTTAGCCGATATGCGTATAGTGAACAGCGCCATTGTTGGCGAGCAGCATGTGCGTGCGGTTTTCACCAGTGCGAGTGGGCAGGGGCGCTTAGCAGGCATAGCTTTTAAAAGTTTAGAAACACCTTTGGGGCAGGCCTTGCTTAATCATCAGAACAAACTCATGCATGTGGCAGGTTTATTGCGCCCCAATCGCTGGCAGGGGCAAACCCAAGTGCAACTTATCATTGATGATTTATATTTTACGCCATAATGCATACGCTGGTGTTGATTGTTAAAACTCTATCCATAGCTTAGTCATATCCTCTTATGGGTTAGCCCATGGAGGACATAATGAAAAAAATAAACATCACCTGGCGCATGGCGCTGATTTTGCCTGGTTTTATTGTGCCGATGCTGGTCAGCATGTGGTTTCTTACCGTGGCGCTGAATAAGCAAATTACTTTTACTGAAACTGAAATTGTCGGCACGCAATTTCAAAAGCCGCTGCTGCAATTGCTTAATGAGATTGCCGATTACCAGCTGGCGCTTAGCTTGGCCGATGCGGGCGATAAAGACTCTGCCGCCGAAGCACAAGTCATGGCCGCAGCCATTGCCGAATATTTTATCAGCGTCAATAGAAGTGAGCGCGACTTAAAAGATTTTTTAAATTTACGGGCCGAGCAAGTGCAAAAGGGCGGCTTTACGCTGATGGATATTCAGCAGGCATTTAATGTGGGGCAATATTCGGCGGCGCTGACAAAAATCGTCGATATGATTAAATATGTTGGCGATCAATCCAATATGATTCTTGATCCTGAGCTGGATAGTTATTATCTGGTCGATGTGGTGTTAAATGGCTTGCCGCCGGCTTTGGTTGAGCTGGCCGTCATTAAAAATAGTTATTCTGCGCTATTATTAAATCCAGATTATCAGTTATCGGTTGCGCAAAAAAATCAGCTGGCCATCGATCACTATGTTTTGCAAAAAGTGGCTTTGCCGCGGATTCAAACATCTATCAAAGAATCCTTAAATGCCGATGCGGCGTTTAATGGCATCAATCCTGGTATGGCACAAAAACTGCAAGCGGCGCTGGCTGATTATGTAAGTGCTATACCAGCTACTTTCGCGGTCATTGATAGATTGCAAAATAACCAACCACTGACCAGCAGTGACTTTGTCACACAATTAGATGTGCTGCATGATGGCACAGCTGAGCTGGGCGATAGTGTGATTGCTGAGTTAGATAAATTACTTGTCATCAGGCTTGAACGGCTTAAGCAAGAACGTTTATTTGTTGTGGGTTCGTGCCTGCTCCTCATGAGTTTGGGGTTAGTCTATTTTGTGTTTGTCACGCGTGGCATTGTTCGCCCCGTGCAGCAACTGACGCAAAATATGGTGGCAATGGCCGCCGATGATTTAAGCGTAAACATTGCCAACACCAGCCGCGGCGATGAGCTTGGTTCAATGGCAAGGGCCTTGCTGGTATTCCGTGATAAAATCAACGAAGCCGACAAATTGCGCAAAGCCCAAGAAGAAACAAGGCGTCAGGCCGAGCTGGCTAAGCAACAGGCTTTACAAAATTTTGCGCGGGAGTTTGAGGGGTCGGTCGATAGTATCATTAGCAATGTCACACATGCCGCAACCGAAATGCAGAATTATGCCGAAAAACTCAATGCCACCGCTATGCAAACCAGTGAGCGGGCCATTGCGGCGGCTGTGGCGTCGTCGCAATCATCGCAAAGCGTCTGCACGGTCACGTCATCGGCAGAGCAGCTCAGCGCGTCAATAAAAGAAATCAGCCGGCAAGTGAGTCAATCAACCTCGGTTGCGCAAAATGCTGTGCATGAAATGAGTAAAGCCAATGACGTTATGCAGTCTATGGAAGATGCATCACAAAAAATTGGCGCGGTGTTGTCGCTGATTACTGAAATTGCCGAGCAAACCAATTTGCTGGCCTTAAATGCCACGATTGAAGCGGCGCGGGCGGGCGAGGCGGGTAAGGGCTTTGCTGTTGTGGCCAGCGAAGTTAAAACTTTGGCCAATCAAACCACCAAAGCCACGGGTGAAATTAGTGGTCATATTAGTATTGTGCAAAATATCACCACTAATGTGCAGCAAGCCATGCGCAGTGTGGGCGGCACTATTCAAAGCATCGATGGCATATCAACGGCTATTGCGGGCGCTGTTGAACAGCAAAGTTCGGCCACGCAGGAAATTAGCCGAACCATTCAGCAGGTATCGGCCGGCACGGGTGATGTATCGCATAATATTGAGGCCGTTAAAATGTCTGCGACCGCCACAGGCACCATCTCGCAGAATATTTTAGATGCCACGCATATATTGCGCGAGCAAACCTCGCGTTTGCGCGATGCATCGGATAGCTTTATCAATCGACTGCGCTCGGCTTAGCGGTTTTTGGGTGTTTAGTGATGAAGGTTTTAGCCGCTGATGACGGCGAAAAATCTTTGTTGTTAAAGAGCCTTTATCAGATCATCCCAGATCAAATCATCCCTGATCAAGTTATCCCTGGCGCAGCCCGTGAGGATAATCAGGTTTTTTGGTTGGTTTATCGGGTAATTCTGCACCAACCGTTCTTATCATCTTTTCAAAACCGGGCGTTGGGCGAACATCATGCTCGGCAATATAATGTCTATAACCTGCAGGCCAACTATATTCGCCTGAACTAAATTCGGCTGAACCGTTGTGGCACTTACACACACGACAAGAGGACATGCCTCTGTAATTGCGCCTTTGTGCATTGGCTTCGACTTTATCCAATTGAGCTAAAAAGCCTTCTTTGTCCCAGTCTTCACGAAAAGGCACTGGGAAAGGTAGGCCGCTACTATCGTTAGGACTCTGTGCCCAAAAACCTTCTATCGGCATATAACTCTCCTAAAGAAATTTGCACAAAAACTATTGAGATATATCTTAGATAAGGTCCACATCATCTGCTTTTAGAACGCCGCCCTCCACTGGACGGCTTGCTTCTTTCGAATTAGGCTTGTTATTCGTAGCTAAACCATGATGCCCGGAAATTTGTAAATTTCCATTAAATTTCCAATCGCAGTTGAAATAGCGTGGGCATTATCTAGTTTGCATTTTCGCAGGTTTTGGCGCTAAGGGGCATGTGGGGGGATATCCTTTGACGCTTCCGACAGATGCCCCCACATGAGGCGGATGCTTGAAAGCACAGCATAAATATGCGAACTGAGAGTTATCCATGCCGATAAGGCCAGCGAAGCTCAAGGTAAGCACCAAACCTAAAAATAGACACCGATTGAAATGCTGGTCTTATTGCTTGCTCTGGTTTGCATAGAACCACTGGAACATTGCAGTTGCCAGTAATGCCCCAACAATCTGCGCTACGATGAACCCTATAACATCCTCTGGTCTGATGCCCGAGAAGGTATCGGTGAGGCAGCGGGCGATGGTGACAGCTGGATTGGCAAACGCAGTTGAAGACGTAAACCAATACCCCGCCGTGATGAACAGGCCTACGGCATGAGGGACGGCATCAGGCTTTGCACGCAGACAGCCAAGAATAGTCGCCAGAAGGCCGAAGGACGCAACAATCTCACCTGACCAGATACCAATGCCGCTGCGGACATGGGTTGATGCCGTAACTGGCGGCAAATCGAACATGATATGAGCCAGCAGCACGCCGGCTATGCCACCGATGATCTGTACGACTGTATATACAAGGAAATCCTGCCATGTCAGTTTACCTTGCATGGCAAAAGACAGGCTGACCACCGGATTAAAATGTGCGCCCGATATGGGGCCGAAGACCAGAATAAGTATAACTAACGCCGCACCTGTTGCCAGCGTATTGCCGAGCAATGCAATGGCTGCATTAGCGCCCGCTAGCATCTCGCCCATGATGCCGGAGCCAACCACGACGGCAACCAGTAGCATCGTGCCCAAAGCTTCCGCAACTAACCTTCTTGTTAAATCAAAAGTAACCATGAATTAAATCCTCGATACGGGCTTTCAGCATAGAAAAAGCCTGTTCGAAAGCGGCGTCTATCTCCGCTGCCGTTCCGGTGGCCTTGGCTGGGTCAGGCGTGCTCCAATGCAGTTTGTTAGGTTTGCCAGGAAAGAATGGGCAGGTTTCCCCCGCTGCCTGATCCCAAACTGTAATCACAAGATCAAAATTCTGGTTGGCAAGCTCATCCCATGATTTGCTGCGCGGCTGTCTTGGATCAATGCTGTGCCGCTTTAATGTCTCAATAGATTTTGGATGAACATGACCTGTTGGATAGCTCCCTGCGCTAAACGCTTTAAATTTGCCAGCGCCATAATGGTTGAGCAGCATTTCAGCCATAATGCTGCGACAGGAATTACCGGTACATAAAAAAAGCACATTCAGCATCTGCAGCTCTTGAGTAATTTTTCGACGTTAAGGCAGGCGGTTTTGCTAACCGCGCAGCAATTTTCGAGCAGGAATTTCACCAGTGCTTGTGCCTGATTCAGGTCGGCACAGTAAATGACCGACCGACCTTGCTTGTTAGACGTAACTAACCCTGCCTCGCTCAAATGCGACAGATGAAAAGATAGCGTGTTGTGAGGGATGCCAAGCTGCTTGCTTAACTCACCCACGGCAATGCCCTGTGGCCCATGTTGCACAAGGATACGGAAGGCTTGCAGACGGGTTTCCTGCGACAGTGCAGCGAAAGATTGTATGGCTTGGTCAATTTTCATATGTCTATAATTATGGACATATTTCCAAAGAATCAATAAAAAGTTTTGCACCCTATACGATAGTGACACTTATATGTGTTTAACTTATAGAGATTTTTTTGTGGCATGCGCTGCGGGTTTCGAACACCCGCTGGCGAAGCCAGCAGAGTCCACACGCGGCGAAGCCGGCAGAAAAAGCTAACACGGGTTATGTCGGAAAAGTTTGGCGTCCCCTACGGGATTCGAACCCGTGTTACCGCCGTGAAAGGGCGGTGTCCTAGGCCTCTAGACGAAGGGGACGTATGTACGCATTACCAATTTACTTGTTACCATCATCACCATAATTTTTATACATATCAGCACCAAACTTCATCATTCGAACCCGTGTTACCGCCGAAGCTATGCTTCCTTGGGGGCGGTGTCCGAGACCTCTAGACGAAGGGGACACGAGGGAAGGTTTTAACCAGCAAAAGCACAAAAGGCAAGCAGGAAAAATCTTTCCCAGCCAAATTGTTAAGGCAAATTGTTAAGGACGCTGGCTTAGCTTTGGCCTGATTTGCCCCCAGATCTGCCCCCAGATCTGCCCCAAGATTTGCGCCATATATCGCTAAACTGTGGCTCAGCCAGAAAAATAGCGCTTAAAACTGCCATATTTGCCAATTGTAAGCGAGACAAAGCAAATAACCGTGCCCAAAAATACAATAACCGCGCCCGAGGGCAAATCAGCATAAAATGAGATAAGCAGGCCGCTATAACTCATAAAAAGTGCCATTGCGAAGCCAAGCGCCATATTGCCAAAAATAGTGCGGCTCCAAAAGCTGGCGGCAATGGCCGGCAGCAGCATTATGCCAACGGCCATGAGTGTGCCAAGCGCTTGGAAGGCGGCCACCAGATTGAGCACAAACAACATAAAAAACACCGGCCGCACCAGGTGCCCGCGGCGGCTTGATTGCAAAAAATCTGGATCAAGGCAGTCAAGCACAAGGCCCCTGAAGGTGAGCATAAGCCCGATGAGGCTGATTAATGTTATCGCGGCGATAAGCTGCAAGGTTTCTGGGTTGAGGGCCAGAATATTGCCAAATAATAAATGCAATAAATCAATCTCGCGCTGGTTAATCGACAATAACAACAAGCCCGAACTGAGCGAAAACAAAAACAGAAGCGTAAAGCTGGCATCTTCGCGCAATTGCGTGGTGCGCACTAAAACACTGGCAAGCAAAGCCAGCAGCACACCCGATATCAGCCCGCCCAATGTGAGCGGCCATAAAGCCAGACCACTCAATAAAAAAGCAATGGCCACACCCGGTAAAATCGCATGCGACATCGCATCAGCCACTAAAGCAATGCGCCGTTGCTGCATAAAAAAGCCTAAAGGTACGCCGCTGATACTAAGCAGCACACAGGCCAGCAGCGCCCTTTGCATGAAGGCATAGTCGTTGAAAGGCTGTAGCAATAAATCAATCATGAGCATAAATCGGTGGGTTTGTCATGTTCGGCGCGCAGCTCGGCCATATCAAGGTCGAAGGAGAGCAGCTTTTGCTCAAACATCTCGTGTGTATGACCACTGCCCAAGCAGCGCCCTTGCAGCACCATTGATTCGGGGAAATATTTTTTAATCAGCAACAAATCATGCAGCACACAAATAATGGTGCGGCCTTGTTGGTGCCATTCTAAAATCTGTGTCATAAGTTTTTGTGTGCTCAGCGCATCAAGTGCGGCAAAAGGCTCATCAAGCAATATCAGCGCTGCATCTTGCAGGCAAACCCGCGCAAATAACAGCCGCTGAAACTCCCCGCCTGAAAGCTCGCTAATGTGCCTTGGGCCATAATCGGCGAGCCCAACCTTGTTTAGTGCTTGGGCTATCTGTTCGCGCTGGCTTGCACTCAGCCGGCGTTGCTCACCAAAAGCCGGATAAAAACCGGTTGCCGCAAAAT
Organism: Rickettsiales bacterium; assembly: GCA_027485855.1. Lineage (GTDB taxonomy): Bacteria > Pseudomonadota > Alphaproteobacteria > JAIXQD01. Next base: position 278,924 of record JAIXQD010000001.1, on the reverse strand, counting down.
CAGCCACCGATATAGGAAATTGCCTTGCCAAGACACTGCTTTGCGGCAAGTAGGCCAGCGTGGGTGCCGGCTTTTGATGCCAGATCATCTGCCCCAAAGAGGGCGGCAAAATACCGGCAATAAGTTTTAATAAGGTGCTTTTGCCAGAGCCATTGGGGCCGGCAATGGCGGTGAGCGAACCCTCATGGAAATGGGCATGAATATTGTGCAAGGCCTTGCGTGCACCAAAATGCACGGTAATGTCTTTAAGGGTGAGCAGACAAGGCATGTTACAAAAAACATTTCTTTCTGAGGCAAAAAACAATTTATATTATGATTGCTTATACAATATATGCTCGGGTTTAAAATGAAAAAACTATTTTTACTATTGGTTCTTTTGCTTTTTAGCAGCCTGCCTGTGCCAAATGCTATGGCGACTTCACCAAAAAACTATCAAGTTGTGGTTAGTTTTAGCATTTTAGCCGATTGGGTGCAGGCAATAGGCGGTGAATCGATAAATGTCATGCCGCTTATTTTGCCCGAGCAAGATGCCCATGGCTTTACGCCAACGGCAAGCGATGTCGTTAGTCTCGGCACAGCAGATCTGGTTATCATCAACGGGCTTGGTTTTGAGCCTTGGGCCGATAAACTTACTAAAAGCGCACAGTTAAAGGCGCCGCTGATTATTGCCAGTGAGGGCATTACACCCCGCGAAAGTGCCAAAGATTCCGCGCACCACCACCATCACCATCATGATACGCTCGACCCGCATGCGTGGCAGGATGTGGCCAATGCACGTATTTATGTAAAAAATATTTCTGAAGCTTTGCAAAAACTTGTGCCCGAGCAAGCGGCCGATATTGCTGCCCGCAGCAAAGCCTATGATGTAAAACTGCAAGAGCTCGATGCCGACATTAAGGCCAAACTGGCCTCAATCCCTGCGGATAAGCGAACAGTGATAACCAGCCACGATGCCTTTGGTTATTTTGGCAGTGCGTACAACGTAAAATTTTTATCGCCGCAAGGGCTGAGTACCACGCAAGAGCCAAGCCCCAAAAAAATCGCCGCGCTGATAAAACTTATAAAACAAGAGCAGGTCAAAAAAGTTTTTATCGAGAAAAGCGCCAGCCCCAAATTGCTTGAGCAGCTTGCGCAAGATAGCGGCGCCACTGTGGGCGATGTTGTTTATGCCGATACCCTGCCGCAAATTTACGGTAAGGGGCAGGGCTATTTACTGATGATGCGCCATAACGTGCAAGCCTTTATCAGCGGGATGAACAGCCCATAGCGATGCTGCAACGAGTGTGATTATTTATCACAAAAAGCGGTGCACACCCGATGCTCTAATACTTGCCCGCCGCAATTCATGTGGCACAAGCGGTAATTATCGCCGCAATTATCGCGGCATTGTGATGCGCTGCAATTTGTATAGCGCCGAAAATCACGACGGTCTTTGTCGATGGTTTGCTGGCTTGCGGCCCGGCTTGCGACATAACTTAAATAATCGATATTGGCTTGATTATCGGCATCGCGCGCGCATTGCTGCTCTTGTTGCTGGCAGTTTTGTTCGCACTGCCCTTTAAACATCAGGCAATTATTGGCGCAATTGCGGCCTTCCATTGTGGCGGGCGGCACCATTTCAAATTGGCTTTGCATGATAGGGCTGCAAGCGGCAAGCGTGCATAACAAGAAGCCAAAAATAACTTTAGCAAATAAAGTACGCATAAAATGGCTCCGTTATGGATTGGTGGCAGGCTCAGGCGCAGGCGGGGCGACCGCTGCTGCGGCTGGTTGTTCTGAACCAAGCGTGGGCATATCGGCGGCCTTTGGTGTGTCTTGACGTAAAAGTATAATGGAAATACGGCGATTTTGCGGCGCATTAGCATCCGATTTTATCAGCGGGTCACGGTCGGCTCTGCCCACAACCGTGCGCACGCGTGCATCGGCAACGCCAGCATCGGTCAGCATGCGCCGGCTGACATTGGCGCGTTCGGTAGAAAGGTCCCAATTATCGCGAATAGAGTTGCGACCAAAGGGCGATGAATCTGTGTGCCCAGACACTGAAATATCATTGGGTAATTGCGCAATGACTTGCCCCACCAAATTCATCAATTGCCGTGTGGCGGCATAGGGCGTGGGGCTGGCGGGCGGAAACATCGAGGTTTGCTTTTGATCGATAATTTGAATGCGCAGCCCCTCTGGCGTGCGATCAATAAGTAAATTATCGGCCATACCCGATAAAGCCGGAATGGCCATGATGGCTTGTTTGAGTTGATCTTCAGCGGCTTCAAACATGGCTTCTTCTTTGGCCTTTTTTTCTTTTTCCAGCGCCAGCATTTCCAGATCCGAGAGCGGGTCGTGCGGCGTGGGTGCGGCTTTGGTATCTTCAATCAGTTTTTCAGGGATACCGGCTTGTGGCGCATCCATGTTGGGTTTTTGTGTTTTGCCCGAGCCGCTTTCTTGCCCTTCAGAGCCGGTGCCCATTTTATCGGCATTGCCTTCTTCCATGTTGCCAGGAGGCTGCGGTTTCACGTCGTCAACACCTGGCACCGTGCGTTCAGAAATTTGTGCACCAGGTGCAGCGATGGTGAGACCACCCAAAATACCACCCGCACCCGAAGTTTGTGGGGCAATATTGGCCGGCGCAAAATAGTCGGCAATACCTTTACGCTGAATGTCGGTGGTGACGTTTAAAAGCCATAACAGCAAAAAGAACGCCATCATCGCCGTGACGAAGTCGGCATAGGCCACTTTCCACGCGCCGCCATGATGCGCAGCATGATGCGATTTTTTTATTTTTTTGATGATGATGATGGGTTCGCCCGCCATATTTTTACCCTATTTTCTTTGGCTTATGGTGGGGGGAGAGCGGTGGTGGCTTCTTCAACTTCGGTAAAGCTGGGGCGCACATTGGTGTTTAAAGTTTTGCGCGCAAATTCAATAGAGATAGATGGCGCATAGCCCGATAAATGCGCCATAAGGCCAACTTTAAGGCATTTAAAATATTTATCTTCGGCATTAATGGTGGATTTCATGGCGCCAGCAATGGGGCCCACAAAACCATAGGCCATCCACACCCCTAAAAATGTACCAACCAGCGCCGAACCAATCAGACCACCCAAAACCTCGGGCGGCTCGCTAATGGCGGCCATGGTTTTAATAACGCCCAACACGGCGGCCACAATACCTAAAGCAGGCAAGGCATCGGCCAGCGTTTGCACAGAATCAGCAATGGCCGTTTCTTCGCTGTGTAAAACTTCAATTTCTTCATCCATGAGTGTTTCCAGCTCATGGGCTTTATCACTGCCGAGCGAAACCATGCGCAGATAATCGCAAAAGAAAGTCAGCGCCTGAGTGTTGGCTTGAAACTTTGGAAATTGGCCAAATAAACCGCTGGCACCCGGATTTTCGATATGTTGTTCAAGCGAGAGCATGCCCTTGGTTTTGGCCAGCTTAAACACTTGATACATCATGCTGAGCGCTTCAAGAAAATCGGCCTTGCTATATTTCGGGCCTTTGGCAGCGTGCTTAATGGCCGGAAACAGGCCCTTTAACACCACCTTAGAATTGCCAATAATAAAAGCGCCAATGCCAGAGCCAAGAATAATCACCAATTCTAGGGGGGCCGCTTTGGCAATCACCTCAATGTGACCGCCCATAAGGATATAAGCACCAAAGGTGCAGACTAAAACAGTGACGGCGCCAATTAGAAACTGCATGACCGAATCAATCCATGGCTCAGAGAGTAATGCGTTAAGTGTGCCAGATGGATATTTAAAGATGTTTTAAGTAAAAGTTTTAGACCAATCGAAGGTGATATGCTAAAAACAGATAACCTACCTTGCCGATAGATTCCGAAAGGCCTTACCCATATGAGCCAGCCACAACAAAATAGCAGCTTTGACAGCAAAGACTTTAGGGCAGTGCTGAGTGCTTTCGCAACCGGTATAACTGTGGTAACGGCCTTAGATGCAGCAGGTCAGCCCGTGGGCGTAACCATAAACTCTTTTACCTCAGTTTCGCTTAATCCGCCTTTGGTGTTATTTTGCTTGGGCGATAAAACCCGCTCGCTGGATAGTTTTGTTAAAGCTACGCATTTTGCCATAAATATTTTGTCTGACCAGCAACAGGATGTTTCAGCCCTCTTTGCCGGTAAAAACGCCAAAGACTGGTCAAAGGTTGATTGGCAAGCCGGCCAGGGCGGCGTGCCGCTGCTGAAAGGCAGCCTTGCGCAATTAGAGTGCAAGGCCTTTGCGCAGCATCCGGGTGGTGACCACGTTATTATCATTGGTGAGGTTATCGGCGTTACACCACCCAATGAAAAATTAAAGCCGCTGCTTTATTATCGCAGTGCCTATCGGCATTTAGGCTAATTATCTGGGGTTAATTCACTCGCTTTATTGGCTGGCATAGCAGGCAGCAGCAGCCAGCGATCGGGGCTGGCTGGCTCGGCTAAGGTGATATATTTGCCGTTGCGCCAACTATTGAGCATATCCAAATAATGTGGCGACCATGGATTGCCGCTTTGACCCGTGCTTATCATAAAACGTGAATTAGCCGGATCGCCCAAATCATAAATGGCGCGATAGCCAGCCGCATGATTATTTTGAAAGGGCGAAGTCGAGCTATCGCCATAATGCGCGCCACGATTAATAGTGTGCTGACCGCCATGACTGGTGATGCTTTTTTTGAAATAGCGGCCCATGACAGGAATAAGACTAAAAACCGGATGATTAAGCTCAACAAAATGCGCCTTACCCCAGCGCCATAGGCTGGGGTTGCTGCCATATTGGTCGGCCAGTTCTTGTATGGCTTGTGTGTAACTGTTGACGATAAGCTGATTGCATGTAGGAGTAGGGTTGGCAGTGGCGGGATTGGCCATCTCTGCTTTGGCATTGCTGCTGTTAGACTCGCACCAGCGCGGTTGCTCTAATAAAATGCGTAAAATAGCTTCAGGCCTCGGTGTTGCATAAAATTGCATATTTGCGCCAAGTTTTGCGGCAAATAATGCCCCATGTAATTTATGCAGCCATGTTTCAAAAATAAGCGGTGCGGCTGCATCGGCATTCATTTGCAGATCCCAATCGAGCAGCAATTGGTTGGCTTGCTGTGCGGTGCTATTCAGCCCCTCGGCCTCTAATAAAAAGGGCAGTAATATGGGCAATAAATCCCGCGCTGGCAGCGATACTGTATCGTTTAAGATAGTGGCAAAATTATCGGGCGTATGTTGCGCGCTGCGATTAAGCAACTCACTGATACGCTCGGCTCGCCACGGTTGCTCATAGCGGCTGCTGATAAACCATGGGTCGTTCTCGGTGGTAACGGCATTATTGGCATTATAGGCAAAGCCATCTGGGTTTACTTTTTGCGGTAAATCGGCGAATGGCACTGGGCTCATTTTTGTGGCTGGTGCAGGCGTGCTGGGTGGAGGCGCTGTGCGCAGTGGCACCAGCCCCACTGTTTTAACGGCGATATTACCAACGCGGTCGGCAAAAATTATATTTTGCACCGGCGTGCGCCACTCACCCATGGCATAAAAAAAATCTGCAATGGTGCTGGCTTGCGCTAAAAGTCGTAGCGCATCGGCTGTGGTGTCTTGCTGGTAAGCGACATAGCCATTCAGCACCAACACCGAATTAGCGGTTTGCAGTGGGGTTGTTTGTGCGTCAGCCAAATCAGATAAAACGGGGCCAAAATCGCTGTCACGCGCAATAAAGAGCACGGGCGACGCATCGCGGACCTTGATAATTTCTTCGCGGGTGGTCAGGGCTTTTTCGCCTTGCGCTGTTTTGTATTTATTATCGGTGGTCAGTTCTAGTTTTTGCAACTCTGTCACTTGCGCATTGGTGGTGGTAAGACCCCAGGCGCCACCGCGGCTTTGCCCCAGTAAGGGCAGCGGCACACCGGGTGCTGTTGCACCGGTAAAATATAGCTCGGGGCTATCAATACGCACCACATACCATAAAGTGGGTAAAGTCAGCTGCAAATGTGGGTCATTGGCTAAAAGCGTGGCATTGCCGGCGGTATTTTGCGGCGTTGCGGCAAACCAGTTGGACGCGCTGCTTGGGCCAAAAGCGGGCGGCAAAGCTTGCGCCAATTTTAGCAGTTGCTCGGTAGCACCTAAAGTTGTGGTTGGTGGCGTGGTTGCGGGTGCTGAATTAGGAAATAGATCCTGCATATCATCGGCTGAAAGTTTGTTGGCCAGCAGCATGCGCTCGATGTCTTGTTTGCTGCCGCTGAGCATTTCGCTCATCAGTTGCGACCACAGCAGGCAGTGCCACTCTTGCCAAGGCTCGGGCTTTAGGCGCAGGAGGGCCAGCTCAGGGGCGAGTGGCGCGCCCGAGGTCAGCCAAGCATTAACGCCTGCGGTATAGGCCGCAAGCGCTTGGCGGGTCGGCGGTGTTAGATATTTTAAACTCGATTGCGCGGCGGCAGTTAAATTCAGCAGGCGCATATATTTATCGCGGCCAACAAGCTTGCTGCCGGCGATTTCGGCCAACCGACCTGTGGCCAGACGCCGCATAATTTCCATTTGCCAGAAACGGTCCTGCGCATGCACAAAGCCCAGCGCAAAATATGCATCATGTGCATTTTGTGCCTGAATGCTGGGCACGCCATAATTATCGCGCTTAATCTCGACAGCGTCGGTTAATTGTGCATGTTTAATTTCGCCGTTGGCCGCTGGCACCGTCGCTTGCAACCAGCGCCAAGCAAAAAAACCAGCGCCCGCACTTGCAACCAGTAAAACCAGCAAAATAATGGCTAGCCACAGCAGCGCTTTTCGTCCGCGCGATTTTTTGGCGGAGCCAAGGTTTGGCATGGGGGGCGCCGCTGGTGCGTTCATGAGTTCATATTAAGGATAATGGTTTTTTTATAGGTGAAGTGCTCGAGCATGGCTTCTAAGGTGGCTTCCTTGCCAAGGCCAGAAAGCTTGATGCCGCCATAGGATAAACCCGGTTGCACCACCACATTTTGATTCACCTGCACAAAGCCCGCTTCCAGCGCATGCGACAGACGCAACGCCTCACCCAAATTGCGCGTCCAAATTGTGCCGGCAAGGCCATAATCGGTGTCGTTAGCGTGATGCAGCGCTTCAGCCACATCGCTAAATTTGAAAATGCAAGTGACCGGGCCAAAAATTTCCTCGCGCACAAGCGGGCTGGTGAGCGGCAAATGCGTAAAAATGCGTGGCTGAATAAAGAGGCCGTGGGCGAGGTGGGGCTCTTGCGGCAAGTTGCTGGCAACATGCATTTTGGCGCCAGAGGTTTTTTGTCCTATATCGATATAGGCTGTTACTTTATCGAACTGCCCCGTGCTGATAATGGTGCCGATATCGGTTGCTTCATCGAGCGGGTCGCCCATTTTAAGTGCATCGACCTTGGCTTTAAGCTTTTCAACAAAGGCATCGTGCAGGCTTTCATGGATAAAGATGCGCGAGGCCGCTGTGCAGCTTTGCCCCTGACGGGTAAAGCGCATACCCACAACAGCACCTTGTACCGCTTGCTCTAAATCGGCATCGGCCAAAATAATCATCGGCGATTTGCCGCCCAGCTCTAAGGTGACGGGTATCAGTTTTTCGGCGGCCATTTTATAAACAATTTTGCCCGTCTCAACCGAACCGGTGAAGCTGATTTTTTTCACATCTTTATGTTGCACCAAGGGCGCGCCGCAGGTTGGGCCATCGCCCGCCAGCATATTAAAGAGGCCAGGGGGCAAAACCTCGTTCATGATTTGGCACACACGCAGCACGGCTAAGGGCGCTTCCTCGGCCGATTTAACCACAACTGCATTGCCCGCCACTAAAGCAGGCGCAACCTTAAGCGCCATCAGCAACAAAGGCACATTCCAAGGGATAATAGCACCCACCACACCCACCGGTTGACGCACCGTGAGCGTCAGCATGGTTGGGCTAAAGGGCACGGTCTCGCCTTTAAGCTCGCTGCCAAGCCCACCAAAAAAATGAAAAGCATCGGCCAGCACATTGGCCTCAACGCGACTTTCTGTGCGCAGCGCCTTGCCTGTTTCTAACGCAATAAGACGGGCAATTTCTTCAACGTGATTGAGCAACAACCTTGCGGCCTCTTGCACTTTTTTGCCGCGCTCGCGAGCGGGCAATGCGCCCCATGTTTTTTGTGCGGCTTTAGCAGCGCTGACGGCGGCATCCACATCACGCGCATCACCAGCGGCAATATCGGTAATTTTTTGGCCGGTGGCGGGGTTGGTGAGTGTAAAACTTTGTCCACTGAATGGCGGCACCAGCTGGCCATTGATAAGCTGCTTTTGCCCAAGGCTTTTGGCGAGCTCATGCGGATTAAGGTTTGGCGTTAGGGTGCTCATATCGTTAACCTTGGGCGATAGAATTGGGGGGCCAGAAAAGGAAAGAGCGACAGAATCGTCAGCGACCTAAAATATAACAGAAAAACCAAAAATCTGCGCCCAATTTTGGGCAGCAATTTTGTGGGGAGCATTTGCTCAATGTAAAATTCATTGAGTTGCTTTCTAGGTATGTTTTTATTTCAAAATAATTGCTTTCAACATTTACGATTCGACAGCGAATATAATCGTTGCTAGAAGACGACAGCCTAAAGAAATAAGGCTTAACCATGAACAAGGATATCATCATGAGAAGTTCGACAAAATTTGCCGCTGGTGCTGCTGGTACAGGCGCTGCAACCGCAGGCGCCACTGGTAGCTTTCCGCTGGTTACGATTGGTGCGGCCATTGTTGCTGCTGTTAGCAACCCTGTTCTGCTTGGCAGCTTCATTGGCTGGTTAGGTATTGCCGGCATTGGTATTGTGACGGGCTTCGCCGCTTCGCTTGGCGCAGGCGTGCTTGGTGTTGCTGGCCTTTTGGGTGGCGCCATTATTGGCGGTGCTTTGGGCTTGGTGTTTAAGGGCGGTCAAGGTGCAGCTGTTGGCGCTGCCATTGGCACTGCAACCTTGGGTATTTTGGGCGTCATTGGTGGCGCTATTGGCGGCATGATCTTTGGCTACAAGGCCATTGAGCCCGTGATTGTGGACGCCGTTCGTGATGCCGCAAAACCAGCCGCTGCTGCCAGCGTAGCCCCTCAGGCCAATTTTGCTGCAAATAGCCAGCAAATCACCGCGCCTGCTGCTGCTAAAGCTGTGGCCCCACGCACTGCGCCTGTGGCCCAGTTGCGTTTTGGTTAAGTTTTAACGTTATTACTTAGTATTTTCTTTGGGGGGTGGCTTCGGCTACCTCCCTTTTTTTGTCCTCATTTCTTTCCTTCAGCCATGAAAATATTTCGGATGCAGATTTTTATTGCAGTGCAAGAGTTTTTGCCTTATGCAAAAACAACCTGCGGCGTGCCGCATTCTTAGCCAAAATTTTTTAAGCCAAAAGTGAGGGTGGAATGCGCCAAACGGTTAAGCAATCGGTTAATAAGCCAACAGCACAAAATTTATCGACCACCGCTTACGATTCTGTGGCCGATCTTTTAAGCAAAGCCGCACCAGAAAGCGCGGTCTATTGTTTCCGCCCGCATTTGCTGCAAGAAAATGCGCAAGAATTTATCAGCCTGTTTAAGGGCGATGTTTTATATGCGGTGAAGTGCTGCGATGAGCCAGAATTTCTGCGCGCGCTCTGGGATGGCGGCATACGTCATTTTGACACAGCCTCGCTGCCCGAAATTGCCACGGTTAAAAGCCTGTTTCCCGAAGCAAAATGCTATTTCATGCATCCCGTCAAAGCGCCCGAAGCCATAACCGCCGCGAGCCTGCGTTATGATATTCGCCATTTTGCCGTTGATCATGCCGATGAATTGGCCAAGGTGGTCACTTATGCTCAAGGCCAGAAGCCCATTATTATGGTGCGCCTCGACCCAGGCAAGGCCGGCGCCATTTATGATTTATCGGGCAAGTTTGGTTGCAGTGTCGACGACGCCGTCAGCCTTATGGAAAGCGCCCATGCGCAAGGGCTGGAGGTTGGCATTTGTTTCCATGTGGGCTCGCAATGCCTCACGCCACAGCCCTATGAAATGGCCATTGAGCTGGTCAGACAAGTGCTGAACAAAACCAATGTGCCGCTGGTGGCCTTAGATGTGGGGGGCGGTTTTCCAGCACCCTATGTTGGTGCACAGCCCGATTCATTGGCCGAGTTTTGCCAACGTATAGATGCGGCCATACAAACCCTCAACCTGCCGCCAGAGTGTCAAATTATGAGCGAGCCGGGCCGCGCCCTTGTGGCCAATGGCGCGTCAGTGCTGACAAGGGTTGAATTACGCCGCCAGCAAACGCTGTATCTCAATGATGGGGTTTATGGCAGCCTGGCCGACCTCAAATTTCCGGGCATTAATTTTCCGATGGTGGCACACAGAATTAATAGCCCACTCAACCAAGAGCTGGCTGATTTTTCGTTTTGTGGGCCGACATGCGATACCTATGACATGCTCAAGGGCCCCTATCGTTTGCCCAAAAATATCGCCATGGGGGATTATATTGAGTTTGGCTTAGCCGGTGCCTACACCATGGCCACGCGCACGCGCTTTAATGGCTTTTATGCCGGAGAAATGATAGCCGTGCGTGACCGCGCTTTTGCGCATAACCCACCGCCAAAAGTCAGCAAGAGCAAAGCTGGCCAAGCTAAAAGCAAGCTCAGCCTAGTCTAGGAAATTTAGCGTTTAGGAAATTTAGCCTAAGCAATAAATTTTAGAGGCGTTTAAGGGCCATTTTAATGGGGCCCTCGGCCTTGCCATGAATAAACTGGTCGACATATTCATTGCCGCTATGGTCAATATCGGCCACAGGCCCTTGCCAGATAATTTTGCCCTCATACAGCATGGCAATGCGCGAGGCAATTTTGCGTGCCGAATGCATATCGTGCGTAATGGAAACGGCGGTGGCGCCAACATCCTTGACGCATTTGATAATCAGATCATTGATGACATCGGCCATAATTGGGTCAAGGCCGGTGGTTGGCTCATCGAAAAAGATAATCTCAGGGTTGCTGGCAATGGCGCGGGCCAAGGCCACACGCTTTTGCATGCCGCCCGATAATTCGGCCGGGCGCAGCTCGCCCACTTCAGCACTCAGGCCAACGGCGGCCAGCTTGGCTAAGGCCACGTCTTTGGCAGCGTTACGCTTCATGCCTTGCCCTTGGATCAGGCCAAAGGCGACATTCTCCCACACCGAGATACTGTCAAAGAGGGCCGCGCCTTGAAACAGCATACCAAACTTGCTCATATGCTGATCACGCGCCCGACCAGAAAGCCGCAGCGTTTCATGGCCGTCAACTTTAATGCTGCCTTTATCGGCCTCAAGAATGCCCAAAATCGCTTTGAGCATCACCGATTTGCCGGTGCCCGAGCCACCAATAATAACCAGCGACTCGCCCTCACTGACCTCAAGGTCAATGCCGCGCAGCACATGCTTGCTGCCAAAAGATTTATAAACATTATTCAGAGATATTTTTGGAATAGTGCCATACATCTGTTAGCCGCCTATTTACTGAAGAACATTTGCGTTAAAAAGTAGTTGCTCACTAAAATCATAATCGATGAAGTGACAACGGCATTGGTGGTGGCAGCACCCACACCTTGCGCCCCGCCTTGCGAGTTAAAGCCATGATAGCAGCCCATCAGCGTGATGATAAAACCAAAGACAGCGGCTTTGACGAGGCCAGAGACCACATCCATAAACTCTAAATATTCCCAGGTGCGTTCAATATAGGCCGAGGCATTAAAACCCAGGCTATAAACCCCCACCAAATAGCCACCAAACACGCCAATAATATCTGCAACCAGCACCAATAAGGGCAGGCATAAGGTGCCGGCCACAATGCGCGGCGCAATGAGATATTTATAAGGGTTGGTTGAAAGGGTGGTGAGTGCATCAATTTGGTCGGTGACGCGCATCGTGCCAATTTCGGCCGCAATGGCTGCACCAATGCGCCCTGCCACCATGAGGCCCGCAAGAACCGGCCCCAGCTCTCTTGTGATAGAGAGCACCACCACTGTGGCAATGGCATTTTGCGCTTCAAAGCGGGCAAAGCCACTATAGCTTTGCAGCGCCAAAACCATGCCGGTAAAAAGTGCCGTGAGGCCAACCACCGGCAAAGAATAATAGCCTATATCGATAAATTGCCGCAGCAGCTGCCGCCAGAAAATCGGCGGGCGCAGCGCATGCTGCAAAGACTGCCCGGCAAAAGCCGTAAGGCGGCCGGTGGCTTGGCAAAAACTTAAAACGGTTCGACCAATGGTTTGTACAATTGCCTGCATAAAATCCTCGTTTATACTGTGCGACCATAAATACGGGCTACTCTGCTACTGATACTGGTGAGCACCTCATAGCCAATGGTGCCTAATTGCGCTGCGGCATCGTCGGCCTGAAAATCATCCCATAATAAATCAACCCAATCACCATGTTGTGGCGGTGTTGCGCAGTGGCTTATATCGACCGCGACTAAATCCATAGAGATACGTCCGACAATAGGCGCATGCTGACCGTTAAAATGCACCTTACCCTGATTCGACCAGCGGCGCTGCCAACCATCGGCATAACCAACCCCCAGAATAGCCAAAAGACTATTGGGCGGCAAAACCTGGCTGGCACCGTAGCCAACAGCATTGCCGCTGTCAACGCGGTGTGTTTGCAGCACTTGTGCTTGCCAGCGCACGACATTTTGCATGGGGTTGGGTAAGTTTGGCGTGGGGTTAAGCCCATAAAGCGCCATGCCACAGCGCGCTTGCTGAAAATGATAATCGGGGCCCAAAAACACCCCGCTTGAATTAGCCAAGCTAAGTGGGGCAGGCGGGAGTGATGCAGTTATTGCAGAAAATCTTGCCAGCTGCTGCGCATTTAACGGGTGGTTTCTGTCATCGGCGCAGGCTAAATGCGAGGCCCAAAATAACACTTTAAGCCCGCGCAGACGCTGTGGCTCGGTTGCCAATAATTGTGCCTCATAAGCGGGCAAGCCCAAACGGTTGATGCCCGTATCAAGATGAATGATACAAGCTTGCAGCAAACTGCTTTGGCTGGCTGCTTTTTGCAGCAATTCAATATCGGCCAAACTATTTAACACCGGCACAAAGCCATAGGCGCGGGCTTGCTGCATGGCGGCTGGCGAAAGGCTATTAAGAATTGCAATTTGATGGGGTGGAATATGCCGCGATAAATTGATGGCCTCATCAAGGTGCGCTACATAAAAAAACCGACAGCCGGCTTCGGCCAAAGCACTGGCAACTTCATTGGCGCCTAAGCCATAGCTATTGGCTTTAACGGCCGCGGCAATATCGGTTTTTGGAGCTATGCTTTTAAGCGTGCGATAATTGGCTTTAATGGCTTCAAGATTGATCAACAGCCGCGATGTGCCACTGTTACTCATTGCCCATTACTCATTGCTTTCGGCGCCATAAAGCTGGTGCGTGGTATCAAGGTCACTGAAGCGCGTATAGCGACCATCAAAATGCAGACGCACGCTACCAACCGGGCCATGACGCTGTTTGGCGATAATCACTTCAGAGGTGTTGTACACCAGCTCACAGCGTTGCTGCCAACGTTGGTAACGGTCATTGAAGCGTTCGTCATTTTCTTCGGGGCGTCGTTGTGGCTCGGCGCGTTCGAGGTAATATTGCTCGCGAAAAACAAACATCACCACATCGGCATCTTGCTCAATTGAGCCTGACTCGCGTAAATCAGCCAGTTGCGGGCGTTTATCTTCGCGGTTTTCAACTTGCCGTGAAAGCTGCGAGAGCGCCAACACCGGTATATTCAGCTCTTTGGCGATGCCTTTTAAGCCACGGGTAATTTCGGATATTTCTAACACGCGGTTTTCGCTTGAGCGGCTGGAGCTGCCCGACATGAGCTGCAAATAATCGACCACCAAGAGGCCCAGCTTACCATGCTGGCGTTTCAGCCGCCGTGCTCTGGTGCGCAATGCGCCCACGGTAAGCCCCGCGCTATCATCAATAAAAATGGGCAGGCGCGTTAAAGTTTTAGCGGCATCAACAAATTTGGTAAAATCTTCGGCGCCCACTTCGCCACGGCGAATTTTATCGGATGGCACGCTGCTGGCATCGGACAATAAACGCGTAGCTAACTGCTCGGCCGACATTTCAAGCGAGAATAAACCAACAGCACCGCCCTCTTGCCCATTGCTATCGATAAAAGCTTTTGCGGCATTATAAGCCATGTTGGTGGCCAAAGCGGTTTTACCCATACTGGGACGTCCCGCTAAAATAATCAGGTCGGATGGTTGTAGGCCGCCCATTTTTTTATCCATATCAACAAGGCCGGTAGTAATGCCGGTCACATGGCTGCTGCGCTTATAGGCTGCCTCGGCCATGCGCAGCGCGCCTTGGAGCGATACATTAAAATCGACAAAGCCGCCTTTGGTTTCGCCTGTTGTCGCAAGGTCGAAAAGCTGTTGCTCGGTTTCTTCTAAAATGTCTGTGGCGCTTTTATCGATGGTGGGGTTGGCGGCCATCAGCACCGATTGCTCGCCCACTTGCATCAATTCGCGCCGTAAAAATAAATCAAAAATCAGTCGGCCATAATCTTCGCTATTGAGCAGGCTGACGGTGCTGGCCATCAGCTCTTGCAGATATTGCGCGCCACCTACGCTGGTTAAATTAGCGTCCTGCTCAAAAAATGCTTTAAGCGTAATTGGGTTGGCAATTTGCCCGCGCTCGGTCAGCGTAATAATGGCTTGCCAGATTTTTTGGTGCGCGGGCTGGTAAAAATGCTCGGCGCGCAAAAAATCGCCCACTTTTTCAAGCGTGCGATTATCGGCCAAAACGGCACCCAGCAGCGCTTGCTCAGCTTCAAGATTATGGGGCGCAACCAAGGCCGCAGGTGTGGCCGGATGCGCCAAGCGAATAGGGAGGTTTTCAACCATGTTTATTCATAGCCCATAAACGAAATATCTGCCAGCGAACATAAATAAAAAAACACCAGCCACAGATTAACTATGGCTGGCGTTCAGTAAAGGCAAAATTACAAAAACTATAATTAGGCAGCTGGTGCAGCAGCAACTTCAGTTGCCACAACTTCAGCCGCGGCCGCTGCGGCCGCCGCTTCGGCATTGGCGGCAACCATCTGGCCGGTTTTGGCTTGCACAAGTGCTTCTTCAGCCGAGCGGGCGACATTAAGGGTCACGTTAACGGTGACCTCTGGGTGCAAGCGCACTTTAACCTGATGTAAGCCCAGCGCCTTAATGGGCGTGCTGATTTGCACCATGCTGCGATCGACGGTAAAGCCAGCAGCAACGGCGGCATCGGCCACGTCACGGGCGGTAACCGAGCCATAAAGCTGGCCGCTTTCACCAGCGCTACGGATGAGCACAAATTTTGCGCCATCAATTTTGCTTGAAACGCCCACAGCCATTTCGCGGCGGGCTTTGTTGCTCGCTTCGATCTCGGCTTTTTTGGCGTTGAAGAAAGCGATGTTATCTTTGCTGGCGCGCAAAGCTTTTTTCTGCGGCAAGAGGAAGTTGCGCGCAAAGCCGGGGCGCACTTTAACCACATCGCCTAATTGGCCGAGGCGTTCAACGCGCTCTAACAAAATTACTTCAATCATCATACTCTCCTTTGTCTAACTCGTTTTAGCTTAATTGTTAATCTGGCTCGATAATTCGGGCGTGGCGGTGCGCCAGTTAAATTTTTGCTCCAGAATGCCAAGCAATATTGTGAGTGTCGGCACAATAAGGCTTAAAGAAAACAGTGCATAAAAACCCAGCAGCAAATAGGTGCTGTGATTGCGTTTGCGCGCATAAAAATGTACCACGCTGAGCCCTTGCACCAGCAAGGGCAAGCTGATGATTATTGCCGCATTGCGGCCCAAAATGGCCCATTCAGCGCTCCAAGGCTGCACGGCCACAAACAGTAACAACGCAAATAAAAGCGTAAACCAATAGGGCACTAAGGCTGCATTAAGATTAAAATCTTGCCGCAAAGGCTGGGCAAATTTGCGCACGATGTAAAATGCCAAAGTGGCATTAAACGCCATGAGCGCATACCAAGAGCCAACAAATATAGTTGGCAAATGTTGAATAATAAAAGCCATGAGGCGCTGAAACAGCGCGATATTTTCGGCCTTATGCTCGGGCGGCATAGTGGCGGTTAGCTCGGTTATGAGTTGCTGTAGCCCTGCATCTAAATTTTGGCTTTGGCTAATCAGCGCAAGCCCCATATGCTCGCCTTGAAATGAAGTGCTAATAACAGCCGCCGCAAACATACCCAGCGCATAAAGGCTTAAAGCCACAATCAGCCATGGCATGGGGTACCAAAAAATTTGCCCCTGTTCATTGGTGCGATAAAGCTGCAAAAACCGGGCGAGAAACCAGATCGGTGCCGCCACAACAACCGCAAAAGCAAAGCCAAAATAGGCGTCACCCAGCACAGATAAAATGAGGCTGGTGATCATGCCCGCATAGCCCACGGTGCGCGATGGCGCCATGAAGGCCAGTATAAAAAATGGCAGAAGGGTGAAATAACCTAATATTGTACCAATGCCGCCTAAGCTTGGCACAAAGGCCAGCATCGCTGCCAAAAAGGCCACGCCCAAGACCAATCGCCACTGCGCGCCAGATGATAAATCTGACGGCGCGGTCGCTTTCGGCGCTAAGGGGGATTGAGGCAGCGTGCTGGTCATTGGCGCAAATGGGGTTTATTTACCGCCGTCAGCCACATAAGGCATCAAAGCCAGAAAGCGGGCGCGCTTAATGGCTTGTGCCAATAAACGCTGCTTTTTAGCCGATACCGCACTGATGCGGCTGGGCACAACTTTGCCGCGCTCAGAGATGTAGCGTGATAACAAGCGGATATCTTTATAATCAATCTTGGGCGCGTTTTTGCCGGTAAAGGGGCAGCTTTTGCGACGACGGAAAAACTGACGACGACCGGCAGGTGCGGCGGCTCCAGCATTTTGACTATTTTCTAGCATGAAAGAACTCCTTGGTAAAAAGTTGGGGCTTATTCGCCTTGTGCTTATTCGGCTGGGGCTTATTCGCCTGCATCATCGGCATTGGCAGCCGAGCGCGGCGCTCTGCCTGAAGGCGAGCGGCGTGGGCCACGATTTTCAAAGCCACCCCGTGGGGCGCCACGGCCTTCCATGCCGCCGCGATCATCGTCTTCAAAGCGGTCATCGCGTTCACGCGATAAAATTGCTGAAGGCGCTGCATCGAGGGCTTCAACGCGCACGCTCAGATAGCGCAGCACATCTTCGTTGAGGCGCAAGTTACGTTCCATCTCAGTGATGGCCGCAGCCGGCGCATCAATATTGAGCAGCACATAATGGCCTTTTTTATTTTTATTGATTTTGTAAGCTAAGGTGCGCAAACCCCAGGGCTCAATTTTGGTGACATTGCCACCGCCCTGTTTGATGAGTTCTACCATTTGTGTGGTAATGGTCTCGACTTGCGTGGGGGCAATATCTTGACGGGCAATAAAGACAGATTCGTAGAGGGGCATAACCCTTCTCCCTATGGTTGTTACGATGCTCTTGCCCGTTTTTCACCACGAAAAACAAAGCTCTAAGCATCAAAGCGGGACATCTCAGTTGTGTCACGCAGAGAGTAAGACGAGCCTTATAGACCCTTTAGCTTGGATAAATCAAGCTTTTTGGCTAAAAAGACTGGCCAAAGCCAAAACTAGGGCCAACCAGAGTGCGGCCAAGAGCAAAGCAAGCATATTCCAGCCATAAAAAGTGCCTAAGCACAGCAAGGGCAGGGCGCTTATGGCCTCAATAATCGGGTAGCGGGGTGAAATAGGCGCCTTACAGTTAAAACAGCGGCCTTTTTGCCAAAGCCATGAAAAAACCGGCACCAGCTCTGATGCGGTTAAAACATGTTGGCATTTTGGGCAGTGCGAGCGCTCTTGCACCACTGATTGACCACGCGGCCAGCGCCAAGATGCCGCCCCAATAAAACTGCCAAAAATCAGGCCAAAGATTAAACCGAGCAGGCCCGCAAAAACGCCAGAGTTAAGAAAGACAGAGTCAAGAAAGCCAGAATAAAGCCACATCTTAATCAAGTTTTTTAAGGGCGTTTATTTTAAGCAGCCACAAGATGGTACGATAAGTGGCGGGTGCATCGGTGCTGCGGCCCAGCAGCTCGGCTACACTGACAGTGCCTTTGGTGCCTATCTCTACAAAAAGGCGGGTGAGTTCGGGCGGTGGCAGTAAAGTATCGGGCGCTACATAAACCAGCGGGCGGGCACTCAGCGCCACAAGTTCGGTTGGGGTCATGTTGGCCGCAAGCCTGGTATGCCCCTCAAGACGGTGGCTGGCAAAACCGGCAAAAACACTAAAAGGGTCTGGCCGATCAAGTGCGGCGGCTGGCCATAAGGGCGGCAACGGGCTTTTGGCGGCTTTTTGCTGTTGCGCCAGCTCTTGCCAGAGCTGCTCATAGGCCGGAATTATCACCCGCCAATCATAATGGCTTTGCGCCCGCGCTTGGCCGGCTTTGCCCATGGCGATACGTCGCTGCGGCGATTGGATGAGCTCAACCAAGGCCGCGGTGGTGGCGGCCACATCCACGGCTGTGGCTTGTCCCGTTGCGGCAAGATGCAGGCCATAATTATCGCGCCCATCTAAATAGCGCTCGGCCAAATCAAGGCCGGCTAAAGCGGGCGGTGTTAAAGTTGGGATTAAAAACCCATCTTGCCCATGACGCACTGTATCACGGTAGCCGTCCCAGTCGCTGGCTAAAACGGGCAGGCCCGCGGCCATCGCTTCAAGTGGCGTAAGGCCAAAGCTTTCCTGGATACTGTCAATGAGCGAGGTAAAAATATCCATCGCCGCCCAAGCCCCATGCGGCAAGCGCGCATCACCTGGTGGCACAAAGGTGACGGGCACAGGGTGCGCCAATTCGGCCAAAGCCCGAAAAGCCTGCTCTTGCTCAATGGGTTTGAAATAGCCTTGCAGCAAAATATGCAAAGGCGCTTGCGTATGCAACGCGGCCCGTGCCACCGCTTGAAACAACGGCAAAGGGTGCGACTTGCTAAAGCTGGATAAGCGCCCCACAAAGCCCACAACAATCACATCATCAGCAATGCCGAGAGCCGCACGCGCCTGTTGCCGCGCTTGTGCTGTGGTGTGTGCGGCAAATTTTGCTGTTTCAATGCCCAGCGGAATAACCGGCAATTGCACCGGACAGGCAAAGGGCACAGTGCTGCCAAAGCGATGCTCAAGATAATGTGCTTGAATTTCCCATAGGCGCTTAATGGCATTACGGATGGCGGTACTTGGGCAAATAATTGCGTCCGAGGCGCTGGTGGGCGCCAAGCAATATTGCAGCAAGGTTTGCGATACTTCAGCCCCTGATATGGTGTGCGATAAGCCACATAAAGCATAACTATTATTGGACTGACCTTGCTGCTTTGCGGTTTTACGGGCGCGCGGCCAAGCAAAGCGTACCACGGCAGGGTCGGGCTGAAACAAACATTCGATTTGCTCTTGTGCTAAAGCATGATCGCTGGCTAACAGTTGGCATCTATCGGGCGATACCCCATTTTGTGCCGCAATCGCCAAAAACTGGTTATAGCTGGCCATGTCACGGGCGCGGCATAAAAATTTTTGCTGTTGGCTATAACGCAGCCATGCGGCCACAAAACTTTCAATGGCAACATCAATGCCAATCACTTCGCCTGGTGTGGGCGGTGGGGCTGCATAGCTTAGCGCAAAGCTCATGAGTGATTAGCCTTTGCCATGCATTTTTTGCACGGTATTGGTGGTGCTGAAACCATCGACTATAGGAATAATAACCACATGGCCGCCCTCTTGCGCCACAAGGTCGGCGCCGACCACATCCTCGGCTTTGTAATCGCCGCCTTTGACAATAATTTTGGGCCGCAAAGCTTTGATAAGCTCGTAGGGGGTGTCTTCGTTAAACACAACCACCATATCGATAGCAGACATGGCCGCCAGCACGGCCGCCCGCGCCGTTTCTGCTTGGATGGGCCGTGTTGGCCCTTTAAGTTTTTGGACCGAGGCATCGCTATTAACGCCAACAATCAGCTTATCGCAATGCTGTTTTGCACTTTCAATACTGCTGATATGCCCTGGGTGCAATAAATCGAAACAGCCATTGGTAAAACCAACAGTAAGGCCGCGCTGCCGCCAATTTTCGGCCAGCAAAGCGGCAATTTTAAGCGGCAGGATTTTATGATAGCTTTCGCGGCCCGCGGTGAGCGCTATCAGCAATTCATCGGCGCTGCAGGTGGCGGTGCCGGCTTTCGCCACCACCACGCCTGCGGCAATATTGGCTAAATGTGCGGCGTCCAGCATTGATAAGCCCGCGGCAAGGCCTAAGGCCAAAGTGGCCATCACCGTATCACCCGCGCCCGATACGTCAAACACTTCGCGGGCCGCAGTGGGTATATGTGTGGCTTTGCCATTATGCTCAACCAGCAACATGCCATCGGCCGATAATGTGCAAAGGATGGCTGAAAAATGTGCCTCATGCATCAGGCTGCGTGCGGCGCTTTCAACCTCGGCTAAAGTGCTTACCGGAAGATTGGTGGCCTCGGCCAGCTCTTTGCGGTTAGGGGTAATAAGCGTGGCACCCTGATAGCGCTTATAATCGCGCCCTTTGGGGTCGATAATCAGAATTTTGTTTTGTGCTTTGCAGGCATCAATGATGCTGGCTAGCACCGTGTCGGTGAGCGTACCTTTGCCATAATCAGAGAGCAGCACCAGCTTAGCATCGGCTAAATGCGCCAGCATGTTTTGTTGCACCTGTAAGGCCGTATCGGCCGATAGCCAGCGGCTAATTTCTGCATCGGCCCGCAGCATCTGTTGATTGCCAGCAATGTAACGCACTTTAAGGGTGGTGGGGCGGCTGCGGTCGGTGACCAAAAGCGGCGTGACATTTTTCATGTCGGCAAAAGCCGCGCTCACTTCATAGCCAGCGGGGTCGGTGCCAATAACGCCGACAAAATCAACCATGCCACCCAGCGCCACGAGGTTGCGCGCAACATTACCGGCGCCGCCCAGCATCACTTGCTCGCGCTCGATGGCTAAAACCGGAATGGGCGCTTCAGGCGAAATGCGGCTCACGCGCCCATAAATAAAGCGGTCCAGCATGACATCACCCAAGCACAGCACTTTTTGCTGCGCTAACAGCGGCACATATTCGGCAAGTTTAGACATAAGGATTGGCCTTGGTTAAATAATCTTGATAATAGCGGGCAACACCTTGCGGCACTGTTAAAAAAGGCGCGGAATAGCCAGCGGCGCGCAAGCGGGTAAGATCGGCCTTGGTGTGGTATTGATATTTGCCACGCAAAGCTTCGGGCATGTCGCGGTAGCTGATATTGGGGCTTAAGCCTAAAGCCTGATAGGCACTTTCAGCCAAAACTTTAAACGATGTTGCCGCACCACAACCAACATTAAACAAACCACTCACTTGCCGATTATTTAACAGCCACAGCATGACGGCCACGCAATCTTCGACATAGACAAAATCACGCTCTTGGCCGCCATCGGCGTAGTTTGGATTATCGGATTTAAATAGCGAAAAAGTCTGCCCCGCTGCCGCAACCGGAAAAAGCTGATGCGCCACGCTGCGCTGGCCGCCTTTATGATATTCATTGGGGCCATAAACATTAAAAAACTTAAGGCCGGCATATTGGGGTGGGGTGGCTTTGCCGTTAGCCACCTCATGCGCGATAAATAAATCGAACTGATGCTTGCTCCAACCATAGGGGTTAAGCGGGCGCAGGCGTTTTAGGTGTTCCAGGCTGTTATCGTCGCTAAAGCCTTGCTTGCCATCGCCATAGGTGGCGGCACTTGAGGCATAAATAAACGGCCGCTCATTTTCGCAGCACCACTGCCATAATTGCTGCGAGAATTGCAAATTATGAGCCAATATTAAATCGACATCGGTTTCAGTAGTGCTGGAAATAGCGCCAAGATGCACCACAGCTTTAATCGCATCGGCCTCGGCCCATAAAAAATCTAGTGTGTCTTCGGGTTTAATAAAATCAAACAGGCTGTGCCGTTGGGCGATGTTACGCCATTTATCGTCGCGGCCTAAAATATCGACACAAGCTATTTTCTGGCCGGTTTTTTCTAGGGCGGCCAATAAATTAGAGCCAATAAAGCCAGCGCCGCCGGTTACGACAATCATCGTTACTCTCCTGTTTAAGTGACGCCACCATAGACCAGAGTCGGCCAATAGGCTAGACGAGCGCTGCCGATACGGCTATAGCCAAAGCCATAGCCAAATCTAGAGAGAGGCATAAATGAGCAAAGCTATTTTATTTCCAGGACAGGGCAGTCAGGTGATTGGCATGGGGCGGGATTTAGCCCAAGCCTTTGCCACAGCAAGGCTGGTCTTTGAGGAAGTTGATGAGGCGCTGCAACAAAAGCTCAGCAGTTTGATGTTTTCTGGCGAGCAAGAGCAGCTTAATTTAACCGAAAATGCCCAGCCCGCCATTATGGCGGTGTCGATTGCGGCCACGCGCTGTCTGATTGAGGCCTCGGGCAAGCCGTTGCATGCGCTTGGCCAGTTTGTTGCGGGTCATAGTTTGGGTGAATATTCGGCCCTTTGTGCGGCGGGCAGCTTAAGCTTGGCGCAAACGGCGCGTTTATTAAAACTACGCGGGCAAGCCATGCAAGCCGCAGTGCCCGCAGGGCAAGGGGCGATGGCGGCCTTACTGGGTGTTGAACTGGCCGATGCTGAAGCCATTGTGCAGGAAGCCGCGAGCATTGGTGTTGTGGCCTGTGCCAATGATAATGCGCCAGGACAGGTGGTTATCAGCGGCACTGTGGCTGCGGTTGAACAGGCTTTATCATTAGCGGCCGCACGCGGCTTTAAGCGCAGTGTGCGCTTGCCAGTGTCGGCGCCTTTTCATTGTGCGTTGATGCAACCCGCTGCCGAGGCCATGGCCCAAGCCTTGTCGGCCGAAGCCCTGCACAGCCCGATTGTGCCATTAGTGGCTAATGTAACCGCAAGCGCCGTGACCGACCCTGCAGAAATTAAAAAGCTACTGGTGCAGCAAGTAACCGGCCGTGTGCGCTGGCGCGAAAGCGTGCAGTATTTACGCACACAAGGCGTGACCCAAGCCATTGAGCTAGGGGCAGGTTCTGTGTTGGCGGGCTTGGTAAAGCGCATCGATAAAGAGCTGGTCTGCACCTCGGTGGGTGATTCCGCCAGCCTTGAGACACTCATTAAAACCCTATAGTCATTAATTTAATAAGTAGGAGAAAAATCATGTTTAATTTAACGGGCAAAATTGCACTTGTCACAGGCGCATCGGGTGGTATTGGTGCCGCTATTGCTAAAGCACTATATAATGCTGGCGCCAGCGTGGCTTTGTCGGGCACAAGGCTGGAGGCTTTACAACAATTAGCCGATGAGTTGGGCGATAAATCGCGTATTGCCATTGTGGCAGGCAATTTATCTGACCCCGCGGCGCCTGAGCAAATTTTAGCCGCAGCCGAGCAGGCCTTGGGTGGTGGGGTTGATATTATTGTTAATAATGCTGGCCTGACCCGCGATAATTTATTTATGCGCATGAAAGATGAAGATGTAACCGCAGTGCTGGACGTTAATTTAATGGCCGCTTTCCGTTTTGCGCGGGCCGGCGTTAAAGCCATGATGAAAAAACGCTGGGGGCGCATTATTAATATAACTTCAGTTGTGGGGCATACGGGCAATCCCGGCCAAGCCAATTATGCTGCTTCAAAAGCCGCACTGACTGGCATGAGCAAAGCCATGGCCGCTGAAGTGGCTGCGCGCAATATTACCATTAACTGCGTGGCGCCTGGTTTTATTGCCACCGCCATGACCGATGTTTTGAAAGACGAGCAAAAAGCCAAGCTTACCAGCACCATTCCAGCAGGGCGTTTGGGCGATGCCACCGATGTTGCGGCGGCCGTGCTGTTTTTAGCCAGCCAAGAAGCAGGCTATGTGACGGGACAGACGCTGCATGTAAATGGCGGCATGGCGATGATATAACCACGGGTATTTGCTGATAAAATCGATAACGAAACGAGAAATAAGAAAAGTCTTGGTTAACGGCGCAAATCTGTGTTACGCACCCGTGTTTGTGACACAGCATATGCGTTACCAAAAGTAACACCCCCTAAAGCACCGCGAAACTTTAAGGGCATGTTCTGGTGTTTAAGGGCTTATTCGCAAAGCATATAAACCTATGAGGATTAAAATGAGCAGCATTCAGGACCGCGTTAAAAAAATCGTCATCGAGCATCTCGGCGTTGAAGAAGGCAAAGTCACCGATGGCGCCAGCTTTGTTGATGATCTGGGTGCGGATTCGCTGGACAAGGTTGAACTCGTTATGGCCTTCGAAGAAGAGTTTGGCATTGAAATTCCTGATGATGCCGCTGAAAAAATCCAAACTGTCAAAGACGCCATTGAGTTTATCAATACCCGCCAAGCGGCATAAGCTCTTCAATCAATCATTGGCAGGAGAAGCATAGATGATGCGTCGCGTTGTCGTGACTGGCATGGGTATGGTGTCGCCGCTGGGTGTGGGCGTTGCTCATAACTGGCAGCGCCTCACCAACAGCGAAAGCGGCATTGCCGCAATCACCAGCTTTGATGTGTCGGACATTGCCAGCAAAATTGCAGGCCGGGTGCCGCTGGGCAAAGATAACCCCACCTTGTTCGACCCCGATAAAGCTGTGCCGCCTAAAGACCAGCGCAAAATGGATTTATTTATCCAATTTGCTATGGCCGCTGCCGATGAAGCGATTGCCGATAGTGGCTGGCAACCCGAAACGGATGAGCAGCGCGAGCAAACCGGTGTGTTAATCGGCTCGGGCATTGGTGGTTTGCCTGAAATTCATGACACATCTTTGGTGTTAGCCCAGCAAGGGCCAAGGCGCGTTTCGCCTTATTTTGTGCCAGCCTCGCTGATTAATATGGCCTCAGGACAGGTCTCTATCAAGCATGGGCTGCGTGGGCCTAATCACTCGGTGGTTACGGCTTGTGCATCAGGCGCGCACGCCATTGGTGATGCCGCACGGCTCATTATGTGGGGTGACGCCGATGTGATGATTGCCGGTGGTGCTGAAGCCGCGGTATGCCGCATTGGCATTGCTGGTTTTGCCGCCTTGCGCGCGCTTTCAACCAAATATAATGACACGCCACAAAATGCCTCGCGCCCCTATGATCAGGGCCGTGATGGTTTTGTCATGGGCGAGGGCTCTGGCGTTTTGGTGCTGGAAGAATATGAGCATGCCAAAAAGCGCGGCGCTAAAATTTATGCCGAGCTCGTTGGTTATGGCCTTTCCGGCGATGGGTATCACATGACCAGCCCGAGCTCGGATGGTAATGGCGCTTATCGGGCGATGCGTGCGGCGCTTAAGCGCGCAGGTCTTGCGCCTGAGCAGGTTGGCTATATTAATGCGCATGGTACTTCAACCCCTGTGGGTGACGAAATTGAGCTACTGGCCATGCGTCGCCTGTTTGGTGCGGCTTCCGATAAAGTATCGATGTCATCGACCAAATCGGCGATTGGCCATTTGCTGGGTGCCGCTGGTGCGGTTGAGGCAATTTATAGTATCAAGGCAGTGTGCACAGGTGTTGTGCCGCCCACGCTCAACCTTGATAACCCCTCTGAAAATTGCCTTGGCGTTGATCTTGTGCCGCATGTGGCGAAGCAGAAAAAAATTGACGTGGCTCTATCAAACTCGTTTGGGTTTGGTGGCACCAACGCGTCACTTATTTTTAAAGCCATTTAGGCATGCTTAAGGGCCTTGTTACTTTTATTAGCGGGCTACTCATTATCATCATGCTGGGTGCTGGCGGCTTTATGTGGTTGGTGGCGCAGCCAGGGCCATTGCCTGCGGCTAAAAGTATTATTGTGGCCAAGGGCAGCTCGGTGTCGAGCATTGCGCGGGAGCTGCAAGAGCAAGGCGTTATTAGCTCATCTTTGCTGTTTCGTATTTTAGCAAGGGTGCAGGCGATAAACCCCAAAGCAGGCGAGTATGAGTTTGTGGCCGAGCTGCCATTGACCATGGTGATAAAATTGCTGGCTGAAGGGCGCACTATTACCCGCCAGCTCACCGTGCCCGAGGGGCTGACGGTGGTGCAAATTCTGAACCTGCTCAATAATAATCCGGCGCTAAGTGGCGAGATAAGCGAGATACCGGCAGAAGGCAGCCTCATGCCTGAAACCTATAATTTTAGCTATGGCGATGACCGCCGCGAATTACTGCAACGTATGCAAAAAGCTAAAGCCGATTTAGTGGCCGAGCTTTGGCCAAAACGCGTGGCTGATTTGCCCATAGCCAATCTTGAAGAGGCTTTGGTTTTAGCCTCGATTGTTGAAAAAGAAACCGGCATCAGTGCCGAGCGGGCGCGGGTAGCGGGCGTGTTTATTAATCGGCTGCGCATAAAAATGCCGCTCCAAGCCGACCCCACGGTGCTCTATGCCGTCACGGGCGGCACAGGCGAGCTTAATCGTCCGCTTTATCGGCCAGATCTTGAAATTGACAGCCCCTATAATACGTATCGCAATCAAGGCTTGCCACCAGGGCCGATTGCTAATTCGGGGCGGGCGGCGATTGAAGCTGTGCTAAACCCTGAAGTGCATGAGTATTTTTATTTTGTTGCCGATGGCACTGGGGGTCATGCTTTTGCCAAGACCTTAGAAGAGCATAATGACAATGTCGTCAAATGGCGCGCCATTCGCGATGCTAAGCCAGCGCCTGCTGCGCCACCCACAACACCCGCGCCCTAACGCGCACAAGGCTAATTTTTTTCTAATTTCTTTATTGGCCTTTTTGCTCCCAGCCGCGCTCGCTTTGTTGCCAGTAAGTGAGGCTGTGGCCAAGCCCTTGCCATATTTTCCAATAGTCACGCGCGCTTTTGACCATTTGCTCATCTGTGCCATCGAAGAGCACGCAAACAAGCTGGTAGTCGGTTATTTTTTCTTCCCACACACCATCGGTTAACAGCAAGACATCGGCGTTATTTTTATTTTGCCCATCGAGTGTAATCAGTACCGGGTTTGCTGCGGCGTCTTTCTCGCTGGCAAGGGCGTGCGGCAAAAAACTATCGTCACGATAGGTCCACAGATGCTGATTAAGACTATCGGCGCGCTCACTGCTGCCAACCCACAATAAAGCGCGCCGACCGGTATTATAAATTTTTTCTAACAAAGGCGGCAGCGCCTGTTCAAGGGCGCTGCGCGTTAAGTGGTAAAAACGAATATCGGTCATCGTTCTGTTGGCTTAGGTATTTGGCTAAGTGTTTGGCTTAAGTATTTTGGGCCTCGTGCTGCGCGATAAACTCATTGAGCAAACGCACACCAAAAGCGCTGGCACCCTTTGCGCCTAAATGCGTATCGCGGTAATGCCAGGCTACACCAGCAATATCAAGATGCGCCCAAGGCAATTTACCAACAAAGCGCTCTAGAAAAACGGCGCCCATGGTGCTGCCCGCCGAGCGCTCGGGGCCGATATTTTTCATATCCGCAATATCGCTATTAATTTGCTTGTTATACTCCTCGCCTAAAGGCATGGGCCAAAGGCGCTCACCGGTGGCTTTGCCCGCGGCTTGCAATTGCGTGGCCAGCTCTTCGTTATTGGCAAATAAGCCCGCTTGCTCATGGCCCAACGCCACAATAATGGCGCCAGTTAATGTGGCTAAATCGACAATGAGCTTGGGCTTGATATGCTCTTTGGCGTACCACAACACATCGGCTAAAACGAGGCGACCCTCAGCATCGGTATTAAGCACTTCAATCGTTTGGCCAGAAGCGCTGGTGACAACATCGCCCGGTCTTTGTGCTGTGCCCGAGGGCATGTTTTCAACCAAGCCCACCAAACCCACCACATGCGCTTTGGCTTTGCGGGCAGCAAGGCTGTGCATCGTGCCAATGACGGCGCCCGCGCCTGCC
Source organism: Rickettsiales bacterium (assembly GCA_027485855.1). Taxonomy (GTDB): domain Bacteria; phylum Pseudomonadota; class Alphaproteobacteria; genus JAIXQD01. Next base: position 251,119 of record JAIXQD010000001.1, on the reverse strand, counting down.
ATATCCCATTTCATATCGCCCATGCCGCCCGCAGGTTTAATTGAAATGCCGCCACTATCGAAAGTGACGCCTTTACCCACCAAAGCAATAGGCGCAGATTTTTTGTTGCTCGCTTGTTTATCGCCTTCCCAATGCATAACCACCAGATAAGGCAAATGCACACTGCCTTGCGCCACGCCCAATAATGCGCCCATATTCAGTTTAGCCATAGCGTCGTGGTCGAGCACTTCAACCTTTACGCCCAGCGCTTTTAACTCAAGGCATTTTTGCATGAGTGTGGCGGGGTAAATGATATTGCCCGGCTCTGTCACTAAATCGCGGGTGAGAAATACGCCTTCAGCCACGGCTGCATGTGTGGCAAACAGCTTTTTAGCGCCCAGATGATCGGCCAAATGCAGATTAAGCTTTTTAAGATTAGCTCTGTTAGCATCGCCGCGCTTGGTATGATATTTGTTAAACTGATAGCTGCGCAGCAAGGCGCCATAGGCAATGTCGGCGGCCACACAAGCTGCTTCATGCGTGCCTAGGGCTTCAATCAGCACACTGGCTTCGGTGAGGCTGTCTTTATTTTTGCTGGCATAAAGCTGGCCACCCAAATTTTGTAATGTCAGATGATTGATTTTACTCACATCGCCCACGCCAAATAACACCACCCGATTAAGGCTGGTGCCAGAGGGGCTGAGCAGCACTAAAGTTTCGCCGCTTTTACCCTTAAACTCATTGGCCTTCATGGCCTTACTGATTCTGCCGCCGGTCTTTTTATCGATTTGTTTAAGTGCGGCACTGGGCTTGCCGCCTTCGGGCAGTAACAATATCAAAGCACCACTATTTGGCAAAGCAGGTGTAGTAAAGCTGATTTTCATGGCGTGATATCCTTTACATAAGGGGCAGGGGGGTGCAGCAGAGAAAATAAACAGAAAATAGGTTAACAGCCGTAAGTTTAGCTTGAACCGCAGCCCTGTAAAGCCGCATTATCACCGCCGATGTTTCAGCTACAAAACTATATGTTGCGACAATTACTGATAGCCACCGGCTTTGCTTTGCTGGCTGTGGCTTGCGTTATCTGGCTGACGCAATCGTTACGGCTGATGAATCTGGTGGTTGATCATGGCGCGCATCTTTTGTTGTTTTTGCGGCTGATGCTACTGATTTTGCCAACATTCCTTTACATGATTTTGCCAGCCGCAGTTGTGATTGGCGTTATGTTTATCTATCACCGGCTCACTTATGATAGCGAATTAGTGGTAATGCGTGCGGCTGGTTTAAGCCCGTGGCAATTGGCAAACCCCGCTATAAGGCTGGGCTTTGGCGCGGCCGCCCTTGGCTTATTGATAACTTTTGTTGTGGCACCTTGGGCCAATCGTGAATTGGTGCGGCTTGAATATACCATCAGAGAAGATGCCTCAGCGCTACTGTTGCGCGATGGGCAATTTAACCGCCTGCGTGATGGTCTTATGGTTTACATTAAAGATCGGGCAGCAAATGGCCGGCTTTTGGGCATTATCGTGCATGACGAGCGCAAGCCCGAAACCCCCATCACCATTATGGCCGAGCAGGGCGAGGTGGTGAGTGGCGGCCCCAATAATACGGCGCGCGTGGTTGTATATGACGGCCGTCGGCAAGAGTTTAACCGAGCCAATGGCCGCTTAGCGCAATTAGAGTTTGAGCGCTACACCGTCGATTTAGCCATGTTTGACAGTGCCCTTGATACGCGCTGGTCTGAGCCGCGAGAGCGCAGCATCAGCCACCTTTTGCATCCCACCGCCTTCGATTTACAAATGCCCAATATTCAAAACCGCTTCTATGGCGAAATTGCCAGCAGAGCGGCCCTGCCTTTGCTGGCTTTAAGTTTTGCTTTGTTGGCTGTGGCGATAATTGTGCAAACGCCCTTTAACCGGCGAGGCATGTTATCGCGTTTAATTATTGTCACTATCATTGTGATAGGTTGGCAAAGTGCGGCCATGAGTTTGGGTAGCATGATTAGCCGCAATTTATGGTTTATTGCGCTGCTGGCTTTTGTGGTGTTGTCGCCGGCTTTTTATGGGCTGTGGCGTTTGCGGCGGCGATGATGAACAGCATCTCGCGCCTCTCACCCTTCGACATTATGGGCCGCTATTTAGCACGGCAATTTGCCGTGTGGCTTGGTTTAATGCTGCTGGCCTTATCGCTGCTGGCTTTTATGTTAGAAATGTCTGAACTTATGCGCAGAGCCGCGGCAAGGCCCGATGCCACATTACCCATTTTACTGCGCATGGGGCTTTATAAATTGCCCGATACCTTGCAGCAGCTTTTGCCTTTTGTGGTTTTGTTTGCGGGGCTTTATAGCTTTTGGCGCTTAACGCGTAATTCTGAATTGGTGGTATTGCGCGCCGCTGGCATATCGGTTTGGCAATTTATTCGGCCAGCTTTATGGCTGACCATTAGCTTTGCGCTGTTTAATTTATTGGTTTTTACGCCTATCGCGGCAAGCGGTATTGGCGCCTATAAAGCGCTAGAGACAAAATATTTTGACCGCAAAGATATTTTTGATTTGTCCAACACAGGTTTGTGGCTGAGGCAAATGGATGAGGGGCGGCAAGCGCTCATTCATGCCAGCACCGTCAGTGGTAATCCTTTAACCATTAGTCCGGTTATGGTGTTGGTGCATGATGCGGAAGGCCGTTACTTAGAGCGTATTGATGGCGCCAAAGCCACGCTCAGCGATGACCACTGGCTGATTGAAGAGGCCTTTGTGCATCGCCCGCATCTGCCAAGCGAGACTGTGCCTTTTTATGTGCTGGCCACAACCTTAACCTTGCCAAAAATTCAAGAAAGCCTGACCAACCCCAAAGCCATCCCCTTTTGGGATTTACCGGCTTTTATTGCAGCGGTTGAAGCCAGCGGCTTTTCGGCCACGCCCTATTTGGTGCAGTTTCATGCGGTTTTGGCGCAACCCTTTTTGCTCTTGGCCATGCTGGTGCTGGCCGCTTGCTTTGCCCGCCAAAATACCCGCAAAAGCGGCGCATTATTGGGCGCGGCCTTGGGGATTGGTCTTGGCGCTTTGGCCTTTGCCTTTAATGATGTGGTGCAGGCTTTAGGGGCGTCACAGGCTTTGCCGGCCATTTTAGGGGGGTGGGCTGCACCGCTCATTGCTTTATCGGCCGCTTATGCAGCCTTACTCTTTCGCGAAGAGGGCTGACAGGCTATAACCATGCCCATGCGTATTTTGCTGATTCTCTTTTTTCTGCTGCTGCCTTTGTCTGCTTTGGCACAAAGCGCGCAAATTGCCGCTGTGGTCAATGACGATATCATCACCAGCAGTGATGTTGATAATCGTTTAGCTATGGCCATGCTTACGGCGGGCTTGCCGCCTTCGGCTGAAAGTCAGGCACGGCTTTTACCACAAGTGGTGCGTGGTCTGATTGACGAAAAATTACAGCTGCAAGAAGCCACACGCAACAATATCAGCGTTGACGATGCCGAGATTGCTGAGGCCAAGCGTAAAATTGCTGAAGGCAACCAAATTGCTGGCGGCGATGTTGATGCCTTTTTACTGTCCAATGGCGTGAACCCCGATACTTTAACGGCACAAGTGCGGGCTAATTTAGCTTGGGGCAAAATGGTGGCACGACGCCTGCGCCCGCTGGTTGAAGTGGGCGAAGAAGAAGTCACGCAACGCATCAACCAGCTTAAAGCCAATGCTGGCAAGCCCGAATATCTTTTGGGTGAGATTTTTTTAACGGTCGATGGCAATGCTGACGAAGCACAAATTAAAGCCTTCGCCGAAGGGTTGGTTGAGCAATTACGCAGTGGCGCGCCTTTTCAGCGCTTAGCGCAGCAATTTTCGCAATCGGCCAGTGCGGCGGCTGGCGGCGATTTGGGCTGGTTACAACCTGGCCAGCTAGAGCCAGAGCAGGCGCAAGCTTTAGCCGGTTTAACACCAGGGCAAATTGTGGGGCCGCTGCGTTTAGCGGGTGGCTATAGTATTTTAGCTTTCCGTGATCAACGGGTGACTGCCACACCTAACCCTGCCGCATCAAAAGTAACCTTGCTGCAAATTGCGCAAGCCGTGACGCCGGAGACGCAAGCCGCTGTGGGCGATGAAGCTAAAAAACTGGTGGGCACTGGCCAAAGCTGTGCTGCTGTGCGCGATGCGGGCAAAACTTTGCCCAATTGGCAGTTCGATGATTTAGGTGAAAAAACCTTAGCCGAGCTGCCCAGCTGGTTGGCTAAGGCCGTTACGCCCTTATCGGTAGGTGAGGCGAGCACGGTATATCTGGTGAATGATGTCGCCGTTCTAGTAATGCTCTGCGCCAGAGACGACCAGCTTGACGGCCTGCCCTCGCGCGAGGAAATGACCAATAATATTGGCATGGAACGGCTCGAACTTTCGGCGCGTCGCCTGCTGCGCGATTTGCGCCGCCGTGCGCACATAGATGTTAAATCCTGATTGTGCGCCTGCGGTTGCGGCATTGCCGCCGCTGCGTCAGGTGATTGCCGCACTTAAGCTTTCAGCACAAAAATCATTTGGGCAAAATTTTTTGCTCGATATTAACTTAACCCGTAAAATTGCCCGCCAAATCCCTGATTTAAGCAAGCTCAATATATTAGAGGTGGGCCCGGGGCCCGGCGGCCTTACTCGCGCACTTTTGCTGGAAGGCGCACAGCAAATTTTAGCTATCGAGTTTGATAAGCGCTGCATAGAAGCTTTACAGCCGCTTTTACAAGCAGCCGAAGGGCGCCTTACGGTGTTAGAGGGCGATGCGCTGGCCGAGAATTTTTTGCTGCAATTGCCGGCCCCACGCGCTGTTGTGGCCAATTTGCCTTATCATATCGCTACGCCCTTGCTGTTGGGCTGGCTTAAACAATGCGAAAATTGGCATTATTTAGCGCTGATGTTTCAAGCAGAAATGGCCGAGCGCCTTGTGGCCGAACCCAACAGCAAAGCCTATGGCAGGCTTTCAGTTTTGGCGCAGCTACTGACTGATGCAAAAATTGTGCTGCGCTTGCCGAGCGGCGCTTTTACGCCGCCACCCAAGGTAAATTCTGCTGTGGTGTTATTTCAGCCCAAAGCGCAGCGGCCCGATGCATTGATTATCAGCAAGCTAGAAAAAATTACCGCTGCCGCTTTTGGCCAAAGGCGCAAAATGCTACGTAGCTCGCTTGCGGATTTTTTTACCGAAGAGCAATTACACAGCCACGGCATAAACCCAACACAGCGCGCCGAGACGGTAACGCCGCAGCAGTTTTTAATGCTGGCTGTCGCAAGTGGGGGTTAGTGGAGGCACGAGCCGGAATCGAACCGGCATTCGAGGATTTGCAGTCCTCTGCATCACCATTCTGCCATCGCGCCATAAATAATAGTAACCAACAAAATAATTCTAACATTGTCGCTCAGGCGGGACCATTCTGCCATCGCGCCTATAAATAATAGTAACCTACAACAGTTACTTCATACAATTTAGACAGAAAAATGACATAAGGCAACATAGACGATAAAGTCAAATCAGTTTATATTGTAATATAGATAAGACGGATGAATATACCTATGCAGAAACAATACGCCCAACATGCGGAGCATCCATTGCCAGCCTTTAGCTTCGATACTGCGCGTGGACATATGCTTGAATCACAGCTAAAGCCCAATCGTGTGGTCGATGAACAAATTTTACAGGCCTTTGCGCGTCTGCCGCGTGAGCTATTTGTCCCCCACGATAAACAAGCTTTAGCCTATGCCGATGAAAATGTGCCGCTGGGTCATGGCCGCGTGTTGTTGCAACCGGTTGTGGCAGGTCGTTTGTTGCAAGAGCATGCCTTAACGGCTGCTCAGTATGGCAGCCCGTTAGCGCATAAGGCTTTAGTTATAGGTGCGGCTAACGGTTATTTAGCCGCACTGCTAAGCTTGCTTGGTTATGATGTAACCGCTTTAGAGCCAGTTTTAGAATTACGCACGCAAATGCAGAAAAATGCTTTGGCTTTATCTATGCGCCTTACCATTGTCGATGCTGATTTAGCCCATGGCTATGCGCAAAACGCGCCTTATAATTTGATTATTTTTAATGGCATGATTGAGCGCGTGCCGCCGGCCTATGCCGCACAACTGACCGATGGCGGTTGCCTGCTGGCTGTGGTGCAAAGCCAAGGCAACGCAGATATGGGGCTGGCCGATACTGGTTTTGGTCGGGCGATGCTTTATCAGCATCATCATGGCAGCCTTACGGCGCGTACGCTGTTTGATGCCGCAGTGCCGCTCTTGCCCGAATTGCTGGCTGATAAGGGGTTTGTGTTTTGAGTGTCATCAATATCTCGGTGCAGGATTTAGTGGCTCGCCTGAACGAGGGCGACACGGTGCTGCTTGATGTGCGTGAAAGCTTTGAGGTGGCAATATGCAGCTTGCCCAATGCGGTGCATATTCCCTTGGCACAATTGCCACAACGATATAATGAACTACCGCGTGACAAAAGCATCGCAGCTTTATGCCATCATGGGGGTCGCAGTGCGCGTGCGGCTGGTTTTTTAACCGAAGCAGGCTATACAGTGATGAATGTAGCGGGCGGTATTGATGCTTATGCAGCTGAAATTGACCCCAACATGGCGCGTTATTAGACAATAATTCTCTTACCGGAGCGATGAAGATGCTGCGTAATTTGCTTTTGGCTTCTGTCTTGGCCATGCTGCCTTATGCAGCACTTGCTGAAACTCTGCCCGAATCTTTGGCAAAAGCCTATCAGACCAACCCCGTGCTTGATGCCGCACGGGCGCAAAAACGCGCTATCGATGAGCAATTGGCCTTAGCCAATGCAGGCTGGCTGCCCACCATCAGCGCCGATGGCAGCATTGGTCGCGACAACACCGATTTTGAAAATTTGCCCGATCGGAATAGCACGCCAAAAGCTTTAAGCTTAACAGCTTCACAGCCGCTGTTTCGTGGTGGGCGCACTATTGCCGCCGGACGCGGGGCCGAGGCCAGTGTGGCAGCAGCGGCCGCACAACTTTATAGCACCGAGCAAAGCGTTTTGCTGAATGCGGCCACTGTTTATCATGATGTTTTACGTGACCAAGCTGTGCTTGAGCTGAACCAAAAAAACGTTGAAGTGTTGAGGGCGCAGCTTGATGCTGCGCAAAGTCGCTTTAAAGTTGGCGACATTACCCGCACCGATGTCAGCCAAGCGGAATCGCGCCTTGCCCGCGCTGAAGCCGATCGGGTGGCGGCCAATGGTAATTACAATTCCAGCAAGGCAAGCTTTGAGCGTGTGTTTGCGGCCCCGCCCAGCAACCTTACTAAACCCGATAGTTCTCTTAACTTTGCCACTACTTTGCCGGCCAGCCTTGCCGAAGCAATGGAGCTGGCCGAAAAGAATAACCCAAATTTTATTGCCGCCCGCGAAACTGAGGTCGCGGCCAATGCGCAGGTCGATGAGCAATTTGGCAGCCTTTTGCCCGAGGCCAATATAACCGGTCAGTTGCGCCGCTCATGGGAAGAAACCACGCTCACCAACGATAAGGTCGATAGTGCCAGTGTGGTGGCCCGTGTCACCATGCCGCTTTATCAGGCTGGTGCCGAGCATGCCCGTGTGCGGCAGGCCAAGCAAACCGCCAGTCAGCGCCGCCTAGAGCTTGATGAAGCCCGCCGGCAAGCCCGTGAGGGTGCCATTCGCGCTTGGGAGTCATGGCAGGCCGCTAAAGCCAGTGCTGTTGCGCGTCAAGCCCAGGTGAAGGCCTCGCAGCTGGCGCTTGAGGGCGTGCGGCAGGAAAATCAGGTGGGCAGCCGCACTGTGCTTGATGTGCTCGATGCCGAGCAAGAGCTATTAGATGCAAAAGTTAGCCTTATTCTGGCCGACCGCGACGAAGCTGTCAGCAGCTATCAGCTGTTAGCCTCAATCGGCGAATTTACCGCTAAAAACTTGCAGTTAAAGGTCGATCTTTATAATGCCGATGAGCATGCCAACCGCACAGCGCGGCGTCTTTTCGGCACTTGGGAATAATAAGCACAGCAAGAGGGTTGGGGGCTTTGTAATAAGCCTTTGCTTTGTTTGTGGAATCGGCTAATGCTGATAGTGATAGATAACTTTAAACAACTTAAACGCACAGATGAACGCCGACGCCAAAAACGCCGAACCCTCAATGGAAGAAATTCTGGCTTCCATTCGCCGCATCATTGCTGATGGCAGCGAAGCCGCGCCCAACGCCGATAATAACGGTGAGGGCGGTGCGGATGCCGCCGATAATGACGATACAGTGATAGAGCTGACGCAAGAGCTAAAAGATGATGGCAGCGTGATGGATTTAAATGCCCCTGCCGATGACATGCCTCATGAAAATATCAGCGCCAATGCTAAGCCAAATTTTGCCGCAATGATGGCCGAAATGGATGAGCCCGCGCCTGCCGCAACAGATTCCTTGCTCTCAGATATGGCCGCGCAAAGTGCCGCATCCGCCTTGGCACAATTGGCCAACACCATTGAGAAACAAACTATGGCCATGCCGCAGCATTTTCCGATTGGTGATGGCTCACGCACATTAGAGGGCTTGGTTGTGGATATATTGCGCCCCATGCTTAAAGATTGGCTTGACCAAAACCTGCCGCCGATGATTGAGCGTTTGGTGGCGAAAGAAATTCAAAAGATCACGCGCGGACTTTAGGTTTTTGAACTCTTCGAGTTCGGCGCATAACAAAGCGCGGGCTTTAGGTTTTTGAACTCTTCGAGTTCGGCGCGTAAGACTGCGCGGAGTCTTGGCTTTTGAACTCTTCGAGTTCGGCGCCTAATAACGCGCGGGCTTGGCTAATTTTATCGGTTAACCTTGTTTGCTGTAGCTAAACTTGTTAAATTGCAATGTGTTGCGGCGCGTCTTTAATTTATTACTTTCATTGTTTCGTGCTATAAATTCATCATAGATATAATTTCTATTGATGGAGTTTATTATGACACAAACAAAATTACGTCCAAATGATTACGACTCAGATGTAATCCTCACTTATAATCGTTTTGCCACATGGAGCTCGCTTTTAACCGATGCAGTCGGTTTGGTCGGCATTCCTCTTTTGGCGGCCGCTACTTTTGGGCCAGCTTTTGGGCTTTTGGCGCTACCTTTATTTGTCGGCATGTGCATCAAAAGTGCGCATAACCACGGCACCAACCGTAATCTATTTCATTTTGATTATGGCTATAACACCCGCTATGCCCGCGAAATTATGTCGAAGGCGGATGCAGCCAATACTCACGAGGCAGCGGCCAAAATGGGCATTGGCCATGGCGTGTGGCATAATTTTTACTTTATGCCGCTGCGCTTAAGCGCATTTTTGCTTAAAGCCGCTGCATCGCCAACAACCAACAAACAATTGGCTGCTGCAACCGAGCAAGAGGCTATTAAGCTAAAAGATCTGGCCGATGCTAATCGCCGCCTTGAGGCCGCCCTAGCAGCCAATAAAGAGCTGACTGCAAAATTAGTCGAGCTTGAAGCAAGGCCCATTACCTTGGCCGATGTTGCCGCAAAACCGATTGATGCACTAACTGGCACCGGGCAAGCGCCTTTACGTGCAGCGCCCCGCACAGCGATAGCCGCAAAAACCGCAACGCATGGCTAAAATATGAGCACGCAACCCACAGAAACAGAACTCAACGCGAGCTACGCTCAAGCGCGTGGCTGGGCGGAAATGACCACAAACTTTGTAGCACCGGCAATTATTGTTGGAGTGACCGCGCTGATCGCTGGACCATCCGGCTTTTTAGCAGCCTTGCCGGTGGGTTTTGTCTATTTATTTGGCAACCTGGCTAAACGTGATAATTTTTATGATAGGCATCACTATGCCAAGCATAATAGCCGTGATTATGTAGCCAGCGAATATGAATTAGTGAGCATGAAATATGGTGATGATAGTTGGTCAAATCGATCGCAACGCGTGCTTATCAGCAAATTGCGGCAGCAAAATAATTGTGCCGACGATATCATGGCCGTTAAAAAACTAGGCATATTGCATGGCCTCAAAACCAGCCTTACAGGAATGATGATTTATAGTGGCCCAATCAAATTGGCCAAACTTATCGGCTCTTTTGCCAGTGCAGCTTGGAGTGCAGCTTGGAGTGTGCCTAAAATCATGTTTGCCCCCATGACCAAAGAGGCTGTAGAGAAGCAAGCAAAAAAACAAGCAGAAAAACAGGCGGCAAAAGCTCTGGCCAATACAAGTAATACTCCAAGAGCAGAAACAATCATTATGCCCACGCCTGAGCTTGCTGTGCTGCCTGCTCCGGTTGCCGAAGTAGAGCCTGCTAAAGCTGTCGCCGTTGCCGCAGCTGCGGCACCTATTGTTAAAACTAAGCCAGATACTGCTGTTAAGCCCGCACCGATTACGCGCGCGGCCAAAGGCCGTGAATTTGGTGCGTAATGCGCGGATTCTTTGGAGCTAAAAATGAGCGATAATCATATACCCACAGAAAAAGAGCTCAACCAAAGCTATAGTAAAGCGCGTTTTTGGACTGAGATAAGTGTTAATGTTTTAGCGGTGGCTGGTTTGGCTGCTGTCGCGGCTTTTATTGGTGGTGTGGCTGTTCCGATTATTCTTACGACAACATTGTTTACGGCAATATTTGGTAATTTTATAAAATCGATGATTTTTGACGATAATTATTTTCGAAAACATCAAGGCGCGAGAGATTACAAGGCGAGTATTTTTGAGTCTTATAGTGGGCTATCACAAGCAGATTATGTGGTAAAATCTCTGCGACAGCAAAATAACTGCGCCGATAATAATGATGCTGCAACTAAGCTTGGTATTTTGCATGGCCTTAGTACCAATATTTATGCTTTGCTGGCCTATCATCTGCCCGTTCAATGCGCAAAACTTGGCTTACATGCCATGCAAGCTATCGGCAAAACAGCCATGATTTTGCCCAGAATTTTGGCAACGCCCATGACCAAAGAGGCTGAAGCCAAGCAGGCGCAAAAACGTGCGGCTGATATTGAAGCAAAAAAAGCAGCAAAAGAAGCACCAGTGGTGTTAAACACGCCCGACCCGATATTTGTGGTTTTGCCCGGTACAAGACCCGTGGCTGTGAATGTTAAAATGCCGGCAGTAGAAAATGCTGCCGCGCCTGTTGCGACGCCTGCACTGAAGGCCGCCCCCGAGCCAAATCGTGGCGCGCCGGTGACAGCACGTGCGGCAAAACCACGCGAATTTGGGGCATAACTATACCCTCAAGCTCCACACCACCATGTGCGCTAATTACATGCCGCCTCTGGGTGGGCTGAAGGCTTTATTCATATCGTTGCTGCGCCCCCAAAAAGTATTATGGGAGTTTTCGGTTTTATATTGGCTGGGCGAGCGGCTGCTGCTGCCACGCTCGGCTAAAAGATAATTTAACAAGATACCCGGCAAGCCGCCATCTTTTGGGTGACCCGAGCGAATGCCCTCATCATAGCGGCCTTTAGGGCCCCAAAATAATTCGGTGGCGCGTGGGTCGATATTGCCCATTTGCTGCATCTTTTTTTCGTCTTGCGGGTTGATATCGGCCCATTTGATATCAAGGTAGCTTTGCAATTGCTCAGAGATAAAGGGCAGGCTATTGAGCATTTCTTGCCAAATAACCACGCCCGCAAAAATCGCTTCTTCTTCTATTTTGGCAAGCGCGGCTTTTTCCTCATCGGTTTTAACGCCTTTTTGCCCCATGCGGGCGGGGCCCAAAAAAATTTCGTTGAGTTTACGGCTGGTGGCGTCGGCATCATGGGCGCGTTGTGGCTCACCAAACTCGTTATACATTTGCGCAATCGTCACCAGGCGCTTGGCCAGCACATCCGACCAATACCACCAATCATTAAAGGGTGCTTTTTTGCGATAAGCTGTCATAATAGAACTATAGCAAATCTCTGGTGTTTTTCCAAGGTGGGTGCATGTTTTGGATAAAAGTCGCTTTATCGGCGCTGATTATTGCCATCGTCTCAGAAATCGCTAAGCGCAGCACTTTTTGGGGGGCGGCGTTAGTCTCTTTGCCGCTTAGTTCGATGCTGGCTATGGGCTGGCTTTATTACGAAACACGCGATATGGCCAAAGTGAACAGCCTTGGCGTGAGTGTGTTTTATCTGGTGGTGCCGTCCTTGGCCTTCTTTATCGCCTTTAATCTGGCCTTTAAGTTTGGCTGTAAGTTTCCGCTGGCCTTTGCCTTGGCCGCTCTGGCTTGCATGATTTGCTACCCGCTTTGTGTCTATTTTTACCGAAAAATGGGCATTGACCTTGGTTAAGGCTTGCATTGCTTGGGCATAATCAGTTAAAAAGCCTGCAACCTTGTGGCAACACAGGGTAATTCACATAGGTGGCTTTTATCCGGTGCCCATAAGGGGTGCCTGCCACCTAGAGGCCATAACCGGAGGAGTTTTTATCATGGCAATGCCAATGTTCACTATGCGCCAATTGCTTGAAGCTGGCGTACATTTTGGTCACAATACCCGCCGCTGGAACCCCAAGATGAAGCCATATTTATATGGCGTTCGGGGTGGCGTGCACATTATCGATCTTGAGCAAACTGTGCCTATGCTGCATCGCGCTTTGCAAGCCGTGCGCGATACGGTGGCAGGTGGTGGCCGCGTGCTCTTTGTTGGCACCAAGCGTCAAGCACAAGAAAAAATCGCCGAAACGGCCAAAAAATGCGGCCAATATTATGTTAATCACCGTTGGCTGGGCGGCATGCTCACCAATTGGAAAACCATTTCGCAATCCATCAAGCGCCTGCGCGAAATTGAAGAGCGTATGGATCTGCAAGCCAGCAAGCTCACCAAAAAGGAAATGCTGGATATGGGCAATGAGCGCGACAAATTAGAGCGCAGCCTTGGCGGCATCAAAGAAATGGGCGGCCTGCCAGATATTTTGTTTGTGATGGACGTCATCAAGGAAAGCATCGCTGTGCAAGAGGCGCAAAAACTGGGTATTCCGGTTGTGGCCGTGTGCGATAGTAATGCCGACCCTGTGGGCATTACCTATCCTATCCCCGGCAATGATGACGCTTTGCGCGCCATCGAGACCTATTGCGAGCTGATTGCTGGCGCGGTCATTGATGGTATCCAGCAAGAGCTGCAATCGAGCGGCAAAGATCTGGGCGCTGCCATTGAAGCACCGGTTGAAGCTGCGGTTGAGACCGTGACGGAAGCCGTTGCCGTGCAGGCCTAATTTTCGGTCTTTTGCTTATCGTTTTAAAACTAGGAGATACCGATGACTGAAATTTCAGCAAGTTTGGTAAAAGACCTGCGCGACAAAACCGGCGCGGGCATGATGGATTGCAAAAAAGCCCTTACGGAAAGCGCGGGCGACCTTGAAGCCGCCATCGATTGGCTGCGTAAAAAAGGCCTATCGAACGCGGCCAAAAAAGCCGGCCGCGTGGCTGCCGAAGGTTTGGTTGCTGTTGCCGCTAAAGGCGGCATGGGCGCCATTGTTGAGGTGAATGCCGAAACAGACTTTGTGGCGCGCAATGATCAGTTCCAAGCCTATGCCAAACGCGTGGCCGAGATTATGCTGAGCAAAGGCGGCGATATTGAAGCGCTTAAAACTCAGCCTTTTGCTGATGTAGGCCGCAATGTGGCCGAGGAACTGACGCACCTTATCGCCACCATCGGCGAAAATATGGATTTGCGCCGTGGCCAGCGTTTGCAAGTGGGGCAGGGCGTTGTGGCAGCTTATGTGCATAACTCCATCGCGCCGGGCCTTGGCAAAATTGGTGTGTTGGTTGCACTTGAAAGCACGGCCGACACCACTAAGCTGCTCGAATTGGGCAAGCAAATTGCCATGCATGTGGCCGCTGCCCGCCCTGAAGCGCTGACGATTGCCGATGTAAACCCGGCTAATCTTGAGCGTGAACGCGCCATTCTGATGGAGCAAGCGCAAGGCAGCAACAAGCCCGCCGACATTATTGCCAAAATGGTTGAAGGCCGCATTCGTAAATACTACGAAGAGGTGGTTTTGCTGGAGCAAGTCTCGGTGCTGGATGGCGAAACAAAAATCAGCAAAGTTATTGAGAATGCCAGCAAAACTCTGGCAGCTCCGGTTAAGCTTGCTGGCTTTGTGCGCTTCCAATTGGGCGAAGGCATTGACAAGCAAACGTCCGACTTTGCTGCTGAAGTTGCTGCACAAGTGGCCGCGAGCAGTAAATAGGTTAGTGCCAGCAGTCGGCCCTATAACGATATAACATAACTTAAAGGCGCTCATCATGGCCAACCCTCGCTACCGTCGCATTTTGCTTAAGGTGTCGGGCGAGGCTTTGATGGGTGCTGGTGAATATGGCATAGACCCCGCCACTGCCGATCGCGTGGCGGCTGAGGTAGCCGCTGTTTGCGCCATGGGTGTGCAAGTATGCTTGGTGGTTGGTGGTGGGAATATTTTCCGAGGTGCGGCTGGAGCCGCCAAGGGCATGGAGCGTGCCACGGCCGATTATATCGGCATGTTGGGCACCATTATTAATGCATTGGCCTTGCAGCATGCCTTAGAAAAAGCCGGCGTGCCAACACGGGTACAATCGGCCATACAAATGTCGAGCGTGTGCGAGCCTTATATTCGCCGTCGTGCCATGCGTCATATGGAAAAAAACCGTGTGGTTATTTTTGCCGCTGGCGTGGGCAGCCCATTTTTTACCACCGATTCTGGCGCGGCCTTGCGTGCCTCAGAGATGAATTGCAACGCGCTGTTTAAAGGCACCTCAGTCGATGGGATTTACTCGGCCGACCCCAAAAAAGTGCCCGATGCGCAGCGTTTTAGCAGCCTTAGCTATCATGATGTGCTGTCGCGTGACCTTAAAGTGATGGATGCCAGCGCCGTATCGCTGTGCCGCGAAAATCATATACCCATTGTTGTGTTTAATATCCGCAAACCAGGGGCCTGTGCTGCCGTTGTGCAAGGGCAGGGGCTTTTCACCGTGGTCAGTGATGGCCCCGCCGTTCTGGCATCTTAAATTAGGAGTATAAAATGGCTGAATTATTAAAAGAGCTGGAAAAACGCATGGAAGGTTGCCTTGAGGCCTTGCGGCGTGAGTTTGGCGGCTTGCGCACGGGGCGGGCTTCGGCCAGCCTGTTAGAGCCAGTGATGGTTGATGCCTATGGCAGCATGATGCCGCTTAATCAGGTGGCCACCATCAATGTGCCGGAAGCGCGCATGATTTCAGTACAGGTGTGGGATAAAGGCATGTGCAAAGCCGTCGAGAAGGCCATTCGGGATGCAGGCTTAGGATTAAATCCCGCAGCCGATGGTACGCTTATTCGTGTGCCCATTCCGGGGCTTTCGCAAGAGCGCCGCGCAGAATTGTCCAAAATTGCTGGTAAATATGCCGAAAGTGCGCGGGTGGCTGTGCGTAATGTGCGGCGTGATGGGATGGAAACACTCAAAAAACAAGAAAAAGACGGTGAAATCAGCGAGGATATTCATAAATCACTCTCTGAAAAAGTGCAGACCCTCACCGACAACTTCATCAAAAAAGCTGATGAAGCCTTGGCGGCCAAAGAAAAAGATATTATGCAGGTCTAGTTTTGAATATCAGCCCCAGCCATATTCCACAACATGTCGCCATTATTATGGATGGTAATGGCAGATGGGCCAAAGCGCGGGGTTTGCCGCGCAGCTTGGGGCATAAGGCCGGTATTGATGCGGTGAAGCGCACGCTCGATGCCGCGCGCGATTATGGCGTAAAAATAATTACGCTTTATTCTTTCTCAACCGAGAATTGGCGCCGCCCTGCCGAAGAAGTGGGCGAGCTGATGCAATTGCTGCGCTTTTATCTGCAAGCCGAGCTGGCAAAGTTGCATCAGCAAGGGGTCAGGCTGCGCGTCATTGGTCAGCGCGAATTACTGCCAACAGATATACGCACACAAATTGCCGAGGCCGAGCAGCTGACGGCGGCAAACCAAGCTTTCACTTTGGTCATTGCTTTAAGTTATGGCGCCCAGCAAGAAATTACCCAAGCTGCGCAAAAGCTGGCGCAAGCCGTGCAGCAAGGGCAACTCACGCCCGAGCAAATTTCTGAAAGATTATTTGCCCAAGCGCTTTATACCGCCGATATTCCGCCACCTGATTTGCTTATACGCACATCGGGCGAGCAGCGCCTGTCTAACTTTTTATTGTGGCAATTAGCCTATGCCGAACTTTATTTCACCCCAACCTATTGGCCGGATTTTGGCAGCAAAGATTTTGCCGCAGCCTTAGCCGATTATGCCCAGCGTGAGCGGCGTTATGGTGCCGTTGCCGCCAAACAAGAGCAACCCGCATGACCGCCGTTTTTACCGATTTGCGCGTGCGGGTGATATCGGCGCTTATTTTAGCGCCCATTGTTTTGGCCGCTGTTTATTTGGGTGGCTTGGCTTATTTGCTGCTGCTGCTCTTGGCGGGCGCCTTGGCCTTGCGCGAGTGGCTAAAATTAACCGCCCAGCGTGAGCTGATATGGCGTTTAGCAGGCTTTGCTTATGTATTGTTGTTTATCTGGTCGTTGTTGCATTTACGCGCCCAGCCCGATATCGGCATGGCTTTAATTTATTATTTGCTGGCGGTCGTTTGGGCCACAGACATTGGCGCATATGTATGCGGGCGCATTTTTGGCGGCCCTAAGCTGAGCCCACGCTGGAGCCCTAAAAAAACCTGGTCGGGTTTGGTGGGTGGGGCGGTGCTGGCAGCTTTATGTGGCGCTGCTGTTGCTTTTGCTTTTGCGGCAGAGTCATTGCTGCTTAAGGCTTTGCTGGGGGCTTGTTTGGCCATTATTGGCCAAGTGGGTGATGTAATGGAATCGGCCTTAAAGCGCGATGCTGGCGTTAAAGATAGCGGGCAGTTAATTCCGGGGCATGGCGGTATTCTTGACCGTATCGATGGCTTGATGTTGGCCGCTTTGGCTTTGGCCGCACTCGATCAATTTGCCGATCATCATGGCTGGTGGTGGTAGTGAGCCACGCAAATAAACGGCGTGTCTCTGTGCTGGGGGCAACCGGCTCTATTGGTGATAGCACGCTTGATTTACTGCGTCGTAACCCCGAGCATTTTTCGGTTGTGGCCTTAACCGCGCAAAAAAATTGGCAAAAGCTGGCAATATTAGCGCAGGAATTTAAGCCCGAGATTATCGCTATTGCTGATGAGCGCCATTATGCCGATTTGCGCGCGGCCTTGCCCACACAAAATATTTTAGTCGGCGCGAATGGTGTGTTAGAAGCGGCCGCAGCGCCGGCCGATTATATCATGGCGGCCATTACCGGCTTTGCTGGGCTTGCCCCTTGTTTTGCCGCTGTGGCGCAAGGGCGTTTTGTGGCCTTGGCCAATAAAGAAGCCCTGGTGTGTGGTGGGCAGTATTTATTGCAGGCCGCCGCACAATCGGGCTGCACGATTTTACCAGTCGATAGCGAGCATAATGCAATTTTTCAGCTGTGGTCGGCGCCACAGGCACAGCAAGTCAGGCGGATTATTTTAACGGCGTCTGGTGGGCCTTGCCGTGGCATGAGTGACGCGCAGTTGCAGCAAGTTACGCCCGCCATGGCGCTGAAACACCCCACTTGGAGCATGGGTGCCAAAATCAGCATCGATAGCGCCACCCTCATGAATAAGGGCCTTGAGGTGATTGAGGCGCATTTTTTGTTTAACCTGCCCGCAAGTAAAATTGAGGTGCTGGTGCATCCGCAATCGCTGGTGCATGGCTTGGTTGAATATGCCGATGGTGCCTTGCTGGCCGAAATGGGCGCACCAGACATGCGCACGGCCATTGCGCATACGCTGGCTTATCCGCAGCGCATGGCAACGCCCGTGCCGTCGCTTGATTTAGCCGCCATTGGCCAATTGCATTTTGAGGCACCTCATTTTGCGCTTTTCCCGTGCCTTGGTTTGGCCTATCAAGCACTGGCGGCGGGGGGCGCTGCACCCTTGGTGCTGAATGCCGCCAATGAAGTGGCGGTAGAGCATTTTTTAGCTTGTGCCATTGGCTTTACCGATATTGCTCACACCATCGAGCGCATGTTAAATCAATATAAAAACGTAAGCGCAACAAATATTGCCGAGATGACCGCCCTTAACCAAGAAGTGCGCGAGCATACTATATCTTTTTTGGCAGAAACGCACAAAACTGCTATGGTTCGGGAAGCTTAGCGGGTTGTCGATTCCACCCTTATCAGCAATGAGATAAATTATGGATATACTGCACATTCTGTCACAATATTTTTTGCCCTTTATTGTTATTTTGTCGGTGCTGGTGTTTGTGCACGAGCTTGGCCATTATCTTGTGGCGCGCTGGTGCGGTGTGCGCGTTGAGGTCTTTTCCATTGGCTTTGGCCACGAAATTTATGGCTACACCGATAGCCATGGCACCCGTTGGAAATTTGGCTGGTTGCCGCTTGGGGGCTATGTGCAAATGTATGGCGATCGTGACCCCGCCAGCATGCCCGATATTGCTGCACAAACACAAATGACCGATGCAGAAAAATCCGTGGCATTTTTTAGCCAAAGCGTGGGCAAGCGCGCAGCCATTGTTGCCGCAGGCCCTGCCATTAATTTTATTTTTGCCATATTTGTATTGATTGGTTTGTTTATGGTGGCAGGTCGGCCAACCACGCCACCTGTTGCCGGCGCAATTATGCCAGATAGTGCCGCTGCCAGCGCCGGCATTTTAGCGGATGATCGTATTTTAAGTATCGATGGGCAAAGCGTGCAGCGTTTTGAAGATATTCAGCGCATTATTACGCTCAATAGCGGTAAAGAAGTTGCCCTGCAAATACAGCGCGGCCAGCAAGAATTGCAGATAAAACTTACGCCGCGTATCACTGAAGTGACGGATAATTTTGGCAATACGCATCGGGTGGCGCGATTGGGCCTAGCCGCTAAAGGCGGCGAGCAAGAGTTTGTGCGCATGTCTTTGGCGCAAGCCGTGCCGGCCTCTATGATTGAAACATGGAATGTAACCACAGGCACGCTTAAAGCCGTTTGGCAAATTATCAGTGGTTTCCGCAGTGCCGAAGAATTGGGCGGCCCACTGCGCATTGCGCAAATGTCGGGCAAAACGCAAGAGCAGGGCGCCGCGAGCCTGTTCTGGTTTTTGGCAGTGCTCTCGATTAATCTTGGCCTGATAAATCTGTTTCCGGTGCCATTGCTCGATGGCGGGCATCTGGTTATGTATGGTGCGGAAGCCTTGCGCGGTAAATCTGTGTCTGAGCGCACACAAGAATTTGCCGCACGCATTGGTTTTGCCTGTTTAATCACGCTGATGCTGTTTACCACTTTCAATGATTTGCAGCAGCTGCGCGTCTTTGCTTATTTTAAGGACTTGCTGTTCTCATGAAGCGTTTGGCATTTTTAATTTTATGCTCTGTTATGTTATCAGGGCCAGCTTATGCGCAGCGCATAAATAACAATGCGCTGATGGCGGCGCCCGCACTTGCACCTGCTGCGCCCTTTGGTATGGATGGCAGCGTCATGCAAGGGCTGCAAAACCCCACCATTACGGCTTTTCGGGTGGATGGGGCGCAGCGCATTGAAGAGAGCACCGTGTTAAGTTATGTGCGCTTTAAAGCGGGCGATAGTTTTGACCAAGCCCGCGCTGATCGTTCGCTCAAGGATTTATTTGCCACCGGCTATTTTAATGATGTTTCGCTCAACATGGATGGCGCTATTCTGGTGGTTAAAGTTGCCGAAAACCCCGTTATTAATCGCATTGCGTTTGAGGGCAATTCGGAAATTAAAAGCGAAGACCTAGAAAAAGAAATTCAGTTGCGCTCGCGTGTGGTTTATACGCGCAGCAAAGTGCAAACCGATGTTGACCGCCTGCTTGAAGTGTATCGCCGTTCAGGCCGTTTTGCCGCAAAAGTAGAGCCTAAACTTATCCCCTTAGAGCAAAACCGCACAGATTTGGTGTTTGAAATTACTGAAGGGCCGCGCACTGGCGTGGCACGCATTGCTTTTGTTGGCAATGAGGCTTTTTCAGATGGTGATTTGCGCGCTGAAATCAGCACCAGAGAAAGTCGCTGGTGGCGCTTGCTTTCTTCGGCCGATTTTTACGACCCCGACCGCACTAACTTTGATCGCGAGCTGTTGCGTCGCTTTTATCTGAATAACGGCTATGCCGATTTTAGAGTGCTGTCGGCTGTGGCCGAGCTAAACGATACGCGCGATTATTTTTTCATGACCTTCACCATGGATGAGGGCGCACGCTATAAATTTGGCAAGGTCGAGCTTGAGTCACAATTAAAAGACCTCAACACCGATGATTTAATGCAAAAGCTGACCATGAAAAGCGATGATTGGTATAATGCCAGCGAAGTAGAGGCCAGCATCAGCGCGCTCACCAAAGCTGCGGGTGATTTGCAATATGCTTTTGTCGATATCGACCCACAGGTGCAGCGCAACGAAGACAGCAAAACCATTGATGTAAAATTTTTAATCAAAGAGGGGCCACGGGTCTTTATTAATCGGGTCAATGTCAGTGGCAATAACAGAACCGAAGACCGCGTCATTCGTCGTGAGATGCTGTTGGTTGAAGCCGACCCATTTAATGCTTCTAAAATTCGTCGCTCAGAGCAGCGCATCAAAGATTTGGGTTTCTTTGAAAATGTAAAAGTGACCCCAAAACCCACAGCGCAACCCGATAAAGCCGATCTTGAGGTTGAAGTGCAAGAGAAAGCCACGGGCGAAATATCGGTAGGGGCGGGGTTCTCAACCACGGACGGTATTTTAGGCGATATCAGCGTGCGTGAGCGTAATTTGCTGGGCAAAGGCCAAGATTTGCGCGTTGGCACAACTTTTTCACAGCGCAGCCAGCAATATGATATCAGCTTTACCGAGCCTTATTTTCTTGAGCGCGATTTATCGGCCGGCTTTGATTTATTCCGCACATCGCGTGACAACCAAACTGAAAGTTCGTACGACCAAAAAAATAATGGCGGCAGTTTGCGTTTAGGTTATCCGCTTGGTGAGTTTTTGCGCCAACGCGTGAATTACACCCTCGATAAATCTGAGATCACCAATGTGCCCAGCACCGCCTCGCGCTTTATTCGTGAGCAGGCCGGCGACACCGTGACCTCTAGCGTTGGGCAAGAGCTGAGCTACGATCGCAGAGACAGTAAGCTTGAGCCAACCGAGGGTTATATCCTGCGCTATAATACCGATTTTGCTGGTGTTGGCGGCGACTCGCGCTTTTTACGCAATAAATTGCTGGGCACTTGGTATACCTCACCGCTCAAAGATGTGGTCTTAAGCCTTGAGGGCGAGGTGGGTTACATTTTTGGTATTGGTGGCAAAGATGTGCGTATCTCCGAGCGCTTTTATCTGGGTGGCGAATCCTTACGTGGCTTTGAGTTTGCCGGCGTGGGCCCGCGCGATTTAAGCACCACCGCCCGCGATGCTTTAGGCGGCAATCGTTTTCTGCGCAGCTCGGCCGAGCTTGCTTATCCGCTGGGTTTGCCGGAAGAGCTGGGCTTTCGGACCTATACTTTTGTCGATGCAGGCAGCCTCAGCGGTCTTGATACCAAGCCCCAGCCTGGTGAGATTTTTAGAGATAACAGCTCGATGCGCTTATCGGCGGGGCAAGGCCTCTCGTGGAAATCGCCCTTTGGCCCCATTCGTATTGATTATGCTATCCCCATCATTAAAGAAGATTACGACCGAGAGCAAAAATTCCGATTCAGCTTTGGCACGAGGTTCTAATGTTACGCTTATGGTTGCTTACCGTTATTGCACAGGTTTTCTTTCTAGCGTTTTTTGCCGTGCCAATGGCGCAGGCGGCCGATTCTGTTAATCTGGCGGTCATTGATGTGCAACGTATTATGCGCGAGTCGATTGCCGCCAAGCGTATTCAAACCCAGCTGGATGCCAAGCGTGAGGCCTATCAAACTGAAATCGCCCAAGAAGAAAAGCGCCTGAGAGCGGCCGAAAAAAAATTCACCGCCGAACGCGCTGATCTTTCAACAACCGAGAGCAGTGACCGTGAGCAGGCGCTAAAACAAGATTTTGATAATGTCGAGCGGCAAGTGCAAGCGCGGCGCCGCGCCTTAGAGCAGGCTTTTAATAATGCCATGGCTGAAGTGCGCAAACATTTACTAGCCGCAGTAGAAGAGATTGCTAAAACACAAAAGCTGCAAGCAGTTATCGCTAAACAGCAAATGTTATGGAACGATAATGCGCTTGATATTACCGCAGAAGTGCTGACACAGCTTAATCAACGCTTGCCAGATTTTACCATTACAATACCTGCCGCAAGCAATAGTGACACCCTAAAACAGCCTGAGTAAATGGAGTATGTGGCATGAGTGGCAAAACCAGCCTTGATATAAATGATATTAAACTGCGCATTCCGCATCGCTATCCGATGCTGATGATTGATCGTATCGAGGATATCGTCTCTGGCGAAAGTGGCACGGGCATAAAAGCCGTCAGCGGTAACGAGCCTTTTTTTGCCGGGCATTTTCCCACCAAGCCCATTATGCCTGGTGTGTTAATTATTGAAGCTATGGCACAAACGGCCGGTACTTTGGTGATTGATTCTTTGGGCTATGAAAAGCAAAACCTTGTATATTTTATGTCCATCGAGGAAGCACGTTTTCGCAGCCCCGTTGTGCCGGGCGATTTGTTAAAGTTAAAAGTCAAAAAAGAAAAACAGCGCGGCAATATCTGGCGCTTTAGCGGTCATGCTTATGTTGGTGATGAGCTAAAGGCAGAGGCCGTATTCATGGCCATGCTGGCTGAGCAATAGGAGCCTCTATGAGCCATATTCACCCAACTGCTGTTATTGCGGCAGGCGCAAAAATTGACCCATCGGCCCATATTGGCCCTTATTGTGTGATCGGCGATAAAGTAACAATTGCTGAAAATGTTAGCCTTGTGGCGCATGTCGTCATTGATGGGCGCACCAGCATTGGTGCGGGCACAATTATTTATCCGTTTGCTTCGCTGGGCAGCCCGCCGCAAGATTTAAAATTTAAAGGCGAAGACACGCAGCTGATTATTGGGGCCGATTGCCGCATTCGTGAGCATGTCACTATGAACCCCGGCACTTTAGGCGGTGGTGCCATAACTCAAGTGGGCGATAAATGCCTTTTGATGATGTCGTCGCATGTGGCGCATGATTGCCGCTTAGGCAGCAATGTTATTTTAGCCAATAATGTAGCGCTGGCAGGGCATGTGCATGTGGGCGATTTTGCCATTATTGGCGGTAATTCGGCGGTGCATCAGTTTGTGCATATTGGTCATCATGCCATGATTGGCGGTATGTCGGGCGTCGAGAATGATGTGATTCCCTATGGCATGGTCATGGGCGAGCGCGCTCATTTAGCGGGGCTTAATTTGGTGGGGCTTGAGCGCCGTGGCTTCAGCCGTGAGGCCATTCGTGATTTGCGCACGGCCTATCGTTTGCTGTTTGCGCCCGAGGGCACCATGTCTGAGCGGCTAGAGGATGTGGCACAAAAACATGCTGCAAGCGAGCTTGTGCAACAAGTAATTAGCTTTATTCGCAATAAGCGTGAGCGTGCCTTGTGTCAACCGCGGGTGGAGCATGCCGCTTAATATCAATGCGGCAGCAAAGCCAATAGGAATAATTGCCGGTGGTGGTACTGCGCCGCAACGTCTCTATGCGGCGTGCCAAACTTTGGGTCGGCCTGCGGTTGTTTTTGCTTTAACTGGGCAATGTGAGACAGCCCCGTGGCTGACGGCTACAACGCATCATTGGCTTAATCTGGGCGAGGGTGAAAAGCTTTTGGCTATAGCCAGAGACGCTGGCATAGAAGAGTTGGTTTTTATTGGCCGAGTGCAGCGCCCGTCTTTATCAAGCCTTAAGGCCGATGCCCTCACGCTGAAAGCACTAGGCCGCATTGCCCTTAAAGCCTTTGGCGATGATAGTTTGCTGCGCGCTGTTGCCGATGAGTTTGCCCGCGAAGGCTTTAAAGTAATAAGTGCCACCGATATTTATCAAGATTGGTTGGCAGGGGCTGGTTTATTATGCGGCACAGCGCCAGATAAAGAATTATGGCAGGATATACAAATTGGCATAAAGGCCGCGCAAATTTTGGGCCAGCTCGATATTGGTCAAAGTGTTGTGGTGCAGCAAGGTTTCGTGCTTGGGGTTGAAGCGATTGAGGGCACGGCCTTGTTACTAGAGCGCTGCGCCAAGCTTAAACGTGAGGGGCGCGCTGGTGTGCTGGTTAAACTAAAAAAACCACAGCAAGATAGCCGCTTTGATTTGCCGGCTTTGGGCCCAGATACAATTATGCAAGCCAAGGCCGCTGGTTTATGCGGCATTATATGTCAAGCAGGGGCCACATTACTGCTTGAGCAAGATGAGCTGTTAAAACAAGCACAGTCAGCTAACATTTTTATTTATGGCTTAACGGCAAGCGAGCTTGCGGGTGGCTAAAATAATTTACCTCATTGCGGGTGAGCCCTCTGGCGATATTTTGGGCGCACGCCTGATTGAGGCACTCAAACAGCACAGTACCGAGCCATTGCAATTTTTAGGGGTTGGCGGCCCACAAATGGAAAAGGCGGGTTTAACTTCGCTTTTCCCGATGCATGAGCTGGCCCATTTTGGCTTATTTGAATTACTGCCACAAATACCCAATATTTTGCGGCGTATTCGTCAAACTATATTATCGATAAAAAAAGCCCAGCCCGCGGTGCTGATTACTATCGACTCGCCAGATTTTTGTTTTCGGATTGTAAAAAAACTAAAAGGCACAGCCATCCCGCTTATTCATTATGTGGCGCCATCGGTTTGGGCTTGGCGGCCAGAACGGGCGCAAAAAATTGCGCAGCTTTATCATCATTTATTTTGTCTGCTGCCCTTCGAGCCAAATTATTTTACCGTGCATAATCTCCCCAGCACTTTTGTTGGTCATGCGGCCTTAGAGGGACGTGCCGTCAATAATGATGATGCAGCTTTGCCAATCTCCACAGCAACAAACAGCATTGTGGTTTTACCGGGCAGCCGCATGGCAGAAATAACGCGGCTGCTGCCTGTTTTTGGCGAGGCGATTAAACAACTCGCCGCATCAGACAATATCGAGGTGTTGCTGCCAACCTTGCCGCATTTGCATAATGTCGTAAAACAGCAAACGGCCGCTTGGCCATGTAAGGTTAGCATTTTGTTGGGTGAGGCTGAAAAATTTGCGGCTTTTAAACATGCCAAACTAGCCTTGGCCGCCTCGGGCACTGTATCGGTTGAATTGGCGCTGACAAAAACCCCCATGATTATTGCCTATAAAATTAGCCCGCTCACCTATATTTTATATAAAAGGCTAATCAAAATACCCTATGTCAGTTTAATCAATATCATGGCCGGCCGCATGGTTGTGCCCGAGTTCTTACAAAATGACTGTCGCGCACCACAGCTGGCCCATGCCATGCGCGGGCTTTTGCATGAGCAAGCCAAGCGCGATGAACAGCTGCAAGCTTTTGCAGATTTTGCCCAATGGCTCAGCCCCAATGGCCAAAAACCAAGCGATGTAGCTGCCAAAAAAGTCATGGAAATCAGTGGCATAGCTTGCAAGTGATTGCAGGCTGGCATTTATCTTGGCCAAAATGTTAGCGTAAAGCAGGCAAGCCAAAAGGAGCAACGCATGAGCTGGTTCGGCGGTAAAAAAACTACGAATATTCCACAAGGCAAGGGCACAAATAAGGGCACACAAAAACCTGCGGCCAATGATGTGGCCGATGATATTTCGGCATTGCTGATTGCGCGGGGGCTTGATGTGGCTAAAAGCACTTGGCAAAATTCGCCGGTTTTTCGTAGCTTGGTTTTGTTTGCTGGCGCCAGTGCCGCAGATTTTCTGGTAAAAATCACCACCGAAGATATGCCGCAAGCCGAGCAAATATTGCTGGCACAACGCACACAAAATTTTTTAATCGCCAATTACGAAGCATTGAGCAGTGGTGCGGGCATAAAAAATCTTTTGCTTAACATTGATGATGCCTTTCTCGACCCCTTTGTCGCAGAAGTGAAAGCTGCTATCGATTCCGCCGACCTTCCGGGTTTGGGTAAAATTTTGCATGCCAAAGTCTATCATTTGAATAGCGAAGAGCTGATGACCCTGGCCATCGAGAAAACGCAAAATATCCCCGGCCTTGGTGGCATGGTTGCGGCACAAGTGGCTGATGTACGTGGCAGTTTTGTCAAACGCAATGCCATGTCGATGGCGATGAATATGCCCGGTGGGATTGTGGGCTGGGCCATTAATCAGATGCTGGGTAATTTATCTGAGGCGCAAATTAAAGCACAAATTAAAAGCGACTTAGCCGCGATTGACCCCGCGAAGATAGATGCTTTTATGCAAAAAAATGTGTATCAGCAAAAGCCGGAAGATTTTATCAAAGAGATGCGCAAGCTGGCACAAAAAGCACGGCCCGCACTTGCGCCGATGATTGCTGGCAACCCCGTGCGCCTCAAAGCAGGCTATGTGCCGCCTTGGCAGCAAAAGCCAACGCCTTAATTTGTAGGCCTTAATTTATGCGCGCTCATTTATGCGGTTAGCTCAACAATGGCTGAGTAGTGCCCCAACGCCTTTATTGGCGCTAAACGATGCTGCGCTGATTTATCCGCCACACACAATTTTGTGGCATATGCACCAACAATTATGGCCAGAGATGCAGGCCTATCAAGCCGCCATCATGCCATGGCCGGGTGATGCGGCTTATGGTCGCGCCATGGTGCAGATTTTGGGCTCGGCCAGTGCTGGCGGGCATGTGCGTATTTATGGCAGAAATGATTTAGGCATTAAGTCCGCCCTTAAAAAACTAGCCGATATTTATAGCGCCATCGATATTGAAATTGGTGACCATGGGCGCATTTATCATGGCCAATATATCGGCGCCAAAATTACCAGCATAGAGCAATTGGCCTTGTCGGTTGAAATTGGCCAGCGGCGTTGGCTGAGTTTACCGGGGCTTTTTGCCCAAGGCCGGCTAGATGAGGCCAGTGCGCTACTTTTGCAAAGTCTGCCGCCATTACAAGGGCGTGTGCTTGATTATGGCTGCGGCATTGGCATTTTGGGTGGCATGGCCTTGGGTGATTATGATTTAACGCTGCTTGATATCAATAGTTGGGCGCTTTGGTGTGCGCAGCGTAATTTGCCTCAGGCTGTTGCTGTGCAGGCATCACGCCTGATGGGGCAGAGTTTTATGCCGTTTGATACCATCATCAGCAACCCGCCTTGGCACATAGAGGGCAAGGTCAGCACCAGCATTATTGAGCAGCTATTAGCCGATGCGCCAAGCTTTTTGAATGCAGCAGGGCAAATGTGGCTGGTGCTGCCAAAAACTATGCCGCTGGCTAAAATGGCCCATGGTTATTGGCATGCGCAAGAGCAAGCAGCCAATAAAGCTTTTAGCGTATGGTGTTTAACAGCCGCTCATTAATTGCTTAATATTTGCGCTCTTTTATGGGCACATAATCGCGCGGTGGGCTGCCAATGTAAAGCTGACGCGGCCGGCCAATTTTTTGCAGCGGGTCCTCAATCATTTCTTTCCAATGCGAAACCCAACCAGCCGTACGCGCAATGGCAAACAGCACGGTAAACATCTGCATGGGGAAGCCCATAGCCCGCAAAATAATGCCCGAGTAAAAATCGACATTGGGGTAGAGTTTTTTCTCGATGAAATATTCATCCTGGAGGGCTATGCGCTCTAGTTCTTGTGCAATTTCAAGCAGCGGGTCGTGTTTAACGCCGAGCAAACCTAAAACCTCATCGCAGGTTTTACGCATGACGGTGGCTCTTGGGTCGTAGTTTTTATAAACACGATGACCAAAACCCATCAGCCTGAATTTATCATTTTTATCTTTGGCGCGTTTAATCACCTCGGGCACTTTATCTTTGCTGCCAATTTCCATCAGCATGCGCAGCACGGCTTCGTTGGCGCCGCCATGGGCTGGCCCCCAAAGTGAGGTGATGCCAGAGGCAATGCAAGCAAATGGGTTGGCCCCAGACGAGCCCGCTAAACGCACCGTGGAGGTGCTGGCATTTTGCTCATGGTCGGCATGCAAAATCATGATGCGATCCATGGCGCGTGCCAAAATGGGATTGATTTTATAATCCTCGCAGGGAACGGCAAAAGTCATATGTAAAAAATTAGCCGAATAATTCAAATCATTGCGCGGATAAATAAAAGGCTGGCCAATTGAATATTTATAGGCCATGGCGGCCATGGTGGGCACTTTGGCCAGTAACCGATAAATAGCAATTTCGCGTTGTTGTGGGTCGTTGATGTCGAGTGAGTCGTGGTAAAAAGCCGATAACGCACTAACCACGCCGCACATGACGGCCATGGGGTGCGCATCACGACGGAAGCCCTGAAAAAACCGATGTAGCTGCTCATGCACCATGGTATGGTAGGTGATATGATGCACAAAAATATCTTGCTCTTTTGGCGTAGGCAATTGACCATTCAACAACAAATAGGCCACTTCTAAAAAATTACTTTGCTCGGCCAGTTGCTCGATAGGATAGCCACGATGCAACAGCACACCGGCTTCACCATCAATGTATGTTATTTTCGAATCACAGCTGCCGGTGCTGGTAAAGCCTGGGTCGTAAGTGAGGTAACCCGTTTCAGCATAGAGCTTACGGATATCAATGCATTTGGGCCCAACCGAGCCAGATAAAAGCGGCAGATTTATGCGCTTGCCGGTGGCGGGGTCAAATAGCTCGACTGTTTCGGCAGATTTTGGCGTAGCGGCATCGGTCATAAGCGGCTCCTGAAAAAGAATGCAAATATGCTTACCCTCATATCATAGAGTTGGTTAAGATGCAGTGATGCAGCAAAAAGCTTCCGCGCTTGAAACGTTTCAGCCAATTATTTGGCTAACGATTTGCTTTGCCGCAGGCATTGCCGCTTATTTTGCCCTAGAGCATGAGCCAGCTTGGCCATTGCCAATGCTGATAGCCAGTATTTTACTGTTATTGGCCTTTATGTTTCGCCGCAGATATTTTGGCATGGCCTGCTTATTTGTAGCCATGCTGTTTGCCGGATTTTCTTGCGCGGCATGGCACACAGCAAAACTGGCTACGCCGCAACTGACCCGCGAGTTGCAAGCTAAAGTAACAGGCAAAGTTATTGCGATAGAGCGGCGGCAAGAAGGGGTGCGCCTTGCTTTAGCGGTGCAGCATATTGCCGGACGTGACCGCGATTATTTGGCGCAAACAAATTGGCCCAAACAGCTGCGCATTGGCTTTCGGCATATGCCAGAATTTTTGCCCCCCCTTGGCAGCACCATTATCTTGCCAGCAAATTTAATGCCACCGAGCCCGCCGGTTGTGGTGGGTGGTTTTGATTTTAGGCGGCAGGCTTTTTTTGATGGGTGGGGTGCTGTTGGTTTTTCTTATGGTGGCCTGCGCGTCATTGCCGACCCACCCGCAGAAACGGGCTGGAACTTATGGTTTGAGCAACAGCGCCAAGATATTGAAAATAACATTTATCAGCATTTACAAGGCAGCAATGCCGCCATTGCCACAGCCTTACTCACCGGTGAGCAAAGCGGCATAGATATGGCCACTATTCAGGTGTGGCGGGTATCGGGCTTACAGCATTTATTATCTATTTCAGGCTTACATATTGCGTTGGTGGCTGGTTTGATATTTTTTATTCTGCGCGGTGGGTTGGCGCTCTGGCCATGGGCAGCCTTACACTGGCCCATTAAAAAAATCGCCGCATGTTTGGCTTTATTGGCCATTACTTTTTATACGCTGCTGGTGGGTGCGCCGGTGCCCACACAGCGTGCCTTACTGATGATGGGGCTGGTATTGTTGGCCATTATGCTTGATCGTCAGGTGATTAGCCTGCGCACGGTATTTTTGGCAGCGTTGTTTATTTTAATAATCTCGCCCTATAGTTTGCTCAGCGTCAGCTTTCAGCTCTCTTTTGCGGCAGTGCTGGGTATGGTGGCGGGCTATGAGTTTATGCAGCAAAAACAAGTTGGATTGATAACCAGTCAATATCGGCCATGGTGGCAGGCGCCATTTTATTATGCTGCGGCTGTTGCCGTAACCTCGCTTTTGGCGAGTGTTGCCACCATGCCGCTGATTATCGCGCATTTTCAGCAAATATCTTTATATGGCATTTTTGCCAATATGGTGGCGGTGCCTTTAACTAGCTTTGTGGTAATGCCAATGGGAATTATATCTTATTTGCTTATTCCGCTCGATATGGC
The DNA here is from genome assembly GCA_027485855.1 of Rickettsiales bacterium. Lineage (GTDB taxonomy): Bacteria > Pseudomonadota > Alphaproteobacteria > JAIXQD01. The sequence goes on along the minus strand of JAIXQD010000001.1, from coordinate 221,024 downwards.
GCATGTGCCACTACACATTATGGGCATGGCATTAAGTGGTTTAACCACTTTGGCAGAATATATAACCACTTGGCCCAAGGCGTGGCTGCATACCGCGCCGATGCCCTTATGGTCATTTTGCCTTTTGCTGATGGGTGGGCTGTGGCTTTGCCTTGGCTGGTATAAACGCGGGCTTGGCCTTGTTTTAGTTTTGGCGGCTTTGTTATCTTTGCTGTTGCCACCTGCACAGCCCCTTATGCTGGTGGCACGAAATGGCGATGGCATCGCCGTGCAAACAACACCAGGCCATTACGCCCTAGCTGATAAAAGCACTAAATTTATAGAGCAGCAAATGGCACAAGCTTTAGGGCAGGCGGATTTAGCCGAGATTGACCGTAATGATTTACGCTGGCGCTGCGATAGTGATGCTTGTTTATATCAATATCAAGAAGGCCAAACTAACTGGCGTATTTTATGGGCTAAAACGCCAGCAGCCATTTATGCCGATTGCGCGGCGGTGAATTTAATTTTAGTGCCCGAGCTTGATGTGCCGCAACCAGCCAATTGCCACACACCGATGATTTTACTGAAACAGCACGCGCCATTGGCGATTTATGCCAACAAAAATGGCTTAGAGATAAAGCAAGATAAACAGCAGCAACGGCCTTGGAGCATGCCATAAGTGCTTTTGTGGCTATAAGCCGAGCCGTTTAATAGCGGCGCAATAAACCAACCAGCTTACCTTGAATGCGCACGCGCTCGGCATTGTAACTTTGGGTTTTATAAGCGGCATTGGCTGGCAGAAGATTGACGATACCCGCCTGACGCTGCAAAGTTTTAAGCGTGGCCTCTTGCTGGTCGATGAGGGCTACAACAATTTCGCCATTATCGGCGGTGTCCGATTTGCGGATAATGACTGTATCGCCATCCAACAATCCGGCCTCTTGCATAGAATCGCCATCAACCTCTAGGGCGTAATGCTCACCTGGGCCCAAAAGTGATGCTGGCACATCCACCTCTATTGAGGGGTCACGCAAGCTCTCAATGGGTGTGCCTGCGGCAATGCGCCCATAAAGGGGCAGCGATAAAAAACGCGGCGCGTTATTGAGTTTGCGGTTTGGCTGAGCCAAGATGCGTTTTGGCCCAAGCTCTATCATGTTGGATTTGGCGGTTGAAAGTGCCTCAGGCAGGCGCAGCACCTCAATGGCGCGGGCGCGATGCGGCAATTTGCGGATAAAGCCGCGCTCTTCAAGCTCGGCAATCAGGCGGTGCACACCCGATTTTGAGCGAAGATTAATGGCCAATTTCATCTCATCGAAGGAGGGGGCAACACCATCTTGCGCCATGCGCTGATTGATAAACAGCAGCAGCTCGCTTTGTTTGGCCGTAAGCATATTGACACCTCTTTTTCAGAACAAATATAAAACAAATATGTTCGTATTTGGTTCTTTTGTCAAGTGCAATTTTATGCGCCGCCTATTAACGCCTTGGTGGCATTGGTTATATTGTCTTGGCGCATCAGGCTTTCGCCCACTAAAAAGGCATGCACGCCGTGTTTTTGTGCCTGCAAAAGCTGCGCCTGTTGCTGATAACCACTTTCGCCCACAACAAGTTTTTTGCCACCAACCATGGGCGCTAAGCGAGATGCAAGCTCAACATCAACCGCGAGCGTGGCCAGATTGCGATTATTGATGCCTAGCATTTCAACCGGCAAATTTTGTGCGCGGGCAAGCTCGTTTGTATCATGCACTTCGCACAAAACGGCCATGCCCAGGCTTTGGGCGGTTTGACTTAAATGCAAAGCCAGCGCATCATCAAGGCAGGCCATAATCAGCAGCACGGCATCAGCGCCTAAAATACGGCTTTCATAGATTTGCCACTCACAAAAGATAAAATCTTTGCGCAATACGGGCAGGGCGCAGGCGGCCTTAGCGGATAATATATAGGAACTTTCTCCCATAAAAAAATCAGGCTCGGTCAGCACCGATAAACAGCAAGCACCACCTGCCGCATAAGCTTGTGCCAGTGTTGGCACAACAAAATCAGCCCGAATAAGCCCCGCACTGGGTGAGGCTTTTTTTATCTCGGCAATTAAAGCAATCTGTTGCTGGCTGTTTTTTTGCTTGATAGCGCCAACAAAATCACGCGGTGGCTTTAGTTTGGCGCAGGCTTGCTGCAAATCAGCCAGCGGCGTTGTGAGCATTTGTTGCGCGATGCGGGCGCGGCGCTGCTGCATAATTTTATTAAGGGTGTTCATTGACAGGCCTCTTTATATTTTTGTAACAGCAGCCACGCCTGGCCTTGTTGCAAAGCATGTTGCGCTTGCTGTAGCCCTTGCTGCATATCGGCGGCTTTGCCTTGCACCCATAAGGCCGAGGCGGCATTAAAGGCCACGGCATCGGCTATAGCGCTTGGCTGGCCTTGCAAAACATTTTGCATGATTTGTGCATTGGTGCGGGCATCACCACCCGCAAGGGCGCTATTAGGGGCAGGGGTTAAGCCATAATCACGGGCATTGATTGTAAGTGTGCTTGTGGCCGCGTTTTTTAACAACATCGCCTCGTTATCGCCCTCAAGGCTCAGCTCATCAAGCCCGCCTGTGCCATGTATAAGCAATGCGCATTCTGTGCCTAATTGCTGCAAGGTGGCACACATGTTTGGCAGCAGTGATTGTTGATACACGCCCAACAGCTGATATTTCACCATGGCAGGGTTAAGCAACGGCCCCAGCACATTAAAAATTGTGCGCACGCCCAAAGCTTGCCGAACTGGTGCGATATTTTTAAGTATGGGGTGAAACTGTGGCGCAAACAAAAAGCATAAACCAAGTTTATGCAAATGTTCTTCGGCCCTGTTTGCGGCATTGGCAATATCAATGCCAAGCTCTTGCAAAACATCCGCCGAGCCTGATTTTGACGACACCGCACGATTGCCATGTTTAGCCACCGGCACCCCAAGCGACGCCACCAGCACAGCCACCATGGTGCTGATATTAGCCGTGCCCACGCCATCGCCACCTGTGCCGCATACATCGATGGCGCCAAGCGGGCTGCTGATTTTTTTCATTTGCTGGCGCAAAAAATTTGCAAAGGCGCCAAGCTCGGTTGCGGTTATGGGGCGCTTAGCGAGCAAGGCCAAGATAGCCGCTTGCAGGCGCGCATCGGCATCTTCGGCCATCAGGCTTTGTGCCAGCGCTGCGGCTTCAGCCGCATTAAGGCTGTCAGTTCTTAGCAAGTGCTCAAGCTGTTGTTTTAAGCTCATAATAGCTGCACAAAATTTTGTAAAAGTTTTGTGCCATATTCGGTGGCGATGCTTTCAGGATGAAATTGCACGCCATGAAGTGGCAAAGTTTTATGCTGAACGGCCATAATCAGCCCATCATCGGTTTGTGCGGTAATGTCTAAATCAGCGGGGCAGCTGTGGCGCTCAATGATCAGTGAGTGATAGCGCGTCACGGTAAGGGGCTGGGGCAAATCGGCAAAAATGCCTTGGCCCTGATGATTGATATGCGACAGCTTCCCATGAAAGGGCAAAGGCGCGCGCACCACTCGCCCGCCCAGTGCTTGGCCTAAAGCCTGATGCCCAAGGCATACGCCCAGCAAGGGCAGTTTTATCTCGGCGGCAGCTTTGATGAGGGCAAGGCAAATGCCAGCATCATCTGGCGTCGCGGGGCCGGGTGACAGCACAATGGCCTTTGGGCGCAAAGCAAGGGCCTGAGGCACAGTCAGCGTATCATTACGCGCCACATGCGCCAAAACGCCCAGTTGGCCAAATGCATGGACTAGGTTATAGGTAAAGCTGTCGTAATTATCTATGAGCAGTAACATAAAGTCAGCATAACCATTTTTATGCTCACGGTCAAAAGCGGGGTTCATGTGCGTAAGTTTTTAGGCTTTCTTGTGGTGCTTATATCCATCGCTTTGGGGCTGATGCTGGCGCGACCCGAGCAAAAGCAAATTGTGCGCGTTACGCCCGTAATAACCGAAAGCCACCAAGATACCCAAACTTTACCAGAAGCTTTGCCAGAGGCCTTACCTGAAACCGTGGCTGAGACTGCGCCTGATACTTCTTTAGACAAAGTGGCCGATAAAGTTACTGTGCCCGTGGTGCCGCTGGCGCCGCAATTGCCCGATTATGCGCCCGAGCCACCAGCGCCGCCCATACCGCCGCAAAAACCGCGGCCGGTGCAAATTGCCATTATTATCGATGATATCGGCTTAAATATTCGCAACAGTGAGGCCGTCATGGCATTACCTGCGCCGATCACATTGGCATTTTTGCCTTATGCAAAAAATCTTAATCGGCAGATGAACCAAGCGATTGAGGCGGGGCATGAATTACTTTTACACATGCCGATGGAGCCTTTCGGCCAAGAAGACCCAGGGCCCGATGCCTTGCTCACCGAGATGAGCGATAACGATATTCAAATAAAATTAGTGCGGGCTTTAAGCATGATGCCGCAAGCGATTGGGCTAAACAATCATATGGGCAGTAAATTTACCAGCAATGCCGCCAAAATGCGTTTGGTGCTGGCCGAGCTCAAAGCGCGTGATTTGGCTTTTATTGATTCGCGCACAGCGCCGCAATCTGTGGCTTATATGCTGGCCCAGCAAATGGGTGTTAAACACGCTGGCCGTGATATTTTTTTAGACAACGACCCCTCGCTTTCGGCCATAAGGGCGCAACTGGCGGCCTTAGAGCAAATTGCCTATAAGCAAGGCTCGGCCATTGCCATTGGTCACCCTTATGATAACACCATTGCAGCCCTCAAAGAGTGGCTGCCCGAAATCGCCGACAAAAAAATAACCATCGTGCCGGTCAGTTATTTACTTAAGTAAAATTTATGGCTTGTTCTGCAGCAGCCCATAAGGCTGCGGCTTTATTGCGGCATTCTTGCCATTCGCTTTCGGGGTTGCTGTCATAGACAATGCCAGCACCCGCTTGCGTATAAAGTTTTTTATTTTTAATAAGCCCCGTGCGCAAGGTGATGCATAAATCAACATCACCCCCCGCGCCAAAATAGCCAATGCCACCCGCATACCATTGGCGCTGGCTGTCTTCTAACTGGTCAATAATTTGCATAGCGCGCAATTTGGGTGCGCCTGTTACCGTGCCGGCCGGAAAAGCATTGAGCACGGCTTGCAGCACATCGATGTTATCATCGAGCAGGCCCTCAACTTGCGAGACAATATGCATGACATGCGAATAACGCTCGACAATTTCACGCGCTGTCACCACAACACTGCCAATTTTAGCACTGCGGCCAACATCGTTGCGACCGAGATCAAGCAGCATAAGATGCTCGGCGCGTTCTTTGGGGTCGGCCAAAAGCTCGGTGGCAAGAGCCGCGTCAAGTGCTGGCGTTTTGCCTCTGGGGCGCGTGCCAGCAATTGGCCTTAGAAATAATTGCTTATCGCGAATGCGCAGCAAAATCTCGGGCGATGAGCCAACTAAATGATAATCACCCTGAGCCAGATAAAACAAAAAAGGCGAGGGGTTGAGCCTGCGCAACGACCGATACAGCGCCATGGGCGGCAAACTAAAATCTTGCTGAAAAGCCTGCGACAGCACCAGCTGAAAAATATCACCCGATAAAATATATTCTTTGGCCAAAGCCACTTTGTGCAAATAATCTGCTTTGCTGGTGAGCGGCTGGGGTTGGTTGATTTGTGCCTGCTGATGCTGGGCAATTTGCTTGGGCAAGGGCTCGGGTAAGGGCTCGGGCAAGGGCGCGCGCAAAGCCTGCTCAACCCTATCAAACAGCTTTTGGCTATTGCTGTGGGCGCTATCGGGCCATTGCGCATGATAAAGCGTGATAACCTGCTCGACATGGTCAAACACCACAACAATTTGCGGCCGCCAAAGCTGCGCTTCGGCGATATTATGCATCGCTGGATTGGGGCAGTCGCCTAAGGGTTCGTGCAGCCGCACCACATCATAGCCGAGCATGCCAAATAAGCCGGCGGCCATGGGCGGCGTGCCTTCGGGCAAGGGGGCTCGGTGACGCTTAAGCAGATTTTCCAGGCTGGCCAGCGCGCTGCCATCGGCGCGCACTTGCCCCTCTTGCTCAATTTCGGCCTGTGTGCCGCGTTGCCGCCAAATCAAATCGGGCCATAAAGCCAAAACCGAGTAGCGCCCCTGCCATTTACCACCCTCAACCGATTCAAACAAAGCCGCATAGGGCTCGTCTTTGGCGAGTTTAAGCAGCGCACTGATCGGTGTTTCAGTATCTAGCCATAAACGCCGATGGGTGAGCTGCATGGTAATTTATGGCTAATTACTGGGTATTGTCATCGAGCGTGACAACCCGCGCCAGCACATCTTGATGCAAGGTCACCGGATAATCATTTTCTAAGGCAGTCAGATATTGCTCGCCAATATCAAAACGCAAACGCTCGGTCAGCCCATCGCGCAAAAGTGAGGCTTTGTCTAGCGCGTCGTTTTTGTTAACAGCTTTTATCTCGGCCAAGCGCACAATAATTTGCCTTGTGTCATCACCGCCCATGGCGGCCTCGCCACGCTTAAGCGCAAAAATTGATTTTTTAAGGTCGGACGTGAGCTGCGGCGGGGTGCCATCGGTGCGGGTGAGGGCGGGCAGTTTTTCGCCTAATACATTTAGCTTTTTGCTGACCGCGGCTAAGCTTTCGCCTGCATCAAGCGCGGCTTTTACCGCATTGGCTTTTTCAATGGCATTTTTACGCTGCTCATTTTTTTGCCAAGCCGTAAGCACTGGGCCACGCACTGTAGCAAAATCGCGCAAGCTGGGTTCAATCACATCTTGCACACGCAACACCAGCATATTGCCATTGGGCAGCGTGATAAAATCGCTATCTTCGCCCGCTTGCAACGCTTGTAATTGTGCGCGCAAATTCTCGTTATCGGCAAAGAGTGGCATGGGCTTATCGTTGGCATCATGGCCGTTGGCATCGATGCGTTCATAGCGGCCAAGCACAAGCCCCTCTTGCTCTGCGATTTGCTCAAAGCTGGCGCCACCGGCCAAAGCATCAAGCACGCGCTTATTCATTTCATCGAGCAAATGGCCAGATTTTTCACGACGAATGTCGCGTGTCAGCTGCGGGCTGGCTTCGGCAAGGCTCAGGGTTTTTGCTGGGGTTATTTTGGTAATTTGCAACACATGCCAACCAAAAGCCGATTGCAGCGGCTCGCTGATTTCGTCCTTGGCCAGCGAAAAAGCGGCGGCGCGTAAATCTTCGGTGAGGCCCTCACGCGTGGTGTCATCGAGTGTCACCACATTTTTAGCCACTTTAGTAAGGCTGCCAGCTTTGCGTGCCTCGGCCGATATTTTTTCGGCTTCAGCTTGGGTTTCAAACACCACTTGTTTAATGCTGCGGGTGGCGGGTTGAGTCATGCTGCTTTGGCTGGCCTCATAGCGCTCGCGCAACTCATCTTGGCCAACGGCAATATCGGCCGCCAGTTTATCGATGTCAAAAGTCAGCACATTCACGGCGCGATAAGCGGGCGCGGTAAAAAGCTGCGGGTTCTGCTGATGAAACTCTTGCAGCGTGGCTATATCGGGCTCGGCAGGCAGCGGCAGTTTATTATGCTCGATAGTCACGACTTCAGGCGTGCGCTGTTCGTTATCAATGCGCCAGCTAATCGCCGCCATGCTTTTGGGGGCTTGCACGGCATTGAGCAGCGGTTGCAAAGCCAGCTCGCGAGCAAGCTCTTGCGCTTGCGTGCGCAAAAATTGTGCTTCGGTTTGCTGCAAGCCTTGTAGTAATTGGCGGAAGCGATCGGGGTCGAGCTTGCCATTGGCGTCTTGTAAAAAACTTTGCGCACTGAGATTTTGAATAATCAGGTTTTCGTCTACATGAATGCCTAAATCTTTTGCGGCATAATCAAGCAAGTTGCGCTGAATCGCGCTTTTAACCACGCGGTCGAGCAGGCCCATGCTAATCGCCAAAGCTGGTGTCATGGGTTGTTGCATCATTTGGCCAAGGCGGCGGCTTTCGGCATTAAAATCGAGGCGCACTTCTGTTGCGGTAATTTTGCTATTGCCAACTTCGGCCACGGTTGGTTCTGCGTGACGGCTGGTAAAAATATCGCCAATGCCCCAAACGGCAAAACTAAACAGCAAAATAATCAACAGCCCTTTAAAGGCCCAGCTTTGTGTGTAATTGCGTAAAGATTGCAACATGATGCATGTCCTTTGATTTGCGAATCAGCACAATATGCTAGACTTATGCCATGACGACAAGCCCGCATATGAAAACAAACATGCCGATAAAGCCCCTTATTGTAGCAAATTGGAAAATGCATAGCCGCAAAGCCGATATTTCAGGCTTTAGCAGCAGCCTTGCCACTTCAATTAAGCCCGATAGTGCGGCACAAATCGTTATTTGCCCGCCTGCGCCCTATATTGGGGCCTTTCCCACTGGGCCGTGGCAAATGGGCGCACAAGATTGCAGCTCTGAAACAAAAGATGGTGCATTTACCGGCGATATTTCGGCCAATATGCTGGCCGATTGTGGCGCGCATTACGTTATTTTGGGCCACTCTGAGCGCCGAGCGGGCAGGGCCGAAAGCTCGCTTTTAGTAGCCAGCAAGTTACTTGCAGCACAAGCAGCAGGGCTTACGGCTATTTTATGTGTGGGCGAAAGCGCGCAAGAGCGGGCTCAGGGTTTGGCCTTTGCCGTGGTGCAGCAGCAATTAGCCTTGTCTTTGCCGCAAGGGGTGCAGCCAGAGCGGCTGGTTATTGCCTATGAGCCCGTTTGGGCCATTGGCACAGGCGTAACGCCCAGCTTGCTGCAAATTGATAGCATGCATCAGCTAATTCATTATAGCTTGCGCCAGCGCTTTGCCGCTATTGTGCCGGTGCTTTATGGCGGCTCGGTTAAGCCTGAAAATGCCGCAGATATTTTAAGCATAGACAGCGTTAATGGTGCTTTAGTGGGGGGCGCCAGCCTAAAAGCCGAGAGTTTTGCGGCAATTATTCATGCTGCTGTTGGGGCTGCTATTGGGGCGGCAAAAAAATAGCTAGCCAGCATGGTCAGCTTTGGCTAAAACTGTGCCGATATTCAATAAGAGGCAAAAATGAGCAGCTTTATACTTGTGGTGCATTTATTGCTGGCCGTGGGCATTGTGGGCTTAGTGCTGATGCAAAAATCGGAAGGGGGCGGCCTTGGTATGGGCAGCGCTTCTACCAATACGGCTGGCTTTGCGCCGCGCCCGCAAGGTGATTTGCTGACAAAAGCAACAACATATTTGGCCGCTGCTTTTTTTTTTTTTTTTCTGATATTAGGCATTTTGGCGCATAACCAAGCGGGCACGCGCAGCATTGTTGATAATCTTGCTAAGGAGCAAACCGCGCCGGCTGAGAGCAGCAACATTGATGCTAAAAATACTCCGGTTCCGGCCGATCAGGTGCTGCCAGCCCCAATTAGCCCAGCCAATAGCCCAGCAACTAGTCCTGCATCGGCCCCTGCCGAGCCTCAAGTTCCTCTTGCTCAATAGGCCACTCGCTTAATAGGAAACCTCCATGCAACAGCAGCCGCCACGCTTCATCTTTATCACGGGTGGGGTGGTGTCTTCGCTGGGCAAGGGCATAGCGGCGGCCAGCCTTGGCGCATTGCTGCAAGCACATGGTTATAAAGTGCGCTTACGCAAGCTTGACCCCTATCTTAATGTTGACCCAGGCACGATGAGCCCCACCCAACATGGCGAAGTGTTTGTCACCGATGATGGCGCTGAAACCGATTTAGACCTTGGCCATTATGAGCGTTTTACCGGTGTGACCTGCCGCCGCAGTGATAACATAACAACAGGCCGCATTTACTCGAATGTGATTTCACGCGAGCGCCGTGGTGATTATTTGGGCGCCACAGTGCAGGTTATCCCGCATGTGACCGACGCCATAAAAGAATTTATCCAAGACGATCTCACCACCGAAGATTTTGTTATCTGCGAAATTGGCGGCACCGTGGGCGATATTGAAAGCCTGCCTTTTTTAGAGGCAATCCGCCAATTAGCCAATGAGCTTGGGCCACAACGCAGCCTCTTTATGCATGTGACCTTGTTACCGTACATTCCAACCGCGGGCGAGCTTAAAACCAAACCCACGCAGCATTCAGTGAAAGAGCTGCTCAGTGTTGGTATTCAGCCGCATATTTTGCTGTGTCGCGCTGACCGCAATATTCCGGCGCCCGAGCTTAAAAAAATTGCTTTGTTTTGCAATGTGCAGCCCGAAAATGTTATTGCGGCCCTTGATGCCAGCAGTATTTATGCCGTGCCCTTGGCCTATCAGGCTGAAGGCTTAGATAAAGCCGTGCTGCGTCATTTTGGCTTAAAGCAAACTCAGCCACATTTGCAGCCATGGCAGCAGATCAATCAAACTCTTGCAGCACCCAAGCATCAGGTTGAAATTGCCATTGTCGGCAAATATACCAGCTTGCTGGAATCCTATAAGTCGCTGATCGAGGCCTTGCAGCATGGTGGCCTTGCTAATCAAACGCAGGTTAAAATTAAATGGATAGAGGCCGAAACGCTTGAACATGGCGACATTACCGCACTCAAAGATGTTGACGGCATTTTGGTGCCAGGTGGTTTTGGCCAACGTGGCGCTGAAGGTAAAATGCGCGCCATTCAATATGCCCGCGAAAATAAAGTGACGTTTTTTGGCATATGCTTTGGCATGCAGCTGGCCGTGATAGAATCCGCACGGCATGTGTTAAAACTACCCTTGGCCAGTTCCAGCGAATTTGGCGATACGCCAGAGCCGGTCGTGGGGCTGCTCACTGAATGGGTGCAGGGCAACGAATTACAAACACGCAGCGCCAGCAGCAATATGGGTGGCACCATGCGTTTGGGGGCTTATCCGTGCTTGCTGAGTGCGGGTAGCCTTGCGCAACAAGCCTATGCCACCGACTCTATCAGCGAGCGGCATCGCCACCGTTATGAGGTGAATATCACCTATAAAGAGCGGCTTGAAAAATCGGGCGTCAGATTTTCGGGTTTGTCGCCAGATGGCCAATTACCTGAAATTATTGAATTAAATAACCATCCATGGTTTGTGGCGGTGCAATTTCATCCTGAATTGAAGTCGAAACTATTTGCACCGCACCCATTATTTGTGGCATATATCGCTGCCGCAATTAAAAATAAGCTGCCATAAAAATTAAAGCGACAGCACAAAATAGCGGCTCATAATTTAGTTTAACAATTTGCTTTAAGGCCATGATGAGCAAGCCTTTAATCGTCTGGGGTAGCACAAAATATAATGACGGCACGCTGGCCGCGATGCTGGCTGCCTTTAATCACAAAGAAGCCGATTTTTTAAATTTATCTCTGCTCAACTTAAGCCCAGCGGGTGATTGTCTATCGCAAAAGGTCAATTTATTACGGCTTGGCCATAAATTAGCCAAAACCGGTTTGGTGGTTTGTGCCTTGCCGCTGATTAACGAAAAACTATCTCCCTTAATTGATAGCCTGTTTATGTTTCTCGGTGAGGCCTGCCGTGATTGCGATGTGTTAACCGATGCCCTGGCCGGTTGCCGTTTGGCGCTTATTGCGCATGGCACGGCTTTGCACTTGCCGTTAGGGGCCGAAGCGCCAGTGCGCTGGGCAGCACGGCAACTTAATATGGATTATGCCGGCAGTGTTTATTTTTATACCGGTCAAGATGGGGCGGAATTGCTCAAAAATGCTGCACGCATGACACAGTTCCGTCGCATGCTGTGTGCAAGTGAGCCACGCCCGCGCCTTGCTGTTAGCAGCGAAGTGGTCTACCTTCAGTAGCTAGCCATTTTTGTAGGATTGTTTATGGTCTCGTTACAGATTCACCGCTTTGACTTGCCTGATAATATCGCCGCCAGCATGGGCAGCGACATCGCCCTTGATTGCGAGATGCTAGGGCTAAATCTTTGGCGCGACCGTCTTTGCCTTGTGCAAATCTATGACGGCAAAAGCGATGTGGCGCATGCGGTGCATTTTCCGCAGGCCAATTACGCTGCCCCTAATCTTAAGGCCTTACTCGCCGATAAAACCCGCCATTTTTTGGGGCATTATATCAGGGCCGACCTCACTTGGATTGGCCATTATCTAGGAATAATTCCACAAAAAATTTATTGCACCCGCACGGCTTCGCGCCTCATGCGCACCTATGGCGCGCCCCATGATTTGGAGACGCTTTGTGAAAGCCTCTTGGGTATCAGCATGAATAAAGAGCAACAGCGCACCTATTGGGGCGCCGAAGATTTAAGCGAAGGCCAAAAACATTATGCGCTGGCCGATGTTTTATATCTGCACCAATTGCGCACTAAGCTTGATGCGATGCTGGCGCACGAAAACCGCAGTGCGCTGGCGCAAGCGGTCATGGACTGCATCCCCACCAGAGCCGCACTCGATGTTGCGGGCTGGCGCGATGAAGATATCTTTTCCTATCACTTAACCAAAGTTGATTAACATGCTCGTTAAAGTCAAAAATATCGATATCGCCAATGATTTGCCGTTTGTGCTTATTGCTGGCCCTTGCCAAATTGAAAGCGAAGCACATGCCATGGCCGTGTGTGGTGCCTTAACTGAGCTGACCCGTAAACTCGGTATCGGCTTTATTTATAAAAGCTCTTTCGATAAAGCCAATCGCAGCTCAATAAAAACTGCGCGCGGCATCGGGCTTGAGCAGGGCTTGGCTATTTTAAAGCATGTGGGCCAAAAATTTAATGTGCCAACACTGACCGACGTGCATAGCCCCGAGCATTGCGTTATTGCGGCTGATGCCGTTGATGTGTTGCAAATACCGGCCTTTTTATGCCGCCAAACTGATTTATTGCTGGCCGCTGGACAAACCGGCAAGCCCATCAATGTTAAAAAAGGTCAGTTCCTCGCGCCATGGGATATGAAAAATGTGGTCGATAAAATTGCCAGCACGGGCAATCGCAATATTTTAGTGTGCGAGCGCGGTGCCAGTTTTGGTTATAACACGCTGGTGTCAGACATGCGCTCTTTGCCGATTTTGGCACAAACGGGGCAGCCCGTAGTGTTTGATGCCACCCATTCGGTGCAGCAACCGGGCGGGCAGGGCACCAGCAGTGGTGGCCAGCGTGAGTTTGTGCCGGTGCTCGCCAGAGCCGCTGTGGCTGTGGGTGTGGCCGCACTCTTTATTGAAACACACGAGAACCCAGATGCCGCGCCATCGGACGGCCCCAATATGGTGCCACTCGCCGAGATGGAAAAATTACTGACACAGCTGCAAGCGCTCGATGTGCTTAGTAAAAGTCAGCTGCGGCAAGCGGGCTAATGTCGTCTTTTAAGGTCAGAGTTTTAGGCTGTGGTGGCTCACGCGGCGTGCCCGCGCTGGGTTTTGGCTGGGGCGAGTGCGATCCCACTAATCCAAAAAACCGGCGCACGCGGCCATCGATATTGATACAAACAGACACACATAATATTTTAGTCGATTGCGGCCCTGATGTGCGCGAGCAATTATTGCGGCATAATATCAGCAAAATAGATGCGCTTATTTTTACCCATGCGCATGCCGACCACACCCATGGCATCGATGAGCTTATTCCGCTGCGTTGGTATAACAAAGAAGTTATTCCGGCCTATGCCGATGCCGCCACTTTTGCCGCACTCACCGCCCGTTTTGATTATTGCTTTACACATAGTTGCAATGATGAGCATTACCCGCCTTTTATTATGCTAAAACCGCTGCATCATGAATTGCACATCGGCGGCTTGCATTTGCGCTTTTTTGTGCAAGACCATGGCTATATGCAAAGTGTTGGCATAAGGGTGGGCGATTTTGCCTATTCAACCGATGTGAAAAGCCTTGATGAGGCCGCATGGCAAGCTTTGGCGGGTACCAAAACATGGCTGGTTGATGCCACCCGTCACGAGCCATTGCCCACACATAGCCATGTGGCACAAACCGTGCAATGGGTAGAAAAACTACAAGCCACACAGGCTTTTCTGACCCATATGAACCAAAATCTCGATTACGAGGCGCTCTGTGCCATGTTGCCCACCCATATCCGCCCCGCTTATGATGGCTTGCTATTGGAGTTTTAGTTTTTTTTGGTTTATATTAATGCCATGAGCACCGACAAACTTCGTCACCCTGAAAAAGCGCACCGCCCGGATCAGCCCATCGCCCGCAAGCCTGATTGGATTAGGGTGAAAGCGCCGACCTCGCCCGAATATATCGCCACACGCAATATTGTGCGCGAGCATAAATTAAACACTGTGTGCGAAGAGGCGGCTTGCCCCAATATCGGCGAATGCTGGCAACAAAAACATGCCACCTTCATGATTTTAGGCGCGGTTTGTACGCGTGCTTGCGCTTTTTGCAATATCGCCACCGGCAAGCCTGATGCGCTCAATCCGCTTGAGCCGGGTGAGGTTGCCAGCGCCACAACCAAGCTTGGCCTTAGTCATGTGGTGATAACCTCAGTCGATCGTGATGATTTGCCCGATGGTGGCGCCCGCCATTTTGCCGAAACTATCAGAGCCATTCGGGTGCAATCGCCCAACACCACGATTGAAATTCTTACGCCAGATTTTATGCGCAAGGAGGGCGCCATTGCGCCCATCATGATTGCCAGGCCCGATGTGTTTAATCACAATCTTGAAACAGTGCCGCGCCTTTATCCCAGCATTCGTCCGGGGGCGCGTTATTTTACCTCGCTGGCACTTTTGCACAGTGTAAAAAAACACGACCCCAGCATGTTTACCAAATCGGGACTGATGGTGGGCTTGGGCGAAAGCCGCGAAGAGGTGCTGCAAGTGATGGATGATTTACGTGCAGCCGATGTTGATTTTTTGACTATTGGCCAATATCTGCAACCAACCATTAAACATGCGCCTGTCGATCGGTTTGTCACGCCGGCCGAATTTGCCGATTATGCGCAAATGGCGCGGGGCAAAGGCTTTAGCATGGTGTCGGCCAGCCCGCTGACGCGCTCATCTTATTTTGCCGGCAAAGATTTTGAGCAATTACGCGCCAATCGTTTAGCCAGCTTGGGTAGTCAGAGCGGCTAGTTTTACACATGCCCACCCATGCACAAAAAAAGTTTTTGCCATATAGCGCAGCGCAACTTTATGCGCTGGTGGCCGAGGTGGAAAAATATCCGCAATTTTTGCCTTGGTGTTTAGCCGCACGCATCAATAAACGCACAAAAAATGCCGATGGCCCAAATACTCACGGTTATGATGAGCTAGAGGCCGAGCTGGTTATTGGCTATAAGGCGCTGCGCGAGCGTTTTATCAGTAGGGTGCAGCTTTACCCGCATACGCGCATCAATGTGCAATATCATGATGGGCCATTTAAATATCTGAATAATCACTGGCTGTTTGAACCCGCCAAGCAAGACGGTAAAGCGGGCTGCATGATTGATTTTTATGTCGATTTTGCTTTTCGTAACCCATTGTTACAAAGCATGATTCAGGCCATTTTTAGTAAAGCTGTGGCTAAAATGGTCTCGGCCTTTGAGCTGCGCGCGCAAGAGCTTTATCGATAAAATTTAGCTAAAATGCATTTTAAATGCACTTTTTTGCTAAGAAAACATTAGAATATCGTAATGATAATGTAAGGTAGTAACCTTGAGGGGGGTTACGACCTATGGTTGGATTGCCAAATCTGCCTGCCATTGAAAATGGCGGGCTGCCATATACAGCAAGACTATTGCTGACCAGCGCTGTGCAATTACCTATTGCATTAAGCCGCACAGATTTTGCACAATCGCGCGTAAAGCAGCCCGCAACCATTGAGCCGAGCCCAGATTTGCAGTTACGTAACATTGATAATGGCGGCCTGTCGTCGATAACCGACAACAGCGCGCCTTTCACCAGCAACAGAATTGCGCCAGTGCGCAGCGTGGCCGAGCAATTGCGCCGTGCCGATTTAAATAATCCGCGTGGCCTCATTCAAGAGGTGCCGCAAAAGCCGCTGCCTGCCAGCAATCAGCTACGCAATACCGGCCCCAGCAGCGTGGCGGATTTGGTCAATACGCTTAATAATCCGGTGCCATCGCCTTTTTTCCGCATCGCTGAAAATTTTGTGCCAGGCAAAGCGCGGTTTTTTCAGCCGCTTACTGAGGGCGCGCTGGCCGTCTCTGAAACATTATCAAAAACGCTCAATCAGCCCAGAAACCCAACCGAACTGGTAACAGGCACCTTTCGTGGCATTGATTTGCGCAATGATAATCAGCCCGAAGAAGATAATTCTTTGGCAGTCAATAACCAAATCCCCACGGCTAATGATAAGGGCAAACAGGTGCAATCGCTGCAGCAGCGCAGCAAAGAGGCCATAAAACAAGAAGCACAACGCGATGCTGCAATTGAAGAAGCCCGCGCCAAAAATGCCGATGAGCAAAGACGGCAGGATATCGCCAATAGCCAAATTGAACGCGCCGATATTGCCGCCGAAGCGCGGCAAATTGAAATCGCGCAACAAGCCGAGCAAAGGCGTCAAACATTTGAGCGCACACTAAAAGACAGCGCGCCCGCCGAACAAGGCCTCTTTGAAAAACTTCTGCAAGCCTATGAGCAGGCCGATCGCGTTGACCAACAACAAAAACTAGCCAATGACGCGCTTGAGCGTCAGCAAAAACTCACCCAGCAACAAGCCACGCCCGTGCGTGAGGGGCAGGCCGCCTTGCCTTTATCGCCCGCGCAAAGCAACCCACCGCCGGGCAGCGTGCTCGATGTGCAGATATAGCTATAATAAGTAACTGTTAACCTGCCTGCTGCATAATAATCGGATGAATAAAAGCATGATTGAAGCAGGCCTTGATGGTTTGCACCTTGATAGTGGCCGCGCCTTTGATCCGCGCATTCTGTCACCCATGCAGGGCTGGCTGTTGCTCGATGGCACGGCCTTTATGCATCAAGGGCAGGTTCATCATTTTGGCTCACTTGCAAATTTGCACGGGCTGAGCCTGTCTGAAATAACCACCATTATCCAGCAGCGCCATGCGCAGGCGGGCTTTTATAATGCGCAGCAGGGATTAGTACTGGCCTATGATGAAAAGGGGCAAGCATGGCTTAGTCAGGCCGATGACGCGCGTATCGATAAGCTTAAACAAAGTGGCTTTGTGCAGGATGCAGATTTGCCCGTGCCTTTTTGTGATGGGCAAAAATCACAACAGCCTGAAATTGCCGCTCTGCTCAAAATTGTTGAAGTGAATTCTGCCCCAGCCAGAGTTAATCCATTAAAGTTTGTGGGGGCGCTGTTGCAATTGCAGCCCTTACCCTTAACCCCACAGCTTGTGATTGATGGGGTCAATTACAATAGCAGCCAAGGCCAAGGCCGCATTGCCGATAAGGGCATCGATTCTGTGGTTGGTCGGGCTGACGCGATGACCGCCAAAGCCTATCATGTGGATGCGGGTTTTCTGACGCTGATTGGCGCTGAAGGTGAGCTGATTTTATCGGTTGCCAATAAAGCCAATGTGCAAATTTTACAGCAAGCGGGGTATCAACAACGCGCCGATTTGCCCGCTTTACATACACCCTTTGCGCATAATGGTGCTGTGCCGGTTAATCGGGGTGGTGTGCATACTGAAGATGCAGAGTTGGTGCGGCAGTTTAGACAGATTCAGTTGCAAGCTGAAGCGCTTGCCCCACGGCCTGCCGCAATGTCTTCGCCCGTATCTGCGCCCGTATCTGGCCCGGCGAGCCCTTAAATAGGTTTTTTGTCACAAGTGCTTTTTTGCCGCGTTTTTGTGTGGCAATATAAACTAAGCCCACAGGTTTATGGGGTGTGCCACCACCTGGGCCGGCAATGCCGGTGATAGCAATAGCAATATCGGCCTCACTTTGTTTTAAACAGCCTTGCACCATAGCCAAAGCCACAGCCGAGCTGACCGCACCATGCCGCTGCAATGTTGCGGGCTTTACACCTAATTGTTTTGTTTTGGCGGCATAGCTATAGGTAATAAAGCCCCGATCAAACACGGCCGAGCTACCTGGTAATTCAGTGAGCAAGGCCGACAGCAAGCCGCCGGTGCAGCTTTCAGCACAAGCCAGCATCAGGCGTTTTTCGGCGCAAATACGCAAAAGCTTTTGGGCCGCTTTTAATTGGGTGGCGCTAAAGGGGCTGTTATTCATCGGCAAAGCTTACAGTAACGACGGCTTGTGCAGCAATGCCTTCATTGCGGCCCACAAAGCCCAGTTTTTCGGTGGTGGTGGCTTTAAGGCCAAGACGCGAGAGCGGCAAAGCTAAAAGGCTGGCTAAATTTTGCAGCATCGCTTGCCGATGTGGGTTTATTTTTGGTGCTTCAGCTAAAATTGTGCAATCAACATGGCGCACAATGCCGCCACGGGCCGTGAGTTTATTGAGCGCATATTGCACAAATTGAGCCGAGGCCGCGCCGCGCCAGCGCATATCGGTGGGTGGAAAATGCACACCAATATCGCCATCGGCCAAGGTGCCTAATAGCGCATCGGTAATGGCATGCAGCAGCACATCCGCATCTGAATGGCCGTCTAACTTATGGCTATGCGGTATTTTTATGCCGCCCAGCCACACCCCATCCCCGGGTACCAGCGCATGCACATCATAGCCAAAGCCGACGCGTATATCGCTGTGGGTTGATAACAGCAAGCGCTCGGCTTTGTGCAAATCGGCAGGCGTAGTAATTTTGAAATTATCGGCATCGCCCAGAACGATGCGCACGGGGTGCTGGGCTGCCTCAAACAAACCCGCATCATCGGTAAAACTACTTTGTGCAAATTGTTGATGCAGCGCTAATAGCTGAGCCGCCGGAAAAATTTGTGGCGTTTGCGCTTGCCACATATGATCGCGGGCTATGCTTTGTTGCACATAATGCTCGGCGCTGCGTTTTAAACTATCAACCACAGGCACGGCCACAATTGCGGCCTCGGTTTGTTGCAGTAAATCAGTCAGCACATTTTGCGACAGCAGCGACCTTGCGGCATCATGAATAAGGATACGCTCGGGTAATTCGGGCAGTTGCTCAAGCGCGAGGCGCACGCTCTCTTGTCTGGTTTTGCCGCCATAAAGCGGCGGGGGTAAATCCATGCCTTGGCTGGCTTCGTCGTATAAAGCTTGATGCTCGCGGGCAATCACCACACGCACCGGTAAGCCAGCCTTGCGCAGCACTGCAACCGATCTTGCTAAAATACTTTGCCCCAATAGCGGCAAATATTGCTTTGGCCTTTCGCCAGCCAGTTTTTTGGCAGCAAGCCTTTCGCCTTGGCCTGCGGCCATGAGGAGCGCTAAAATCGTCATGCAATTCTTTTAGCACAAAAAACACTGGCATTCTGCCTAAAATTTAGGCACAACAGGGCATGAGCTGTTACCCCGAAGGCGAAAATACTAAACAAGACCCCGCTGGCCCGCCGCCCGCTATGCCCACGCATTTGCTGGGCAAGCCCGCTATATATGTGGGCAAGGTTAAATTAGCTGATCCTGTGATTTTGGCGCCCATGTCGGGCGTGAGCGATTTGCCCTTTCGTAAATTAGTCAAAAGCTTTGGCGCGGGTTTAGTGGTGTCAGAAATGATTGCCAGCCAAGCCATGATACGCGAAACACGGCAAAGCTTGCTTATGAGCCAAACCGTGCCCGAGGAATGGCCAATGTCGGTGCAGCTGGCCGGCTGTGAGCCTGATGTTATGGCAGAAGCGGCCAAGCTCAACGCCGATAGAGGCGCACAGATTATCGATCTTAATTTTGGCTGTCCGGTCAAAAAGGTGGTCAATGGGCATGCGGGCTCGGCCCTCATGCGTGACGAAATTCATGCCGCGCGCATTTTAGAAGCCACCGTGAAAGCAGTAAGCTTACCTGTGACGCTCAAAATGCGCATGGGCTGGGACCACACCAACTTAAACGCGCCGCGCTTGGCAAAAATTGCTGAAGAATGCGGCATTAAAATGGTGACCATTCATGGGCGCACCCGCAATCAGTTTTACGAAGGCTCTGCCGATTGGGCTTTTATCCGCCAAGTGAAGGATGCAGTTAAGTTACCTATTATTGCTAATGGCGATATCACCAATTTTCATGATGTGGTTGATGCGCTCAGCTTATCTGGCGCCGATGGCATTATGATTGGCCGTGGCACTTATGGCCGCCCATGGTTTATTAAACAAGTGATGGATTATTTAAGCACTGGCACACCCAGTGCCGCGCCAACGCTAGCGCAGCAATTACAAATTGTGCTTGAGCATTATGACGCCATGCTCAGCCATTATGGCGTTGCCACGGGCAGCAAAATTGCCCGCAAACATGTGGGTTGGTATTCTAAGGGGCTTACCGGCTCGGCCGATTTTCGGGCGCGCATCAATACCACGCCAGACCCGGCACAAGTGATGCTTGAGATAAAGCGTTTTTATAATGATGCACAACAACACATACCAAGTGTGGCCGCATGAGCGACGATAAAATACATAAATTATTTAATGATAGCCTGGCGCAAAAAGGCATGGCCGCTTCAGTTGAGCGCCATTTGCGTGCTTATTTTGCAGCGCATGGCGAGCAATTGCCGCATGCCGGCCTTTATGAGCGGGTGATTAGCGAAATAGAGCGGCCACTGATAACTTTGGCGCTCACGGCTTGTCGCGGCAATCAATTAAAAGCAGCCGAGCTTTTGGGGCTTAATCGCAATACTTTGCGCAAAAAAATGCAGCAATTAGGCATTCGCGGTGGGCGGGCGGCTAAAAGCAGCAATCGGCAGCAAGCGGCATGAGTAAAGCGCGCTCTGATTGGTCAGCCATAACCGTGGCTTTTGCAGCATGGTTGCGCCGTGCGGGCTTGGCCAATAAATTAGCGGTGGTGTTGGTTTTGGCCGCGGGCGCTGCCTTTATTGCCACTTATGCTTTGCTCACCGAAGCGACACCTTTAGGTAAAAATACCGATACACTGACGTGGCTTTTGACCATCGATATTATTCTGGTTTTAGCCTTGGGCGCATTGATTGCGCGGCGCATTGCCGTGCTGGTGTTGCGGCGGCGGCAAAATAAAGCGGGCAGTCGTTTACATTTGCGCCTTGTGGCAATTTTTAGTGCGCTGGCTGTCACGCCTGCTATTTTGGTGGCGATTTTTGCTTCAACCTTTATGTATCTGGGCATTCAAGGCTGGTTCTCAGACCGCGTGCGCATGGCGGTTAATGAAAGCTTGGCTGTGGCACAAGGTTATTTGGACGAGCATAAGCAAGTTATCCGCGCCGATGTCTTGGCCATGGCCAACGACCTTAACCGTGAAGGCCCGCGCCTAATTGGTGTGCCCGAGCGTTTTGCGCAGGTGGTTTCTACGCAAGCCGCTTTGCGCTCGCTGACCGAAGCTTTGGTGTTTGATGGCTCGGGGCGGGTGCTGGCCCGTGCGGGCTTGTCTTTTGCCTTAGAGTTTGAGCCCATCCCTGATGAAGCGCTTAACCGGGCGCGTAATGGCGAGGTGGTGCTTTTAGTGGGTGAGGGCGAAGACCGTGTCCGCGCCTTGCTGCGGCTTGACCGCCTGCTCGATACTTATTTATTTGTCGGCCGCCTCATTGAGCCAAAAGTGTTGGCGCATATGGAGCGTGCACAAGGCGCCGTGCAAGAATATCGCGATTTGGAATTACGGCGCTTTAATTTGCAAGTAATGGTGACATTGCTGTTTATTGTGGTGGCGCTGTTGTTGCTTTTAGCCGCGGTGTGGTTTGGGCTTAATTTTGCTACAAGGCTTATTCGCCCCATTGGTGAGCTGATTAATGCCGCCGAGCGGGTGCGGGCAGGCGATTTATCGGCACGGGTCGATGTGCCAACCGCGCAACCCAGCGATGAGCTATCAACCTTAACCCGCACCTTCAACCGCATGACCGAGCAGCTGGAAGGTCAGCGCAATGAATTGATTGACGCCAACCGCATGCTTGATACCAGGCGCAGATTTACCGAGGCTGTTTTGGCTGGCGTATCGGCGGGTGTGCTTAGCCTTGATGCGCAAGGGCAGGTGACCTCGGCTAATCTTTCGGCCTTAAAATTGTTGGGCCTTGAAATGCAAAGCGCTCTGCTGCTGGGGCATAATTTACAGGCCTTGTCAGCCGAGCTTGAAAATCTGCGCGATACCGCCAGCAAGCGCGAAAGCGGAATGGCCGAAGCACAAATTGAAATAGTGCGCCATGGTAGCAAGCAAACGCTTTATGTACGCATCACCACCGAAAGGGACGAGCAGGGCCATGTTGCCGGCTTTGTGCTAACCTTCGATGACATTACCGCACTGACCAGCGCGCAACGGCAAGCGGCTTGGGGCGATGTCGCGCGGCGCATAGCCCATGAGATTAAAAACCCACTCACGCCCATTCAACTTTCGGCCGAGCGGCTGCGGCGTAAATACCTCAAAGAAATCCACTCCGACCCTGAAACTTTTACGGTGTGTGTCGATACCATTATTCGGCAGGTTGATGATATTGGCCGCATGGTTGATGAGTTTTCGGCTTTTGCGCGCATGCCCGCGCCCACCATTAAATCGCATAACCTCACCGAGCTGGTGCGCCAACAGATTTTTTTAATCGCCAGCGCTGGCAGCCAAATAGAATTTAAAGAGCATCTGCCGCAAGGGCCATTATGGGTTGAGTGCGATGCGCGGCAAATTGCCCAAGCACTGACCAACTTACTGAAAAATGCCGCAGAGTCGATTGAAGGGCGCGAGGCTGCCGATCATCAAAATCTACCACGTGGTCTCATTGAGGTGCTATTATTAGAGCAAGAGCAGCAAATTGTGATTGCGGTGGCCGATAATGGCAAGGGCCTGCCTGAAGCAGAGCGTGACCGTTTAACCGAGCCCTATGTGACCACACGTAGCAAGGGCACAGGGCTGGGCTTGGCCATTGTTAAAAAAATTATGGAAGATCATCATGGCCGCCTTGAACTAAGCGACCGTCCGCCTGATGAATTTGGCGGTGGCGCAGTCGTCAGCCTGCTTATTCCTAAAAATAGCGGCCTTAGTAATAAAGAAGTGCAAAAACAAGCATCTTAATTTATAACTCATAACTGTGCTTGCTAAGTCACATCAAAGTGATAAAATTAATACAGCCTGATTCGGTCTAACTATGGAGCTTTTATGCCACATGATATCTTGATCGTTGATGATGAAGCCGATATTCGCCGCTTAATTACGGGTATTCTCAACGATGAAGGCATGGAAACACGCGAAGCCGCCAGTGCCGAAGAATGTTTTAATCAGCTCCTCAGCCGCAAACCCAGCTTAGTTGTGCTCGATATTTGGCTGCAAGGCAGCCGCATGGATGGTTTGCAGATTTTAGAGCAAATCACCCGCGATTGGCCGCAAGTGCCGGTCATTATGATTTCGGGTCATGGCACCATTGAAACAGCCGTGGCCGCCATCAAAAAAGGCGCCTACGATTTTATTGAAAAGCCCTTCAAGGCCGACCGGATGATTTTGCAAGTAGAGCGGGCCATCGAGTCAGCCCGCCTGCGCCGCGAGAACGAAGAATTGCGCCTGCGCATTGGCAATACGGGTGACATCACCGGTAAATCGGCCAGCCTGCTCGCTTTGCGCCAATCGATTGACCGCGTCGCGCCAACCAATAGCCGCGTGCTGATTATGGGCGCCCCTGGCACCGGTAAAGAAGTTGTGGCGCGCATTATTCATGCTAAATCAAAAAGAGCTTCAGGGCCTTTTGTGGTGGCAAATTGCGCCACCATGCAGCCCGACCGCTTAGAAATTGAACTATTTGGCACCGAGCGCGGGCAGGGCGGCAACCCCCGTAAAATCGGCTTATTTGAATTGGCACATGGCGGCACCTTGCTGCTTGATGAAGTGTCGGACATGCCGCAGGAAACCCAAGGCAAAATTGTGCGGGTGCTGCAAGAGCAAAGCTTTGAGCGCGTGGGCGGCACCAGCAAAGTGCAAGTCGATGTGCGCGTGCTGGCCAGCAGCAATCGCGATCTCACCGAGGAAATTGCCGCCGGTAGGTTTAGGCAGGATTTATATTATCGTTTATCGGTGGTGCCGCTGCGTGTGCCGTCACTGGTTGAGCGCCGCGAAGATATCCCGCTTTTGGCCGCCCATTTTATGGAAAAAGCCGTGCATAATGCTGGCCTGCCGCGCCGTGAATTAGGCGAAGATGCCTTGGCCGCGCTACAAGCCTATGACTGGCCCGGTAATGTGCGGCAATTGCGCAATGTAATGGAGTGGCTGCTGATTATGGCCAGTAATGACGGCCAGCCCATCAGGGCCGATCAATTACCGCCTGAAGTGACTAATAGCGCGCCCGCCGTGTTGCGTTGGGACAAAGGCGGCGAAATTATGAGCCTGCCTTTGCGCGAAGCCCGCGAAGTCTTTGAGCGCGAATATCTGTTAGCCCAAGTCACGCGTTTTGGTGGCAATATCTCGCGTACCGCTAATTTTATTGGCATGGAGCGTTCAGCGCTGCATCGCAAATTAAAATTACTGGGTGTGCATAGCGCCGATAGAGCCGCCGCCATGGCCGATGCCGAGGGCGAAGAGGATATGCTGCAAATCACTGATGACAGCGTGGCCATATTGCGCCCCGCAAAAAGCAGTTAGAATAAAATGAGCGGTCAGCTTTAGCCGAAGATTATTCTTTTTAGGCTACCCAACAGGCTCTCTTGCTGGGGTTGCAGAGCGCGGCGGGCATTGCGCATCGGCTCTGATAGAGGCGCGGTAATTTGTGCCACCGGTTTCTTGGCGGTGATGTCAAGGTTGTTTTGCGTAAACTCAATTTGCGTTTCTAAATCAAATAATTCATTTTCAATCTGTGCCGCAAAGCCTGGCATCACCAGCGCGTTCACAGTGCTTTGGCTCCAATAGCCGCGGCCATCGGGGCCAGTACTCAGCCCCACAACATAATTATCTGGTAATTGATGTGTGGCCCAGTTATTTGGGTGCCGCCGCTTCATCATCTTTTTATACTGATTGAGATGATTTTCGTCATACTGCGTGATGCGCTGTTTATCATTTAAAAAAGCTTGATAAACGTGCCGCGTGGCATAATCGAGCCGCTCTTGTTTTTCGAATATGTCTGTGGCCGTGCTATAGACATCGGTAAATTTTTTTAACAGGTCTGAAACACCAGACATTCTCAGCGATATAATCGATCTTACCAACTGCGGCTGATTGCGCGCCATAGCCATTTCAAAAACCATTCTGGCTTGGCAGGCATGGGCATCGGCCTCGATGTGGCGCATAAAAGTTAGATATTCGCGCGGCGATAATTCAACACCAAACGAGTAGCCTTGCAAATATTGCCAACCATGTCTGAATTCATGCGCCATGGCGCTGAGCGAAAATTCAGGGAAGGCACTTTGGGTGATGCTAATATAAGTTTCTGTATCATACTTATTTTTGCTGACCATATCTTGCATGGTTGCCACCATAAAATAACCGCCAACACTGTCGTTTTTTTGTGGGCTGTAACGCACAGTCATACCAGCCCGACCTAAAGCATTGCTGATTTCTCTGAAGTTGCGGCTGTCACGACCAATTTGGATAAGCTTGTCTAATTGCTGCTGTTGGTAAGATACGGCCCAGCCGCCCCATGCCGGCAAATAGCTGTCAGCATTGTATTTTGGGTCTCTCGGCTTGATGGCCTCTAAAAACCTTTTTGCGGTGGCGGCATTTTGTGGGTAATCCGCCGGCAGGTCATTTTGATGTGCTGATATGCTCATAGACTAAGTCTATGAGCATAAAATACTTTCATGAAGGACTAAAAGCAGCGCTATTTAAAACAGGCCAAATTAACTATGAGGCTATATTAACCAGGGGCTTTTTGCTGATAAATAAATAGCCCAAAACCGGCACCACGGCGGCTAATGTTAAGCCCGAGCTCCATAACGAGCCCATGCCCACATATTTGCCCGCGATACCTAATTGTGCCAACCCAGTTGATGCACGACGGCTGATATCTTTATGCACTATGCTTTGCACGTCTTTTGCTTCAAAAGCCGCACGCTTAATACTGATAAGATTGCTGGCAATAGCGCAGCCGCCTAAATAAACAGCCGTAGCAAAAAGTGGCACGGCCACAATCGGCGAGGCGGCTACTGCCGCGCTGGCTAAACCCGTAACCGCCATAATGTTTGCGGCAATACCAGCCGCAGCCCCGCTCCAAAAGCTGGCATAAGCAATATTGGTTTTTTGTGTATCAGCAGGCAGGATAACGGACATGGCACTTCCTTAGGTTATTATAATTGCATTAGCGCAACCATAATAACCCAAAGCTGCATTGTCAAATTTTATAATAAAATATTAGCCTTTATAGCAATCTATCGAGGCACTCTTTAACCAGCTGGTCTAAAGTTGCAAACTTAGCCAAGGGCGCATGGGTAAACATATCGAGGCGCTGATAGCCATGACGCTCATCATAGGCCAGTAATTGCTCATCCACATGGCCTAAAATCACCCGTGATGGGCCACCTAAATTGGCAAAGCGCTCATTTTGCGCAACAATGTCAGGGATGGCAGAATCCTCTTCATGGCGGTGCTCTGGGTAGATGCCGTAAAGCGATAGGCCATTCCAAGCAGCCCCATTGGTTTCGGCCAAAAAGCGCTGATAATCGCCCGGAAGCTCACGATAGCAGGCGCTTTTTACATCAACATTGGCCACGCGAATTTGGTTTTCAGGCAAGGGGCTGGCGGTTTTAGCGCCAACAACGCGCATAAATTGTGTCGCTCTCATTTTAGCTCCTCAATGATGGTGTGGTCGTCGGGGCTTTAATGGCACTTGCGGTTGGGCGCGGCGGGGCTGAAGGCAAGGCGCCTGAGGCAATCGCACTGGTAAAAACCGGTATTTTCATCTTTATGCTCCTAATGGGTTCTGGCTGCTTGAGCGGCAAAAAATGCGCGGGTGAGGTCCATCGCTCGGCCATCCATCAGCACATAGGGCGGCAGACCAGTGAGATCGGCGCCGCGAATTCTGGCTAAGGGCTGGCGCATCAGCACATAGGCTTTGTTGTTAGGCAGTTGCCCTTTGGTTTGCATCAGCTGCAAATCGGCTTGGCTAAAACCAAGCTGCATTAAATCGGCCGCATGCTCTAGGGCGATTTTTTTAATGGCTAAGCGTCGCTCGCTACCGGTGAGCGGCAATTCGGGCAGGGTGGCCGCGGGCACATCTCTTAGCTCAACCCGTGCACCCAGATAATTTTGCAGCGCTAAAGCCTGCTTTTCCGCATGTGCATTGGCTAAATCATTGGTTTTTGTTTGTCTTAGAGTTTCGGCCGGCATAATTTCTCCTTTGTCACGTAACTGAATTGAAGCATGCACATAGTCAGGTAAAAAAAGTTTGAATATAGTTCTGCTTAACCATAATCAGCCGAAGCAATATGGGGGGATGGCTTAGAAGTGCTTGCAAACAATCATGAATCAGTCATGCTGCAGCGCATGACTGATTCTGTTGATAAACTGCCGCATCTGCCGCACATAGCGCTTTTTGACTGGGATAATACGCTGGTTGAAAACTGGCAGGCTGTGGCTATCGCCATCAATGCGGCGCGGGCGCACTTTAACTTAGAAATATGGGATGATTTGCGTTTGCGCCGTGAGGTCAAAAAATCGATGCGCGATAATTTCCCGCTGTGGTTTGGTGACCAGTGGCATGTGGCGCGTGATATCTTTCGTGATACTTTCGATAAACATCGGCGGCAGCATTTGCGCGTGCTTGATGATGCCGAAGCGCTGCTCAAGGCTTTGCAGCAAAAACAAGTGCAGATGGGTGTGGTGAGCAACAAGAGCGGGCACTTTCTGCGCGATGAAGTGGCACAGCTGGGCTGGCAAAAATATTTTGGCGCAGTCATAGGCGCGGGTGACGCTGCCGCCGACAAGCCCGACCCAGCCCCCGCCATCATGGCGCTAGAGCAAATGCAGTTTAAACAAGACCCCGATAAAAGTAAGGCCAATAAAAACAACATCTGGTTTATTGGTGATACGGATGTTGATATGGATACGGCCATTGCTGCCCATTGTCAGGGTATTTTGGTTGGAAATTATGAAAGTGAAACGGGCGAGACCTTAGCGCACTCAGTGCCGCGCTTTTTAACACTTTCAACCTTACTAATACTGGTCAAGCAGCTAGATAAACCTATATACTTATAGGTGGTATATTGATTCCATAATAAGTGGGCGGCTATGCACCGACCTAAAATGAATTTTTATGATAACAAAACCTTTTAAATAGGACGCCGAATGTCTGATAAAAATCAAACTGTGCAGGATATTTTTCTGAGTCACTTGCGCAAAAATAAGCTTGCAGTCACCGTATTTCTGGTAAACGGGGTTAAGCTGCAAGGTATCATTAGCTGGTTTGACGGCAACACAATTTTGTTACGCCGCGATGACCACTCGCAGCTGGTTTACAAACATGCTGTTTCAACCGTTATGCCGGTTGTGCCTGTTCAGCTTTTTGAAAATGAGCTACTCACTGCCGAATAATTCTGTATAACGGGTGCTATGTCGTCATCACCCGTAGCGTTACCACCTATTGCCACATTGGTGCTTCATCCAGAGCTGGATGCCGAGCCCGACACCCTGCGCAACAGCACCGAAAAACTGACCGAGGCGGTAAGTTTGGCGGCTGCCATTGCGCTTAAAGTGTGTCATGCCAAAATTTTGCGCATACGCAGAGCTACGCCAGCAACCTTGTTGGGGCGCGGGCAAACCGAGCAAATGCAGCAAATCATTGCCGACGATAAAATAGAGTTGGTGGTGGTTAATCATGCGCTGTCGCCGGTGCAGCAACGCAATCTTGAAAAACACTGGCAATGCAAAGTTATCGATCGCACCGGCCTTATTTTAGAAATATTTGGCGCCCGCGCCCGCACGCAAGAGGGGCGTTTGCAAGTCGAGCTCGCGGCACTTAATTATCAGCGCTCGCGCTTGGTGCGTTCATGGACTCACCTTGAGCGCCAGCGTGGTGGCTTTGGCTTTTTGGGTGGTCCTGGGGAATCGCAATTAGAAATTGACCGCCGCCTTATTGGCGAGCGTATCGATAAAATCAAACGTGATTTGCTCGATGTACGTCGGACACGCGGCCTGCACCGCGAGCAGCGACAAAAGCAAGAGCTGCCAATTATTGCCTTGGTGGGCTATACCAATGCCGGAAAATCGAGCTTGTTTAATGCGCTGTCTGGCGCGCAGGTTTTAGCTAAAGACATGCTCTTTGCCACGCTTGATACCACTTTGCGCGAAGTTAAATTGCCGTCTGGCCGGCCTTGTTTATTTTCAGATACGGTTGGCTTTATCAGCGCGCTACCCACCAGCCTGGTTGAAGCCTTTAAAGCCACACTCGAGGAATTGCAATCGGCACAAATGATTATTCATGTGCGCGATATCAGTAGCCACAGCCATAAGGCTGAAGCCATCGATGTGTATCAGGTTTTAAGCGAGCTGGGCATTGAGCACACCGATACTCGGCTGGTTGAAGTGCTCAATAAAATTGACTTACTCGATTTAGACACACGCGCACAATTGCAGCAATCGGCCCAGCGTAGTTTGCTGCGTGAAGATATAGAAACGCCGCCACAATTTGCACTATCGGCCGTAAGCGGGCAGGGCTTGCCCGAATTGCTGGAGTGGCTCGATCATAATGCGCCTGCCGCACGCAAAATCTATGAGATTACTTTGCCGCATCATGCCGGCGCGGCCATCGCCTGGCTGCATCAATTTGGCGAAGTGCAACAGCAATCAACGCGTGAGCAAAATATGCATTTTGCCGTGGCGCTCAGTAGCGCTGATTATGCCCGCTTTGCTAAGCGCTATTTAGCCGAGGCACAAGTTTAGGGCACAAATCTAGGCGGTTATTTTGCTGCATGTGTTTTGGCGCGTTGCCATAAATCTTCCATCTCTTGGAGGCTGGCATTATTTATATCGCGGCCCGCTTGGCTGAGCGATGTTTCAATAAATTTAAACCGCTGTGTAAATTTATCGTTGGTGCTGCGCAGCGCTGTTTCAGGGTCGATATCTAAGCGCCGCGCCAGATTAGCCACCACAAATAATATATCGCCTAATTCATCTTGTAGTTTTGCCGTGGGCGCATTGTTATCAATCTCGGTTTGTAATTCGGCAATTTCTTCTTGGAGCTTGGCTAAAATAGGCGGCACTGTGGCCCAATCAAAGCCAACGCGTGCGGCGCGGGCTTGCAACTTCACGGCACGGCTAAGGGCAGGGAGTGCCGATGTCACACCATCCAACACGCTTTTTTGCAGAGAATTAGTTCGCTCGGCTTCTTTTTGTGCCTCCCAATTTGCGATTTGGTCGGCGGCGCTGTTAATGCCTTTTTGCTCGGCAAAAATATGCGGGTGGCGCTTTATCATTTTATCATTGAGGGTTTGCACAATTTGCGCAAAATCATAGAGCCCTTGCTCTTTAGCCATTTGCGCATAGAAAATAACCTGAAATAACAAATCGCCTAATTCGCCTTTGAGCGCCGCCATGTCATCTTGCTCAATCGCATCGACCACCTCATAGGCTTCTTCGATGGTGTGTTTGGCAATGCTTTTAAAATCTTGGGCAATGTCCCAAGGGCAGCCGCTAACAGGGTGGCGCAGGGTGGTCATAATGGCCAATAACGCATCTATCTCTTTGCTCATAGGCAATGCTCCTGTTGCTCATTCATAGTTCGGCCCACTTATTAGCGGATAGGCCGAGTTGCGGCTAGTTTGTTTATCATGGATATAGAGATGGATGTTATAAGCCGCTATTACGAGGCAGGGCAGCCGCTGGCTTGCGCTATCTAAGTTCAGAAACTTGGCCCATATATCCCTTTATATATCTGCTCTATACACCCCTATTAAATCGAGTATTTGTATTATGTTAAATTTTGGGTTGGTATTAGTGTAATATATATAAGCAATCTATACGCACAACTTTGATAAGCCATTATAACTTGAGCTAAGCAGATGTGCCGCCGAGGGCTTTTAGCAACCTTATATAAGCCTGAATGGCTGCGGCTTGCTTATTGATAAGCTCTATCGTGGCAAGGTCTAGCTCGGCTTGTGCTGTGGTCAAATCGGTCATGTCATTAAGGCCGCGCTTAAAGCGCTCATGCGCCATGCTGACTGCGGCCTTGCGATGCTTGAGGCTCTCGGCCTGTTCTTGCGCGGCATTTATGCCTTGCAGATAATCGGCCAAAGCTGTTTTAACCTCGGCCACGGCTTGAATTGCCAGCTGCTGATAACGCAGCGCGGCCTGTTGGCTTTGCGCATCGGCAATGGCCGCCGCGGCCTGTAATTGCCCGCCTTGAAACAGCGGCAAAGTTATTGCACCCAATAACGACCAAATAGGATTTGCCGCAGCCATGGGGCTGCTATTCACATTATGCACGCCATAAAACGATGCCAAATTAAGCTGCGGCCAAAAATTGGCTCGTGCAGCGGCTAAATTGGCATTTTGTGCATCCATATCGGCGGCGGCAGCACGTAAATCTGGGCGCTGCGCCAAACTTTGCATATTCACCTGCAAAATTGCTTCAGCCTTGGGTACAGATAAATTACCAGCGTCGCTGGCGGCTAAAGTTTTTGCAACAAAATCATCCTTGTCATTTAACATAATCTCTATTCGATATTGCGCTTGCAAAGCCTGCGCCCGCGCTAAAGGCAATTGTGTGGAAGTTTGTTTTAACTGTGCTTGCGCGCGCTCTACAAAAGAGCGATCAAGCAAGCCTGCCTTAGCGCGCGAGGCTAACAAGCTCACCTGCTGGCTTTGCGCTTGCAGTAATTGCTCGGTCTCCCGAGAAATTTGCTGCGCTTGGCGCCATTGCAGCAATTGCAAAGCTAAATCGGCCAACATAATACGCTGCACATCTTGCCAATTTGCATTTTGGGCGACGAGCTTGGCATTTGCGGCGTAGCTCTCGGCACGGATGCGACCAAATAAATCAATCTCCCAACTTGCGTCAAAGCCTGCCCTGCCAATATTGACCAGCTCTGCGCTATTCACATTGCTTCTTTGCGCCGAGGCTGTGGCATTAAGTTTAGGATAAAAATCTGCCTGTGCGGCACCCACTGCGGCGCGTGCTTCGGCAATACGGCTGAGGGCAATTTTTATATCTAAATTCTCTGCTAACAGCCTTGTGGCTAAAGGCTCAAAAAGTGGCTCTTGCAAATTTTGCCATGGCAAAATGGCGGCTGCATTATGGGCTGCTGGTGCCGCAGGTGCTGGCGCTGTTGAGGCACAAGCGCCCAGCGCCAAGATGGCAAGGAGTGCACCTATTTTTGTAATAATTCGCATTATTCAGCCTCGATAAAAACATCCATTTGTTGTCCGACATTCAGATTTTTTGCATCGGCCGGCAGCGCATAAATCAGCTGCATCACCCTTGTATCAACCCTTTGCCCACTCACCGCCAGATTTTGCTTTGGCCGAACATAGGGCTCGGCCTGCACAAAAGTGAGCGGCCAGGCTTTTTCTGTATCACCACGCAAAAAGCCTTTAGCAAGGTTATTGGCCTTTAAAAACCTTGCCGAAAATTCTTCGTCAATTTCAACGCGCACATGTAAGGGCGTCACATTACCAATGCGCATCAGCGGCAGGGCCGTATTGCCAGCGGCGGCAAATTCACCCACGCGTATATCAATCGACAATATCTGCCCCGCCACAGGCGCCCGCACTGTTTGACGCGCTAATGTTGTTTGTGCGCGCAGCAACTCTGCCTCGGCTTTGGCAAACTGCGCTGTGGCTAACTCGGCCGCATATTTGCGCCGGTTGAGTTCATCTTGGGCAATAGCGCGCGCGTCCCTCACACTGGCGATAATATCATATTGGCTTTTAGCATCTGCGGCGATAGCAGCCGCAGCATCTTTTGCCGCCAGCAACACAGCTATAAGCGCTTTGGTATCACGTGTATCTAGCGTAAAGAGCGCATCGCCCAAGGCCACATCTTGCCCCACTTTTACTGCCACATTCTCAACCAAGCCCGCAAGATCGGTGCCTATGGCAATTGTCTCACTATTGGGCTCAATCACACCAATGCCAGAAAGCTGGTTGGCAAATGGCGATTGCGGCGGCATCACCAGCGGTGTTGCCGCTGGCGCCGTGCCACGGCCCATGACACTAATGGCCGCAAATAACATGCCCAAAATAGCGATGGCCGGTAATTTCCACCCACTTATACGCTTCAAAAATTGACGGATAGACATATTAGGCACCCTCCCCCTCACGATAATCGGCTGGCTTATAATCGCCAACAATATGCCCATCACTCATAGCGATGATGCGATCGGCAAAATGATAAATACGGCTGTCATGCGTCACCACCAGCACCGCACGCTGCGGCTCATTGGCAATGCTGCGCAAAATCTGCATCACCGACTGGCCGGTTTTAGCATCGAGCGCGGCGGTGGGCTCGTCACAAATAATCAGCTCGGGCTTATGCACTAAGGCGCGCGCGATGGCCACACGCTGCTGCTGCCCGCCTGATAATTGCCGCGGATATTTATTCACTTCAGCACTCATGCCGATATTGCTCAGCACTTCTTTGGCGCGTGCAGTTGCTTGTGCCATGGGCATGCCCGCAGCCAAAAGCGGCATAGCGGCGTTTTCGGCAGCGGTGAGTGCGGGCAATAAATTATATTGCTGAAAAATAAAACCAATATGCTGCCGCCGGAACAGCACTTTATTGCGGTCGGATAAGGCAAACAGCTTTTGCCCCAAAATATCAACCTCACCACTGCTGGCCGATAATATGCCCGACAAAACCGATATCAGCGTTGTTTTGCCACAGCCCGAAGGCCCCACCAGCATGGTAAGTTGGCCATAATTGATATGCGCGCTCACCTCATGCAAAACACGCACAGTGTTGCCCTCATCAAGCGGGAAATCTTTGCATATGGCTTTAAGTTGAATGGCCGTGCTCATGGCGCTAGCCCCTAAAAACAATGGCTGGATCAAGCTTAAACACTTTGCGCAAACTAAACAGAATTGAGAAAATGATAATCACGGTAATTACGCCCGCCGTGCCCAACACCACTTGCCAATGTAAAACAAAGCCTTTCAGTGCCGGCACATCGGCCGAGGCTTTAAAAAATAATGCGGTAAGGCCAATGCCCAAACCATAGCCGGTTAAACCTACCAAGCCTGCTTGCGTTAAAACCATGCGCAGCAATTGGCCGTTGGTAACACCAATTGCCTTCATTGCGGCAAACTGACGCAGATTTTCAACCACAAAAATATAAAATGTTTGTGCCGTAATAGCGGCACCAATAATAATGCCGAGCACAATGGTAATGCCAAAATTGATCGGTATGCCGGTGCGCTCTAAAATATAATTGATGCTGCGCCAGGCAAATTCATTTTGTGTAAGCGCCTGTAAGCCAGTTTGCTGGCTAATGCGCTGTTTCAGCTCTTGCAAATTTTCACCCGATGCCGCTTTGACCAATATAAATGGCAGTTTGTTGCGCGCAGGCGGGGTAATTTCTAAGGCTGTTTGATAAGACACATACATAATGGGAAAAGTAAAAAATGTGGGCATCACATCGCAGATAGCATTCACAATAAGGCGATGGTCGTTTAGCTCTATTGCTTTACCTAAATGCAACGGCTGCCCGGGCCAGGTAAAGAAAAAGCCGTTTCTATCCATCATCGCTTGCTGCGGCTGCCGAATAACCGTAGGCGAGCCCAAAACCGGCGTGCGACATTTGCCAATCAGCGACACATCATCAACCCCAATTAACTGCACTTGTTGGGTGAGGCCATCGGGCATGCGAATAGTGGCAAGGCCCTTGTAAAAAGGCACAGCCCATTGCACCCCTGGCACCGAGCGCACATTGGCAAGCTCGATATCACGCATGGGCTCGACTTCTTCAATGTAGCGCACGCGGGTATCCATCACCCAAATATCGGCCTCGCTCACGCTATAAATAGCACTGGCCGTGCGCGCCATAAGCCCAATAAAAATTGAAACCTGCTGTGCCATCAGCAAAGTAGCGAAGGTAACGCCAAAAATGAGGCCCAGATACTTTGCGCGGTCGCCCCACAATAGTTTTAAAGCCACAACCCGCATAGCAACAGCCTTGTAATTATTAAACTTACGAGTATAATAATAGGCCGAATAACTAAACTGTCAAGTTTAATAATGATAAGAAAACGTTTGCCAAAAAATACCAAAATAAACTTGCGCGGCCGCCCGCGTGAC
This sequence comes from Rickettsiales bacterium, assembly GCA_027485855.1. Lineage (GTDB taxonomy): Bacteria > Pseudomonadota > Alphaproteobacteria > JAIXQD01. Next base: position 185,991 of record JAIXQD010000001.1, on the reverse strand, counting down.
GCCGATAAAGACGCCAATATTTTATTGGCCGCCGCACAATTGTTTTTGAGTGAGGGTTATCTTGCCACCAGCATGGATGATATAGCCAGCGCCGCACAGGTTGCCAAGCTTACGCTTTATAAGCGCTACCCCAGTAAAGAGGCGCTGTTTGTGGCGGTGATTAACGATAAATGCCAACATTATTTGCCCGATAGCTTGTTTGCGCCACCTAAGCAGGAAATGGCTAAGCAAGAACTGACCAAGCAAAAACTGGCCAAGCAAGACGGGCCGCAACAAATTTTATATAAAATTGGCCTGGCCTTGATGACGCTTATTATGAGCGATGATGCCATAAGGCTTTACCGCATGATGGGCAGTGAGGCTGAACATAATCCTAAAATGACTAAGCTGTTTTACGATACGGGGCCCGCTCGGGTTAAGCACATGCTCGGTGAGCAATTACAGCGCCTGCATCAGTTGGGCATGCTGCATGTCCCTGATACAAAACAAGCGAGAGATTTTTTTGCCGCACTGTTTAGTGGCAGCGAGCTTTATATGCGCCGCATGCTTAATTTAGATGGCCCGGCTGATGCCAAAACCATTGAACGGCATGTGCGTGCGGGCGTAAAAACTTTTATAAGGGCGTATAGCGCGGACTCGGCGCAGAAATAGCGCGGACTCGGCGCCTAAATACAAACACGCGCGGACCCGGCGCAGAAATAGCGCGGACCCGGCGCAGAAAACCCACCCGGAACCTGCCCCAGAGAAAAACCCGCGCGCTTTAGCCTAGCGCTAGCCTAGCGCGGGCCCGGCTGCGGTTTTGCCCGCTCCACCGCCTGCCCTGCTCGGCTTAATGCCTTCACGGCGGAACAGCGCATCAGGGTCTGGGTCGCGGCCCATCATTTGCCTGAAAATGGCATCGGGCTCTTCAGTGCCGCCTTTGGCATAAATGGTTTGGCGCAACCGATCGCCCGTGGCGCGGTCATAAAGACCCTTGGCCAAAAAGGCTTCAAACACATCGGCATCTAAAACTTCGGCCCATTTATAGCTGTAATAGCCCGCTGCATAGCCACCAGCAAAAATATGACTAAAGCTGGTCGATTGCAGGCCAGCCAAGCGCGGCATGGTGCCAACCTCGGCAATCACTGCATCTTCAAACGCGTCAAGGCTGGTGATATTGGCCGGTGGCGTGGTGTTATAGCGCATATCGAGTGTGGCCAATAAGGTTTGGCGCAAACCAAAAAAGCCAGCATCAAAAGTTTCCAGCTCTTTTAATTTGGCGATAGTTTCGGCCGGCAGGGCCGCGCCGGTTTGATAATGTCTGGCAAAACTATCCAGCACATCTTTTTGCATCACCCAATTTTCTTGTAATTGCGATTGCAGCTCAACAAAATCCCACTTCACATTCACGCCATTCAGCGACGGATAATCCCCCACCGCCAAAAGCGAATGCAGCGCATGCCCCAATTCATGAAACACGGTGCGCACTTCATCGAGCGTGAGCAAAGTTGGCGTGGTTGCTGTTGGCTTTTTAAAGTTGCAGGTGTTGCTCACTGTTGCAGGCAGGTTTACGCCATTTTCCAGGCCGCGATTGCGGAACAGGTTCATCCACGCGCCATCTTTTTTGGCACCTGGGCGGGCATAGTAATCGCCATAAAACAGGCCAATAACTTTTTGGCTTTGTGCATCGATCACTTCATATACTTTGATATCGGGATGAAAGACTTCATATTTGCCAGCAGGCTGCTCGACGAAATTTATGTTAAATAATTTTTCGGCATGAATGCGCAAGCCTTCCATCACTTGGTCAAGGCTGAAATAGTTGCGCAAATCGTTGAGGTCGATGTTGAATTTGCTTTCTTTCAGCATGCGGCCATAATAGCCGATATCCCAAGGCTTAAGCTCGGTCAGACCATCGGTGGCTTTGGCAAAATCCCGCACTTGCTGCAAATAAGCGTCATGCGCGGGCTTATAACCGGCTTGGTTTTTACGCAAAAACTCAAACACTGTTTCGGGGGTTTTGGCCATGCGGTTTTCAAGCACAAAGCTGGCATAGTTTTTATAGCCTAAAAGTTCGGCGCGGCGTTGCCGCAATTGCAATATCTCGGCAATGATGGGGCGGTTATCATAAGCGCCGCTGCTGGCAATTTGCGCACGGGCTCGGGCGATTTCTTCCCGCAAAGCGCGGTTTTGGCCATATTCTAATATTTCGATAGGTGGGGGAGAAAGTTTAATCAGCCAGCCCTGACTATGGCCTGCCTCTGTGGCATTTTCGCGATAGCCTTCTTTGACATCATCGGGCACGCCAGCAAGCTCTTGCTCGTTGGTGATAAGCTTGCTCCACTCTTTCACTGAATTAACAATATTATTTTTAAAGCCAACCGACAGCACCGATAAGCGCTCATTGATTTTTGCCAGCTCGGCCTTGTCTGTGTCATTTAATAAAGCGCCATTACGAGCAAAGCCCTTAAAGCTTTCTTCTAGTAAACGACGCTGATGCGCATTAAGCGTTAAATTGTCGCGCTGGTCATAAACGGCTTTAACACGCTTAAATAAATCGGCATCCATGCTAACGGCGTTGCCATAGCGCGTGGTGATTTCATCTATTTGCGTTTCAATGGCCCGCAGCTCATCATTGCCATTGGCTAAAGCAATTTGCCCAAACACTGCCGAAACACGGCCAAGGCCAGCACCGGCAAATTCTAAGGCCTCAATGGTGTTGGCAAAATCAGGCTTGCTTTGGTTGTTTTTTATAGCCGCTATCTCGGCTTCGGCATCGGCAATGGCTTTTTGCACGGCTGGCAAAAAATCGGCCGGGGCTATGTTAGCCAAAATGGGCGCGCCAAAAGGCAGGCTGGAAGGCTCAAGCAAACGGCGGATATTGGCGGGGGCCAAGTCAGAGGCATGGGTCATAGCGGCGGGCTCCATAATAGGTAGGGACGAAATAGTCTATAATCAGGCGAGCGCAAAGAGCAAGTTTCTTTGTGCCTTGCTTTGCCATCTATTTCATGGTCTGCTTTAGACAGGGAGTAACGACATGGCTGAAAATATGCATATCGACTTTACCACCACAACCGAGGGCTATGTTGTGCCTTCGGGTCGTTTTGCGGCATTCTTTAACAATAAAGAGCCCGAACATCTGGCCTATCGCAAAAATGTTGACGAATTGCAGCGCAATACCCGCGCGGCCTGGTTTTCGGCCAGCTCGTGTTTTAGCGGTGCGCCTTTGGTTTTGTTGCTCTTGGCCATACCGGTGATACCCAAAATTTTGGCTTTTGTGGCCTTTGGTGCGGTGATATTTGGCGGCTATAATGCGCTTGTGCGTGCGGGGCATAGCAGCAAATTATTAGAAGACACGCATAATAAGGAAAAAGCCCGTATCACTTTGCAAATACAGCAAAAAGCGCCAAAAATCACCCCCTGCAATGAGGCCGCTTCTATACCAGCGCCCCCCATTCAAGAATTAGCGCCAAAACGCCGTGTAAGCCCTTTAAAAATATGGCGCAACACCCCACAACCCTGAAAATAAAGCTTTCCTTTACGGCTGTGCATCAAACTGTTTAATGTGTTGAGCTTAGATTTATAAATCATATCCTAGATTTGAGGCGGGTCATGCATACGCAAAAAGAACTCGAAGAGCATTTTGGTTTAGCCATTGCCAATGACCCAAGCCTTAAAGGCAAGTTGTTTATTCTTCCGGCCAGTGCCGAAAGTGCGCAGCTTTATAAAGGCGCGCCGCTGGTTGATTTTATGTATTTTCCCTCTGGCCCTGAAAGCATAGACGAAAATGGCGCGCCCGTGGCTGGCGGCAAACGTCCGCAAGGTTTGCGTTTAAATTACAATCACGAGCCACCCGAGCTGAGCTCGCTTTCAGCTATTTACGATAATGGCAAAGTCACCAGCGCCCCTAGCGCAAAAACTTTAACCCTCGTTGCTGATTTTATTCATGCTGAGGCACGCAATGCCACGCCCGAATTATATGCCGAGATCCCTGCCCAGCCAAACGCCGCAGCAGCCAACACCACCGAACAAGCCCCCGAAGAAGTAGAGCCAGTTGCCCCAGAGCAAATAGCCGACGTTAGCAACGCTGGTGACATTCCACCCGCGCCAAACACAGAAATACCGGCAGAAACAAACGCCGCAACAAATGCTGAAGCAATACCAGAAACGCAAACCGAGCCAGAAGCAAACCCACAGCAAGCCGACACAGAGCGCCAAATCGCCCGCCTCAATGAATTTTACCAAAATCTTTTTGCGCAGGAAGATTTGCTGAAAGAAGCCTTTCATAAGCAAAGCCGCCGCAGCTGGCTGAATGCTACGCAAAATCATACTTTCCAATATGATGCTTTTGGCCAAAAACTTAAAACCAATGTGCGTGAATTTGCCGATGGCCAACGCATGCGCTTGCAGCTCAATAAAGGCAAGGATGGTTTGCCATTAATGGACCATACCGCCATCGCGCATATGGTGCATACCGCGCAGACCAAAGGCTGGGGCAGCCTTAAAATTGATACGCCGAATAGCAATCTCAAAGATGTCATCAAAGCCCACGCCATCATCCAAGGCATGGCCGTTAAAAATGATAATGACACAGTTATGTCGGCCGAAGATGTGCAGAAGTTCAAAGATTCTGACATATTCAAATCGGTCTTGGCGCAAACCAGCCAGCTTTATGGCCCGCTGCTCAATATCGATAACCCGGCACCACTCACAACAACCGCCACTGTTGTAAATGGCGGCTTAGCGACAGAGCCTGCTACCGCACCAGAGCTGGCGGAACAAGTCGTAGAGCAACCAGTTATCGAACAGCCCGTTATCGAGCAGCCAGTCGCCGAACAACCGGCCGCCGAGCAGCCAGTTATCGAACAACCTGCCGCCGAACAGCCAGTTATCGAAGAACCGGCCGCGCCCCCTGCAACACCGATTGCCGAGGCTACACCAGTCGAAACACCTGTGGTAGATGAGGCGATACCTCCTGCAACACCAATTGCCGAAGCTGCACCAGCTGAACACACCAAACTTGGCAATCTTTCCCCTTGGCTCTTTCCTGCAACACCAATTGCCGAAGCTACGCCAGCTGAACAACCTGTAGCAGAAGATGCAGCTGCGCCTCCTGCCGAACCTATTGCTGATGCTGCGCCAGCTGAGCAAGCACCAGAGCAAGCTCAAGCGCCTGCAACAGGCCCCGCAAAACAGGATTTAGACCAAATCAACCCTGCGGCAATTTTTGCGGCAGCGGGTCTAGCGGCACAAACTCAAGCACAGCAAGTTGCCATTACTGGCACGCCCTATGTAGTGCGTAATGCTGCTGACGCTGCCAGCAAATATAAAGATTATATGCTCAGCCAGTTACGCGCTGGCGATAAAAGCAAACAGCTGCAAGAGGGCGAACTGCCTCTAGCAACAGCAGCCGGCAATAAAAAGCTCAATGGCTTTAATTATGCGCCACCCAGCATACTCGACCAGCTGGCACAAAACATAAATGGCGAAAAATATAATCAGGATGGCTCTTTCAAAACAATTATCGCCGCAAAGGCGGTTGATTTTACCACGGCCAATCGTGATATCGCCATTGAGGTGCAAGCCGGTATTGATACCGCCAAAGCGCTTTCGGCAAAATATGGTAGGCCAACTGAAGTGCGCCTCAATGCAGTAACCAGAAATGCCGATGGCAGCGAAAATTACCAAACCATCAGCCTTAATGCTGATAGTCGCTTGGCTGATATCGCCCAAGAACGGGCCGCGCTTTTTGCCAATAGCCCTGGTCTGCAAGCCTTTGCACCGGGGCAAGTGACTGCGCTAAAAGCCTTGGCCGAGCAAAAAGCCCAGCCACCGGCGCTGAAAACTGCCAAAGAAGTCGCGGCTGAAGCAGCTGCCCTTAGAGCTAAAAGCGAGGCGCTGGGCAAAAGAATTGCCGACGTACAAAAGAAGCAAGGCGGCATAAAACCCGCGGGCATGTAGCCTAGGGCACATGTAGCGTCACGCATATAGCTGAAGCAGGCTATTTCGCTTCATCAAGCAGCAAGGCTGCTCGGCTTTGGCTCATCTCTACTTCATGATAATAGCGTGCGGCACTGCGAATATCGCGATGATCACTTTGGCTCATCGCTTGCGCCAGCGGCACGCCACGATTAGCCGCTTCAGTTAAATAGCCTGCCCTTATGCCATGGGCGCTATAAAGTTTTTTATTATAGCCAGCAAGCTCTAGATATTTTTTTACAATATCTGCCACAGCATCAGGCGAAAGCGCTTCACGGCCAATATGGCCATTAGCATAAATACGCCGAAATAACGGGCCTTGCAGCAATAGCCCCTGCTCTTTCATGGCCCACAGCCACGCTTGCACAGACTCTGCCGCCTGCCCCACCAGCCACACTTTTTTATTGCTTAAAGCATCACGCGTTTTGGTGCGGCCCAATTGCAGCGAAAAGGTTAGGAGGCCCGCTTGCCCTTTCTCGCGCTTCAGTTGCGCTATTTTCAGCAAGGCCGCTTCACTGCGCCGCCGCCCGCCCGTGGCAAACATCAAGGATAAAAGCGCGCAATCGCGCAAGCCGCGCAAATCATCACCGCATTGTGCCAACATAGCTCGCAAAACCGGCAAAGTAATGGGCCGCGGGCTTTTACGTTGTGGTGCATCATTTTGTGCAGCAAAGGCACGGCGCAATACCGCGCGGATGGCGGGCTCTTTTAACGGCGAAGGCAAATTATAGAGCCGATGCAAACTGGCCCAATGCGCCAAAATACGTTTAAGGCTGCTGCTCGATAAACGCTGCGCTTTGCGCAAACCACGCGCCTTTAACGCTGCCAGCACATAATCAGGCATGGGCTCGCCCTCGCCCATATGCTGCGCGATAAATTTAAGCACCAAACCAACCGGCGCCGGAAAAGGCAAGCTTTGCGCCTCAGTGGCTAGCTGCGCCCAGCTTTGCAGATAAAGCCAATCATGCTGCAAGGCGCGTTGCGAGTTTGGCGCGGCGCCTTGGGCTATCAACTGGCGCAGGCTGGCATGCTCGCTGTGGCTGAGCGCATCTTTAGCAATATGGGCCTGCTCGGCATTAAGGGCCAGCTCGGCCTCCGAGGGCGGCAGCTCTTTGCGGCGGGCGCGGGTTTGCGAAACAACCGTGCCACGCATCGCGCTGGTTTTGCGCTTTGTGCCGCCTTTTGCGCCCCCCTTTGCGCCCCTATTAGTGCCGGCGCCCCCACTGGCAGGACGACCTTTGGCAACAGCCATGCCACCACGCCCAGCTTTGGCGCTGCGCGTGCTGTTTTGGCGGCTTTTTATGGCTGATTTTGCGGTTTTCATGGCTTATTGTGCGCTGATTCCACTACTCCTGATAAGTATTAGTTATCGGGAGTATAAAGGCAAAGTCAGTTTCACTGGTTAGAGATAGATATATACAATTATCTATTTTAATTTGGTATAACTTATTGTAATATATTAATATGTTTATAAATAATATCGGTTTTTTGCATGGGCAGCTGCAATTGCTGCAGTATCAAGGCTCGGCTTTGCTGCCTGCCCTTTTGGCCTATGAGCAGCTAGCGGCGGCTTTATGGCTCGCCCGCAAGGAAGAGCAAAAATGCGATGCGCTCTCGCTGTTGCGGGCCTATGATCAGCATTTGGCGCTACCCGCGAGGCGTCAAGTTTGGCCCGCCTTAGATTTTTTGGCCGCCGCCGATTTGGCTGAAAAACTGGCGCTGAAACACACCACCACCAGCAGCAAAAATTTTAGCCCAAAAAATTTTAGCCCAAAAGATTTTAACCTGGCACAACTATCACCCGCTGCGCTTGAGCAATTGCTTGATATTGGCACACAGCGCAGCCGTGGTGCCGCAGTGGCTCCAAGGCTAGATTTTATTGCTTGGAGCAGCCTCACCCACACAAAAATTTATGGCAATCACAGCCTAGAAGGCTGGCAAGCGCTATGGCGCAACATCCAGTGCAAAGACTGGAGCGCGCCATACGCCCAACAACGCTTACTGCTTTTGTTAGCACCACTACTAAGCATGGTTTATTGGCAAATGCCGGTGCCGCTTTATAGCCCCTATATTGAACAAGACTTAAATTTAAGCGGCGCAAAACAGCGCCTTGCCACACTCCAAATTTTTGCCGATAGACTTACCCAAGCAAGCCCACTGCAACGCGAGCGCACCCGTAAGGCCGATATTTTGCTGTGTTTGGCGCAGCGGCCTTTATTATCAGGCAAAACTATGGCTATGCAGTTAAAGCTCAGTCTCGCTGCTGCACACCGGCTGGCACAAAAATTATGTGCGGCAAAATTACTAAAGCAAACAGGTGGGCAGCAGCGGCAAATACAATATTATGCGCCACTGCTTATAGAAAGCCTTGATGCTTAGTTATTGGCTATTGGCCATTAGGAATTTAGGCCTACTGGCCCTGCTGGCCCATTTAACTTAGCCGATGGCGCCATATGCTGGCTTGCCGCAGAAGTCAGGCCGCGACGGCGCTGTGTCTCGGGGTTAGTGGGGTCAGCATCGTAATCGACGGCATCGTTGGCTTCGGCCACACGCGAAAGAATGCTGTTAAGCTCTTTCATGCTAACGGGCTTACCACCATCAATGATACGCACCATGCTTAAAATATCGCGCAGGTCTTTTTTGTGGCCGTCATCGATTAAATCTTCCTGATCTTCGGTCAGGTTACGGCGGCCATTTTCGGCCACTTCTGCCAAAAGTCGGGTGACCAGCATTTCAAGTGGCAGCTCTTGGCCATAGCGGTCATCTTGGCGCTTGATGGCATTAAGCCCCTGCTCAAATTCTTGGAAGTAACGAACAATCGGGTTTTTTTCGTCAAAAAGGTTATCAACGCGCAGTTTACGCAATCCGTCACGCTGTTGTTTTGGCAAGCGCTCTAGCTCGTCACCCAAAACTGCCTGCGCCTGCCGCTCAGGCAAGCCCTGCACCAGTTCGGCAAGTCTTTTAACAATTTTTTCTAAATCGTCAGGGAGTGGCTTTTGCGCGGTTGGAAGCATGGGCAAACCTCTTCAGTTATTGCAATAATATAGCATATTTGCATATTTTTAGTAAAAAATTATCGCCACCCCGCCATTGGCAAACTAAGCCCTTGGCGACAGGCATATTTTTTGCTAAATGGACAGGGCAAGTTGGTATTCCCTGGTAGCTCAGCGGTAGAGCAGGTGACTGTTAATCACCTGGTCGGCGGTTCGATCCCGTCCCAGGGAGCCAACTTGCATTAAAACACCGCCGATTATTTCACTCGCCTTCGGCAAGGCGGTTCGATACCGTCCAAGCTAGCCAACTTGCACTCTAAACTAGTCGCATGCTCCCTGCCCTCATCAGCACCCAAGACCTTGCGGCCATGCTCGATGATGGCAATGTTTGCCTGTTTGATGCCAGCTTGCCGCGTCCGGGCGAAAACACCAACTGCGCGCTCGCTTATGCCAATTGCCACATACAAGGCGCACAGTTTTTTGACATTAAAACCCTTAGCGATGCGCATAACCCTTTGCCGCATATGCTACCCAACGCCGAAGACTTTACTGCGGCCATGCGCCATTTTGGCTTAAGGCAAAATCAGCCCGTGGTGGTTTACGATCAAATGGGCTTGTTTAGTGCAGCGCGGGCTTGGTGGATGCTGCGTGTTTTTGGCCATGAGAATGTGGCCGTGCTGGATGGCGGCCTGCCGAAATGGCTGGCTGAAGCTCGCGCCACCAGCAACCAGCCGCCGCGCATTGGCCAGAGCGGCAATTTTATCGCCCGCTTTCAGCCCCAGCTTATTGCCGATAAACAGCAGATTTTGACTAATCTGCATGGGCCCACAGCGCAATTGCTCGATGCACGCAGCGCCGCCCGCTTTGTTGGCGCCGAGCCCGACCCTTGGCCACAGCGCCTGCCCGGCCACATACCCGGCAGTGTCAATGTTGCTTATGCCAGCCTGTTGCAGCCCAATAAAACATTGCGGCCAGCAGTAGAGCTTAAGCAGATTTTTGCTGAGGCTGGCATTGATATTACCGCGCCCATCATTGCCAGCTGTGGCACTGGTGTTACGGCATGTATTCTGGCTTTGGCACTGCAGCAATTGGGCCGTGCTCATGTTGCGATATATGATGGCTCATGGGCCGAATGGGGCTTGGCCTCGCTGGCTTTGCCGATTGCTCTTGGTGGCGCTACTTCCCCAAAATAACAAACACACAACACGACTAAAAGTTGTGGCGGCGCGATAACGCATAAAAACTTTACTAAATGTCAAAGTTTTTCCCTCAAGCTGACAAAAATAAGCCACAAAATTTGCTGACATTATAGTGGTCAGTTAAAACAACAGGAGGCCAACATGACGCAACTTCCCCGCAGCGCCGAAATGGTCGATAGAGCCCATGATTATTGGGCTTTGGGCAGTTTATTGCTTGGGCTACATGGCCGCATGGCTTTGGGCAAGGCGGCCGAACATGCCGCACACGCCGAGCGCATGGGTGATACCGAGCTACACCGCGTGTGGCAGCAAACCATGACCTATATCAGCCAGCTTAAGCCCAGCTCGGCTCGGGCCGCCCGTACGCCCCTGCCCGAAGCGCAGGCTTACGAGATTTAGTGCTGGCGAGATTTAAGCTTACGAGATTTAGGCCTACGAGTTTAACAGCCGAGATTTAGCATCTCGGCTGTTATGTCTGCGTGCTCTTTATGGGCTGGCCTGCACCAACCCATAAACGCCCGATACAAAAAACTGCACAGCCATAGCGGCCAGCACCACACCAAATACGCGCGCCACCAAAGCTACGCCGGTTTTGCTGACAAACTTAAAAATATGGCCCGCATAATAAAGGCAGATAAAAGCGGTTAGCTGCACAGCAATAATGGCGCTATAGAGGCTGGCCGTATCGGCGATGTTTGCCGTTTCTTTGCTTAACAAAATTACCGCAGTCATACAACCAGGGCCGCACAGCAACGGAATGGCCAAGGGAAAAACCGCAAGGTCACTATCGCCGCGATAAACACTTTCGCCGCCATTTTGCGTATCATGCGCGCCCATCACCATACGAAAGGCCGTCCAGAATAACAGCAAGCCACCACCCGCTTGAAAGGCCGGCAAAGTCACGCCCAGCAAATTGATAAAAGCCGCGCCAAAAGTGGCAAAAGCCAGCATCAGCCCCAAAGAAATCAGGCTGGCTCTTTTGGCAATTTGTCGCTGCTCAACTTGCGTAACCGCAATAGTCAGGCCAACAAACACAGCCGCTGTGCCTAATGGATCGACAATAACAAATAAAGTAACGAAGCTAGCCAGAAAGCTTTCAAAAAACTGCATAGAAAATCCTATGGTCTGGTGTGGTAAAATCTAAAGTCTAACTTCTATAAGCCTAATAATTTTATTGGCCCAAAAATGGCGACTTAAAAATGGCGACTCCGGCAGGATTCGAACCTGCGACCTGCCGCTTAGAAGGCGGCTGCTCTATCCAGCTGAGCTACGGAGTCAGATCTAAATCTTGGGCTAACCTTGCCCAATAAACTCGCCAAATAATCGCCCAAAAATATCCGCAATCACTTAACCATCATGACTGACTTAACCATCTTTACTCTGACTATCCTTGCTTTGGCCATCCCCCCGACCCAATGCCGCGGCTGTGGGTTGATAGCGGAAATTATCAAGATAATTACGCGGCTGCGTGCGGCGCTGCTGTGGCTGTATCAGCGTATAGTTCCAGCCCTTGCTTTGCGCAAAGGCAATGGCCTGCGCTTCTGTGTCAAAGCGCAAACGATAAAGCAATTGCATAAGTGTATCGCTGGCTTGTGTCCAACCCATGAGTGGCTCTGGCGTGCGCGGCGACAATAATTCTGGCTCAATCAGCCAATAATGCGTTTTACCACGACCCGATTGCATGGTGGTTTTAGCAGGCTGAAAAATACGCACTGAAAGAGGCCGATTCATAGCGGCACTATAACGCAAAATACGCTGCAGCGCAAAAGGCAGTTACGGCCTATCGGTAGATTTAGCGCGGGTCGGCGAAAGGGTCAGCTGGCGGAGTTCTGGGTGGCAATTTTGGTGCAAAATGCTGCGGCACAAAATATTTATTGTTCTCTACCAAGCGTACCATGGGCAATTTTTGCAAATGCTTTAAAAATTCAGTATCGCAGACAATAAGAACCAAGCTGGAATGCCCCTCGCCGACATATAAAATTTTCGGCAACGGATTAGAGCGATATTGCAAAGATAACGCATGAAAGCGCGCGACAAAATCCAGTTTATTTTGCTGCAGATTTTCTCGGTGCAACGACACCAGATATTCATTTGGGGGGGCCATTTTAGCGGTCTCTTTTTTTGAGCGTAAAGCAGGAGGGATTTAACAAAAACAATGGTCGGGGCGCCCGGATTCGAACCGGGGGCCTCTAGTACCCAAAACTAGCGCGCTACCAGACTGCGCCACGCCCCGACTAAGCAACAAAATAGGACTTTGACGGCACTTGAGCAAGCAGAACTTAAAACAAAATTTGGCCCCATGACGATTACTATAATGGCGGTTATTTTTGGGCTGTTATTAGGCCATTATTGGGGTGTCTCTTGCGGTGTTTGGGGGGGCTGAAAAAACGGGTGTTTGACCATATCGCCCGGAAAAATGCCTAAACGCTCAGCTTCACCGCCGGCAATTTCAAGCACTGCGGCCACCGCACCAGGCGAAGTAATTGGGGTTGGGTCAAGCGGGCGGCCGGTTTGAATGCCGGCAATCAGCCCATCCGCCCGAATAAACAGCAAATCAAGCGGGATATAAGTATTATGCATCCAAAAGCTCACTGGCTCTGGCGGATCTTTGGGAAAAAGCATGCCGCTCATCGGCGCCAAGGCCGTGCGATACATGAGGCCCCGTGCCTGTTGCGCAGGGGTGAGCGCCATCTCCACCATAAAATTATGCGCCGTGCCGTCACGGGTGACAATCAATAGCTCTTCTCTTGGTAAAAGCTGCACCTTATCTTCGCTGCCACAGGCTGTAAGCCCCAAAGAAATAAATGCCGCAATAAATGCCAAAAATACGACACGCAAACGAAGCATAAAAAAACCTTTCTTATTTCTGCGGGGTTTCAGCGGCTATGGCCAAAGGCGGCAAACTGGCCAGCAAGCCTAAAACAATATCGGCTGCGCCATAGGCATATAAATCATTATGTGCGGCCTGTGGCAGACGATAAATGCGCTTGGGTGGTGCGGCGGCGGCAAATAATTTTTCGGATAAAATATTGGGCACAGTTTGGTCTTGCCCGCCGATGATGGTTAAAAGCATGGTGCCGATTGAGGCAACTTTTTTATCGCTCTCATATTTATCCCATAATAGCCAGCGCACCGGCAAAAATGGGTAATGCGCAATCGCCGTATCGGCCAAATTATTAAAGGGTGCTTCTAAAATAACTGCTGCAACAGGCTCTTTGGCCACGGCCTGCTGTTGGGCAATTTCTATGGCCATGGCCGCGCCCAAACTTTCGCCTAAAAGCACTAATTGCTGGCTATTCACGCCATTATTCAGCAAATAATCAACGGCAGCCCGCGCATCATTATATAGTGCTTGTTCGCTGGGTTTGCCGCCATTGCCGCCATAGCCGCTATAGCCAACCAGCATCACGCCATAGCCATCATCTAATAAAAGCCGCGCTTTAAATGCACGATCAGCAATGGTGCCGGCATTGCCTTGAAAAACAATCACAACATAGCCCGCGCTTTGACGCGGCGGCGCATACCAGCTTTTTACCACAGCATCAGACGAAACCGGCAAACTGACTTCGCGCATTTCAGGCAAGCCCAGCGCCTCGGCATCGGGCATGACCTTACCCGGAAAATAAATCAGCGAGCGCTGCGCCACCGTTAAAACCGAAAGCAATAAAACATAGCCAAGCAGTGCCGCAATAATATAGAGCATGGTGCGGCTCATGCGGCCCCCGCTTGCTGCTCTTGCCCATAAAGACGGGCGTAAAGTCCATGCTGCTGCAATAGGCTATTATGCGTGCCCTGCTCTATCACCGCGCCATTTTCTAACACATAAATCCAATCTGAATCGATAATGCTCGATAATCGATGCGCCACCACCAAAGTGGTGCGCTGCGCCCGCAAAGCTTTTAATGCCGCTTGCACGGCGCGTTCGCTGTCATTATCCAACGCACTGGTGGCTTCATCGAGCAGCAAAATAGGTGCATTACGCAAAATGGCGCGCGCAATAGCAATACGCTGACGCTGCCCGCCCGAAAGCCTCACGCCAAACTCACCAACTATTGTGTCATAGGCTTGCGGCAGCTGTATGATAAAATCATGCGCTTGTGCGGCTTTGGCGGCGGCGATAATTTCGTCCTCGCTGGCGGTGAATTTGCCATAGGCAATATTGGCACGAATACTGTCATCAAACATGGCCACTTCCTGGCTGACCAGCGCCATGGCCGCACGCAGACTGCTTAAAGTAACGGTGCGTATATCTTTTTGACCCCCATCTTGCTGGCCCCCATCTTTTTGACCCAGCAAAACCTCGCCCGCGCTTACATCAAAAAATCGGGGGATAAGATTAAGGATGGTGCTTTTGCCTGCGCCCGATGCACCAACCAAAGCCACCATTTTACCCGCGGGCACAGTAATATTGACCGCACTTAAAGCTTTGGTACCATCGGCATAACAAAAATCGACGTTACGCAAGGTGATACTGGCATCGGTTAAATGCAGTTGTTGTGCTTGTGGTGCATCAACAATTTGTGCGGGCAAATCTAACACGGCAAACACTCGTTCGGCCGAGGCCAAACCTGCTTGCAGCTGCGCATTAACTTTGGCCAAGCGCTTCATCGGCTCATAGGCCAGTAAAAATGCGGTGATAAAAGAAAATAATGCTCCTGGCGTGCGCACGCCTTCCATCACCTGCAAGCCGCCATAAACAATCACCGTAACAATGGCAATGCCCGATAAAATCTCACTCACCGGATTAAGCAAAGCCGAAATGCGAAAGCCTTTCATGGCCAGCGCGGTGATGTGCTGAATAAGCTTGCCGGTGCGCTGCTGCTCATAGGCTTCGCCGCCAAAAGCTTTAATGTGCCTGACACTTTGAAAGCTCTCAGTGAGGCGCGCGGTTAAATTACCCACCTCTTGCTGAATATGATTAGCATTGCGCCGCAGCTTTTTACCCATTTTAGCCACATAAAATGCCGCCAGCGGAAACACCACAAAAGCCGCACTGGCCAAAAGCCAATCTTGATAAAACATCACGCCGACCAGAAAAATTAAGGTCAGCGTGCTTTTGCCCATGCTGGTAAGGCACTCGGCCACCGCTTGGCGCATGACCCCCACATCATTGATGAGGCGCGATTGCAGCTGTCCTGCCGCATGCGCATGAAAAAAGGCCAAATCGGCATGCAATAAATGGCCATAAAGCTGGCTTTGAATGGTGGCCACAATGCGCTGCCCCATACTATTCACCACCAACGCATGGCCATAAGTGGCAAAACCACGCAGCGTAAATGCTCCCAGCACCATCGCTGCCACCAGCCATAATTGCTCACGGTTTTGCGCTGCAAAAACTTGATCTATCACCGGTTCCATGAGTTTTGCTAAAGCCCCAGTCATGGCGGCTGCCAAAAGCATAAACAGCAGCGCCCAAAAGAGCAGACGCAGATGCGGGCGCAGATAATCGCGCAGCAAGCGGCGTACAAGCACCCAACTGGAAGATGGCGGTTTGGTCTGTAATTGGCTCATTGGCGGTTATTTTAGAGACAAAATCATTTGATTCATAACAATTTTTTCACCAAATCAGGCCAGAGTATGAATATGGCCATACAATTGCCCCCCGCCCCTTCCGATGCATTCGTGCCAACACGGCCAAAACTGGGCTTGGCCTTAGGCAGCGGCGTTGCCCGTGGCTGGGCGCATATTGGCGTGATGCGCGCCCTTTATCGCCTAGGCATTAAGCCCGATATTATTTGCGGCTCGTCGGTTGGCGCCTTGGTTGGCGGCTGTTATTTGGCGGGCAAGCTTGATGCGCTAGAGAACTGGGCCCGCACCATGACGCGCCTGCGCATGGTGAGTTACCTCGATTTGCGCATGCGCTCGGGTGGGCTGATTGGCGGCAATCGTCTCACCGATGATTTGCGCGAGCATCTTGGCTATATCCGCATTCAAGATTTGCCGCTGCCCTTTGCCGCCGTTGCCACGGACTTAGTCACCGGTCACGAAATTTGGCTGCGCGAAGGTTTGCTGGCCGATGCGTTGCGTGCGTCCTTCTCGCTGCCGGGTGTCATGCCGCCCACACAGCATCAAGGGCGCTGGCTGGTTGATGGTGCGTTGGTTAATCCGGTGCCTGTATCAACCTGTCGGGCGTTGGGTGCCGATATGGTGATTTCGGTCAATCTCTCGGCCGATTTGCTCGGCAAAACCAGACGGGCTGGCAGTAGCATCCCGACAGCTGCTGGTTTTGACCTGCTCAAATTTATGGAAGATGAAGAGCAAAAAAGCCGCGGCGCATTTGCAAAAATTTCGAGCATGGCCACGCGCATTTTTAAACGCGATTATGACGGCCCGTCTTTGTTTGGCGTGATGGTGGCCTCGCTTAATATTTTGCAAGACCGTGTCACGCGCTCACGCATGGCCAGCGAGCCACCGGACGTGCAAATTAGCCCACGCCTCGGTCATATTGGTTTACTTGAGTTTGACCGCGCCGAGGAAGTGATTGCCGAAGGCGAAACCGCCGTTGCCCGTGCGCAGGTTGAACTGGGCGAAGCCTTTAAAGTGTTTTTTCAAAACGCCCCACAAGTGCCCGCCCAACCAAACAACCAAGCCCCTTAAGTATCGTCTGCGATGGAACAGGCCATTCATCTTATATTGCTGGCCTCGGGCCTGCTTTTGGCCAGTATTTTAACCAGCCTCATTGCCAAACGTTTGGGCGCGCCCTTGCTGCTGTTGTTTTTGGCCGTGGGTGTTATCGCCGGGCCCGATGGATTGGGTCATATTGTTTTTGATAATCATGATGTGGCTTTTCTGGTGGGCTCGGTGGCGCTGGCGATTATTTTATTTGAAAGCGGCCTTGATACAAAAATCCATAGCTTTCGTATTGCGGCCGCCCCCGCTTTAAGCTTGGCCAGCATCGGCACTTTGGCCACGGCTTTGCTGGTTGGCGCTTGTAGTGTGTGGTTGCTTAAGCTCAGCTGGACCGAGGGTTTGCTTTTAGGCGCCATTATCAGCAGCACCGATGCGGCCGCAGTGTTTTTTATGCTGCGCGTGGGTAATATCGAAATTCGCGATCGGGTGCGCAGCACGCTAGAAATTGAATCGGGCAGCAACGACCCCATCGCCATTGTGCTAACCATTATGCTGATTGAAATTTTGCTCAATCCTGCCGAACAAGTTGGACTGTTGCAGATAGCCGCCTATATGACCGCACATTTAGGCATTGGCTTATTTTGCGGGCTGGCTGCTGGCTATGCCATTGTGCAAAGCCTTAATCGCCTGCATTTAGAAGCGGGCCTGATGCCCATTATCACTTTGGCCATTGCGCTGTTTGTGTTTGGCCTGACGGGTGCAATTGGCGGCTCTGGCTTTTTAGCGGTGTATGTAGCGGGGCTGGTTGCCGCAAACCGTAAATTACGACAAGCCGGCGCGTTGAAGCGTTTTCATAATGGGCTATCGTGGCTCGCACAAATTATTATGTTTGTGATGATGGGCCTGATGGTTGATTTGCAAACTGTGCTAAAAATTATTGGGCCGGCCTTGCTGCTGGCGGGTCTGTTGATGCTGATTATTCGCCCACTCAGTAGCATCATTTGCCTTTTGCCCTTCCGCTTTAGCTGGCGCGAAAGTTTGTTTGTGGGTTGGGTGGGGCTGCGTGGCGCTGTCTCTATTTTGTTGGCGCTGTTACCGGTTTTAGCGGGCCTGCCCAATGCCGATACGCTATTTGCCATTGTCTTTGTGATGGTCTCGCTCTCGCTGTTGCTGCAAGGCTGGACCATTAAACCCGCCGCACATTTGCTGCACCTGATTGTGCCGCCAAGACATGCTGCGATTGAGCGCCATGAGCTTGATTTGCCGCTCGATGCCGACCTTGAATTAGTGGCCTACACACTTGTGCCCAATAGTCCGGCGGTGCTGAATCAGCGTTTGCCCAAATGGGCACGGCCAGCGCTGATTGTGCGACATGGGCAATTACTGAAATATCACCAAAGTAATGGTCTAGCCAAAGACGACCATATTTATGTGTTTGCCAATGAATCACAGCTGGCCGCGCTCGATTTAATTTATGCGCCACCCACAGAAAATAGTATGGCCGAGCGCGAATTTTTTGGCGATTTGTGCCTGCGTCCTGAAACGCTCTTGGCCGACCTTACTAAACATTATGCTTTGCCCGTTGCAGCGCACGACCAGCAGCTCTGCCTTGAACAATTATTTGCCCGTGAATTAGGCGGCAATTTTGATGTGGGCGATCAACTACCCTTAGGACAAGCACGACTGATTATACGTAAGCTCGATATGCTGGGCCGTATCGAAGAAATTGGCCTGGCCTTGCAAGATGGTATCGAATTTTCCGACCAGCCCCTTTGGCAAAAACTGCGGCAAAAACTTTTAAAAAGAATTCGGCAAAAAAAATAAATGGGCAAAAAAATAAATAAAAAAAACCGCCGACCATTGCTGGCCGGCGGCTGAATAACCAAACTAAATATTAGTCACGCAATTGCAGCGTTACTGTTGCGTTGACTTGACGTGGTGTTGGCTTGCCATCGGGGCCAGCAGTGCCACCTTGTGAACTGATATTGATATTGCCAGGTGTGCATTTTTTCTTGAACGATTTTGCTGCACTGTCGCACTCGGCCGCAATCAGGCCATAGATTTTTTCAACAGCAGCGCGCTCGGTTTGATCGCCGCCCACTGTTTCAGTAAAGCTACGGCTAATTGAAATGCCCTCAGCCGCTGCACCGCCAGCCAAAGCTTGCGCAAAAGCAGCGCCCGAAATCAAGCTCATGCCAATCACTGACATCATTAAAAACTTACGCATCGTATGTCCTCCGTTAGATAATTTGTTAGATAATGGGCCAAATTGCCGCACATATTTTTTCAACGGCTCATAGTGCCACTAAATCGGTTTAATACTTACTAAAAAAATGAAAGTGATGAGCCGTAAAGCAGATGAATTTTAGCATTTATTGTATTGCTATCGATACGAGCGGCGGTTTGGAGGGCCCTCTTTTTGCTTAGGTGTCGCGGGTTCTTACGCTTTGTTGAAAGATGGTGAGCTCGGCGGGATTCGAACCCGCGACACCCTGATTAAAAGTCAGATGCTCTACCAACTGAGCTACGAGCTCTCACAATCTTCAAACAAAACCAATACTACTTTTTACTCACAAGCAAACGCGACGCACCATAAAAGCCCTGAGCATCAAAATCAAGCCCTTAATACGGCAAAATTTTAATGACCCAAAGCCTTAACAATCTCTTCGGTGACCTTTTTAGCATCGCCAAACAGCATCATGGTATTAGGCCGGAAGAACAGCTCATTCTCCACCCCAGCATAGCCGGCCCCCATAGAACGCTTAATAAACAACACTGTTTTGGCCTTTTCTACATCAAGCACCGGCATGCCAAAAATGGGCGATTTGGGGTCGGTTTTAGCGGCAGGGTTGGTCACATCATTGGCGCCAATGACAAAAGCCACATCGGCCATGCCAAAATCACGGTTGATATCTTCTAGCTCAAATACCTCATCGTAAGGCACGTTGGCTTCAGCCAGCAGCACATTCATATGGCCCGGCATACGCCCCGCCACCGGATGAATGGCATATTTAACCGAGATACCCTCTTTTTTAAGCATATCGCTCATTTCGCGCAAAGCATGCTGCGCTTGCGCCACCGCCATGCCATACCCTGGCACAATAATAACGCTACTGCCATTTTTAAGAATGAAGGCTGCATCATCAGCCGAGCCAGTTTTAAAGCTACGGTCACCCGTGGCAGCCACGGCCGCGCCGCCCGCATCACCACCAAAGCCACCCAAAATAACATTGATGATTGAGCGATTCATGCCCTTACACATAATGTAACTGAGAATTGCCCCAGACGAACCCACCAAAGCGCCCGTAATAATCAGCAAGTTATTTTCAAGCGTAAAGCCAATGCCCGCCGCAGCCCAGCCCGAATAGCTATTCAGCATCGACACCACCACCGGCATATCTGCCCCACCAATGGGGATAATCAGCAGCACGCCTAATAAAAGCGTTACCAGCACAATGGCAAAAAATAAACTGGTCGATTGCGTAATGCATAAGCCCACAATTAAGGCCACCGTGGCTAAGCCCAACAGCGCATTAAGCTGATGTTGCCCGACAAAACTTACGGGCTTGCCCGATACCAAGCCTTGCAATTTTGCAAAAGCCACAACCGAGCCCGTAAAAGTTATCGCGCCAATGGCAACACCTAAGCCCATTTCAATAAGGCTGCCGATTTTGATATTGCCCACTTGGCCAATGCCATAAGCCGCTGGCGATAAAAAAGCCGCGGTTGCCACCAACACCGCCGCCAAGCCCACCAAACTATGAAAAGCGGCCACTAATTGCGGCAATGCGGTCATTTGTATTTTACGGGCAGTAATAGTGCCAATGGCGCCGCCAATAACAAGCCCGCCAATTATCAGCCAATAGCTTTGCACCATCGGCAAGGTCAGCGTGGTGATAATGGCCAGCACCATGCCGCCAATCCCAAAGAAATTGCCCGACCGCGCCGTTTCGGGCGACGACAAACCACGCAGCGCTAAAATAAAACACACCGCCGAGATAAGATAAGCAAAGGCCACAAGGCTAGACATGAATATTCTCCTATTTGGCTTTTTTCTTATACATTTCCAGCATGCGCTGGGTGACGATAAAACCGCCAAAAATATTAATAGCCGCTAAAATCACTGCAACAAAACCAAGCCAACTTGATGTATCTAATTGGCTGGGGCCCGCCGCAATCAATGCGCCCACAATAATGACCGACGAAATAGCGTTGGTCACGGCCATAAGCGGGCTATGCAAAGCGGGCGTCACCCGCCACACCACATAATAGCCAACAAAACAGGCCAAAACGAATACGGTTAAGCCCACCACAAAAAACGGCACCATGCCGCTGCTATCGGCTTGCGATAAAAGCTGCACTTGCTCGGCCAATATTTGCGCTTTGGTGGCCAGCGTTTGCTGCTCTAAGGCAATATCCCGCAGGCCCGTTGCGATAATATCTTGTTCCATCATCTTGTCCTTTTAGGCTGCAACGGCATCGGTGAAAGCGCTATGCACCACTTCACCATTGCGGGTGAGCAGCACGGCCTTCACTAACTCATCTTCAACATTCAGTTTAATCTCGCGGCTGTCTTTATCGATAAGCGTGCTGATAAACGCCAATAAATTACGGGCATAAAGCGCGCTGGCATCAAAGGGGATGCGGCTGGGCAAATTACTATAGCCAACAATTTTTACGCCATAAGCCTCAACAATTTCGCCCGCCCGCGCTAAGGCACAATTGCCGCCATTTTCAACGGCTAAATCAACCACAACACTCCCGGGTTTCATGCTTTGCAGCATCTCTTCAGTAATTAAACGCGGCGCAGCGCGGCCCGGTATCAAAGCGGTGCAAATGACAATATCCTGCTTTTTAATGGTGGCCGCAATCAGCTCGGCTTGCAGGCGCTTATAATCGTCGCTCATTTCTTTGGCATAGCCGCCCGAGGTTTCGGCCTGTTTGGTTTCCTCATTTTCAACCATAACAAAACTTGCACCCAAACTTTGCACCTGCTCTTTGGCAACAGGGCGCACGTCGGTGGCGCACACCACAGCCCCCATGCGCCGTGCGGTGGCAATAGCCTGCAAGCCCGCAACCCCTGCCCCCATCACCATCACTTTAGCGGGTGGAATTGTGCCAGCAGCAGTCATCATCATGGGCAAGGCCCTGCTAAAAACTTCGGCCGCTTCAATCACGGCGCGGTAACCGGCTAAATTAGCCTGACTGCTCAGCACATCCATATTTTGCGCGCGGGTAATGCGTGGCATAAACTCCATCGCCAAAGCATCGATACGCGCTAAAGCATAGGCCCGTACCTGCTCACGCGACTGATGCGGATTAAGCATGCCCAGCAAAATCTGCCCGGGTTTAAATAAAGCCAGCTCATCAAAGCCATCGCTGGCAGCAAGCGGGCGCTGCACTTTAAGCACCATTTGTGCATCTTGCAAAGCCGTGCGGGCATCGGCGGCAATTTTGGCGCCTGCCTCGGTATATAAGGCATCGGCATAGCCGGCGCTGTGACCTGCGCCCTGCTCCACCACAACAGACGCACCCAAGGCGATGAGTTTTTTAACCGTATCGGGCGTTGCGGCCACGCGCAATTCATAGGGGGCGCGCTCTTTGAGAACGGCAATGCTGAAGCTCATGCTGCACCTTTATTTTGATTCACAATAGAATTGCGCTCACTGTGCCGGAAATAAGATTTTTTGCAAGCCTTTAAGCTATCGGGCCTTTAAGCAAATCGGCACTCTGTTCATTTTGGCGGCGTTTTGATATGCTGCATAAATGCTTAAACGCCTCACCACAGCCGATATTCCGGCGCTGCTCATTTTAGAGAATGCCAGCTTCAACACCGACCAGCTGACCCGCGAAAGCCTGCACGGATTCTTTGCGCGCAATGTGGCCGAGTTTTGGGGCATAAAGCAGCAAAGCACCCTTCTGGCCTATGTGCTGTTTTCGCCGCGCAAAAAATGGTGCTGGCTTTACTCGATTGCGGTGGCAAGCAGCGCCCAAGGCCGCGGCTATGCCAGCGCCCTGTTAGCCAAGGCCGAACAGCGCAGCAAGGCCCGCGGCTGCCAGCGTATCTATTTGCAGGTGGCCAGCAATAACAAAGCCGCCATAAAACTTTATGAAAAGCAAAATTACCGCTTTCATGGCAGCAAAAAACATTATTATGCTAATGGCGAAACTGCCTTGCTTTATGTAAAGGACCTTCATGTCTAATCATGTGATTCTCGTCGAACGCCCCGCCGACATACGCTGGCAAATGGATGACCAGCAAGTGATGACCGTGCGCGATTACATCACCCGCCCGGACGCAGTTAAAAGCCGCGCCACTAAAATAATCAACCTCACCCGCTCTTATTCTTATTTGGGGCATGGTTATTATGCCTCGCTTTTAGCGCAAGCGCGCGGCCATAAAATTATCCCCTCGGTGCGCACCATTTTAGACCTTGAGCAAAAGCAAATTTACCGCTTTGCCTTGCCCGAGCTCGATGAAATGCTGCGCGCCCGCATGCGCCGCCTGCGCCATGGGCCCGATACCAGCTTTATGCTGCATTTGTTTTTTGGCACACCCGATGATAGCCGCTTCCAAGATTTGGGGCGGGCCATCTTCGATCAATTTCGTGCGCCCATTTTGCGCGTTAAAATTAAGCTGCAAGAGGATTGGTCGATTGGCGCTATTGAACTACTCAATTTTGACGACCTCACCCAAGAGCAGGAAGATGCTTTTCAAGCTGCATTGGCAGGCTATACGCGCACCTCGTGGCGCGAGCCCTCACATATTATGGGCAGCAACCAACCGAGCTTAGCTATTTTATATAACCCGAAAGACCCCACCGCGCCGTCCGATGCCAAAGCCATACAAAAATTTATCAAAGCCGGCGAAGCCCTCAATGTTGAAGTAGAAATTATCGAGAAAAAAGATTTTTTGCACCTCGCCGAGTTTGATGCGCTGTTTATAAGGGAGACAACGGCGATTGATAATCACACTTACCGCTTTGCCAAAAAAGCCGAAAAAGAAGGCATGCCGGTGATTGACGACTCAACCTCAATTCTAAAATGCACCAATAAGGTTTTTTTAGCCGAGCTGCTCAAAGCCAATAAAATTGCCGCGCCAAAAACGATTATCCTCGATAAATCACGCATTAACACCGTCGAGCGCGAAATCACCTACCCGATTGTGCTTAAAATTCCTGATGGCAGTAACTCACGCGGGGTGTTTAAAGTGAGTAGTGCGGGCGAACTGCGCGCCACGGCCGAAACCTTGTTTGAAGAATCCGATCTTATTTTAGCGCAAGAATTTCTGCACACCGATTTTGACTGGCGCGTGGGTGTGCTGAATGGCCAGCCGATTTATGTCAGCCAATATTTTATGGCCAAAAAATATTGGAAAATCACGCGGCATCATCCGGGTGGTGGCATGGAAGACTCAGGCTGGAAAACTATGCCCGTCGAAGAAGCGCCACATGCGGTGATCAACACTGCTGTTAAGGCCGCGGCACTTATTGGTAACGGGCTTTATGGCGTTGATTTAAAGCAAACCGATAAAGGCATTGTGGTAATTGAGGTCAATGACAACCCCTCAATCGATACCGGCTGCGAGGATGCTGTTTTGCGCGATGACCTCTATAAACTGATTATTCGTGAGTTTTTGCGCCGGCTTGAGCAGCCACAAATAGCCAGCCGCTAATGAATTATCGTCATGCCTATCATGCCGGCAACATTGCCGATATTTATAAGCATAGCGCGCTGTTGCTGTGCATGGCCTATTTGCAGCAAAAACCAAAACCTATAACCATTATCGAAACCCATGCCGGCGGGCCGCCCTATTATTGGCAAAGCCCCGAAACACTTAAAACCAACGAGATGGCGCAAGGGCTGGGGCGCTTACTGCCCTATATAGATGAGCAACCGCTGCTGGCCGGTTTTGCCAAAATTTTAGCGCAACAACCCGATTACTATCCGGGCTCACCGGGGTTTATCATGGCGCAAATGCGCCCAGATGATCTTTATATTGGTTGCGAGCTGCACCCAGAAGAGTTTTTAAAACTCAAAAGTTTTTGTGGCGCAAACCCGCAAGCGCAACTGCACCAGCGCGAAGGCTATGAAGCCCTGGCAGCTTTTGTGCCGCCCGCACATAAACGCGGCCTTGTGCTGATTGACCCCCCCTATGAACAACCCGATGAGTGGCAAAAAGCCGCGCATGCACTTAAAAAAGCCACGCAAAAATGGCCCAGCGGCTGCTATTTATGGTGGTACCCCATCAAAGACCGCACCCCCATTTGGCGCAGCGAAGAGCAGCTGCTGCAACTGGGCCTGCCGGTTTTACAAGCCGAATTGCTGACCCAAGCCGAGCAAAATTGGCTGACACTCAATGGCAGCGGGTTATTTATCATCAACCCGCCTTTTACTTTGGCCGAACAATTAGGCCAATTACTACCTTTCCTTGTGCAGCATTGTGCGCTAAATCATGGCGCGGACTTTAAAATTCGTTTATTGGCAGGATAGAAAAAATGAGCACGCTCAGCATTCAAATTATCAATGGCGATAAAGGCAAGCCGGTGGCCGGAATTGGCATTGAGCTTTGGCAAGTCGGTAAAAATGACGAGATTCACAGCCTCAAAATGCTGGAAAGCAATGCCAAAGGCAGCACGGCCAAGCCTTTGCTTAGTGGCGCAAGCTGGCAAAGCGGCACTTACGAAATTCGCTTAGATTTAAGCGGTCAATTGGGCAAAAAACACCCGCTGGCCACAATTGCCACGCGCATCAATATCAACAAAAAAGATAAAGCGCTTAAACTGAGCGTGCTGTTTAACAAAGCCTTTTACGCGGTGCATTTTCACTCGTGAGTAACGATACGCTGACTTACCCGTTTGCCGCGCCCGCCGACGGCACGGGCTTGCGTATCAGCGATGAAATAATCTGGCTGCGCCTGCCACTGCCCTTTGCCCTCGATCATGTTAATTTATGGCTGCTGCAAGATAATGATGCCCAATTGCTGATCGATTGCGGCCTTAATAGCCAACGCATGCGTGATTTATGGCCGCAATTACTAGCCGAATTTGCCAGCACATCACCTATTCGCTCGGTGTTGGTCACGCATTATCACCCCGACCATATGGGTGCCGCAGGCTGGCTGGTGCCGCAACTTAAGGCCCGTTTTTATGCCAGCAGGGCCGAGTGGCTGCAAGCGCGCATGTTTGCGCTCGATAGCAATTTTCATATGGAAAGCGCGGCACGTTATTTTTTTGAAAGCTGCGGCCTGCCCGATAATTTAGTGGCCGAGTTGTTGGCCCGCGGCAATAGCTATGCGCTGGGCGTAGCCATTCCACCCGCAAATTATGTGCGGCTTAAAATGGGCGATAGGCTCAACATCCATCAGCGCGCGTGGCAAATTATGGCCTTTGGTGGCCACAGTCCCGAGCATCTTTGCCTTTATCAGCCGCAACTCAATACGCTTATTGCTGGCGACCAAGTGTTGCCGCGCATCAGCCCCAATGTCAGTGTTTGGGTGTTCGAGCCCGAGGCCAACCCTTTGGCCGATTATTTATTTAGCCTTGAGCATTTACGCCAATTGCCCGAGCAAGCCTTGGTGCTGCCCTCGCATGGTAAACCTTTTTACGGCTTGCATCAGCGCCTTGATGTGCTTAAGCAGCATCATCAAGAGCGCCTCGTGCAGTGCCTTGCTTTTTGCCGCGAGCCGAAAAACGCCGCCGAAGTGATGCAGCATTTATTCCCCCGCGCGCTGGATAAGCACCAAACGCTGTTTGCCATTGGCGAAGCCTTAGCCCATCTCAATTATTTGTGGCATAGCGGCCAAATGCAGCGCCACAATAGCAACGCACACACTAAGGCGTGGCAGTTTCAGACGCTGTAGGCGGTGCACTAGCCGGTAGCTGGGCAAACTTACCATCTTGCCAGCGATAGAGCACATAGGTCTGGCCCTTAATGTCGCCCTTATGATCAAAAGCAACATCACCAATCACTGTGCTGAATTGCTGCTCGCGCAATATCGGCAGCAGCTTGTTAAACTCAGTGCTTTTGGCGCTATCGGCCGCTGCGGCAAAAGCCTGAATGGCCGCATAGGTGTAAAGCGTATAACCTTCTGGCTCATAGCCGGCCTTACGGAAACGCTCGGCCACGGCTTGCGCTGCTGGGTTCAAACGTGGGTCGGGGCCAAAAGTCATGAGTGTGCCATTGCCCGCAGCACCGGTGATGGTAGCAAATTCTGTGGTCATCAGTGCATCGCCACCAATGAGTTGCGTGCTCATGCCCTGCTCGCGCATTTGCCGCACCAATAAGCCGGCCTCGGTGTGATAGCCGCCCACAAATAACACCTCGATGCCCGCTTGTTTCATGCGTGAGACCAGCGCCGTGTAATCACGCTCGCCTGCGGTATAGGCCTCAAATAATGCCACAGGTATTTTTTTGTCGGTCAGGCTCAGGCGCACTTGCTCGGCCAAGCCCTGCCCATAGGCCGATTTATCGTGCAGAATAGCAATTTTGGTCTTGGCATAATTTTGGCCAATATAATCGGCCACAACCAAACCTTGCCGGTCGTCTCGACCACACACGCGAAACACGCCCGCTTTGCCTGCATCGGTAAGTTGTGGGTTGGTGCTGCCGGGGCTAATCATCAATATCTCATTTTCGTCGTAAATCTCGCTGGCGGGGATACTCGAGCCCGAGCAAAAATGCCCCGCTACAAAAACCACCCCTGCATCAGCAAAGCGGCTGGCCACTGCGCGCGCTTGTTTGGGATCACACGCATCATCGCCCACTTCTAATTGCAGCTGTTGCCCATTGACACCGCCCGCAACATTAATATCGGCCACAGCTTGCTTGGCGCCTGCCACCATTTGCTCGCCAAAGCTAGCATATTGACCCGAGACAGGCCCCGCCACAGCAATTTTAATATCGGCTAGAGCAGGCTTAGCACAAAAAGCCAGCAGCACAGCAAGTAGGATTTTTTTCATATTTATCTCCTTAAGATGAAAAACCAAGATAAGCCGCCCGCACCAAAGGATCAGCCAAAAGCGCGGCACTGCTGCCCGCCAGCTGAATTTGCCCGTGCGCCATCACATAACCACGATGCGCATATTTAAGCGCCAAATGTGCGTTTTGCTCAACCAGAAAAATAGTGGTGCCCAAAGCCGCAATCTGGGCCAGCGCCGCAAAAATCTGCTGAATGATAATAGGTGCCAAACCCAAGCTTGGCTCATCGAGCAGCAATAATTTTGGTTGCGCCATAAGCGCCCGCCCTATCGCCAGCATTTGCTGCTCGCCGCCCGATAATGTGCCGGCCCGTTGCTGCGCCCGCTCGGCCAAACGCGGGAACAGTGCAAAAATATCGGCTAATAGCTCTGGCTTTGCTTGGGCAAGGCTGGTTTGACCTAACAGCAAATTTTCAGTGACGGTCAGCGCTGCAAAAATACGCCGCCCCTCTGGCACCAGCTGCAAACCTAAGCCAGCATAATGATGTGTGGGCAAATTGGTTACATCGTGCCCATTAAAAAATATTTGCCCCGCACTGACTGGCGGCTGCGCAAAAATGCTGCGCAACAAACTGGATTTACCAGCACCATTGGCACCAATCAGCGTGACAATCTCACCTTTGGCAATTTCAAGGCTGACATGACGCACAGCCTCGATGGCGCCATAGCGCACGCACACATCTTTTAGCTGTAAAAATGCGCTCATGCGGGCTCACCTAAATAGGCTTTTATCACCGCTTCATTTTGCATCACGGTTTTTACGCTGCCTTCAGCAATTTTACGGCCATAATCAAGCACCACTACATGCTCGGCCACAGCATTAACAACGCTCATATCATGCTCAATAAGAATAATGCCCAAGCCTTGCGCCTTAAGGTTTAACAGCAATTGCGCCAATAGCTCGGATTCATGGGCATTAAGGCCCGCGGCGGGTTCATCAAGCGCCAGCAAGAAGGGCTCGGCCGCAAGGGCACGGGCAATTTCCACCCGCCTTTGAATGCCATAAGGCAAACTACCCGCCGCTCGATTAGCATATTGCGCAACATGACAGGCCTCTAGCAAGGCCAGCGCGCGGTTAATGGCCGCCTGCTCTTGCATTTGCCATGAGGGCCGCGCCAACCATGCCGCAAAATTATTGGGCAACAGATGCTGTTGTGCTACCAGCAAATTTTCTAAAACTGAGAGCTGCTTAAATAAACGGATATTTTGAAAAGAGCGCACAATGCGCGCCTGACGCGCAATAAGGTGGCTGGGCAAATGGCTGATATCAACCTGCCCCGCAAAAATTTTGCCGCTGGTGGGTTTGTAAAAACCTGTAAGGCAATTAAACAAAGTGGTTTTGCCGGCACCATTTGGGCCAATAATGGCGGTAATGCTTGCGAGCTTGGCAGTCAGCGAGACATTATCAATCGCCATAAGGCCACCAAAGCGCATGGTGATATTTTCTAATTGCAGCCAGCTCATATGCTGACCTTTGGCGTACGGTTAGCCACCAGCCCATGCGGGCGCCACAGCATTATCAGCACCATGGCCAAGCCAAAAGCCAACATGCGATAATCGGCAAAATCGCGGAATAATTCTGGAATACCGATAATCAGCAAAGCGGCAAATGCAATGCCCAGTAAATTATTGAGCCCACCCAAAACCACGATGGCCAAAATGGTGGCCGATTCCATAAAGGTAAAACTTTCAGGGCTGACAAAGCCTTGGCGGGCGGCAAAAAACACCCCCGCCAATGCGCCAATCGCACCCGCCAAAGCATAAGCGGTTAAGCGCAAGCGCGTGGCGTTTAAGCCAAGCGCGGTTGCCGCAATCTCATCCTCGCGCAGGGCTTCAAAAGCGCGGCCCAAAGGCAAACGGCTTAGCCTTTGCAGGAAAACATAAACCAGCACCACCAACGCCAGCACAATAAAATATAAAAATATGGTACGATGCAGGGTGCTAAAATCCCAGCCCATAAATTGCGCAAAAGTCATGCCGCCATCGCTGGCGGTGCGGCCAAACTCTAAACCAAATAAGCTTGGGCGTGGTATGCCCGAAAGGCCATTAGGGCCACCCGTGATACTGGTTAAGTTAATCAGCAACAGCCGCACAATTTCGGCAAAGCCCAAAGTGACAATGGCCAAATAATCGCCACGCAAACGCAACACCGGAAAACCAATGATAAGCGCCACAATAGCCGCCAGCCCCATCAACAACGGCAAGGCCAGCCAAAAGCCGAGGCCAAAAAATTGCGCCAAGAGGCCATAGCCATAAGCGCCAATGGCATAATAGGCCACAAATCCTAGGTCAAGCATACCCGCCTGCCCCACTGTTATCGATAGCGCATAAGCCAAAAGCACATAAATGCCCACCATAATGGCCACATCTAAAACATAGCCTTCGACAAAAAATGGCAAGGCCAGCGCCGCACATATAATTATCAGTGGTAAGCGGTGGTTGAGAAATTGCGGCGCCTTAATATTTATGCTTGGGCGACTATGCCAACCCTGCCACAAAAGCCGCCCCGCAAAAACAAACAGCACCAGCATCGCCCAAGGCGCTAAGCGAAACTGCAAAGGGGCCGCGCTGTTATCGGGCATTTGTATGGCCAGCAGCGGCCAAAAACAAAATGCCGCAACCAGCGCAACTGCAAATGCGTCTTTCAGGCGAGGTATCATACTTTTTCAACCTCGCGGCGGCCAAAAAGCCCATAAGGCCGAAACAGCAAAACCAAAATAAGCACCGCAAAAGTGGCAATATCTTTATATTGCACACTAAAATAGCCCGACCAAAAAGTTTCCAAAAGGCCAATAATCAGCCCACCCAAAACGGCACCCGGCAAAGAGCCAATGCCCCCCAAAACCGCAGCCGTAAAAGCTTTAATGCCGGCTTGAAAGCCAATAAAAAAATCAACCACGCCATAATACATCACCACCATAAAACCGGCCACGGCAGCCAAAGCAGCACCAATGGCAAAAGTAATGGCAATAACGCGCTGCACCGGCACACCCAATAAGGCCGCCATGGTTTGGTCTTGCTCGCACGCACGCAGCTGCCGCCCCAACGCCGTGCGTGTCACTAAAAATGTGAGGCCCGCCAGCAACACAGCTGTCAGCACTAAAATGCTGATTTGCACATAGCTTAAATTTACCGCAACGCCGGCATTGCTGGTAAATAATGTGACATGCCCCTCAATGATGGGCGCGGCTGTTTTTACCCGCGCACCTTGCCAGATTTGCACCAGATTTTGCAAAACCAACGATACACCAATGGCTGAAATCAGCGGCGCTAATCTAAAAGAGTGCCGCAATGGCCGATAAGCCAAACGCTCAATCGCAAGCCCCCAAGCCGCCGCAAAAGCAATGGCCAGCAGCAACACCAGCAGCAGCGCCACCGGCAAAAATGTAAGGCCCAGCATGCCCATGGCCGAAAGCGCCATCAGCGTAAAAAATGCGCCCAACATATACACATCGCCATGGGCAAAATTTATCATGCCCAACAGGCCATAAACCATGGTGTAGCCAATAGCAATCAGCCCATAAATTGCGCCAAGGCTGATGCCATTGAGTAACTGCTGTAAGAAATAATCCATAAGGGAAAGGCTAGCAGGATTCTGCCAAAAACCGCAAACAGCCTATTTGCACAGCTGATAAAAGCTTTTGCGCTGCGCCATGGCTTGCTGCACCAATTGCTTGAAAGCCGAACCGCTTAAACGCACAGTGTTTTCGGCCCAATCGGCATTATTGCTACAAAATATTTGCGGCGAGCCGGTTTCAACCACGCGGGCTGCCACATCATTGCCCAGCTTGGTGCGCAGTTGGTCTAGGCTATCGACTGGCGGCTTGCCAATTTTACGATAAAAAGCCTGCATATTTTTTTCGGCGGTCTGAATATAGCTCAGGTTGCGCTGGGTAAATTGCCCATAAGCCTGCATCAGACTTGTGCCCGAAGGCCCATATTGGCAGGTAAGGCCAATCACCATAAGTTCGCTATGCAAACGCAAGGCTTGCTCGGCCTCGCTTTCGCTTTGGCTATAGCAAGCCGCAAGCGCCGAAGCACTGCCAAGGCACAGTAACGCAAATATGAGTAAAAAATAGCGCATGACTTTTAAGTCTACTTTGTTAAATATAATGTCCAGTTAAGTTAGCTGTTAAATTAGCAAATCTGCCCGCTTGCGCAACCATTCTCTTAACGGAAGCCCCTCATGAGCGCCACACTTCGCCTTGGCTTTGACTTTGGCGGCACAAAAATTGAGGGCATTGCCCTTGCAAGCAACGGTGTTGTGGTGGCACGTCAACGTATTAGCACGCCGCAAGGCAGTTATCTTGCCACACTCGATGCGCTACAAAATCTGGCCGAGCAACTTTATCAGCAAGCAGGCGGGCGTGGCCCGTTGGGCATGGCTATGCGTGGCTCAGTGCAAACAGATGCTGGCCGTGTATTCGACCCATTGCAGTCATGGCTGAATAATCAAAATATCGCCTCCGACCTTGCCGCAAGGTTGGGGCAAAATGTGCGCATCGCCAATGATGCCAATTGCTTTGCCCTGTCTGAGGCCTGCGATGGCGCAGCGCAAAATGCCCAAATGGTGCTGGGGCTTATTTTAGGCACGGGCTGTGGCGCGGGTTTGGTGTTTAACCAGCAAATATGGGCGGGGCGCAATGCGGTGGCAGGTGAATGGGGCCACACGCCCTTGCCTTGGCCACAACCGAATGAATTACCAGGCCCCAGCTGTCATTGTGGTAAGCCCGGCTGTATCGAGATGTGGTGCTCGGGCCCCGGTCTTGCCGCCGACCATAAGCGCATTACTGGTGATGCGCTTGAAGCGCCTGCCATTGTGGCCGCCGCAGAGGCAGGTCACGCGCAAGCCTTGGCCAGCATGCAACGCTACACTGAAAGGCTGGGGCGCTGTCTTGCGGTGCTCATCAATATTCTTGACCCAGAGATTATTGTGCTGGGCGGCGGCATGAGCAATGTTGCCAGCCTTTATCGCGATTTGCCCGAAGCCATTCAGCGCTGGACTTTTCTCGACAAGCTAGAAACCAAAATTGTTCAAGCCCAGCATGGCGATGCCAGCGGCGTGCGTGGCGCGGCATGGCTGGTTTAAGCTCATCTACTTATAAACCGCCCAAAATAATTTAAACCAACCCAGCAAAAATGAGCGTGCGTGCCACGGTAAAGCTGCTTGCGCCAAAATGGCTTTAAGCGGGCGTAGCATCGCGTCTGCCGGCCAATGGGCCAAAGAATGATGCTGCCCATGGGCATAAGCTAAAAATGCTTTTTCAAACTCACCTTGTAACGACGCATATTGCGGAAAAAGCGCAACAAAGCTTGCGGCGCGGCCTGTAGCAATTTTTTGTGCGGCAATTTTTAACTGTGCATCTGTTGATGTTTTTTCGGCAGCCTCGGTGTTAAGCGCTGGGCTTGCCTCAATTTCGGCCTCATGCGCATCAAGCAGCAACAATAAAGCCTCAACTAATTTGGGCTGCTGTTTTAAACTGGGCGCCATAGCTTGCAATAAGGGTTGCTCTGCCACCTGCCCCAAAGCTGCGTTACCAATCGCATCACGCCAGAAAGTTAAACGCATATAACCCGTAGTAAGCTGTGAGACCACGGCTTGAATACGCGCAAGCTCGCCCCACAAACCCAGCAAAGCCAAATAAGGCACCGCCTGCGCCTCTGGTACAAAAAAAGCCGCTTTGTAAAAATGCAGATTGTTTTTTTTGATTTCAGCCAGCAGCAAAGCCGGCGACGGCGTCATTGCAAACGCTTGGCCAGAAAAATATCGGGCCGATTGCGACCACTGGCCTCTGGCATCATGCCGGCAAGCTGCATGCCGCATTTAAGCAAAAACTCATAGGGGTGGTTTTTGCGGTTTTGAATGCGCTTGAGGCGCATCAACAGATCTGGGTATGGGTCACCGTCCGACATGGTGGTGAGGCGGTTTTCATCGGCGCAGGCTGCCCATAAGGTTAAGCCATTGCGGGCGCGCGCATGATTTTCTAGATCGAACAACAGTGCTTTGCCGACACCTTTTTTACGATGCAGCGGATCGACGACCAGCGGGTGCAATTGCCACACATTGCCCTCATAAATGGGCTTGGCGGCAATAAGGCCCATCGGGTCACCACGGCCATCAACCGCGGCCCTGGCAATTTTGCTGTTATCGGTCATCAGCGCATCAACCTCGGCGCGGGCATCAGCTATGGTTGTGTAAAAGCGCGGCCAATCGGTGCGATAGGCTTGATGCAGCATACGGGTAAGTAAAGCCAAAGCTGACTCACCTAAACTTGCTAAAGGCACAATGATGGGTGCAGGCATAATCAGAAAATAACCCTGCTACTGCATTGGTAACAAGTATTTTTTTAAAGCTCAGTCTTTATTTTGCCTCGGTGACAGATTTGTCGACATATTTGGCGACATCTTTATTGGGCCCTGCCCCGTCATCCAGCTGCGTGGCAGGCTGCATTTATTATGGCTCAGATTTATTTTTTCTGCCGTAACGGGTGTAGCACGCAAGCTGGGTATGGGCAAAATGCGCCGACGTGGCTTTGGTGCAGACACTGGCGGCGGCAAATTATTTTTGCGGTTGAGCTCTTGGGTTTGATGACGCTGGGCCATTTTTATCAGTTGTGGGTGATAAAGCCGGCCATCATTACAGGCAATAAAGCCTTGCAGCACTATTTCGCGCCATTGTGACCAGCTTTCGCCCGCACCAGACAAATAGGCCAAAATGCGGTCATCATTTGGCAACGAGCCTTGCGGCTGCTGACACCAAGCCTTGCACCATAAACGAAAAGCCGCCTTAAATTGCTCGCCCGAAAGCAGCGCAAAGAGCTCGGAGTCTAACAGCCAAACAACATCTAAAGGCATGGTTGAATGCACCTGTGCTGCCGATGCCTTGACTAAGGGCGCGGGCAAAAGTGTTTCGCTTAAAACGGGCATCTGTGTGCGTGGTAAGCCATGCGACTCGGCCGCCCGAAAATAAGTGCTTTTCTGATGCGCTTTTGCACTATTTTTGTTTTTATCATTTAGTGCTGCCGCACCATTTTTAGGAATAATTTTATGAACAGATTGACTGACTTGCTGAGCCATCTTCATGTATTGCATGATCTCGGCCCAAACACGGCCAGGCATATAAACGCAAGGCTCGGCCCGATCGCGCAGTAAAAACAACACGTCATTTTCGGCCAGCCAACCATCAAGCACATTAAAGCCATGGCCATCGGCGCGGGCCTTCACCTCGGCATGCAGCGGCGGGTAGTCAACCCCAAAAGCATAAATATCAACATCGGCCGCGTTGCCCTTATAACGGGTTGAGCCCGAAAAAGGCACGCGCTCGGCAGCGACACCTAGCTGGTCACGGTGCCAGGCCGCTATCTCACGCTCGCGGCGCAGGCCTTTGTTGCGCGCCGCAGAGGCCTGTTTTGAACGCTGCTTGTTTATATCTTTAGTCAGGTTACAATTTTTGGGTGGCCGACCGACTTTGCGGGTCGCTTTGGGCGTGATTGGGTTATCTTGCATATCAGTAGATGCAATATCAGGGGCAGAAGACGACTTCATGGCGGGTTTTCCTATTACTCTTATGAATTGTATTTTTTGATAAAGAGATAAGCTTAAATACATCTTACAGT
Source organism: Rickettsiales bacterium (assembly GCA_027485855.1). Lineage (GTDB taxonomy): Bacteria > Pseudomonadota > Alphaproteobacteria > JAIXQD01. The sequence goes on along the minus strand of JAIXQD010000001.1, from coordinate 150,676 downwards.
TGTATGACGGATTGTGCAAGTTATAAGTTAATGTAACCTTAATATGATAATTCTGAGGCCGTAACACCCTATGATTGTATGTAATTTTGCCGCAAATATGGGGGGGGATAAGAAGCGGATAGGCTTTAGAGTGTCATTGGTGGAGAGCTATTTGTAGGGCGCTATTTTTAGGGAGCAATTGGTGAGGCGCTATAAACCGTAGCGCCGAATAAAATCGTGAATGTAAAAAATCATGCATGATATTTGAAAAAGAAAATGGTCGGAATGGCGGGATTCGAACCCACGACCCCCAGTCCCCCAGACTGATGCGCTACCAGGCTGCGCTACATTCCGACATCAAAATAAATAGCCTTATTACCTAAAAAATACCAAGGTCGGCAGACTATAGCCATGCGCGCTTAAAACCGCAACTGTTTCAAGAAAGCGCCCCCATATTAACATTTAAAGATAAATGCTTAAAAATAAGCGCCTGAAATAGACTATATCTCACTTTGGCGCAATTGATCGCGCATAAGTTTAAACTCGGCCAACAGGCTTTCAAGCTCGGCGCGCTGCACTTCGCTCAGCTGGTAAACCGACTCTTTTATGGTGATGGTCACGGTTTCCTTTTGCACAATTACTTCTGGCACCGCAGCCTCTGGCACAACTACTTCTGGCACCGCATCTTCTGACAGGGCCGGCTCAATGATTGGCTCTGCGGGCGCAATCGGCGCGGCTGTAATTACAGCATCGTTTAGCAAGGGCTGCAGCAGCGGCAGATTTTCAGCTTCAGCCTGTTCACTGGACTTATTTTCGGCTTTATTTTCGGCGGCCGCAAAAATACTCTGGCTTACCGCATGTTCTGCCGAAACATTGCTGGCATATTGATGGGTAAATTCAGTGATTTGTTCATCGGCATCTTCATCGGGGATGAATACATCTTCCGCATCAACAATCTCAAAAGTCATTGTATCGCTTTCAAGATTGTCCATAGCTTCAAGCTCACGGGCAATTTCAGCCACGCGCTGCCCTGCTGTTGCGGCAGGGCTACGGCGTGCCTCACGCAGCAAACGCTGCACACCACGAATTGTATAGCCCTCTTCATAGAGGAAATGACGAATACGCTTTAAGGCATCGACATCTTCGGGGCGATAATAACGCCGGCCACCGCCACGCTTGAGTGGGCGAATTTGGCTAAACTTGCTTTCCCAAAAGCGCAGCACATGCTGCGGCACATCAAGCTCGGTTGCGACCTCGCTTATGGTGCGATAGGCCGTAGCCGACTTACCGCTGACTTCATAGGCAATATCTTTAGCCAACATATCTTTGGCGATAGAAGATTCCTGCATGTGATTTAGGCCCCGCTGCTTGAATTGCTGCTATCGTTGATTTTGTCCTTGAGCACGTGGCTGGCGCGAAACACCAGCACTTTGCGCGGCAAAATCGGCACTTCCTGGCCGGTTTTGGGGTTGCGGCCAATGCGCTGGCCTTTTTGCCGCACGGCAAAAGTGCCGAAAGACGAAAGCTTTACCGTCTCATGACGCAGTAAAGCTTGCGCCACTTCTTCAAGCACGCTCTCAACCAACTCGGCCGATTCATTGCGCGATAGGCCCACTTGCTGATAAACAGCCTCGGCTAAATCGGCGCGGGTTAAGGTTTTGCTGTCTTTATCCATAGATACACCGCCTTGCTATGACACGGCTCAAAGCAGAACGCTTTAAGGCAATATCAGCTGTTATGCTTATACTTCAAGTTAAAGCGTAAACATCTTTGCCTGATTCGTCAAAGGCTAAGCAGGTATTTAACAAGTATGATGAGGGCGCTTAAAAACCAATCGCAAACTAAAGCCGCAAACTAAAGCCGCAAACTAAAGCCGCAAACTCTAGTAGCGCACTAAAGCTGCGCCCCAGGTAAAGCCGCCGCCCATAGCCTCGAGCAGCAAAAGCTGGCCTGGTTTAATCCGCCCATCTTTTATGCCCTCGGCCAAGGCCAGCGGCACGGATGCCGCCGAGGTGTTGCCATGTTTTTGCACCGTCAAAATAACGCGCGCGTCGGTCATGTGCAATTTTTTGGCAGTGGCATCGATGATGCGCTTATTGGCTTGATGCGGGATCAACCAATCAATCGCGTCAGGCGATAATTGATGAGCCGATAAAGTTTCCTCAACGACACGCGCCAAATTATTGACCGCATGCTTAAACACATCGCTGCCTTGCATACGCACATGCCCCACACGCTGCCCGCGCGATGGCCCGCCATCAACATAAAGCATATCGAAATAACGACCGTCGCTATGCAAATGCGTGGATAAAATGCCCACATGGCTCTCGGTGGGTTCGGCACCCAGCACCACAGCCCCTGCACCATCGCCAAATAAAACGCAGGTGGTGCGGTCGGTCCAATCCAAAAGGCGGGTAAAGGTTTCGGCACCAATCACCAAAGCCCGACGCGCCTGCCCCAACCTGATAAAATTATCGGCAACAGCCAGCGCATAAATAAACCCGCTGCAAACCGCCTGCACATCAAAAGCAAAGCCCGTGGTGAGGCCAAGCCCGTGCTGCACTTTAGTAGCAGTCGCCGGAAAAGTATCGTCAGGGGTGGTAGTGGCCAACACAATCACATCAATCTCGCTGGCATCCACACCCGCAGCGAGCAGTGCTTGTTTTGCGGCAGCAATGGCGAGATCAGAGGTGAGTTCGTTTTCTGCGGCAATGTGACGCGTGCGAATACCGGTGCGCTCTACCACCCACTCATCGGTGGTATCAACGGTTTTGGCCAGCTCGTCATTGCTGACGCAGCGCTCTGGCAGGTAAGCACCCACGCCCAAAATACGGCTACGCCACAGCATGGTGTTGCTCATGCGGATAGCTCAGGTTCGGGCGCCGCTACTGATGTTTGCATGCGCAGCATCTCTTGTTTGATATGTTCGTTAAAGCCATGGGCGATTAAATCATGCGCAACGGCAATGGCATTGGCAAAGCCTTCGGCATCGGTGCCGCCATGACTTTTTACGCAAACGCCCTGCAAGCCCAAAAACATCGCACCATTATAGCGGCGCGGGTCAAGCCGTGCGCGCAGCCGTTGAAAAGCGCCTCGCGCAAAAAAGTAGCCCAGCTTGGCCAATAACGAACTTTGCAAAGACTGTCGTAAAAAATGACTATAAAGCCGCGATACGCCCTCGGCGGTTTTAAGGGCAATATTGCCGCTAAAACCATCGCTGACCACCACATCAACGGTGCCAGCAGGGATATCATCGCCCTCGATAAAGCCAACAAATTGCCCGGGCAATTGCATTTGCCGCAACTCTTGTGCGGCAAGGCGCACTTCCTCGCGGCCTTTCGATTCTTCCGAGCCGATATTGAGCAGGCCAATGGTTGGGTGCGGCAAGCCTAAAACGCTTTTGGCAAATAACGCCCCCATCACCGCAAACTGCACTAAATTTTCGGCGTTGCATTCAGCGTTGGCGCCCAAATCGAGCATGATGGTTTCGCCGCGCAAGGTCGGAAAAAACGAAGCAATAGCCGGGCGATCAATACCGGGTAAAGTTTTAAGCACAAATTTTGCCATAGCCATGAGCGCGCCGGTATTACCCGCCGAGACTACACAATCGGCCCGCCCCTCATCGACGGCGTTAATAGCCAAACGCATGCTTGAGTTACGCCCCGAGCGCAAGGCTACAGCGGCTTTCATGTCGGCGGTTACTTTATCGTCGGTATGAATAAATTCGACGCAGCTTTGCAAGTTAGGCTCTGCTGCAAGCAAGGGTTGCACCAGCGATTCTTGCCCAAAAATAATAAACTCTAATTGCGGAATGCGCTCTTTAGCGATGGCAGCCCCACGCACCACAATATGTGGTGCTGAATCTCCGCCCATAGCGTCCAGCGCAATGCGCCGAGAAGTGGCCATGTGTGCAAATGCCTAGAGTGCAGTAATTTTATGCAGCTTTTTTGGCTTTATCTTGGCGAACCGAGCGGCCATCATAATAGCCACAGGCGCCACATACATGGTGCGGCAGCTTGGCCTCACCACAATTGGGGCACTCCTGATGGGCGGCACTGGTGATTGCGTGATGCGAGCGGCGCATTGCACGAACAGATTTAGAGGTCTTCCTCTTTGGAACAGCCATAACACACCACATAGGTTATTGTTGAAATCAGCGCACTTTGTAGCGAGATATACCCCCTGCTGTAAAGCAAAAAATTAGCCACGGGGTTTTTTGTGGCTGCCCTTGTTCTGGTTTTCGTCCAAAGGCGGGCTTTTATCTGTGGCTTTCTGCCGAGATTCTGTTTTGGGCAAAAGCGCTTTAAGCGCGGCAAAAGGGTTAAGATTGCCGCCCAGCCCTTCTGGCATGACAAAATCGGCCCCGTCCTTACGCGGATAAGGATCGAGCCCCAAAGACAAATATTGCGCGGTGATTTCGCCAATATCGATCGCATCACGGGTGAGCGGTTCAGGAAAATCATCGAGCTCGGGCTGGCTGCTGGCCTTTTGCAGCCTTTCAACCACTTTCAGTGGTGCCAGCAAAGTATCAAAATTTTCATGCACAGTCGCGGGCACGGGCTCTAAGGTTACAACGCAGCTTTGCACCAATGCCGCCGATATCTCGCCGCGCACTTCAAAAATTGGCGCAGCATCAATGCGCTGCAAATAGATAATGGCCTTCAGCGCACTGATTTCTTTTAGTTTAAGCCTTTTAGCCAAAGCTTTACGCTCGCCGGGTTGTGCTTCAATTTCAAGCATCAGCGGCTCGATGCCAATGCGGTCGAAAGCCACATGACGCGAAAACTCGGGCTGAATACGAGCTGGCTCGTTTTCAATTGGCTTATCTTCAATTAGCTTATCTTCGCTCATGTCTTCGCTCATGCGGCCACCTGCTTTATTTCGTTTAACCATTGCTGCCAAATGATATCGGCTAATTTTTCGGCATGTGCTTTATGCGCACTGCCATCAGCCCAGACATTGCGCTGTAGTGCTAAAATTAAAGCCGCTTTATCTTGCGCCAAAAAAGCATCCTGATAGGCCGTGGCCCGGCCATAAAAACCCTCAACCATTTTGCGCATACGCTTTGGCACGCCCATATCACCCACACCATCTTCGCGTAAGCTATATTCGAGCTGGTCGAGCATGGCTTCTATCAAGGCTTGGCCTTGCGCTTGGCTGAGTGTGCCCAAAGCGCGCCCTGCGGCCAGCGTCTTGGCCATTTGCACACAAAGCATTTCATAGCGGCCGGCAAAATTATCGCTGACACCCCCCGCAAGATAAAGCTCGGGCTGCAAGGCGGCCTCATTCACCGCAAGCAACAGCGGGGAGATTTGCGCTGGCCGCGCCCACCATGATTTAATTTTTTGCCACATAGAGCATTTTTTGGCATAAAGGGGGGATGAAACGCAAGCTCATAGCTTTATGCCTCTTAGCCATTGGCCTGTCTTTTGGCATGACCGGCTGCACACCTGTTGTGGCCAATCGTGGCAATCTGATTGAGCCCGACCGCCTCGAGCGGCTCAAGGTTGGCGAATCGCGGCAAAGCGATGTTGAAAATATTTTGGGCCCGCCCACCACCCGCGCCACTTTTAACCCTAATATTTGGTACTATATCGGCCAGCGCACCGAGAAAACCGCCTTCTTTAAGCCTGAAATTGTCAGCAGCAAAACCCTGTCGCTGCAATTTGACGAAAGCGGCCTGCTTGCCTCTATCGACAGCATCGACCCCGCTTTGGCCCAAAATATTGAGCCTGCTGCTGGCAAAACACCCACATTAGGGCGTGATTACGGCTTCTTTGAGCAAATGCTTGGTAATGCCGCCCGTCCGGGTATTCCGGGTAAATAAATTATAATCGCTTGAAACTATTAATGGCTTTGCCAATTAGTTGCAGCATCGTTATATTATCTACAGATTCAATCTGGAGATAAACATGGCTGACGAACCTAAAGCAGCAGCACCAACACCAGCGCCCACCACAGCTGACGCAAAAACAGCAGACGCAAAAACCGCAGGCCCCACGACTGCTGGCCCCACAACTGGCACAACTGTCAAAAAAGTCAGCAAATGGGGCATGCTTAATATGGCCGCCATGACGGCGGTCACGCTGCTTGGTGCGGGTTATTATTTCTTTTGGCCCACGGCAGAACAAACCAGCCCCAATGCGCCTAACCCACCCATTAATTACGTTGACCGCGCCTCGCCTGTGTCATTGGTGGTAGAAAATATTGCCGCCATGACCAAAAATGTTGAGAGCATTAATGTGACTGTCCGTTTTGAAGCCAAAGAGCAAGGCGCCAACACACTGACGGCCACCAATATGCGCGACGATATGTATCGGCAAAATGCCTCTTATTGCGTCAATGCTTTGATGCGCATTAAAGACCAAGCGCAAATCAGCAGCGAAAACAGCAATGGCACATTAGCGCAAGAATTTACCACCTGCATGGGCAATATGAGCAACAATACCGTGCAAGTGCGCAATGTGCGCTTTAATTTTGGCTAAAGCACTTTAAATAAATAGGAAAATTTTCTTATTTGATGATATTAAAAAACCCCGCCAGTTATGCGCTGGCGGGGTTTTTATTGCCTGTTGATATTGCTGCTTTTACAGCTTGGCTAAAATAGCCAAGAGCAAAATCGCCACAATATTGATGATTTTAATCATCGGGTTGATGGCAGGGCCAGCGGTGTCCTTATAGGGGTCACCCACCGTATCGCCGGTGACAGCGGCTTTATGAGCCTCACTGCCTTTACCACCAAAATGGCCTTCCTCGATGTATTTTTTGGCATTATCCCAAGCGCCGCCACCAGCGGTCATGGAAATAGCCACAAACACACCCGTGACAATCGTGCCGAGCAGCATCGCACCCATAGCGATGAAAGCTTCGGCCTGGCCAGCCACCATATCAATGACAAAATAGAGCACAATCGGCGCCAAGACTGGCAATAACGACGGCACCACCATTTCGCGGATAGCGGCCTTGGTGAGCATATCAACGGCCTTGCCATATTCGGGCTTGCTTTGACCAGTCATAATGCCTGGCATCTCTTTAAACTGGCGGCGTACTTCAATCACCACTTCGCCAGCTGCACGACCCACCGCGGTCATGCACATTGAGCCAAACAGGTAAGGCAATAGGCCACCCACCAACAGACCCACAACCACATACGGATTTTGCAAATCAAAGCTGACCGCTACATCCGGGAAATAATGTTTGAGGTCTTCGATATATGCGCCAAACAGCACCAAAGCTGCCAAAGCGGCCGAACCAATAGCATAGCCCTTGGTCACGGCCTTGGTGGTGTTGCCAACCGCATCAAGCGCGTCAGTGGTCACGCGGATGTCTTTTGGCATTTCAGACATTTCGGCAATACCGCCGGCATTGTCTGTGACTGGGCCATAAGCATCAAGCGCCACAATCATGCCGGCCAAAGCCAACATGGTTGTTGCAGCAATGCTGATACCATAAAGGCCAGCGGCCAAATAAGACACTACAATACCAACGCAAATCACCAGCACCGGTAGGGCTGTGGCTTCCATCGATACGGCGAGGCCTTGAATGATGTTGGTGCCATGACCGGTTTGCGAGGCTTTCGCCACACTTTGTACCGGACGATAGCGCGTGGCCGTGTAATACTCGGTAATCCAAACCATGGCGGCCGTGACCACTAAACCTGTCACCGCACAAACCATAAGATCGCTACCTGTTACAACGATGCCATTGGTCATCTCAAAGCCGGTGCTCATGCCGCCAAAAAATGCATCGGTTAATGCATAAATCAGGAACAGCGAGAACACGCCCGACCAAATCAGACCGCGATACAAAGCGCCCATAATATTTGTGCCACCACGCAGGCTGACAAAATATGTGCCCGCAACCGATGCCAAAATACACACAGCACCCAGCAACAGCGGATACATCATCATGAGGCCAGCGGCCGCACCCGTAAAGAATGTCGCACCCAAAAGCATGGTGGCAACAAAGGTCACGGCATAGGTCTCAAAGAGGTCAGCGGCCATACCAGCGCAATCGCCGACATTATCGCCAACATTATCGGCAATGACGGCGGGGTTACGGGGATCATCCTCGGGGATTCCGGCTTCTACCTTACCAACAAGGTCGGCACCGACATCAGCGCCTTTGGTGAAAATACCGCCACCCAAACGCGCAAAAATAGAAATAAGCGAAGCACCGAAGGACAAAGCCACCAAAGCTTCAATAATTTGCCGCAGGGCTGCTGCTTCTGGGATGGTGTGTAAACCACTGCCCTTCCACTCAAGCAAAATAAAATAATAGCCAGCAACGCCGAGCAAACCTAAACCAACCACCAAAAGGCCGGTAATAGCGCCCGACTTAAAGGCCACATCTAGGGCAGCGGCAAGGCCACGTCCGGCGGCGGCAGCGGTGCGTACATTAGCGCGCACCGACACATTCATGCCGATATAGCCCGCTACGCCCGATAAAATAGCGCCAACAAAATAGCCAACGGCCACATGCATGCCTAAAAACACGCCGAGCAAAATACCCACAACAACACCCACCATGCCAATGGTGGTATATTGGCGATTAAGGTAAGCCGTAGCGCCTTCTTGAATGGCCGCAGCAATTTGCTGCATACGTGCATTACCGGCATCGAGTGCCATGACTTGCTTTGTGGTCACCAGACCATAAACGAGCGCCAAAGCCACCCCGAAAATGATCAACCAAATTTCAAAACCCATAATATCCCTCCAAATTGAAAGCGCTAATATACGAAATCCTTAAAAACACGAAGGATTACAGCTATGCAATCGATTCGTGTTTAGAACGCGCCGCACCTTGCCCAAAACTGTAGCAAAAGGCAACAGTCTGTGCGCAGCAATAAAATTAACGATTTAGTTAATGCCGGTTTTTAACCTGGCCGTGAATTGGCGCCGTGAATTGGTTTAGATAGGTTTAGAGGGGTTCTGAACCGACTTTAGGATAATTGTGGCAGCTTATATACGTCGCCTATATACGCCGCTCAAATGCGTCGCTTATATACGCCTTTGGGCCAGTGCCTGCACCAGCACATTATCAACGGTATCGGCCCCCAAAACCCGAATGCTGGTGTCGCGCAGCAACTGCTTGAGGAAGGGGATATCGACCAAATCGCCCTTTTTAATCGAGCCACGCTGGAAAGCCCCATAAAGCGCTTTAAAAAATGCGTCATTGAGGCGCGGCAGCACGCCTTTAATTTTGTCGGCCGTGTCTTGGTCGGGCACCTCAAGGCTGACTAAAAGCGAAATCACTTCCTCGGTGCCATTCTCGCCGATAATGGGTATCAGCATGGGTTTCATTTCAACAAAAATGGGCGGCTTATCGGGCAATTGTACCGCCCGCTGCGAGGCCGCAATGGCAACTTTATCGGCAATCATCGAGGCACCCAAAAGACCAAAAAAGGTCAGGGTGGTACCAATCAGAAAAACGATGAATTTTTTAACAAACATAGCGCCTCTTGCCCTCTTATTTTAAAGGCTTAGCCATTAAGCCCAGAATAGCAATGAGAGGTTACTGCGTCCTTAACAATGTCTAAAAATGCACATAACCGCGGCGCGGTGTATGCAGCATATTTCCCTTACTATCCAGCAGCTTAACCTGCCCTGCGCTTTCGCCACGTTGGCAGGCTCTAATCTGCCCCACAAGGCTTAACGGCAAAGCCAGTTTTTTTGCTAAAGCCGCAATCGCCGGACGCGCCACCAGCGGGGCGGCAAAAGCCAATTCATAATCATCGCCGCCAGCATAAATATCGGGCCAGAGTTTGGGGTTGTTGTGCAGCAGCGTTTTAGCAGCTTTCGAGATAGGAATTTTATCTTGCCGCACTTCAATCAGCGCGTTGCTGGCTAAAGCGATATGGCCCAAATCGGCCAGCAAGCCATCAGAAACATCAATGGCCGCCAAGGCATAACTGCGCAGTGCCGCACCCAAGGCTAATCTTGGCGTGGGCCGATGGTAACGCGCTAAAAGCGACTTTGCCAAATCAGGCGTTGTGCGCAATTTTTTTTGTGCCAGCTTTAAGCCCAGTGCGGCATCGCCCACAGTGCCGCTCACATAAATATCGGCGGGCAACATGGCGCAAGCGCGCGGCAAGCTTTGCGCATAAGGCACCAGCCCAAAGGCCGAAAGCGTAATGCTAAAAGTGCCACTGCCATTTCTGCTGTTTTTTACTGAATCACCCCCCAGCAACGCGCCGCCCCATTTTTGCTGAAGCCGTGCCAGGCACTTTGCAAAAGCTTGCAGCCAAGCATCATTTTGCTTGGGGCTGAGTGCTGTTGCCAGCATATAGCCCAGCGGCACCGCCCCCATAGCAGCTAAATCAGAGTAATTAACCGCCAAAGCTTTATGCGCAATATTTTCGGGTGTGTCGTTCGCCATAAAATGCACGCCGGCCACTAGCATATCGGTCGTCATGACCAGCTCTTGATGGGGCGGAATGGCTAACACGGCCGCATCATTACCTAAGCCTTGTGCGGCTGCATGCGCCAGCGGCGCAAATAATTGCTGAATGCGGTCAAACTCACCCAAAGTTTGCGCTTTAGCAGCCATGCAAATTACCCTCGCAGGTTTTTACCTAATGTATCAAGCACACCATGCACCAAAGCGGGCTCACGCGCCGCAAAAAAACTATGGGTGATATCGACATAGTCATTGATAATCACGCCCATGGCAATTTTTGGCAGCGCCAACATCTCGGCCACGGCGGCGCGCAAAATGGCCGACAAGGGCGCCTCGAGCCGCTCTAGGGTATAATTGGGCGCTAAGGCACCGTTCAGTAATTGAGCAATATCGGCAAAGCGCACATCAGCGGTTTGCACAATGGTTTTAAAATGTTCGGCATCGGCCTCTGGCAGGGCTGTGTCGTCGCTGTCAAAACCATAGCGCAAACGATAATCGAGAAACTCTTTCACCAGCGATGGGGTAGCAAGCTCGGTTATGGCTTGCTGATAAAGCGCCTGCACCGCCGCAAGGCGAGCAACTGAACGCGCAAGGTTGGTATTGGCCGCTGGGGCTGATGCTTGTGTCATGCCGCTGTTATATACATTTTTGTGGCAAAAGGCCATAAGCCGCAGCAGGAAAGTTTTTTTAATTCAGTCGCCTTATTCTGGCTTATTCTGTTGGCTGATGCCGCAGGCCCTCGACAAACTCTTCAAAATCCGCAGGCTCGCGGAAATCACGATAGACCGAGGCATAACGCACATAAGCCACATGATCAAGGCTGCGCAAAGCGGCCATCACCAATTCGCCAATTTGCGCTGTGGTTACCTCAGCGTCACCCATGCTTTCAAGTTGACGCACGAGGCTATTCACCACCCGCTCGATACGCTCTTCCTCAACCGGGCGCTTGCGCAAGGCAATGCGCAAAGAGCGTACTAATTTATCGCGCTCAAAAATCTCACGCTGGCCGGTGCTTTTTAGCACCATCAATTCGCGCAGCTGCACCCGCTCAAATGTGGTAAAACGCGCGCCACAATTGCCGCACACACGCCGCCGCCTTATGGATGAGTGATCATCGGTGGGGCGGCTGTCTTTAACTTGTGTGTCATCATGACCGCAAAATGGACAGCGCATGCGGTAATCTTAGCCAGATTCGCATAAAGCATAAGAGTAAATCGGCACTCAAGAATAAAGCTTACGAATAAATCGGGAAACGCCGACACAAAGCTTCAACTTCAGCGCGAATAGTGCCGATTTTATCGGGCGCACGCAATATTTGTGCAATCCATGCGCCGATTTGCTCAAACTCAGCCACGGCAAAGCCACGCGTGGTGCCAGCGGGTGTGCCCACACGAATGCCCGATGTTTGTGTGGGCGGGCGCGGATCCAGCGGAATGCCATTTTTATTACAGGTCATGCCGGCTTGCTCTAACAGATGCTCGGCATCTTTACCGGTAATATCTAAAGCGCGTAAATCGAGCAGCACCATATGACAATCGGTGCCGCCGCCAACCAGCGCCAAGCCCTCTTGCTGCAAAATTTTTGCCATGGCGCGCGCATTGGCAATCACTTGCGCGGCATAAGTTTTAAACTGGGGCTGAAGTGCTTCTTGCAACATTACCGCTTTGGCGGCAATCACATGCATGAGTGGGCCGCCTTGCAAGCCCGGAAAAACCGCACTGTTAAATTTTTTGCCCAAAGCCTCATCGTTAGACAAAATCATGCCGCCTCTGGGGCCACGCAAAGTTTTATGTGTAGTAGTGGTTACCACATGCGCATGCGGCAAGGGTGATGGATAAACACCCGCCGCCACAAGGCCCGCATAATGGGCAATATCGGCCATAAGATATGCGCCGACACTATCGGCAATCTCGCGCATTTTGGCAAAATCGATAATCCGCGCATAAGCCGAGCCGCCGGCAATGAGCATTTTGGGCTTGTGCTCTTGTGCCAATTTAGCCACTTGCTCATAATCGATATGGCCATCATCGGGGCGCACCCCATAAGCCACCGGCTTAAACCACTTGCCCGATAAATTAGCCGCAGCACCATGGGTTAAGTGCCCGCCCGAGGCTAAATCCATGCCCAAAATAACATCACCCGGTTGCAGCAAAGCCAGCATCACCGCTTGGTTGGCTTGCGCGCCTGAATGCGGCTGCACATTGGCATAAGCGCAGTTAAAAAGTTTTTTGGCGCGGCTGATGGCAAGCGTCTCGGCGATGTCGACAAACTCACAACCGCCATAATAACGTTTACCCGGATAGCCTTCGGCATATTTATTGGTTAGCACGCTGCCTTGCGCCTCTAATACAGCCTTTGAGACAATATTCTCACTGGCGATAAGCTCGATTTGCGTTTGCTGACGCTGAAGCTCGCTTTCTATGGCTGCGGCAATTTCGGCATCAATGGTGGCAAGCGGGCTTTGAAAAAATGTGCTCATGGTAAACTTTCTGTATAAACTATTGAACTAGACTTCTGGGTTCAGTGCGGTGAGTTTATCGCGGCGGTCGGCATAGCGCCCCCCCAAAAACTGCGCTTGCAAAAATGTGCGTAAAGCATCGGTGGCTACCGCCAGCCCCACCATTTCGGCGCCTAATGCCATGACATTGGCATCATTATGGGCGCGGGCAAGATAAGCGGTAGTGCTGTTATGCACCACAGCCGCCCGTACCACGCTAAAGCGGTTGGCGGCCATGGCAATACCATTGCCGCTTTTGCAAATCAGCACCCCAAGATGCGCTTGTTTGGCTTTTAGTGCTTTGGCCATGGCCACGGCATAATCGAGGCTATCAACCCGCTCAGTGCTGTGCGTGCCTAAATCTAAAATTTGCCAACCCAACTCTTCGGCCACAGGTTTTAGGGCCTCTTTCAGGGCATAACCGCCATGATCGGCGGCCATTGCTAAAATTTGAGTGCTCATGATGTTTTGCCCTTTTGCAGCACATAAATAAGTTTACGCTCGGCCACACGCACTACGGCATCGGCCCCCGCACTGGCTGGCCCCTGCACCACAACTTCAGTGCCAGTTTTAGCATCGAGAGCGGCCACACGAATGATGGTGTTGATATATTGCACTTCAAATAAAAAATCATGCCCGTCTTTGCTGCTTTTTGCACCATAGCCAGGCAATTTTTTATCAGGGCTCATTTTTGCTGCATGTTGCGCGAGCCTGCCGGCAGGCGCACTGCCAAACCGTCCAGCTCTGGGGTGATGATAATCTGACAGCCAAGGCGCGAGGTTTTGGTCAGGCCAAAAGCTAAATCGAGCATGTCCTCTTCGTCTTCTGTGGCGTTGGGCAGTAAATCGAACCAAGCGGGTTCCACCACCACATGACAGGTTGAGCAAGCGAGCGAGCCCTCACAAGCCCCCTCAAGGCTGAAATTATTTTTATGGGCAATTTCGAGCACCGAAAGGCCGAGCGGGGCGTCAACCTCATGGCTGGTGCCGTCGGGTTTGATAAAAGTCATTTTGGGCATGGTTATCTCCTTAACAATCTATCTAAGGCCTAACGCCGCTTTTGCCAATATTTTTTGCCAATAATTTATTATAGCAGGCAATAAAGGCCTCAATATCGGCACTGCTGCTGCCAAAGCCAAGGCTAACCCTAATAGCGCAGCCGGCCTCTTTTGGCGACACGCCCATAGCCTGCAAAACATGGCTAGGCGCAACTTTGCCACTGCTGCAAGCAGCCCCCGTGCTGACGGCGAGCCCCACTAAATCAAGCTGCATTAACTGCGTACTGGCGGGCATATCAGGCATGCCCAGCATTAAGGTATTGGCCAGTCTTGGCGCGGCCAGGCCATAAAAATGGGCGCCCGCACAAGCGCTCATAATATCATCGCGCCAAATGGCTAGCTGCTGTTGCCGGTTTAGCTCGGCCTCAATATCGTGGCAGGCCGCAGCAAAGCCCACCACACCTATTAAATTTTCGGTGCCGGCTCTACGGCGCATTTCTTGCCCGCCACCCAGCAATTGCGGCGCTATACCAAGGTTAGCGCGCAAAATAAGTGCGCCCACGCCCTTAGGTCCACCAATTTTATGCGCCGAAACGGCAATCGAATCGGCGCCATAATCAGCAAAGCTTAAGGGCAATTTGCCAAAAGCCTGCACCGCATCACAATGAAATAAGCCGCCCGCGGCCTTAACCATGGCGGCAATCTCTGCCACAGGCTGAATAACCCCTGTTTCGTTATTGGCCGCCATAATGGCCACAAGACAGGGCGATGGCATTTTTTGCAGCAATAAAGACAAAGACGTTAAATCGATAAGGCCGCTTGGCAATACCGGCACCACAGCAGCATGTGGCGCAATATGTGCGCTAAAATTCTGCCGGATACAATCATGCTCGGTGGCGCCAATAAGCAGGCTTGCCGCGGAAAGACCCCGCAAGGCCAGCTGATTAGCTTCTGTGCCGCCGCTGGTAAAAATAATTTGCGCGGGCGACACTTGCAAAACAGTGGCAAGAGCGGCTCTGGCACCATCAAGGGCTGCTTTGGCTGCGCGCCCTTCTGCATGAATCGATGATGGGTTGCCAGAAATATCTAAGGCCGCACGCATGGCCGCTTGCACCGCAGGCTTAAGCGGTGTTGTGGCGTTGTAATCGAGGTAATGCCTTGCAGTCATGCCTTATCTATAACATTGCCCCTTAGCAGTTCGAAATGCATTTTTAGTTCTCTTGTCTGAGATTATTCGCTAAAAAGCTCGCATGACACAAAAAACACAAGCCACTTGCCCGCTGTGCCACAGTAACGCCCGGCATTTGCAACAAGAATTCACTGAAAACGGCCAGCATTTTCATTTATGGCAATGCGGCCAATGCCAGTCGCTTTATTATGACCCGCTGTTTGTTGCAGACTATGAGCAACACACCGCCGATAAAAATGCCGTGCGCGACTATGTCGAGGCTAATGCCAATATCGGCATTTTAGCGCAAAGCGTGATGCCAGTTGTGAGCGGCAAGCCCACGGGGCGCATGCTGGATATTGGCTGCGGCTTTGGTTTTTCAACCGATGTCGTACGGCGCGTGGCGGGCTGGGATGTGGTGGGGGTTGAGCCCTCGCCCTATGGCCATGAAGGCGCGCGGCTTTTGGGCTATCATGGCGTGCATGAGTTTATTGATGCGCAGCACCCCTTAGGCCAAGCGCAAAGCTATGATGTGTTTTTTTCGGCCGAAGTTTTAGAGCATGTCGAGGACCCGCAAGCCTTTATCAATTTTGCCAAGCATGTGTTAAAGCCAGAGGGTGTGCTGGCCCTTACCACCCCCAATGCTGCCGCCCTTGCAGGCGCTGGCCAAGGCGAGCGTTTGGCCATCCTCTCGCCCGGCGCGCATGTGTTTATGGCCAGCAGTAAAGCTTTAGAGCAGCTTTTAGCCAAAGCCGGCTTTACGCATATCAGCATTCAACAGCAAGGCGCGTCGTTATTGGCTTATGCTGCAATGCAGCCGCTTAAGCTGGCCGCAATAGATATGAATATAATCCTTGAAAGCTATTATCGCGCCCTTTTGGCCGAGCCTGGCATAGATGGCTCTTTGCGGCATGGCATAGAATATCGGGCTTATCGGTTGCTGGTTAATTTGGGGCGCTACACCGACGCCGAGACATTAGCGCAGCAGATCGACTTTCCGAAACTACTTATTGCCTGCCCCGCCAATTTAAATGAGTTTTTGGCACACTACCCATCACATGCGGGCATTTTGCATTATGCGCGTGGCATGCAGCTCTTAAACACAGCGCAATATAAAGCGGCGCGTTTGCATTTTATTGCCGCCAAAGAAATTTGCCTGCAAAAGCTGCGCTGCGCCCCCAGCCTTGCCATTGAGGATGAGGGCCATATCAGTAACGCTACTTTTCATCAAGCTTTGGCCTGCGCCTATGATGGTGCCAGCAGCGAAGCCATTATGTTGTGGCAAAGCTTGCTGGCCGCGCCTGATAAAGCCATGCTACCGGTTGCGGCCCAGTATAAATATCGCGCCCTCAAAGAGCTGTTGCGAATTGCCCCATGGCAGGGGCTATTAAGCGGCTTTGGCCTGCTCTTACGCGAGCCTGCTTTATTATGGCACTATCTGCGCCACACTCTTAAAATTAAATAGCCCACTAAACTGGCAATTGCTGCTGATGCACATCGGCCAAAGTGACGCGGGCCAAATATTGCTTAATTTGCACGCCCAGCATCAGCCATAAATTTTCGGTAGCCTGAAAAGCCTTGCTGCTATTAAGCAAAGCCACAGTGTTTTGGGCAGCGCTGCTCTGGCTTTCGGGCGGGTCTTCAACCGTGGCCAGAATATCGCTGATAAAAATATCCGCCGCAGGCTTTGCGAGCAAATAACCGCCGCCCGGCCCGCGCACACTTTTAACAATGCCAGCCCGGCGGAGGCGCGCAAAAATTTGCTCAAGGTAAGACAGCGAGATATCTTGCCGCTTGGCTAAATCAGCCAAAATCAGCGGGCGCACCCGTGCCGAGCTTGGCACCAGTTCAAGCAATGCCATAATTGTGTAGCGGCCTTTACTAGAAAGTCTCATGACACAATTCCTATGCGGGCGGGTGGCTCGGCGGTCTGTTCAGACATGTGCGTATCAGGCGGCAGGCCATAATCAGCGCATAAATCGACCTTTGGCACTGCACCTATGGGCTTTGCCGGTATGCCCACAACCGTAACCCCTGCGGCCACATCATCCACCAACACGGCATTGGCGCCCACGCGTGCACCGGTTGCTAAAGTAATGGCCCCCAGCACTTTGGCGCCGGCACCAATCACCACATGATCGCCAATGGTGGGGTGGCGCTTGCCTTTTTCAAGACTAAGCCCGCCCAAAGTGACGCCATGATAAACATGCACATCATCGCCAATTTCGGCGGTTTCACCGATCACCACGCCCATACCATGATCGATAAAAAAGCGCTGGCCAATTTTTGCCCCAGGATGAATTTCAATACCGGTAAAAAAACGGCTGATACCGGCAATAATACGCGCCAGCAAGGTAAAGCCATTTTGCCAGCATAAATGCGCCAGGCGATGAAAGCCAACGGCCTTCAGCCCCGGGTAACAGAGTGCCACCTCAAGCCTGGAACGCGCCGCCGGATCACGGGCAATAATTGAATCAATATAATCAATGAAATCTTGCCACATCTTACCCAAGCTTCTCAAACTGTTGAATTTTAATTCTATCAGCAGTCGCTAAAGCCCGCAAATGCCTATTTGCAACGCAGGCGGAAATATCTTGTCTTTAACATCTCGCTTTCGCTATAAATGAGCATATCAGTGTTTGTTGTTGGGTTGTTATTATTCTAGTTAGCCTCACCCTCACCGCCTCGGAGTTCTCATGCCTGAGATTATGTTCACGGGTCCTGCTGGTCGTTTAGAAGGCCGTTACGAGCCTGGCAAAACCAAAGATGCACCGGTTGCACTTATTTTGCACCCGCACCCGCAACATGGCGGCACCATGAATAACAAGCTGACTTTTGCTTTGTTTCAAACTTTTTTGCGCCAAGGCTTTGCCACCTTGCGCTTTAACTTTCGTGGCGTTGGCAAAAGCCAAGGCGTTTATGATAAGGGCGAAGGCGAATTAGCCGATGCCGCTTCAGCGATGGATTTTCTACTGCAATGGAACCCTGATGCGCGCACTATGTGGGTGTCGGGCGTGTCGTTTGGTGCTTGGATTGCTATGCAATTGCTGATGCGCCGACCCGAGCTTGATAGCTTTGTCAATGTCGCGCTGCCCGCCAATATGTATGACTTCAACTTTTTAGCCCCCTGCCCCTCATCGGGCTTGTTTATTCATGGTGAGCGCGATGAGCTTTGCCCACCCAGCGGCATGCAAGGCTTGCTGGCTAAGCTAAATAAGCAAAAAGGCATCCACTGCGATTACATCGAAATTGCCAATGGCGACCATCTGCTGTTCAACCATATTCCAGAGGTGGAGCGTGCGGCGGAAGCCTATATCGCTAGTCACTTTCAACAATCGGCGGGTGTCAAAGTCGCTTGATTCTGGGTCGCTTGATTCTGGGTCGCCTGATTCTGGGTCGCTTGATTTAGAAGGCGCGCCCGATTCAGAAAGCGCTCTTTAGGCGGCGTAAAAGCGCCCGCCCGTCAGCGGTTGCGGCACGCCCGTTGTGCTGGGCAAACTCAGTGGCAAGTTAAGCTTGCTGCGCATCGCTAAATAAGCAAAAGCCTCGGCCTCGGTGGCGTCGCCATTCCAGCCAACCACCTCAACCTTATGCGTTGGCATTTTGCAGGCGCTGGCAATTTGCGCCAGTAAATAACTATTATGACGCCCGCCCCCTGCCACCAAAATTTGCAGTGGTCGCGCCGGCAAAAAGGGCAGAATCTGCGCCACCGATTGTGCGGTAAAAGCGGTGAGTGTGGCAGCACCATCGGCCGCACTTAAATGCGCGACATTTTGTAAAGCCGCTTGATAGGCCTGCCGATCGAGCGATTTGGGCGGCGGCTTTGTAAAAAATTCATCGGCCAGCCACTTTTGCAATAAGCCTTGTGCAATGCTGCCGCTTTGCGCACAAGCGCCGTTTTCGTCGAAAGGACGGCCCGTTTTTTGCAACAGCCAATCATCTATCAAGGCGCCACCAGGGCCGGTGTCGGCGGCAATAATTGTGCCATCAGCCCCCAAATAAGTGATGTTGGCAACGCCACCGATATTTAAAATTAATAATGGTTTTGGCAAGCTGGCCGCCAGCGCCGCATGATAAAGCGGCACAAGCGGCGCGCCCTGCCCGCCCGCTTTAACATCGGCTGTGCGAAAATCATTGATAACCGCAATGCCGGTTTCACGCGCCAATAAAGCCCCATCACCAATTTGCAACGTGAAGGCTTGTTTTGGGTCGTGCGTTAAGGTCTGCCCATGAAAGCCAATCAGGCTAACATTTTCGGCGGCGATGTCAGACCTTAGCAACAACAACCTCACCGCTTGCACATGCGCCAGCGTCAGCTCTTTAGCTAAAGCGGCCATCTCGTCATTTTGTGTATCACGCGCACCAAACTGCGCGCGCAATTTTTGCCGCAATTCGGCAGCATAAGGCAAGGTCACAAAATTGAGCGGCTCGGCCCGAAGCTGGCCATCGGTGCGCAGCAAGGCCGCATCGACCCCATCGAGTGAGGTGCCGCTCATCAGCCCAATCACTATTTGCATTTTATTTGTCATTGCGATTATCATAGCGCCATGATCACTAAAGATTTCTTAGCAATTCTTGAACAGCGCGGCTTTCTACAGAATTGCACCAACCGTGACGGCCTCAACCAAGCCCTTGGCAGCAGCATGACGGGCTATGTCGGCTTTGATATGACCGCCGATAGTTTGCATGTAGGTCACTTGCTCGGCATTATGATGCTGCGCTGGTTGCAGCAATGTGGTCATAAGCCTATCGTTATTTTGGGTGGCGGCACCACCAAAGTGGGCGATCCGTCCTTTCGTGATGAATCGCGGCCATTGCTGACTGACGAACAAATCAGCAAAAACATGCAAGGCATTCGCGCTAATTTTAACAGCTATCTTTCTGCCGATACGCCCATTTATAATAACGATGAGTGGCTGAGCAGCTTAGGCTATTTGCAACTGTTGCGTGAGGTGGGCACGCATTTCACCATTGCCCGCATGCTCGGTTTTGATTCGGTGCAGCAGCGCCTTGAGCGCGAGCAATCACTGACCTTTCTTGAATTTAACTACATGATTATGCAGGCCTATGATTTTACCGAGCTTTATCGGCGCACCGGCTGTCGTTTGCAAATGGGCGGCAGCGACCAATGGGGCAATATCATTAATGGTGTCGAGCTTGGCCGCAAACAGGGCCTGCCCGAGCTTTTCGGCCTGACCTGCCCGCTGCTGACCACCAGCGACGGTAAAAAAATGGGTAAAAGCGCGGGGGGCGCCGTGTGGCTTGGTGCGCACCGCCTGAGCCCTTATGATTTTTGGCAATATTGGCGCAATTGTGCCGATGGCGATATTGGCAAATTGCTGCGCCTTTTCACTGAAATGCCGCTCGATGAAATTAGCCGCCTTGAAAAATTACAAGGCGCTGAAATAAACGATGCCAAAAAAATTCTGGCAACAGAGGTCACCGCCCTATGCCATGGGCGCGCCGCCGCTGAGCACGCCGCACAAACCGCTGCCACCACCTTCGAGCAAGGCGGCCTTGGTGAAGATTTGCCACGGCTTAATGCCACCAGCGGCACAGCCATTACCGATATTTTGGTGCAAATAGGTTTTTGTGCCAGCAAGGGCGAAGCCAAGCGCAAAATAGAGGAAGGCGCGGTCAGGCTTAATGATGCCGTCATTCAATCAGCCACAGCAACGATAAGCGCTGGCCATGAGCAAAAATTATCGCTCGGCAAAAAGAAGCACGGCCTTATTACGAGCAACTAGCCGCAGCAGCAACTTTTAAAAATGTTAATTGGCTGGCTTAGTGGCTGGCGCAACTGGCGCGGGCGTGTCTTGCTTGGGTGTGTCTTGCTGGGGTGGGGCTGTGTTGGGCGCTGCTGGCGCGGGCACAACTGGCACAGGTGCATCAGTTTTTGCTGGCACTTTTTTGTCATCATCTCTTTTTGGCTTATCATCGACAAAAAACATGTTGCGCAAAAACCCAGGGGCCAAAAGTGCCGCCGGATTAACGCTGGTTTTTAAATCATCTAAGGGGCCGGTCATGGTGTAGGTCACCGCAAAAACGCCGTCACCCCCCGTAAGCAGCCTGCCAAACAGCGGGATAGCGCCCAAAACCTCACTCACTAAATTAGCCGGCACCACTGTGCCTTGCAGCCGCACATCATTTTTAGCAAAATCAATAATGCCTTCGGCAGAAATACCTAAAGACAAGCCCGACATACGCGTTTCTTTTAGTTCAACATCATCAACCACACCTTGATTGCGCCAATTAAACACCCCATCCAAACGCTGAAAGCCTATACCATCGCCGCCCATAAGGTCAGGCAAAGCCAGCGGAAAAGCCGCTGTCACCAAAACCGCCAAGGCCGGTAATTGCCGCAAACGATATTCTTCCAACTGCAAACGCCCCGCGATAAAAGCGTCTGGTGCCGCCGACACCGCCGCGCCTTCAGCTGTCAGCAGGCCGCCTTCAACCGTATCGCTTAAATTAATTGCGCGTAGCACCGCCCCCAAATTTGGCGTATTGGCAAAAAGCCGCATGCGCCCAGCCTCGGGCCTGATTTTTACGGTGATGGGCACATTTTCTAAAGTTTTGCCGTCTATTTCTAAATGCTGCCAGCCCTTATCATTGCGCTGCAATTTAGCCACCAGCTCGTTCAGCGCCCGCGCCTCACCAAAAGAAACATTTTTGCCTTGAATGGTTAAATCAAGCGGCGCTGTGGGGGCGTTGGGGTCGCCCGACTTTGCAAATTCAGACCAGCGCGATAAATCAAGTTTACTTGCAAAAATATTACCCGCCCAGCCGCCTTGCGCCAGTGGCCGCAAGCTGGCATTGAGTTGGTTATTATCGGTTTGTGCTTTTTGCACATCAAGCGATAACAGGTTCCATTGCGGGCTAAAACGTAAAGCGATTTCAGCACTGCTATTATTGCCAAAATTAACGCGCAAATTGGGCAAGCTAAGCTCAGCATCTTTAGGAATGCTCAAAACACCTTGCACATTGCCCGCCTGCCCTTTTTCTTTGCGGATATTGAGCAGGCTCCAATCAATGGCTAAGTTTTTTATATCGGCATCTATGCTCAGCTCGGACGCTTTGGCAGGGGCGCGTTTGTAAGCCACCTTGGCCAAAGCCTCGCCCGAGGTAAAGTCAGCAAAGGGCAAACCAAAACGCGGCAAGAGCTTGGCTTGAATAACCGCCTGCCCCACGCCATTACTGATAAAGCCATCTTGAGCAATGAGTGCGTCGCTAAAATTTTCGCGCCAGGTAAGGTCGGTCGGCGCACCATTGATTGTGGCCGTGCCGATAATATCCATACCATCGGGCGTTACAGTGAGGCGCAAGGGGCCGCCTGTTAGCTGCAATCCGGGCACCAGCGTGCTGTTATCAATATCATTGAGTGTGGCTTTGGCCTCTAATTGCACTTGCTCAAACAGCAAATCCGACAATAGCGGGAATGAGATATTAAGCTGCGCCGTGGCCTTGCCTGAAAAATCAGCCGCTTTTACATCGAGCAAACTGGTATAGCCCAAAGGCGGCAAATCGATGATGCGCAAATACTCGGCCAAAGGGCCGCTGGTGTCGGCAGTGATGCGCATTGTTTGGTCTTCAACATCAAGCCCATCAATAAAGCCTTTGCCACTCACCACATTAATATCAGCGATTTTGCCGCTTTTAAGCTCGATTGATAAAGTCTGCGGCGTAAATCTTAGTTCTGCCGCAACATCTGTCAGTAAGGGCAAAGGCGCAAAATAACGCACTGTCGCACCTTGTAGCTGCGCGGTCATGGCGAGTTCATCCATGCGCAAGCCAGTAAGTTTGCTCCAGCTTAAACCAAAACTGCCAATGGTTTTTTTAATGTCGCCTTTTTGGACATTTTCTAAAACCCAGCTACGCGCATTAGGCGCCGCATCGGCCGGCCAATAGCGCGGCAAATCGGCTAAGGTCATATCTTGCAATTCGGCTTGCAACACGGCGCGATAGCCTTGCTCGGTTTGTTCGCCCTTACCACTTAAGCTCAGTTGCGGCCCTGCCCAATCAATCACACTTTCTTTTAGCTCCATGCCTTTTTCATCATAGGAAAAGGCCAAACTTAAGGCGTTTATGGCCAAAGGCGGCTCTGGGGCTGGCTGCAGAGCCAAGGCACCTGCGCCCTCGCTTTTAATTTGAACATCAGCATTAAGTGCTTTTAAATCGGGGAAAAGCCGCAATTTAATCTGCCCGGCCAAAGGCAAATTAAGCCGAGCCAGTGCCTCAAACCCTGGCACAAAATTGGCTAAAATGGGCGGGCGCACGCCGCTAAAATTTGCCACAAAATCAAGTGAGGTTGGCATGCGCACGGTGTTAAGCGTGGTTTGCAAATAAGCGCCATCGCTCTTAACCCGCAGCGAGCCGGTAAGGCCGGTGCGATCCAGGTTAAGATTTAATTCCTCTATGGTGGCGTTAAAAATATGGCCATTGACATCAAAAATCTGCACCTGTCCGTTTTGCACAGAAATATGCGATAACACCACAAACCAGCCGCTCTCTTCGGTGTTGGCGATAAGCGCATCATGCACAAAGCCCGCCCAATCGGGCCCGGGGTCATTATCTTTGGCGGACGCAAATAACGGAAAGCTGATGGCGCCTGTCGCATCGCGCTGCAAATTAAATTTTGGCTCTAGCAGCGTTAATTCAGAGGGTAAAAACCGCCCCAACAATAAGCCCAGCAAACTAATACGCACTTCAACCCGCGGCAAATGCGCAATGGTCTGAAAATTACTGTCTTTAAGCCGAACATCTTGCATCAGCCATTCAAAATGCGTGCTCTCTTTATCCCAACTCAGCGATGCCACCGGCACTTCGGCGCGCACACCTGTTTTGGGGTTGCTAAAAATATCGGCTAAATAAGGGCCGATTTCGGGCATGGCAATGGGGCCTTGCGCCAAACGGAAAATCAGCAAAGCAATCAGCAATGCGGCAATAGCAAGTATCGACGCAAAAAATTCTAAAGTTATGATAACGGAACGCTTAATCATGCCTTAAAAGAATGCCCTATATTCTGTCGTTATGCACGTGCCTTATATTACCTCTGGTCAATGGCCGCCGCCACCCCCACAAGCCTTGGCCGCGCTTGATGGGGCTGTGGGCAGGGCGCGCTGGCTTGATGCCATAGCCAAGCATGATAACGGCCATTTGCGACAAAAATTAGTCGAACTGGCCGCCAGCGCCGACTGCCAGCCGCTGTTAGATACTATATTTGGGCACAGCCCTTTTCTGACTGACCTGCTTATTTTACAGCCTGAAACGGTTTTGCATTTTGCCCAAAAAGGCCCTGATGCCAGCTATGCCAGCCTCATGGCGCAAACGGCCGCCAAAATTGCCAATGAAGATGATGTGGCCAAACTGATGCGCAAAATGCGCTTGGCTAAGCAGCAATTAGCCCTGACCGTGGCCTTGGCCGATATTGGCGGCCATTGGAGCCTGACGGAAGTCACCGAGGCGCTTTCGGCTTTTGCGGCGCTTTGTGTTGATGCCTGCGTCCGCCATGGCTTGCGCCGCCTACAGCGCTTACAGCATCTGCGCCTCAATACCGATGATATCACCGAGGGCTGCGGCCTTGTGGTGCTGGGCATGGGCAAGCTGGGCGCGGGCGAGCTGAATTACTCAAGCGATATTGATCTTGTGGTTTTCTACGACGAAGCCGTGGTGCCCATCGGCAATAGCGACAGCATCAGCAGCCACTACACACGCCTCGTGCGCGATATGGTGCGGCACTTAAGCGAACGCACCGATGCGGGCTATGTTTTTCGCACCGATTTGCGCTTGCGCCCTGACCCTGCGGCAACGCCCTTAGCCATTTCTTTTGCCGCGGCCGAAAATTATTACAGCAGCATCGGCGAAAATTGGGAGCGCGCGGCTTTTATCAAAGCCCGCGCCATTGCCGGCGATAGCGCCGCTGCGGCCCGCTTACAATATTTGCTGCGCCCCTTTATTTGGCGGCAAAAACTTGATTTTAGCCTCAATGACGAGTTTGTAAATTTACGCGCCCGTATGATAGCGCAACTGCCACAACCCAATGCCGATATTTTAGGGCATAATGCCAAGCTGGGCCATGGCGGCATTCGCAGTATTGAGTTTATCGCCCAAAGCCAGCAGCTTATTTTTGCTGGCCGCCAGCCGCTGTTGCGCGAACCTGCAACGCTCAAAGCGCTAGCGTTATTGCAAAAGGCGCAAAGGCTAGAGGCCGAGATTGTGCAGCATCTGCACGACGCCTATTTATTCTTGCGGCGCGTCGAGCATCGTTTGCAAATGCGCCTTGATGAGCAAACCCACAGCTTAGCCCCCGACGAAACCGGCATTGCCCAACTCGCCTATTTTTTGGGTTATACCGACACACGCAGCTTTATGCGCGATTATCGGCATCATACCCAGCTTGTTGAACAGTATTTTACCGATATATTAGGGCACAGCGCCGCAAGCGCGCCTTTTTGGCCGCATAGCTCTGCTGCACAAACAGCCTTATTGCAGCAACACGGCTTTATGCAGGCAGAGGCCAGTGCGCAACTTATTCAAAAATGGCTCGATGGCCAAACCCGCGCCACACGCCATAAACAGACGCGCCAGCAATTACAAAAATTATTGCCCGCCTTGCTGCAATATTTTGCTACCAGCAGCGCGCCTGATGATGCGCTGACGCGCTTTGATGAGTTTTTAGCCGCACTGCCCGTAGGCGGCAGTTTTTTTGCGCTTTTAGATTACCGCCCGCGTTTGCTGGGTGTGTTGGCGCAAATAATGAGCAGCGCCCCTGCCCTTGCGGCACAATTAGCGCAACAACCACAGCAACTTGAGGCGCTGGCGCTGCCGCTGCTCCCCGAGCGTTTTCCGGCCAAAGAAGAATTGCGCCCATTTCTGCAGGGCGATTGCGCGCGTGCTGAAAGCTACGAAGATAAACTCAATGCACTGCGGCGCTTTAACGCCGACCAAAAACTACGTGCAGGTTTAGATTTTTTACGCGGTCAAAGTGGCAGCGACCAATTGCCGATATTTTTGGCTGATTTGGCCGAGCTAATTTTGCAAGAGCTGCTCATAGTGCAAATGGCCGAGTTTGCCAAACATTACGGCACCATCACTGATGCAACACTGGCCATTGTGGCCATGGGTCGTTTGGGCGAGCGGCAAATGACGCTCAGCTCTGACCTTGATTTATTGGTGATTTATGCAGCGCCCAATAATGCGCTATCGAGTGGCACGCGCGCCCTGAGTGCGCCTGAATATTTTGCAAAATTTACCGCAGCGCTCAGCAATGCTTTAACTGCGCCTACTTCTTTTGGGTTACTTTACCCGCTAGATTTACGCTTGCGCCCATCGGGTCATGCAGGGCCATTAGCCACCAGTTTGGAGGCTTTTACCCAATATCAGCTCAATTCAGCTTGGACATGGGAGCAAATGGCTTTGTGCAAAGCGCGTTTTGTTGCCGGCGATGAGCAGCTCGGCACAAAAATTAGCCTGATTAAACAAAACACATTGGCGCGCCCCCGTGACGCGCTGCGCTTGCGGCAAGATGTGCTTGAGATGCGCGCGCTTATCGACAAAGCCCATAAGGCCGATACAATTTTTGAGGTAAAATATAGCCGCGGTGGCTTAGTCGATCTCGATTTTATTGCCGAATATTTGCTGCTTAAACATTGTGCCGCCATGCCCGATATGCTGCACACCGATGGCACCGATATTTTTGCTGCCGCAGCAAATAACAGCATCATCAGCCCGACCGAGGCCAAACAAGCACAAACAGCATTATTGCTGCAACGACGTATTTTGGGCTTTCAACGATTTAGCCAGCAACAGCAACCACATAATGATGCACAGGCCGCAGCCATGGCAGACTATGTACTGCGTGGCCAAGGCTTGGATGCGGTTATCTTGCCAGATGCACTTGACTTTACCACGCTAAGGGCCATTTTAGCACAGTGCCAAGCGCAAGTCACAGCGTTGTGGCAAAAAATTTTCTCAAACTAAGATATTGCTAGGATAGAAACCATGCCCGCACCTGCCAAAAAAATTGCCCCCAAAAAAACAGTAACAGTAAAAACCATCACAGTAAAAACCATCACAGCAAAAACCACCGCCACAACCAAAGCGACTAGCAAAACCACTGCCGCCAGCGCGCTGCTTGAGGTTGGGCAAAAAGCCCCCGCTTTTAACATGCCAGTGGCCGAAGGCAAAAAAATCTCGCTTGCGGGGCTTAAGGGTCAAACTGTGCTGCTTTATTTTTACCCGAAGGACGACACACCCGGTTGCACGGTGCAAGCCTGCGCGCTACGCGATAACATGCCGCATTTTAATAAGCTCAAAACCACAGTCATTGGTGTTTCAAAAGACCCGCTCAAAGCGCATGATAAATTTACCGCTAAATTTGGGCTTAATTTCACGCTCGCCTCGGACGCCGACAGCGATGTAGCCGAGCGCTATGGCGTTTGGGTTGAAAAATCGATGTATGGCAAAAAATATATGGGGCTTGAGCGCAGCAGCTTTCTGATTGATGGCGCCGGCGTTATTCGGGCGATTTGGCGCAAGGTTAAGCCCGAGCAACATGCCGATTTAGTGCTGGCTGAAATTAAAAAGCTCAAACTATAGGCAAATTATCCTAAGCGATTTTACGCGCCACTTGGCTTGATGCACCTTGCCCCGATAAAGCCAGCATTTGCAGGCTTTCAAGGGCAAGGGCCACCAGTTCTTGTGCGGCATTGCCGCGTTTTTCAAACTCGGTAATGCCAAGGCCACGCGCCATAGCGGCGGCATAGGCCACGCGGTTGCCCAAAGCGGCTTTGGCCAGCGGCACATTCAGTTTAGCTAATTCATCGGTCATTTCTTTGGCCAGCTTGCCAGCGCTGGGCATACGGTTAAGCACCAGCATATGCGCCGTTTGCTCGGCCACACATAAATCGATGGTTGGCTCACAGGCCCAAACATCCATCGGGCTGGGTTGCACGGGCACCAGCACCAAATCGGCCGCTCTTATGGCTAAGCGTGGCTCTGTTGCGGCATGGGGCGGGCTATCGATAACAATAAGGTCATAGTCGTGGGCTAATTTTTCAATCTCACGCTCGGTGCGCCAGCCGGCCAAACTATGAAAAGCCAAAGGCACGGCCTGCTTATAGTGCGCGCGCAATTGACCAAAACGGGCTAAGCTGCCTTGCGGGTCGATATCGAGCAGCGCCACGCGTGAGCCATTTTGCGCAAAGGCCACAGCCAAGTGCGCGGCCAAAGTTGTTTTACCAGCGCCGCCTTTTTGCTGCGCAATGGTGATAATTTTGGCTGGCATATGCAACCTCGCAATGTTAGAGAATCAATAAGCGCGCTATTGTGCGCCGCATCATTCGTAAAGGCAAGATGTCAGAGATTGTCACGCCCACACCAGCCGCGCTCGCCAAGGCAGCGTTACTGCTGCAACAAGGCAAGCTGGTGGCCATGCCAACAGAAACTGTTTATGGCCTCGCCGCTGACGCCACCAACGACCACGCTGTTGCGGCTATTTATGCTGCCAAGGGTCGCCCCAGTTTTAACCCGCTCATTATTCATGGTTATGATTTTGCGCAATTAGCCGCGCATGTACAGATGGATAATAGGGCCGAGGAATTAGCCGCACATTTTTGGCCCGGCCCCCTCACCCTTATTTTGCCACGGCATAATAACAGCCGCATTTCGCTTTTGGCCAGCGCGGGCCTACCCAGCCTTGCGGTGCGTATTCCGCAACACAAAGTCGCGCTCGATTTATTGCGCATGGTGCAAACGCCGCTGGCTGCCCCCAGCGCCAACCCATCGGGTTATTTATCGCCCACCACAGCGCAACATGTGGCGCAGAGCTTAGGCGATAAAGTGGCGCTTATTTTAGCCAGCGGCAAAAGCAGTATTGGCGTTGAATCAACGGTGCTTGATTTAACGCAACAACAAGTCCGCATTTTACGGCCAGGCGCGATAACCGCCGAGATGCTGGCCGCTATCATCGGTCAAGTTGATACAATTAAAGAGGCCGATAAGATAACCTCGCAAATAACGTCTCCGGGGCAAATGAGCAGCCATTACGCGCCCAACAAACCACTAAGATTAAATGCCCAAAGTCCAAACAGCAACGAAGTTTGGCTCACTTTTGGCCCCAGTTTAGAGGCCACGCATTTATATCAGTTAAGCCTCTCTGACAGTGGCGATTTAACCGAGGCCGCCGCCAATCTTTTTGTGCATTTACATACCGCCGAGCAAATGAATGTTGCCGGCATTGCCGTCATGCCCATACCTGAAACAGGCTTAGGCATTGCTATCAATGACCGGCTTAAACGCGCTGCGGCTGATAAAAATTAGTGATAATTTTCCTTCGGCTCTTGAAGCCTTTCGTCATCACGACTTAACAGCGAAAGCTCGACATCACCAAGGCTGTTACTATTTTGTCCGGTCAGCATATGCATCAGCATGGTTGCGTAATTTTGGCTGGCTTGCGGCAAATCACGTATGGCCGAGGGTATGGCATAAGTCATCTGTACTGCGCTGAGTGGCGTTTGCTCTTGTGCCAGCAGCTGCGTATTGAGCGCCGCTGGTAATTTGACTTGGGCTAATTGTGCTTTGGTTGGCACATCGCCCTGCTCATGCATTTTGTTATCGAACCGCGCATAAATTTCGGCCACGCTGCGCTTAGTGCCGTCAGGCTTATAAAACACATTTTTATTGGCCGCTGCGGCTTGCGGCAAAATATCGGCCGCTGCTTGCTGCGGGTTTTGCGCCTTGGCTTGCAAAAACTGCGCCGCACCCCCCGCGCCTAAAAAATGCGCCAGATATAATTCGGTGCCGCCAATGGGCCCACGCACCGAGGCTTGCAAGTTGCGCTGATTTTCGGCGGCAAATTCGGCCGCCATGAGGGCTGCGGTTTCTGGGTCAAAACGCTTGGCCAAAATTTCTTTTTTAATGGCGGGGTCGGTGATAATGGCCCTGCCATGGCGCACATCAATAGCATCGGCCTCTTGTGTCATGCCATGTTTGGCGCCATAGCGATTGACCATGGTCAGCCAAGTTTGTTCGATAAATTGATAAAGCCCAGCGGCCGAACTGGTTTTAGCTTTGGCATTGGGGTTGAGGCTGCTTTCGGTTTGTGCCTTACCCAGCATGTAATTAAAATCGACGCCCACGCTGGCGCTGGCTTTTTGTATCGCAGATAAAACATCATGCCGTGGCGGGCTTAAAAGGCTGGCTTGTATAGTCATTGGCAACCTGATGTTAAAGAGTTGTGGTTATGCTACCCGCTGATATTGCAAAAGCCGTGCCAAACAGGAAAACCATGAGCAAACAAATGCAAACGCCCTATGCCGCACCCATCGCCGATACATTGTTTAATTTTAAGCAATTGATTGGCACCGACCGCCTAGCCAATTTACCGCACGACATATTAGAGCCAATTGTGACAGAGGCGGCAAAGTTTGCCGAAATGTCATTAGTGCCGCTCAATTGGCCCGCCGACCAGCAAGGCGCACAGATCGCCAATGGCGCGGTAACCACGCCCGATGGTTTCAAAAATGCCTATGCCGAATATATTCAGGCAGGTTGGAACGGCCTTTGCGCCACACCCGATTTTGGTGGGCAGGGCCTGCCCTTTGTGCTGGCTTTAGCCGTGCAGGAATATTGGCAAAGCGCTTGTATATCATGGGCTTTGGCGCCATTGCTCAACCAAGGCGCGATTGAATTGCTCAGCCATCAAGGCAACCAAGCGCAGCAGCAAAAATATTTAGCAAAAATCATTAGCGGCGCATGGGCCTGCACCATGAATTTAACCGAGCCACAAGCGGGCTCTGATGTGGGCCAAGTGGCCTGCAAAGCTAAGAAACAAGGTGAGCATTATCGTGTAACTGGCCAGAAAATATACATAAGTTATGGCGAACATGATTTAACTGACAATATCATTCACTTGGTTTTAGCACGCATTGAGGGCGCTGCCGAAGGCACTAAGGGCCTGTCGCTTTTTCTGGTGCCAAAATTTATAGTCAATGATGACGGCTCGATTGGCCCACGCAATGATTTGCGCGCCGTTTCGCTTGAGCATAAATTAGGCCAGCATGGCAGCCCCACTTGCGTTATGGCTTATGGCGATAATGAAGGCGCCTATGCCGAGCTGGTTGGCCAAGAGGGCGATGGCATCGCCGGCATGTTTATCATGATGAATAACGCCCGCCTGTCGGTTGGTGTGCAGGGCATCGCCATTGCCGAACGCGCCTATCAGCAGGCGCTGGATTACGCCAAAAATCGCATTCAAAGCAAAGCGATTGATCGGCCCAAAGCGCCGGCCGTTGCTATTATCAAACATCCCGATGTGCGGCGCATGCTGCTGACTATGCGCAGCCAAATTGAAGCCGCCCGTGCTTTGGCGCTTGATGCTGCCAGCGCCGTTGATTTAAAAAATCAAAGTCGTGTTGATTTACTCACGCCCATTGTTAAAGCCTTTAGCACCGATCTTGCCAATGAAGTATGCAGCTTGGCTATACAGGTGCATGGCGGCATGGGCTTTATAGAAGAAACGGGCGTGGCCCAACATTATCGCGATGCACGCGTGCTGGCAATTTATGAGGGCACCAATGGCATTCAGGCCAACGACCTGGTTTTTCGTAAAGTGCTGCGCGATGAAGGCGCCGCGCTTAAGCTGCTTTTTACCGAAGCGCGTGAGGTTATTTATCTGTTAGCTAAGCTTAAGGGTGATGATGCGGCCGTGCTGGCACGCCGGCTTGATCAATCGCTGGTGCATGCCGAAACCGCCACGCGCAGCTTGTTGCAAAGCCGCGATATGCAAAGGCAGGCCGCCGCGGCCTCGCCTTATTTGCGCTTGCTGGGTTTGTTTTTAGGCGGGCTGAAAATGGCACAAAGTTTTGCCGCCCTTATGGCCATGTCGCAAAATGGCGAGAGCCTCGACCCCGCTTTTGCCGATAACAAAACCATCAGCATTCGTTTTTATGCCGACAATATTTTGCCACAAACTTCAGGTTTACTGCCACAAATATTGGATGGGCATTCGGCTATTCTGGCCTTTAGCGAATAGCAAAAATGCGCTAAGATATTGCGCAGCTAAAGAAGTCACGCCAAAGGAGGCACAGATGCCGTTTGAAATTGGTCTTGATAAAATCATCATCGCGCTCATTATTTTATTTTTCTGGCTTCAAACACGCGACAGCTAAGGACACTGCCCCATGAGTAAAAAAACTCCGGTTACTATTGCTTATGGTGACGGCATCGGCCCCGAGATTATGCCGGCGGCCCTGCAAATCATGACCGAAGCTGGCGCACAAATTGAGCCAGAAGTGATAGAAGTTGGCGAAAAGCTATATCTATCGGGCAATAGCAGCGGCATTGCGCCATCGGCCTGGGATAGTTTACGGCGCACCCAGCTTTTATTTAAAGCGCCCATCACCACGCCTTTGGGCGGCGGCTATAAAAGCCTGAATGTCACTATTCGTAAAACGCTGGGGCTTTATGCCAATATCCGCCCCTGTGTCTCTTATGCGCCCGCTATCCCCACCAAGCACCCAAAAATGGATGTGGTGATTGTGCGCGAAAATGAGGAAGACCTTTATGCCGGCATTGAATATCGCCAAACCGATGAGCTGTATCATGCGGTAAAAGTGGCCTCGCATGCGGGTACCGAAAAAATTATCCGCTATGCTTTTGAATATGCGCGCGCCTATGGCCGCAAAAAAATCAGCTGCATGAGTAAGGATAATATTCTTAAACTCACCGACGGCCTGTTTCATAAAAAGTTTGAGCAGATTGCCAAAAACTACCCCGATATTGCTACCGACCACTGGATTATCGATATTGGCACGGCGATGATTGCCGATAAGCCCGACAGTTTCGATATGATTGTTACCACCAATCTTTATGGCGATGTCATATCAGATGTGGCGGCGCAAATTACCGGCTCGGTTGGGCTTGGCGCTTCGGCCAATATTGGCGATCACTGCGCCATGTTTGAGGCCATTCATGGCTCGGCACCCAATATTGCCGGCAAAAATATGGCCAACCCGTCGGGCTTGCTGTTGTCGGGCGCGCTGATGCTGGTGCATATTGGCCAAGGCGAAGTGGCCGAGCGCATTCATAATGCGTGGCTGAGCACCATAGAGGAAGGCCTGCATACGGGCGATATTTTTGTTGAAGGCAAAAGTCGGCAAAAACTTGGCACCAAAGAATTCACCGCCGAAGTGCTGAAGCGCCTTGGCCAAAAGCCGCAAACCTTGCCGGCCGTCAGCTATGCTGGCGCACAAAAGCCGATTCATATCCCCTCGCCCAAACTCATGGGCCCCGCTAAAAAAGAGCTGTTGGGCGTAGATGTTTATATTCATTGGCGTGGCAGCAACGCTAACGACCTTGCCGCAAAAATGCAAAGCTGCGACAGCGATGCCTTAAAATTACAAATGATTACCAGCCGCGGCGTGAAAGTTTGGCCCGATGGCAACCCCGAGACCTTCACCATCGATCATTGGCGCTGCCGTTTTTATGCCGCGAATAATGGCACCATCAATCATGCCGATATCATTGCACTGTTACAAAAAGCTCAAGCACAGAACCTAGATTTTATTAAAATAGAAAATCTGGTTTCGTTCGATGGCGAGAAAGGCTTCAGCCTTGGTCAGGGTCAATAGTTTATTATTACTCACAGCGTTGCTGCTGCCGCAGACGGCCTTAGCTAATCAGGCCGAGGCGCGTGCGGCGGCGCTTGCGGCCAACTGCCAAGCCACCACCGTGCAGCTGACCAAAGCCCATATCGGCGAAAGTGGTGATGATGTTTACACTGTTAGCTGCTCTGCCAGTGGCGGCGCTGCGGGTGGCACGCTGATTGTGCGCTGTCGCGATCAACTGTGCGTTGTGCAAAAACCGCGCGGCACGAATAAGGCCCAATAAGCTTTATTCGTCTTTTTTCTCAATGCGTTTAGCCGCAAAGGCTTTCGCTAAAGCCCGAATGCTTTGTGCATGCTGACTTTTGTCATTTTTGCCCTCAGGATTTTCAACAAGATTCTCGGCAGCCATCATCGCCAAAACCTTATCAATCGATTGCTCGGGCGTGACCTTGTGCACTGCTTGCGCCGATTTGGCTTTTGCGGTTGGGGCGGCTTGCAGCATATTTTCAAGCCCGTGCAAACGCACCACACGCTCAAACCAATGGGTGAGAATGCCTTTTAAAAAAGGCTGGGTCAGTGCCAGCAATAATTGTGGCTCGGCAATGGCCTTTTGCAGCAAAAGCTGCTGCGCTTCGCTTTTTGCGCCTTTGGCCTCTAGCAAAGCCTGTTTCACCGCGTTAATGATGTTCTCTTCTTTCATGGTTTTATCCTAGCTTGTCTGCTGTTGCGGCGCAATATGGGCAGCAGATGCAAAAGCCGCCATTCATGCTATAATCTGCGCCAGAATCAATTAAACGATCATCAGGTAAATCAGCAAACGGGGGATCTCATGCTTATTGGTGTGCCAAAAGAAATTAAAAACCACGAATATCGTGTTGGCTTAACCCCTTCAGCGGTGCGTGAGCTGACCCATTTTGGCCATCAGGTTTTAGTGCAACAAGGTGCGGGTGCCGGCATTGATTTAGCCGATGAACAATATATACAAGCCGGCGCAAAAATTGCCGCTGATGCTGCCGAGGTGTTTGCCAAAGCTGAGATGATTGTCAAAGTCAAAGAGCCGCAAGCGCAAGAATGTAAAATGCTGCGCCCAGGCCAAGTGCTGTTTACTTATTTGCACCTTGCCCCTGATTTTGAACAAACCGAAGCGCTGGTTAAATCGGGCTGCATTGCCATTGCCTATGAAACTGTGACCGACCATCGCGGTGGCTTACCGCTATTAGCACCCATGAGCGAAGTTGCGGGGCGTATGTCCATTCAAGCCGGTGCGCATTGTTTAGAAAAAGCCCAAGGCGGGCGTGGCCTGTTGCTGGGGGGCGTGCCGGGCGTACCTGCTGCACGCGTGGTGATTATTGGCGGCGGCGTGGTTGGCACCAATGCCGCACGCATGGCCATGGGGCTTGAAGCGCATGTGACGGTTATTGATAAATCAATTCACCGCCTTAAAGAGCTCGATTTTCAATTTGGCGCATCGCTCAATACAATTTACGCCACCATCGACTCAATTGAAGAATTTGTCACCAGTGCCGATTTGGTCATTGGCGCGGTTTTAGTGCCGGGTGCCTTTGCCCCCAAACTGATTACCAAAGAGATGGTCAAAAAAATGAAGCGCGGCTCGGTCATTGTCGATGTCGCTATCGATCAAGGCGGCTGTGCCGAAACTGCGCACCCCACCACCCATGCCAACCCCACTTATGAGGTCGATGGCGTTATTCATTATTGCGTGGCTAATATGCCCGGCGGCGTTGCGCGCACCAGCACTTTTGCGCTTAATAATGCCACCCTGCCCTTTACTTTGGCCTTGGCCAATAAGGGCGTGAAGCAAGCGCTGGCCGATGATATACACCTGCTGGAAGGGCTGAATGTAGCCGAGGGCAAAGTCACTTATAAAGCCGTGGCCGATATACATAAAATGCCCTATTTGGCCGCCGCCGACTGGGTGCAGGGCAAAAGCAGAGCCGCGTAAGTAAAAAAAGCCTTGCTTCTAAGAGTGCCGTTTCCATAAGCTACCGTCTTGTAACTTATGGAGCGTCTGTCATGCCTGCTGTTTTTGACTATCTTTATGGCCTGCCCTTAAAGCAGAGTGACGCTGATATTGTGGCACAAAATATTATTGCCGATGAAATTACCTGCGAATTATATCAATGCTTTGGCCTGGTTAACACCAACCAAATTGAAGTAAAATTACAGCCGGTTTTGTTGCAAAAATTAGCGCCAAATGAATCTCACCCCGAAGCCGGCGAAGAGCCATTTTACGAGCTCAGCATCACCCTACCGCCTGAAAATATCACTGGCGTCAGAAACCCCAAAACCTATGCCGATACTGTGGCGTTTTTTTTAATGAAATTATCGACACGGGCAGAGCATTCAAGCTTTGAGCTTGAGCCTGTGCAGCTCATAGTAAGCGGGCAAACCCCCGCCGATATTTTAGCCAAGCTTGGCTATAAAGATTACACCGCCGCCCAAATCGCCGAAGAAATTCCTGAACTAGACATCACAGCACAAATCGTCAGTAGGCCCAGACTGACCTTGGTGAGCAGCAACAGCAAGCCCATTAAGCCTGCACCATAAAGAGCTGCGTAAGTGAAAAAAACCTTGCAGCAAAGACCACCATTTCTATATGTTGCAAATCATACAAAAAAAGGAGTGCTTATCATGCCTGCTGTTTCTGATTATCTTTATGGCCAGTCGTTAAAGCAGAATGACACTGATATTTTTCTACAAAAGCTTATTGAGCTACAAATTAACCGTGAACTTTATCAAAGCTTTGGCCTGTTTAACACCGACCAACTAGAGATAAAATTACAGCCGGTTTTGTTGCAAAAATTAGCGCCGGGTGAATTTCATAATGAGGCTGGTGAAGAACCATTTTATGAACTCAGCGTCACCCTACGCCACGAAAATATTCGTGGTGCCAACAACCCCAAAACCTATGCCGATACTGTGACGTTTTTTTTAATGAATTTAGCGATGCGGACACAGTCCGCAACTTTTGTTTTTGGGCATGTGCAGCTTTTCGTGGCTGGAAAAACACCGGCAGATATTTTGTTCAAACTTGGCTATAAAGATATCGACGTCGAGCAAATTGCCCAAAACAGCCCTGAATTAAACATTAAAAAGCAAATCGTGCGTAGGCCAATACCACCCTTGGTGAGCGACAACGGCAAACCCATTAAGCCTGCACCATAGGCGCGTATAAGTTACGCCGCTAATGTTTGGCCTTTAGCTAAGGCCACCAGCTCGGCCAAAAGTTTTTGCAAGCCGCGTTTGCGGGCGCTCATCTCATCCCAGTTTTTCAGTGCCACTAATTTTTGATCGGGGCGCACCGCCAAGATGCCGGCCTTGCTTTGTATATAGGCTAGTAATAAATCAGGGCGGGCAAAGCGGTTGCCCTTAAAGGCAATCACGGCACCCTTGGGCCCCGCCTCTACCTTTTCAATGCCAGCTTGTTTGCACAGTAGCTTAATGGCCATCACTTGCAGTAGATTATCAACCTCTGCGGGTAAATCACCAAACCGATCAATCAGCTCAGCGGCAAAAGCTTCAAGCTCGGCGCTATCGGTAAAAGTACCAAGGCGTCGATACAAAGATAAACGCACGCCCAAATCAGTGACATAATTTTCAGGAATTAAAACCGCCAAGCCTAAATTAATTTGTGGCGACCAATCTTCATCGGCAACCATGCCACCGGCTTGCGCTTGCTCAACCGCTTCTTGCAGCATTTGCTGATAAAGCTCAACCCCCACCTCACGAATTTGCCCCGATTGCTCCTCGCCCAGCAAATTGCCCGCGCCGCGCAAATCCATATCGTGACTGGCTAACTGAAAACCCGCGCCCAGATGCTCAAGCGTTTGCATCACTTGCAAGCGCTGCTCGGCACTTTGGCTAAGCTTTTGTGCGGCGGGCCAAGTTAAATATGCAAAGCCGCGCTGTTTGGCGCGCCCCACCCTGCCGCGTAATTGATAAAGCTGGGCCAAGCCAAACATATCGGCACGATAAATAATCATCGTGTTGGCGCGTGGCAAATCAAGGCCCGATTCAATAATGTTGGTGGCCAGCAAAATATCATATTGGCCATCATCGAAAGCAGCCATCACTTCTTCTAAGGCTGTTGGGCTGAGCTGGCCATGCGCCACGGTAAATTTAAGCTCGGGCACCAGCTCGCGCAGGCGCTCTTGAATTTCGGGTAAATCTTCAAGCCGTGGCACCACAAAAAAACTTTGCCCGCCTCTAAAATGCTCGCGCATTAAAGCCTCGCGCAGCACCAGCGGGTCGAAAGGCAGCACAAAAGTTTTAACGGCCAAGCGGTCGATGGGCGGGGTGGTAATCAGCGATAATTCGCGCAAGCCCGAAAGGGCCAATTGCAAAGTGCGCGGAATGGGCGTGGCCGACAATGTCAGAATATGCACATTGCTCTTAAACTCTTTGAGTTTTTCTTTTTGCTTCACGCCAAAATGCTGCTCTTCATCAATAATCAGCAGGCCAAGGTTTTTAAAAGCCACGTCTTTGCCCAACAGCGCATGGGTACCCACCACAATATCAACCTGACCCGCAGCAAGCTCGGCCTTAATTTGCTTACTGTCTTTGGCATTCACAAAGCGTGAGAGCTGCGCCACCCGCACCGGCAAGCCCGCAAATCGTGCGCTAAAACTGCGCGTATGTTGCCGCGCCAATAAAGTTGTGGGCACTACCACAGCCACCTGCAAACCTGCTTCAACCGCAGCAAAAGCGGCCCTTAAGGCCACTTCGGTTTTGCCAAAGCCAACATCGCCACAGACCAGCCTATCCATCGGCCGGCCACTGGCAAGGTCAGCCAACACATCGTCAATTGCTTTGGCTTGGTCTTCAGTTTCGGCATAGGGGAATCGCGCCGCAAATTGCTGATAAAGCCCGCTGTCAATCTCAACCCGCTGTCCTTCGCGCAAGGCACGGGCTGCTGCCAATTTCAGCAACTGCGCAGTTAAATCGCGCAGGCGCTGCTTAACCCGCGCTTTACGGGCCTGCCACGCTGTGCCGCCTAATTTATCGAGCGTGGCACTGGCCGCCTCGCCGCCATAGCGGCTCAGTACTTCAATATTTTCTACGGGCACAAATAAGCGGTCACCACCAGCATAAGTGAGACGCAAACAATCATGCGCAAGGCCGCCAACTTGTAAG
Organism: Rickettsiales bacterium; assembly: GCA_027485855.1. GTDB lineage: Bacteria > Pseudomonadota > Alphaproteobacteria > JAIXQD01. Next base: position 111,878 of record JAIXQD010000001.1, on the reverse strand, counting down.
GTAATAAGCCCCTCATAGCGCCCCACACCATGCTCAAGATGCACCACAAGGTCGCCCTCATTGAGGCTAGAACTTTCTGATAAAAAATTATCGGCGCGTTTTTTGCGGCTGCGCGGGCGAGAAAGGCGATCGCCCAGAATATCGCTTTCAGTTATTACGCGCAGCTGCGGGCTGGCAAAGCCCTGCTCTTGCGGCAAAATGGCTAAGCTGGCAATGCGGCTATCTTGCGCCAAAACAGCGGCAAAGCTGGTAACTGGCTCTAAGGCAAGCCCGCCTTGCTCACGCAGTAATTCGCCTAAACGGCTGGCACTGCCATGGCTGTAAGCGGCAATTAACACCTGTTGGCCATTTTGCTGAGCTTGTCTAATTTCAGTAGTGACGGTGGCATATAAGTTTTCAGCCTCGGCGCGTGCTTGCGCAAAGCCAACCACAGTGCGCAAGCCAAAATCAGGCTCATTATCTAAGGGCGCAAAAGCCGATAACTGCCAGCAAATGCGCGCTGCAAGTGCCGTGTGCCATTCTGCTTCATCAAGGTAAAGCAATTTGGGCGGCAGCGCTTTATATTGCGGTTGGCCAGATTTTTTACCGGCTTTTTGCAGGCTTTGTCGGGCTTGAAAAAAATCGTCTATTTGTGTGTGGCGGGCCTTTAGCGCATCGGGCGTATTGGGCGCCAACATAACAGCCGCATACGGCAGATAATCAAACAAGGTTGCCATGGCGGGGTAAAATAATGGCAACCAATGTTCCATGCCGGCATAAAGCCGCCCTTCGCTGATGGCGGCATAAAGCGCGTCATTATCGGTGACAGCGCCAAAAGCCTCGCGGTAGCCCGAGCGGAAAATACTGATTTTTTCAGGCGTCAGGCTAAACTCAGCCATGGGTTGCAACAGTAATTCAGTCACAGGGCCCGCACTCAGCTGCGTTTTCACATCAAACTGCTTGATGCTTTCTATGCTGTCGCCAAATAAATCAAGACGGCAGGGCATGTCGGCGCCCTGCGGAAAAATATCGATAATAGAGCCCCGATAAGCATATTCGCCCGCTTCACGTACAATATCGGTGCGGTGATAGCCATGGCTGTTAAGAAAATGCGCTAAATCAAGTTGCTGCACCACATCGCCCACACGCAACTGCATTTTTACTGCGGCAATGCTTGATTGCGGCGGCAGGCGCTGCAAAATTGCCGCAGCTGTAGTGATGATAATATGCGCGGCTTTTGGCGGGTTTAGGAGTGCTTGCAAACAGGCCAAGCGCTCGGCCACAATGGGCGCACTGGGTGAGACGCGGTCATAGGGCAAGCAATCCCATGCGGGTAAATAGAACACCGGCAGCTCTGGCGCATAAAATGCCAATTGCTCGATAATCCGTGCGGCCGCCTCATCATCGCTGACCACATAAATAATGCCGCGCCTGCCGGTGCGCTGAGCCATTTCGGCCAGCAGCATGGCGTCAGTGCCGGCGGGGCAACCGGCAATTTTATGCAGACCCGCATCGAGCAATGGGCGAAAGTCGAGTGGTGTGCTCATTAGCCGCCTCGCCCTTCGGCCGCGGGGTTATGCACAAGGCACCATTGCTGAATTTTTTGCCAGAGCGGGCCATTATGCGGCGCGGGCGGCACGGCTTTGCCGATAAGCCAATCCCAGATATCGGGCTCGGCACAATCAAGCAAGGCGGCAAAATCTTGCAATTCTTCATCGCTGAGCCCGTCTAAATGGGCGTCAGCAAAGCGGCCCAGCAATAAATCGGCCTCTCTTGTGCCACGATGCCACGCTCTAAAACGTAATTTGGCTTTTAGTGCCGCACTGTTATTTAAGCTTTCCTGCATGGCCGCGCTTATAGCATAATTAGCCATGCGCCCACATAGTCTTTTTCCATTATTTGCATCGGTGACCAGCCTGCCCGGCGTGGGCAAGGCCTATGGCAAATTGCTGCAAAAATTAGTGGGCGAGCATGTGGCCGATATTTTATGGCATTTGCCCATAAGCTTAGTCGATCGGAGCTATTCGCCCAAACTAATCCAAGCCGAGGCCGGACGTCTCGCCACACTCACAGTTAAAGTTATCAAAATAGAAGCGCCGCCAAGGCCGCGCCTGCCCGTACGCATCAGCACCACCGACGGCACCGCCATTTTGCAAATCGGTTATTTTCATGCCAAGGCCGAATGGCTGGCCCAGCAATATAAGCTTGGGCAAGAGGTGGTAGTAAGCGGCCTGCTCGAGCGCTATGGCCAAGACTGGCAGATGCTGCACCCCGATTATGTGGTGCAGCCCACGCAAATAGCGCAATTGCCACGGCTGGAGGCTGTCTATCCGCTCACGGCGGGACTATCGGCCAAAATGCTGCAAAAGTTGATTGAAGCTGCTTTGCGCACCGCCCCTGAATTGCCCGAATGGCTCGACCCCGCCTTTATACAAAAAAATAATTGGCCAAATTGGCGCAGGGCCATTCAGCAAGCCCATGCGCCAAAAAACCCCACCGATTTAGAGCCCAGTCACCCTGCCCGCCAGCGCCTGGCCTATGACGAGCTGCTGGCTAATCAGTTGGCTTTGGCGCTGGTGCGCCGCGAGCAGCAAAGCATCATTGGGCAAAAACTTATCGGCGATGGCCGTTTGCGCCAAGCTCTGCTAGCGGCTTTGCCCTTTAAGCTTACCGTTGCACAAGAGCAAGCGCTGCAAGAAGTTTTTGCCGATATAGCCGCACCCACGCGCATGTTGCGGCTGCTGCAAGGCGATGTTGGCAGCGGCAAAACTATTGTGGCGTTGTTAGCCATGCTGCTTGCGGTTGAGGCTAAACAACAAGCCGCCCTTATGGCCCCCACTGAAATTTTGGCGCGCCAGCATTATGAAACCATGCAGCCGCTTTTAGCTAAAATCGGCCTTAATATTGGCTTATTGCTGGGTGGCGCTAAAGCCAGCAAAGAGCGCAAAACAACTTTAGCCGCACTGGCCAATGGCGAGTTACGGCTGGTGGTGGGTACCCATGCGCTTTTCCAAGAGGAAGTGCAGTTTCAATCGCTGGGTCTTGCTGTGATTGACGAGCAGCATCGCTTTGGCGTGCATCAAAGACTAACCTTGGCCAATAAAGGCGCCGCCGCCGACATGCTAGTGATGACCGCAACGCCCATTCCGCGCACTTTGGCGCTGACCGTTTATGGCGATATGGAAGTAAGCCGTCTTGCAGAAAAACCACCGGGCCGCCAGCCGATTGATACGCGTATCATTGATGCCGAACGCCTGCCTGAATTAATGGCCGGCCTACAGCGCAAAATTACTGAAGGCGCGCAAATTTATTGGGTGTGCCCCCTCATTGATGAATCTGAAAAAATTGATTTAGCCGCCGCCAGCGAACGCTATGCCGATTTGCAAAAAATACTGGGTGAGGCACAAGTGGGGCTAGTGCATGGCCGCATGAAAGCGGCCGAAAAAGAAGCAGTGATGCAGGCTTTTAGCAGCGGTGTGCTAAAAGTTTTGGTGGCCACCACCGTTATTGAAGTGGGCGTCAATGTGCCCAACGCCACCATTATGGTGATAGAACATGCCGAGCGTTTTGGCCTGGCCCAATTACACCAGCTGCGCGGCAGGGTCGGTAGGGGCGATAAAAAATCAAGCTGCGTGTTGCTTTATCATGCCCCACTCGGCGAGACCGCTAAAAAACGCCTGCAACTGCTGCGTGACAGCGAGGATGGCTTTTATCTGGCGGAAGAAGATTTGCGTTTGCGTGGCGCGGGCGAAGTTTTGGGCACCAAGCAAAGCGGCTTGCCTGAATTTCGTTTAGCCAGCCTTGAGCATCACCATGCGTTGCTCATTACCGCCCGCGATGATGCAAAACTGATTATCTCGCGTGACCCAGAATTACTGACTGAGCGCGGTCATGCCTTGCGCCATTTATTATATTTATTTGAGCGCGAAATGGCCGCCCGCTATTTGCGCAGCGGCTAATAACTGCGCCGTTAGTAACTACCGGGTGCTAAAGTAAGCTGCAACCCATCTAAAGCCTTAGTAAAACGTAATTGGCAAGACAGCCGCGAGCTGTTTTGCACATTAAAGCTGGTATCAAGCATATCGCGCTCTTCGGCTTGCATGGCGTCTAGTTTATCTTGCCATTCGGGCGCTACATAAACATGGCATGTCGCACAAGCGCAGCAGCCGCCGCAATTGGCTAATATTTTTATGCCGGCATCACGGATAAGTTCCATGATTTGCCAATCTTCAAAGGCTGGCACTTGGTGGGTTGTGCCTTGGGCATCTGTCACAAAAATATTCATGTTAAGACCATGCTCTAAAGTTAAGTGGTTTTAAGTTTGCTTTGTAAATCGCTGCTGCTGGTGGTGTATTGAAAACGGAATTTTTTCTCGGGGTACACATAGGCAAAAGCTTTTTTAGCCATTAAGGCCGCCTCATGGAAACCCGAGAGAATCAATTTTTGTTTGCCTGCATAGCTATTAATATCACCAATGGCAAAAATGCGTGCTGTGCTGGTTTCGAAGTTTTCAGTATTAACCGGCAAATGATTTTCGTGAAGATTAAGACCAAAATCAGCAATGGGCCCCAATTTCATGGTGAGGCCATAAAAAGGCAAAAGCCGCGTTGCGGGGATAATCTCGGCCGCGCCATTATCGGCCAGCACTTCAATGCCGGTTAAGTGCGGTGCATCGCCAATAATTTTACTAAGCTGGCCAATTTTAAGCTGCACCTTGCCTTCAGCTACCAAAGCGCGCATTTTGCTGACACTATCGGGTGCTGCCCGAAAATCATCGCGCCGATGCAGCAAGGTTATGCTGCGGGCGATGGGCTGCAGGGCTAAGGTCCAATCAAGCGCGCTATCACCACCACCAGCAATAACCACATCTTCGCCGGCAAAGGCGGCAATTTTACGCACCGCATAAAAAACACTATGTTGCTCATAGGCCGCAATATCGGCCAGTGGTGGTTTTTTCGGCACAAAGCTGCCGCCGCCTGCGGCAATCACCAAAACTTTGCTGGTCAGCACTGTGCCCGTGTCTGTAGTCAGTTGCCACAAACCATCTGTGGTGGCGCTCAGGCTTTCAGCCATTTGCCCTAAATGAAACACCGGCTTAAATGGCGCAATTTGCTGCATAAGGCGGTCGGTCAGCTCTTGCCCAGTGACAATAGGCAAGGCTGGAATATCGTAAATCGGCTTTTCAGGATAAAGCTCGGCACATTGCCCGCCCACTTTGGGCAAAACATCAACCAGTTGCGCGCTCATATCGTAAAGCCCAAGCTCGAATACGGCAAATAATCCGACAGGGCCGGCGCCAATAATAATCACATCCTTATGCAAGACGCACCGCTCCATCTAAACGAATAACCGAGCCATTCAGCAACGGGTTGGCGGCAATGCTCAGCACTAATTGCGCATATTCGGCAGCTTTGCCAAGACGCTTCGGAAAGACGGTGGCTTGCGTCAGCCCCTCAACCGCAGCGGGCGATAAGCCAGCAAATAACGGCGTTTCAATAAGGCCGGGGGCAATGCACATCACCCTGATACCAAAACGCGCCAGCTCACGCGCAGCGGGCAAAGTCAGCGCCACTAATGCGCCTTTGCTGGCCGCATAAGCCGCTTGCCCCACCTGCCCCTCATAGGCCGCAATCGAGGCCGTGTTGATAATAACACCGCGCTCACCCGCATCATCAAGCGGCGGCGCCACACTCATGGCTGCTGCGGCCAGGCGCAGCACATTAAAGCTGCCCATTAAATTAATATCGAGCACCGTGCGGAAAGATGCCATCGGCAAAGCGCCCTCTTTGCCAACAATGCGGCCCGCCGTGGCAACGCCCGCGCAATTGACCACCAAACGCGGCACACCAAGCTGCTTTTGACATTCGGCCAAGGCTTGCTCTACTGCGCTGTCATTGGCAACATCGGCCACAAGCGCCAAGCCACCAATGGCTTGCGCCACTTGCTGTGCAGCCTCTGCCGAGCGGTCTAACACCGCCACACGCATGCCCGCCTGCGCCAAAGTTTCAGCCGTGGCGCGCCCCATGCCCGACCCACCACCCGTGACCAGCGCTATTTGATTTTGCAACTGCATTAAATACCCCTTTGGCAAAATATTTGCCCCTATTCAAATCGCCTTGTTCAAATAGCATTTCAGCGCCGGCTTTTCCAGTGTTACACTCGGTTAAAGTGCAGTAAAATATACAGTAACATGGAGAGTAAAATGGAATTGGGCTTAAACGGCAAAAAAGTCATTGTCACCGGTGGCACAAGGGGCATTGGCAGAGCTATTATCGAGCATTTTCTGGCTGAAGGCGCCGAAGTGGCCTTTTGCGCCCGCAATAGCGCCGAAGTCGAGCAAGCCACCAGCGAATTAGCCAAAAAAGGCGTGGTTACGGGCACGGCTCTTGATGTGGCCCAGCACGAGACCTATGCCGAGTGGCTGAATAACACCGCGCAAAAATGGGGCCGTGTTGATGCGTTTGTCAGCAATGTCAGTGGTGGCAATAGCGCCAGTCTGGCGCAATGGCACAAAAATGTAGATATCGATATTTTAGGTGCGGTGGTTGGCTGTGATACGTTGCGCCCTTATTTGCGCCAATCGGGTCAAGGCGCCATTGTGCTGATTTCCAGCGTGGCGGCGGTCGAGGTTTTTTTGGGGGCCAACCCCTATAATGCGATGAAGGCCGCCCTCATTACCTATGGCAAACAACTGGCCGAAGAAGTGGGGCGTGAGCGCATTAGGGTGAATTGCGTATCACCCGGCCCCATTTATTTTGCCGGCGGCAGTTGGAGCCGCCGCGAGCAAGATGCGGCCGACATTTTTGCTTGGGCCAAAAACCAAACTGCTTTGGGACGCATGGGCCGCCCCGAGGAAGTAGCAAAGGCCGTGCTTTTTCTCAGCAGCCAAGCAGCTAGCTATATTACCGGCACTAATCTTATTATTGATGGCGGCTTTACCAAAAGGGTGCAATTTTAATGTATGTCATTGCTATTCTGTTTGGCCTTTTCTTCAGCAACTTTGCGCATGCGGCCAACACCCTGACCCGTGCCGAGGTAGAGCAGTTTTTTGATAATTATTTAGTGGCCATGCAAACCGCCAATAGCCAGCAGGTGCAAAACTACATTGCCGAAGCCTTTGCGCCCGATGCACAAATTATTATTCGTAGCGAAACACAATTAGGTAAAATGCGTATTCCGTTTGAGCAAAACCTCACCCGCCCGCAAATACAAGCTATGCTGGGCCAATATTGGGGCGGTCATAGCAGCCCACCCAAAATAAAAATTAGGCTTGAATCTTATCAATGGCTGCCAGAGCAAGGGCTGGGCCGCGCTGTTTATGTCAGCCAAGAAGCCAGTCGGCAAAAATTGGGCAATCATGCACAGCTTGCGGGCAAGCTTCCAACCGAGTTTGTGACGCTTAGCTCGGCTCGTTGTGCGGCCACGCTCACGCCACCACCACAAATTAAAATTGTGGCCATGGCCTGTCTTGGCAAAATTGATTTAGGCGATATACCAGCGCTACAACTGCCGCAACAGTGATTAAATCTGTTACTTATATTTGCTGCTCATATCTGTTACTTATATTTGCTTTAGGGCATAAGCCAAATCGGCCTTGAGGTCGTCCTTATCCTCAATGCCAACCGACAAACGCACCAAACCATCATTGATACCCAATGCGCGGCGCTGTTCGGGCGGCACGCTGGCATGAGTCATGATAGCCGGGTGGTCAACCAAACTTTCTACACCGCCTAAACTTTCGGCTAAGGTAAATAATTTGCATGCCTGTAAAAAACGCGTAGTGCCTGCTAAATCGGCCTTAAGGTCGATGGTGATAATACCCCCAAAGCCGGGCATTTGTGTTTTGGCTAAGGCATGCTGCGGATGACTAGCAAGACCGGGGTAAATCACCCGTGCCACTTGCGGCTGCGATTCTAACCACTGCGCCAAATACAGTGCATTTTCGCAATGCTGACGCATGCGCACCGCTAAAGTTTTAAGGCCACGCAGCGCTAAAAAACTATCAAACGGCCCCAGTACACTGCCCACAGCATTATGCAAAAAGGCCAATTGCTGGGCAAGATCGCGCCGCTCGCCTACCACCACTGCGCCACCGACCATATCGGAATGGCCATTAAGATATTTAGTGACCGAATGCACCACAAGATCAATGCCTAAATCGAGCGGCTTTTGCACATAGGGGCTGGCAAAAGTATTATCAATCACGCTGATTAAGTTGTGCTTCTTAGCAAAATCAGCAATGGCGCGAATATCGGCCAATTTCAGCATGGGGTTGGTGGGTGTCTCAACCCAAATCATGCGGGTGTTGGGCTTAATATGCTGTACCAAAACACTGGTGTCGGACAAATCGGTGTAGCTGACACTGAGCTGCGCGCTTTTTTTACGCACGCGCTCGAATAGCCTAAATGTGCCACCATATAAATCATCGATGGCGATAATATGTGCGGGGCTTTCCAGCAAATCCAGCACAGTGGCCATGGCCGCTAAGCCTGACGAAAAAGCATAACCTTGCGTGCCATTTTCTAAATCGGCAATGCAGCGTTCAAAGGCCATGCGGGTTGGGTTTTGTGAGCGCGAATATTCATAGCCCTTATGCACACCGGGCGCCTCTTGCGCATAGGTGCTGGTAGCGTAAATCGGCACCGAGACGGCGCCGGTGCTGGGGTCGGGATATTGCCCGGCATGAATACCACGAGTGGCAAAAGCGCGGGTGTTGCGGGGTGAATCTTGGCTCATAGTCCCTCTAATGCTGGTGAAGTTTTAAATGGTTGATAAGATCGGTGCGTGTGGCCAAACCATAAAATTGCCCATTTTGCATAACCACGGCCACCTGCCCTTTGGCAAAAGCATTTTGTGCATCGGCAATACTGCAGCTGGTATCCAGCGTTTCAAGCTCTCTTACCATCGCCACACTCACTTGTTGGACAAAGCCATGATGTTGAGTGCTGGCGCTGAGTGCGCGTAAAATATCGCTCTCATCAATAAGCCCCACCAGCTTACCCGATTGCATGACCGGTAATTGCGAAATATCGTGGCTGCGCATGCGCTTAAAGGCGGTGGCTAGGCTATCGTCAGGGGCTACGGTAATAGTGCCGCCCTCATTAAAGCGGCGACTGACCAAATCACGCACATCGCCATAAAGCGCGCGCGGCCGAAAGCCCTCATCCATCAGCCAATAATCATTAAACATTTTTGATAAATATTTATTGCCACTATCGCAAATAAAGGTGCATACGCGCTGTGGTGTGGTTTGCTCGCGGCAATAACGCAACGCTGCGGCCACCAAAGTGCCCGAGCTGCTGCCAGCTAAAATGCCTTCTTTTAATAATAAATCGCGGGCGGTATCCATACTTTCGCGGTCGCTGATAGAAAAAGCCTGCCGCACCGATGATAAATCGCACAAGGGCGGAATAAAATCCTCTCCTACGCCTTCAACCGCCCAGCTGCCCGCCTCAATCAGCTCACCTGTGGCAATATAATGCGCCAAAATAGAGCCAACCGGATCGGCCAAAATCATTTTGGTGGGTGCGCCCACGCTTTTAAAATAATTAGCCAAACCCACCAATGTGCCGCCACTGCCAACACCTACCACCATGGCATCAAGATCATGGTCCATTTGTTGCCAGATTTCTGGGCCGGTGGTGGTTTCGTGCGCGTAGGGGTTAGACATATTGGCAAATTGATTGATGTAATAAGCACCCGTCTCTTTGGCGATACGCTCGGCGACATCTTGATAATATTCGGCGTGACCTTTGCCCACATCCGAGCGCGTGGTATAAACCTCAGCGCCCAGCGCTTTAAGGTTTTGCACTTTCTCGCGGGCCATTTTATCAGGCACGACAAGCGTTAGTTTATAGCCCTTGCGTGCCGCCACCAGCGCCAAACCTAAACCGGTATTACCCGCAGTGGCCTCAATGATGCTGCCACCCGGTTTAAGTGCGCCGCTTTTTTCGGCGGCCTCAATCATGGAGAGGGCGATGCGGTCTTTAATAGAGCCGCCCGGATTTTGATTTTCGAGCTTCACAAATAAACGGCATTTGCCGGTATCAAGACGGGTGATTTCCACCATGGGTGTGTTGCCAATAAGGCCAAGCACGCCCAAATCTTTTGGCGGCAGTTGCGGCAAAGATGGCGATATCTGCAGATGAGCTTTTGACATAAGATATCCTTTGGTTTGTGCCCACAAACTAAAGGCTTTAACGACGCCTGCCAATGGCCGATATCATTTTTACTGTGCAGCGCAACAAAGCTAGAGCCGTGCTGTTAAAGGGGCCAAATTAAAGCGGCCAAATTAAAGGGGCAGAAATTTAGGCTTAGTGCGGCGCAACCAGGTCAGCACCAACATGCGTGTAAAGACGATGCCGGTAAACATTGAGCAAATCACGCCAATGATAAAGGTTATGGCAAAGCCCTTAATGGGGCCATCGCCCAAGCTAAACATCAGCACCGTAGCAATAAGGCCCGTGGCATTGGCATCGATAATGGCCGACATGGCTTTGTTATAACCAGCATCGATTGCGGCTATGGCCGTGCGGCCATTGCGCTGCTCCTCGCGCATGCGCTCATAGGTGAGCACATTCACATCGATAGCCGTGCCAATAGTCAGCACAATGCCGGCAATGCCAGGCAAAGTCAGCGTGGCCCCTAAAATGGACATGATGGCAAAAATCATCGCTAAGCACAAAAACAGTGCCACTACAGCAAAGGCACCAAAAAGTGGCCCATAAGTGATAACAATAAAAATAGCCACGCCCACAAGGCCAGCCAAAGCCGCAAACTCACCTGCGGCAATCGAATCAGCACCAAGGCCTGGGCCCACGGTGCGCTCTTCTAAAACTTGCAGTGGCGCAGGCAAGGCGCCTGCACGCAACAGCAGCGCCAAATCTTGTGCCTCTTGCGTGGTGAAGCGGCCCGAAATCACCCCGCTGCCGCCCAAAATTGGCTCACGAATAACCGGCGCGCTAATCACCTTGCCATCTAACACAATGGCAAATAAGCGGCCGACATTTTTGCTGGTGGCATCGGCAAAGCGCTTACCGCCCAAACCATCAAAGCGGAAAGACACAACCGGCATGCCTTCTTGGAAACTGGGCTGGCTATCCACCAAAGTTTCGCCGCCGACCATCACTTGCCGTTGCAGCACATAAACCCGCCCTGGTTGCTCGGCACTGGGCATAACCTCGGTGCCGGGTGGTGGCACAAAATTTGGCGTGCTGTTGGCGGAATCAGTTGACGCCTCATCAACCAAACGGAAAGTCAGTTTCGCCGTCTGACCAATTAAATTTTTAATACGCTCGGGGTTATCGATACCCGGTAATTGCACCACAATACGGTCATCGCCCTGACGCTGAATGGATGGCTCCCGCGTGCCGGTGGCATCGATACGGCGGCGAACAATCTCGATTGATTGGTCAAGCGCTTGCAATTTGCGCTTAGCAATTTTTTGCGGCGTCATGGTTACAACAACCCGCGCCCCATCGGCTGCAACGCTTAAATCTGGGTCTAAGGCACGCGCCACTTCTAAGGCTTTATCTTTTTGGCTGGGGTCGCGCAGGGTAAAGCCAAAGCCGGGCTCTTTGGCATTATTGTTATTGCCTAAATCGGTGTAGCCGATTTTGTTTTGCCGCAATTCGCTGCGGGTTTGGTCGATAAGGTTGTTGAGCCGATCACGGATAACCTCATCGGTGGCGACCTCAAGCAAAATATGCGAGCCGCCTTGTAAATCGAGGCCAAGCTTAACCGTGCTGACCGGCGCCCATGAAGGAAGGTTTTGCTCTAGCCACTGCACCTGCTCCGTTTTTAAAAAATTGGGCAGCACATAGAGCACAGACAGCAAGCACACCAGCAAAACCAGTATGACCTTCCAACGTGGGAAATAAACCATGATTAGGCAGCCTTGGTATCGTTGGCCGGTTCAGTTTTAGAGAGCAAACCCGAAATTGTGCCACGCTGCACGCGCACGCGCACATTATCGGCAATTTCAATGGTAAGCTCGTTGTCCTCAACCTTGCTCACCACGCCAATAATGCCGCCACCAGTTACCACTTTATCGCCACGACGCAGGCTCTCGAGCATTTTTTGATGCTCGTTTAATTTTTTCTGCTGGGGACGAATAAGCATAAAATAAAAGACCACAAAAATAAGCAATAGCGGCACAAATTGCATAAAAACGCTGCCTGTCGCCGCGGCCGCATCGGTGGTTTGTGCAAAAGCAGAATTGATAAACATGAGCGCTCCGTTAGAAAAAAACCCAAGAATCCACAAAGAATCTAGAAAGAATATAATGCGACTATAGCTGGCGCCAAAGCATTTGCAAGAGGGCTACTTATACAGAAAAAAGGCCGATAAATTAACGACCAGAAACTAGGTAAAGTTTGGGGTCAACAGGTGTGGTGCCCGAGCGCACCTCAAAGTGCAATTGCGTTTGCCCAGCCCCGCCAGAATCGCCCACAGTGCCCAGCACATCGCCCTCGGCCAAAATGTCGTCTTTGGCAACCAGCATTTGCTGCAAATGGCCATAAGCGGTTATCCAACCTTGCTCATGGCGCAATAAAACTAAATTACCAAAGCCTTTTAGCTCGCTGCCGGCATAAACCACAACCCCGCCTTTTGCGGCTTGTACGGGTGTGCCACGCGGTGCGGCGATATTGATGCCGTCATTGCGTGTGCCGCCGGCTTTTTGGCCAAAGCTGGATAAAATCTGCCCTTGTAAAGGCCAGCGAAAGCTTATCTCTGGTTTTGCCGTGGTTACATCTTTATTAGCTGGCACGTTTGGTACCACCATAGCCGTTGTTGCTGGCACAGCAACAGGTGACACAGCAGCAGGCGGCGCACCATTAACCGCAGCAGGCGGCATGCCTTGTTGCAAAACCATTTTTGGCTCTGCGTGTGGCAGGGCTTCAGTTGTAACCGGCACAGAGCCGAAGGATGAAGTGCCAACCGCGGACGATAGGCTGGGAGATAGGCCAGGAGATAAACTGGCTTGCGCATCGCGCGGCATAAGCTCGCTTACCGCAACATCGGCGCTCACTGGCCCTTGCGGTAAGCTGCTATTGCCGCCTCTATCGAAAGGCACACGCAAAACCATGCCTGCGGCAACACCACTGGGTGGAATTGGGTTTAAACGCTGAATGGCCTCGCTATTTGTGCCAAGGCGCGTGGCAATGCTATCCAGCCCCTCCCCCTCGGCCACCACATAAGTGGCAATGGGCGGCAAGCGCAAACGCTGACCCGGCTTCAGCACAAAGGGCGGGTCAAGCAAATTAGCCGCCACCAAATCGCGAAAGGGCACCCGATTGGCGCGGGCCAAAGTGTAAATATTATCGCCCGCGCTCACCACCACCTCATCGGCCACCAGCGGCACGCTGGGTGTTTGACTTTGCGGCTGATAGGGCGGCGGCAAACTACAGGCAGCAAGCGCCAAAAGTAGCGCAAAGCCAAATATGATTTGGCCGGGCAGCAAAAAGCGAGGCGCAGCTCTCATAGGTATTTAATCCTTTTGCTTAAAGGCCGTTTTTAAGGCGGCCATCGTCGGCTTATAGGTTAAATCGAGATGCAGTGGTGTGACACTAATGTAATTGCGCCCGAGCGCGCCAGCGTCACTATCGGCGGCCAGTTCATGACGGTGGTCTTCTTTAAGGTGACCAATCCAATAATAAGGGCGCCTTCTTGTATCGATGCGCTTATCGATGCGGTTACCCAAATGAAAACCAGGTGCTTGATGCGTGACCCGCACGCCATTGACCTTGCTTGGCCCGCAGCAGGGAAAATTAACATTCATCAGCACTTCGCGCGGCCAATCAACCGACAAAATATTACGAATCACCTGCGGCGCATGCTGCTCGGGTGTATCCCAATAGGGGCGGATATCCTCATGAATGCTTTGTGACAGCGCAATGGCTTTATAGCCTAAAAGCGTGGCCTCCATCGCGGCGGCAATGGTGCCAGAATAAGTAATATCTTCGGCAACATTATCGCCATAATTCACGCCCGACAGAACCAAATCTACGGGCTTATCGGCCAGCAAATGATGCAGGCCCAATAAGGCGCAATCGGTGGGTGTACCATCGACCGCAAAGCGGCGCGGCCCATATTGATTGATGCGCAACGGCCGATGAATCGTCAGCGAGTGGCCTGCGGCCGATTGCTGCTGCTCGGGCGCCACCACCCACACATCATGGCTGATTTTTGCGGCGATACGCTCTAGGCTGGCAAGACCCGGTGCATTAATGCCATCATCATTAACCAACAAAATGCGCAATTCGCTTGATTTGCGTATAGATTTTTTGGCTGGTTTCTTAACAGTTTTTTGGGCCGCTGCTTTAGATATGGTCTTTTTCTTTATGGGCATTTTAATCCTTGGGTTGTAAAACTTCCGCGCCATTCATATAAGCGCGCAAAGGTGGCGGAATGATGACACTGCCATCGGGCTGTTGATAATTTTCTAAAATGGCCACCAGCGTGCGACCAACCGCCAGCCCCGAACCATTAAGCGTATGCACAAAACGCGTGGCTTTCTCATTTTTGCCGCGGGTTCTGGCATTCATGCGGCGGGCTTGAAAATCGCCACAATTTGAGCAACTCGAGATTTCACGAAACTGTCTTTGCCCAGGGAGCCACACTTCTAAATCAAAAGTTTTGCGGGCGGCAAAGCCCATATCGCCCGTGCACAGCAACATCACCCGATAGGGTAAATTCAACTTCTGCAAAATAGTCTCGGCTGCTTTCCGCATGCGCAGATGCTCGGCCTCGCTCGCGTCAGGCGCGGTAATGCTCACCAACTCTACTTTATAAAATTGATGCTGCCTTATCATGCCCACCGTATCACGGCCCGCAGCGCCGGCCTCGGCCCGAAAACAGGGCGTGAGTGCGGTAAAACGCAGCGGCAAAATTTCTTCCGCAACAATCTCGCCCGCCACAAAATTGGTGAGCGACACTTCGGCGGTGGGTATCAGCCAGTGGCCAGAATTTGTTTTAAACAGATCATCGGCAAATTTGGGCAATTGGCCGGTGCCATACATAGCGTCATCGCGCACCATAAGCGGCGGTGACACTTCTTTATAGCCAAACTCTTGCGTGTGCACATCGAGCATAAAATTGGCCAAAGCCCGTTCGAGCCGTGCCATGCCAGCTTCCAGCCACACAAAGCGCGTGCCCGATAATTTGCCGCCCGCCGCAAAATCCATGCCTAAGCGCCCACCGAGTTGATGATGCTCTTGCGCGCTGTTGCTGGGTGTAACCTGCCCCCAATGGGCAACTTGCTGATTGGCTTTTTCGTCGGCGCCATCGGGCACATCGGACGCGGGTATATTAGGAATAATATCCCAACGGCTTTTTAATTGTTCGGCGAATGATTTTTCAAGCGCTTCAAGCTGAGGCACGCGCTCTTTCAGGGCGCCGACCTCGGCCATAATCTCGGTAGCATCGCCGCCTTGGCTTTTGATGGTGCCAATTTGTTTGCTGGCTTCGTTACGCCGCGCTAAGGCTTGCTCAAGGGCCACTTGTGCTGTGCGGCGCTGCTCATCAATTTGGCGCAATTCTTGCGCTTGCGGCGGCTGGCCACGGCGCGCTAAAGCCTGGTCTAAGACATCGGGCGTTTCGCGCAAAATTTTAAGGTCAAGCATGATTGATTCTTTAGCTAAATTGAGCGCAAACTATAGCGTTTCTGCGGCCTTGGGTAAAGGCACAACAGGCTGCATGCGCCGTGCAATCAATAACGAAATCTCATAAAGCGCCAATAATGGCACAGCCAGCATAAACTGACTGAGCACATCGGGCGGGGTGAGCACAGCGGCCACTGAAAAAATAATTACAATCGCATAACGTCTTTTATTGGCCAGAGTCTCGGCGCTCAGCAAACCCGCACGCACCAGCAGCAAGAGCAACACCGGCAATTGAAAGGCGATGCCAAAAGCAAACAAAAACGACAAGGTCAGGCTTAAATAATCAGCCACGCGTGGCTCAAGCTCTATCGGTAAAGCGCCCATACCGCCATGGCCTAAAGTTTCAAAACTAGCAAAAAAATGCCACGCCATGGGCATCACAAAAAAATAAACCAAGGCCATACCCAGCCAAAATAAAATCGGGCTGGCCCATAAAAATGGCAATAAAGCGCGGCGCTCTTGCGCATAAAGGCCGGGAGCGACAAAACGCCACAACTGATTAAGAAATAGCGGCAAACATAATAACAAGGCCGCGTAAAATGCCAGTTTCATATAGGTGATAAAAGCTTCGGCAAGGCTGGTGTAAATCATGCGGCGCTGCTCGCCCACTAATGTTTCAGCCAAGGGGCGCACCAAAATGGCGTAAAGCTGCTCGGCATAAAAATAACAGGCAATAAAGGCCAGCAACAACACCGCCACACACAGCAACAACCGATTACGCAGCTCGGCCAGATGCGCCCAAATGGGCTGCAAATCTTCGCTGTTGTTATGGGGCGTGTCTGAATGAGTCATGGTGCCGCAAATTTATTATCTTTTGGGGGATTATCTTTTGGGCCGTCATTTTTTGGGCCGTCATTTTTTGGGTCAGCGGTTTTAGACTGATGTGCCGCAAGAGGCGCCGAAAGGGGTGTCATGGCGGGCGCGTTAGATTTTTCGGTGTCTTCGGGCAGTGCGGCGAAATGGTCTAGCGCGTTTTGTATATTTTGGCCAAAATGCCGCGCTCTGGCCGCCCACTGCCCTGCCTTACGCATGAGGGCGGGAAAATCTTTAGGGGGCACCACCAACAACGCCACCAGCGCTATGAGTGCAATTTCACCCCAGCTGAGTTCAAACATTATTTTTTGTCTTCACTATTATCGGCACTGTTATCGCTCAGCTTTTTTGGCTCTTCGTCCTTGCCGCTCCAGCCATCTTTGAAAGCGCGCAGGCCCTTGCCAAAATCGCCCATCACTTTAGGCAATTTGCCCGCGCCAAATAAAATCAGCACCAGCACCAAGACCACCAAAATATGCATAAAACTTAAACCCATGATTGCGCTCTCCTGCTGCGGCCCCTGCTGATTACTTTGCACATAATAAGGCGCAAGCTTAGCGGATTCTGCCAAAAAACTCTAGCCGCCTATTCAGCAGTGCCAAGCAATGCTAGTGCGCCACAGCTTCGCTTAGTTCGGGTTCGCCCAAATCATGAACCAGCTCATCCTCGCGGGCGAAGAACTGATCTTCGTCGGTGGGGTGCTCGGCCTTATCGGCTAAAGTATTGTCGTCCTCAGTCACCGCCATGCTGGCCAAGATTGGTTTT
Organism: Rickettsiales bacterium; assembly: GCA_027485855.1. Classification (GTDB taxonomy): domain Bacteria; phylum Pseudomonadota; class Alphaproteobacteria; genus JAIXQD01. The sequence continues at coordinate 94,659 of JAIXQD010000001.1, read as the reverse complement.
TTATCGAGCAGGCCTGCGGCTTTCAGCTCTTCCATGCCGGGGAGATCTTGCAGGCTATTAAGGCCGAAATATTGCAAAAAGTCTGGCGTGGTAATCCATGTCACGGGACGGCCCGGTGTTTCCAGCTTTTTGCCCGGACGAATCCAGCCTTGCTCCATCAGCATATCAAGCGTGCCGCGGCTGACATCTACGCCGCGAATTTGGCTAATTTGTGCACGGGTGACCGGCTGATGATAAGCAATAATGGCCAAAGTTTCGACAGCAACGCGGGGCGGCTTACGCACCTGCACCGGCGCTGCACCCGAGCGCAGCCATGGCGCTAAATCGGCCGCGGTGCGGAAAATATATTTGCCATCTATGGCGTAAAGCCGAAAGCCCTGATGCGCGGTATCGGCAATAATTTGTTGCAAAACCTCTTCTGTGGCGGCTTCGTTTTGGCTGAATTTTTTAGCCAAAACAGCCGCACTGACGGGCTCGGTTTGCGTAAATAAAAATGCCTCACACAAACGGCGCAGCTCGGGGGTCTCTGGCAGCGGCTCATCGGCTACATCAAGCGCAGTTTCGCTCACCGCTTCTGTCTCTGGCTGTGTAAAATCTTCTGCGGTGGCCTTATCGGCCAGCATCGCCGCTGCCTCACGCGCCAACGAGGCAATGGCATCGGTATTAAACAAGGCCTCATCGGCCAATTCACTATCAAGCTCATCAGCTAACTCATCGGCTAACAGGGCTTCAGCCATCAGCTCTTCTGTGGAAAGCTCATCCGCGCCAGAAAATTCGTGGCGTGGCTGACTTTGCTGGTTACGCCCTTGTTTGCGGCTCATGCTAAACTCTCCCCATTAAAGCTTATATCATCAAGACCAAAAGCATCGGCCACAGGCGGCTTACGCACCATAATATCGCCAAAAGTGCTCTCTTGCCGCACTTGCAATTCGCCCAGTTTGACCATTTCTAACACGGCTGCAAAAGCCGCCGCCATAGACGAACGACGCTTCAATTTAATTTGCTTACTTTGCCCGCGCTCATGCACCACAGGCAAAAAGCTGCGCAAATTGGCCCAATCAGGGAAGTAGCCCAGCATCTCACGCAGGCGCTGTGCGGCTTCTTCCATAGCGAATAGCTCGGTTGCGGCCAGCTTAAACGGTTTTTGCTTATCTTCTTTGGTGAGCACCGACAGCGACGAAAGCAGCTCGTGCAAAGTAATATGTAACGCTTGCGGTGCTGCCGGTTTTTCGGCCTCATCTTCAAGCCCACCTTCAATTAAGCGCAAAGGCGGCCGCGCAAAAGTATCGCGCCCCAAAAGCGAACGATTAAATAAACGCTCGGCTGCTTGTTGCATGGCTTGCAGGCGCTGCAATTGGAAAGCCAAAGCCGCGGCCATATCCTCGGCGCTGGGCTCCTCTTTAGGCGGGGTGGGCAGCAGCAAACGCGACTTCAGATAAGCCAGCCACGCGGCCATCACCAGATAATCGGCGGCAATTTCAAGCCGCAGATATTTTGCCTCGGCAATGAAGTTGAGATATTGGTCGGCTAATTGCAAAATAGAAATATGTTTGAGATCGACCTTTTGGTCCTTGGCAAGATTAAGCAGTAAATCAATGGGGCCTTCATAGCCCGACAAATTGAGGCACAGATCATGCGCACCCACAGCTGCCGAAATTGGCGGCTTATCGGCGGCGAAATCATCTGTGATGGGCGTTGGTGCGGTCATGATTTAAGCCATAGTAAGAAATAGGGTAAGAAATAGGTAAGAAATAGGGTAAGAAATAGGTAAGAAAAGAGGCATTGCTCGAAGTTGTTATCATAATGCGCTGATTCGCTTGCCTGAAAAGAAAAAAAGACAAAGAATAAAAATAAAACCTTATGCTTATAAATAAGATGAGGAAAATGCCTCAATTATCTGTAATATCAGGTAAAAACAGCAGCACCAATGCCGGCCAGCAATAAATCGAGCTGGCTTTCGGCGGCTGCCACATCAAACGGCTTAGCTGCACCCAGCTTCTGCCTTGCCAAAGCCCAGCGCCGCTGTGCTGCCTCACTTAAAACGGGGGCTGCGGCGGCAAACTCTATCATGCGCTCCATCTGACCGTTACATTGCAGCAATATATCGCAGCCCGACTCTATGGCTTGCTCGCAAATTGTTGCAATATCGGCTCTAAGTGCTTTCATATCGAGGTCGTCGGTCAGCAGCAAACCATCAAAGCCGATCCGCTCACGAATTATCTGTTGCACGATGATGGGCGAAAGTGTGGCGGGGCGTAGCTGGTCTATGGCCGAATAAAGCAAATGGCAGGTCATGCCCAAAGGCAAATCACGCAAGGCTTGAAATGGGGCAAAATCGGCGGCCAACACATCGAGCCGTGCCGAGACAACCGGCATCACCTCGTGGCTATCAAGCCGCGCCCGGCCATGCCCAGGCAAATGTTTTACAACCGGCAAAACGCCGCTGGCGAGCAAGCCATCGGCCATGGCCTTACCCAGGGCAATCACAATATCGGGGTTGTCACTATAAGCCCGATCACCAATGGCGGCTGTAGTACCGGGCTGCAACACATCAAGCACAGGCGCGCAATTAACATTAAAGCCAAGACTGCCCACCATATGCCCTAACAGCAGGCCATTAATATAGGCAGCCTCAGTGGCCGCATTGGCATTTTGGCTATAAAGCGCACCAAAAGCCTGTGCCGGTGGATGTGCCCGCCAATAAGGCGGACGCAAACGCGCCACGCGCCCCCCCTCTTGATCAATCAGCACAGGCGCATCACGACGCCCCACAGTTTGGCGCAGCTCGGCCACAAGCTGCTTCACTTGCAAGGGTGTATCAATATTGCGGGCAAATAAAATAAAACCGAACGGCCGCACTTCGGTAAAAAAGATTTTCTCAGCTTCGGTCAGACGCTTGCCCGACACGCCAAAAATAATTGCTTTAGTGGGCAGGCTGTGTGAGTTCATCTGACAATTATGCAGCCTTGTTTTTGCGCTTTCAAGCTTTCGCAAAGTTCTTGGGCGGTATCTTCACTGATGGGCTGGCTTTGTATGCGATAAAACACCCCGCGCGCACCTAAATCGGCGGCAACAACACCAAGCTTTATGCCCGACAAAAATTTGCTGAGTGATTTTTGCAAACGTGCCGCCTCGGCTTTGGCGCGCTTTTCATCGGTGGCGCTGGCAAGTTGCACGCGGCTATCGCCGGCACTTGCACTGGCGCTGGCGCTGGCGGCTTTGGCGGTGTTATCGGCAACCACCGTATCGGGCACATCTAATTCAGGGTCGGCATTTTGCGCGATGATGGCCGCTATCGTTTTGTCGGCTATTTTTGTGGCTGGGGCTTTATCGGCAAGTTTTTCGCGCGGTGCATCAAGGCTCTTGTCAGTGGTTTTTTGTGCCGGTTTTTCGGCTGATTTCTCCGCTAGTTTTTCTGGTGCCTTCTCTGGCTTTGCTACGGGTGCCACTGTGGCCTCTACTTTTGGCGCTTCTATAATGGGCGCCATAGCGACACTATTAACCGGCGGCTGTTGTGGCTCGCTTTTATCTTGTGTGGCTTTATCTTGTGTGGCTTTATCTTCTGCGGCTTTATCTTCTTGGGCTGCGGGCGCAGGTTCTAGATTTTTTTCATCCAGCAATTCGGCACTCGGCAATAACCGCTCCACCGTTTTGGTGCTGCCATCGCGCTCAAAAACCTGAAAAACCGTGCTATCTTGAAAGGGCACTTGCTCACCACCTGGGTTTTCCGGCTTTACTTTGTAAGGCTCGGTGGCTGCAACAATAAGCGGTAAGTCGGCTGGCATGCGCGGCCTTGTTGGCAAGAACTGGCTAAAGGCCACAGCCCCCATCAGCAAAGACGCCACGATTAACAAAAACCATAAACGCCGCCCACGCCATGCCGCAAAAGGCTTAAGCTGCACAGTTTTAATATGTGGTTGGCGCTCATTGGGGTCGGCGGCAAATTCACTCATTTTAGCCTCGCAATTCTTCAGCCGGACGAATGCCCATCACCGCAAGACCACTGGCTAAAACTGTCATGACGCCACGCAGCAAAGCCAAACGCGCCAAAGTCAGCTCACGATTATCTTCGATGATAAAGCGCAATTGCGCATCTTCGCGCCCCTTATGCCAAAAGCCATGAAAAGCCGCGGCACAATCATAAAGAAAATAAGCAATACGGTGCGGCTCAAGCGCAGTGGCAGCGGCCTCAACCACACGCGGCCACGTGCTGAGATGCTGCACCAATTGAATATCATCGGCACTGTTTAATGGCGCCAGCGACACTGTGGCCAGCGCCTCGGCACCAAGTGCATCAGCGCCAAAAATTTCTGTGGCGTGACGCACAACCGAGCAACACCGCGCATGCGCATATTGCACATAAAAAACTGGATTATCGCGCGATTGCTCAACCGCTTTGCTAAAATCAAACTCCAGATGCGCATCGGCACTGCGCGTCAGCATAAAAAAGCGCACCGCATCTGCGCCTACTTCTTCTACTGTTTCACGCAAAGTAATGAGATTGCCCGAGCGCTTCGATAATTTAACCGGCTCGCCATTTTTCAGCACTTTGACCATCTGATTAAACAACACATCAAGCCGCGCTTGTTGCTGAGAAAAGGCCGCCACCGCTGGCCGTAAGCGCTCAAGATAGCCGCCATGGTCAGAGCCCAGCACATTAATCATCCAGTGAAAGCCACGGCGGATTTTGTCATAATGATAAGCAATATCGGGCATGATATAGGCATAAGTGCCATCGCGCTTTTTAAGCGGCCGATCTGAGCTATCACCAAAAGCACTTGAGCGAAACAGCGTGAGTGGCACAGGCTCATAATCCTCAACCACTTTGCCTTTGGGTGGCGGCAAGGTGCCCGTATAAATCAGCCCCTTATCTTGCAAAATTTGAAAGGCCGTATCGAGCGTGCCATTCTCTATCAGTTCGCGCTCATTGGTAAAAACCTCGTGGCTGATGCCAATAAGCGCCAAATCCTGCCGGATAACCCCCATGAGAAACTCAACCGCAAAGGAACGCAGCGGCACCAGCCATTGTTCTTCGGTTTTATTTTGCCATTTGGCGCCATCGCGGGCGACCAGCGCTTGCGCCACCTCACATAAATATTCGCCCGGGTAAAAACCTTCCGGTATTTCGCCAATGGTCTCGCCCAAAGCCTCGCGATAACGCAAATGCGTGCTGCGCGCCAACACATCCACTTGTGTGCCGGCATCATTAAAATAATATTCTTTACAGGCCTTATAGCCCGTTTTGCGTAAAAGATTGGCCAGCACATCGCCAATTACCGCACCACGCACATGGCCAATATGCATCGGCCCCGTGGGGTTGGCTGACACATATTCTATATTCACCGCTTTGCCTGCACCCATGGCGCTATCGCCATAATGCACGCCCTGGCGCAAAATATGCTGTAATTCTTGGTGCCATAGGCTGTGCGACACGCGCAAATTTATAAAGCCTGGCCCCGCCACCGACACTTCCGTGAAGGCCGCATGCGCTTGCAAAAAGGGCACAATTTTTTCGGCCAAGGCGCGTGGTGGCAAGGCTGCGGCTTTCGCCCCCACCATGGCAATATTCGTGGCGGCATCGCCATGTTGCGTATCGCGCGGTGGCTCTACCACAAAATGCACCGCCAGCAGCGCCTCAGGTAAGCCGCCTTGCGCCACAATTTTAGCAAGCTCGGCTTTTATAATCTCGGCCAGACGATTAAAAATTGACATGATTATAATCCTAACTCAATTTTTTTGCCGGTGAGGCGCTGATATTCTTGCAGCGCATAGCGGTCGGTCATGCCGGCAATGTAATCGGCAATAAAGCGGGCGCGTTGCAGATCGGGCAAAGAGCGCGCATAGCTCGACCACGCCTCGGGCAAGTGCTGGGGTGCTGCCATAAATTGTATAAATAATTCGCGCACCACTTGTGCCGCTTGCTCGCGCAAAACCGCCAAACGCGGGTGCCGATAAAGCTTAGGAAACAAAAACTCGCGGATCGTTTTTATCTCGGCATTGACCTTGGCGCTAAAATGAACCACGGCCTCTGGCAGCGCGCGCAGCTCTATGGCCGAGCGCGGCTGATATTGTGCAAGCTTGCTTTGTGTTTGGCTTAAAACATCATCCACCCAAATGCCAATCACATTGCGCACCGTCTCGGACACCAGCAAGGCCGGTGATAAATCTGGCCATTGGCGTTTTACCTGCGCCATCTCGCGGCCAAAAAAGGGCAGCTCGGCTACATCGCCCAAACCAAACAGCCCCGAGCGATAGCCATCATCGATATCGTGCGAGTTATAGGCAATGTCATCAGCAATGGCGGCCAATTGCGCTTCAAGGCCGGCTTGCGTGTGCAACTCCAGCGACCATTCAGCATCGAAGGCTTTTATTCCGGGTGGCACGGGCTTACGCGGTTTTTCAGGGCGCAAGGGGCCATTATGCTTGACCACGCCCTCCAGCATTTCCCAAGTTAAATTTAACCCACGGTAAGCCGCATAACGATGCTCAACTTCAGTGAGCACTCTAAAAGTTTGGTCGTTATGGTCAAAGCCGCCATAAGGCTGCATCACCTCATTGAGCGCATCCTCGCCCGTATGGCCAAAACAAGTATGGCCCAAATCATGGGCCAGCGCCAAACCCTCGGTGAGGTCCTCATCGGCCGCTAGGCAACGCGCCATGGTGCGGGCAATTTGCGCCACCTCAAGCGAGTGCGTAAGGCGGGTGCGGTAATAATCGCCCTGCCCATCCATAAAGACTTGCGTTTTGCCCTTGAGCTTACGGAAACTGCCCGAATGAATAATGCGGTCGCGGTCGCGCTGAAAGGCCGAGCGGGTGCGCGAGGCATTTTCGGCAAACTTACGGCCACGCGTTTCGGCCGCGATTGTGGCATAAGGCGCCAATAAAGACGGGCTGGCAGAAGGTGGGTTTTTTAGGCTAAATATTTCACTCATCAGGCAAAGTTACCCCAAACCCCCTAGCTTTGCCAAGCCATGCTGCGCTGCTGTTGTTGTTTTTTTAGCAATCAAGTACATATATAGAGCTATGGACAACCAATCTCTGACACTCACCGAAAATGCGGCACGCAAAATAAATGCGCTGGTGGCGGCTGAAAATCAGCCCGAGCTAAAATTACGCCTTGCGGTGCATGGCGGCGGCTGCTCGGGCTTTCAATATAGTTTTGCTCTAGATGCCAGCAAAAACGACGATGACACCCTGATTATGCGTGATGGCGCGGGCTTGCTGGTTGACCGCACCTCGCTCGATTTATTGGCCGGCGCGCAAGTCGATTATGTTGAAGAATTGCTCGAAGCCAGCTTTCGCATTATCAACCCCAACGCCAAATCGGGCTGCGGCTGCGGCAATTCGTTTAGTCTCTGATGACTGTTATACGCTTTGCCACTTGGAATGTTAATTCCATCAAAATGCGCCTGCCGCAGGTTTTGGCGTGGCTGCAAACAAACCAGCCCGATGCGCTGTTTCTGCAAGAGCTAAAGGGCGAGACCCTGCCTGTAGCCGAGTTTGCCGCGCTAGGCTACAAGGCCGAATATGTTGGGCAAAAAGCCTATAATGGCGTGGCTATTTTAGCCAAATGGCCCATGCAGGTTGAGCACCGCGCTTTGCCCTTTGATGACACCGATGCACAAGCACGCTATATAGAAGTGTTGCTGCAGCACGCTCACGCCACAATTCGGTGTGCTAATTTATATGCGCCGAATGGTAACCCGCTGGGGACCGAAAAATTTAGCTATAAGCTGAATTGGCTCAAGCGGCTTGAGCTGCATGTGCAGGCGCTGCTACCAAAGCGCGAGCTATTTTTGCTGGGCGGCGATTATAATATTATTCCAACCGCGCAAGACGCCAAAAACCCCGCCGATTGGCAAAATGACGCCCTCGCCCAACCGGAAAGCCGGGCTGCATGGCGCCGCCTGCTCAACCTTGGCACTGTCGATGCCTACCGCGCCCTCCATCCCAACGAGACAGATTGTTACACATTCTGGGATTATCAGGCCGCAGCCTTTAATCGCAATGCCGGCATTCGTATCGATCATTTTCTGCTATCGCCCGCTGCGGCCGACAGACTACAAGAAGCCAAAATCGACCGCGAAGCGCGGGCAGCGCCGCAACCCTCCGACCACACCCCGCTAATAATTGGCCTAAAAATATAGTCTTTTTGCGCTGGCGCTATTTTAATATCCTAAAATACCTTCAAAAAATAACAGCAGTTTGCCTCTAGTTTAAAACCAATCTGCAAAGACTTTACATTTACCATTAGCACGAGTTTACGTTTACTCTGTTTTTAGATTATCCCATTGTTTTCGTTGGCAAAATGTTTTGGTCGCTTAACTTGATGTTAAGGATTCGGCGCTAGCATTGTTTCATTGAACGAACATCACGGAGGATACAATGTTAAAACTTATTCGTAACCGCAAAGGCGCCACAGCTATTGAATACGGCCTGATTGCCGCTTTGATTGCTGTTGCCATTATTCTGGCCCTTGAAACATTGGGCACCGACATTAGCGGCATCTTTGGCACGGTCTCGACCGAGCTGCAAGGCGCTGGCACCACCGGCGGCACTGGCGGCGGCGGTGGTACACCTGCTCCGTAATAACGCATTGGTGTAATGATTTATCCCCGCCTGCTCAAAACAGGCGGGGATTTTTTTTAGGGGAATAAACCATGCCCGAAATACTACCAGGATTGCCGGCACATGATTTAAGCCTATCACTGCTCGCGTTAGCGGCCTTATGTCTGGCCTATGCCAGCTATACCGATGTTAAACGCACCGAAATTCCCGATAGCTGCTCGATTGCTTTAGCGGTGTTGTTCGCCTTATTTGCCGCCATCAGCGGCCTCGATATTTGGTGGCAGCATTTATTGCTGGCCATGGCCATGTTTATCATTGGCGCGGTTTTATTCTATTTACATGTTTGGGGCGGCGGTGACGCCAAGCTGCTTGCCGGCATTGGTTTGTTTGCTGGCCCCACCTATGTGTTGCAATTACTCCTCATAATGGCGCTCGCTGGCGGAATGATCTCGATTTTCATGCTGATTCGCCAACGCCTTAACAAAAAACTCAGTGTTTCTGCGCCACATTTACCTTATGGCGTTGCCATTTCTGCGGGCGGCTGGTGGGTGTTATATCTACTGGCGCATTAAGCGGGCGCATTAAAAAGGCAGGGCCACACTTTTTGAAGTGAGGATAGGCCATGCCCAAACGCAAATTACTGCTGCTGATTATCGCAACTTTGGTTGCGGTTGGCATTATCATTATGACCCAAAGGCCAAAGCCGAACACGGGCAACCCCAGCAGCAATGTTGTGCAAGAGGATAATAAACCTAGCAGCGAAGTGCTGGTAGCGGTCACCGACATTGCCGCTGGCACAATTTTAGCCGAAACCATGGTACAATGGCAGAAAATGCCCGCCGAAAATGTGCAAAAAGGCTGGGTGGTTAATGGCGTTACCAGCAGAAGCAGTATTTTGGGCGGCGTTGTACGTGATGGCATAAAAGCCGGACAACCACTCAGCACCGAGCGCATTGTTAAAGCGGGCGAGCGCGGATTTTTAGCGGCCGTACTGGCGCCCGGTATGCGCGCCATGTCAGTGTCAGTGAATAGCATTAGTGGCGTGGCTGGCTTTGTTTTTCCGGGTGATCGGGTCGATGTTATTTTAACGCATACACTGCAACGCGAAAATGACCCAGGGCTACAACAGCGCCGCATCAGCGAAACTGTTTTGCAAAATCTGCGCGTGCTGGCGCTTGATCAGCGCACCAACTTTAAAGTGAGCGACGAAAAAGAAGATAAAAACAAAACCGAGGCCAAAGTGGCCGAAGTGGTTACGCTGGAAGTGACCTCACAACAAGCCGAACAGCTGACACTAGCGCGCGAGCTGGGTACTATCTCGCTGGTGTTGCGCAGTGTGGCCATGCCCGGCAGTAATCTCAGCGACCATATGGTGACATGGGATAGCGATGTCAGTGGTGCACTACCCGCCCCCATTCAGAGCAGCGAGCAAAATTTCACCTCTGTGCAAATTGTGCGCGGTCGTGATGTTACGCCAATTTATTTTGGCGTCACCCCCACCAATCGCGGAGCGGCCCCATGAGATTGACCAAGCTTTTAGCCACAACGGCGCTGCTGCTGGGCTTATGCGCCCTCCCCGCCTTAGCCAATAATTTGGCCAATAATAATCCGCCAGCGCCGACCGAGGCTGTGGCTACAAAAGCAGCACCGCTTAAATATGGCGTGCAAACCGGTGATGCCCGTAGCGCCACGGTTGAAGTTGGCAAAAGCACCATCATTCAGCTAGAGGCGCAGCCGGCGGCCGTGATGATTGCCGACCCCACCGTGGCTGAAATCATGATGCCCGCCCCCGATAGTATCATGATTATCGGCCAGCGCGTGGGCAGCACTAATATTCTTATCACCAGCCCCGAGCAAAACCGCGCTGTGGCCAATTATAATATCACCGTCAGCGAAAACCTATCGGGTCTGCGGCAAGCGCTGCAACAAAGCCTGCCCAAAAACCAAATACAGGTCAGCTCGGTGCCGGGTGGCATTGTGCTGCAAGGCGATGTGCGCTCCGCCAGCGAAGTTGAGCAAGCGCGCCGCATTGCCACACGCTTTGTCAGCGCTAATGGCGAAGTCATCAACCAAATACGCATTAGTGGCGCTACACAAGTTTATTTGCGCGTGCGCGTGGCCGAAGTTTCACGCGCGGTTAGCAAACAACTTGGCGTCAATTGGGAGACTTTCGGCGCGCTAGGCAATGCCACCTTGGGCCTTGCCACGGGTGCACAAATGTTTTTGCCCATTGCAGCGGCCGATCGGATTGGTAATTTTGGCCCAACCGGCGTTATCAATCGGCCTGGTGGTCGCAATGCGCTGCATTTTGGTGATCGTTGGGGCCGTATGGATATTAACGGCACCATCGATGCGCTGGCCACCGAAGGTCTGGTCACGGTTTTGGCCGAGCCCAGTTTAACGGCGCTTTCAGGTGAAACCGCCAGCTTTTTAGCGGGTGGTGAATTTCCGGTGCCGATTCCGCAGGGCAATGGCACGATCAGCGTTTCTTATCGGCAATATGGTATTAGCCTGTCCTTTACGCCAACCATCACTGCTGATGGCCAAGTATCAATGCGGGTGCGCCCAGAGGTTAGCCAGCTCAGCACTGCAGGCGCTGTGACTATCGATAATCTGAGTGTGCCTGCCCTTACCACCCGTCGTGCTGAAACCACTATTGAGCTTGGCAGTGGTCAAAGTTTTGCTATTGCGGGCTTGCTGCAAAACAACACCAACCAAGATATCAGCAAATTTCCGTTCTTGGGCGATTTGCCGATTTTGGGGCAGCTGTTTCGTTCAGATAGTTTCCGCCGCGATGAAACCGAGCTGGTGATTCTCGTCACGCCCTATTTGGTGCGGCCTAATTCAGAGCGGCTTGCCACCCCGCAAGAAGGGCTGGTGGCACCATCAGATGCCGAGCGGCTGCTGATGGGGCGGCAAGTGGGCGCAAAACCCGTTAACTTAGACGACATTTTACCACCACCACCCAAACCAGACGATATCAGCCGCAATAATGACGCGGATAATATGCCTGGCACTGGTTTTGGCAACAACTCGCTTAAGCCCAAGGCCCTCAATGGTCTACATGGCGATGTTGGTTTTGAAACACCTCAAAGGGAGACACGCTAATGCGCACTGCTCTTTTGCTGCTTTTGCTGACGGGTTGCATTGGCGCTGCCAGCACCTATGAGGCGGCTAATCATGAAATTCGCGTGGTGCAGAAGCCCGATGGTCAATATGTGGCCATTGCGCCTCAATGCCCCGAATGGTCGCCTGAGCTGGTCGATAAATACACCAATGCGCCCACACCACAATTGGGCTGTGCTACGGCACGCAATCTGGCCAATATGATTGCCGACCCGCGCGATTTGCAAAAAGGCCGCGCCGACACCACCGGCCCCAGCGATGTCACCGCCAATGCCATAACGCGCTACAAAGCGGGCGAGCCAAGGCCTTTGCAAAATGCCGGAACCCCCTAATTTAATGCGCCGCGCCCCCCGATGAGCCAAACATCTACATTGTCCCATGAAGAGTTTATGGGCTTTGTGCTGGATGATGCCAGCTATAATATTTTGCGCAGCATTGCCGAGCGCGAAGGCTGGCCCACGGCCACAGTGCAAACCGGCGGCCTTGATGCCTTATCTGAACTGCTCAGCGAAGCCACCCCGCCGCGCATAGCTGTGGTTGATATTGATAACCACCCCGACCCCGTTGCCGCCATTAGCCGCCTCAACACACTCACTGGCGGGCAAATGCAGCTACTGCTCATTGGCACCACCAACGATGTGGCGCTTTATCGGCGCTTGCTGCAAGCCGGTGCACAAGATTATTTACCTAAACCCATCAGCGCCGAAGTGATGGCCGAGGCTATTCGCACCATACAAAGCCAGCCCGTGGTGCAAAATACCGATACGCCAAAAGCTGCCAAATTAATGCTGGTGGTTGGCACACGTGGCGGCGTTGGCGCCAGCAGCTTTGCCCTTAATTTAGCGTGGCTCATGGCTGAAGAACAACAACAGCATGTGGCGCTCATCGACCTTGATTTGCATTTTGGCGGCGATAGTTTGGCCCTTGATCAAGAACCCGGGCGCGGCTTGCGAGAGGCCTTAGAAACCCCAAGCCGCATGGATAGCCTGCTCATTGCCAGCGCCATGGTTAATGTCACGCCGCATTTATCTATTTTAGGCGCCGAAGAAAGCCTTGAAGAAGCCATTTTATTTGATAGCGCTGCCACAACAGCCCTCATGCGCGAACTAAAAAGCAATTTCAGTTTTGTGATTATGGACATGCCACGCGCCATGCTGCCGGCACAAAAGCGCCTGGTGGCCCAAGCCGATGTGATTGTGTTGGTCAGCGATTATTCGCTGATCAGCGTGCGCGATATCAACCGCATTAAAAAAATGCTGAAAAGCCTGTCATGCCCGGCGAGCCTGTTGCTGGTCATCAATGGCATGGGCGATGAAAAACACCAGCAGCTGGATGCCGCCGCGTTCGAGCGTGGCATTCAAGGTAAGGCCGATTTACTCTTACCAAGCGATGCGCCCAACATGAAAATTGCCGCCAATAATGGCAAACCTTTGGCACAAGTAAACTCAGCCTCGCCTTTGATTTTGCCCATCCGCGATCTTGCGGCTAAACTGACAGGTAATATCAAAAACAAAGAAGAAGAACATAAAAAATGGTGGCAAGGTTTTTTGGCTGGCAAAAAAACCAGCAAAGCTAACGAGCAGAAAGACAGTCAACAGAAAGATAGGCCCAAATGAGCCTTATTGCCGAACATCTTGATAAGATATGGCCGCAGGTGCAGCAGGCTTTTCCGCCAAGCAAATTGGCCAGCATGGGCAGAGCCGACCTTTCGCGTGAAATTAAAATTATGCTACTGGCGTGGCTTGAGCAAAGCAAAACCGAGATCAATATTTTAGATCAACGCGATTTAGTCACAACGCTGGTCAATCGCGCTTTGGCGCAAAGCCCCAAAACAGCCAGCGCGCCCCCGCCTGCCGCCAGCATCCCACTACAGCCAAAAACGACCAGTGCTGCTGCTGATAAACCAAGCACAGAGTTTTTAGAAGATACAGAAATTGCCCGCATCTCGGTGGTCAAGCCAGCGCTTGAGGCCATTAAAACCAAGCTGCACCCGCTGTTAATGGAGCGTATGGATACCAGCGCTGCGGCCAAGCTTGATAAAGAGAGTCTGTTTCGCGCCATTGGCGATATTATCAGCGACATTCTCAATGAGCAAAAAATCCAGCTTAACACCAATGAGCGGCAAGAGCTGGTGCGCAACATCATCGATGATATGACCGGCCTTGGCCCGTTAGAAGTTCTGCTCGCCGATGAAACGGTAAGCGAAATTATGGTGAACGGCCCCAAGCAAGTTTACATAGAAAGCAAAGGCCGTCTTACGCTGACCGATATCGAGTTTCGTGACAACGCCCATGTTTTAACAGTAGCCACACGCATTGTGACGGCCATTGGCCGCCGTATTGATGAAAGCACCCCGCTGTGCGATGCCCGCTTGCTCGATGGCAGCCGCGTTAACATTATTATCCCGCCCTTAGCCATTGATGGCCCATCGATTACCATTCGTAAATTCTCTAAGAAAAAAATCACGCTCGATGTGATGGTAAAATTTGGCAGCATCAGCGAGCAAATGGCCAAAGTTATGAAAGTTATGGGGCGGGCGCGGCTTAATATTCTTATTTCTGGTGGCACCGGCTCGGGCAAAACAACTTTGCTCAATGCCCTGTCACAACAAATTGACATGGGCGAGCGCATTGTCACCATTGAAGACGCGGCCGAGCTGCAATTACAACAGCCGCATGTGGTACGCCTCGAAACACGGCCCGCCAATTTAGAGGGTCACGGCGAAATCAGCATGCGCGAATTGCTTAAAAACTCGCTACGGATGCGCCCTGATCGCATTATTTTGGGCGAGTGCCGCGGCGGCGAAGCTATCGATATGTTGCAAGCCATGAATACCGGTCATGATGGCTCGCTTTCAACAGTGCACGCCAACCGCCCGCGCGAAGCCGTGATGCGCCTTGAAAATATGGTTGGTTTGGGCGGCGTTAATTTAGCGCCACGCGCTATTCGCCAGCAAATTGCCTCGGCGGTTGATGCGATTATTCAGGTAGCACGCATGCGTGATGGTGGGCGGCGCATTACCCATATTTCTGAAGTGATCGGCATGGAGGGCGAAGTGATTACCATGCAAGATCTGTTTACCTGCGAGATTAAAGGCGAAGATGATAATGGCAAATTGGTTGTCGAATATAAATATCATGGCCACCGCCCGCATTTTTTACCCAAAGCGGCCTATTATGGCCTTGAACAGCAATTGATGGAAATTCTGGCTGAAAGCCCGCGCGCATGAGCGATATGACCCTCTATATGATTGGCGGCGCAGTTGTTTTACTGCTGCTGATTTATGCTTTTATCGGCGATGATGAAAACGATAAGTTGCAACGCCGCCTCGAGCGCGTGCTGCCCGAAACCGAGGTTAAGCTCAACAAAGCCAAGCAAAAAAAAGCCGACGAGCTAAAAGCCGTGCGCCGCATTAATGTTGATAACTCACTGCCCGGCCTTAGTCAGATTCTCAACAAGCTGCTCCCCAACCCCGATAAAATTCGGCAAAGGCTCGAGCGCACCGGGCGCAATTTTAGCATTGCCCATTACGCGCTCATGAGCCTCATGGCCCTGATGCTGTGTATTTTAATGGCAAAATCTTTTGCGCTGCCAGGTGCTTTGCCCTGGCTGTTGGGCCTCGTGGGCGGCGCTTATTTACCCCATATGTTTATTGGCTATTTGGGCAATAGGCGCGTCAATGAGTTTGTAAAATACTTCCCCGATGCGATTGACACACTGTGCCGTGGCTTGCGCTCGGGCCTGCCTATTACCGAGTCTATCAATGCCGTTGGCCGAGAAATGAGAGGGCCCACCGGCCTTGAGTTTCGTCGCATCAGCGATAGTGTGCGCATGGGTCGCAGCCTTGAAGACAGCATGTGGGAAGTCGCCCGCCGTATCGATACGCCCGAATTTCGTTTTCTGATTATTGCGATGGCCATTCAACGCGAGACGGGCGGCAACCTTGCCGAAACTTTAGGCAATCTTGGTGAAGTGCTGCGCCGCCGCCGGCAATTGCGCCTTAAAATTCGGGCGATGTCGGCCGAAGCCAAAGCCAGCGCCAGCATTATTGGCTCGCTGCCCTTTGTGATGTTTACCATTTTATTTATGGTCAATCGCCCTTATGTGATGACGCTCATCACCGACGAGCGCGGCATGGTCATGACCGGTATTGGCCTTTTTTGGATTAGTCTTGGCGTTGCGGTGATGGCCAAAATGATTAAGTTTGAGATTTAGCCATGCAGTTTTGGCTACATAATAACTATCACCTGCTGCTGATTATCGGCAGTGTTTTAGCGGTGGGTATTTGCGTTATGGTGTGGCGCACTTTTTTAGATGACGACCGCCTCGCCAAGCGCCTTAAAAATGTGGCCACCCGCCGCGATGAGTTGCGCGCTGAAATGCTGAAGCGTAACAGCGAAAAGAAAAAAACTTTCACCCAGAAAAAAATTATTCAGAAAAGTGATTTGTTTAAGTCTTTTCAAGAGTGGCTTAAAAAAAGCCAAGGCGAGGCGCTGCAAGAAACCCGCATTAAATTAATGCAAGCGGGCTTCCGTTCGCGTGATGCTGTGGGCTTGTTTTATTTATTGCGCTTCACCCTGCCCTTTGTTTTTGGTGCATTAGGCTTTTTATTATTTTATGTGCGCGATATGGGCGACATGTCGGAAAATCGCAAATTGTTGGCGAATATTGGCATGTTTGCTTTAGGTTTTTTTGGGCCCGCCATTTATATAAAAAACCAAATTCAAAAACGACAAGAAGTGTTAGGCAAATACATGGCCGATGCATTCGACCTTTTGGTGATTTGCGCTGAAGCCGGCCTCAGCCTTGATGCCGCGCTGGATAGGGTCTCGCGTGAAATTGGCGGCGCTAGCCCCATGCTGGCCGAAGAAATTGGCCTAACCTCGGTTGAGCTGGGCTTTTTGCCCGAGCGCTCTATGGCGCTGCGCGGTTTGGCCGAGCGTGTGCCGCTGCAAGGTGTGCAAGCCCTAGCCAGCACGCTTATTCAAACCGAAAAATATGGCACGCCTTTGGCGCAGGCACTGCGCGTTTTATCGGCAGAAATGCGCGACGAGCGCATTATGAAAGCCGAAGAAAAAGCCGCAAAACTACCGGCTATTTTAACCGTGCCAATGATTTTATTTATTTTGCCACCGCTGTTTATTGTGCTGCTGGGGCCAGCAATTTTGAAAGCGATGGACTCTTTTGCACGCATGGGAAATTAACAAGAAAATTTACCGCCGCGTATTAAGGGTTTTTCACCACAAGGCAGGGCTGCATTCTGGCGCACAGGCCTTCGGCAGCGCTGCGGTCGTTAAATTGACCCGCTCTTAAACGCCATAAAATACGTGCGCTATCGGCGACCATCACATCGCTGATGTCGGGCGTAAAATCCTTCAGGGCTTTATTTTTGGCTTGCAGTTTAAGCCAAGCCGCTTTGGCATTGGCTTCGCTGTCATAGGCGCCAAGCTGAATAGCATAAGTGATACTCTCATTAGAGCTTTCTGCAACGCTGGACTTTAATTTTTGTGACGCTGGTTTTTGTGGCGCTGGTTTCTGGGCAACTTTCTCGGCTATTTTTTCGGCCATTTTCTCTGGTGCTTTTTCTGTTACTTCTTCTGGCAATATAGCTGGTGCTTTAACCACAGGCTTAAATTGAGCAGCCTTCATCGTACTGGGCTTAAGGGTGCTGGGTTTAAGAGTGGCGGGCTTAATAGTAGTAGGCTTAAAGTTGCGATAAAATTCTTCGTTTTGCGCCAGCTGTTGTGGCGATAAATCGGCACTGGCAATTTCTTTTGCTTGGTCATCTTTGCCCACCAAACTTAAGGCCAAAGCATAATTTTGCCTTTGTTTTGGTGTGGCAAGCTCGCTATCAACAAGCGGCTGCAAAATTTCTACCGCGGCCGCCGCCTGCCCTGACAACGCCAAGGACAAGCCCAAATTATTGCGCAGCGCGCGTTGTGCTGGGCTATTACTATTATCTAACCCCGCCCGATAAGTTGCCTGAGCCGCTGCCGCATCGCCAGCCATATCTTGCGCCACCCCAAGCCCAGTGCGCGCTGCGGTATAATCTGGCGCTTTGGCCAAAGCTGCGGCAAAGGCCTGTTGTGCGGCTGGCCAATCACTTTGCTGCAAGGCCATTTCACCAAGGCCCAAATGCGCCTCGGGCAAATCTGGATGATATTGCAAAACTGTGTCATAGGCTAATTTTGCGGCGTCAAACTCACCATTATCGGCAAACAGTTTGCCCAGAGCCAATAAGGGCTGCGGCAAATCGGGCTGCTGTTGATGCGCCTGCTGATACAGCATCAGCGCGCCCGCATTGTCGCCGGCTTGCTCGGCTCTGCCGGCAATACGCAGCAAAACCGCCATGCTGCTATGCTCATCGATAGCGGGCAGCCGCGATTGCGTGTTGGTTGCGGCGCCATCCGTGGCACAGCCCGTTAAAAGACTGACCAAACAAACCATGGCAAAGCACCATGCTTTGATAAAATGGGGCACAATAAAACGGGGCATGGCATATCCATTGGTTAAACTAATGATGCGTTATTAAGGGGCTAAATTTTGCCGCCAATTTTTGCTAAACTAAATAAGTATAAGTGATTCGCCCCTTTCCAGCACCTCCCCCGTCTATATATCCAAGCCCCAAACAAGAGCCCTAAACAAGAGACTGCAATGCCCCTTCTAGGAAAAAACAAAGCGCCCTCATCTGTTTTGCCGGGGCTTGGTGGCGGCAAACCCACCGATGCCAACCCGCAAGCCTGGCAAGAGCTGCCGCGTCTCATCGAGCGCATGCATCGCCGCTTTCTCGATGTGCTGCGACAAGAGCTGGGCCGGCTGGGCATAGAAGATGTCTCGCCCGTGCAGGTGATGATGCTTTATAATATTGGCAGCAGCGAAATTTCGGTGCGCGATTTAGTAGAGCGTGGCTATTATCTGGGCTCGAATGCCAGCTATAATTTAAAGGGCCTGGTCGATAATTTATATGTCGAGCGCAAAGCGGCGCTGCGCGATAAACGCGCCGCCCGTTTAAAACTTTCGGCCAAGGGGCTTAAGCTTTTAGAGCAATTACGCGCTTTTGAAGAACAGCTGCTAGAGCCCCTCCTGCGCGATAAAAGCGCCATGACCGATTTTGAAACCAGCGTTAAAACCCTAAGACGGCTAGAGCGACGCTGGAGCGATGCGGTGCATTTTGACGGCGATTTTGGCGAAGATGTATAACCGCACTAAAATTATTTATATGGTGTTATTTTTATAGAGTTATTTTTATGTTGAAAGACCTATAGCTAACGAACCAGAAATATAGTAAGCAAAAGTGGTAAGCAATTACGATTGTTAAGAGTAACTCTGTGCATGCCTAAGATGTGCTGGCTTTTGGCCTAAACTCTCAGCAATGCAAAGTTGGTATTTGGTACGGAAGGGTGGTCGAGTGGTTTAAGGCTCCGGTCTTGAAAACCGGCGTGTCTTTACGGGCACCGTGGGTTCGAATCCCACCCCTTCCGCCATTACCTTAAAAACACATCGCGGGACGCTTCTGAGACATTTCAAAATAAATGACCACAAATGATGGCGACAATGAATCCAGATCATGATGATAATGGTTTTATACTCTGGGAAGTTCAAAAAGAGCCACGAAACGGATATTACGTAGAATATGTTCCACCTCGCTCCGATAATTGGCTTGCAACACTAAATCTAATATTCTTATCACCCACGCCAATCCACAAAATTATTGAGCTGCTTGAAGCGGAATTTAAATACTGGGCCGAAAAATATCCCGTTCCGTTAATGGCATCGGCATTTGACGACACTGATAGCTTAATCAGTTTATCTCCGAATAAAACATCCAATAATATAAACGGCTTCTATGATACTGCTACTAGGCAGCTTAAATCATCATGGCTCTTGATGAAGGATAAAGAATTCCCAGAGCAACTGAAAACAAAAAAACATCTACAGGATGTATATCAAGGCATACCCGCTCGAACAGAAAAAGAAATAAAAGCTGATGCAGTAGCTCAAAGAAAACAAATACACAGAGCAAAAAGCCTTCTTGTGTTGTCTCTCTTTATCTGGTTCATTGTAGTTCCCTTGGTTATAAAATACTTTGAAAATCTGTATGTTTGGTTTGCCACTATTTTGTTATTTATTTCGTATATTCAGAACGCCAAAAAATGGCTTAAGCACGCTGGTTACATCAAACCATCAGAACAAGAGAAGCGTGACGCAGAAAAAGAGTCGAAGAAGAACCACTACTTCTACCATTGCGAGAGAAATCCCAATGGTTTTATACGCCTAAAAATAGAAAATTTTGATAACGAGACCAAGCAAAACAACATGAAGCAAATGGACGAGCTTCAAAAGCAATGATTTGCCCCACTACGAAAAGCTTTACACAATCCCCCTGATTTACCAAAGTAACCCCGCCTTTTCTACCAGCTTATGTTATTGGCCTGTCGTTAGGTTTACCACTGTAACACGGCGGTTTTGTGCGCGGCCCAAATCATCGGCATTGCTGGCCACTGGGTTTTTCTCGCCATAGCCTTTCACCGATAAATCGGTGGCATTCACGCTGTGCTTATCAACAAGCGTACGCATAACACGCGTGGCGCGTGCATATGATAAATCTTCGTTATAGGCATCGGTGCCCACATCATCTGTATGGCCTTCCAACAATATACGGTTGCCTTGCAATGTTTTGGTTTGCAGCGCCTGCGCAAGCTCGGCCACTTGGCGGCTTCCTGCGTCGGTTAGTTTATCGGACCCAGAATCAAAATTAATTGTCAGGTCAATTTGTGCTGGCATCTTTTTGCCATTTTCAATGCGTGGTTTTTGTAATGCGGTTTCAATGGTGTTTTTAGAAACAAAACTAGGCCGCGGCTGCGCCGGCGCTTCCGATTGAGACGCGCCTGAGCATGGCTTGCTTGTGCGATATGCGTTAGCCCAATCGCTGTTGGTAAAGCGCGCCGCCGTTAAATCTGTGCCGCCAACATAAGCCTGCTCGGCATCGCTATTTACAAAAGACGTATCAACCAGCAACACATTTGAAAGATTAGCCCCGTTTAACTCAGTATTGCTGAAGCTTGCGCCTGAAAGATTAGCATTGCAAAACTGCGCGCCGTCTAGCTCAACATTCACAAAAGTTGCGCCTTGCAAATTGGACCCAACAAATTTTGCATTTTTTAAATCGGTATTGACAAAGCTGGCACCTTGCAAATTTTTGCCGCTAAAATCGGCCCCCGCCAAGCTTGCATTAGAATAAGACCGCGCTTCAGGGTTGGGTTGATAGACATTTTTTGGCGCAGCCTTTTGGGGGGCAGCAGCGTTATCTGGCGCAACGATTGTGGCATCGGGCGTGATAATTTTAAGGCCATTTTCATCCATTTGAATGGTGCTACCGCCACCTTGAATAAACACATCTTGGGCTTGCACAGCAGGTGATAAAAATAAAATGGCAGTGAAGATAATAATAAAAAGCTGCATAAAAAACCCCTATGTAAATAGCCGCGATGAAGAAGCGTGACGCTAACATAGGCGGCAATAAGCAATAATTAATTTACATTTTTAAGAGCCCAAAATTTTTGCCAAAATTTGTGCCTAAACCGAAAAGAGCTACAAGCACTCTAAAAAATATAGACCAAAACACGCAGTCGTTTATAGTGGCTCTATAACAAGTGCGAAGCTTTTTAAGCAACAGACACAGCAGGAGCGTTTATCATGAAGGGTGGTTGTCATTGTGGAGCAGTGCGTTATGAGGCCATAGGCCAGGCAATTACCCATGCCCTATGTCATTGCAGCGATTGCCGCCGCCATGCTGGCGCGCCAATGGTTAGTTGGGCTATGTTTCCTGAGGGTCAGGTGACAATCACTCAAGGCGAAACAAAAACCTATCAATCATCGGCGCAGGGGCGCAGAAAGTTTTGTGCAAATTGTGGCACCGGCCTTTTCTACACAAATGCAGAAACCCTGCCAGACATTATAGACATACAAACAGCGACCTTAGATAACCCGAACGATCTAGCTCCACGGTGCCATGTGCAAACTGCTGAACGGCTTTTGTGGATGTCTGCATTAAATGAACTGCCCGAGTTTGAACGCTACCCCGCAAAAAAATAAAATAAAACTTGGGTTTTTTGCTTTCATTTATGCTGGTTGCATAATGGCGCATGGGCTTTTTATTCAATAATCTATATAATAAGCCACCATGCAGAATTTTGAAAAATATCAATCAATGGCTGAACAGTATCTGGCGCTTTGGGGCCTCAAGCCGTCAGGGCCGGCTTTTTCAACGCATACAAGCTTTCTGTGGCCGGTTGAAGCAAATGGTGCGGCCTTTATGCTTAAAATTGTCGACCCGCAAGATGACGAAGCAAATGCGCCCGACATACTCAAAATATATAATGGCAACGGCGCCATTAGCTTGGTGCGACATGAGGGCAACGTGCAGTTGCTTGAAAGAGCTGTTTCGATAGAGGGGCAGCCCACGCTAGAGCAGATGGTTTTAACCGGGCGCGATGATGACGCCACACATATTATCTGTGACGTTATTGAAAAACTACATGCGCAAATTAAGGGCAAGCCATTGCCGCAATCATATACGCGCTTTGCCGATCGCATGACGGAAATGCTAAAATATATGCATGAGGGGCGCGTGGCATCTGGCGAGCTGCCGCTTTTTCAAGAGGGGCACCATGTGGCGCAAGCACTTGTGCAGCAGCAAAAACCAACAGAAATGCTGCTGCACGGCGATTTACACCACTTCAACCTGTTATTCTCGGCAAATCGTGGCTGGCTGGCCATAGACCCGAAGGGCATATTCGGCCCACGCGCTTATGAATATGTTATCGCCTTGTGTAACCCAACACTACACACAGAAATTGTTGCCACAAAGCCGCGCATGCACCAACAAAGCAAAATTATGAGCGAAAGATCGGGCATTGCGCAAAATATCCTCCTGCAATTCGCATTTGTGCATGCTTTGCAGGTTGCAGCTTGGTGCTTATCAAAGCCAGACCAGCATTATTGGCTGGCCTGCGCAAAAACGGCGCACGCCCTTATGAGGGCTTAAAGCCCCCCTTCTATACAAAATCTATACGGGCTTGGCGCAACTTTATACGCCCCCATAACAGGCAAAGGGCTAAACCTTATTTATCAATAAGGAGGCGTTTATGTCACTTTTATATCTTGGGCTGGCTGTTGGGTTTTTTGTGCTAACGCTGGCATTGGTAAATTTTTCAGACAAGCTGCGGGGTAACTAACCATGACGCTGCTTTATCTTGCCGTTGGTGGCATCACCGCAGCCTTGCTGGTGTATCTGGTTATCGCGCTGCTGAAACCAGAACTATTCCCATAAATCAAACGCACTGCGAATATTTTCCTAAATACAGCCTAACAATTTTAATGTGAGGGACTATGACTGAATGGTTAAACATATCGAGCAATGGCTGGCTGCAGCTATTGCTGTTTTTTGCGGTTTTGTTAGCTCTGGTAAAGCCACTGGGTGGCTATATGGCACGGGTCTATATGGGCGAGCGCACCCTTCTCTCGCCGCTACTTGCACCGCTCGAAAAACTTTTTTACCGCGCTTGCGGCGTTGATGCCGAAAAAGATATGCACTGGCGCGAATATGCCACGGCGATAATTCTGTTTAGCTTGGGTGGGTTTTTGCTGCTTTTTACTATTTTACTAATTCAAGGGGCATTGCCGCTTAATCCGCAGGGGCTGTCTGGCCTCACGCCTGATTTAGCCTTCAACACAGCAGTGAGTTTTGTGACCAATACCAACTGGCAATCTTATGGCGGCGAAACCACCATGAGCTATTTCAGCCAGATGGCCGGGCTTACCGTGCAGAATTTTATTTCTGCTGCTGTGGGCATGGCTGTGCTGGTGGCGCTCATTCGTGGCCTTACGCGCAAAAATGCCAATGGCATTGGCAATTTCTGGGTCGATATGCTGCGCACTAACCTTTACATTTTATTGCCGCTGGCGCTGGTGTGGACTGTGCTGATGTCCAGTCAGGGTGTGGTACAAAGCTTTAGCCCCTATGTAGAGGCACAATTGCTAGAGCCACAAACAGTACAAAATGCCGAAACCCAACAGGCTGAAATTGTAGATAAACAAACCATTGCGATTGGCCCTGCGGCATCGCAAGTAGCAATAAAGCAGCTCGGTACCAATGGTGGCGGATTTTTTAACGTCAATTCTGCGCACCCGCTGGAAAACCCAACGCCACTGGCTAATTTTTTGCAGCTGCTAGCTATCCTGATGCTGGCGGCCGCTCTCTGCTACACTTTTGGCAAAATGGTAGGCGATACACGCCAAGGCTGGGCCGTGCTGGCGGCTATGACGGTTATCTTTTTGCCGCTGCTGCTATTCGGTATCGTGCAAGAGCAGAACGGCAACCCGAAATTTGCGGCCTTGGGCATTGACCAGGCAGCCACAGATACACAGGCCGGTGGCAATATGGAAGGTAAGGAAACTCGCTTTGGCATTGTCAATTCGGTACTGTGGGCCGCGGCCACCACTGCGGCTTCTAATGGCTCGGTTAACTCGATGCATGGCTCTTACACGCCCATGGGTGGCTTTGTGCCGCTCATTCTCATGCAGTTTGGCGAGGTGATTTATGGCGGCGTTGGCTCGGGCCTTTATGGCATGCTGGTGTTTGTTATCTTATCGGTCTTTATTGCGGGGCTGATGGTTGGCCGCACGCCAGAATTTTTGGGCAAAAAGATTCAGGCCTTTGAAATGAAAATGGCCTCCATTGCAATTTTGGTTCCTTGTGCTGCTGTGTTGATTGGCACTGCCATTGCTGTCATGACCGAGGCTGGCCGTGCGGGCATTCTCAACCCCGGTGCGCAAGGCTTTAGCGAGGTGCTCTATGCGCTCACTTCGGCCAGCAATAATAATGGCAGCGCCTTTGCCGGCCTTACCGCAAACACACCATTTTACAACACGCTATTGGGCATTTGCATGTTGTTTGGGCGGTTTTGGGTGATGATTCCGGTGCTGGCCATTGCAGGGTCACTTGCTGCCAAAAACACTGTGCCGCCATCGGCTGGTACATTGCCCACCCACACGCCGCTCTTTGTTGCCGTGCTGGCGGCCATTGTGGTGCTGGTGGGTGTGCTGACCTTTGTGCCGGCCTTGGCACTGGGTCCTGTGGCTGAATATTTCAATCTGATTCAACGATAAGACCAGGAATAAGACCATGTCGAAAACGCACACTCATAATGCAGTGCCGGCCAATTCTTTAATAGATGGCGCGAGTATCATGCAGGCCATCGCACAATCTTTTAAGCGCCTCAGCTGGAGCTATCAGGCCCGCAATCCGGTGATGTTTCTGGTGTTTGTCGGCTCTATCGTCACCACGCTGATTTTCGGCTGGCAAATGTTTAAGCCCAGCGGCGAGCCAATTTGGTTTATCGGCCATATTGCTTTTTGGCTGTGGTTTACGGTGCTATTTGCCAATTTTGCCGAGGCCATTGCCGAGGGCAAAGGCAAAGCGCAGGCCGATTCACTTAAAAAAGCGCGGCGCGATGTCACCGCAAAAAAACTTGCAGCCCCCAATAATCGTGAGCGTTTTGAAACTGTCGCCGCCAATGTGCTGCGCAAAAATGATTATGTGCTGGTGGCTGCGGGTGATTTTGTGCCCGCCGATGGCCAGGTGATTGAAGGCATAGCCTCGATTGATGAAAGCGCGGTCACGGGTGAATCCGCACCGGTTATTCGTGAATCTGGTGGCGACCGCGATGCCGTAACGGGCGGCACCCGCGTGCTTTCAGACTGGATTATTGTGCGTGTCACCTCTGACCCCGGTGAATCCTTTCTTGACCGCATGATTGGTTTGGTCGAATCCGCCAAGCGCCAAAAAACACCCAATGAAATCGCTCTTTCTATTTTGCTGGCGGCGATGACCATTATCTTTTTGCTGGTCTGCGCCTCGCTGCTGCCCTTCTCGGCCTTTAGTGTCGAGCGTGCAGGCAGTGGCAGCGTGATTACCATCACCGTGCTGGTGGCGCTGTTGGTGTGTCTTATACCTACCACCATTGGCGGCTTGCTTTCTGCGATTGGTATTTCTGGCATGCAGCGGCTGATTAAGGCCAATGTTATCGCCACATCCGGCCGCGCTGTTGAAGCCGCAGGCGATGTGAATGTGCTGTTGCTAGATAAAACCGGCACCATCACCTTCGGCAACCGTCAGGCGGTAGAGTTTTTCCCCGCACCCGGCATCGCGGTGCAGCAACTCGCGGAAGCAGCCGAGCTTTCTTCGCTGGCCGATGACACACCCGAAGGGCGCAGCATTGTAACCTTGGCCAGAGCCAAATTTAACATTGCCGAGAAAGACCCAAAAAGCCTCAATGCCTCGTTTATTCCCTTTAGTGCCGAGCAGCGTATTAGCGGCATTGTCATTACCGATGCTCAAGGAAATGGGCGCCACATTATGAAAGGCGCGGGCGACGCCATTTCTTCTTATGTTGCTCTTAAAAAAGGCACGGTGCCAGCCGAAGTAGAACGCCAGATTGAAGATGTCGCTCGCCTTGGCGGCACACCACTCACTGTGTGCGAAGAAGGCAAAGTGCTGGGCGTGATTTATCTAAAAGATATCGTGAAGCCAGATATCAAACACCGTTTGGCCGAATTGCGCAAAATGGGCATTAAAAGCGTGATGATTACTGGTGATAACCCCCTCACCGCGGCGGCCATTGCCAGCGAAGCGGGCGTGGATGATTTTATTCCTCAGGCCACACCAGAAATGAAGCTGAAATATATCCGCAAGATGCAGGAAGGTGGTGAGCTAGTGGCCATGGTGGGTGATGGCACCAACGATGCGCCAGCTCTTGCTCAATCGGATGTGGCGGTGGCGATGAATTCGGGCACGCAAGCCGCAAAGGAAGCGGGCAATATGGTGGATTTAGACTCCGACCCCACCAAACTTATTGAGATTGTTGAAATCGGCAAGCAATTGCTGATGACACGCGGCTCGCTTACGACTTTTAGCATCAGCAATGATTTGGCCAAATATTTCGCCATTATTCCGGCGGCATTTGCCAGCACCTATCCTGCACTTTCAGGCCTGAATGTGATGGGGCTGACCAGCCCGCAAAGCGCCATTCTGTCGGCGGTGATATTTAATGCGCTGATTATTGTCACGCTCATTCCGTTGGCGCTGCGCGGCGTGAAATATCGGCCGGAAAGTGCCGCGGCCATGCTGCGCCGTAATATCTTTGTTTATGGCATTGGCGGCATTATCACGCCCTTTATTGGCATTAAAATAATTGATTGGGCGCTGGCCAGCGTCGGTCTCGCATAGGAGTGCTGCACATGAAAATTATCACCACAAATATCCGCCCTGCCCTTACCATGCTGGTGTTGCTGACTGCGCTGTTTGGCTTTGCCTATCCGGGCGCATCAACACTGCTGGTGCAAAGCATCTTTCCTGATGAGGCGCAGGGCAGCCTGATTAAAGGCAAAAATGGCGAGGTGCTAGGCTCTAAACTCATTGCCCAACCATTTAGCGAGGCTAAATATTTTTGGGGCAGGCCTTCGGCGGCAAATTACAATGCCGCGGCATCTAGCGGCTCTAACCTTGGTGCGGCCAACCCTGCCCTGTTAGAGGCCGTGCAGGCGCGCGTGGCAGCACTCAAAGCCGCCGACCCTGATAACACCAAGCCCATTCCGGTTGATTTGGTGACGGCTTCTGGCTCTGGCCTTGATCCTGAAATCAGCCTTGCGGCGGCAGAATATCAATTGTCACGGGTGGCCAAAGCGCGCGGCGTGGACGAAAATAATATTCGTGCAGTTTTACAGCGTTTTACTTCTCAGCGGCAACTCGGTATGCTGGGCGAAGAACGCGTGAATATATTGCAACTCAATCTGGCGCTCGATGGCAGAATATAAAGGAAAAAACAGCGATGGCGCCAATGAGCAAAACAGGCCAAACCCCGACAGCCTGCTGGACTTAGTCAGCCATGACCGCAGCGTCAGTGCGCGGGGGCGATTAAAACTTTTTTTTGGTGCATCGGCGGGCGTCGGTAAAACCTACGCCATGCTTGCTGAAGCGCGGCGCAAGCTGGCCGAAGGGCTGCATGTTGTGGTGGGAGTGGTAGAAACCCACGGGCGCGAGGAAACCGCCGCGCTGTTAGAAGGCATGCCGCAAATCCCGCGCCGTGAAGTGCTGCACCGTGGCGTGCAGCTATTTGAATTTGACTTAGAGGCCGCGCTGGAGCGCAAACCATCTTTGATTTTGATGGATGAATTAGCGCACACCAATGCACCAGGGTCGCGCCACCCCAAACGCTGGCAAGATGTGGAAGAGCTGTTAAGCCGTGGCATCGATGTGTACACCACCATGAATGTTCAGCATCTTGAAAGCATCAACGATATGGTGACAAGCCTCACCGGTGTGGTTGTAAAGGAAACCGTGCCCGATAGCGTATTTGATGATGCCGATGATATTGCCCTGATTGATATTCCGTCCGATGAATTGCTGCGCCGCCTCAACGAGGGCAAGGTCTATATCGCCGAAGGGGCCAACAAACGCGCTGCCGAAAATTTTTTCAAAAAACCCAACCTTGTGGCCCTGCGCGAGCTGGCGCTGCGCCGCACCGCCGAACGCGTCGATGCCGAGGGCGATGTGCTGACGGCCTCGCGTGGGCAAAGGGAAGCACAGCTGGGCCAAAAAATTCTGGTGTGTATTGGGCATGATGCGCTCTCGGCGCGGGTTATTCGTCACGCCAAACGCATGGCGATAAGGGCTAAAGCGCCATGGTATGCATTATATGTGCAAACCGGCAGGCATGAACGCCTGACCGAAAAAGCCAAACTAAGCGCCGATCGAAATTTGCGTCTGGCCGAAAAAATGGGCGCACGCATCATTCGCATTACTGGCAATGATGCCGTAGAGGAAATTCTTAATTATGCCGCAAAGCACGGTTTTACCGGCATTGTGGTGGGGCATAAACGTCGGGCGCGGCCTTTGCGCTGGCTTCATGGTTCATTATCTGCATCGCTGATTGAACAGGGCGCCGGCTTTGAAATCACCACCATCACCGACGATAAGATTAAAGACAGCCACGCCTATAGTTCTTTTTGGCAGCATCATTTTGCCCGTCCGTCTAATTATGCGCTCGCTACAGGCATATTGGCGCTGGCAACTTTGCTGGGCTTGCCCTTTCGTGAAATCACTGATTCCGATAATCTTACTATGATCTATCTTACCAGCGTGGTGATTATTGCCGCCAAGCTGGGCACTGGCCCCTCTATCATGGCTTCGTTGCTCAGTGTAGCGGCATTCAATTTCTTTTTTACGCAGCCTTATTATACCTTCGAGCTTTATGATAAGGGCTATTACTTCACCTTTGTGGTGATGCTCATGACCAGCCTTATCGTGGGCTCGCTGGCAGCAAAACTGTCGTTGCAGGCGCGGCAATCACGCAAACGAGAAGCAGAAACCAGCTCACTTTATGCGCTCACCCGCGAGCTCTCGGCTATTCGTGGCATGGATAATATGATTGAAATTGCGCTCAAGCATATCCGCAATGTGTTTAGCATGGATGCAGTTATCTTCGTGCTCAAAGATAAACAGCTTTATGCCACCCCGGCCAACTCTCCCGCGCGCGACTTAAAGGAAGAAAGCGTAGCACGCTGGGTTATAGCCAATGGCCAAAACGCAGGCCGCAACACAGATACGCTGCCCAGTGCCCGCGGCCTTTACGCGCCGATGAGCGCAGAGGGCGAAACCTTTGGCGTGCTGGGGCTTATTCCGCCTGAGGTGGGCCATGAATTCACCAGTGCCGAAGTGAGCCAGCTAGAAACTTTCGCCAGCCTCATTGCCTCGGCCTTTGGCCGCGCCCACCGCGCCGAAGATGCCGAACGCGCCAAGATAGAATCTGAAAGCGAGAAGCTGCGCAATGTGTTGCTTTCGTCGGTTTCGCATGATTTACGCACGCCGCTTGCGTCCATCAGCGGTATTTCCTCTAGCATACTGCTTTCTGGCATGCAGCTGCCCAAACATGCCGAGGATGGCCTTCGCTCCATTCATGATCAAAGCTCGAAAATAGCAAAAATCATTACGAATTTGCTTGATGTATCGAGCCTTGAGTCTGGCAAGGTCAACCTCAATCGTCAGCCCTATTTTTTAGAAGAAGTCATCGGCTCGGCCATTTTACGGCTTGAGCCCGTGCTGAAAAACCGCGAGGTGGATACACAGCTAGGCCAAGAGCAACTCATACATATTGATGGGCTACTCATTGAGCAGGTATTTATCAACCTGCTTGAAAATGCGGTTAAATATGCGGGCTCTGACGCAAAGCTGCATATCCGCGTGACCGATCAGGAAGATTTTGTGCAGGTCACCGTGGCCGATAATGGTTGCGGTATCCCAAAAGATGACATCACCCATATCTTCGAGAAGTTTTATAAAGGCCCGCAAGGCGGCCTTGGGCTTGGCCTGCCGATTTGCCGCGCCATTATCGAGGTGCATGGCGGCCGCATGTGGGCAGAAAATAACCCAACAGGCGGCGCCAGCTTCCATTTTACGCTGCCTAAAACCAAGACCGAGCTAGAACCAACATGACCGAGGCAAATATACCTATCCTTATTATTGAGGACGAGCAGGAAATCCGTAAGTTTTTGTCCTTCTCACTCGAAAGCCATGGCTATAAACCTATTCTGGCCGTGAATGGCCATGAGGGCTTGCAGCAAGTTGCAGCAGCGCGGCCTGAATTGATTATCCTTGATTTGGGCCTGCCAGATATGGATGGGCAAAAAATTATCCAGCGCGTGCGCGAGTGGAGCACGCTACCAATTATTGTGCTGTCTGCCAGTGGTCAAGAGCAGGACAAAATCAACGCGCTGGAAAATGGCGCCGATGACTATCTGACTAAACCCTTTAGCCTTGGCGAGCTTTTGGCCCGCATGAAAGTGGCGCTGCGTCATGCGCGGCGCGGTGACAATGCCGAATCTGAAATCTTCCGGCAAGATGATTTGCTGGTTGATAGGGCCAAGCGTTTAGTAACGCTGGCCGGCGAAGAAGTGCATCTCACCCCGATTGAATATCAGTTGCTCAGCGTCATGGTCAAGCATGCGGGCAAGGTGGTCACGCACACGCAATTGCTAAAAGAAATTTGGGGCAAGCACAGCGCCGAGAATAATAATTATCTGCGCATCCACATGCAGCATTTGCGCCAAAAGCTAAAAGATAATCCGCTCAAGCCCACCTATCTGGTGACCGAACCAGGCATTGGCTATCGCCTAAAGTCACCAGAGTAAAATCGCCAGAGTGAAGTAAGAGTGAGCAATGTAAGCCGGGCATTAGCTTTTACTGTAAGCACATTACATGGCTGGTGTTTGTTGCTGCGGTTTTTTTACAGCCATATCAATTTTGGCATCTGCCGTTACTTTTGGCCGGATCGCGCCCTGCGAAAGTTCAAAGAACTGTTGCGGGCTATTATCAAGCTTGGCCAAAAACGTATCAAGCGCTTTATATTGAGAGCGTAATTCTGCCTCTGGTAAGGCACCATACTGAAGCTGTGCCATGCTCAGATATAATGTGCGATAGGCCGCTTTGCTAATCCCCGTACGATCATGGTTATACAAGGCCTCACCATTGGGGCACAAAACAGCTTGCGCTTCTGCTTCTTTGGCCGGGTCAATGTAATAGGCTAAAAGGTCATAGGCCTGAATGCCGGTATATTCCCGCCCCTCTTCTGAAGGGGGACGAATATACTCTACTCTGTTTTCGCCCTCACCATTATTAGCAATCACCTGATAGCCCATACCGCGGCGGAAAAAATTCTCGCGTGCAGTGGCAATCTTGACCGCTTCTTCGGGGGTCTCAGGATAGGCAGTGGCAATACGCTCTTTATCTTCTATGTCGGCCGTGGCGATAAAAACCCCACGCTCGGCAAGTTCGGCCAGCGTCAGCTTGGCCATCACAGGGTATATGCCATTATTTCTGTACGCTTCAGTCACGCCGCCCCATGGGCAATAGGCCACGCCCGGAATATTTGGATCAAATTGCAATAAACGCATGCCAGCCCACTCGTCGGTCTGTCTGTCGCGCAAAAGCGTAAACTGATTTCTCTCCTTGTCGTTAAATCTTTCAACAATGAGCTCCCATGGCTCAAGATCGGTTGGGTCAGTAAAAATTTGCGCCTGAATTTCAAACCATTCACGCAGCATGGCTTTGTCTTTGACTTCGATAATGTCAAATTGGAGCTTGCCAACCTGCGAAAGAAGTTCTCTAGACCTTTGCATGCTGCTTCATCCCCTGCTAAGCCCAATCCATGACTTATTAATTTTAATATTGTTCTGGACCGATATTGCTTAATTATTACAACTTAACACGATTAAATTAGACTTAATTAGTAAATAACCTAAATTAGTCC
This sequence comes from Rickettsiales bacterium, assembly GCA_027485855.1. Lineage (GTDB taxonomy): Bacteria > Pseudomonadota > Alphaproteobacteria > JAIXQD01. The sequence goes on along the minus strand of JAIXQD010000001.1, from coordinate 62,599 downwards.
AATAGTTACACAAGACTCATGCCACTTGCATAGTCGCTGGTAAATATCGTAAACAAGCGTCTGCTATGAGCGCTGGTGCAATATTGGCGTGCAGCGATACAACACAAAAAACCGGAGTGGCGTATGCCCGAGTTTCTGCTGATTGATTTTATGACCAAGCCTGTTTGGATGTGGCTGCTGTTTATCGCGGTTGTGTTGGTGCTGCTGGTATTTGACCTTGGCGTGCTGCATAAAGAGCAAAAAGAAATCAGCATCAAAGAAAGCCTGTGGTTATCGGCTTTTTATATCACTATGGGCCTGCTCTTTGGCGTGTGGGTGTGGTTGAGCATGGGCGCGCAATCGGGCCTTGAATATATGACCGGCTTTGTGGTCGAAAAATCCTTGGCGATGGATAATATCTTTATTATTGCGATGATTTTTAGCTTTTTCAGCATTCCGCGGCTTTATCAACACCGCGTGTTATTTTGGGGTATTTTAGGGGTGATTGTTTTGCGCGCCATCATGATTGGCGTTGGCGCAACCTTGGTGGCCAAATTTAGCTGGTTGCTTTATATCTTTGCGCTGTTTTTAGTGCTGACTGGCTTTAAGCTGCTTGTTTTAACCAGCGGCGTGCAAAGCCTGATGCAAGCGCGCCCCGCAACACGGCCTGCGGCTGCCGCCTTCTGGCTGGGGTCTTGTGTGCTCATGGGCTATGCCAGCGCCATTGGCATGGGTATTACGGGCGAGAGCAGCACCATTCAATATGTAGTGTATTTGTTGCTGGCGGTTACGGCCTATTTTGGCGTTAAAATTGCCTATATGACCCACACTGAAGAGCAAGATTTGGCCGACAACCCCTTGCTGAAATGGCTGCGGCGTCATTTACGCGTCACCGATAAACTGCATAACGAGTCCTTTACGGTAAAACTGCCCGACCCCAAAACCGGCAAGCTGGTGACATATGTCACGCCGCTGTTTTTGGCATTACTGCTGATAGAAATTGCCGACGTGATTTTTGCGGTCGATAGCGTGCCGGCTATTTTTGCCATCACCACCGACCCTTATATTGTGTACACCTCTAACATTTTTGCCATTTTGGGCCTGCGCGCTTTGTATTTTGCCTTAGCCGCCATGATGGCACGCTTTGCCTATCTTAAATATGCCTTATCGTTGGTGCTTATCTTTATTGGCTCGAAGATTTTTATCAGCAACCTGATGGGCTGGCAAAAATTTCCGGCCGATTGGTCGCTGCTGATAACGCTGGCTTTGCTGGCCAGCGGCTTTGCCTTCTCGCTGTGGAAAACACGCGGGCAAGCCAGCGCGACCTAATAAGATATGGCTAGCAAGAAGCTGTTAAGACGATAAAAAGCGCGAGAATTTGGTAGCCAGGCTCTCGCCTTTTTCGGCGGCCTTGCCTTCTTCTTTAAATATTTCTGGACGCTCTTTGCGCATCAGCTCAAGCGACGGGAAATTGCCATGGTCGGTAAAAATCTTGCCTTTAATATCGGTGGTGAGCGTGCGCAAACTATCAAGGCGCGGGTTGCCGGTGCAATAAAAGCTGCCCTCGACCACACGCGGCGCACCAATAAGGGTGAGCAGGTCATTTTTTGAGCAGACAAAATCACCCTTAACAATCACATGCGATAAATCAGGCAGTTTTTTAAGTGATTGCGCCGATAAATCTAAACGGCCATCCACCACATAAGCGTAGTTGCCATCCGCCATCTTCTGCCGGAAATACCGTACTTTTTTAAGCGTCAATAACGCTTCAGCTGGCATATCCTGTAAACCGGGCATAGCACTCCTCAGAAATGCGGCTCAAACCTAAAACTTAACTAAAATATAGTATGACAATTCACTATTAAAACTTGGTTAAGCGTTTGATTTACAATATATAAGTGCCTGAAAGACCAGACAAACCGCTGCTTTAAATACAAAAAAACCCCGCAAAAGCGGGGTTTAAATGCTGCGGGATAGGTCTAAAAACCCTCACGCTCTTTACGCTTGCGGTCAACTTTACGCTGACGGCGAATGCTTTCCGCTTTTTCGCGGACACGCTTTTCAGAGGGTTTTTCGAAATTACGCCGCAGCTTCATTTCACGAAAAACGCCTTCGCGCTGAAGTTTCTTTTTGAGGGCGCGTAGCGCCTGCTCCACATTATTGTCACGAACGAGAACTTGCAAAGTGACCCGCCCCTTCCGGCCGGTTAGAGTTAATACGAGGCTTGTTTTTAGTCGCATCTGGCGTTAAATGCAAACGAAAATATTGCAAAAAATAGATATTACGGCGCAAACCGTCATTTTTATTAAAAAAGCCAATTTTTACCGATAAAGCGAGCCAAAATGTCCACAGAACAAGCGATTATTGATAGTTTTTTCCAGCAAGTGCCCTTCACCGGCTGGACACAGGCCAGCGTTAAAGCCACGGGGCGCCATTTAGGCATTAATGACAAACAGCTCAAAACCATATTGCCCGATGGGGTGCGCTCGGTTTTAGATTTGCTGCATGAGCAGCTCAATGCCGAGCTCAGCCTAAAAGCCAAACGCATTAAATCTTTTAGCAAGCTGCGCGTGCATGAAAAAATTGAGCAGCTGTTATCTTTGCGTTTTAGTTTGTTACAACCGCACCACACAGCCATGCGCCAACTGATGGATGTCGCCAGCCGACCCAGCTTAGCGCCGCATATGCTGCGGCTTGTTTGGTCGAGCGCCGATCATATCTGGCATCTGGCCGGCGATCACAGCACCGATTTTAATTACTATAGCAAGCGCATGCTGCTGGCGGGTGTTTATATGCGCAGCCTAAAATTTTGGCTGAAGCAAGAACCAACACAAAGCCGCGCTGATGATGCGGCCCTTTCGGCTTATATTAAAACACGGCTGCAAGAGGTTTTGGCCATGGGCAAAAAAATTGCCGTGGTCAAAAACATGGCGCAAAAAACGGGCGATAAAATAAACCAACAATTAAAAGCCCGCGCATAAAAGAACGCTGCGTCAAAATGGCATGGCGGCTTCTAGCTGTTGTGCCAGCTCTTTATAGTTTTTATCAAAATGATGCCCGCCTTTAAGCGCAACCACACTCATATCGCTGCGGCTGGTTTTTGTGCAGGCGCTATCTTCGGCCTCGTCCTTGCCGTAAAAACACCAGCCTTTTATGGGCGGTAAAGCATTTATTGCCTTAACAACATTATAACGCTTATCGCCATGCCCTAAAAACCCACTGACAGTAATTTCAAAGCTGCCTTGCAACCCAGGCGCCAGCAAAGCCAAGAGCTGTAGTTGCGGCTGTGGCGGCATAAGAGGGATAACAAAAGGCAAAATATCGGCCCCAAATGAATAGCCCACTAAAGCGATTTTGTCTTTCCGCCACTCTTTGCCGAGCACTGTTAAAATGCGCTGCAAATCTGCGGCAACAGCGGCGGGCGGCTGCTCGTGCCAAAAGGCCCGCAAACTATCTACGCCCACCACGCTATAACCTTGTTGGTTTAAATAGCCACCGATTGAACGATCAATGTCACGCCAGCCGCCATCACCCGAATAAAAAACCACCAGCCACGGATTATCTGGCGCGCCTCGCATTAACGTAAGCGGCAAATCAGCCAAAGCGGGCAAGGTTTGTGCTGCATCTTCTTTAATGTCTGTAACCAAGCTTTGCTTAATAAAAGCAATAGCATCATTGGTGGGCGTTGCGGCCGGCCACGCTTTATGCACCGCCGCACAAGAAGACGACATCGCCAAATAAAATTGCTCGGCATCAGTAATAGCGGCCAGCGAACGCGGCTGATACACATCGCCTGTGTGCTGCAACCGCTCGCCTAAGCAAAGCGGCTTTGGCAGAGCAAGGCGCGGGCAAAAATCAGGCCCCACCGCTGACGAATAAGTACCCGGCAGCGATTGCAATACAATGGCTGCCGCAAAACTGCCGGCATCACCCAAACCAATCACCGCCGCAGGGCGATAAGCACCAGACATAAAGCGCTTTTGTGCCTGCTCTAGAGCATCTTCAATAAGGCCGGTGGGGTAAAGGCAGGTATCATCGGATGGCGCACGATCACGCGCATAAGTGCCACTATCAAACCCCAACACCAGATAACCTTGTTGCTGTAAATTCTCTGCCGCTTCTGTACTGGCCTTGTCCCAGCCACTGAATGGCGATAACAGCACCACCACCTCTTTATTCTCCACCTTAGGTAAAAAGACCTGTGTGCGGCCAAATTGGTCGATGGGTAAATAATTTTGCGCCAAGGCCGAGATGGGCCAGCATAAAATCAGCAAACAGAGTAGTTTTTTCATTTAAATAAGCCTCGCCAACCGTCGCTAATAAGTAAAGTCACCTGCGCTAATGTTCCTAAAACCGAGCCCCCCACTAACGCCAAATAACGTGGCTGCCAATGTGGATGGTATTTCTCTTTAAAGCTATGCACGCCGCGAAAATTATAAAAGTTTTCGCCATGGCCATAGACATAACCCCCAAGCTTGGCCCAGCTGGATGCTAAACGGTGTCGTGGCAAACCCGATAAGGGCGCCATGCCTAAATTAAAATGTGTATAGCCGGCATCTTTAGCCCAGCTCATGATGCAGGCAAATAAATAATCCATCACCCCGTGACTGCTATCTGGATTATAGCGCATCAGATCAATGCTGCACTCGGTCTTATCTTCCAGCAGCCACAAATTGGCAAAGGCAATTATTTTTTTGCCATTGACATGGTCATCAGCAAAAATGGCGGCTACTGAAAAATGCCGCACATAATCGGCGCTATAAGCCCCAAGAGAAAAATGCTTCTCACCGGTATTTTTGCGCGCCAGCCAAGCCCGTGATACTGCGGCTAATTGTGGTTCGTAATCCATCACCTCGGCTACCGACAACACCACAAAGTGCCAGCCCTGCCGCTGCCCTTTGCTGATGGCTTGTCGTAGGCTTTTATAACGGCTGCCCTCAAGCGAGAAATCGGTTAAAGGCACCATCGCTTCTTCGCCAAGCTTAACAAGGCTAAGGCCCGCATCAAGGTAAGCCCCAACCCCAGCACCACCGACTTGATAAAAAGCTAAACCCAAGCGGTGCGTATCGGCAATTTCACGCGCGCGCCAAATAAGCTCTGGCCACTCTTGTTCAGGCCCAACGGGGTCACCCATGGCAATCAGCATGCGCCGCGTTTGCCCCAGCATAACAAAAGCCTGCTGGTTTTGACTAAACAGCAAAGCTTTATCGCCCGTGAGCGCCAAAAACCCATGTGTGCTTTTGCTGCTTAAGGTAATCTGTCTTGCCTTATTCAAGGCAACCATATCAGGCATGGGCAAGCGTGGCTGACGGGGCCGCAAGCCCTGATAAACCAATAACAGCAGCAGCAGCACAGCAACTAGCATTTGACTGCGCAAACTGCGCGAGACATCGGCCGATAGTTCAAATTGCCACCAGAGAAAATTTTGATACTCAACATGCTTATAGGCAAAAAATAGCAACCAACTGCTCACGGCTATCGCCGCCAGTATCATCAGCAACCAGTGCCAGCTGAGTGTCAGCAGCTGCAAGCGGCCCGGTCGATAAAAATGACCTCGTGCGGCAAGCGTCAGCAAAATTAGCGCGAGCAAAACTGTGGCCTCTTCATAATCAAGCCCTTTGGCCAAAGACGCCACCACGCCCAGCAACATCAGCAGAATGCTCAATTGCCACGCGCTGTCTAATCGATAAAACAAGCCACGCGCCACCAATAGCAACATAAAACCTATCACCGAAGCCAGTAAGTGGCTGCTTTCAATAAAGCTAAGGGGCAAATACTGCGCCAGCCACTCTAAGCGTGCGCCAATGGCCGGAGTCGAGCCAGAAAACAGCAAAATAAGCCCGGCCAAGGCCACCAGCACCGAAAGCAAACCAGGGACAAAACCCAAAGGCAAGGCCAAGCGCGTTTTGAATGTTGCTTGAGTTTCGCGCCACAACAACACCAGCAAGGCCATTACAAATGGCACGACATAATATAAAAATCGATAAAGCAATAGCGCGCCCAGCACTTGCCCTGCCGGCACAAAAGGCGCAAGCCCTGCCAACATAACAGTTTCAAACACCCCAAGACCGGCCGGCACATGACTCACAAGGCCCAACCACAAAGCCGCGCTGAACAATGTTACAAAAGCTAAAAAATGCAACCCCGGTGCATCAGGTAAAAGCACATAAAGCACAGCGGCGGTCGCCAAGATATCAACCGCGCCCACCACAAACTGCCCTAAAATAATATTCGGCGAAGGCAAAACCCAGCTCTTACCGAACAAGCTCAGCTGGCTATAGCGTTTAGCGAGCAATGGTAATGCGCCGCATAAGCAGATAATGCTTATGCCCAAGTAAGATAAATATTGGCCAAAGGCAGGCATCACCGCTTCAAAATAGGCGGGGGCCCACACCATGCCCAAACTTGCTGCTAAAGCCAGCCCCAGCAAAAATGTGGCCGTACAAAACAAACTTAGCTTGGCCACCACCATGGGCGCCATACCCAAAGGCTGATAACAGCGCATACGCACAGCCCCACCACTAAACACCGCAAACCCCAAACTATTACTCACCGCATTGGCTAAGGTTGCCGCCATGGCAATATGCATAATCGGAACTTTTTGCGCCAAAAAGCGGACACCCAAATAATCATAGCCAATCAGGGCGATATAGCTGGCACACACACATAAAATCGCCAGCAGCAAAGTGGGCATACTGACATCATTGATATGCGCTAAAGCCTCATGCCAATGAGTTTTAGCCATCAGCAAGTGACCCGCATAAAGACAAACCGCGAGCAGCAGCAAACGCAGCAACCATGATAATTTTTGCATGGGTTATTTATCTTTCAGACAACTCTTGGCCCGAGCACTTTCGAACCAACCTTAAGACTAACTCTCGGGTGTTTTTTTGCGGAAACTATCAAGGCTAATCACCTCGCCGCGTTTGCCGTCATCGTCCTTCTTGACGGTTTTGGGTGCGGGTGCGCCATCATCGGCGTCATCACCCTCTTCGTCTTCGTCAATTTCGGCCGTATGGAATTGCAGCGCAAAATTAACCGACGGATCGGCAAAAGTGGTAATAGCCGCCAGCGGCACAGTCACGCGCTCACGTTGGCCATTAAATGACAACGTCACGCTGACGCTTTCGTCATCAACCTCAAGACCATAAAACTGGTATTGCAGCACAATGGTCATTTCTTGCGGATATTGTGCACGCAAATAATCGGGCATGCGCACCGCCGGATGATGCACATTAAAAGTTATGTAAAAATGATGCTGTCCGGGCAGGCCATGCTCGGCCACTTGCTGCAGCGATTGCTGCACCACGCCACGCAAAGCGCTTTCAACCAAAAGGTCATAGCGGATAATTTCTGTATCTTCGCTCATAGTGGCAATTTTAGCCCCTGCCCGCGCAACCGCCAAGTAAAATAATTGTGGCAAAACAATTATGGCAAAAATAATCTTTGCGCCAATGGCATGAATTGTTCCATAAAAGGGCAAATCAAGGAGAACTGAACCATGCCCCACCCCCACCCATGGCTGCCACTCAACCGTGACCACTCGCCCACCAAAGCCTCGACCGACCTGTTTAACGCGCTAAAAGCCGCCGGTGCCGACGTTATTAATTTGGGCCAAGGCCGCGAAACCGCCGAATTTGCCGTGCTTCGGGCACAGCTGGCCGCCAGCCATAATGCGCTCAATTCGGCTTATAATGTCACCCCTGATGATGTTTTTGCCGCCGCCAGCTTGTGGCTGACCCGCTTTTTGGGCATTGAAACACAAAATAGCACCAGCTTTGCCATGCAAACTTTGGGGCGCGAGGGGCTGGACGAAAGCCTGCGCCTGATTGCCAAACAATGGGGCTATGGCGCCAATACCGCTGTGCTCATGCCCGACACCAGCTGGCCCATGGTGCCCGATTTGCTGCAAGATTATGGCTTGACCAGCGTGCCCTATAATATGCAGCGCGGGCAATATGCCGCCAATATCGCGGCCGCCCTTGCCGCCAACAACAACATTGCCGCGGTTTATTTAAACTCGCCGCACAACCCCACGGGCTTGCGCCTGACCGCCACCGATTTTGCCGAAATTTTTGCCGTGCTTGATGCGCATAATAGCAGCCCCGCCATGCGCGCTTTAGGCAAAAAAGTGACGCTGATTCTCGACAACCCCTATTTTCATGCGGCCAGCGCTGGCCAAAGCAGCCTTCTAGATTTTGGCGGTGAGGCCTTTAAGCTTGAGCGCATCACGCCTTGGGTGTCGGTGCAGAGCTTTTCTAAGGCTTGGGGCACAGCGCAACCAGGTTTTACGCTGCTGTGCTGCCATCCGAGCTTGGCTAAAGCCTTTAATACCCGCCTCACCCGCACAGTGATGCTGTCTTACGATAAAAACTTTTATGGGGCGATTTTGCATTGTTTGCAGCCCGCGCAAGATGCGGCCTGCTTAAGCCATTTTTCTGATTTGCGGCAAAAATATGTGCAAAACCGCGCTGCACTAGAGGCCGCCTTTGGCGTGAATAAGCCAAGCCCCGCCACCTGCCTTGATGGCGATGCCGGCATGACCGCGCTCTTGCGCCTCGATAGCAACCAGTTTTTTAATCGGCAAGTGAGCGGCAAGGATAATAAACCTATGACCCTTGCCAACACTAACGACCTCATCGAGTGGTTGGCCAACAAAGCCGGCGTAGTAACTGTTAATAATGGGCTTGATAGCGAAGGCAATGCCTTGTTGCGCCTTGCCGCCGCAGCTCAGCCCGCGCAATATGCGCAAGCGGTGCAGCGTTTGCAAAATGCCTTTGCCGAAGTGCAGGCCGCCCCCAAAGTCAGCAGCACACCAGCCAATAGCCCGCGCAGTGCTGGGCTAGGGTAAAGAACCACTGGACTCTTCTTTTTTGTGCTTTTTATCCCACTTACCAGACTTTAAATGTTCTAAAATTGTGGTCTGATTCTCGGAATTATTGAGAACATTCTCAATAGTTATGCGAAGCCCCCAATAAAATCCATCAAGCCAGAAAATTATTCTATCGTCATTTTCACCAACGCTGCCTTCACTATAAGGCCGCATATTTTTCAATTGTTCTAGATGGAGCAAAGAATTTTCTGTTTGAGAGTGGATTCTGCCAATTTTATATTTCTTTCTATTTCCACCAAAAGATAAGCCGCGTCGGTGCACTAAAGAACATCTTGCGTCCCACAACCATTCACATGCCTGTTGAATATTTAACGCATCTGGTGGGTCTAAATCCCACGGATAATTTTTGTTCATAAAATGAATAAATTTATTTTTATTATCAAGTTCAGAGTTATCAAATAGTTGTGCAGCACTATCTGCCAGAGCTAGAAGTAAAACTGCGATAGAGATTTGCAAAGACCCTTTTTCATTTGAATCAGGCGTGTTAGTTCGCAAAAGAAAACGAACCTCTTTAAAGGCAGTATCAAATACATCTTTTACCAGATGCCTTAATTCATTTGGTGTGTCTTGGGGAAGGAAAAGAGGATGGTAAGTGGTATGCACTCAAAAACTCGCATTTCAAAAAGCGGAGAGGCTTCTGTTGCCCGGTGCCCCTCCAAACCGCGCTTACCGTTTAGGCAGCGAGAGCCTGACGCTGTGTTACCACAGCATTGTCGTTGGCATTTCTCAATTTGACCCGATAACGGCGGAATCATGCCGAGCAAAAGCCTTGTCTTTACCACGCGTGTCGAGCCTGTTTCACCCCCATAAAGCCGGCTATTTTCATAGCCAAAACTTAAATGGTGGAGGTGCCGGGTACCGCCCCCGGGTCCACGACGCTTATTACACAAAGCGTTTATCACCATAGCTGGACGAACCAGCGCGCCGATTATAGCACAAACAAGCAGCAATAACAAATATGGACAAAAAGCCCGGAATCAAAGCTAAATAATCAAAGCTAAATAGAGCATCAGCAAAGGAGTGGCCCATGCAGCAATATCATGATTTGATGCAGAAAATTCTTGATGTTGGCGCCACCAAACACGACCGCACCGGCACTGGTACCAAAAGCATTTTTGGCCACCAAATGCGCTTTGATTTGGCCGCTGGCTTTCCGCTGATTACTACCAAAAAACTGCATGTTAAAAGCATCATCTATGAATTGCTGTGGTTTTTGCGGGGCGATACCAATGTGCGCTGGCTGCAAGAGCGCGGCGTGAAAATCTGGGATGAATGGGCCGATGAGGCCGGCAATTTAGGGCCGGTTTATGGCCATCAATGGCGCTCATGGCCAACAGCCGATGGCAGCACCATCGATCAAATCAGCCAGCTGGTGCAGCAGATAAAAACCAACCCCGATAGCCGCCGCCTGATTGTCAGCGCCTGGAATGTGGCCGATATCGCGCAAATGAAATTGCCGCCTTGTCATTGCCTGTTTCAGTTTTACGTGGCGGACGGAAAATTATCCTGTCAGCTTTATCAGCGCTCGGCCGATGTGTTTTTGGGCGTGCCGTTTAACATAGCCTCTTATGCGCTGCTCACACTCATGGTGGCACAAGTTTGTGGCCTAAAGCCGGGCGAGTTTGTGCACACTTTGGGCGATGCGCATCTTTATCTCAACCATACCGAGCAAGCTTTAACGCAATTGCAACGGCAAGCCCGCCCCTTGCCGCAAATAGAGCTTAACCCTGCTATCGATAATCTTTTTGCCTTCCAATATGACGATTTTAAACTGCTCAATTACGACCCCCACCCACATATTGCCGCACCCGTGGCGGTTTAAATGAGCACGCTGCCCCCCATTAGCCTGATTGCCGCTGTGGCTCGCAATGGCATTATTGGCAAAGACAACGACCTGCCTTGGCACATTGCCGATGATTGGAAATATTTTATGAATATGACCGTTGGCAAAGGCGTGATAATGGGGCGGCGCAGCTATGAAAGCCTGAAAAAGCCTTTGCCAAAAAGGCTAAACATAGTACTCACGCGGGACAAAAATTGGGCGCCCGCCCCTTTCGATAATTTAGTTATTTGCCATGATTGGCCAAGCGCGCTTAAAGCTGCGGCCGATTACAACAACCAAGAAATTATGATTGGTGGCGGCACCGCCATTTACCGTGAGGCCCTGCCCATGGCCAGCCGGCTATATTTAACCGAGATTGATGCCGCGCCAGAGGGTGACACTTATTTCCCGACATGGGATAAAAAACATTGGCACGAATTATCGCGCCTACCGGGTGTGGGTGAGCCCGCGCATGATTTTGTGGTTTATTATCGCCACAGCAGCGCAGAAGAATAATTTAAAACACTAGGCCTTATCTTTGCCGGTTTCGCTGGTGGTGGTAAAACTTATCTTGGGAAAATCTTGCTGCGTGCGGTTCAGGTGCCAGCTATTGCGCGCCAAAAACACCGGATGACCATCATGATCTTCGGCAAGCGAGCCACGATTAGCATCGATAAAGGCTTTTAGGCTGGTGGCTTCGGTGGCGCTGACCCAGCGCGCCGCATGCACCTCTACTTGCTCAAAGCGCACCGGTAAATCATATTCATCACGAATGCGCTCGGCCAAAACATCAAACTGTAATTGCCCCACCACGCCCACCACATAATCGCTGCCAATCATCGGCTTAAAATATTGCGCGACACCCTCTTCGGCAAAATGGCTGAGGGCTTTTTGCAAATGCTTGGCCCGCAACGGGTCATCGACGCGCACACGCTGCAAAATTTCTGGGGCAAAGTTGGGCACACCGGTAAAGCGCAGTTTCTCGCCTTCGGTTAAACTATCGCCAATGCGTAAAGTGCCGTGGTTGGGTATGCCGATAATATCACCGGGCCAAGCGTCCTCGGCCAGTTCGCGCTCACGCGCCAAAAACATTACGGCATTATTGACCGACATTTGCTTTTGGCTGCGCACATGCAGCAATTTCATGCCGCGCTTAAAATGCCCCGAGGCTAAACGCACAAAAGCAATGCGGTCGCGGTGGTTGGGGTCGATATTGGCTTGCACTTTAAACACAAAGCCGGTGGTTTTGTTTTCTTGCGGTTGCACGGTGCGCTCTTGCGCCGGCTGTGCGCGTGGTGGTGGGGCTAAATCGGCCACACCTTGCAAAAGCTCTTGCACACCAAAATTATTAACCGCCGAGCCAAAAAATACAGGTGTTAAATGCCCCTCAAGATAGCTTTGATGATTAAAAGCAGGGCATAATTCACGCGCCATGCTTACTTCATCGCGCAGCTTGGTTACAAACTCGGGCGGTAAGGCCGCATCAATTTTTGCATCACCAAGACCACTACAGGCCACAGCATCGCGGCGGACATTGCCCTTGCCACGCTCAAACAGCAGGAGTTGGTCACGGCGCAAATCATAGCAGCCCATAAAATCGCGCCCCGAGCCAATGGGCCAGCTGGCGGGCGCCACATCAAGCGCTAAAGTTTTTTCAATTTCGTCCATAAGGTCGAACGGATCGCGGCTTTCGCGATCGTACTTATTGACAAAAGTAATAATCGGCACATCGCGCAGGCGGCACACTTCAAAGAGTTTACGCGTTTGCGCTTCAATACCTTTGGCGCCGTCAATCACCATAATGGCGCTATCAACCGCCGTCAGCACGCGGTAAGTATCTTCCGAGAAATCTTCGTGGCCGGGGGTATCGAGTAAATTAAAATAGCAATTCTGCCATTCAAAACTCATCACCGAGGTTGATACCGAAATACCGCGCTGCCGCTCAATTTTTAGCCAATCACTGCGGGCGCGGCGCGCGTCACCACGGGCTTTTACAGCTCCCGCCATTTGAATGGCACCACCAAACAGCAAAAGCTTTTCGGTCAGCGTGGTTTTGCCCGCATCAGGGTGGGCAATAATGGCGAAGGTGCGTCGCGCCGCAACCGGCGCCAAAAGAGCAGTCATGCGTTTGTTTTATACAATAAAACTGCGGCTCACAATGCTTTTGTGCGGCGCACGGTGAGGCAACGCACCCTTATAGATTTTCTGCACCAATGTTTTATAATAAAGCATAGAGGAGATTCCCGCATGACTGCCGCAGCGCCCATTTTGCCACAAAACCCAATAGAAAATCCTTTGGCCACCGATGGTTTCGAGTTTGTCGAATTTGCTGCCCACGACCCTGCCCCCTTGGTCGATTTATTTAGCCGCTTTGGTTTTGCTGAAGTAGCGCAGCATCGCCATAAAAATGTGCGCCTCTTTCAGCAAGGGCAGATAAATTTTATTATCAATAGCGAGCCCAATAGCCCCGCTAGCCAGTTTGCCGCGCTGCATGGTAATAGCGCTTGTGCCATGGCTTTTCGGGTGGGCAATGCTGCAAAAGCCATGACCGCACTCAGCAACAATGGCTGTAAAGCACTACCCTCATCTGCGGGCGCGATGGAGCTGAATATCCCCGCCATTGAGGGCATTGGCGGCTCGGCACTTTATTTAATCGACCGCTATGGCAAGCACAGCATCTATGATGTGGATTTTGACAGCAGTACACCCAAGCAAACTTTCCCCGCGGCGGGGCTTGGGGTTATCGACCACCTCACGCACAATGTGCATCAAGGCCGTATGGATTATTGGGCCGAGTTTTATCAGCGCAATTTCAATTTCCGCGAGATACGCTATTTTGACATTGAGGGTAATCATACGGGCCTGCGCTCGCGCGCTATGACCAGCCCTTGCGGTAAAATACGCATCCCCATCAATGAATCAGCCGATGATAAAAGCCAAATTGCCGAATATCTGCGCGATTATAATGGCGAAGGCATTCAACACATCGCCCTTTCCAGCAACGATATTGTAGCAACGGTAAAGCAACTGAAAGCCAACGGCATCGAGTTTTGCGAAGCGCCACCCGCCACATATTATGACGGGCTCGATCGCCGCCTGCCCAATCATGGCCAAGATTTACGCACCTTGCGCGAATTGGGCATTTTATTAGATGGCGATGGCAAAGGTAAATTACTGCTGCAAATTTTTACCCGCACTTTAGTGGGGCCGATTTTCTTTGAAATTATTCAACGCCGTGGTGATGAAGGCTTTGGCGAAGGTAATTTTAAAGCCCTCTTTGTGGCCATGGAAGAAGACCAAATTCGTCGTGGCGTGTTGGAAACAGGTCAAAAATGAACGAAAGCGCGCTTCAAAAATTTTTAGCGAATGTCCCGTCGGACAGCCCGTTGCGTGGCGATTATCATCTGGCCGGAGATGATTTTACACTTGCGCAAGATTACAGCCGCTACACCGAGGACGAACAGCAACGCTGGCGCGCACTTTATGCACGGCAAGAAGGGCTGTTACAAAATCATGCCGATGTGCAATTTATCAATGGCCTCAAGCTGATGGATTCAGCGCAGGCCATTCCGCATTTTTCTGTGGTCAATGAGCGGCTAATGGCCGCAACGGGCTTTAAGCTGGTAGCCGTGCCGGGGCTAATTCCGGCTGATTTTTTCTTTGCGCATTTGGCTAAAAGGCAATTTCCGGTCAGCTACTGGCTGCGTCGTGCCGATGAGATGGATTATCTGGTAGAGCCCGATATGTTCCATGATTTTTTTGGCCATGTGCCGCTGTTATTTTTGCCAGTTTTTGCCGATTTTATGCAAGCCTATGGCGAAACGGGCTTGCGCCTGGCCCATGATGAAGCCGCGATGAAGTGCCTGTCGCGCCTTTATTGGTACACGGTTGAGTTTGGCCTGATTAATACCGCACAAGGCGTGCGCGCTTTTGGTTCAGGCATTTTATCGTCCTATGCTGAAACGCAATATGCCGTCACCAACGATAAACCGCACCGTATTGGCCTTGAGCTTAACCGCGTCATGACCACCGATTACCGTATCGATGATTTCCAAGAGACCTATTTTGTGCTGCGTGATTATCAGCAATTTTTTGATATTACCCGCACCAACCTGTTGCCCATCATTGATAATTTAAAAACACAATCAGTCACGCCACCGCACCAAAAATTACCCTCCGACCAGCTTTATGCGCCGGCAGTACTAAGGGCATAGTCGTACAGTTTCTTATGTTCTAAGAAGTTATAGAATCAATGATAAAATGACAAACCATGCGTTCACATTTGCAAATAAATTCTGGCATTGCTCTTGCGCCCATATTATTTGTGGTCGCACTATTAGCGGTGCTGGTAGCCGCGCTGGCCGCAGGTAGCGGCGGCTTCAGCACCAATATTGGTCGGGACAATGCCCGTATTATGGCTACGAGCCTCATTCACACCTGCACCAATTACAAGCTTGCCACGCAGCGCATGGTCAATGGCAGCTGCAACCCGCAGCAGCTAGATGTCAATCCGCGCTTTGCCCCCGGCGGTACCAGCTGGATGAATGGCGATTTTACCAGCGGTAATGGCACCAACCGCAATGGCAACGGCCAGTGTGCGTTTTATCATCCCAATGGCGGCGCAATCCAATTTCAAACAATCGCTGCTGCAGCTCTTGATACAGACAGCAGCCGCACTAACTCACTTTTAAGCGATGCACATTACGGACACCCGCAAATGGCCAACTGGTTTGGCTACCCGATGTTGTCTGGTACCCATTGTATATTGAATGTAGGCGACTGCACCGCTGCTAATACCAGCCGCAATGCCTTTCTGACCATGTCCATCACGCCGATTGAGCCAAGCGTATGTCAAGCCATCAATGACCAATTAGGCAATGGCATTATTGCAGCGAATCATAGGGCGAACATCAACGATAGTGCTATTAATAACATGCAGGCTGGCGGAAACTTGCGCAGCGGTACTACTACGCAAACATCCGGTGGCATATTGACGCCAGCACAACTGACTAATACCGAATTTTGCGGCCGCGATAACCGTGCTTGGAACGGTGGTCCTGTCGGTATGGTGACCAGCTTTACCGCATATGTCTATTACTGCACGGTGATGCTGCGCTGATAATTACGCCATAATACACATATAATCCTGTCGAACATTTCTGTAATAAAAGATTTAAACTTGTGATCTATCATATAAAAAACATTAGTTTATTTTGTTACTGCTAAATACCACCCTTAGCCGCAAGCCCTTACCGGTATAATTACCCGCACCAACCTGCTGCCCATGATTGATAATTTAAAAACACAATCAGTCACGCCACCGCACCAAAAATTACCCACCGACCAGCTTTATGCGCCGGCACGGCTTTAACTGTCGTTTTTCCTTTCTTTTGCCGCAATTTTGTGGCACTTCGCAGTCATGAGAAATTCGACTTTTATCTTTGGCATTTTGTGTTTACTGGTGGCGCTGGGCTGGTGGCAGGCGCCCGCACTCGATACTGTGCCGTGGCTGCAAGAAAAATGGCAGCGCAACACCATTCAAGATTGGCTAATTGCCGGCAGCATTTTTATTGTGGTGGCCTTTGGCCTGTTGCTGCTTAATGCGTGGCTGAAAAAGCTCTTCACCAATGTGCCTCCAAATGCCAAAGCCTGGCGGCAGGATTTTGCCGATGTCATTGGCCGCACCAACAGCCTGTTTCTGCTTATTTTGGCCCTGAGAGTGGGTAGCGAGTTTGTGCGCCTCAGCAATAAAACTGATGCGATGCTCTCGCAAATTTTGATTATTGCCTTCTTTTTACAGGTGGCTTTTTGGCTAAATGAGCTTGTGGCCAATCTGGCTGTGGCCTATGCCCGCGCCCGCGCCGACCAAAGCGGCACTATTGCCAATGCGCTGACCCTCATCCGCGTCTTTAGCCGCATGGCTGTGTGGGTGCTGACGATTTTGCTCATCCTCGATAATTTGGGCTTTAATGTCACCGCGCTGATTGCTGGTTTAGGTATTGGTGGTGTGGCCATTGCTTTGGCCGCGCAAAATGTTTTGGCCGATTTATTTGCCTCACTCTCCATTGTGCTGGATAAGCCTTTTGTGGTGGGCGATTTTGTACAAGTGCAGGATAAATCGGGCACGGTTGAGATTATCGGCATTAAAACCACGCGTATTCGCAGTCTTACGGGCGAGCAAATTATTATGGGCAATGGCGATTTGCTTAAAAATCGCATTCATAATTATCAGCGCCTCACCGAGCGGCGTGTGGCCATAAACTTGCTGTTAGCCCATGATAATAACCCAGAAAAACTTGCCTTGCTGCCAAGCATGGTTGAAAAAATAATTGCCGATGAGCAAAAACAACGTACCCTCTTGCGTTTTGACCGCATTCATCTGGCCGACATCACCATCAATGGTTTTCAATATGAGCTTATCTATTGGATTGACAGCAATGATTTCCGCCTGCATGTCGATGTGCGGCAAAATATTTTGCTGCATTTAGCGCAAGACATGGCCAAAGCTGGCTTAAGCTTTGCGCGCGCGCCTTCTTAAATTTAGCTTAGCCCCTAAAATTGTTGCCCTTAAAACTGAGGTTCTGCATCTGGCTGTTGGTCAGGCGCGGCCATCGCCAGTTGTGGCAAGGCCAAACACGCCACTTCAATGCGCAGCAAAGTGGGGTAAGGTGTCAGGCTCACATGATAACGGCGCGCATTATAAAGCTGTGGCACCAAGGTGCAGTCGGCCAGCGATAAAGAATCACCATGGCAAAACAGGCCCGTAAAACGACTATTGGCAATAATTTCTTCTAAGGCCGTCAGGCCTTGATTTAGCCAATGGGCATACCAAACATTGCGCTGCTCTTCTTCAATATTGAGTTGGTTTTTTAAATAGCGCATCACCCGCAAATTATTTAGCGGGTGTGTATCGCAGGCAATAATTTGTGCCAATTGGCGCACCCGCGCGCGTCCGGCGGCATCGGGCGGCAAAAGCGGTATCGCCGGATATTGCTCTTCAAGATAATCCATAATAGCCAGCGACTGCCCCAGCACCACTGGCCCATCAATGAGCGTTGGCACGAGTTCTTGCGGGTTGAGCGCATGATATTCTTGGCCATGTTGCTGGCCACCACCTTGCAACAGATGCACAGGAATAATCTCGGCCGCAATTTGTTTATAAGCCAAGGCCAAGCGCACCCGATAGGCCGCCGACGAGCGCCAATAGCTATAAAGTTTCATAGCTGCACCACCTGCTGTTCAATTGCGCCAAAAATGCTTTGCCCGTTTAGGTCGAGCATTTCAATTTTTATACTATCGCCAATTTGCAAAAATGGTGTGGTGGCTTTGCCTTGCGCAATAATTTCAAGCATGCGCTGTTCGGCCAAACAGGCGCTGCCATGGCTGCGGTCGATATTCGAGACCGTGCCCGAGCCAATAATACTGCCTGCCGCAAGGCTGCGGGTTTTGGCGGCATGGGCAATGAGCTGCGCAAAGTTAAAGGTCATGTCTTGGCCGGCATGAGGCGCACCCAATTTTTGCCCGCGCACATAACAGTGCAAGGGTAAATGCACTTTGCAATCCTGCCAGGCATCGCCTAATTCATCGGGCGTCACCGCAACAGGCGAAAAGGCGCTGGCCGGCTTTGCTTGGAAAAAGCCAAAACCCTTGGCCAATTCATCGGGCACAAGGTTGCGTAAAGTCACATCATTCACCAGCATCAATAGCACAATTTTATCGGCCGCGGCGGCAACAGACGCGCCCTGCGGCACAGCTGCGGTTATGACCGCAACCTCACCTTCTATATCGCAGCCCTGTGCTACATCACTAATAGGAATATTATCATAAGGGGCTAAAAAGCCGTCACTGCCGCCTTGATACATTAAGGGGTCGGTCCAAAAGCTGGCAGGCATTTCAGCGCCGCGAGCTTTGCGCACCAGCTCCACATGATTGACATAAGCGCTGCCATCGGCCCACTGAAAGGCGCGCGGCAAAGGGCTGGCACAATGTTGCGGCACAAAGGGCTCGGCCCCGGGCAGTTGCCCGCTATTGAGCTGCTCATAGGTGCGCTTAAGCAAAGCCTCAGTTTGTGGCCATTTATCGAGCGCGGCTTGCAGGGTGGGCGCAATTTGCGGCACAGCCAGACAGTGCGTTAAATCGCGGCTGACCACCACCAACTGCCCATCCAGGCCCTTTTTGCGACTTGCCAGTTTCATTGCCAGCTCTCCACATATTTATGCCATTCGGTGGCTAGCGCCTCATCTTGCACATCGAGCGCATCGCGGGTGTCAATCATGACGGCCACCTCGTCTGTTTCAAGGCGGGTGTGTTTTTCGGCGGCCTTGAGTGCTTTGGGGTGTGGGCCATGGGTAAAGCCGCTGGGATGAAAAGTAAGCATGCCCGGATGGATATTATCGCGGCTGACAAAATTGCCGCGGTGATAAAATAACACCTCATCAAAATCATCATTATTATGAAAAAATGGCAGCTTGAGCGCGCCGGGGTCGCTTTCAACCGGGCGCGGCGCAAAGGTGCACACCACAAAACGCTCGGCCACAAAAGTTGTGTGCACTGATGGCGCTAAATGCATGCGCGCACTAATCACCGGCCTAAAATCACGCCAATTGAGTTTAACCACGCTGACTTGCCCCTTCCAGCCCATGGCATCGAGCGGGTTAAACGGGTAGCTAATGGTATTAAGGGCGCCACGGCGCTTAAACACGATTTGCCAGGGGTTTTCGCTTTGTTGGGCGCGGAACTGGTCGTTGAGTTTGGGGGTTTCCAGCACGCTTGGGTCAAACAAAGCTTGCTCACCCAAAAGGCCGCGATCGGGCAGCATATAGTGGCTACCGGTGGCCTCAATCATCAGCATGGCGGTGTTTTCTTTTGGCTCAATGCGCCACGCTGTGCCACGCGGCAGCATTATATAATCGCCATCGCGGTAGGGCATATGGCCATAATCACTAAATAAATCGCCGCTGCCTTCATGGATAAACAGCAGATCATCGCCATCGCCATTGCGCGCCAGCTGGGTCATGGGCTGCGCGCATTGCCAGTAACGAATAAGGCATTTGGCATTGCCCAGCAGCGCTTTGGCCTGCCACGGGCTGTTGCCAAAATTTGCCAGCTTGTTGGCATCAAAAGCGCGCGGGCGCGTTGGCCCCTCCCACGCGCTCCAGCTGGTGGGTGGGTGCGTATGATAAAAATGACTGGAGGGGCCAAAAAACCCCTCTTGCCCCACTTCGCGCTCATAGCTATTGGGCGGTAAATCGGCATGGGCTTGACGGCTGACAATGCCCTCTTGGCGCGGCAGGCTTATCCATTTTTTGCTCATAAAACAACCCTCTCGAAGCTGGGGCCAGAAATGCGCAGTGATTGTGCCGCAAATCAGCGATTAAAACAATGCGCTAGAAATTGCCCCAAAATATAAGCGCTAGAATAAGCGCTTTTGGGCAGGGGGCGCGTCAATATGGCGATAGGGTAATAAGCAATCGGGCCCATCATAGCTGGCTTTATTAGCCCGC
This sequence comes from Rickettsiales bacterium, assembly GCA_027485855.1. GTDB lineage: Bacteria > Pseudomonadota > Alphaproteobacteria > JAIXQD01. The sequence continues at coordinate 42,402 of JAIXQD010000001.1, read as the reverse complement.
GGTGTCACCGGAAAAAACTCGGTTAAAGCCACAGGCCATGGGCGCAGCAGATTTTGCGCGGCACCCATATCGGCGGTCAGATATTCATGCACATCGTGCGCCGCCAGCATGGCTGGCATACGTGGATGAATTTCAGCCAGCTTGTCATTGGCGGGCACGGTGATGATCACCAATTCAGCCTTAACACCTTCCAGCCCCGCCGATGTTTGTGGCGCAAGTGGTCGCCACAAAGCGGCCATGGCAAAGGGCGCTCTATCGGGCCTGCGCACCAGAAACGGCGTGGCCTCGCTCTTGCCTTTGTCGGCCTCACGCCAATCATAAAAAGCGGTGGCCAAGACAACGCAGCGGCGCTTGGGCAAATGATTTTTAAAGATGGGCTTTTCGGCAATGGTCTCGGCCCTGGCGTTAATAATAAGCCCGCCTGCCTGACCTGCCAAATCGCCGCCCCAGCCCCAGCGCATCCACCCGCCTAAAAGACTGCCATTTATCGCCGCAACGCTCAGCACTTTTTGCGCCGGCCCGATGTTAAAGCGCAATTCGGGGTTAAGGCGGGTTTCAAAGCCAAATTGCTGTTTTAAGCTATTGGTATCTAAGGTTAATGCATATCTGCCGCACATGGGCTTAGTTTACCGCTAATATTTGTTCCGTGAAAGTAATTTTACTGTGCCAAAGCGTAATTATTTACTGTATAACATTGCAGAGCAGATTCATTTTAAGGGGAATATTATGACCGACCAAGCACCGCAAGCCGCCGGCCCACAAGACGAAGCACCAAAAGCCGCGCCCGCTGCCGCACCTGAGGCAATTACTGGCGATGTGGCCGGTGAAGCAACTGCCGCAAATGCCAGCAACGAAAACACCGGTAACGTAACCGAGCCTGCTAAAAAAACCCGTTTCGGTTTATGGCTTGCGGGTACATCTGTTCTTTTGACCGGCGCCGCCGCAATCTTCGCACTTGGCGGTGATAAACCACAGCCAACACCAACGAACACCAATAATAACACCACCATCACTGCGCCTGCAACGCCAACGCCCGCACCTGTTGTGGCAGCACCAGCAGCGCCCACCGTAAGTGCCGCTGCCGTCACCGCCGCCCTGAGAGAAGCCGAATTCGACCGCGCTGTTGCGCAAATTCAAACCATTTATACTAATGGCGATGTGCGCTTAGGCGAGCAATTTAGCTTTACCCTGCCCGCCACCTCTATCACAGTGCAAAACACGCAAGTGGCTGTGGCCGCGCAAAACTATGTTGGTAAAGTGAGCGTGCTGCGCCAAAATGGTGAAGAATGTGGCGTTGATATTGATGTCTTTACCAAAAGCCCCAGCGGCCCTGGTGCCGACAATGCCTCGCGCTATGTTGGCATGGCGCGCATTGCCCTAACCCCGCGCTAATTAAATAAAAAAAACCCCGCCAGGCCTTAAACCCAGCGGGGTTTTTTGTGTGTTTAAAGTAGGAATATAAGCCTATAATAAACGCCTAACCCTTAAACATATTATTGCGATTAAAGCCATTAGGCGGCAGGCGGCCGACGCTGGCTCTGCTGCCGAGCCAATCCTTCATTTTGGGCTCGTGGCGGGCGCGCCCACCTTGTGTCCAATGCAGGCCATCCTTGAGGTTAAAGGTAATGATATCGGCCAAGGCTTCGTTGTCTTTGTATTTTTGCAAAATAACGCCGCGGCCCTTATTCATCTCCGGCACTTCAGCGACTGGAAACACCAGCATTTTACGATTGCTGCCAATCACACACACATGCTCGGCCACAACCGGCACCAGTGCCGCAGCTTTTGCGCCATCGGCCAAAGTCAGCACAATTTTACCGGCGCGGGTTTGTGCCAGAAGCTCATCTTCGGCCACGATAAAGCCGCGACCATCGCTGCTGGCCACCAGCAATTTGCGCCCCGGCACATGGGCAAATAACGCCACAATGCTATCTTCATTGCCTAAATCAATCATCATGCGCAGCGGCTCACCAAAGCCACGGCCACGCGGCAATTTATCGGCGGGCAGCATATAAGCCCGACCATTACTGCCAAAGGCAATAAACTTATCGGTGGTGGCGGCGCGAATAACAAATTGCTCGCCATCGCCCTCTTTATATTTTTGCTCGCTCACATCTTCTATATGCCCACGCAGCGCCCGTATCCAGCCTTTTTCAGAGCACAGTATGGTGATATCCTCGCGCTCAATCATGCTTTCAAGCGGCACAATAATATCGGTTGGCGCCTGACCCAACATAGTGCGACGGCGGCCCAGCGGCGTATCTTTGCCAAATTGCTTTTTAAGATTAACCAACTCGGCATCAATCGCTTGCCAGCGCAACGACTCATCGGCCAACAGCGCTTTAAGCTCGGCCCGCAATTTACGCAACTGCGCTGCTTCGTTTTTAATTTCAATTTCTTCGAGTTTACGCAGCGCGCGCAAACGCATATTTAAAATAGCTTCGGCCTGCACATCGGTGAGGCTGAATTTTTTCATCAGCACTTGTTTGGGCTCATCCTCGGTGCGGATAATTTTAATGACCGCATCAAGGTTCAGATAGGCCACCAAATAACCATCGAGCAGGTGCAAGCGGTCTTCAATTTTTTGTAACTTCAGGCTGCTGCGCCGCACCAGCACCACCATGCGATGATCAAGGTAGCTTTGCAGCACCTCACGCAAATTCATCACCCGCGGCACGCTGTTGGCATCCAGCACATTCATGTTGAGCGAGATTTTTACCTCAAGCTCGGACGCGCGAAACAGCGATTCCATCAGCACTTTGGGGTCAACCGCACGGCTTTTGGGTACCAGCACCAAGCGCACATCATCGGCCGATTCATCGCGAATATCATCAAGCAGCGGCAGTTTTTTGGCCATCAGCAATTCGGCAATTTTTTCAATAAGGCGGCTTTTTTGCACCTGCCATGGAATTTCGCTGACAATAATTTGCCAATTGCCATTATTGAGTTTTTCAATCTCATAGCGGGCGCGCAATCTAAAGCTACCGCGCCCCGTGCGATAAGTTTCGATAATGGTGCTGCGGTCCTCAACCAGTTCGCCCCCTGTGGGGAAATCGGGCCCCGGCACCAAGCTAACCAATTTTTCAAAACGCGCCTCGGGCGATTGAATAAGGTGACGCAACGCATCGCACAGTTCGGCCACATTATGTGGTGGAATGCTGGTAGCCATGCCCACGGCAATGCCCGCCGAGCCATTGGCCAACAAATTGGGGAAAGCCGCCGGCAGCACCACGGGCTCGGCGCCGCTATTATCGTAGGTCTCTCTAAAATCGACGGCGTCTTCCTCAAGCCCATCCAACAGCAAGCGTGCCACTGCCGTTAAACGCGCCTCGGTATAACGCATGGCCGCGGCATTATCGCCATCGATATTGCCAAAATTACCCTGCCCATCGACGAGCGGATAGCGCAAATTAAAATCCTGCGCTAAACGCACCAGCGCATCATAAACGGCAACATCACCATGCGGGTGATATTTACCAATCACATCGCCCACCACCCGCGCCGATTTTTTGGGCGGCAATTCAGGGCTGAGGCGCAATTCGCTCATAGCGTAAAGCAAACGGCGATGCACGGGCTTTAAGCCATCGCGCACATCGGGCAGCGAGCGCGAGGTAATGGTTGACAGCGCATAAGATAAATAGCGCTCGCCCAGTGCCTCGGCAAAGTTTTTGGGTAGAATATTCTGGCTGACAACCAGAGATAAATGTGCGGAGCCGCCGCCGGATTTCTTTTTGCTCATGCCGCTAAATTAGCGGCTTTGCTGATAAGGTCAAGTAACTGTCGGCGGGCGGGCGGTAAATCATGGGCGGTTTCACGCGGCCAGAAGTGACCCGTTAAACGCAAGGCCGCCAAAACCTCTTGGCTAGAAGCGACAGCGCTGCCTAATAAAAATGGTGGTAGCGGCAATAATTTATCCTGCCATTCGGCCGCAGCCACGCGCGCCACGGCCCGCCCCGAGCGCGGGCTGACAAAGGCCAAATCATCGGTCGTGCCCGTAAGGCAGCAGGCCGATAGATCAACCCCATAGCCCAGCGCCTGCAACAGGCCCAATTCATAGCGGGCATAGGCCACGGGCAAAATATCGCCCTCCATAATATTAAGCAAAGCCAGCAAGGCCGCATGTACTTGCGCCACGGGCAAGCGCTCGGGCAGCATAAGGTCGGTCATGGCTAGGGCCGAACGCAAGCTGGCCAGCGGTAAGGCCTCGTCTAAAAATAGCGCCAAGGGGCTAGACACCAGCTCGCCCTGCCAAGTGCCTAATTGCTCGGCCAAACGCGCGCGCCAGCGTAATTGCACAATATTACCCGGCTGCCATAAGGCCGCCTGCGCTTTGCTGCTGCGGGCAAAGCCCAACATGCGCCCCTGCTCTGCCGTCAGCGCATTGATAATCAGCCCATGTTCGCCATGGCGCTTGGTGCTGAGAATTATGCCTTGGCCCTGCCACTGCATGTTAGAGGGTCTTGTTGCGCAACAGGCGCGATTTCTCACGGTCCCAATCACGCTTTTTAACATCATCGCGCTTATCAATCGTGTTTTTGCCCTTACCTAAACCCAAGCTGATTTTGGCAATACCGCGATGATTAAAATAAATTGAGACGGGCACCAAACTATAACCATCGCGCCGCACCGCACCAAATAAGCGGTCGCGCTCACGCTTTTTAAGCAGTAATTCACGCGTGCGCTTGGGCTCGTGCTGCAAATGCCGCCCTGCCCCTGCATATTCGGGGATATGCAAATTAATCAGCACCAAGCGGCCTTGCTGCTCAGTGGCAAAAGACTCGTTAAGGCTGGCGCTATTTTTGCGCAGCGACTTTACCTCGGTGCCGGTTAGAATAATGCCCGTCTCGATGGTTTCAGTAATATGATAATTATGCCGCGCCTTACGATTTTGTGCGACAATCACAAAATTATCCGGCTCGTTTTTTTTGCTCATGCCGCGACTGCCTCAGACATAAAAGGCTGCAAGGCTTTATTCAGCACAGCTTCGCTTGCGGGCGACACACTCACCAGCGGCAAGCGCAATTCATTATGCAGCAGCCCCAAGCGCGCTAAGGCATATTTTGTGGGGGCCGGGTTGGTTTCGCAAAATAAAGCCGCATGCAGTGGCGCCAATAAATCGCGCAGGCGCGCAAACTCAGGCCAATTTTGTGCCTGCCAGGCTTGGTAAAGTGCCACACATTCGGCGGGCACCACATTGCTTGAAACCGAAATGCAGCCATGCCCGCCTTGTGCCAAATAACCGGCAATTAAAGCATCTTCACCGCTATAAAGGGCAAAATCGGTGGGCACCATGCTGCGCAAATTCAGCGGGCGGGTTAAATCAGCCGTGGCATCTTTGAGGCCAATAATGCGCGGCAATTCAGCCAACCGCGCCACCAGCGCATTGCTCATATCAACGCCACTGCGCCCCGGAATATTATAAAGAATAATCGGCAAATCGCAGCCATCATGTATGGTGCGGAAATGCTGATAAAGCCCCTCTGGCGTAGGCTTGTTATAATAAGGCGCCACAATTAAAGCTGCTTGTGCGCCAAGCTTTTGCGCCAGCCGCGTTTGCTCAAGGGTGTACGCGGTGCTGTTGCTGCCGGTGCCGGCAATAATCGGCACGCGCCCTTTGGCCGCTGTGATGGCCATGCGTAAAGTGCGCTCTTGTTCGGCATACGAAAGAGTTGGCGTTTCGGCCGTTGTGCCGTTGATGACAAGCGCCGCGATTCCGGCCATAATCTGCCGATCGAGCAGCCGGTGAAATGCGTTTTCATCGATTGCCCCTTGTGCAAACGGCGTGACTAAGGCGGTTATATATCCATGCAACATCGGCGTCTCTCTTTGGTCATTTTGAGCATTTTAGCCTTTTGTGCCAGCTTTTGCCAGCCACTCGCTGCATCTGCTCAAGATATTTCTCGCGCCGAGTCCGCGCTGTCCAACACCGACAAGCAACTCTACCGCCAAGCCTTTGCGCTGCATGACGCCGGACAAAGCGCGGATGCCATCATTCAATCACGCAATGCCGCAAATCCGCTGTTGGGCTGGGTGATTTATGGCGAAGCCCTCGTCAAACAAGGCAATTTTGCCGAAATCAACGCCTTTGTGAATGCGCGCCAAGGCTGGCCGATGGAGGCCGATTTATGGGCCGCCGCGGAAAGACAAATCCCGCCCGATTTTTCAGCCCGCGAGATTATCAATTGGTTTGGCGCCCGTCCGCCCACCACCATGCAAGGGGCCAGCGCGCTCATCAATGCTTTGCGGCAGACGCGCAATAATGGCGATGCGCAAAAATTAGCCAGCCGCTTCTGGCGCGAAACCGTGCTGCCGCCCAGCGAACAGGCCGATTTTATCAGAAGCAACGCTGATTATCTGAATATGGGCGACCACACCGCCCGCATCGATATGCTTATTTGGAAAGCGCAATTTGCCGCAGCGCAAGGCTTACTCGGCCAGCTCGACCCTGGCATAAGGGCGGTTGCCGAAGCACGCATGGCACTCGCCACCGATCAAAGCGGGGTTGAAGCAAAACTGGCCGCTGTGCCAACGCGCCTGCAAAATGACGCCGGCTTATTATTTGAGCGCTTGCGCTGGCGCCGCGAACGCGACGATACCAAAGGCGCCATCGATATACTTAATCAAGCGCCGGCCGATTTAATACGTGCCGATTTATGGTGGCGCGAGCGGCATATTATTGTCCGCCGATTGATGGAGCGCGGCGATTGGCGCGAAGCCTATCGCTTAACCGCAGCACACGCACAAAGCAGTGGCTTTGGTTTTGCCCAAGCCGAGTTTTTAGCCGGATGGATTGCGCTGCGCAGGCTTAATCAGGCCGACCGCGCCATTGCCCATTTCCAAAAACTCTATGATGGCGTGGCTATGCCGGTGAGTAAATCACGCGGTGCCTATTGGCTTGGCCGAGCCTATGATGCCAAGGGCGAGCGCAACAGCGCACAGCGCTGGTATCAAACAGCGGGCGAATTTCCGACCACTTTTTACGGGCAGCTTGCACTAGCCGCCAGCGGCAATAGCGAATTTACGCTGCCCACTGGCAGCATGCCCAGCGCCAGTGCGGCGGCAACTTATTTATCGCGCGAATTGCCGCAAGCCATAGCCCAGCTAGAAGCTGTCGAGCAAAATGCGCGCGCCGCACGCTATATGCGCCATTTGCTTAAAAGTGGCAGCCGCGAGGAAGATTTTCAGCTAGCAGGGGCCTTGGCGCAACAGCTCAACCGGCCAGATTTAGCCGTGCTCGCCGCCAAAGCCGCACAAGAAAAAGGCTTTGCACTACCCGAGCAAGGCTACCCCGTATTGCCCGAGGTTTTGGCGCAAGGCCCCACACCAGAACCTGCCTTGGTGTTGGGCCTTATCCGCCAAGAAAGCGAATTTATGAGCTGGGTGGAAAGCCCCGCCGGTGCCTTGGGCCTGATGCAACTTTTACCCTCAACCGCACGCGATGTTGCCCGCAAGCTGGACGAAAGTTACAGCACCGAGCGCCTCACCGCCGATCCGCAATTTAATATCCGCCTCGGTAGCGCCTATCTGGCGGGCCGTATTGATGGCTTTGATGGCTCTTACATTATGGCCATTGCCGCTTACAATGCAGGGGCAGGACGGGTGATTGAATGGCGCGATTCTATTGGCGACCCACGCACTGGCGCTATCGACCCGATTGATTGGATAGAGCTTATCCCGATATATGAAACACGCAATTATGTGCAGCGTGTGCTGGAAAATGCCAATATTTATCGCGCACGGCTTAATCGCGGCAAAGCGCCTTTGCAAATTATGGCCGATATTGGCATCACGAACCGCTTGCCGCAAACCGCACAAGGCTGGTAAAATAACCGCATGATGACCTCATCCATGCTGTTGCTTTTGGCTTTTGCGCTGACCTTGGCGGTGACAGCGCTGGTGGGCTGGTGGCTGTTAAAATTGCGGCAAATGGTGCGTTTATCACTCACACAAGCACTCGCACAACTCGCCGAGCCGCTCGGCCGTCAAACCAAAGTGATAGAGCTGCTGCATCAGCAAATTTTAAATCAAGAGCAGCAGCTTAAAGCATTAGCGCAAGCCAGCGCGCAATTACGGCAAACTGTGGCCGCACTCGAGCAAAAAATCGCCGACGAAAATGCCCTGACAGCGGGTGACCGGCGCGTGCATTAATTTTGCCAGTTTTAATTTTGTGCAGTTTAACTTTGTGCGGCCAACTTCTGCCACCGCCACAAAGACACGGGCAGCAAAATAATATAGAGCACACCGATAATTGATAAGGTGAGCCATATTTCAGTTATCAAGGCCGCCACCAATAAGCCGACCATCACGAGAACGGGCACAACATAAGCTAACGGCACATGCATTTTTTTGAAGGAAAAGGTCGGCCAGCGGCTGACCATGAGTAAAGCTACAGCCAAACCCCAAGCCGAGATAAAAGCCGGTTTTTGTAGCAACGCCCAATCCGTTTCAAAATTTATCACCATCGGCAAAAGCGCCAAGAGGGCCGCCGCTGGCGCCGGCACGCCGGTAAAAAATTGACCGGCCCACGGGCGGGGGTCGGGCGCATCAAGCATGGTGTTAAACCGAGCCAAGCGCAGCGCACAGCAAATGGCCAAAACCAAAACCACCAGCCAGCCAAAGCGCGGCATTTGTGACAGGCTCCACAGATACAAAATTAAACCAGGGGCCACACCAAAGCTGATATTATCGGATAAACTATCAAGCTCGGCACCAAACTTACTGGTGGCATTAAGCAAGCGCGCCACGCGCCCATCAAGCATATCAAAAATGGCCGCAACCAAAATAGCCCCAACAGCTAAATCGAAGCGCTCTAGCAAGGCAAAGCGCACCGAAGTGAGACCAGCCGTCAAAGACAGAATGGTCAAAATATTTGGTAGCAGGCGATTAATCGAAAAGCCCTTAATACGCAAACGCTCGGTGAGTAGCTTTTGCCGCTCGTCCTGAAACATTTAGCGCACCATGCCGGTTGGTGAGGCGCTGCTGCTGGCAAAATCGGCTAAAATAGTCTCGCCACCCAGCACGGTTTGCCCCAAGCACACTTGCGCTGCTGTGCCTTGCGGCAAATAAACATCAACCCGCGAGCCAAAACGGATAAGCCCATAGCGCTGACCGGCCAAGCCCTCAACGCCCTCATACACATCGCACAAAATGCGCCGTGCAATGAGACCGGCAATTTGTACCACGCCCACATGCCGACCATCGGCCATTTGCAGCGACAGGCCCAAACGCTCATTATCGGCGCTTTCTTTATCGAGCGCGGCATTGATAAATTTACCAGGGCGATAAGCGCGTTTAACCACGCGGCCACTCACCGGCAGGCGCTGAATATGCACATCCATCACCGACAGAAAAATACTGATACGCGGCACGGGCATAGTGCCTAAATCTAATTCAGGCGGCGGCACGGCTTCATCAATGGTGGTAATGCGACCATCCGCTGGCGCAACAACCAGCCCCGGGCGCTGCGGCGTTACCCGTTCCGGATCACGAAAGAAATAGACGCACCACAGGGTTAAAAACAAACCGACGAGACCGATAAAATCGCCCGCAATGGCCCACAGCAAAAATGCGCCCACGGCAAAAGCCGCAATAAAGGGCCAGCCGGCACGATGAATCGATACGGCAACAGAGTTCCAACCGGGCAGCATATGTCCTCGCTTTTTAGTCAATAATGGTGAATATATAGCACAATAAAACCGGCTGTTAACATCTTTATGCTAGACCCTCTGCATGATTGAACTAAAAGAAATCACCGCCATTGCCCAAATAGCCGATATCTTAGGCCAAACACCTTTGGCTGGTGGGCTTACGCAAGCTGTGGTTAACAATGATGGGCTGATTACCATACGCAATCACCCAGACGAATCTAAAATACGTTTTCAAGTGAATGGGCATAGTTATCACGCGCTCATTTCGCGCACGGCAAATGGCACCCATTATCGCTTTTGGGCCGAGCTTGGCTTTATTCCTTATTCGGCGCACTCGGCCGAAAAGCGCAACCATGTGCTGTCGGTGCTGCGCGCCACGCAATCGCTTGAGCGGGTGCGCTTTATGGTTGATGGTCAGCAGCGCGTTTTTCTGGATGCGAATTGTCTCAGCACCCACCCGCCCAGCCGCGATGAAATGCTTTATCAGATTATCCAATTTATCCAAGTCGCACGGCCTTATCTGCAATTAATGGCCAAAGATTTTTAGAATCAGCTATGCTAGCGCCATCAACAGGAGAACACCCATGAGCAAAATTAATGTTGTCACGCCCGTCGTTGAAATGGATGGCGATGAAATGACCCGCATTGTTTGGGACATGATTAAACAACAGCTGATTTTGCCCTATCTCAATATCGACCTTAAATATTTTGACCTCTCGGTACAAAACCGCGACGCCACCGCCGACCAAATCACCCTTGATGCGGCGGCAGCCATTAAACAATATGGCGTGGGCATTAAATGCGCCACCATCACCCCGGATGAAGCCCGCGTCAAAGAGTTTAACCTTAAAAAAATGTGGAAATCGCCTAACGGCACTATTCGCGCGCAACTCAATGGCACAATTTTCCGTGAGCCGATTGTGATTAGCAATATTCCGCACTATGTGCCCGGCTGGACCAAGCCCATTGTCATCGCCCGTCACGGCTTTGGTGACCAATATGCCTCAACCGATATGCGCATTGAGGCCCCAGGTAAGCTTGAAATGGTTTTTCAGCCCGCCGATGGCAGCCCCGAGCAACGCTGGCTGGTACGCGACTTTAAAGCCAGCGGCATTGGCCTTGCTATGTTTAACGAGGATGAGTCAATCAGGGGCTTTGCCCGCGCTTGCTTTGCTTATGGGCTGAACCGCAAATTGCCGGTTTATCTCTCGACTAAAAACACCATTCTTAAAATCTATGATGGCCGCTTTAAAGATTTATTCGCCGAAGTTTTTGAGCAGGAATTTAAACCTAAATATGACGCGGCCAATTTGGTTTATGAGCACCGCTTAATCGACGATATGGTGGCCACTGCCATCCGTGGCGATGGCGGCTTTTTATGGGCCTGCAAAAACTATGATGGCGATGTGCAATCTGATAGCGTGGCGCAAGGCTTTGGCTCGCTTGGCCTGATGACCTCGGTGTTGCTCAGCCCTGATGGCAAATGCGTGGAGACCGAAGCCGCACACGGCACTGTCACCCGCCATTACCGCGATTATCAAGCCGGCAAGCAAACCTCAACCAACCCCATTGCCAGTATTTTTGCTTGGACACAGGGGCTGAAATATCGTGGCCAATTCGATAAAACGCCAGCGCTGGTTGCCTTTGCCGATGCGCTCGAGCAAGCCTGCATTGAAACCGTAGAGGCCGGCCACATGACCAAAGACCTCGCCGCACTTGTGGGTGGCGGGCAAAAATGGCTCAACACGGCCGACTTTATGGCCAAAATTGCCGCAGCTCAGGCGCAAAGGCTGCAAAAAGCGGCGTAATTTGTAGCCATAAATTGCGGCTCAAAACTCTTCATAGCCACCAAACGGCCCAGATTTGAGCTGAGCCAAGGCGCGGCCACTTAAAGTATCTTGCACGGTAAGCTTGCCTTGGGCTATTTCCAGGTGGCCCACTTTATCGCACAGCAAATTTTGCAGCAAAATTTGGCGCTGCTCTGGGCCGATAGCAAAAAATGCCTTAGCTGAAATTCTCAGCATATAATCTGGGCCATGGCCTTGCACCACAATGCCGCTATTGGCTAATTTTTTTGCAGCGGCCATGCACTCTTCATTTGGTAAAATTGGTGGTTTGGAGCTTGGCGTCTGCTCTGGCGTAAGCAGTGGTACTGCTATGGCCACAAGCCCCAGTGCGAGTAAACCTGCCAACGCATAGCGCTTTATTTTTTGCATTTTTCTGCCTTCTCGCTTGAGCCAGAGTTACCACGTTGCACCAACTGCATAGCGCTGATATGATAAACAATAATCTGCATTTATATGATTCTTATTTTACCCTCCTGCCGATAACGAGCACAAGCATGACTGCGTCATTAACTTTTTTCGGCTCTATCATTGTCGATTATCTTTTTGCTGTGCCCAGTTTTGCGCTGTTTAACAAAACCGGCATGGGCGCTGAAGATGCTTTGCATCTGCCTACACACACACAAGCCCCCGGTGGCAAGGGCGCCAATCAAGCCGTGGCCGCAGCCCGCGCTGGCGGCAAAGTGCAGTTTTTTGGCGCGGTGGGTGCCGGCAGCAATGCCCGCTACATGTTAGAGCAACTCACGCAAGCTGGCATTGATACAGCCGGCATTGCCATTAGCCAAGCCCGCACCGGCTGTGCGGCCATTTTTGTTTTGCCCGATGGCAAACATAAGGTTGTGGTCAGTCAGGGCGCTAATTTATTGGCCAAGGCCCAGCAAGTGCCCGATAGCGCCATCAGCAACAAACATATGTTAGTGCTGCAAAATGAGCTCGACCACACCGAGTGTCTGGCGCTGGCAGCACGCGCCAAACAGCATGGCGCGCAGGTTTTGCTAAATCTGGCCCCTGCCACGCCTTTTGCCACCGCAACCTTGGCCCATATCGATCATCTGGTGCTTAACCAGCCCGAGGCTGAAACTTTGGGCATGCAGCTTAATCTGGCTGTTGCCAGCCTGCCTGATTTGGCGCAACAGCTGGCACAACAACATAATTTGCACTGCATGATTACTTTGGCCGAGCATGGCAGCCTTGCCGCCAGCCCCAAGGGTGAGCTTTGGCAAGTGCCTGCTTTGCCGGTAAAAGCCATCGATACCATTGGCGCGGGCGATGCCTATGTCGGCGCTTATGCGGCGGCCTTAGGGGCGGGCCTTGCGTGGCACGAGGCACTGCGCCATGGCGCGGTTGCGGGTAGTTTAGCCTGCACAAAAATGGGCGCACAAACGGCACTGCCGGATAATGCGGCAATTATGCAAGCCCTGCCGCAATTGCCCGCCAGCAAAAAACTGTAATAAGACAATATGGCTCATTCGTTTGTTGTGCCCTCCCTCGCTTCGCTTGGCACAAAAATCTGTATTATCGGCCCCAGCAATAGCGGCAAATCAACACTGGCCCAGAAGCTTGGGCAAAAGCTTAATCTGGCCATTTGTCATCTTGATCAGCTGGCGCATCTTGAACATACCAACTGGCAAAGACGCCCCGATACCGATTTTGTGGCAGAGCATGATGCATTTATTCAAAACGAAAATTGGGTGATGGATGGCAATTATAGCATTTGCATGCCGCAACGATTTGCCCGCGCCAGTGCAATTATCTGGCTCGACCCACCGCTGATTGGTTTTTTAGGCCGATATATTTTAAGATCGCTGGCAAATAATGACCAAAGAGCCGGCAATCTTACCGGGGCCAAAGTGCAATTCAGCTTGCAGCTGATTAAATATACATTTTTCAATTACCCCAAAAACCGGCAAAAATATAATGGCTTGTTGCAGGCTTCTCATAAGCCACTCATCAAAATAAAATCGATGAGCGAGCTAAATAAATATTATGCCGCATGGGGCATTGAGCGCTAAAAAGTAAAATATAAAACACAAAAAGCAAATGCCGCACAATCACTTGCGCGGCATTTTTAATGAGCAGCGTTAAAGCTAAACGCTAATAGGCACTCAGCAGACGCTTATCATCCTCAAGCTTGCGCTTGCTATTGGCTTGATAGGCCAAAGCCGCATGGTCGGGGCAATAGGGCACACCCTGTTGGCACGGACGGCAGCAAAAAGCAAAATCGAGTTTTTTGGGGTCACCCATGGGCCATTTGCACTGATGCCGATCCGAAAGCGGCACGGCAGGTGGGCTGATGAGCGGCAGGCGGATAGTTTCAGCGGCATTGCTGCTGACCATAGGCGCCAAAGATTTTAAGGCGGGTGGTGCGGTTTTTTCAACCACAAGCTTACGGCGGATTGGCGAAGGGCGGCTAGACAGCCCCATACGAAACGCCTTGCCAATAACAGCATTACGGGTCACGCCACCCAATTTTTGTGCAATTTCACTGGCACTAACGCCCTGCCCCCAAAGTGAGGTCAAAACCTTAACGCGATCTTCAGTCCATTCCATTTGTCCGCACGCTGCCTTTTTTGGCCACAGAAACCATTTGGCAGAGTGTCCCTAGGTTAGAGGTGGGTATTAACCAAGTGAACACAAAATATAGTGGGTTACTGACATCTTAACTACCAGAAGTGGGCGGAACATGAAAGTAAAAACTGATTCGGTTTCATAGAAATCTGTGGATAACAGCAGCCGTTAAAGTAATTTTATTTCAAGCTCGATGTGTGTGTTTTAGCCGTTAAATGGTTAATAAACAGCTAAAGCCGCCCGCTTTAACACATCAGTTGCGCCTGTTTTTTGCATTTATCTCAGCACGCTAAAGCCAAAAGTTGAGAAATTAAATGCAAAAACTTGTGTAGGATATTATTCCTATACACAAATATGTACATACCATGGCTGCAGATGTAACCATATCGTCATAAATGCCGAATTATTTGGTAGTGATAGAAAACATGACGCTGGCGTAGATAACCAAATATTGGAGTTTGCCGCTTGAACATAAAGGCCGCTCATAACCAAATTACCAATGCGCCACTCATTTACGGGGTCGGCATTGTGCTGTGTTTTGGTCGGGCTCGAAAAGCCATTCGCCTTACGGTTGAAACCGAGCCACGCGCATTATTGCGGTCACGGGTCAATATTTTACAACTGGCCTATCATTCAATTTTTATTTTGGCAGCATTATTAGTGCCAACAGCGCTAAAATATTTAGGCGTAGATTTACCCTACTTTTAAGGGTGCAAAGCACAAAAAGCTACGGCACAATATTTATGCCGCAGCGCTGTGCTTACTTAAAGCAACAGCAATAGCCTCAAGCGCTTCTGGTGCCTTGTCGGTGAGTGGGCCGCCCGCTTGGGCAAAATCGGGCTTACCGCCACCGCCTGCTGCGCCCAAAATAGCGCCACCCACCTTCACCAAATCAACCGCTGAAAAACGTGCGGCAATATCAGCCGTTAGCGCCACGGCTAAAGCGGCCTTACCACCCTCAAGCGCCACCACGGCCACAACACCGCTTTTGATTTTGGCCTTTAGCGCATCCATCAGCGGTTTTAAATCCTTGGCGGATAAATCCTCAACAATGCGGCTGGTAAAAGCAACGCCGGCAATGTCGCGCACGGCAAGCTCGCCTGCCAGCGCCAATTTAAGCCGCGTTTCGGCTAATTGTTTTTCTAAGGTACGGCGCTCATCCAGCAAAATACCCAAACGTTGCGGCACTTCAAGCGGCGCCACTTTGAGTAAGCCTGCTGCTTCGGCCAGTTTTTGCTGCTGTTGCAAAAGCCATGCTTCGGCCGCACCCGCACTGACAGCCTCAATACGGCGCACACCCGCCGCAACCGCACTTTCGCTGACAATTTTAAACAGGCCAATATCGCCTGTGGCCGCCACATGCGTGCCGCCGCATAATTCTAACGAATAAGGCTTATTGGCGGCATTTGTGGCAACACCATCGAGGGACGCGCCCATACTCACCACGCGCACTTCATCACCATATTTCTCACCAAAAAGCGCCATAGCGCCAGCCTGCACTGCGGCCTCTGGGGTCATCAGTGTGGTGGTAACTTTGCTGTTAGCCCGAATTTGCGCATTCACCTCGGCTTCAACTTTAAGCAAAGTCTCGCTATCAAAGGCTTTGGGGTTGGCCACATCAAAACGTAAACGCCCTGGTGCCACCAGCGAGCCTTTTTGCTGCACATGCTCGCCAAAAGCGCGCCGCAGCGCCTCATGCAATAAGTGTGTGGCCGAATGGTGCGCCGCTAAAGACGCCCGGCGCTGCGCATCCACCTTCATGGTGACGGCATCGCCATTTTTAAGCGTGCCGCTTTGCACCACGCCACTATGCACAAATAAAGTGGGCAAAGGTTTTTGTGTGTCGGTGATATCAATAATGGCCCCACTGGCAGCAACAAACTGGCCGCTATCGCCCTGCTGGCCACCGCTTTCGCCATAAAAGGGCGTTTGGTTGCAGATAATTTTTACCGCTTGGCCTGCCTTGGCTAAATCTGTGACTGCGCCATCAACCACCAAGGCTTGCACTACGCCCTCGGCTTGCAAAGTATCATAGCCCAAAAAATCGGTGGCAGGAATTTTTTCCTTCAACTCAAACCACAACCGGTCGGTCGCAGCATCACCACTGCCCACCCAAGCGGCGCGGGCGCGCTCACGCTGCTGCTCCATGGCCGCATTAAAACCGTCTAAGTCAACCATGCGCTCTTGGCTGCGCAAAATATCTTGGGTTAAATCGAGCGGGAAACCATAAGTATCGTAGAGCTTAAAGGCCACCTGCCCTGACAAGGCTTGTGTGGCCGATAATTTGCCCAGCTCTTCATCAAGCAATTTGAGGCCGCGCTCTAATGTTTGTTTAAAGCGCGTTTCTTCGAGCTGCAAAGTTTCAGCAATCAGTTTTTGTGTGCGCAGCAATTCGGGGTAAGCGGGCGACATTTGTTTAACGAGCTCAGGCAGCAAGCGGTGCATCAGCGGCTCTTGCGCACCTAACAGATGCGCATGACGCATGGCGCGGCGCATAATACGCCGCAGCACATAGCCGCGCCCTTCATTGGCCGGCAACACACCATCGGCAATTAAAAAGGCGCTGGCACGCAGATGGTCGGCAATCACCCGAAAAGAGGCGCGGTTGGCTGGTGTGACTTTGAGCCGCACTTGCTCTTGCGTGGCGGCAATTAAATGCTGAAACAGGTCGATGTCAAAATTGCTATGCACGCCTTGCAAAATAGCGGCAAAGCGCTCTAGCCCCATGCCGGTATCAACGCTGGGCTTGGGCAATTTCACGCGCTGCTCGGCATTGACCTGCTCAAATTGCATGAACACCAAATTCCAAAACTCTAAAAACCGGTCGCCATCGGCATCCGCACTGCCGGGTGGCCCACCTGCCAGCGCCTCGCCTTGGTCGATAAAAATCTCGGTGCAGGGGCCGCAAGGGCCGGTATCGCCCATGCGCCAAAAATTATCATCGGTATTGATGCGAATAATGCGCGCATCATCAAAGCCGGCAATTTTGCGCCATAAGCTGGCGGCCTCATCATCATCGGCATAAACGGTGACCAGCAATTTATCGCGCGCCAGACCAAACTCTTTATTAATCAGCTCCCACGCAAAACTAATGGCCTCTTCTTTGAAGTAATTACCAAAAGAGAAATTACCCAGCATCTCAAAAAAAGTGTGATGCCGCGCGGTGTAGCCGACATTTTCTAAATCATTATGTTTGCCGCCGGCGCGCACACATTTTTGCACGGTGGTGGCGCGCTGATAATCACGCTTTTCGGCGCCGGTGAACACGTTTTTAAACTGCACCATGCCTGAGTTGGTAAACATCATGGTGGGGTCGTTGCGCGGCACAAGCGGGCTGCTTTCAATCACAGCATGACCTTGACGGTGGAAATAATCGATAAAAGTGCTGCGAATATCGGCAAGTGTTTTCATGGCGTGTTCCTGCATTCTGGACCTGTTTTTTGACAGCACGCAGCTTAATCGTTTTAGCTTGTTTCGTAAAGCTTAGAGCAGAGCCTTATAGCTGGGCGCGATGCGCCGCCTTAGATTGGGCGCGCCACGCCTGAACGCTTGCCCGAAGGCTTAACCGAGCGCGAAGCCGCACGCACTGGTGCCTTATCGGCCAAGCCTGCGTCAAACATCTCGGGCTGAATCAGCTGGTCGAGCAAGGGCTGTGCCTCGCGCCAGTTGCTGATACCCGTAAAGGCGCCAAGCCGCATCAGCTCGGCGCAATGTTGTGCCTTAAGGTTTTTGGCAATATGGCTGGCCGCTGCCACACCCACAACGGGCACGCCAGCACGCACAGCCGCTTCAACCCCAGCGGGGCTATCTTCAAAGGCGATAACCGCGTTGCGATCAATGCCCATGCTTTCAAGCTTTGCCAAACGATCGAGATACATTTGCGGATGCGGTTTTTTTTGCTCGGCCGTATAGCTGCCATCGTTACAAATAATGCTATCGGCGCTAAAATATGAGGCCAGTTTAAGCTTATTGAGAATAAGCTCTACCCGATCGGGCGTGGCGCTGGTGACAATGCTAAAGCCCACATCTTGCTGCGCCAATTGATTGAGCACACGCTTAATAAAAGGCATTTCGGCCATATCATTTTGAATGGCTTGCAGCGATTTTGCGGTTATCTCGGCTTTAAAATCGGCCATGGCATCGGGGCTACCGGCAATGGCATCGATGGAATCACGAAATTGCTGGCCCTGCTCTTCGTAGCGGTCTTTCACGCGTGGCAAAATCTCATGCCAGCCGCGGCCAACGCCAAGGCGGCTCAGCACATCGGCGCGCAATTTGGTGCAGCCCGTTGCCTCACGCAATGCCACCGCATAGGCCTTAAAAGAGGCGTGTTCAGAATCAGCCAGTGTGCCATCAAGGTCAAAAATTACATGACGAAGCGGCACTTCAAGAGGCGTATGAATGGTCTGCGGTAAATTCATTTTTTTACGCTCATTCTGGTTTTGGCTCATCTTATTTCATCTTGCTTATTATTACGGATTATTGGTGTACAGGTCATTGCTTTTTATTGCTTTCGTGCCTGGTAAGATTAACTGGCTGGATTAATAGACGGTTAATTCTTAACAAATGGTTAACAACAAAGTTAAAAAAAACCGCTTATTGTTAATTAATCGTTTATTGCGTAAATCTTGCCCCATGAAACAAAATATTCTCAGCATAAACGACCTTAGCGACGCACAAATTGCCGCGCTCTTACACCAGGCCGAGCTATGGCAACAACAGGGGCAGCAAATGGGGCAACAACAGGCCCCGCCTTTATTACTGGCTGGAAAGTCGGTGATGCTTTGCTTTTTTGAAAATTCAACCCGCACGCGTGTTTCATTTGAGCGCGCCGCAGGCAGGCTGGGCGCACAGGTGCAAAGCATTGCATTTGAGCAAAGCGCACTGAGTAAGGGCGAGAGCCAAAGCGATACGTTACAAACTTTAGCGGCCATGCAGCCTGCGGCCATTGTTATACGTCATGCGCAATCTTTTTTTCCGCATGAGATGGCAGCGCAGTTACCTTGCGCCATTGTCAATGCGGGCGACGGCACCAACGAGCACCCCACGCAAGCGCTGCTGGATGCTCTTACTATTAAACAAGTGGCTATTAAACAAACGGCCATCAAACAAACCACGGGCCATTTTGCCGGACTTAAAGTGGTGATTGTCGGCGATATCAAACATAGCCGTGTGGCGCGCTCGCATATGCTGCTATTGCCGCGCCTTGGCATAAATTTGCATTTAGTCGCCCCGCCGCACCTGATGCCCAATAATGTGCCACAAGGCGTGAGCCTGACGCATGATTTAGACAGCGCCCTGCCCGATGCCGATTTTGTTATGGCGCTACGCATTCAAAAAGAGCGCATGCATAGCAGCAGCATCCCAGATGCCGCCAGCTACTATCAGCAATATGGCCTCACCCATGACCGCCTTAGCAAAGCCGCACCCAAAGCCTTTATTATGCATCCAGGCCCGATGAATCGTGGCCTTGAAATCAGCGATGCTCTGGCCGATGACCCAACACGCAGCCTGATTTTACGGCAAGTGCAAAATGGTGTGGCGATTCGCATGGCATGCCTTGCCCATTGCGCAGAAATGCCGGCAATTTGACGGGCGCGCACAAAAAACATAAACTGGGAACATAAGCATACCCAAAGCAAAATATGCCGAAAGGAATTAAATCATGATGACGCTCACCCTCACCCTTCCCGTTTTTTCAGATATGTTACTGGCCATTGCCTTAGGATATTTTTTAGGCGCCATCCCTTTTGGCCTGCTGCTCACGCGTCTGGCGGGCCATGGCGATGTGCGGCAAATTGGCTCGGGCAATATTGGTGCGACCAATGTTTTGCGCACGGGCAACAAAAAGCTGGCCGCACTCACATTGGCGCTTGATATGCTTAAAGGCTTTTTGGCCGTATGGCTGATCATGCAGCTGATGGGCAATATTGGCGCAGCTTTAGCAGCGGTTGCTGTGGTGCTGGGGCATGTTTATCCGCTGTGGCTGATGGGCAAAGGCGGGCGCGGCGTTGCCACCGTGATGGGGGTGTTTTTTGCTTTTAGTCCCATGCTGGGTGGCGCTGCCATTATCGCTTGGCTGATTTTATTTGCCCGCAGCAAAACTTCGTCTATTAGCAGCCTCAGTGCTATGCTGGTTGCTGCGGTAACCTCTTTTTGGTTGGTGCCGGGTCTCTTTGCTTATGTGACAGTGGCTTTGGCACTGCTGGTGTTTAGTCGTCACCGCGACAACATGGCACGTATTATCGCTGGTACCGAGCCTAAAGTTAGCTTCAGCAAGGGGTAAATCAGCGTGGCCGCACTTTCTGCCGGACTTTCTGCTGCTGAGAAAAAGGCGTGGCTGCGTTTGGCACGCACGGCACAAGTTGGCCCGCAAACTTTTTTTCGGCTGCTTGAGCAATATGGCACAGCCAGTGCTGCTTTAGCGGCCCTGCCTGAGCTGGCGCGGCGTGGTGGCCGCAGTGCGGCGCTGCGTGTGCCAAGCGAAAGCAGCATCGAGCAGGAAATTGAAAAAACCGCAGCCTTAGGTGGGCGCATTATTGCTTTTGCTGAAAGCGACTATCCCGATGCGCTGCGCAGCTTAGAAGATGCGCCGCCAGTGCTGACAGTGCTGGGCAGCGCACCCATCTGGCATCGGCCTTGTGTGGCGCTGGTGGGCTCACGCAATGCCTCGCTTAATGGCAAAAAAATAGTGGCTCAGCTTGCGGCTGATTTGGGCGCACAAGGCTATGTGGTGGTGTCGGGCTTAGCCCGCGGCATTGATGGCGCCGCGCACCAAGCCGCACTTACAAATGGCACTATTGCTGTGGTGGCGGGTGGCGCTGACGTCATTTATCCGCCCGAGCACACCGAGCTGCACCACAATATAAAAAGCATGGGCAGCATTATGGCTGAAATGCCGCTCGGCACTGAGACTGTGGCGCAGCTTTTTCCACGGCGTAATCGGATTATCAGTGGCCTATGTTTGGGCGTGGTGGTGATTGAAGCGCAGCTCGGCTCGGGCTCGCTCATTACCGCACGTATGGCGGCCGAGCAAGGGCGCGAGGTTTTTGCCGTACCGGGCTCGCCGCTTGATCCGCGCTGTCAGGGCAGCAACCAGCTACTGAAAGAAGGCGCGCATCTGGTTGAAACTGTCAGCGACATTATCAGCCAATTACAGCGGCAAACGCTGCTGCACGAAAAAGCCAAGCGCCCCTATACAGCGCCGCCCGCAAGGCCCACAAGCGACAGCGACCTTACCCAAGCACGCGCGCAAATCCTTGAAATGTTAAGCCCCACACCCATAACACTTGACGAATTGCTGCGCGCCTGTCATCTGTCGCCGCCAATAGTGCACACATTATTGTTAGAGTTGGAGCTGGCCGAACGGCTAGAGCGCCATCCGGGTCAAAAAATTGCCTTAAGAGTATAGTTTTGCAAATAGAAACGAGACGTAATGGCAAATAAACTGGTCATTGTTGAAAGTCCGGCCAAGGCCAAGACAATCAATAAATATCTTGGCAGCGATTTTTACGTGCTGGCCAGCTATGGCCATATTCGTGATTTGCCGCCCAAAGATGGCTCGGTGCGCCCCGATGATGATTTTGCCATGGAGTGGGAAGTTGGCGCCAGAGCGGGCAAAGCCATTAGCGCCATTGTGGACGCCAGTAAAAATGCCAGCGCCGTCTATTTGGCCACTGACCCTGACCGCGAGGGCGAGGCCATTGCCTGGCACATTGCCGAAGTTTTAACGCAAAAGCGCTTGGCCAAAACCATCCCGGTGCAGCGTATTACTTTTAACGAAATCACCAAAACCGCCGTGCAAGCCGCCCTTGCCGCACCACGCGCGCTCGATCAGCCTTTGATTGATGCCTATATGGCCCGCCGCGCCTTAGATTATTTGGTTGGTTTTTCGCTGTCGCCCGTGTTGTGGCGTAAATTACCGGGGGCGAAATCGGCCGGACGCGTGCAATCGGTGGCGCTGCGGCTTATTTGCGAGCGCGAAGCTGAAATAGAAAAATTCAAACCGCAAGAATATTGGAGCATCAACGCGCTGTTTAAAACTGCGGCACAAGCCGAGGTGCCAGCACAGCTTTGGGCCATAGACCATAACAAGCTCGATAAATTTGCGCTGGCCGATAAAAATGCCGCCGATGCCGTGTTGGCAAGGCTGGCACAGCAAAGCTGGCGCGTCGGCACAATCGAGCGCAAGCAAGTGCAGCGGCGGCCTTATGCGCCATTCACCACCTCAACCTTGCAGCAAGATGCCTCGCGCCGGTTGGGTTTTGGCGCATCACGCACCATGCGTTTAGCGCAACAGCTTTATGAGGGTATTGAGCTGGGCGGTGAGACCGTCGGTTTAATCACCTATATGCGTACCGATGGCGTGCAAATGGCGGGCGAAGCCATTGGCGCTGTGCGAGCGGCTATTGGCAAAATTCATGGCGATAGCTACGTGCCCAAAGACGCACGCTTTTACACCAGCAAAGCCAAAAACGCGCAAGAAGCGCACGAGGCCATTCGCCCCACCGATATTTTCCGCACGCCCGAGCAAATGCAGCGCTATCTCGATGCGGATCAGCTTAAGCTTTATCGGCTTATTTGGCAGCGCACCTTAGCCTCACAAATGGCCAATGCCATACAAGAGCAAGTCAGCGTCGATATTATTGATGCCAAAAACATTGCCACCTTCAGAGCCACAGGCACTATCACCCTTTTTGCGGGCTGGCTCGCCGTTTATGGCGAAACCGCCGATGATAACAGCGATGACAGCAGCACCGATAATGGCCGCAAGCTGCCGCCGCTACAAGAGGGTGACGCTTTGCAAGTGGGCGATATTACGGGCGAGCAGCATTTCACCAAGCCGCCACCGCGTTATAGCGAAGCCAGCCTTGTTAAAATCCTTGAAGAAAAAGGCATTGGCCGCCCCTCGACCTATGCCAGCATCATGGAAACGCTGCAAGCGCGCAAATATGTGCGGCTAGATAAAAAGGTTTTAATTCCTGAAGATCGCGGGCGCTTAGTCACCGAGTTTTTGGCCAATTTCTTTAGCAAAATTGTGGCCTATGATTTTACCGCCAAGCTGGAAGAACAGCTCGATGATGTCTCGGGTGGCAGCTTAAATTGGAAAAAACTTCTGGCCGATTTCTGGCGCGATTTTAATGGCGCGCTCGATGGCACCAAAGATCTTAAAATCAGCAATGTCATTGATGCGCTGGATGCCAGCCTTGGGCCGCATTTTTTCCCGACGCCGGCTGATGGCAGCAACCCGCGCACTTGCCCCGCTTGCGCGGATGGGCGCCTGTCGCTCAAACTCGGCCGTTTTGGCGCCTTTATTGGCTGTGTTAATTATCCGCAATGCAATTACACCCGCCCCTTGGGCATTGCCAACGAGGGCGAAGAAGGCGGCATGGCCGCATTATCTGGCCCCAAACATTTAGGCGATGACCCCGTTACAGGCTTACCGGTTACTGTGCGGCAAGGGCCTTATGGGCTTTATTTGCAATTAGGGCCAGCGCCGCAAGCTGTTGCGCCCGCCGCGCCAGAGCCAGAAGCTGAAATTGAAGCCGGCAAGAAAAAGAAGAAAAAGAAAAAGCCCGAGGTTGAAAAACCTAAGCGCATGAGCTTGCCCAAAGGCCGCGACCCACACACATTAGAGTTTGATACGGCGTTAGCGCTGCTTAATTTGCCGCGCCTCATTGGCACCGACCCCAACACGCAAGAAGAAGTGCTGGCGGGCATTGGCAAATTTGGCCCTTATCTTAAACGGGGCGGCACTTACAAAACGATACCCAAAGATGAGGATGTGCTGAGCATCGGCCTTAATCGGGCGCTGACCTTATTGGCTGAGGCGAGCGAAAAAACCGGTAATCGTCGCGGCGGTCCGCCTGGGCAAGAGCTGGGCAAACACCCTGATGACCAGCAAGCCGTTACACTGCATAGCGGTCGTTATGGGCCCTATGTGAAGCATGGCAAAATAATGGCCACCGTGCCCAAAGGCATGGATACGCCCTCACTAGAGGCCGCGGTGACTTTGCTGATGGCCAAAAAGCTTAAAGATAATCCCGGTAAGAATCCCAAAGCTGGTAGCAAGGTTGTTAAGGGTAAGGCAGACAAGCCCAAGGCAGAAAAGCCTAGCAAACCCAAGGCGGCCAAAACTAAAAAAGCCGCCAAGGCTAAAAAAACTTGACAAAGTGATGGTAATTTTGGCTTATACAGTCGCAATTTAAACAAAATCAGGCGCAACTTAAACAAAATAGGTCGGTCATGGCTAAGGGTAAACGAGTTCCGGTCAAATTGAAGAGCACGGCTGATACGGGGCATTTCTATGTCACTTTTGGCATGCAAGCGCGCAAAGCGGGCACCAAGCTCAAGCTCAAAAAATACGACCCCAAAGCCCGCAAACACGTGCTTTATGAAGAAGGCAAAATTAAGTAGCAGTTTTTTCTGCTAAAAATTAAGGCGGGCTTCATGGGCCCGCCTTTTTTGTTGCTTATTCATCAGCATGCTTTTATAATGTTTCCCGTGCGACGAACGCCTTTGGTGGCAAACAGATTTTTCGTTGTCTTTTGACCGGTGCTTGGCCTTTGGCCGATCCTTGTGGGCAAAAACAACGAATGACCCAGCGTCTGCGCGGCTTTAACCACGGGTGTCGAGGCGAGGCTCCACCCACCTGCCGCCACAGATGCATTGACAATCAATAGGCGTCAAACTTTTTGGGCTATAGCCTTGCTTTAGCCATTCACCCATTTAGCGGCTGGTACCGTAATGGGCAGTTGACGCACCAACCGCCCCAAGCGCGCCAGCAGAAAGAGATTTTTTATGACCAAGCGGATGCTGATTGATGCCGCCGAGCGCGATATTATGCGTGTGGCGATTGCCGATGGTAACAAACTCCAAGATTTAGAAATTGAAGTCGCCGCCCGCCGCCCCCTAAAGGGCAATGTTTATCTGGCCAAAGTTATCCGCATCGAGCCGTCTTTGCAGGCGGCTTTTGTTGAATATGGCGGCAATCGTCATGGCTTTTTGGCCTTTGCTGAAATTCATCCTGATTATTATCGTATTCCGGTCTCCGACCGCGAGCGCTATGGCATGGACACGCCCGATAGCGATAGCGACGAGGATGATAGCACAGCCCCGCTGCCCCTGCCCGAGGCCAGCGGTTTGGCTCCGGTTGATTTGTCGGCCCCCCTCCCTGAAGATGAGACAGCTGAAGAAGAAACCACTGAAGAAGAATCTGCGGAAGAATCTGTTCAAGATTCAGCAACTGCCAGCGATGATGCAGATGCCGATTATAATTATAATCAACGGCCAGAGAATGAGCCTGCCACTGCCCTTGATGCAGATGCTCAAAGCCTAGATGGCCAGACGCCCGATGCACAAATGACTGATGGCCAAACAGCAGAGGGCCAAGCAGAAGCCGCCGCAAATTATGAGCAAGTCGGTGGTGACGAAATTGACGATGCCGCCGAGCAGCGCCGCCGCAAACCCAGCATGCGCCACTATAAAATTCAGGAAGTGATTAAGCGCCGGCAGGTGATGCTCATTCAAGTGGTCAAGGAAGAGCGCGGCAATAAGGGCGCGGCGCTAACGACCTATTTATCCCTACCAGGTCGCTATTGCGTGCTGATGCCCAATACCGAGCGTGGTGGCGGCGTATCGCGCAAAATTAATAATGTTGCCGACCGTCAGCGCCTTAAAGATATGCTCGATGATCTCGATATTCCAACCGGCATGTCGCTTATTTTGCGCACTGCCGGCATGGAGCGCAGCAAGGCCGAGATCAAACGCGATCTTGAATATTTACTGCGCTTATGGGATTCCATTCGCGATATCACGCTTACGTCATCGGCGCCTGCGCTCATCTATGAAGAGGCCGATCTTATTAAACGCGCCATCCGCGATATGTACACCAACGATATCGCCGAAGTGCAAGTGGCGGGTGACGCGGTTTATGAACGTGCCAAAAATTTCATGCGCATGCTGATGCCCGGTCATGCGCGGCGCGTGCATCATTATCGCGATACGATGGTGCCGCTGTTTTTCCGCTATCAAGTAGAAAGCCAAATTGAGGCGCTGCATAGCGCCACGGTGCAATTGCCCTCGGGTGGCTATCTCGTGATTAACCCCACTGAAGCGCTGGTGGCTGTCGATGTGAATAGCGGCAAATCAACCCGCGAACGCCACATTGAAGAAACTGCCTATAAAACCAACCTTGAAGCCGCCGAAGAGCTGGCACGGCAAATTCGTCTGCGCGATTTAGCCGGCCTCATTGTGGTTGATTTTATCGATATGGAAGATAGCCGGGCGAATGCCAATGTTGAGCGCCGCTTGCGTGATGCCATGCGCCACGACCGCGCGCGCCTGCAAATTGGCCGCATTACCCCCTTTGGTTTGCTGGAATTATCGCGCCAGCGTTTAGGCCCCACCATTATTGAAACCAACTTTGAGAAATGCGGCCATTGTGGTGGCACTGGCTATGCCCGTGCGCCCGAAAGTGCGGCATTGGCCGTGTTGCGCGCCCTCGAAGAAGAAGGCCTCAAACAAAAAGTGAGTGAGCTCATCATTCATACGCCCACTAAAATTGCCATGTATCTGTTTAACCATAAGCGCGCGGCCATTAGCCTCATTGAACAGCGCTATGGGCTGAATGTTGTGGTGCATAGTGATGATACTTTGGCCGGCCAGCCTTTCCGCCTTGATCGCGGGCGCATTAAAACCGCGGAAGAACGTGCGGCACGGCCCAGCGTTGATGTCGATCGGTTGCTCGCACAAGTTGAGCAAGAAGTGCCCATGACCGATGCTGACGCCAATGACGAATTACTGGCCGAGCCACTGAGCGAACGCACAGCCGACATCACTGATGTTGATACATCATATGATAATCGCCGCGACCGCTATGGCCGCAACAGAAATGGCCGCCGCAGCCGAGGTGGCAGAGATAGTAATCGAGATAATAATCGGGATAATAATAGGGATAGCAACAGAGACGGCCATAATGGCGGTGGTCGCGGCAACAAGTTTAATCGCCCACCGCGTGATTTTGCCAATGCGCCCTTCCCGCCTGTGGCTGGTGACGAAGAGCAACCCGCCGCAGCCTATGGCCAAATGCCCCATCATCAGATGGCGGGTAGCCATGGCGCCGCGCCACGTGGCCTCGATATTGGCGATGAGGACGGCCCACAGCCGCTGCTCAATTACGACCCAACCGTTTATGACCCCAATGCCAGCCAGCAACCGATGCTGCTGCATAATAGCGAACGTCGCGAACGTGGCCCCCGCAGTGATAATCGGGGCGAAGGTCGCGGTGAAGGCCGCAGCCGCAGAGGCGGGCGTGATCGTTATGGTCGCGGTGGCCGCGACCGCAACAAAGACGCACCGCGTGATGGTGCCCCGCGTGATGGCGCCAATGCCGAGGGCCGCCCACAAGAAGGTCGCCCGCAAAGAGGCCCGCACAGAAATGGTGGCCATGGTCGCCCGCAAGAAAATGGCCGCCCGTTTGAAAATAACCGGCCACAAGAAAATCTTGCCGCACCCGCCGCCGACATCAACGAGGATATCGGCAATCGTGCGCCCAGTTTTGCACCCCCAGCGCCGCGTGGTAATGGCGCCGGCGCTGGCACTGCGGCGCCGCGCATTCGCTCGGTGCATGAGCTGGATACCACGCCGCGCGAAGATGGTGACAGGCCGCGTCACAGCAGCAGTGCGCCTTCTGAAATCATCACCGAGAATGGCGATAAGCCAAAATCCGGCTGGTGGAAGCGCATTACGGGTGGCTCGTAAATAGGGGCGCATTTTAGCTTTGCGCCTCGCTTTGCCCCATAAGCAAAACCGGATGCAGCGCGCCCCATAACTGGCCCAATGTAACTGGCCCCATAACTGGCCCCATAACTAGCCTTGCCTTGGCCATAGTCATGAGTCACAATTGGCTTATGCGTTGCTCATGGCCTTTGCGTTTTTTATTTATTATCCCCTTGCTGGCCTGCTTTGGGGCGGTTTTTTTGTGGCACACGCCCGCACAAAGCCAAGAGAGCCAGCGGCTTTCTTTTATTCGTGATGCTGAAATTGAGCGCACGCTGCGCGATTATGCCCGCCCCATTTTACAAGCTGCCGACATTCCTGAGCGCTCTGTGCAATTTGTGATTGTGCGCGATGATGCGGTCAATGCGTTTGTCGCCGGTGGCATGAATGTGTTTTTTTATACCGGGCTCTTGCTTGGCACCGATGGCCCTGGTGAAGTAATTGGTGTTTTAGCCCACGAAATTGGCCACATTGCTGGCGGTCACCTTATTCGTGGGCAAGAGGCGTTGCGCCAAGCCTCGGCCGAAGCAATTTTAGCCACTATTTTGGGGGTCGCAGCGGGGCTGGCGTCGGGCGATACGCGCGCGGGCTCGGCCGTACTCAGTGGCGGGCAAGAAATTGCGCGGCGCAATTTTTTAGCCTTCAGCCGTGTGCAGGAAAGCTCGGCCGATGCCGCGGCCTTAAGCTTTCTTGACCAGCAAAAACTTAGCGCGGCTGGCTTATTAGAATTTATGGATAAGTTGTCTGCACAAGAATTATTGCCGCCTGAACGACAAGTTGAGTTTGTGCGCACACACCCTTTGACGCGCGATCGTATCGACGCATTGCAAGCGCATGTAGCGCAATCGCCCTACAGCAAAAACCCCTGGAGCCCACAGCAAATTGAGCAGCACCGGCGCATGATTGCTAAATTACAAGGCTATCTCGACCCGTTGCGCGCTTTGCAAACTTACAGTGCCGATGATAGCAGCATTGCCGCACAATATGCCCGCGCCATTGCTTTTTATCGGCGTGATGACACATCAAAAGCCTTAGAAATCGTAGCCAAGCTGCAAGCAGCCGAGCCAAACAACCCATTTTTTTATGAGCTGCAAGCACAAATATATTTTGAAAATGGCCGTGTGGCGGAAGCCCTGCCGCTTTATCGTAAAGCGGTTGGGCTTTATGGCGATTCATCTTTGCTGCGCGCCTCTTTTGGCCATGCGCTGATTGAATCACGCAACGACAAAAATCTGCCCGAGGCCGAGCAACAATTGCTTGAATCACTCAGGCTTGAGGCGCATCAGCCTTTTGTGTGGCGCCTGTTAGCGACACTTTGGGGGCGGCAAGGTCTTGATGGGCAATCGGCCTATGCTCTGGCGGAAGAAGCCATGGCCCGCGGCGATAATGCAGGCGCCGCCACCTTGGCCGAACGCGCCGAAAAACTTTTGCCCAAAGACAGCCCGTTTTTACTCAAAGTGGCCGATATCAAGGCCAGCAGCAAAAAACCCGATGAAAACTAAAAACAAAACCGCTCGCAAAACAACACTGGCTTGCTTTATTATATTTTCGCCTTAATTCCACACTAACCATTTTATAGTATGGTGATCCCGATTTTGCCCCAAACCATAGGAGTGCTCTTTTCATGAAAATTCGTAAACTTGCTTTTTTGGCCTCAACATTCGCTATTGTGGCGATGCCGGCTTTTGCCACACCCAGTGCCACACCTGCCGCCACGGGAGCAGCCGGCCCCGACAAAGCCGCTATCGAGCAAATTGTGCGCGACTTGCTCAACCGCGAGCCGCAGCTGATTGTTGAAAGTGTCAATAAATGGCAGGAAGCCCAAGAAAGCAAACGCGCCGAAGAAGCAGGCAAAAAAATTAACGAGCTTGCAGGCAAATTAACCGCCGACGCCAAGGACCCAGTGGGTGGCAATGCCAAGGGCGATGTTACCATTGTTGAATTTTTCGATTTTAATTGCGGCTATTGTAAGCGCGTGCACAAAACTGTGAACGAGCTTAAGGCCAAAGACAAAAATGTGCGCTATGTGTTTAAAAACTTCCCCATTTTGGGCGAGTCTTCAACTTTAGCCGCGCGCGCTGCTTTAGCTGCGCACAAGCAAGGCAAATATGAAGTGATGCATAACGCGCTGATGGAAGCCAACCGCCCAGACGAAGCCGCGATTATGGCTTTGGCACAAAAAGTGGGGCTTGATATGGATAAGTTCAAAGCGGCCTATAATGGCGATGAAGTGAAAGCCGATATTGCCGCTAATCTTGAGCTGGGCCGCCAAGTAGGTGTGTCGGGCACGCCGGGCTTTATTATTGATGGCAAGCTTTATCCGGGTGCGATGGAGCTGGCACAGTTTGAATCGGCCGTTAATAACGCCCGCACTAAAAAGAAGTAAAATAAAAAGCACTCCTTAAACCGAGGGTTAGCCATGCAGCGCCCTCGGTTTTTTTATGGTTAATATCATTGTGCTGAATGCTTGGCGTAACGCTTCGCTTGTGCTATCCAAAGCCTATGATTGCTGTGACGCCATCCATCCTTATTCTCAACGGCCCCAACATGAATTTGCTGGGCCAGCGTGAGCCGCATATTTATGGCCGCGATAGTCTGGCCGATCTTGAGGCTTTGTGTCAAAACCGCGCCCGCGAATTAGAGCTGGAAGTAGAGTTTAGGCAAAGCAACGAGGAAGGCGCGCTGATTAACGCCATTCATGCGGCGCGTGGCGTGCATGATGGGCTGATTATCAATGCTGCCGCTTACAGCCACACTTCTTTGGCCATCCTTGATGCGCTGCGCTGTTTTGAGCAACCCATTATTGAAGTGCATCTGAGCAATCTTGCCAAGCGCGAGGCCGGACGGCAGCATTCTTTAGTCAGCGCCGCTGTTAAAGGCGTTATTACCGGTTTTGGTATATTTGGTTATGCGCTGGCCATCGATGCTATGGCGCAGATTTTGGAACAAGCCTAAAAATTTTAACGCCCCCCACAGGAGAGCATGATTATGCCTAAAACCTTTGATATTGATGCCGCGCAAATTCGCAAACTGGCCGAACTGCTCAATGAAACAGGCTTAGCCGAGCTCGAATATGCCGAAGGCGAGAAAAAACTGCGCCTCTCGCGCTTTAGCGCCACCATTAGTGCCTCGGCACCGCTCTCACTGCCAGCAGGCGCGCCTGTTGCTGCGGCCCCAGTTGCCGCCCCTGTTGCAAGTGCGGCGGCCCCGCTTGATGCGCTCACCAGCCCCATGGTGGGCACGGCCTATCTTTCGCCCGAACCCGGCGCTGCGCCCTTTGTTAAAGTGGGCGATAAAGTCAATGCGGGGCAAACTTTGCTGATTATCGAAGCGATGAAAGTGATGAACCCCATCAAAGCCAGCAAAGCCGGCACCATAAGCCAGATTTTGGTCACCGATACCAAACCCGTTGAGTTTGGCGAGCCCCTCATGGTGATTAGCTAATGTTTGAGAAAATCCTTATCGCCAATCGCGGCGAAATTGCGCTGCGCATTCATCGGGCCTGTAAAGAAATGGGCATAAAAACCGTGGCCGTGCACTCAACGGCAGATGCCGATGCCATGCATGTGCGCTTAGCTGACGAAAGCGTTTGCATTGGCCCCGCCTCCAGCAAAGAGAGCTACTTAAATATTCCGGCTATTTTAACGGCGGCGGCCATTTCTGGGGCTGATGCTATTCATCCCGGTATTGGCTTTATGTCGGAGAATGAAAAATTCGCCAGCATGGTTGAAGAGCATGGCTTTACCTTTATTGGCCCCACGCCCGAGCATATCCGCATTATGGGCGATAAAGTCACCGCCAAACAAACCGTTTTATCTTTAGGTATGCCCGCAGTACCAGGTTCTGATGGGCCAGTGGCCAGCTTGGCTGATGCCGAAAAAATCGGCAAAAAAATTGGCTTTCCGGTGCTGATAAAAGCTGCGGCCGGTGGTGGTGGCAAAGGCATGAAAGTGGCCCATAGCGCAGAGCAACTGCCCGAGGCCTATCAGCTGGCCCGTGCCGAAGCTATGGCGGCCTTTGGCAATGACCAAGTATATATTGAAAAATATCTTGACCATCCGCGCCACATCGAAGTGCAGCTCTTGGGCGATATGCATGGCAATATGGTGCATTTAGGCGAGCGTGATTGCTCGATTCAGCGGCGCCACCAAAAAGTGATTGAAGAAGCGCCCTCCCCCGGCTTGAACGAGCAAGAGCGCCAGCGCGTGGGCGAACTGGCCGCCGACATGGCACGTAAGCTGGGCTATCGCGGTGTGGGTACGGTTGAGTTTCTATACCAAGACGGCGAATTTTATTTCATTGAAATGAATACGCGTCTGCAAGTTGAGCACACGATATCAGAAATGATTACCGGCATCGATTTGGTGCGCGAGCAAATTCGTGTGGCGACAGGGGCACCGCTGGGCTACGACCAAAGCGCCATAAAATTTTCGGGCCATGCGATGCAATGCCGTATCAATGCCGAGCACCCCACCAGCTTTATCCCCAGCCCCGGTAAAATTAAAGGCTTTCATGCACCAGGTGGGCTTGGTGTGCGCGTTGATAGCGCCCTTTATGATGGCTATGTTATCCCGCCTTTTTACGACAGCCTCATTGCCAAACTGATTGTGCATGGCGTCTCACGTAATGAGTGCATGCTGCGCTTGCGCCGCGCTTTGGGCGAGTTTGTCATTGGCGGGGTTAATACGCTCATTCCACTGCATGAGGAAATCATCAGCCAGCCAGACTTTATCAATGGCAATTACGATATCCATTGGCTGGAAAAATATATGCGTGCCAAAGAGACTTTAGCCGCTTAACGCCTGAGCCGCCTAACGCCTGAAGCTCGCACTGCACAAAGGCTAAAATTAGCGCTAAAAGCCGCGCTAAAATAATCGGCATTTGCGCCATATCGTCTTAAAGTTTTGCTGAGATTATATTGGAATTTCTTCCTATTTCCTAAAGCCTTTTTAAGTGCTTTTTGTCATACTAGAAATATGCAGGCTCCTCTCTCGGCTGACCTCATTATCCGCGCTTATCGGCTAGGGCTATTTCCTATGGCCTCGCACGCGGGCAGCAGCGAGATTTTATGGTTCGACCCGCCTTGGCGCGGCATTATCCCACTCGATAATTATCATTTGCCACGCCGCCTGTTGCGCACCTATCGGCAGCAAAAATACCAACTGAGTTTTAATGTAGATTTTGCCGGCGTGATTGCTGGCTGTGCGGCCATCACCGCAAAGCGCTGCAACACTTGGATTAATGACGATATTCGCAAAGTTTATACCGAGCTGCACCATCAAGGCTATGCGCACTCGCTTGAAGTGTGGCAAGAAACAAAGCTGGTGGGCGGGCTTTATGGGCTGGCTTTGGGTGGTGCATTTTTTGGCGAAAGCATGTTTTCGGTGGTGCGTGATGCCAGCAAATTAGCCTTGGTGCATTTACTGCTGCATTTAAACCATCAGCATTTTAGCGTGTGTGACACACAGTTTTTGAACGAGCATTTATTACAGTTTGGCGCTATCGAAATTTCTAAAGCCGACTATCAGGCAAAATTAGCGGCCGCCCTCACGCAAAATGTTTGCTTTACTCAATCACCAGCGGCTGGGGTAAATCTGTGTCAGGTGCTGTGTCTTGAGGCGTATCAGCGTCGGGCGCAATCGGCGCGGTAAGC
Source organism: Rickettsiales bacterium (assembly GCA_027485855.1). Taxonomy (GTDB): domain Bacteria; phylum Pseudomonadota; class Alphaproteobacteria; genus JAIXQD01. The sequence goes on along the minus strand of JAIXQD010000001.1, from coordinate 8,911 downwards.
ACGGGGTCGGTTTCAATGCCCAAGGCTGGTTTTGGCGCCAAAGCTGGCGCATCGCCCAAACGTGGTGGTTTTATGGGCAAGCTTGTGGCTGGCGATAGATCTTGCACTAAGTGCGGCGCATCACCATTACAGCCCATCAGCCACACATCATAGACACTATCTTCTAAGGTCGATAAAGCCGGGCTGCTGGCATACATCCAGCCCGAAAAGGCTACGCGTTTTTCTTGCCCGGGGTGCGCGGTGATAATTTCAACAAACATCGCAGCTTCGGGCGGGTCTTCAGGTGCGGATTTAAAACAAGCGCGCAAGGTTAGCTCAAGCGCCCCAAATTTTACCAGCTGATTAAGCGGCAAAGTCAATTTTTGTGGGCGCGCGGTTATTTTATCAAGCACGCGCACTTGTGCCTGCACCGGTGTTGGCTTTGCTGCTGCTTTTGCCGCAGCTTTATCAGGCTCAGGCTTTGCCGCGGGTGGGTTTTGTTTAGCGGGCGCCGCAGCAACCTTATTTGTTGCCCCATCTAGAGCCCCATCTACAGCCCCATCTTGAGCGAGGGCAGGCGCAGCAACAGCGCACATAAAAAACAGCAAAAAAACCCAATGTTGAACAGCCAGCCGTATGCTTATGCACATTGCTGCGCGCACTTTATTGTGGCGCGGGGCTGGCACTGCCGCCATCGGTCTTTTGGTTTTTGGTGCTAAACATCATCTGGCCAATTAATTGCTCAAGCTGCAAAGCCGAATTGCCAGAAAGTAACATGCCACCCGGCTTGATAAATTCAGAATCACCACCCGGCTCAAGCGAGATGTAACGCCCGCCCAAAAGACTTTCGCTGGCAATGCTGGCTGTGGTATCGCGTGGCAGCTTCACATCAGGCTCAATCGAAAGTTTGATAATGGCAAAGTAATTTTCAGTATCCAGTTTTTGGCCGGTCACCGAGCCAACTTTAATGCCGCCCACGCGCACATCGGCACCATCTTGCAGGCCGCCAATATTAGTAAAGCGTGCCACCAGCTCATAGCCACTGACTTTGCCAACATCACTGCTGCGATAAGCAAAGAGCAAAAATATTGCGGCTACTAAAAGCACAACGGCGCCCAAAATCGTCTCAATTACACTGCGTGACATGCACAACTCTCCTGTTTGTCATCTGATGAGGTACTGATTAATTGACCCTATTAACTGCTGGGCGGGGTCCAAGCCTGATAATCGCCCGTGGCTTTAGCCCGTTGCTGCCCCGACAAAACATGCCCTGGTGGATGATAAGCCATAGCCGAGCCGGTTAAGTTTGGTTGATGCTCAGCCTGCCATTGCTTATGAAACACACTATCGGCCGATAAGGGCGATGCGGCTTGATGATGCAGCCAAATATGCCACTCGGGCGGCACTAAACTGGCCTCGGGCTCGCCCGCATACATCACCCAGCGTTTCTCCCTTTGCCCCTTGACTGCGTTTTTACCACGATAATAACGATTACCAAAGCCATCAGTGCCCACCAGCACCCCTTGCCGCCAGGTAAAAATGCGGCTGCCCAGCAATGATAACCATGTTAGCCAACTGGCTGCTTGCATAAAAAGCCCACCTGTTAAGAGTGCAAATAAAATATGACGCATAATGCCACCTTGATGGTGCCAAATCAAGGCCAGCGCCAAGCAGAAAAATCTAGCTGTGACATGCTTGCCAGTATGGGCTTATTCGTGCTTAAACAATTGCCCTTATGCAACTTGTTCGTCTCTTCACCTCTGCTGCTGTAACCGAGCCATTTTGTGGCCTTGGTGGTCACGCCATGCCCGAAGCCGGCATGCCCCTTTGGTGCGCCAAGCGGCGTGGGCTTGCGCCGCACCTTGCCCTATCGCAACAACAAGAATTGCTGGTGCAAAGCCTCACTTATCTTGGCTGGCAACATGGCATTTTTAAAGCCGAGCAAGAAGCGCGCATTTTTGCGCAAGAGACGCTTTATTTATTGCAGCAAAATCTGCTCACTGTCAGTGCGGCGCTGCTATCGGCCGCACAGGCATTTACTGCCGGTAAGGCGGCTCAGCCTTTTGCCACGCATGTTATTGCCGCCCCCCAAAAACCTGACAATTGCAGCCTTTTGCAATTTTTACTGAGCCTCAGCCAATGTCAAAGTGCGGGCTTGAATACGGGCGTTGATACACAACAGCTTGATACCAAATCCCAGCAAATTTTGCAAAATCTGGCGGCAAACCTGCCGCAAAAATTATCGCTGTTGCTGTGCGGCCCAAACACCGATGATGGCGGCCTTGTTGATAGTTTGCCACGCTTGCATAGTCTAAGCCATCGCGATATTGACGCGTTATTATCGGCAAAAAACAACGCCTTCTGGCAAGAGCAAGCCACACAATTAGCGCCCGAAACCGGCCTGTTTTTTGTTGATAATGCACATGCATGGCAAGGCCACAAAACCGCGCCAACCGCAACGCCCTTGGGTGCATTATTGCAAGCAGGCAGTGCCGCACCACACGCCACCTTGCACCTTGCCGGCTTAAGCCATGATTTAGCCAAACTCGCCCAAGCCACAAGGCTGGCTGTTTTGCTGTTAGATTTAGCGCATATGTTCAGCGCGGACTCGGCGCGAGATAAATTCAGCGCCGAGTCCGCGCATTACTTTTCCACCGAGTCCGCGCCGTTTCGCCCGCTAGCGTTAGCCTATGATGGCTTGGCCGAAATTATTCAAGCCCACAAGCTCAGCGCTGAAAGCCAAGAGGGCAAAGCCTATGCCGGCTGTCTTATGGCCTATATCAGTGGCATTGCCTGGCAAACCTCTATTCAGTTGGCGCAGCAGCATGGTGCGTTTCCGGCCTATGCCACAGAATCGGCGTCATGGCTACGCGTGCTGCGTAATCGGGCGGCGGCGGCCTTTGGCGAACAATATCACTATGAAGATGTCGCGGTTTTGCCCCGCGCTGTGGCTGGGCGGTTTTGCCCAGATGCTAATTTGCTGCAAGCCAGCCTGTCACTGTGGGCGCATATACCAGAAGCCGCCGCACGTTTTGGCCTGCGGCATGCGCATATTTTGCAACTCGGCCCCGCTTTGCCACAAGCCGAGCTTGCCGCACAAATTGATTGGCTTGCCGCACAACAGCCCTTTGCCTGTGGCGGCATGAGCGAGCCGCTTATTTGCACACAGGCTTTAACGGCATCAGAATGGCAAAATTTAGCCGTAAGCGCTTGGCAAGCGGGCCTTAAATGCTGGCGTTTGGCTATGCAGCACGCATCTATAGCACTGGCAAAAGCACCAAACCCGCCAGCGCCCGCCGCTACACACGCTTTAGAAAAAATTATTTACCGTGCCCGCCGCGAAATTATGCCCAACCCGCGTCGCGGCACCACCTATAAAATTAGCATCGGTGGCGAAAAATTATTTTTGCGCACCGGCACCTATGCCGATGGCCGTTTGGGCGAAGTTTTTATGGATTGCCCCCAGGCTGACGCCACGCAAAAAGCGCTGCTAGATACATTTGCCATATGCCTTTCTATTGGCTTGCAATATGGCGTGCCACTACAAGATTATGTCGATAATCTCTCTGGCCTCAGCTTTGGCCCGCAAGGCAGTGTCGAGGGCAGCAACACGGTTGCGCAAGCCTGTTCGATGGTTGATTATGTCATGCGCGAGCTTGCCGCACAGCATAGCGCATCACCACAAGTGGCAGAAATTGTAACCTTGCCAATAGGCAAAAAAACCTAAAAGGAAAGACTATGAGCATCAGCCAAAACTTAGCCGCCCTCGGCATTACCCTGCCCGCCCCCGCAGCCCCCGTTGCCGCCTATGTGCCCTATGTGATTGAAGGCAACATGCTGTATATTTCAGGCCAATTACCAATGGAACATGGCAAGCTTGCTTATGCCGGCCTTGTGGGCGACAGCCTCACCCCCGAGCAAGGGCAACTGGCCGCACGCCTCTGCGCCATTAATATTTTGGCGCAAGCGCAATTAGCCTTAGGCGATTTAGCGCGCATTAAACGCGTGGTAAAATTAACTGGCTTTGTGGCTTCGCCCGCAAATTTTACCGCACATCCAGCGGTTATCAATGGCGCATCCGAACTGATGCAGCAGGTTTTTGGCGAGGCCGGCAAACATGCCAGAGCGGCCGTTGGCGTGTCGTCCTTGCCGCTGGGCGCTGCAGTAGAAGTTGAAGCCATTTTTGCACTGCAAAATTAAACAAGTGCAGTTTTGGTAAAAAAATACTAAATAGCCACCATAAAGCAGCACCATAAATATGCCCCAATTACGGGCTAGCTTATCTATGTACGCAATGGCTGGATTCGATCTGGTGTTTTTGACGGTTAATTGGTCGAATTTTAACGCTTGCTGTGCATAACTTAATGGCTTTTGCTAACCTCATTTTAGAGTGGCCTAAGCTCAACATAAAAGGAGTATTCAATGACTGAAGCTTTCCGCAAATTTGTTTTCACTATTCTTGCTGCGGCCGCTCTTATTGCAGCACCTGTTGGCGCACATATCGCCTGGGCAAATGATCACAAAGAGCAAGGCGAAGAAGCCGCCAGCGATGACAAAGCCGATAAAGCTGATGATAGCGCTGAAGACGAAGATGAAGAAGAAGATGAGCATGAAGACCATGCTGACGAAGGCGATGGCGAATAAAGCCTAACCCTGGTTCAATAAAATCTACTACAATGACAGGCCGAGCCGAAAGGTTCGGCCTGTTTTTATTTATGCCTCATTTTAGGGCCGACACATGCACACACTGATTAAAAACCTCATTGATAATTACCGCCCCATAGACAGCAGCACCGCTGGCGCCAAAGCCGCTATGCAGCAATTATTATTGCATACGCCAAACCCAACTTATCGCACCGCTTTTAATCCGGGGCATTTTACCGCATCGGCTTTTATCACCAATGCAAATCGCGATAAATTGCTACTCATCTGGCATAAAAAATTGCAAAAATGGCTGCAACCGGGCGGTCATATTGATAACACCGATGCCTCGCCCCTTGCCGCGGCCTTGCGCGAAACCGCCGAAGAAACCGGCCTTACCGCCAAAGCTTTGCTGGCAGCAGAGCTGGCCGATATTGATGTGCATGAAATACCCGCGCGCGAATCTAATTCCGAACTCGAAGAGTTCAAAAACCAACAACCCGCGCATGTATCTCGCGCCGAACTCGAAGAGTTCAGTCACAAGGAGCCCGCGCATGTATCTCGCGCCGAGCCCGCGCATTACCACTTTGACCTGCGTTTTCTGTGTGAGGCCGACGATAAAGCCCCGCTCATCGCCAGCGACGAAACACCCGAATTGCGCTGGGTGCCCCTAAGCGAACTTCCACAACAAAGCAATTTCACCCGCTGGCTAGCCTTATTAGCTAAGGCATAAAACAAGCCAAGACACAAAAATCTTGCCCTTAGTAATTTAACTGTGTCACGCTCATGCCATGATTGAGATTCAAAATCTTGGCAAAGACTTTTCGCTCAAGCAGGCCGGCGGTCGCTGGTGGCAAAAAAGCCGCCTGCAAACGGTGCATGCGGTGAGCAATCTAAGCTTTACCATCGATAAAGGTCAGGCCGTGGCCTTTATTGGCCCTAATGGTGCCGGCAAATCAACCACGCTAAAAATGCTCAGCGGCATTTTAACGCCCAGCTATGGCAGTGCCACGGTGGCTGGCCTTACACCTTGGACACAAAGGCAACAGCTGGCCCGCCATATTGGCTTGGTGTTTGGCCAGCGCTCGCAGCTGATTGCCGAATTGCCGGTGCGTGATGCCCTCAGCCTTATTGGCGCACTTTACGACACACAAGTGCAGCCCGACACTTTGCCCGAACTCATCGAGCGCTTTAATTTAGGCGATTTAACACAACGGCCTGTGCGCAGCCTATCTTTGGGGCAGCGCATGCGCGTTGAAATTGCCGCAAGCCTGCTGCATAAGCCAAAAGTGCTTTTTTTGGATGAGCCCACTATTGGCCTTGATGTCACCGCTAAGGCCGAATTGCGCGATTTGCTTAAACAATTAGTGCAGGACGAGCAAATAACTTTGCTGCTCACCAGCCACGATCCGGGCGACATCGAAGAAATTTGCGGGCGCGTTATTTTAATTAATTTTGGCCGCTTGCTCGATGATTTATCCCTGTCTGCCATGCGTCAACGGTACTTCACCGAAAAACGCATTACGTTGCAAACCATAGAGGCCCAGCCAAAAATTGATATAGGCCAGTTGCCCGTGCGCGCCCAGCACATCATCGCACCACATCAATTACAGCTGATTGTTGAGCCCAAGCAAGAAGCGATTCAAACAGTGGTCAATCTTGCCCTGAGCCAGCTGCAGGTCGTTGATATTGTGATCAGCGACCCACCGCTTGATGAAATTTTGCGGCAAATTTATGCCGCCGCCCACCATGCATAAATCAACCCTGCGTGCGCTGTTTCGTTTTGGCTTTTGGCAATTCAGCCATGAGAGCGTGGCGCATCTTGGCCGCTTACTTACTTACACCATGCTGCTGCTGGTTTTTGGCAGTATCTATGGCATTACGCCATGGCATGAGGTGCAACCGCGCCACCCCTCTTTGCGCCTCGATGCCATAAGCCTTGCCACATATTTGGCCATAACCGAGGCTGTGGTGTTTGGCGTGGGCTACACCTTTCGTTCAATTTTTGATGATATCCGCTCGGGGCAATTTGCGCAAATGAGCGGTCGGCCGGTGGCCTATACTTGGCTTAAAATCATCCCACTGGTTGCCTCAAGCTATGGCCAATATCTGCTGCATTTGGCTTATGCCATTGCTCTTTTAGCTCTGTTGCATAAGCTAGCCCTGGGGCAAATTTGGCAATATTTATGGCTGCTGCCTTTAGGCCTTGGCGCCATAATTTTGTTAGTGCAGGTGCAGTTTTGTATCGGCCTATTTGAAATTTATGGCGATTATGCGCGCCCCTGCATGTGGCTTGTGAGTAAAACCAATTTCTTGCTGGGCGGACTTATTTTGCCACTGCCCCTTTATCCGGCCGTACTGCAAATGGCCGCCGCCGCCACCCCCTTTCCGGCCATTCTTTATGCGCCCGCGCAAATAGCCATACAGCAAAGTGCCACGCCTTTGTGGCACTGGCTGCTACTGCAAATAATTTGGATAGGCATTATGTCCTATTTTTGTTATGCCGCCTTGCGGCGCACGCAAAAACATTTAGCGCAAAGGGGTGACTGATGCGCACATCGTTTAAAATTGTCGGCGCACATCTTTTGGCCGCAGCGCAGCTGATGCGCCAACAAAAAAAGCAATTTATCCTAATATCTTTGGCCATGCTGCTGCAAAATTTAATCTGGTTTGGCCTATGGCAGGTGTTTTTTAGCAATGTCAGCAGCCTTAAAGGTTGGGGCATTACCGAAATCGCCACATTTTTTGGCATTGCCGCCTTGGCCATGAGTTTTTGTGAATTATTAGGCGGCGGCCTTGAGCTGGCACAACGCATTGATGATGGCTCGCTTGATGGTTATTTAGCGCGCCCGGTGCACCCGCTATTGCCGCTGTTATTACGCGAGCCCCGCCCCTATGCTTTTGGTGATATGGCCACAGCTTTTATTATGTGGCTGTTTATTGGCGGTTATGGCCTTGGCGATCTCCCCTTGCTGATATTGCTCAGTTTGCTGGCGGCCATTATCATCCTGTCGGTTATTATTGTGGTTAATTCTTTGCCTTTTTATTTTGGCACAAAGCCCAGTTTTAGCGGCCAGTTGCTTGAGTTTTTTATTATCATCTCAACCTACCCGCAGCATGGTTTTGCACCTATGATTAAAATCCTATTATTCACGGTGGTGCCGGCTGGTTTTATTGTGCTGCTGCCAGTGGGCATTATGCAAAACTTTGCTTGGCCCGCTTTGGCAGCCATGTTGCTGGCAGCGCCCTGCTACTTTTTTGCGGCCTTGACGTTTTTTAATCGTGGCTTACGCCGCTACACATCAGGCAACCTATTGAATTATCGATAGATTTTACTGCCGGGCGATTTTTTAAAAATATGCTTTACAGCCGATAGGCAAAACTATATATTCCTCAGGTTGTCGCGCTGTTTATGCAGTCGATAACCCATCCGCCCAATGACGGACGTTTTTATCGCCACCTCATCGTGGTTGCCGCTTTTTGCGGCCTGCGATAGGGTCTGGTGTCTTTTTGTGCCCTGTTTTCAGTGCATAACAAGCGTCAGATTAAATATTTTAAAAATATTTGCGATTTTTTCGTTTTTTGTATTGACGGATGTGCCCGGGCGGCGTATCAACCGCCCCGCACCAAGTGTTGAAAGATTTTGGTGCCGCTTCCTTCGGGAAGCATTCTTGGACATCGTGGATGATTTTGACGAAAGGGATGCGCAGACGGCTGCCGCGGCTCTGACCTCGCAAGAGGTTATGAGTAATGCTTTATCAGCATAAGCGGTGACTGGTTTTGACGCATCTACAGTAATAATATTTTAGTTCGATGCTGCTACCTCCGTAGCAGCACTGAATAGGGATTAATTTCAGTAAATGTGACGAGACCCGTCACTAAGTAGATTTGTGACACCGCAATCGCAAGGTTGCGGGGTGTACACACAATTCTAACCTGAGAGTTTGATCCTGGCTCAGAACGAACGCTGGCGGCAGGCCTAATACATGCAAGTCGAGCGCCCCGCAAGGGGAGCGGCGCACGGGTGAGTAACACGTGGGAATATGCCTCTCGGTACGGAATAACTACGGGAAACTGTAGCTAATACCGTATGTTTTCAGTGACTTTGGCGGTCATTGAAAAAAGATTTATCGCCGAGAGATTAGCCCGCGTCTGATTAGCTAGTTGGTAAGGTAATGGCTTACCAAGGCTTCGATCAGTAGCTGGTCTGAGAGGACGATCAGCCACACTGGGACTGAGACACGGCCCAGACTCCTACGGGAGGCAGCAGTGGGGAATTTTGGACAATGGG
>JAIXQD010000002.1 GCA_027485855.1 Rickettsiales bacterium | reverse complement strand
TGCTGGTGTATGGCATCCCTAATTTCAAACTCGACAAATCGATTGTCGCGCGGCGCGAGGCTTTGCTGCGTGAAGCAGGCATTGAATTTACGCTCAATTGCGCGGTTGGTAGCGATATTACTTTTGAAGCGCTACGCAAAAAACATGATGCGGTGTTGATTGCCACGGGCGTTTACAAAGGCCGTGGCTTGGACTTTGAACATAAAACATATGCCAATTTGCTCCCTGCCCTTGACTATCTGATTGCCAGCAACCGCACGGGACTGGGCGACGATGTGCCCGAATTCATCACTGGCAAACTCAGTACTGCGGGCAAAAAAGTGGTGGTGATTGGTGGCGGAGACACCGCAATGGACTGCGTGCGCACCGCGATTCGTCAAGGCGCAACATCGGTCACCTGCCTCTATCGTCGTGATAAAGAGAACATGCCGGGTTCTGCGCGTGAAGTAAAAAATGCGGAAGAAGAAGGCGTGGTTTTCCGTTGGCTTTCCGCGCCTGTGGGCTTTGAGGGGGATACAAAAATTTCTGCCGTTAAAGTGGTGCAAATGGCGTTGGGTAAAGCGGATGCGTCGGGTCGTGCGGCGCCTGAAGCGGTGGCAGGTTCCGAATTTTTTGTGGAAGCTGATATGGTCATCACCGCGCTGGGCTTTGAACCGGAAGAAATTCCGACCTATTTCAATGCGCCTGAACTGGCCGTTTCCCGCTGGGGTACGGTGAAGGTGAATGCCAATATGCAAACGAATCTGGACGGCGTGTTTGCGGCAGGTGACATTGCGCGCGGCGCGTCCCTTGTGGTGTGGGCGATCCGTGATGGACATGACGCCGCCGCCGCCATTCATGATTATTTACAACAAAAAAACAATACACAAGGAGTCGCCCATGTCGCATAATTTGTGGCCTAGCGAATGGGCAGACCGCGCCGCGAAACTCGCGCAAACGGGCATGTATTCATTGACCGACGAGCATGACGCTTGCGGCGTTGGCTTGGTGACGGCGATTGATGGCGAGCCACGCCGAGAGGTGGTGACGCTAGCGATTGAAGCACTGAAAAATGTGTGGCACCGCGGCGCGGTGGATGCAGACGGTAAAACAGGCGACGGCGCAGGGATTCACCTACATATTCCGCGTGCTTTTTTTGCAGACGAACTCGGCAAAAGCGGCGTGACCCTTGCGCCCGAAAGCCTGCTTGGGGTGGGCATGGTGTTTTTGCCCAAGAAAAAATTGAGTGCACAAGACGAATGCCGCGCGATTATTGAAAGCGAAATTCAGAAATTTGGCCACCATATTTTAGGCTGGCGACAAGTGCCGATTGACGCCACCATTATTGGCGATATTGCCAATGATTCCCGCCCAGAAATTGAGCAGGTGTTGATTGGCTCTTCCAAGAAAATTGACCGACCGCGCTTTGAATTAGAGCTCTATCTCATCCGCCGCAACATCGAGCAACAAGCCCGCCAGCGCTCGATTTCTGACATCTATCTTTGCTCGCTTTCTTCGCGCAGCATTATTTATAAAGGCTTGTTCCGCGCCGAACAACTCACCGCTTTTTATCCCGATTTGCTGGATGAACGCTTCACCTCCTCCTTCGCGATTTTCCATCAGCGTTTTTCGACGAATACCGCACCTGCATGGCACCTTGCGCAGCCTTTCCGCTGCATTGCGCATAATGGCGAGATCAACACGCTGCGCAGCAATGTGAACTTCATGAAAAGCCATGAAGCGACCATGGATTGTGACGCCTTTGCAAGCCATGAAGACACGGTGCGCCCTGTGGTGCAACCCAATGTGTCGGACACGGCGGCACTGGATAATGTGATGGAATTGCTGGTGCGCGCTGGCCACTCGATTCCACTGGCCAAACAAATTTTGGTGCCACCGGCGTGGAGCCACGCGTCCGACATGCCGCAAGCGCACAAAGACATGTTTGCCTGCCTCAATACCGTGTCTGAGCCGTGGGACGGGCCTGCCGCGATTGCTGGCACGGACGGCACATGGGTGATTGCAGGCATGGACCGCAACGGCCTGCGCCCCATGCGCTACGCCTTGACGGACGACGGTTTGCTAGTGATTGGCTCGGAAAGCGGGATGGTGCCGGTTGCGCCCGAGCGCGTGCTGGAAAAAGGCCGCCTTGGCCCCGGCGACACGATTGGTGTGAATCTGCGCGAAGGTAAATTATACCGCGACCAAGAACTAAAAGACACGCTTGCGAACGACCAACCCTATCATGAATGGGCGTCAAAAATCACGCAGCTTTCCTCGGCCGCCCCTGCGGAAAGCACTTTGCTTCCGCGCTTAGACAGCGAGGCGCTGCGCCAGCTTCACACGGCCGTTGGCATGACGTTTGAAGAGCTGGAATTGATTTTACAACCGATGGCCGAAACCGGCAAAGAAGCCATTGGCTCGATGGGAGATGACACCACCCTTGCGATGTTAGCGCGCCGCCCACGCGGGTTCCACCATTTCTTCCGCCAGCAATTTTCGCAAGTCACTAACCCGCCGATAGACGCGCTGCGCGAACACCGCACCATGAGCCTCAAAACCCGCTTCGGGAATGACGGCAACTTCCTTTCACTAAACAATTCCTACCATAAAAGCGTGGTGCTGGAGACGCCCTATTTGCTCTCCTATGAGCTGGACAATCTGAAGGCGGATTTCTCCGATAAAGTGCGAAAAATTGACACATTGTTTGATGCTTCCGGCAATGACAATGCGCTACGTCGCGGCTTGGACGCGCTGGTGCAAGCCGCAGAGAGCGCCGTGCGTGCAGGCAAACCTTATTTGTTGCTGACCGATGAACATCGCAATGCGCAACGCGCCGCGATTCCTATGATTCTGGCGGTGGCGGCGGTGAACACGCATTTAGTCTCCCTCAAACTACGCAAACGCGCCTCCATTATTGTGCGCTCGGCGGAATGTTTTGATGTGCATCATTTTGCAGTGCTGATTGGCTGTGGCGCTACGGTGGTGAATGCGTATCTCGCGGAAGAAACCATTCTGCATCGCCATATGGCAGGGCTGCTCGGCAAAAACACGGCGCATGAAAGCCTGCTGAAATTCAAAGACGCAATGAGCGCAGGGCTGCTCAAAATCATGTCAAAAATCGGTATTTCCGTTGTCAGCTCCTATCGTAATGGCTGCAATTTTGAGGTGATTGGTTTGTCGCGCTCGCTGGCAAATGAATTCTTCCCTGGCATCCCTTCTCGTCTTTCGGGCTATGGTTTGCGCGGCATTGA
>JAIXQD010000010.1 GCA_027485855.1 Rickettsiales bacterium | reverse complement strand
TTGAGGCGTGCTTCGGTGCGGCTCACCCGGCGTGTCTGCCCTGATAATCCAATTTCACCAAATAAAATGGCGTCTTCTGGCAAACAAATATCGGTTAGGGCCGAAAGTAGTGCGGCTGCTACCGCCAAATCGGCCGCAGGTTCTTGAATGCGCATGCCGCCTGCCACACTTAGATACACTTCGCGGTCATGAAATGAAATGCCGCAGCGTGTTTCTAGCACCGCCAGCAACATAGAAAGCCTTGCACTGTCCCATCCCACCACAGCGCGGCGTGGATTCGACATGGTGGAAGGGGCAACTAACGCCTGAATTTCCATCAGCATCGGGCGGGTGCCTTCCATGCCAGCAAACACTACTGAGCCGCTGGCTTGTGCCCCGCGTTCAGACAAAAATAATGCGGATGGGTTGGCCACTTCCTGCAATCCCGCATCCGTCATTTCAAACACGCCAATTTCGTCCGTGCCGCCAAAGCGGTTTTTCACCGCGCGTAAAATGCGAAAATGATGGCCGCGCTCGCCTTCAAAATATAGCACCGTGTCCACCATATGTTCCAGCACGCGTGGGCCGGCAATCTGGCCTTCTTTGGTCACGTGCCCGACCAGAAAAATCGCCATGTCCCGCGCCTTGGCCAGCTTAATGAGTTCATGCGCACAGGCGCGCACTTGCGTGACCGTTCCGGGAGCGGAATCTAGATTATCAAGGAACAGGGTTTGCACGGAATCGATGACGACCACTTGGGGGCGGGTGTCGCCTGTATCAAGACTTGCAATAATGTCGCGCACATTGGTGGCGGCGGCAAGCGCCACGGGCGCGCCTTCTTGGCCTAAGCGTTTGGCGCGCAACTGCACTTGCAGCTCGGATTCCTCGCCAGAAATATAGGCCACGCGGGTGCCGGCACGCCCCATGCGCGCCAGCGCTTGCAGCAAAATGGTGGATTTACCAATGCCAGGGTCACCCGCAATTAAAATCGCGCAACCGGGCACGAGGCCGCCGCCAAGCACGCGGTCGAGCTCGCTTAACTGGGTGGAAAAGCGTGGTTCTTCGCTGGAGGCCGCATTTAAATCAACAAAGGCCACTTTTTGCGCTTTGCCCGCCTTTAAGCCTTTGGGGGTGCTGGGCAGGGCATGTTCTTCGGAAAGGCTGTTCCACGCCCCGCAGGCGTCACACTGGCCCGCCCATTTGGGGTGCACAGTGCCACAAGATTGGCAGGTATATTGGGTGGAATGTTTGGCCATGCCCCCTTGTAAACCAGCGGCCCGCAGGCGGCAAGCGCTCAATCGTCACAAAACTGTCATTTGTTTTGTTGCCCCGCTTCAGTTATAGAATGCGGTGAACTTAATTTTTTAATTTATGATAACATCTTTAGATGTTCAACTTAGCTTTAATAAAGGTAAGTTGAAGTATTGCAGTGATAAAAACTGGCCAACGGCTGAAAAGTCTCTGCTAAATTTACTCGAGAGCTTGCAGCAAGCGAAGTTCATCGAGTCAGCGGCCTCTTTACATAGCGCAATATTAAGAGGAGAAAAGCTCGAAAGAGTTTTTGATTTTAGTATTGCCTTTGTTCGTGTGGATAAGCGCAGATTAGGGTATGGCTTTGAGTCGACCCTTGAGCTACTGCAGGCTCTTTTGAGCTTTCAGACTGATTATGAGGAATCTTATTTGATTCATCATACAATCACTGCTTATAAGAGCATAAAAGGAAAGGCTCGAAAGAAGAGCTTTCTTAATCTCAAGCTCAAAATAGTTTCGAAGTAAGGTAAGAAAAATTCCCCCGATAGCCCAGCTGCGGGGGAATTTTTATGCCGCGTTTTCGGCTTCGATCTGCTCTTGTAGCAGCACCCATTTTTCTTCCACCTCGGCCAGCGCTTTTTGCGTCTGTGCCAGCGTAATGTTCAGGTCTTTCAGCGCGCTCACATGGTTGTTCAGTGCTGCTTCTGCCAAAGCGGTTTCGGTCGCGTCGCGTTCTTTGGTGAGTGCTTCGATGGTTTGTTCGAGCTTGCTGCTTTCTTTCACTAAAGCGCTGGAGGTATTTTTAGCTTCTTTTTTCTTGGCAGACCCTTTGGCTTCGGCGCGTTCTTTGCGGCGTTGGCGCATAATCAATTGCCGATACGCGTCCACATCCTCCTCATAATTTTGGCATTTGCCGTCCGCCACCAGCCACAAGCGGTCGGCCACACATTCCACCAAATGCGGGTCGTGGCTTACTAGAATCACTGCGCCATTATAATTATTTAGCGCTTGGGTTAGCGCTTCGCGTGCTTCAATGTCTAAGTGGTTGGTCGGTTCATCCAGCAACATAATATGCGGCGCGTCATAGCTCATCACGGCCAGCAACAGGCGCGCTTTTTCACCACCTGAAAGCTCGCCCACTTTGGTGTCAGCACGGTGGCGGTCAAACCCAAATGCATCAAGCGCTGCGCGTACTTTCGGTTCTGGCTTGTCTTTCATCGTGTCGCGCATCACCTCAAACGGTGTTTGCGTAATGTCTAATTCTTCAGTTTGGTGCTGGGCAAAATAGCCCACTTTTAATTTACC
>JAIXQD010000008.1 GCA_027485855.1 Rickettsiales bacterium | reverse complement strand
TTGAAAAAACAAGGGCCGTTGAAGATCTTACCTTTAAGGTCAGAAAACTTTCGGGCAGTTTTCGCGATGCATTTCCAAGTGAGGCTGCCGAAATTAGAGAATTCAAAGAGCTCTTGGCTTATGTATTTGTACAGCCCGAGCCAATGTTGCAGCCGATTGATGCCATGCTGCAAAAACCCGCCGATGAAGCCAGACTCTTTTTTGTGGAGCTAGAAAAAGTTAAAGCTGGAAGGAACGCAGATAAGCTGGCGCAATTTCTCGCCCCCAATATCACACAACCCAAGCTAAAGAAAAATGGATATGACACTTATTCTGGCCGTGTGCCCTTCTACTTAACCAGTCTTAGCCAGCTTAAATATGGTAAACCTTCATCTGTTTTAGCAACAGAGCTTGAGCAAGCTCAACAGCAGCTCACAGACTTTGAAAATAGCCCCGCATTTTTAAAACACCAAGCATGGCTAGAGCTCAGTACAAAAAGCGCGCTGGTTGAAAGAAAAGATTATGGTTGGTTCGTCGACAATACAAATCTCTGGGCCCCAAAAGCCGCACAAACTGACGCACTGGTAAAAGCCAATGGCGATTTGCTGCTTGCCGAATATGTCATCTGCGCTGCCGATGTCACGGCACATAAAATTGCGGCGCGTGAGCTAGCCCGCATAGCCGACGCCGCCGCACAGGCACAAATTGCATCGCCCAAACTGACACCCCTCAGGCCAGGCGCGGTTGCTGTCACCCCCTGTGCGGCAACTAAACCAAACCCTGAACTGCGTCTTTAGCGGCAATCACCGCATCCATCGCGGCACGCTCTGCCGCGCGCTCAGCTGCGGTTTGGCGCAGACTGTCTGTTTTAAGCTGGCCACAGGCGGCTAAAATATCGCGGCCACGCGGTGTGCGTACCGGGCTGGCATAGCCGGCCGCATTGACAATATCGCCAAAGGCCTCGATACGCGCCTCGTCCGAACATTCATATTGCGCACCCGGCCACGGGTTAAACGGAATAAGATTAACCTTAGCGGGGATGTTTTTAAGCAGGCGGCACAGCTCTCGCGCATCGGCATCGCTGTCGTTCACACCCTTAAGCATCACATATTCAAAAGTAATGCGCCGCGCATTAGTCAGGCCCGGATAATTGCGGCAGGCATTAAGCAAATCCTTTATCGGATATTTGCGGTTCAGCGGCACAATTTGGTCGCGCAACTCATCATTCACGGCATGAAGGCTGACGGCCAGATTGACATTAAGCTCGCGGCCGCAGCGCTCCATCATTGGCACCACGCCCGAAGTTGACAGCGTGATTTTGCGCTTGCTGATGGCAATGCCGCTTTCATCCATCATAATTTTCAGCGCTTTGGCGACATTGTCGTAATTATACAGCGGCTCACCCATACCCATCAGCACAATATTGCTAATCATCCGCCAATCTTTTGGCAGAGCGCCGGCCGTGTCGGGCCAGTCTTTGAGTTGGTCGCGGGCATAAAGCACCTGCCCCAAAATTTCGGCAGCGCTTAAATTGCGCACCAGCTTTTGCGTGCCGGTATGACAAAAGCGGCACGTCAGCGTACAACCCACTTGGCTACTGATGCACAAAGTGCCGCGATCTTCTTCGGGGATGTGCACGGCCTCAACCGCTTGCCCATCGGGGAATTTGAGCAGCCATTTTTGCGTGTCATCTTCGCTTTTTTGCGCGCTTAAAACTTGCGGACGGCTGATATCACAAATTTCGGCCAGCCGCTCGCGCAAGGGCTTGGCCAAGGTGGTCATGGCGGCAAAGTCGGACACACCCCGCGCATAAAGCCAATTCCAAATTTGCTTAGCGCGAAATTTTTCTAGCCCCAAACCCACCAAAACATCGGTGAGTTCGGGCAGGGTTAAACCTTGCAAGCTGATTTTGCCATTGCTGGCAGGCGGCGGTGCAAAAGCCGAATTATGCGCATTCACGCCCATGATGAAATCTCTCTTGTTTATTACGGCACAGTTATAAGCTTTATAAACACAGGAATGCAAGCAAAGTTGCGGGGCATTTTAACTAATTATTTACCACAAAGCCCATAGGATACGGCCTTCAGAAACGGAAATATCCGCCATGCGCAGCATTGCCATACCGATAAGAGTGCCGGCCATTCAATTTGCCTCGGCCAAGGTTGCCGATAAGCTTCTGCCCCACAAGCATTTACCCGACTTATCGCCGCAAATTATGCTGGCTGGTTTTGTGGCCGAGCCGCAGCAATTTGATAAAGTGGCCTAACGCGCCAAAACTAACGCAAACCGCAGGCCTTGTTCATCGCCTCTATCGCTTTGCTGGTGCCCTTCAAGCTATAAGTATCGGTGATTTTGGTGCCGCGCTCGCTTTCGCCTTGCAGCACCATTTGATTGCCACGCCGAATAGCCGCCAGCACCGCCTTATCGGCCACAGCATCACGCGCCCAAGCTGTGTCATTGCGGGTAAAGAGCGTAAAAGTTTCGCGGCCGATTGATAATTTAGGCTGCATATTATCTTTAAAATCATAGCCAGCTACAAAACTAACCACATCGAGGCTATTTTCAGCCGGACGCTGCGTTATGGTGGCATAGGTTGTGCCGCGCTTTTTAAACTTGCCCTCTTGTTTTATGGGCTTGCTCAGCATAAAGCAAATCGGTGCGCCATTTTCCTCGCCGCTAAAAACCTGCCAATCGCCAAATTTGCCCACAGGCCTTTGCTCGGCCAAGGCGGGCAAAGCAAGTAGGGTCAGTAAAATGGTCAAAGCAAAGATGCGCATAGGCACAGTCTGCCAAAAGCCGATTAAAAAACTCTCAAGCAACCGCGTGCGAAATTGTGTATAGTGCCCAAAATTATCAACCTGCCCCAAAGCTCAATACCCAAAACCAAATGCCCAAAAATGCTGCGCCAGAAACTGTAACAACCGAACCCACCGCGCAATCTCGGTGGATTTTAGACATGGCCGCAGGCAGCGAAACGGCCTTTATCGAGCTGTTTAATTTTTATGCACCACGGTTGCTGAGCTATGCCAAAAAATGGGGCGTAGGTGATGCCGCGCCCGACCTTGTGCAAGAAGTGATGCTCAAAGCCTGGCAAAATGCGCCGCGCTATAACCCACAAATTGCCGGCGCCAGCACTTGGCTTTTTACCATTGCCCGCAATAGCTTTATCGATGCGCAGCGCGCCCGCCAGCATTTTGAAGCCCTGCCCGATGATGCGCATTTTGTGGCCGATATTTTACCCGCCGACGATGCCATCGCCATTGCCGAAGAAGAAATACTGGTGCAACAAGCCTTGGCGCAATTGCCGCCCGAACAGCAAAAAGTGATCCAAGCGGCCTTTTTTAACGAACAAAGCCATGAGGAGATTGCCAAAAGCTTGGCGCTGCCGCTGGGCACGGTAAAAAGCCGTATCAGACTGGCGATGCGCAAAATTGGCTCTATATTAGAAGCTGTGCTTGATAAAAAGCCAAAACAACGAGGAACAACTTTACCGTGACGATGCCAACCCACCACCCTGACGAAGATTTGCTGCTGGCTTATGCGGCAGGCGGGCTATCGAGCACGAGTAATTTGGTTATTGCCACGCATCTTACTTTTTGCCCCGCTTGCCGTAAGGCCGTTGCCGCCTGCGAGCGTGTGGGCGGCGCTCTTATGGCCAATATGCCGGCCGATGAGCTTCCGCAAGATTTATTGCCGCAAACTTTAGCGCGGCTGGGGCGCCATACGCAGGTACAAAATTCACTGGCACAAAATTCGCAGCAACAAAAATCAACCCCGGCCAGCCCATGGCCAGCACCGCTGGCACAAATATTGGCGGGGCGTGATGTGCGCTGGCGGCGGCGTTTGCCCGGGCTTGAGGATTTTGACCTGCCCATAGCGCACCCGTTTGGCACGGCAAAATTGCTGCGCATTAAAGCGGGTGCCGCCATGCCGCACCACACCCATGAGGGGCGCGAGCTGACTTTGGTGTTGCAAGGCGGCTTTCATGATCGCGGGCAATTTTATGGGGTGGGTGATATCAGCTGCACCAATAGCGATGTGCAACACCACCCCACCGCTGACGAAGATGCCGATTGTATTTGTTTGGCGGTTACCACTGGCAAGCTGCGTCTCACCGGCTTTATTGGTACATTGCTTAACCCGTTTGTGCGGTATTAAACAAAGCACCTATCTACGGCCGCCCGCATCGCGCTTGCCCTTAAGCGGCTGTATCACGCCGCCCACACGCACCGGTCGCTCGGCAAAATTGCCAAGACTAACCATGCGGTCATACATCACCAGCGCCCCCGCCAGACCAACATTGATACAAAACGCGGTGGGAATTTTTACCACATAATTACACCGCGCCACGAGGGCGGGCGAAAGGCTGCCATCTTCAGGCCCCAGCAAATAGGCGGCTTTAGCTGGGTGGTGAAAAGACGGCAAAAAAACCGCATCGGGCGTAAGCTCTACCCCAACCAGCGTGCAATCGTGGGGTAATTGCATTTGTGCAGCGTCGTTAAACGCAAAATAAGGCAAATGGCCAAAGCTGCCCGAAGTATCGGTGGCGCGCAGCTCACGATAATTAAGGCCGCTACCAATGGTAAAAAGAAAAGATGCGCCAAATGCATGCGCGGTGCGCATCAGCGCGCCCAAATTGCCGGACTTGCTCAGCCCTTCAACACCAACAGCAAAATATCCGCGCATAGCAATGGCGCGCTTTAGCGCGGGCCACCGGGTTTACCGGCTTTTTCAGCACGCAGACGCTTGCGCTCGGCGCGTGGGTCAACCGGTTTGGCTGCTTGTGCCGCAGGTGCGCCGACTTGCTGGCCGTTATCCTGAGTGGGGGCGGCTGGTTTTTTGGCGCGCGTTTTTTTGACGGGCGCTGCGGTCACTTCAGCAGCGGGCACTGGTGCTGCTGGTTTTTTGGCAGCTTCAATAGCGGCAAGTTCTTCTTGTTGCAGACGCTCAATTTCGGCGCGGTCATTGGCGCCGCTGAGCTCGTCTTTGGCTTCTTTAATGACTTCGACGACTTCCGTGCGCAGCGCACCAATGCGCTTTTTAGCTTCGTCAATCACGCCGCTCTCTTGAATTTTTTGACCGGCAACTTCAACAATTTCGGTCGCGGTGGCGGCGGCTTTTTTAATACGCTCAAGCCAGCTTGGGGGCACAACATTATTGCTCATGGTAAACTCCTGCTATTGATGTTTCTGCCCTCAATATAGCAAAAACCCACGAAAGTAATTAGCAAATCGTGACAATATCGGCTAAATAACTTCCATGACCAGCCGTGTGCAAACTGTGGCCTTTCAAGGCATTGAAACTCTTGCCATAGAAGTGCAGGCGCAAATAAGCGCGGGCATTGTGGCTTTTACGCTGGTGGGCCTGCCTGACAAAGCCGTGGCTGAAAGTCGTGAGCGGGTGCGGGCGGCCTTATCAAGCCTTGGTTTATCGCTGCCAGCCAAGCGCCTCACCATTAACCTTGCCCCCGCCGACTTGCTTAAAGAGGGCAGCCATTTTGACCTGCCTATCGCCTTAGCCATTTTGGCCGCGCTCGATGTTGTGCCGGCTGATGCGCTGATGGGGCAAGTGGCCTTGGGCGAACTTGCGCTTGATGGCACGCTGTTACCCGTAGCAGGCGTGCTGCCCGCGGCCATAGAGGCACAAAGCAAAAATCATGGCTTGATTTGCCCTGCCGGTAATGGCGGCGAAGCTGCTTGGGCGGGCGAGCTGGCTATTGCGGCCGCACCCAATTTACTGGCGCTGATTAACCACCTTAAAGGCACACATATTTTACCGCACCCTGAAAAGCGCCTCGCTCACAGCAACGCCGACCAGCGCGATTTGGCCGATATTAAAGGGCAGGAAAACGCCAAACGCGCCCTCGAAATTGCGGCAGCGGGCGGGCATAATCTTTTGCTGGTGGGGCCGCCTGGTTCGGGTAAATCGATGTTGGCCTCGCGCCTTGGCACAATTTTGCCGCCACTCACGCCCGCACAAGCCTTGCAAGTATCCATGATACATTCGGTCGCAGGGCTGTTGCCCGATGGCCGTCTTATTACCGAGCGCCCCTACCGCGACCCGCACCATAGCGCCTCAACCGCAGCGCTTGTGGGTGGCGGGCTGCGTGCCAAGCCGGGTGAAGTGTCGCTGGCGCATCAAGGCGTATTGTTTTTAGACGAACTGCCCGAATTTGCCCGCGGCACACTCGAGGCACTGCGCCAACCGATTGAAAGCGGCAAGGCCGTTGTGGCTCGTGCCAATATGCATGTGACCTACCCCTCGCGCTGCATGATTGTGGCCGCCATGAACCCGTGCCGCTGCGGCTATTTAAGCGAACCCGCTTTGGGCTGTGGCCGTGCGCCCAAATGCGGGCAGGATTATCAGAGCAAAATATCGGGCCCCCTGCTCGACCGCTTTGATTTACAAATTGAGGTGCCCGCCGTCAGCGCCCAAGATTTAGCCCTGCCGCCCGCCCATGAGCGCAGCGCGACCATTGCCGCCCGCGTAGCCGCCGCCCGCGCCATGGCCGCAGCGCGCTATGCAACGCTTGCGCCTGCACAAAATATCAGCACCAATGCCGAGGCCGAGGGCGAATTGCTAGAGGCCGCAGCGCAAGCCAGCAGCGATGCCATAAACCTATTGCGTGATGCGGCCGATAAAATGCAGCTTTCGGCACGCGGCTGGCATCGGGTATTGCGCGTGGCCCGCACCTTGGCCGACTTACAACAAGCCGAGCATGTGGCCAAAACGCATGTGGCCGAGGCGCTGAGCTATCGACGTCGGGGGGTATTAGCATGAGTGTGGACACCCAAATAAACCAAAGCACAAACTGGCGGCAGAATCTGGCGCAATGGCTTGAGCGCCCTGCGGTGACGACGCTTATTACGGTGCTGATTATTATCAATGCCATTGTGCTAGGATTAGAAACCTCGCCCCGCATGATGGCCGATTATGGCGCTTTGCTGGTAACCATCGACAAAACCCTGCTGATAGTTTTTGTGGCCGAGATTGTGGCCAAACTGGTGGCGCATGGTGCACGTTTTTTCAAAAGCGGTTGGAATATTTTTGATGTGCTGGTGGTGGGTATTGCGCTGTTGCCCATCAGCGATAATTTATCGGTCTTGCGGGCGTTACGCATTTTGCGCGTCCTGCGCCTGCTGAGCATTGTGCCGCAAATGCGCCGTGTGGTGGGGGCATTGTTGGGGGCGCTGCCGGGTATGGGCGCCATTGTGATGGTTTTGCTGTTGCTGTTTTATGTCTCGGCTGTGCTCACCACCAAATTATTTGGCGGCGCTTTTCCGCAATGGTTTGGCAGCATTGGCGGCTCGCTTTATACTTTGTTTCAGATTATGACCCTCGATGGCTGGTCGAACGAAACGGTGCGGCCTATTTTGGCCGTCTATCCATGGGCGTGGCTGTTTTTCATTCCGTTTATTTTGCTGATTACCTTTGCTGTGCTTAATTTATTTATCGCGCTGATGGTGGAATCCATGCAGCGCCTCCATGCCGAAGAAAGCGCGGCAGAGCATGCCGCAGTGCTGGCCATCGAGCAAAAGGGCGAGCAGGAAATTTTGGCCGAGATAAAAGCCTTACGCACCGAATTACAGCAATTTAAACAAGAGCTGCGAGAGCCGGCTAAGCCCCAATTTTAAGGCGTTAACTTAGGGGGTTAGCTTGCCGGGCCGCTGCCTTGGACGCGCGGGGGCAGGCGGCAAATTATGGCGCTGGGCCATGGATAATTGACGCAGCGGCTGGCGGTTAAAGCCCGAAAAATTAAACTGCTGGCGCCGTATCGAGCCTAAACCACGCGAGGGCGGATTGCTAATCGCCCCGTCATGATAAATGGGGCAGGTTTGCGCGCGCAATTTTTGTGGCAGGCTGTGCGGCTTTTTGGCCTCTAATTCAATTTCCAGCCTTTGCCCATCGAGATTGTCAATTTGGAAGGCCGGCACATCATCATTGCCGCCAATTTGCAGCAGCGGGTATTTGCGATTAATGCGGCGCACGCCTTGCAGCAGCTCTTCTATGGCTTGTTGCGCCTCAACCGAGGGTTTAAACAGGCGGCTATTAATACGCTCGGCCAGATTCTCAACCTCAATACGAAAGGCCCGAAACTCGGTGCTGTTCCATTGCGGGCTATTGGAAAATTCGTAAAAAGCAATCGCATAGCCACAGCCCACCTGACCTTGATATTTGGCCGGTACCTCTATGCTAAACATCCAATAGCTGGGCTTTGTCATGTTATTTACTTAGCACATTGGTGATTTCACGCAACTGTGTGCGTGCGCGCAACAAATAAAAGCCCTGTGCGGCAAGGTGGCTTGGCAAAAATGAATTATCGGGTGCGGCATTGCACACTATCAGCGGCTGCAAAGTAGCGGCCTCGGTCAGGCTTTGCACAAGCCCCTGCCACAAAGCGGCAATATCGCGCTGGGCGATAACATCTTTAAAATCTTGCCCTAAAGCATCAATCAGGCGGCTATAAGCATAAAGCCGACCTTTGGCGTTGTAATAAACTGTATCGGCATGCCAGCTAAAAAAGCCGCCACCCAGCAAGAGCTGATTTTCTAAAATGGCCGATTGCGAGCCAAGGTCAGAGGCAATGCTATCGAGCGCGGCCATCAAATTATCCGCCCGCCGGTCGTAAAGCGCCTGCCCCGTTGCCACACGCTGATTATAAGCGGCAAAATGGCGCATGGCCGAGCGGTAAGTGGCCTCACTGCTGGCCGTAGGCAGCCAACTGACCGACCAGTTAAACAGCCAAACATTGCCGGGATATTTCAAAAAACCAACAGCGCGGTCTAGGTCTGGGTCTAGCTGGGAGCTGCCCCGCGCCCGCCCCAGCTGGTCTGATAACTGCACCGAAAAGCGCGATAAGGCATAAACAATGCCCTGCTGAAAAGCGGGCATATTATCCAGCCAATAACCGGGCAGAAAAAACGGATCATTCGCCACCCAGTAATTTTTATTTATCTCGCGATCTAGCAAGGCCACAGCCATATCAACGGTTTTTGCGCCATTCGCGGTTTCGGCCACGGGCACAAAATGGCTGTTATCATCAATGCGATGCACCAAAGCCATGCCCAGCAAAATATAAAGCACAATCAGGCCAGCGAACCCGCCCACAAGCCGCGATGACCAGCGCCAGCCGCTGATGCTGGTTTTAAGCCGCTGCTGCAAACCGCCAAAAATGTTCACACTGGGTCGATAGCGCCAGAACATGCCAAGACGCGCTTTGGCCACGGCCAGAAAATTGTAAAAATGCGCAGAAAGGCTCATAGAGCAGATTTAACCCTATCGCCCCTTGCTGGCAAGTGCTGATACCGCGCCCAAGCCACAAACTTGTATAAATCGGCAATTAACAGCCCCCATAAGTTTTGCTACTGTGCCCCTATGCACACCCTGCCCGCAAACTTTGCCGCCCTTTTTACCGCCGCCTGTGCCGCACGCGCCCAAAGCTATAGCCCCTATTCGCGCTATGCTGTGGGCTGCGCCTTGCTTGACGAGCAAGGGCGTGTTTTTGCCGGCTGTAACGTTGAAAATGCCGCCTATTTACAAAGCTGTGCCGAAACCGGCGCCATCAGCGCCATGATTGCGGCAGGCGGCAAGCAAATCACCGCCTGCCTTGTTGTGGCGGGTCATGAAAATGACGGGCAGCTTTGCACACCTTGCGGCTCATGTCGGCAGCGCCTGCGCGAATTTGCGGCGGCCGACACACCCATTTATGCCTGCGGGCCCGAGGGCTTCCGCCGTGCCTTCACTTTAGCCGAGCTTTTGCCCCATTCTTTCGGACCGGAGAATTTACCATGAACACCGCTATACCCACCATGGCTGAGGCCGAAGCCACCGCAGCGATTATCCGCGAGCGCGCCCCGGGCTTTGTGCCAAAACTGGCCATTATTTTAGGCTCGGGGCTTGGCGCTTTGGCCGACCAAATCGAAAAGCCACAAAGAATATCTTATGGCGATTTACCGGGTTTTCCGCACACCACCGTTATGGGTCATGCGGGCCAGCTGATATTAGGCGAGCTCAATGGCTGTAAGGTCATTTGCATGGCGGGACGTGGCCACTATTACGAGGGTCACGGCATTGGCGTGATGGCCACACCCATTCGCACGCTTAAATTGCTTGGCACCGAGATTTTGTGCATCACGGGTGCCGTGGGCGGCCTTTTGCCCGATGCGCCGCCGGGTAGCCTTTTGGCCATTAGCGACACGATCAACCTTATGGGCACAAGCCCGCTGATTGGTGCGAACGATACGCGCATTGGCCCACGCTTTATGCCCATGGATAATGCCTGGGATGCTGCCCTACGCCAAAAACTGCACAAAGCCGCGCGGTCGGAAAATATTCCTTTGCGTGATGGCGTGTATCTTGCGGTGCATGGCCCCTCTTTTGAAACAGCGGCGGAAATTCGCGCTTTTCGCATTTTGGGTGCCGATATGGTTGGCATGAGCGTGGTGCCTGATTGCATTTTGGCGCGGCATTGCGGGCTTAAGGTTGTGGGTGCGGGGCTCGTCACTAATTTTGCCACAGGCATCAGCGATGAGCCGTTCGACCATAACAGCGTGTTGGAAACCGCCAAACAGGGCTCGGATGATTTTATCCGCCTTATTAAAAACTTTGCGGGTACGCTGTCATGATAAACGCTGCGCTGGCCATTGGCCTTATCGATCTTACCAGCCTCAATGATAACGACACGGCTGAAAAAATTGCCGCGCTTTGCACCAAGGCACGCACCCATAAGGTTGCGGCTGTTTGTGTCTATCCGGCTTTTGTCAAACAAGCCAAGCTTGCTTTGGCGGGCAGCGCCGTAAAAATTGCCACGGTGGTAAACTTCCCGCATGGGACTGATAATATTGATAGCATTTGCAGCCTTGCGCGCAGCGCCATTATTGATGGCGCCGATGAAATTGATGTAGTGATTGATTGGCAAGCGGCCAAAGACGGCAACACCAAACGCAACACCGATATTTTGCGGCAATTACGCTATGCGGCACCCGCGCCCATAAAAATAAAAGCCATTCTTGAAACGGGCATGCTGCAAGATAGCGCGCTTATTACCGCCATGGCCGAGCTGGCCATAAAAGAGGGCGTAGATTTTTTAAAAACTTCCACCGGCAAAGTGCCCGTCAATGCCACGCTCGAGAGCGTGCGCCTGTTGCTAGAGGCCATTAAAGCCAGTGGCAATGGCAAAATTGGCTGCAAGGCCTCGGGCGGCATTCGCACCACAGCCGAGGCGCTGACCTATCTTGAAATAACCAAAACTATTATGGGTGAGGGCTTTTTAACGCCAGCAACTTTTCGATTTGGGGCGAGCGCACTGCTCGATGATTTGTTGGGCGCCAGCCCAGCGGCCGTAGGATATTAAGCATGCTGCCGCAAGAAATCATTGCCACCAAACGCGATGGCGGCATTTTATCGGCCGCGCAAATTGAGGCTTATGTGCAAGGCGTCACCAACGGGCAAATCACCGATGGGCAAATTGGCGCCATGTGCATGGCCATTGTGCAACGTGGCCTGAATGATGCCGAGCGCGTAGAGCTTACTATGGCCATGGCGCGCTCTGGCCGCATGATTGATTGGCGCTCTGAAAAACTACCAGGGCCGGTTATCGATAAACATTCAACCGGTGGCGTGGGTGATAAAATATCGCTGATGCTGGCGCCGATGGTGGCAGCTGTTGGTGGCTATGTGCCGATGTTTTCGGGGCGCGGGCTGGGTCACACGGGTGGCACGCTCGATAAAATGCAATGTATCCCCAATTATAATGCCCTGCCCGATGAAGCCACCATTAAGCGCGTGGTAGCCGAGGTAGGCTGCGCTATTTTGGGCGCCACGGCCGAATTTGCCCCCGCCGATAAACGCATCTATGCCATTCGTGACACCACGGCCACGGTCGAGAGCCTCGATTTAATTGTCGCCTCTATTCTTAGTAAAAAACTGGCGCTGGGTGCCGATGCGTTGCTGATGGATGTAAAATATGGCAGTGGCGCTTTTCTGCCCGATTATGCGCAAACACGCTCGCTGGCGGCGGCCATTTGCACAGTGGCCAATGGCGCAGGATTAAAAACCTCGGCCCTCCTCACCGATATGAATGAGCTGCTCGGCTTTGATGCCGGCAATAATATTGAAGTGCTGGAGGCGGTCGATTACCTGACCGGCGCCCGGCACGAGCCCCGCATCCATGCCATTACTATGGCTTTATGTGTAGAAATGCTGCGCCTGTCTGGCCTTGAGACGGACGCTGCCAAAGCCACGCAAAAGCTAGAGCAAGCCTTGGCCACAGGGGCTGCGGCCGAAAAATTTGCGCGTATGATTACCGCCCTTGGTGGCCCCGCCGATTTTGTTGATGCGCCCAAAAAATATTTAGCCGCAGCGCCGTTGGTAAAGCCCTGCTATGCCACGCAAGCAGGGTATATTCAGGCCATGGATGTGCGCGAAATTGGCTGGGCCATTGTGGCCTTGGGTGGTGGCCGGCTTGACCCCACGCATAATATCAACCCCACGGTGGGCCTCACCGACATGGTGCGCGTGGGGCAAAAAATAAATAGTGGCGATGTGCTTTGCCTTATTCATGCGGCTGATGAAGCGGCCCTTGCGGCCTGTGCGGCGCGTTTGCACAAGGCCATTCATATTGGCGACACCGCACCAACTTTAACGCCACTCATTAAAGAGCATTTATTTTAATTGATACCGCTTTTATTATTTAGGGGATAGTTTGTGAATATTTTTAAAACTCTGCGGCACTCTATGGCCGCTCACCCTTTGCTGCGCGCGTGGATCACCGCCCCCATCGGCTTTTTGCTTTATACTTTTATGGATGCGGCCATTAAAGAATTGGGGCAGGTTGGCCATTGGCATGTCACGCAAGTGATTTTTTTTAATGGCAGCTTTGTCATTGCCACAGTTTTGGCGTTAGCCGCATGGCGCTTAAAGCCACAATCTTGGCGCGTGTTATTGCGCACCCATTACCCTAAGCTGCAAGCATTGCGCTGTGGTTTTATCTTTTTTGGCGCTTTGGGCGCTTTTTATGCTTATGCGCATATCCCCCTCACCACGGCTTATTGTGTGCTATTCCTCACGCCCTTAGGCACCGCCATTGCCGCGCATTTTTTGCTGAAAGAACATTTACGCGCCAGCCAGTGGTTGGCCATTTTAGCGGGCTTTGTTGCAATTATTGTGGCGCTCTCGCCGCAAGCGGTGCAGCTCAGCTTGCCCTTAATATTGTTGGGCTTTGCCACCTTAGGCAATATCGGCAATTGGATTGTGCTGCGCTTTATGCCGCGTGACCATTTTGTCAGCATCAATTTTTGGCCAACCCTATGCGTGATTGTGCTGTGCCTGCCGCTGGCCATCTGGCACTGGACCATGCCCAGCGCGCAGATGCTGTTGGTCAGCGTCTTGGGTGGCTGCGCGGGCGGGTTTGGCTCTTGGCTGGTGTTGCAAGCTTATTTATCAGTCAAATATGGGCTGATTGCGCCATCGCACTACTCACAGATTTTATGGGGCGGGCTGGTGGGCTGGTTGTTTTTTGGCGATTGGCCATCGGCTGAGTTATTTATGGGCGCAGTCATTATTATTGGCAGCGGGCTTTATTTATTGTGGAGCGGCCGGGCTAATCATGCGGCAAAATATCGCCATGAGGGAAGCACTTATGAGCCACAATAATCCCCCCACTAATCCTTGGACGTTTTTATCCGCCCGCGATATTTACCAGAACCCATGGATAAAACTGGTTGAGCATAATGTCACCCGCCCTGATGGCACAGCAGGCATTTACAGCATTGTGCATTTCCACCCCGCTATTGGCGTGGTGCCGGTGGATGATGAGGGGCGCATCACGCTGGTGGGGCAATGGCGTGTGCCGCTTAATCGCTATTCGTGGGAAATTCCTGAAGGCGGCTGTGCTAAAAACGAGCCGCCGCTTAATTGCGCCAAACGCGAACTGCATGAAGAGGCTGGCTTTGCCGCCGACCACTGGTATGCGCTGGGGCAAATTGCTACATCCAACTCCTGCACCGATGAGATCGGCCATTTATTTGTGGCTTGGGGCCTGACTGATATTGGCGCCGCCCCCGAACCCGACGAGGTGCTGCGTTTGCGCAAAGTCAGCTTCACTGAGCTGCAACAGCTGATTCTGCAAAACGACATTGATGACGGCCTCACTTTAGCCGCCATTTTGCGGCTTAAACTGGCGCTCGAGGTGGGCCAATTGCCGCCCACGCTTGCCGCCCTGCTCGGCAAGGGGTAATATTTACCCAACAACAAGAGAGAATCAGCATGAAGGGTATTATTTTAGCCGGCGGCTCGGGCACGCGTTTACACCCGCTGACTTTAGCCGTAAGCAAGCAACTGCTGGCCGTTTATGATAAGCCGATGATTTATTACCCGCTCAGCACCCTTATGCTGGCCGGTATCCGCGAGATTCTCATTATCACCACGCCGCACGACCAAGCGCAGTTTCAGCATCTGCTGCAAGATGGCGCGCAATGGGGCTTAAAAATTACCTATGCCGCGCAACCCAAGCCAGAGGGTTTGGCGCAGGCTTTTATCATTGGCCGCGATTTTGTTGGCGATAGCCCCTGCTCACTTATTTTGGGCGATAATTTATTTTACGGCCCCGGCCTTACCGCCATGTTGCAAGAGGCCGCCTCGTCGGTGGCGGGCGCTACGGTGTTTGCCTACCCGGTGCGCGACCCCGAGCGCTATGGCGTGGTTGAGTTTGACGAAAATTTCCAAGCCCTCAGCATTGAAGAAAAACCGCAAAAGCCGCGCAGCAACTATGCGGTCACCGGCCTTTATTTTTTCGATAAAAATGTGGTGCGCTATGCGCAAGAGGTTAAACCATCGCCACGCGGTGAGCTTGAGATTACCGATGTAGTCAATCAATATCTAAAAAATGGCACCTTGCGCGTCGCCATGATGGGGCGCGGTTTTGCTTGGCTTGATACCGGCACACATGAAAGCCTCATTAGCGCCGGTGAGTTTGTGCGCATTTTGCAAGAGCGCCAAGGGCTACGCCTGGCCTGCCTTGAGGAAGTGGCTTGGCGCAAAGGCTATATCAGCGCCGAGCAATTACGCACGCTGGCGGCCCCTTTGCGCAAATCGGGCTATGGCGAATATTTGCTGGGATTATTGCCCTAAGCGCTCATTTCGGCGTAAGTTTTATCGGCAAATTGTGCCAAAGTAATATCCAGCGCAGTGATTTTATTGCCCGCATCATGCGTAGTGAGGGTTATTTCAACGCGGTTATAAACATTAAACCACTCAGGATGATGCCCCAGCTGCTCGGCCTTATCCGCCATACGGGTCATGAAGGCAAAAGCCGCTTTAAAATCGGCAAATTTATAGGCGATGCGCAAACTTTGCCGTGCGCCCTCTTGCACACGCCATAAGGGTAGCGTTTGCAAAGCTGTATTCAGCTCGTTTTCGGTGAGTGGGGCGGCATGCAGTGGGGCTGGTGACATGCCGCGTAAAATGCGGCACACTGCCCCTTCCGTCAATAGCTTTGGAGCTTCCCCCAATGATTCTAGAACACGCCCCCGCAACCTTGCTGGTCACGTTGCTTACACTTATTTTGTATTTTCATTTTAGCTTTAATGTGGGCCGCGCCCGCATGAAATATGGCATTGCCGCACCCGCCACCACCGGTGCTGCCGAGTTTGAGCGCGTTTTCCGTGTGCAGCAAAATACCTTAGAGCAGCTGATTGTGTTTTTGCCGCTCATTTGGCTGGCGGCCTTTACACTCAATGATGCTTATGCCGCTTTTGTTGGTTTTCTGTTTCCGTTGGGGCGCTGGCTTTATGCCCGTGATTATGTGCGCGACCCGCAAAAACGCGGCAAAGGTTTTTTATTGGGCTTTTTATCGGTGGCGTTTTTGTTTTTCGGCATTTTATTTGCCGTTGGCATTAAAGCCATGGCTCACGCAAGCTAATAATGGCCAATTAATAGTGGCTCGTGATTACTGAAATGGTGCATCAAAGAAGCTGCGTAGCTTACGGCTATGCAGCTTCTCAAGGCCATTTTCGCGCAGCAATTCCATGGCTTTTACGCCAATTTTAAGATGCTGCCCCACCTGCTCTTGGTAAAATTTATTGGCCATACCGGGTAGCTTAATTTCGCCATGCAGCGGCTTATCTGAAACGCACAGCAGCGTGCCATAGGGCACCCGAAAACGAAAACCATTGGCGGCAATGGTGGCGCTCTCCATATCCATGGCAATGGCGCGCGACAAAGCAAAACGCTGCACGAGCGTGTCGTAGCCCATCAGCTCCCAATTGCGGTTATCGGTGGTAGCCACCGTGCCGGTACGCAACACACTTTTTAGGTCAAAGCCACTACGGCCCGTAACCTTGCCGGCTGCTGTTTGCAGCGCTTGCTGCATTTCGGCTAAGGCCGGCACAGGCACCCAAAGCGGTAAATCCTCATCAAGCACATGGTCATCGCGCACATAGGCATGCGCCAAAACATAATCGCCAAGGCGCTGACTATTGCGCAAGCCCGCGCAATGGCCCAGCATCATCCAGGCATGCGGGCGCATGACGGCGATATGGTCGGTGATATTTTTAGCATTGGCCGGCCCCACGCCAATATTGACCATGGTAATGCCGCTATGATCTTCGCGCACCAAATGATAGGCCGGCATTTGTGGCAGGCGCGCTGCACGCACACCGCTGGCCGCCTCGGCACTGAGATTGGCATTCGGGGTGACATAACCACCCGGCTCGACAAAAGCGGTATATTGACGGCGATATTCAGCCTCGGCCGGATCATCGCTTTTGCTCATCAGCTCATGGCAGAGCTTCACAAAGCCATCAATGTAAAATTGGTAGTTGGTGAATATTACATAATTTTGAAAATGCTGCGGGCTGGTGGCCGAATAATGCCGCAAGCGGTGCAACGAATAATCAACCCGTGGTGCGGTAAACAGCGCTAACGGATAGGGCCCGCCTTCAGGCATTTTGCGGCGGCCATCGACGATGTCGTCTTCCACCATGGTGAGGCTGGGCACATCAAACATATTTTGCAATTGGTCGAGTTGGTCGGGCGATAAATCGGCCTCAACATGGATACCCTCGGCAAAAGCAAAATGCACCGGAATGGGCATGCTGGCCACACCCACCTCAATTTGCACGCCATGATTTTTAATAAGCAGCTCAAGCTGGCTGCGATAATAGCGGCCAAATAAATCAGGGCGGGTGAGCGTGGTGCTATAAACACCTGGCTTGGGCAAAAAGCCAAATGAGAGACGGCTATCAACCTTATCGGTGCGGTCGTGGCTGACAGCAACATAAGGATAGTGCGCAGCCACGGGGTGCTTCAGCTTGCCTTGGCCAAACTCGGCAAAGCGCTCGCGCAGATAGGTGGTATTATGCGCATAAATTTGTTGAATGCGAGCGAGGGCCTCGTCGGCATTGTTAAATTTTTCGCCAAGGCCGGGCAGTGTTTGGGGCAGAGGAGCATGAACCATGGGCTAAACAGTAGTTTTTTTTACGCAAACTGGCAAGCGCGGCATAATTTTAATTGTGTGATTTGCACCAAGCCTATAAACCAACCAGCGCTTTAGCAAAATCGGCCGCAACAAAGGGCTGAAGGTCGGCTGCGCTTTCGCCCACGCCAATGGCTAAA
Source organism: Rickettsiales bacterium (assembly GCA_027485855.1). Taxonomy (GTDB): domain Bacteria; phylum Pseudomonadota; class Alphaproteobacteria; genus JAIXQD01. The sequence continues at coordinate 165,897 of JAIXQD010000008.1, read as the reverse complement.
ACCGGCAATTTATGCGCCTCGGTGAGTGCCACGAGAACACCGCCCTTGGCCGAGCCATCGAGCTTGGTCACAATAAGGCCGCTCACTTGCACCAGCTCTTTAAACACCGCTACTTGTTGCAAAGCATTTTGTCCGGTGGTGGCATCAAGCGTGAGCCACACCGCATGCGGCGCACCCGGTAAGGCCTTAGCAATGGCGCGGATCATTTTTTGCAGCTCGGCCATAAGGTGCTCTTTATTGTGCAGGCGGCCTGCCGTATCGATAAGCACAATATCGCTATTGCCGCGCAAGGCCTCTTGCACCGCAGTAAAAGCCACTGAGGCGGCATCGCCTTCGGTGGCGCCACTTATCACCGGCACGCCAACCTTGGCGCCCCATTGCTGCAATTGCTCGGTGGCGGCTGCTCTAAAAGTATCACCCGCGGCCAGCAAAACTTTTAAGCCTTGGTTTTTATAATATTGTGCCAGCTTGCCCATGCTGGTGGTTTTGCCTGTGCCATTGACGCCCACCATCACCACCACATAGGGGCGCGGTGAAGCGGGCAAGATGGTGCTGCCAGCAAAGGGCGACAGCTTTAAAGTAAGCTGCTCGGCCAGAAAATTTTTTATCTCGGCCTCGTCCACCTCTTTGCCAAAACGGGTGCGCGAAAGCTCGGCCACCAAAGCGGCCGCTGTTTTGGGGCCAAGGTCGGCGGCCAGCAGCACATCTTCTAATTGCTCTAAGGCGGCATCATCGAGTTTGCGCTTGGTGAATAAATCGGTGAGACCCGTGCTGAGTTTTTCGGCACTACGCGACAAGCCGGATTTAAGCCTGGACCAGAGTGAATTATTGCTCATGGCGCGGACTCGGCGCCAGAGCTACATGGCGCGGACTCGGCGCCTTTATAATGCGCGGACTCGGCGCCAAAACCAGGCAAAAACTGCGCCACAAAATTTGCCGATAAAACCCCTTCGGCCACAAGGCTGGTGGCGCCTGCTTGCCACACTTCGTTGCTGTCTTGGCGCCACTCAATATGCAAACTACCACCATCTAGAATAAGCTCGGCTGTGCGCTCGGCCCTGCCATGCAGCACGCCCGCCACCAAAGCCGCGCAAGCGCCACTGGCACAAGCGGGTGTTATGCCGGTGCCACGCTCCCACACGCGCATGCGCAATTTTTGCGGCGATAAAATTTGCACAAACTCAACATTGGTTCGCGCCGGAAAAAGCGGGTGATGCTCAAGCTCGGGGCCGTGCCGCGCCACATCGATGCTGGCCACATCCTCGACAAAAAACACCAAATGCGGATTGCCCATACTGACCGCCACGCCATCACGCACGCGCCCCCATTTAATGGGCAAATTTTGTGCATCTGCCGCCCCACTCAGCGGTATGTCCTGCCAATTGAGCTTGGGTGCACCCATACAGACATGCACAAGGCCCCCCCCTTTATTACCAGTCTTATCTTGTTGGGCGCGCAGCAAGCCCGCGGCGGTTTGAATATTTAGCTGCGTTGTGTTCTGGCGCTGCATCTCTAGGGCCGCAAGGCAGCGTGTGCCATTACCGCAAGCCCCAGCCTCGCTGCCATCGGGGTTGTAAAAACGCACAGCTATGTCGGCACCCGCCAGCGTTGGCGCGCTGATAACCAGCAATTGATCGCAACCAAGCCCAAGGCGGCGATGAGCAAGGCCGATGACAAAATCTTTAGGCAGTTCTGCCTGAGTCAATATTGGGGCTAATATATTGAGAGGTGCATGCGCCTTTGCTTGACGCGCATCAAGCAAGATAAAATCATTGCCTAGCCCATGCATTTTTACAAAATTTATCATGCGCTTTTTATAGCCGAGCCAGGCGACCCACACCAAACATAAAAAAACCGCCGCAGTATGGCCCATAAAAAGAACCTAGCTGCGGCGGTTAATGACTTAAATTATGAACTAACCCGCCATACGGCTGGCATCGTCCATATCGCCTTCAGGCTGGAAAATCGGATCTTCCATCACCGAGACTTGCCGTTGCGGGCGATGAATTTGTGCCTCACCCATGGGAGCCGCTTGCGTCTGCCCCATAGATTGCTGCGGCTGGCCCTCTTGGTTGCCATCGGCGTAATTACGGGCGCGCTCTTGATATTGCAGCTGCTCGGCCTCAAGCACTGCCGCCATCAAACGCTGATAATGCTCGGCATATTGCAAATAGCTTTGCTCGACCACACGGTCGCCGCTGCTGGCCGCATCACGCGCCAAAGCTTGATATTTTTCGGCAATCTGAAAAACTGTGCCGCGCACGCGCAAGCCATCGGGGCCGTTGCTGTCAAAGCTTTGATGGCGCAAAGGCACCGAACTGTTACGACGCTGTGGGTTGCTGCTGCCTTGTGGGCTTGCGCTCCGGTGGCGCGAACGACGATGAGTTTGCGGACGCATGGTTTCTCCTAAATAATAGTGTTGCATCTATCGTTTTGCCGAATAATCACCGCCCAAAAAAGCATGGGAAAATGAATTATTCGGTCAGTTTACTTCAAGACTGTGGATAACTCGCTCTTGTTATAAAGTTTCAACTTTGCGACGTTACTCTTTGCAGTCCTTGCGCGGGCTTGATGTAAGTTGCAACAATTCATCGGCCTCGACAAAATCACTGTAAACCGTTTTTTAATAATCTCGCAATCTTTTTTTGGCCATATTTGGGGTATTTTTCGGTTTCAGATATATTTTTTGTAAAATAATTTATTCGTGCCGCGCTTTATTTCTGCTCTAAACAAAGCCACAAAATGCGCTCGATACCGGATAAATCCCTTTGTATTTGTTGGGTTTTATATCCATATTGGCGGGCAAGCGTTGCAACTTGCTCGGCCTGACCCACACCCACCTCAAATAAAATATTATGTGCGGCATTTTTTTGCTGGGTGCGTGCGTTCTTTGCCTGTTCCAGAATAGCCCGATAGGCGTTTAAACCATCGGGGCCACCATCAAGCGCCAAAAGCGGGTCATAGAACCGAACCGCCGCCGACAATGTGCCAATTTCGGCACTGGCGATATAGGGCGGGTTGCTGATAATCAAATCAAATGCGCCTAACTCTGTGGCCGATTTGGGTTGGGGCAGGCTTTGGTGAAAATCACCCACCCTAAAATCGGCGCGATCGGCCAAACCCAAGCGAAGGGCATTATGCCGCGCCATATTTATGGCGTCTGCACTAATATCAATCCCTAGCCCTTTGGCGCTGGGCCATTCATGCAGCAGGGCCAGCAACAAACAACCACTGCCCGTGCCTAAATCTAAAATATGGCTGGGCGGGGTGGGGAAGGCTTTTAAGGCCAGCTCAATCAGCGCTTCGCTATCGGGGCGCGGGTCGAGCGTGGCGGCGTTAATGTTTAAATCAATTTTCCAAAAACCGCGCTGGCCCAAAATGCGCGAGAGCGGTTCGGCCAAACAACGCCGCGCCAAAAAATCGTCCAGCTGCGCTTGCTCATCTGTTGATAGGATTTTATTCTGATAGAGCGCTTCAGGGTAAACCGCGCGCAGCAAAGCGCGGGCCTCATAGGCGGCATCAAAACCGGGGGTTTCAGCCGCAGCACTGGTAGCCAAACGCGTTTGCGCTGCCGATAACCAGCTTGCCACAAGCATTAAAGTAATGTGGCAAGCTTGGTGGCTTGATCGGCGGCCAACAGCGCATCAACCAGCTCATCGAGGCTTTTGCCGCCTGCGACCACTTCTTCAATATTATGCACCGATAAATTAACCCGATGATCAGTGACCCGATTTTGCGGGTAATTATAAGTGCGAATGCGCTCGCTGCGGTCGCCCGTGCCGACCTGGTCTTTGCGCTCGGCAGCATAGGCCGCATCTTGCTTTTGCCGCTGGGCCTCATAAAGGCGCGAGCGCAAAATCTTCATGGCTTTATCGCGGTTTTTATGCTGCGAGCGCTCTTCTTGCATGGCGACAGCCACACCGGTGGGCAAGTGGGTTATGCGCACCGCGCTTTCAGTTTTATTGACGTGCTGCCCGCCTGCGCCTGAGGCACGATACACATCAATGCGCAAATCTTTCTCTTCAATTTTAATATCGACATCTTCGGCTTCGGGCAAAACCGCAACCGTAGCGGTTGAGGTATGAATGCGCCCTTGCGCTTCGGTAATTGGCACGCGCTGCACCCGATGCACGCCCGATTCAAATTTAAGCCGCGCAAAAACGCCGCGCCCGTTAATCATGGCGCTGGCCTCTTTAACGCCGCCAAGGCCGTTATCGTCGAAGGACAAAACCTCAAAGCTCCAGCCATTGCGGGCGGCAAATTTGCGGTACATATCAAACAGCACCGCCGCAAACAAACCGGCCTCATCGCCGCCGGCCGCCGGCCTGATTTCTAAAATAGCGTTGCGCGCATCGGCCTCGTCCTTGGGCAAAAGCTGCAATTGCAATTCGCGCTCAAGGATTGGTAATTGCGCTTTAAGGGCGCGCAATTCTTCCTCGGCCATGTTTCTAAGCTCGGTGTCGCCCGCGGCATCTTGCAGCAGGGCTTCGGCACTGATTTTATCGGCGCAGGCCCGCTTCCATGCGGCAATGGCGGCCACAACCGGCTCAAGCTCGGAATATTCGCGCGCAAATTTGCCATAATCGGCGCCGAGCTGGCCGCTTTCTAGCATGTGTCGTAGCTCATCGGCGCGCAATTGCACTCGGGCCAGAGTTTCATCCATATTTCGCATGCGAGCTTTATGCCGCTTTTATATTGGAAAAACAACCCGATAAAGGCCCGATGAGCGCCATACGACATTTTTTTGAATTAGTTTCAGATATTTGCCCCATACTAAAAGAGCTAAGAAATTTTGCAAAAGGGCAAAGATGACCCAAAATAACATCCCGCAAAATAATCAACCGACCTTACGTGGCGAATGTGGCCATATAATTGAGCTTTGCCAAAGCCACGACGAAGATGGCCGCCTGTTTTGGGCTTATGTCGCACTGCCGCCCTCAAGCTATATTGCTTGGCAAAAAGCCCGCGAGGCCGGTAATTCGCTGGAGATTATGGCGCTGGGCACTGTTTTGCTGCGCGGCTCGGGTATTGCGCCGTGGAAAAGTTAAACGGACGAAACTAAACGGGCAAAGTCAGTTCGGCAAAGTTGGGGCGCGGACGCCGCACGACTTACACAAAACACCCATCAACCACCTCTGCAGAAATACCTAACCGAATAAACCTGAATTAGTTGCGGTTATTCCGCGATATACTGAAATGGCGAGAGACCAAAGAAAAGAGGCCGCCCCCATGAACCGTAACATGAACCGCAATATGTATCGTGATACGAACCGTGATACCGAGATGCTTGATGTCAGCGAGCTGCAAATACAAGCACGCGAAGCGGCAAAGCAGGCACCATCGCGTTTAAGCATTTGGGCCAGTAAGGCCATGGCCAATATTTTTACGCTGGGTGCAATAGCGGGTGGCAGCATGGCCGCTTTGGGCGCTTTGCATTTTATTGGTAACTTTGCCTTATGGGCGGGCGCTGTGGCAGCCCTTTCAGTCATTGGGCCTATGGGAGCCGTGGCATGTTTTGGCGGCGCTATGGCCAGCGCGCTTATGGTAAAATTTTGTATGCGCAGAGCCGCCGCAAAAACCGAAGAATATAATAAAGCCCAAGTAGTGATTTTGCAGGCGGCCAATGAAACACAATCACAAGAGGCTGTCAGTGCTTATGCCCAAACTGTGGCGCAAAATTTTAAAGCTGGCCAAAGCCTGAGCCCCGAGCAAGTTTCGATGCTGGCGCTGGCCGAAGATAAAGACTGGGCGGGCCTGCCTTTGGCCGAACAGGCTGAATTACTGCGTGCCCAACGCGACATTGCCCGACATTTGCTGACCAGAGCCAAGGTCAGAACCACGCCAGAGCTTATGGCGGGTGACGAGGTTTTAGCCGCTGGCGCCACGCCCGCCGCACAGATTTTGCAATTACGCGCCCAGCGTGATGGGTTGCATCAATTGCTTGAAAAAAACGACCGCACCAAAACAGCGCTGCAAGATTTACGTGCACAAATTGCTGAAGATGATGCAGGCCGCAGCGCTTATAAATATCGGCGCGACTATTATGATTATTCGCCAAACTATTATCCGGCGCCCAACTTCTTTTATTTTGGTGGGGGCGATAGTGGTGGTGGCGGTTTCAAAATGGACAAGGACAGCGGCAAAGCTCTTGTTGCGATAGTGGTGGCAATTATTGCTACAGCCCCTATTTGGTGGTCACTCTACGAGCGCTTTGGCAGCACAAAAGTGCCCACACTGGCCAAAGCGGCTGAAAGCCAAATTACCACCATCAATACCGCAACCGCGCTTGAAACATTGGTGGCAGCACAACAAGCCTTCCCGCGCCAAGAAATTGTTGCCAGCAACACCGTTGTGCCAACCACCATTGCCGATATTCGCGCTGAGGCGGCGCTAGCGGCAGAGCGCGGTGAGGCTGCGGCCACCATTGCCACAGCGGCACCCGCAGCAGGTGTGGCGCGGGTCAGGCTGGCGAATGATGCTGGCAAGGCTCCGGTTCGCCCACGCGAATTTAAGGTGCGCGGCATTTCTATGCCCGAAGTTGCATAGTGGGTTGCATAATTGGGTTGCATAATGCGGTTGCATAAAACGGGTTTGTTTAACGAATATTTACCTAACAGCCAGTATCTTAGCCCTAGATATTAGGGGCCATAAAAACACGCCCCTTAATGGCTGGAGGGCACCGACAATGACTAAACGTAAAACAGTAACAAGGCACATTGCGCTTGAGCTGCCTGTGTTGCCCAGCTATGACCCCGATTGGGAAGCCCGTCACGAGCAAGCCACAATAATGCTGCGGGCACACAATAAACTGCCCGACTATGCCCGCGATATCATGTATGACCAAGCCGGCGAAGTGCTGCAAGATATGGTTCATGCGGCCTTTAATGCGCAGTTTGAAACCAGCTATGATTATGCGCAATTCTATGTCGCCAGAATGCAGCAAAGCGCTGCCGGTAAGGGCGTGCAGCTTGGCATGCCCAAGCTTGCGCCCGACGCGACGCTGGCCGAAGTGCAGCAATATTTAAATTTAGGCTACGCTAAAATGAGACAAGCCGCTTTAGCAGACCACACAAGCCAGACCAAAACGCGGCAGAGCCCAAGACGACCACTTACAGCTGCAGCATATACCGGCGAGCCAGAACCGAACCCTTATTAGAAATTTTACAACACCAAATCTGTTGGCCTAAAGCCAAGGCTGCTTGCTGTGGGCCGGCTGGCACTTTCTGGCGCAGGTTTTGTGGGCGCAGCATTTATCGGCTCGGCTAATTTATGTGTGCCACCATCAAATATCTTGGCCACAAAAGCCGCCTGTGGCAGGCCCTTAAAAACATAAAACGGCCTATCAACCCGCGTGTCACCAACCCTATCAATACGGATAAGGTGGGAGGCACGCAAAACCATATAGGCATAATCACCGCTATTGATGCAGTCGGCACCCATGTTCATAGTGCTCTTCTCATAAAATTGTGATGCCCAAGTTGAATCATGCGCGCTTACGCCAAGCTCCATAGCTAACATGTCATTTTCGCCAATGGTGCGGGCAGTTGGTGTGTGCACATAGCCTTGCCCGCGCACAAATCTCAACAAAACATCTTGTGGCTTAAGGCCGATTTCGGCCAAACGGGCGACTAATTGTTCGGTCAGCTCTTTTGCAGTTTTTGTGCGGTCGGGGGCGAGCGACAATGGCTGGGTATAAACCGCGGGCGCCTGCGCAAAATCTTGCCGCGCTTTGGCAATATCAAGGCGCAGCTGGTTTATCGCCGCGCGTGAATAGCCAAAATAATCATCTGCATCAAGCAGAGGTTTAGGAGCAAAATCTTGAGGCGAATTGGCAATGTAAAGACGTAGCCGCTTCATTGCCGCCCGTGGATCGCCAAAATAATTGTCTTTATGGTCATCAGCCGACATGCCCAGCCTTCACCCCGCCTATAATTATAACACCGATGATTATAGCAAAAGCTTAACCGACTTTAGTTAATCCTGCATTTATTTCGGGGCTTGCTTCGGCGCCTTGTTTGATTTCTGCCTGTTTTATTTCGGCCGCTTTTTCTTCGGCCAGCTTTACCAGGTGCTCGACAATATCGCCCTTAACGAGGCGATGATGCGGCTGCCCGCTTATGTAAACTTGGTGCACATCGGTGCTGCCACCAGTAAAGCCAATATCGGTTTCGCGGGCTTCCCCTGGGCCATTGACCACACAGCCAATCACCGACAGGCTGAGGGGTGTTTGAATATGGGCAATGCGCTCTTCGAGTTTTTCGACAGTTTTTATCACGTCAAATTGCTGACGCGCACAAGAGGGACAGCTAATCACCGTTACCCCACGGCGCCTGATGCCCAAAGCCTTGAGCAAATCAAAACCAACTTTAACTTCTTCTTCGGGCGGTGCCGATAACGACACACGAATAGTATCGCCAATGCCGCTCCACAGCAGCATGCCCAAGCCCACCGATGATTTAATGGTGCCCATGCGCAGCCCGCCTGCTTCAGTAATGCCTAAATGCAGCGGGTAATCGCAGGCATCGGCCAATTGCTGATAGGCGGCCACAGCCAAAAATACGTCAGACGCTTTAACCGAAATTTTGAAGTTAAAAAAATCATGGTCTTCTAAAATGCGCGCATGGTTGAGCGCACTTTCAACCATGGCTTCCGGGCAGGGCTCGCCATATTTTTCCAAAAGGTCGCGCTCAAGTGAGCCGGCATTGACGCCAATGCGCATCGAGCAGCCATAATCTTTGGCGGCTTGCACCACTTCGCGCACGCGGCTGGCATTGCCAATATTACCCGGATTAATGCGCAAACAGGCCGCGCCCGCTTTGGCACTTTCAATGGCGCGTTTATAATGAAAATGAATATCGGCCACCACCGGCACGGTGCTGGCCTTAATAATCTGTGGCAGGGCTTTGGTGCTGTCTTCATCAGGGCAGGAAACGCGCACAATATCGGCGCCCGCCTCGGCACAAAGACGAATTTGCTCGATGGTGCTGGCGGCATCGGCCGTCAGCGTGTTGGTCATGGTTTGCACCGTAATGGGTGCATCACCACCAACCGCAACGGGGCCCACCATAATTTGACGGCTTTTGCGGCGGGTTATAACGCGGTAAGGTCTGATGCTATCAAGGCTCATGCTGCGGGTTATAGCGAAAAAGCTGCGGGTTTTGCAAGTTTTTGCGCATTGACACGCGGTAATGTTGCGGCCGCCGGCTGCGGCAATTCTACCGTTGGTTCTATCGGGCGTGGTAGGGCTGAATCATTATAAAGCTCTATGCCAATTTGCCTTTTGCCCTCGGGGTTGCCGTAAAGCTCTAATAAATCGCCATAAAGATAGGGCAGCACATTTTGCCACATTTGTGTACTGGCTTCTGGGTTTTTACCCACCTCGGCAAAAAGCTCGGTAAGGTCGGCAGCATTATAATGCTGCTTCCAGCTGGTGCCGGCTTTGTTAAAACCTTGCCAAAATGCTGCGCCTGCTTGCAAACGCGCTGTTTGGGCCACCTCAAGCGCCAGAGCGGGCGGCAACTGAAAACCTTGCTGCTGCATAAGGGCATAAAACTGTGTGATGTTTTCGGGCAGGTGGCCGATGCGCCGATAAGCATCGGTGACACACACATGCAGCCTTGCTTGAATCTCGCAAGGGTCAAGCAAATAATGCAATCGCTCTTTTGCTTTAGCCGATTTTTCATCGGGGCTGTCTTGTGCATTCGGCAAAAGCGCGCGCAAGGAATGTTCAAGATTTTCTGGGGGGAGATGCTCGCCAATGGGCGCCGCTTCACGCCTATACAGATTGTAATTACTAATACCTCTGAGCGCCAGCCGCCGCATTTGCAGCACATGGGCAAACTCATGCGTTACGGTATCGGGCATTTCAGTTTTTGCGTTGCTTAAAACCATGTTAAGTGACTTTCGCCCACTTTCAAACATTTGCGTTGCAGCTAAAATTAAATGTGGCGCCGCGGCAAAAGCGACGGCTGTCACTAAACTGCTACTGGCCATAAAGCATGCTATTGATAAATAGCCGATCGATGCCGCGGCATAGCTCGTTATGGTAGCTATTGAGATAAGCTGCGGCTTAAAGCCATTATGCCGCCGATTAAGCGCCATGCTGGGCTGATGCTGGCTCGCTTGAAAATCGGGCCAAAGAACAAAACCTCCAACTTTTTTTGTTTCTTCGCTGAGCGCTTGACCACTAAACTTTTCTAAATCTTCAAAGTTTTTAATCAGCACGGTTTCGTCGGGCACGGGGCTGGGTGAATGCAGGCCATGCGGCGGCCAATGGCCAAAATCTATTTTAAGAAAATCGACAATTTTGCCCTCGCCCCTATTGGCTAAAGCACGCACCGCCCTGGTACGCTGATCAAGCGCAAACGGCCCGGCATATTTAAACACGGAGGTCGCATCGGGGTGGGGGCTTGAGTTTTGCATAAGCCTGCCGCCCTAGCCACGCGGTCCCTGCGGCCGATAAGTGCCGCGCATGGCAGCGGCCGCCGCATTGAGCAAAACATCTTGCGGCTGCAACTGGCCAGCATCGGCCATTTCGGCTGCTCTGCGCAAACCAACATCGGTTATATTTGTATCTTGTGAGGTGAGCATCAGCTCGACCGCTTTTTTATTGGCCGCTAGCATATCTTGGCGAGTTTCCTCGTTTTGGGGAATATTTTCTTTATTCATCTAACCCTAGCCGCTTCACTGTGGCGTGGCACTATTTGGCTTACTCAGTGCCGCAAGCGCGCCCGCAGCAAACATGGCCATGGTTATAGTGTTGCTCACAATGGCATTATTATTTTTATGGCGGCTTGTGTCATGCGCATCAGCCGCCAGATGCGTGAGATAGTGCTTAAGGCTGAGCAACCGCGCTTTGCGGCTTTTTAGCTCTTCCAGCAACTCAAGCAGCGCCTTTTTGCGCGCCCCCTCTTTTGGGCCAAGCTGATAAAGCGACAGGCTAACGCTTTTCATGCGCCGCTCTATTTGGTCTAGCTCAAGCATCAGCTCGGCCACTACATGGACCTGCGGGATAAAATGCTCTGTTTGTGCGTGGCTCATGGCCATACTCCTGTCTTGTTAACAACAGGATGACCTTATTGACTGAACGAAACCTTAATTATCCAATTAAATCAATGGCTTGCATTTGTTATTTGTTTTCGCGGTATTTTAGCTAAAGTTTTTAGAGCCGCAAAAAGCGTTGCTGGCTAAGCCCTTAGAGCAAACGCCTTAAACGAGGCGCCCTAAACGAGGCGCCCATCAACCAAGCGCACATGGTTTTGCGCAGTTGCGGCCAAATGCTCGTCATGCGTCACCACAATCACTGTGCGGCCCTGCTTAGCCAATTCATGAAAAATGGCAAAAACCGCGGCGCTGTTTTTGCTATCAAGCGCGCCGGTGGGCTCATCGGCCAAAATATAAGCGGGGTCGTTGGCCAGGGCGCGGGCAATGGCCGTGCGCTGCCGCTGCCCGCCTGAGAGCTGGGACGGCAATTTCTGCGCCTGCTCTTGCATATCGAGCTGGCCCAACAGCAGCTGCGCCCGCTGCTGCATTTCAGCCTCGCTTTTGCCGCCCAATTGCCGCATCGGCATAAGAATATTTTCCGTCACGGTAAACTCAGGCAGTAAAAAATGAAACTGAAAAACAAAACCAAAATATTTAAGCCGCAATTGCGCCCGCGCATCTTCGCTGAGAGCGGCTGTTGGTGTTTTATCCAGCCAAACTTCGCCCGCACTGGGCACGTCGAGCAAACCCAATAAATAAAGCAAAGATGATTTACCCGAGCCAGACGGGCCGCCAATGCAGGTCATTTGCCCTTGCGGAAAAGCCGCCGTCACGCCATCAACCAACATGGCATTGCCACTTTCGCCCACCAATGTGCGCCCCAGATTTTCACACCGCAACATTAGGCCGCACCCCGAATAATTTCGAGCGGGTTGGTGCGGGCAGCTTTACGCGCCGGTAAAAATGCCGCCAGCATGGCAATAATAAAAGCCAAGCCGCCCGCAAGGCCAAAGCGCCACGCCTCGGTTGCAATCGATAAATTGCGCGGGTTGGTGGGCGTGCTACCCGGAGCAGGCACAGTGCTTAAAAACGCCGCCATGCCATAGGCCAAGGCCCAGCCCAGCACAGTGCCTAAAAGTGCCACAACCAAACCTTGCAGCAAAAACACATTCAGCAGCACATGACGCGGCAAACCCACCGCCCGCAAAATGGCAATATCGCGCGATTTTTCCATAACGATGGTCGAGATGATGTTAAAAATACCAAAACCCGCCACCAATAAAATAGCGCCAACTGTGGGGTAAATGGTGAGGTTTTGCACCTTAAACACTTGCAAAAACCGCGCATTGGTTTCTTCCCAAGGGGCGGCCTTATAGCCAAAACGCGCCTCAAGACTGGCGGCCATGGCAATCGATTGCGACACATTTTGCAGGCGCAAGCGCAGCTCATTAATCACCCGTGGGCGCGCTTGTAGCGATTGCTGCTTGGCCAAACTCACATAAACCTGACCACGATCTAAACTATCCATGCCGCTATCAAAAATGCCAACAATGCGCAGCCCCGTGCGCACGCCTGCGGGCGAGGCCACCACCACCGTATCGCCCAACTCCACTTGCATTCTTTCGGCTAAAACCTTGCCAATGACTACACCATCGGGCACGGCATTGAGGCTGCTGATACTGCCCGCAATCATATATTCGGCCACACGCGTAACACGCACCTCGCGCTCGGGCTCTATGCCCAAAGCGGTGACGGCATAATCGCGGCCACTTTGCCTGAGCAATAATTGCCCGCGCAAAACGGGCGCCACCGCAATGCCCGCCGTGGCATCTAATGCTTGAATCATAGCGGGCGCCCCCGCAAGACCGCGCACAGGGTCACGCGGCTCGGTTCTGGCCACATGCACCGCGCCTACGGGTGCCAATAACTCGGCTGGCTGCACCGGGTTGTTACGATACTCATCGGTGATGGTAATGTGCGGGTAGCTCTCTATCAGCTCGCGCAGTAAAAATTGCTGAAAGCCCGCCATCATGCCCGATACGGCAATAAAAAAGCCTACGCCCAAAGCCACGCCCATAATGCTGATAATGCTTTGGCGCTTACGCGCCATTAAATGCGCCGCCGCTATGCGTAACGCTAAAATCATGGCGCGGTATTGTTTTTTGTGGGTGCCAGCGTGCGCACGCGCTGGCCTGCCTGCCACTCACGCCGCGGCGATAGCGCCACAACCGAGCGCTCATCAAGGCCACCCAAAATTTCGGTCGTAACCGGCGCTTCAGCCCCCACCGCCACCAATTGCTGCTTTAAGCGGCCATTTTGCACCAGCCACACTGCTGCGGTATCGGCGGTTTTATCGTGCACAATGGCGCTGCTGGGCAACAACAATGCATTGGGCCGCTCGGCTAGGATAATATTCACATCAACGGTCATGCCGGGCAGCAAGGGCGCGTCATCGGGCAGTTGCGCTTGCACACGGTAGGTGCGGGCATTGCTATCGCCCAAGGGCCGCAACCTAGTAATGCTGGCGGTAAAAACCTGACCCGCAAAGGCCGTAGCGGTGGCGGCCACACGTGCGCCCAGCTGCACCCGCGGCATATCGCGCTCATCCACATCGGCCGAGATACGCAAAGGCTTAGGTGCGCCAACCGTGAATAGTTTTTGGTTGGCGCTCATAATTTGCCCCGGTTCTACATGGCGCGCCAACACCACGCCATTAAGCGGGCTTGAAATTTGCTGGTCGGCCATTTGCTGCTCAACCAAGGCCACTTGGGCGCGGGCTTGCTCATAGGTGGTTTGCGCGCGGTCTAGGTCGGCCTTGGTGGCAAAGCCGCGCTTGAGCAAAGTTTGCAAACGCCCTGCCTCGCGCTCGGCCAAAGCCAAAGCGGCCCGCGACTGCTCTAAGCTGCGGGCCAGCTGTGCATCATCCATGCGCGCCAGTGCCTGACCTTGCTGCACAATATCGCCCTCATTGACCAGCACCTCGATAACGCGGCCCGCTAAAGTATTGCCGACATCAGCGCTGACTTCAGGCTCGACTATGCCGGTGGCGTAAACCGCCTCAATGGCGGTGCCGCGACTGGGGCTTATGGTGCTAATCTCCAGCGGCTGCAAGGTGCGCCATGCCACGACGCCGCCCGCTATAACAAATAACAATGCGGCCACGCGCCAAAAGCTAAAATATTTTTTTATAGTCATGCCTATAGTATAGGCCTTTTTATGGCGATTGCCAATTATGGGGCGCTTATGGCGCTTGCCATAGGGCTTCTTGCACAAAGCCGGTTATGGGCAAATTATCGGGCATAGCAATTTTAACGCTATGCGCCACAAGGTCGCGGCCCAAATAATAAAGCGGTAAGCTTGTGCCAGAGCGCATAACCAGGCGGTCGATGGCTTTGGCGGTGGCGGTCAGCTCGGCTCGGCTTTCAGTGCGCGGCAAATAGGCAATAAGCGCATCCAGCGCCGCATTGGCAATGCCGCTGTAATTGCGGCTGCCCTTGGTGTGTGCGGCGCTACTACCCCAATATTGCCCCTGCTCAGTGCCCGGTGACAATGAGTTAAACCAGCGATTGACAATTAAATCATAGTCAAAATTATTGAGCCGCTCTTGATATTGCGCACTATCGACCGTGCGCACCCGCAATTCAATGCCAAGGCGCTTTAAGGCCCGCGCATATTCAAGCCCGATACGCTCAAAGCTTGGCTCAACTAACAGCAGTTCAAATTGCAGGGGCTGGTTTTGCGCATTAACCAGCACACCATCTTTGACGCGGTAGCCGGCCTCTTGCAGCAAAGCCATGGCTTTACGCAAATTATCGCGCAAGCCCACAGGCCCACTGCCATCGGTGCTTGGCAAATGAATGGGCTTGGTAAAAATATCGGCCAAAATCTCTGGCGGCATATGTGCTGCCTGCGCTTGCAGCAACTCGCGCTCACGGCCCTGCGGCAAGCCCGTTTGCGCCAAGGCCGAATTGGCAAAGCTGCTGGGCGCGCGGCGATAAGCATTGGCAAAAAGCGCTTTATTAAGCCACTCAAAATCAAGCGCAAGGCCGAGGGCCTGGCGCACCTTGTCGTTGTTAAATGGGGCGTTGCGCGTATTAAACACAACGGCCAAATAAGGCTCGGGGCGCTGGTGCGGCAATTCTGCCAACTTAAAATTGCCCTGCTTTTGCGCTGTTCCGGCATAGCCTGTTTGCCACAAAACCGCGTCACTCTCGCGCCGTAAATCATATTGCCCGGCTAAAAAGGCCGTAAGCGCCACCTGCTCGTCTCTAAAAAAATCGATGCTGATTGTATCGAAATTATAAAGCCCGCGCCTTGTGGGCAAATCTTGCGCCCAGTAGTTTGTTCGGCGCGTGAGCACAACTTTACGGCCGGCATCGATGGTGGTTATTTCATAAGGGCCGCTGCCCATAAGCGGCTGTAGGGTGGTTTCATTAAAAACCCGACCCTGCCAAAAATGCTGCGGCAAAATGGGCATCAAGGCTAAAATAAGCGGCAGCTCGCGATTAAAGCTGCCATCCGCCTCGGGCAAAAAATCAAAACGCACCACGCCTGTTGCGGGCACGCTCACCTTAGCAACACGGCTATAAAAACTACGCATATTGGGACGCCCCTCGGCCTTAAGCGTGCGCCAACTAAACAGCACATCATCTGTGCTCACGGCTTTACCATCGGCCCATTGCGCTTTGGGGTTTATACGAAACTCAATAGCGGCGCGGTTGTCGGCCACGCGCACGGCTTCGGCCAATAGGGGGTAAAGCGTAAATGGCTCATCGGCGCTGCGGGCCATCAGCGGCTCAAATATATAGCCGGTGTTCGCCAGCAAGGCCGGCACGCGCCCCCTGATAATAAATGGGTTTAAACTATCAAAGCTGCCCACCACGCCTAAGCGCAACACGCCACCTTTGGGCGCAGCGGCATTAACATAGGGGAAGTGGCTAAAATTATCGGGCAGGGCCGGCTTATCATGCATCGATAAAGCCTGCTGCCATGTCTCGGCGCGAGCCACCGGAGAAACAAGCCAAAAAACAGCGGCCAGAATTATTAGAAAAAATCTCATACCCCAGATTGACCCAAGGCGGGCTTGTGGCGCAAGCCTGAAACCGCTATTTTAACGCCATGAAAGCCCTTCTTATATTTTTATGTCTGTTTTTGACCACACCGGCCTTGGCACAAACCAAACCAGCGCCTGTGGCAGAAGCAGCAACAGCGCCCGCGGCAGCGCCAGCCGTTGCTCCCCCCACGGCTCCCTTAGCCAAAAGCGGCCTTGCGGTGCCGCGCTTTGTGTCGCTGCGGGCAGAGGAAGTGAACCTACGCACCGGCCCCGGCACGCGCTACCCGATTGATTGGCAATTCCGTAAACAAGATTTGCCGGTTGAAATCACCGCCGAATATGACACATGGCGGCGCATCCGCGATGTTGAAGGCACTGAGGGCTGGGTTCATCAAAGCATGCTGCGCGGCAGACGCGGCTTTGTGGTGACGGGCGCCGAGCGCATTTTGCGTGCCGACCCCAGCGATGAGGCAGGCGGCCTTGTTCGGTTAGCGGTGGGGGTTATGGGGCAAATTAAAGCGTGCCAAGCCAGTTGGTGCAAAATAGAAGTCGCCCACGATAAAAAAACAATCGATGGCTGGTTGCGCAAAGAACAATTTTGGGGCGCTTATGCCGACGAAGTGTTTAATTAATGCGCCTGCACCATAAAAATATTCTGCTGATTATTACCGGCGGCATTGCGGCCTATAAATCGCTTGAGCTTATTCGGCGCCTGCGCGATGAGGGCGCAAGCGTAAGAGCCATACTGACCGCTGGCGGCGCCCAATTTATAACGCCGCTCGCCGTGGCCGCGTTGTGCGAACAGCCTTGCTATACCGAGCTGTTCTCACTTAAGGACGAAGCGGAGATGGGGCATATTCGCTTGGCGCGTGAGGCCGAGCTTATTATTGTGGCCCCCGCCAGCGCCGATTTTATTGCCAAAGCCGCACATGGTCTGGCCGATGATTTAGCCAGCACCTGTTTGCTGGCCAGCCACGCACCGCTTTTGCTGGCGCCCGCCATGAACCCGTCAATGTGGGCGCATGCCGCCACACAAGATAATTTTGCCAAGCTTTTAGCGCGGGGCGCACAGGCTGTGGGGCCAGACGTGGGCGCCATGGCCTGCAATGAGCAAGGTGCCGGCAGACTTGCCGATATCGCTGCCATCGTCGATGCGGCTTGCGCCATTTTACAAACAGCGCGGCCGCTTTTAGGCCAAGCTCTTTTAGGGAGGCGTGCTTTAGTCACCAGCGGCCCCACGCGTGAACCTATCGACCCTGTGCGCTATATCTCTAATCACTCATCGGGCAAGCAAGGCCATGCAATAGCCGCGGCCTTGGCACAGTTAGGCGCAGAGGTAACGCTCATAACGGGGCCCGTGAATATTGCCAACCCGCAAGGCTGCAAAATTGTGCCGGTTGAAAGCGCGCAAGAGATGCTCAGCGCTGCACAAGCCGCCCTGCCTGCCGACATAATTATTTGTGCCGCCGCCGTGGCTGATTGGCGCATCGATAACAGCAGCACACAAAAAATAAAAAAAACCGATGGCGCTGCGCCCACACTCAGCCTAACCCCCAACCCCGATATTTTGGCGACACTCTGCAACGCCACGCCCAGAGCCAAACTGATTATCGGCTTTGCCGCCGAAACCGAAAATGTAGAGGCCTATGCCCGCGCCAAGCTGGCGCGCAAAGGCTGTGACTGGTTGTTAGCCAACGATGTATCGCAAGGTAGCGGCACTTTTGGCGGCGACCTTAATAAAGTTATTTTGCTGCAAAAAAACAATAACGACATAAGCGCCGATTATTGGCCACAACAAAGCAAAACCGCGCTAGCACAACAGCTGGCGCAAAGCATCGCCAAATATTTTCAAACATAAGAGATGTAGCATGATAGACAAAGTCATTATCCCGCTCACAGTTTTGCCGCATAGCGCCGATCTGCCCCTGCCCGCCTATGCCACAGCGCATGCGGCGGGGCTTGATTTATTGGCCGCCATTAGCGCACCAATGACGTTAGCGCCCTTGGCACGACAGCTCATACCAACTGGTCTTAGCATGGCTTTGCCTGTTGGCTTTGAAGCGCAAATCAGGCCGCGCTCGGGCTTGGCGTTAAAGCAAGGGCTGACGGTGTTAAACAGCCCCGGCACCATCGATGCTGATTATCGCGGCGAAATACAAGTGCTGCTGATAAATTTAGGCCAAGACCCCGTGACCATTGAGCGCGGCATGCGCATTGCACAAATGGTCGTGGCGCGTCATGCCGTTATACAATGGCACCAAGTGCCACAGCTGCCCGAAAGCGTGCGCGGTGGCGGCGGCTTTGGCTCGACCGGTATAAAAACCTAAAAGCCACAACTAAAGCGCCCCAACAAAGCTCAACAACCAAATCACCTTACCCAAAGCGCAATTGTGGCGCTTTTGGTGTGGTGGGGGCTGCGGGTGCGGCCTTACCCTGCACTGTGGGCGCAACACGCGCTGGCACATTTTGCTGCGTGTTTGTGGCCAACCACGAAGATTCGGGCGCAGCGTTAGCCGTGTTGTTGCGACCTTGCTGCACAGCAATCACTTCTTCGGCCCAACGGCGCACCTCTGGCTTGAGACTGGCCAGAATACCCGCACTATTAGGGTGCTCGCTTATGGCTAACAGGAAATTCGCCTTAGTCACGGGGTCGGTCATGATGGCATTCATGCGCGCGGCAAATTCTTCATCGCTGATGCGGCCGGGCAGCTGGCGCTTAATGGTAGCCTCAAATTGACGCAGTGATTTATCATATTCATGAACCATCCAACGGCCATTGAGCCACACTTCAATGACGCGCCCTTGCGCCACACCATTGCTGTAATTGGCGGGGTTTTCGTCTAGCGCCACAAAATAAGCGCGAATATGCCCATCATTTTGCGTGGTAAAAAGCGACACGCGCTTAGGCACGCAATTACCCGCTTGGCAAAGCTCATGCACGCCACGTGCTGCGGTGCTTTCGGCCACAGCCTCGATGAGGCGGTTAAGGCGCAGCAGCTGGTTGGCATCGATATATTTATAATCGCCGCGCTGATCAGGGGGCAGGCCCACCACATCATGCACGGGCATATTATAAAGCTTGCCCGCAATCGGGAAAATATGATGCACCAAATCATCTTCCATATGTTTCATCTCGTGAAACAAAGTGTGGATGATATTGGCCTCAAACGCTTGGTCTTCGCTAAAGCGGCCCTCACGTGCGGCCCACTCGGCGGTCGCACGGTTATCAGAAAGCGCAATATAACCATCACGCGCGCGCCATTGGCCTGTTGCATCCATGCGGCTATCAATGCAGGCCGCAATGCCATGCTGTTGCGCCAAAGTCAGCTGATATTGACCCGTGGGTGTTCTACGAATTTCAATGATGGCATCGGCCAAAATACGCCGTTGCGCCGTATCTCGTGGAATATCGCCACTGGGCGTTAAGGCCACACAAGCGCGATGCGCGGCTGTGCCAAACTCGGCGCTGGTTTGCGCGGCCTGCGCTGGTGTCATACGCTCGGCACCCACCTGCACCACTGTTGGCGCACCCACGGCGGGCTTAGAGATTTTTGTTGCGGCTGCAGGCGTTGCGGGCGCTGTTGCAGTTGGCGATGACGGGGCGGGCGCTGATGCGCTAGAGGCTAAGCCTAAAGCTGCCAGAGCCAAACCTATGGGCGCAACAATCCGCACCCAAAAACCACGGGTTTTCTTTTGCATGATTCGATTCCTCGGATGGAGGTGAGACATGCAAAGACTAAAACGCCCATGGTTACTGAGCTGTTAAAACAACCGCAAAAAGTCTGAAATAAAGCTGCAAAGATTCTTTAGGTTTTTAAACCATCGTTAATCTTTGTCTCGCAGTGAGTCATGCGCGGCGTAGGCTGCGGCAGTAATCACCTCGCTGACGGTTGAGCCCATCGGCACAATCTGCACGGGTTTAGCCAAACCTACCAACAGCGGGCCAATGACTGTGCCGCCGCTCATTTTCTTGAGCAGCTTGGCGCCGATATTGGCCGCATGCAGCGCCGGCATTACCAGCACATTCGCCGCAGCCTTTAAGCGGCAAAATGGATAAAGCCGCTGCATGAGATCATAATCGAGCGCCACTTCAGCGGTCATCTCACCATCATATTCAAAGTCTGGCTCAAGACTATCTAATATGGCCACGGCATCACGCACATGCCGCGCACGCTCGCGCATTGGTTGGCCAAAATTAGAAAAGCTTAAAAACGCCACGCGTGGTTCATGACCCAAACGCCGCGCTTGTTGTGCTGCGGCTTGCGCAATATGCGCTAATTGCTGCGCACTGGGTAATTCATTCACCGCGGTATCGGCAATAAATACGGTGCGCCCTGCGGTCATGCACAGGCTTAAACCAAAAGCCCGCGCCTCGCCGACACTATCTATCACTTGCCGCACATCTTCAAAACTAACGGCAAAAGCGCGGGTCAGGCCCGTCACCATGGCGTCGGCATCGCCCAAAGCCACCATCGTTGCAGCAAAGCTATTGCGGTTTTGATTGATCTGCCGCTCGCAATCACGCAGCAACATGCCGCGCCGCTGATGCCGCCGAAACAGATAATCGGTATAGCGGGCATTATGCTGCGATAAGCGCGCATTATGAATTTCAAGCGGCTCAATATCGCCAAGTCCCAATTGCTTGAGTGTGGCTTGTACGCGCTCTTCGCGGGCAATTAAAATGGGGTGGCCATAGCCTGCCGCCCGAAAACCAATAGCCGCCCGAATGGCGCGCTCATCTTCGCCTTCAGCAAACACCACGCGGCGCGGATGTTGCTGCACGCGGGTAAACATAAGTTGCAAACGGTCGGAGGTCACATCGGTGCGCGAGCGCAATTTGGCGCGATAGGCTTCTAAATCGGCTAATGGTTTTTGCGCCACGCCCGTTTCCATCGCGGCTTTAGCAACAGCCACCGGCACGGTGGTCATCAAGCGCGGATCGAAAGGCACCGGAATAATATATTCAGGCCCATAGCGCAAACGCTTGCCATAGGCCGCATCCACCTCTTCGGGTACATCGGCGCGCGCCAATTCGGCCAAAGCGCGGGCGGCGGCAATTTTCATTTCCTCGTTAATGGTGCGGGCGCGCACATCGAGCGCACCACGGAAAATATAAGGGAAGCCCAAAACATTATTCACCTGATTAGGATAATCAGAGCGCCCTGTGGCAATAATGGCATCTTGCCGTATCTCGCGCACTTCTTCAGGGGTGATTTCAGGGTCGGGGTTGGCCATGGCAAAAATAATCGGCTTGGCATTCATGATGCGCACCATCTCGGCCGTAACAGCGCCCTTAACGGATAGGCCGATAAATACATCGGCGCCACGCATGGCGTCTTCCAAGCTGCGTGCCTCGGTGGGCACCGCATGGGCAGACTTCCATTGGTTCATGCCATCGCGGCGGCCTTCATAGACGACGCCCTTAGTGTCGCACAACAACACATTATTGTGCTTCACGCCCAGCGCCTTAAATAGCTCGGTGCAAGCAATGCCTGCCGCACCCGCGCCATTGACCACCATTTTGACATCGGCCAGTTTGCGGCCGGTTAGTGCACAGGCATTGATAAGGCCAGCGGCGGCAATAATGGCGGTGCCATGCTGGTCGTCGTGGAAAATGGGGATATCCATAAGCTCGCGCAGGCGCTGCTCAATAATAAAACAATCGGGCGCTTTGATATCTTCAAGATTAATGCCGCCAAAGCTGGGGCCAAGGTAACGCACGCAATTAATAAAAGCGTCAACATCGCTGGTATCAACTTCAAGGTCGATAGAATCCACATCGGCAAAGCGCTTAAATAAAACGGCCTTGCCCTCCATCACGGGCTTGCTGGCTAAGGCACCCAAATCACCCAAGCCCAACACGGCTGTGCCGTTTGAAATCACCGCAACCATATTGCCGCGTGAGGTATAGTCATAAGCGCAAGCGGGGTCCTCGGCAATTTTAAGGCAAGGCACCGCCACCCCAGGTGAATAAGCCAAGGCCAAATCGCGCTGCGTGGTAAGGGGCTTGGTTGGTTTTATCTCAAGCTTACCGGGCTGCGGATATTGGTGCATATACAGCGCCTCTTCGTCGGTGACGCGGCGGTCGCTGATATGGTTGGGCTTTTCGCTAAATTGTTCGCTCATGATTTATCCTTTGCTGGCTCCCCTTGTAGCAAATGCCAAGATGCATTAAAACAGTCACATGAGCTTGCACAATTTTATTACCGCCGAATTTGCCGAACATGAGCAAGTTTTTGCTGCAACACGGCAATCGCTGGCCCAGCCTTTTGTTGATTGGGCCCATGCGGCCATTGGCTGTTTGCAGGCTGGCGGCACTCTGTTTTGGTTTGGTAATGGTGGCAGTGCGGCCGATGCACAGCATTTAGCAACCGAGCTGACCATAAAATATAAAAACCCGCGGCGGGCGCTGCGCAGCATCGCCCTCACCACCGACACATCGGCACTTACGGCCTGCGGCAATGATTTCGGTTTCGAGCATATATTCTCGCGGCAGATTGAGGCTTTGGCGCGTAAGGGCGACATGGCGATTGGCATTTCCACCAGCGGCAAAAGCGCCAATGTGCTGCAGGCTTTGCAGCAGGCAAAAAGCATGGGGCTTATTACTGTGGGCCTTACCGGTGGCACTGGCGGGCAGTTGCCGCCCCTGTGCGATGTGTTGCTGACGGTGCCCAGCACCACCACCGCCCGCATTCAAGAAATGCATATTATGCTCGGGCAAAGCCTGATTGGCGCAATTGAACAAGAAATGAGTTTGTAACATGGCACAGCAAGGCAATGACGAGGCCATTCGTCGGCAAAATCTGAAGGGCACCATTGTTGAGGACAGCTTTGCTGGCATCACCAGTTTTATGCGCCGCAAATATACCAAAGAGCTGGCAGGTGTTGATGTGGCCATTGTGGGTGTGCCCTTCGATTTAGCCACCAGCAACCGCCCAGGCGCACGTTTTGGCCCACGCGCCATTCGGGCTGAAAGCGCGCAGCTGGCTTGGGGCCCGCAATGGCCTTGGGGCTTTGACCCGTTCGATTATCTAAGCGTGATTGATTATGGCGACACACCCTTCGACCATGCCCGCCCAGAGAAAATTCCGGCACAAATCACCGCCGCGGTGCGCCCCATTGTGCAATCGGGCGCTTTTATGCTGAGCCTTGGCGGCGATCATTTTGCCAGCCTGCCCTTACTGCGCGCCATGGCCGAAAAACATGGCGCCCTGTCGCTTATTCACTTTGATGCCCATAGCGATACCGACGATAGCGACCCCGGCACACTCGATCATGGCAAAATGTTTTTTGAAGCCCACCGCGAAGGCATTATCGACACCAAACACTCGGTGCAAATTGGCCTGCGCACCTACCATGAAAGCCTGAAACATGGCTTTACCGTGCTGGACGCACAATATGTGCATGCGCATGGCGTGGCTAAAGTTTTAAGCGAAATTAAGCGCGTGGTAGGCAACCGCCCCGCCTATTTAAGCTTTGATATTGATTGCCTTGACCCTGCCTTTGCGCCGGGTACTGGCACGCCGGTGCCGGGTGGGCTTTCAAGCCATCAGGCGCTAGAAATTATTCGAGGCCTTGGTGAATTTGATATTCGCGGCATGGATGTTATGGAAGTAGCGCCTGCCTATGACGCCGCCGCCATCACGGCCCTTGCGGGCGCACAAATTGCGCTTGAATATTTATGCGTGCTGGCCGATAAGCGCCGCCCGAAGTAGCAAGCTACTCTTTGAGGCCGCGCTCTTTAAGCCAGGCGCGCATATATTCTATCTCGGCGGTTTGCGCGCCAACAATATCTTGCGCCAATTGCAGCACCATCGGGTCTGAGCCATATTTCAGCACAATTTTAGCGGTATCAATCGCGCCTTGATGATGCGGAATCATGCCACGAATAAAATCAACATCGGCATTGCCGGTATAGGCAATATCCATCTGCGCATGCATTTTATGATTAGCCGCTTGCAAAGCCTTGGTTGAGGCCGAGGTTGAGGCCGTAGTTGCAGTCTTAGTTTCTTCAGTCGGTTTTGCCGCTTTGGCCGCAGCCACAGGCTCGCTATGGCTTTGCAAATGGCTTTCGCCGGGTTTGCCGCCGGGTGTGGTGCTTGTTTGTGCATCGGCCCCTGCAATAACGGCAGCACCCAAAATGACCGGAATTAATAGCGCGAACATGTGCGTCTCCTCTTATTGAACAAGATAGGCCTTAACAGGTTAAGCTTATTTGATACCCCCCCAAAGCCATGCTGTAAAGCCACAGCCTTTAACTTGCGTAGATTTTATCTGCATAAAATGGTTAATTAAGCCATGGCGATATTTCTTACAATCAATGGCATGTCTTGTGCTGGCTGCGTTAATCGTGTTGAAAAAGCCCTACTGGCCGTGCCGGGCACAACGGACGCACAAGTAAGCCTTGCATTAAATTGGGCAAAAATTGAGGGCACTGCCACAGCCGCCCAGCTGATAACCGCCGTCACCGCCGCGGGCTATGGCGCAACCGAAGCGCCGCAAGGCAAGGCTCGCCCACACCTGCAAAATAGCGCGCCGCCCGCAATTTGGGCATTGTGGCGTGTGGTCTTAATGCTGGTGCTTACAGCCCCGCTAGCCCTCCCCATGCTTACTGCTTTCTTGGGGTGGCATTTTATGCCGCCGCCTTTAGTGCAGGCCGTGCTTGCGGGGCTGGTGCTGTTTTGGTTGGGCGCACCTTTTTATAAGGGCGCTTATAAAGCCTGCCTTGCGCGCGCCCCCAATATGGATGTGCTGGTTTGTCTTGGCACCAGTGCGGCCTATGGCTTGTCACTGTGGCATTGGCAGCAAAATAACCCCGCGCTTTATTTTGAAACGGCGGCCATGGTGGCCAGCCTTGTGGCTTTGGGCAAATATTGGGAGCTCGCCGCCCGCAAAAAAGCGGTTGATAGCTTACGCCTGCTCGATACATTTTTGCCCGAGCAAGCCGAAAAACTGCTGGGCCAAGCAAGCCAAACCATTGCCCGCCGCGATATCGCCCTTGGTGATATTTTGCGCGTGCCTGCTTTTGCGCGTCTGCCGGCCGATGGTATTGCACTAACCGAAGCCAGCCTTGATGAAAGCGCGCTTACGGGCGAAAGCCGCCCCCGCTCCATTGCCGTGGGCGACAAGGTTTTTGCCGGCAGCCTTAATAATGAGGGCGAATTACTTTTGCGCGTCACCGCCACCGACGATAATAGCCAATTGCAACAAATGGCCACACTGATAGAGCAAGCCCAAGCCCATAAAGCGCCTTTGCAACAAATGGCCGATAAAATCAGCGCTTGGTTTGTGCCCGCCATTTTGCTGCTGGCCTTGCTGGTGTTGTTATTTTGGTGGCTTTATGGGCTTGGCTTTGATGCCGCGCTGTTGCGCGCTGTGGCTATTTTGGTGCTGGCCTGCCCTTGTGCTTTGGGGCTGGCAACGCCACTGGCCATGCTGGTGGCAACAGGGCGCGCTGCGCAAAATGGCCTGTTAGTGGCCGATGCCGCGGCTCTCGAAAAACTGGCGGGCGCAACACATGTTGCTTTTGATAAAACCGGCACACTGACCCGCGGCACACCCGCCTTTATTGCCATAGAAACACATGGCATGGACGCGGCCACGGCATTGGCGCTGGCCGCCAGCCTTGCCAGCGGCAGCCCGCACCCTTTGGCACAGGCCATTATGGCGGCAAATAAAGAAAATATTCCTATAGCTGAAAACCGCCGCAGCCTGCCGGGGCGCGGCCTTTCAGCCATGGTTGCGGGCCAGCGTTATTGGCTGGGCAGTGCGGCGCTGTTGCAAGAACAAGGCATTGTGCTGGCTGAGGCTTTGCAGCACACAGCGCAGCAATGGCAAAATAACGGCTATAGTTTAGTTTTTTTAGCGAGCGCCACGGGCCAGCGGGCGGCCATTATGGCACTGGCCGACAGCGTGCGCACTGAAGCGGCCGATGTTGTGGCATGGTTGCACCAACATCATTACCACACACAGATTTTGTCGGGCGACCTTGCAGTTATTGTTAATAGCTTAGCCGCCACGCTTAAAATTGACCGCGCCGAACATGGCTTATTGCCGGCACAAAAAGCCGAGCGTCTTGCGGCGCTCGTCGCCGCGGGGCACAAAACTGTTATGCTGGGCGATGGCGTTAATGATGCCGCCGCCCTCACTGCGGCCGATGTGGGTATCGCCATGGGCAGTGGTGCCGAGCTGGCGCGCAATCATGCTGGTTTGGTTTTATTGCGCCCCGATTTATGGCTTTTACCTTATGCGCTGCTGTTGGCGAAGGCCACGCGGCGCATCGCACGGCAAAATCTGTTTTTTGCTTTTATCTTTAATGTGCTGGGCCTGCCGCTGGCGGCATTGGGGCATTTATCGCCCGCAGTGGCGGGGGCAGCCATGGCCGCCTCATCGCTTTGTGTGGTGGGTAATGCTTTAAGACTGCGCCGCTTAAAAATAAACGCGCAGCCAACCCCGCCCACTACTCTGGCTTAAGTAAATCGCCGTAATTTTTCATCACGGCATAGCGCTCTTTAAGGGCGTAGCAAATCGGCAGTTGGTTGCAGGCATTTTCGTAGCGCAAATCGCCTTGCTGAAGTTGCGCAATAAGGTCGGCGGTGACCTCAGCCGAAGTCATCGGGTTTATTTTAATTTTGCTTTTATCTTGCGGCACATAAGGCAGGTAATAAGCGTAATCGCGAACATTAAAGCGATAGCCAATAACAAATTGCACCACATCATCAAGATTGTCACACAGCCCATGTTGCTGACAATCGGCTAAATCAAAATCAGCCGCAGTGGTGATGCGCAAAACTTTTTGCACTTGCTTAAGTTGGTCGCGTAATTCTTGCTCATAGTTAAAACCATAAGCGGCCTCGATGCTTTCAACCGAGCTGCACCGCGCTAAAATGGCTTCAATATCTTTTTCGGCGTGCCAGGTGTTGGTCAGCGCCTGCCCGAAGGTTGATTGTGCCACACGGCTCTGCTGATAAGACACCGCCAATTGCGGATTATGGCCATTCAGGCACTCGCGGTAAAAATCGGTGTAGTTGGGGCGAAGGCCTAATTGTTGCAGCCAATAGCTTTCACGCGCCACATGTCGGAAAGCCATAAGGTCGGCTTCGCTGCGCAAGCTCACCCCGCCAATGCCAGGGTCGGCAAGGTCGCGATAAACCGGTGCTTCATCATAAAACAACCTTGTGCCACCAAATAAACTTAACGCAAAAAGTAACAACAAGGCCAAAGCATTTTGACTAAGGCCGCGCCGGTCGGCGGTAAAGACCACCAAATAAATTGCCACTGCCGCTAAAACACAAATGGCTAAATGATAATTAAGCTCGGCCTTAAACAGCGCATGCAGTGGCAGCAATGGCAGCGAAAGCAATATTGCCGCAAAGATGAGCTGAAAAAAACGTCTTATCATTAGGCGGCCATTTTCCCTGAAACCAAGCGCTGCAAATTGGTTTGCGGGCGAGCGCCAAAATGGCTGATAATTTCTGCCGCACATAAGGCGCCCATGCGGCCACATTCAGGCAAGGGGCGGTTTTGTGTGAGCCCTGCTAAAAAGCCTGCGGCAAATAAATCGCCTGCGCCCGTTGTATCAACCAATTTTGCAAGCGGCTCTGCTGCCACCGCAATACTTTGCTCACCACTAATAATGGTTGCGCCCTTAGCGCCTTTGGTGAGCACCGCCACGCGCACAGTTTTGGCCACCAGCCTTGCGGCGGCGTCCCAACTTTGCCCCGGATAAAGAGCTAATAGCTCTTGCTCATTGGCATATAAAATATCGACATGACCACGCAACAGCGCATGAAAATCATCGAAATGCCGCTCAACACAAAAACTATCTGACAGCGACAAAGCCACATTGCGCCCAGCTGCGTGTGCCAGCTCGGCCGCTGCAAAATAAGCGCCTTTGGCGGGGTCGCGGTCAAATAAATAGCCCTCCATATAAACCAGCTGGGCTGCTTGAATAATGGCGGGGTCAACGTCGCTGGCGGCAAGATCGGCGCCCGCGCCCAAATAAGTATTCATGGTGCGCTGTGCATCAGGCGTGACCATAATAAGGCAGCGCCCCGTGGCGGGCCCGTGGTTAAGGGGGCCGCGGGCAAAATGAACGCCCTGTGCCGCAAGATCGTGCGCATAAACACGACCCAGCTGGTCATCGCGCACGCGGCCAATAAAAGCTGTTTTGCAGCCCAGACTGGCTAAGCCCGCAATGGTGTTGCCGGCACTGCCGCCGGACGATTCCATGCCCACGCCCATTTGCGCATAAAGACGCTCGGCCTCGGCCTCGTCAATAAGACGCATCGCGCCTTTGGTTAGTTGCTGCTGCTGCAAAAAGCTGTCATCGCATTGCGTGAGCACATCGACCATGGCATTGCCAATGCCAACAACGGCATATTGTGTATGCATATTTTTCTCCAAAAGGCGGCACTTAAAGGCGCAGTTATTATGATGCCTAATGGTTAATTTTGCCTGAGGCGCTGCTTTTCGCCAAGTTTTAACTGCAAGATGGTTGCAGAAAGCCGCAATATCGTGCTAGAAGCGCAATAATTACTGTTTTACAATCTCTTTTTAGGAGCACGCACATGTTTGGTCGCAAACCTCAATCTGACACCGCCGAAAAAATTGAAAAAGCCCGCAGCCGCGCCATGATGAATGAAAGCCCCAGCGAAGCGCGCCCAGAGATAAAAACCGAAGCCAAAATTGAAACACGCGTGGCCACCCCCATGAGCGCTCAAGCACAAGCCGCCCGCAACAGCAACGCTGCAGCGCCGCGCAACAACCCCATGGCCTTTGGCAAAAAAGCCGATGCTGCCAATGAGCAGCGCAAACTCACCGTTGGTCGTGACATTACTCTTGCCGGCGAAATTGCCGCCTGCGATGTGCTGGTGGTTGAAGGCACCGTGCAGGCCAAGCTTAAAGGCGGCCGCACCCTTGAAGTGAGCGAAACAGGCGTGTTTCGTGGCGCGGTTGAAATTGACGAAGCCATTATCGCCGGTCGCTTTGAGGGCGAGCTGACGGTGCGCGGCAGGCTAACGGTGCGTGCAACAGGGCGCATTGCTGGCAGCATTCGTTATGCCGAGCTTGAAGTGCAAGCTGGCGCTGAGATCAGCGGCGAAATTGCCATGATTAATACGCAGCGTGCCGCTAAAGCCACCGAAACATTGCGGCAGATGCAAACCGAACTTAACGACGACATGCCGGATGTGGCCAATGGCTAGAAAAGAGACGCTCAACAGAGAAAATGACGCTGCGCCTGCAAGCATTTTAGACATGCTTGACCCGCAAGCGCAAATCGATGATTGGGCGCCCATCGCGGCGTTTGTTATTGAACTTACGCCGCGCCATGCTGGCACAGAATTAAGCTTGCGGCAGGCGCTGCAAATGCGCCGCGCGCTAAAGGCTTTATCGCCTAAAGCGCAGGTGCAATTTGCCGACACCCATAATAAAATTATTGCCCTGCCGCAGAGCGAGCAAAGCATGCAAGAGCTGGCCGCAAAAATTGCCGCTCTACCGCAATTTGCTGGCATGGCCATAACTGCCGAGCATAAAATTATTTATAGCCTGCCACGGCCCGAGACCCATGCCTATGGCTGGTTGGGCAAAAAATTACAGCAGCTGCTGACCCGCTAAAATTTGGCCCGCTAAAATTTGGCGCGCTATTTTTTACCTGTTATTTTTGGCGCTGTTTTTCGGTAAGTCGCGCATAAATCAGCAACGGGGCAAATGCTGCATTTAGGCGAACGCGCCAAGCAGGTATAGCGGCCGTGCAAAATCAACCAATGATGTGCGTGTTTTCGGTAAGAGGCTGGCACTTTTTTAAGTAAGCCCGCCTCTACTTTTTCGGGCGTGGTGCCACGTGCCAAGCCCATCCGGTTGCTTACTCTAAACACATGTGTATCAACGGCGATGGTCTCGTGGCCAAACACCACTTGCAGCACCACATTGGCGGTTTTGCGGCCAACACCGGGCAAAGCCTCTAAGGCCGCTCGGTCTTCGGGCACTTGCCCCGCATAATCGCGCAGCAAAAGCGCGCTCATAGCAATAATGTTTTTGGCTTTGGTGTTAAATAGCCCAATGGTTTTTATTTTATCTTTAAGGCCGGCCTCGCCAAGCGCCAGCATTTTTTGCGGCGTATCGGCCAGCGGAAAAAGTTTTTCAGTCGCTTTATTGACGCCGCTATCGGTGGCCTGCGCCGATAAAATAACTGCCACCAGCAAAGTATAGGCATTGCTGTAATTCAGCTCGGTTTTTGGCGAGGGGCTGGCTTGCGCAAAGCGGCTAAATAATTCTTCAATATCGGCTTGTTTCATTTTTGCTCGGCAGAGTATATTAGGGCGATAATATTTTTTAACATAGAGAGCGCAAGATGCCCATCAGCCTTAAACATTTAAACATAGCGCCCACCGAAATTTTTTATGCGCCGCTCACCACGCGCCTCACACCATTGCTGGCATTTTTTGATAAAAACGGCGCATTATTGGCACTGGATTTTGCCCCCCAAATAAAAGCCACGCTGGCTGAAAGGCAAAAACAATGGCCCCAAAGTGTTTTTACCAGCAAGGCCGCGCCAAAAGCATTGCAAACCGCGCTAAATAATTTTTTAGCCGGCAAAGCTTGGTCTTATCCGCTGACCGTTTTGGGTACTGACTTTCAATTTGCTGTGTGGCAACAGCTGGCCAAGCTCAAGCCTGGGCACATTACCAGCTATGCCGCCATCGCCAAAGCCATTGGCCGCCCCAAAGCTTTTCGGGCGGTGGGCAGTGCAGTTGGGCAAAACCCCATATGCTTGCTATTGCCCTGTCATCGTGTTTTGGCCAGCAATGGTGGGCTTGGCGGCTTTAGCGGCGGCATTGCCCTTAAGAAAAAAATCTTAAGTCATGAGGGCGTGCTTAAGGGCGAAATTAAAAAGGCTGCTTAACACTATGCGCGGCGGTTTAGAGCTAGGCCGCCACCCAGTCAAGGCCCCAATCAAGGCCAGTATAAAAGCCCGCTTTTTGCTGCATCAGCCACAGTGCTGCCGCAACAGCCCCTTGCGCAAAAATATCGCGGTTAAGGGCGCGGTGCGTCAGTGCCAATTCTTCGCCCGCGAGCTGAAAATATACTGTGTGCTCACCAATAACGCCGCCGCCGCGCGTGGCCACAACGCCAATTTCATGGGCTTGCCGCATGCCAGTGCGCATAGTTTGTATATGGGCCGCGGGCTCTGGCACCGCACCTTGCACTTGTTTAGCCAAGAGCAAAGCTGTGCCCGAGGGGCTGTCTTTTTTTGCGGCATGGTGGCGCTCAATAATCTCAACATCGGCCGCGGGCATTAGTTTTTTTGCCTGCGCCACAAGCTGCGCTAAAGCGAGCGCACCCAGGCTCCAATTACCGCTATGCGCAATAGGAATATTATCGGCATAGCCTTTGAGCAAAGCAAACTCTGCATCGGTAAAGCCCGTGCTGCCGGTTAACAGTGGTAGGCGCATTTTTGCCGCTTGTGCGGCCATGGCAAGGCAGCCTTGCGGGCTGCTAAAATCAATAATAACCGCACTGTCGGTAACGGGCTTTATTGCATCGCCGCGTTGCAGGCTTTGCACCACAGCGGCACCGGCCGCTTGTAAAACCGCGCGACCCATGCGCCCGCTTGCGCCATGCACAATAATTTTGCCCATTAGGCCGCCACGCCCTCGTCGCGCTCAACACGGTTGCGGCCAGCCTCTTTGGCGCGATACAGCGCCTCATCAGCGCGTTTAAGCAAGCTTGCTGGTGTTTCCTCGGCTTCGCGTAAGGTGGCCACACCAATGCTGATGGTGACAGGTATCTCAAGCCCCTTATCATTCAGCCGGAAGGGCGTTTCTAAAATTTTGCTGCGCACGCGCTCGGCAATGAGTTGCGCTGTTTGGCTATCGGTTTCGGGCATTATCACCGCAAATTCTTCGCCGCCTAAACGCACGGTTAAATCATAGGTGCGCACATTGCGGTTAATGCGCACCACCAGCTCGCGCAAAGCGGCATCGCCCGCATCATGGCCATGGGTGTCATTGACCTTTTTGAAATGGTCGATATCGAGCATCATGGCCGATAGTGCCCGCTGCCCTGTTTTGGCGCGCTCTAACAAGCGCGGCAAATGCATATCCATATAGCGGCGGTTGAATGCGCCCGTGAGTGGGTCGGCGAGTGCCATGGCCAACGAACGCTCGTAATTGGCGCGCAAACGATAATAGGTGCGGATATGCCTGATTTGTGTGCGGGCCCGCGCCAGCAGCTCTTGTGCATCCAGCGGGCGGAGCAAATAATCGTTGGCGCCAAGGTCAAGACCGCGAGCAATGCGCTCGATGTCGCTATCATCGGCCAGCAGCAAAATCGGCACATGCCGCGTCAGTTCTAGGGCGCGCATTTCGGAGCAAAGGCGCAAACCATCGGCGCCTTGCAGGCTAAGTGAACCCACCACTAAATCAAACGGCTTGCCGTCTTCAGCGGCTTTGACAATGCGGCGGGCGGCCTCGCCTAAGTCGGTAGAGAAATCGACCGTGTCGGTATCTTGCTTTAAGGTCTCGGTGATAAATTTACGCTCATAGGCATCATCCTCTAGCACCAAAATATGTGCGGATGTATGTGGCTCGGGCGGCGCTTCGGTGACAGATGCGCCAAAGCCAAAATCGCTGGCGAGGCGCTCACGCAAGCGCCATTCATCATGCAGCATTTTAAGCCGCAACAACGAGCGCACCCGCGACAACAGCGCCACTTCATTGACCGGCTTGGTCAGAAAATCATCGGCGCCCGCCGACAAACCCTTCACCCGATCAACCACATCAGACAATGCGGTAATGATAATCACCGGAATATGTTTTAGCTTGGGTTCGGCCTTAAGGCGCTTACATGTTTCAAACCCATCAAGCCTTGGCATCATCACATCTAGCAGCACAATATCGGGCGGGTGTGCGGCGGCTTTTTCTAGGGCATCAACACCATCAACCGCGACATCAACCGTGTAATATTCGCGGCTAAGGCGCGCCTCAAGCAGCTTCACATTAAGCGGCGTATCATCGACGACAAGCACCCGTGCTGACATTTTTTATCCTAACGGCAACGACTTTGGCCGCAATTGACCATAGGCAAAAAGCGGCGGATTAAAAAAATCTGCCTTACCATAGCGCAAAACTTGCCCATTTTTTGTTAACACCGCGCCACCCGCTGCCTGCAATATGGCTTGGCCAGCGGCAATGTCCCACTCATAGCTGCCATGAAAACGCGGATAATGATCGCCAAGGCCAGCGGCCAGCTGCACCAGCTTTAAGGCGCCATGTAGCGGCTTAATTTCGGCATCGGCATGTTTGCCGATATAAACCATCAGCTCGGGGTCTTGCTCTTTGAGCGCCGTGGCCGAAACCAAAAAAATTGGCTTAGTGCCTGCAGCGCGCACTTGCAAACGCTGCACCCCTTGCGCATTTTCTAAAAAAGCATCCTGACCATAACCGTAATAAATCTCACCACGTGCCGGAATAGCCACAACACCTAACACCGATTGACCATCGACAATCAGCGCCAGATTAACCGAAAACTCTTTGCTGCCATTGATATAACCCTTAGTGCCATCAAGCGGATCGGCCACCCAAAAACAGGATGGCAATTTTTGAGGGTCAGGAATATCGCCCTCCTCACTCACCAGCGGGATTTGTGCTGTTTGTGCCAGTAATACGGCGGACATGGCTTGATGTGCGGCAATATCGGCCGCCGTCACCGGGCTGCCGTCGGGCTTTATCTGTGGCGCTGATTTTGGTGTAGCTAAGATTGCGGCACCCGCTGCACGCACTGCGGCCAAAGCTATGGGCAAAAGCACTGATAAATCAGGATTTTGGGTGTTTTGGATGGCGGTCATCGCGGCAGGCCTTTGAGCAGTAGCGGGTTTGCTCCCACATTCTGGCCCATTTTTTCCGCCATTGAAAGGGTCGCTGACAGCGCGCACAGATTTTTTGCGGAAGCTGTGATTTTTTAAACCTTTTAGCGGCATCCTGTTGGGGCATAAGCCTGAGATAGACAAAAATGATTCTAGAGCAAGACTTTATTTTACATCTGCGCCGCCTGCAACGCCTGAGCAGCAAGCATGGCGTGGCGCTGGTGGCCCTCTCACAACATTATCAAACGCCTGAAAGCCTCAGCGAGGCCACCGAAGAGCTGCAAACACGCTTGCAAAAAACTGGCGGGCGGTTATTTACCCTCAGCAATGGCGATGTCGGCATAATTTTTAACGACGAAGTGCCGCCAACATTACCGCGTCTTTTAGCGCCTGCCGGCAAAGAAGATATTGTTAGGCTTTATCAATTGCCCGCCGATTATTTGCTGCTGCGCGAGCGCCTTAATGTCTATTTAGAAAAAGCCCGCGGCCCGCAGCCCACTATTTTGCACCTTGGCGAAAGCGGCCTTGGCCTTGCCAATGCTTTGCGGCCACAATTATCTGGCCGCCTTACGGCGCATAATTTAGCCCAACTGGAAGAAACGCTCGAAAAAGCCGATATCAACCGCTATGTGCGCCGCCAGGGGATTTATCGTTGGCAAGACGGGCGCTGGCAGCGCCTGCGTGATGAGTGGTTTGTATCGCTGGCCAGCTTGCAGCAGGAACTTTTTCCTGACCTTGATATTGGCACGCCGCCACGGCTGTTTCTTGAATTATGCGCCATGCTCGACCAGCGTTTGCTGCAGGTTTTAATTGACCGCGCCGAGCATTGGCTGGGGCAAAATGTCAGCTTTAATTTAGCCATTGATACGCCGCTTAAGCCCATTTTTGTGCAGTTTTGTCACCTTGTGACGGGGGCTGCACGCAACCAAGTGATGTTTGAGCTTAAGCGCGCCGACCTGTTGCTGGATTTTGAGCTGTCGGCCAGCATGCTTGGGCTTATGCGGCAAAATGGTTTTTTAGTGGCGCTCGATGGCGTGCCACCGGGGCTGTTGCCGCTGCTTAACTCCAATAGCCTGCCGGTTGATTATTTAAAACTTGCTGTGCCGCGTGAGCAAACGGTGCGCTTGCGCGACAAGGGCGTGAGCGAAGCCATTCAACGCTTTGGCCCCGAGCGCATTATTTTATCGCGCTGCGACAGCGAGGCGACATTTAAGCTCGGTCAGGAATTGGGTATTCGCATGTTCCAAGGCTGGTTGATTGATGACCTCGCCAAGTAATTTTAATAACAAGTAGCTTTAGTAAAAAGTCGTTTTAGCAAAATCAAAAAAAAGAAAATAATTTATCAACCACAAACCATGCTGCGGCCTGCTGCTTTTTTGCGCACAGGCTGCACGCAAAGAGAGATATTAGAGCAAAACTATGGATCTGATTTTTAACCCGCAAACCATATATTGGGCCGTGCCGTTTTTGTTATTTGCTGGCGCGCTGGCGGGGCTGTTGGCGGGCTTATTGGGTGTTGGTGGCGGCATTATTACCGTGCCGGCCCTGCTCACTTTTTTTGTGCTGACGGGCACAACGCCTGCCCTTGCCATGCCCATTGCCACAGCAACCTCGCTGGCCATTATTGTAGCAACCTCTTTGGTGAGCTGGTCGGCGCACAAAAAAACCGGCCTTATCGACCAAACGCTGTTGTGGCGCTGGGCGCCTTTTGCATCGCTGGGGGCGGCGATTGGTGCGGTGGTGGCGGGCATTATGCATGTGTCCGGCCTGAAAATAGCCTTTGGCGTGGTCACGCTGTTTTTGTCGGCTTATTTTTTGCTGGTGCCGCAATCGGCAAAAATTGCCGAGCAATTACCAAAACGTAACGCACAGCGCGGCAGTTTATTCCTGATTGGCGGCTTATCGGCGTTGCTGGGCTTTGGCGGCGGCACGCTCATTACGCCTTATATGCTTATTTTTGGGCGGCAAATTAAATCGGCCATTGCTTTGGCCTCGGCCATGGGCATTGCCATTTCTTTACCGGGCTCAATTGTGCTTATTTTACTGGGGCTTGGCGTAGCGGGGCGGCCTGAGTTTTGTTTTGGTTATGTTTACCTGCCCGCCTTTATCCTGATAACGCCCGTTAGCATGCTTGCCGCAACTTATGGCGCTAATTTGGCGCATCGTTTGCATGGTGTATGGCTGAGGCGCATTTTTGGGCTGTTTTTAGGCCTTGTGGCGCTACGGATGATTTGGGCGGCTCTTTTGTGAGGACACATGACCGACGTCGACTTTCTTAATCGGGTGCGGGTGTTTAACCGGATAACCGACGATATTCGCGGTGAGCTGCGCTCGCAAGCGCGCTTTATTGGCGAACTGGTACCAAACGACACGCGCCTGAGTGTAAAAGCCGCGCTCACCGGCAATGACCGCAACGACCATTTCAGTTTTCGCACCACCGCCACCAACACTAAGCCAGAAATTATTGTGGTGGGCGAGCAAGTACGCTTTCGGCTTTTGCGGCAAAATGGCAGTGTGATTGCCGATAGTGCGGGCAATGGCGTTGAAAAAGAAAATTATGATAAACTCACCGGCGGACAGCTTGATTTAGGCCGCGGTCAGTATACGGTACAAATCAGTCGTGCACCGGGCAGCAGCGAAAGCGAGAACCGTGTTTACTTTTTACAGTTAAAGGCTGGCAAAACCATTCGCCGTGACTTTGACACGCAAGAGCGCCCGGCACCCAGAAGTCAAACCATTAACCCGCTTTTTGCCACCAGCAGCGCCTCGCTCAGTTACGACACCATTATTCAGGGCCTCGATAATTTTGATAATGCCATAGCCAGACGCCGCACCCGCGCTGGCTTGTTTGTGTAATATTTTTGCCGCCTCAGTGTGGGGCGGTTGTTGGTGCGGCTAAAATATCGGTGCCCTGTGCACCGATACTTTGTGCGCTCTGGCCACGATTATAAATATAGCTTGGATCTTGCTGCCAGCTATGTAACAGGCTGCGCGCCTCGGCCAGCGTGATGCGGTCAAAAGTTTTTAGTGCGCTGGCAAGTTCGCTTGGGTCAACCACTTGCTCGCCCGCACGTGTGGCGCGCGTGAGCAAAAACAACGAGGCAAAACCGGGTTTGTCGCAATCGAGGTTGCGCGACAACACCGCCAGCATCGCGCCGCCCACCTCATTGACGACAAGCTCTATGGCATAATCATCAAGCTTAAAGGCCTCGGCCAAGAGCGCGGTAAACAACCTTGTATGACCCATGCGCAAAATTTGCATAAGGAGCCGCACCGACACGGTTTGCCGCTCGGCAATCCAGCTGCAAATGCGCCGCCAATCGGCCGTGTCGGGCTCATAGGGGGCGTGGCGCTGCAGCAGCCTTTGTATTTCCTGCTCAAGCGTATCATCGAGCGCGCCTTGCGAATAACCAAAGCGCGACAATAGCTGCCGCTTTAGCTCGGGCAGCAGCCACCAATAAAGCCCACGCGCCTGATCGGGCGATACCTCAGGGCGAGCCAAAAGCAGGCTTTGTAGCTGCGTTTCGCGCCGCGCCATCTCGCCAACTAATTCAACACCCTTGGCCGAAAGCTCGGCGCCTAAATTGCCCAGCAGCACTTCAACCACGGCGGTATCTTTAGTGACTAACAACGCATCGGCAACCGCCATGCTGATTTCATTCCTTTGTGCAATAGCCAAAGCATGTGCCCGGCTTTGCTCTTGCACAATTTCTAAAAGCGTAGGGTCATCAAGGTGCGGATTATCGCGCAAGACCGGCCCCGCGATTTTAATATCTTCCTTCGCCAAAAACTTGGCCAAGGGCGGCGGCAAATGCTTGGTTTTGCCAAGCCCACGCGAGAGCTGCTGCCGCACCGATACGCTGCCCTGACCAATCAGCTCGTGCAAAATATCATCGAGCAGCTCTTTTTCACGCGGGCTGAGCGAAAAGCCGCTTTGCAAAAATGTTTCGATAAGCAGGCTGGCCAAAATCTGCCGGCCGGGTTCGCTTGGATCACGCGCCAGCTCAAGCAGGCGGGGCAAACGAGCCTGTAGCAAAGGTGATGCGGGCATTACCCCTCACAAAGTTTGAAATGGATAAAACAAATCACGTATTTCATTAAAACATCTATCAATTCAAAAAATCATTAATTAAGCCAAATTATCGATGCCGTGCCGAGGCCGTAGCACTCCTTGCCAGGCTTTCTTGCTCAGCCTTCTTGCTGGACTTTTGTTAATAGTTTCTTTACTATTATCATCGAAAATGGTTTCGAGGAGCGTACTAAATGACCAGTATCAATAATAATCCTCTGCCACCTGCTGGTAGTCAGACCGCGCAAGCCTTTGCCGCGTCCGCACAAGCACAACCAAAAAAGACTGTGGCACCCACGCAAACAACAGCCGCCGTGCAAGTGACGCGTGATTCACAGCAAACCAGCCCCACACTCAATAACGAACAAAGACGTGCCGGCACTGAAAGAAATGTGCCACGGGGTAGCTACTTAAATATTCTCGTTTAGCAAAACATTTCAGCGAAACAGATTTTCTAAAAAACCATCAAGCGTTTGTGACGTGTCCTGCATTGGTGCGGGTGCGGCTGGCTCTGTTGTTATAGCGGCAGTGTCCGCAGGCACTAATGTGGGCTGCACTAATGTGGACTCGATTAATATGGGTTCTGGCAGCAAAGGCTGTCTTGGCAAGCCCTGATGCGCAGCCAACATCACCTCGCGCCAAAGGCGAGCCGGCGCACCGCCACCCGTCACGCGATGCATAGGGCTGTTATCATCATTACCCAGCCACACGCCGGCAACATAGGCCGCGCTATAACCGATAAACCATGCATCACGATAATCTTGCGAGGTGCCAGTTTTGCCAGCGGCCTGCCAGTCGAAGGCCGCAGCCTGCCCCGTGCCATAGGCCAAAACACCAGTCAGCATTTGTGTCAGCGTTTGCGCCACATTGGCCGGCACTAATTGCGGCATAGCTGCGGGCGGCTCATGCACAAACAGAACCTCGCCCGCTTTATTGGTAATGCGGCTAATGCCATAAGGCTGCACGGCCTGCCCCTGACGCTGCAACACCGCATAGGCCGCAACCATCTGCCAGAGCGACACATCGCTACTGCCCAAAGCCAAAGTCAGATCATCGGTAAGGTCACCCGTAATGCCCAAATCGCGGGCCAAATGCTGCACAGGCGCCAGCCCCACTTGCTGCAGCATGCGCACGGCAGGCGTATTGCGGCTTTCGGCCAGTGCTTGCGCCAAAGTTATGGTGCCGACAAATTTTCCGTCATAATTTTGTGGTCGCCATTTGCCAATTTGCAGCGGCGTATCATCGATAGGTTCTTCTGGCGTGTGGCCTGCCATCAATGCGGCCAAATAAACAAACGGCTTAAAGGACGAGCCCGCAGGACGCCGCGCATCAATCGCCCGATTATAATTGCTTTCGGCAAAATCGCGGCCACCCACCAGCGCCACCACCTGCCCCAGATTATCCATAACTAAAATTGCCCCTTGGCCAATTTTAGCTTTCTCACCCTCTTTTTGTAACAGCTGCTGAAAAGCCTGCTCGGCGGCAAATTGTATGCGGCGATCGAGCGTGGTATAAATCTGTAAATCTTGGTTGGGGTTGGCCAATAGCGGCAAGGCTGCATCATAAAAGGCCGCTGCCGCATAGCGCGCATCAACCGCAGCCCCTGGCCTGCGCCCCGGCAGCAAGGGCGGTGCTGCCAAGGCCTGTTGTGCTTGTTCGGCGGTTAAATAGCCCGCATCCCGCATAGCTTGCAGCACAATGCGCGTACGCTGTTCGGCCAAGCCCATATTATTGCGCGGCGACAGGCGCGAGGGCGCTTTCAGCAAACCCGCCAAAAGCGCGGCCTCGCGCAAATTAAGTGAGGTGGCGGGCTTATTAAAATAAACCCATGCTGCAGCATCAACCCCGTAAGCCCCTGCGCCAAAATAAACGCGGTTAAGGTAGGCTGCCAAAATCTCGTCCTTACTAAAACGATATTCAAGCGCCATGGCCAGCAAGGCCTCTTGTATTTTGCGCCGCAAAGTTTGGTCGGGTGTTAGGAATAAATTCTTAGCCAGCTGCTGGGTAATGGTGCTGCCGCCCGCCACCACTTGCCCTGCCCGCACATTGTGCCACATGGCGCGTGCCAGCCCCAAAGGGTCGAGGCCGAAATGGCGGTAAAAACGCCGGTCTTCAATGGCCAGCAGGGCCTGCCAAACATAGGGCGGCAAATCGGCAACCACCACGGGCTGCCCCGCCTGCTCGCCAAACTGCACCAGCTTTTCGCCGCTGCGGTCATAAAGCACCACCAGCGGGCGGCGCTGCAAAGCTGTGGCATTATCAATGCTGGGTAAGCCCGTTGCATACCAGCCCAACACCAGCGCCAGAACAATGCCACCCCAAATAACCAACAAAGCCACAGCACGCCACAGGCTGCGCCAGCGCTGGCGGCTTTTTTTGCCCTGAACGGTTTGGTTGTTTTTACGCATGGGTTTTTGTATAGCGCAAATTTGCCAAAATTACGGCAAGGGATTTACCAGAGGGGTTTTAAAAACGCTAAATTAGCCGGCCGCCTAGGCCACGCGCACCTGATGCACAAAATGGTCGACATGCCGGCTAAGCTCTTGCGCCTGGCGGGCCAGCTCGCCCGCGGCCTCGAGCATCTCATGGGCCGCACCGCCCGTGTGCTTAGCCGTATCGCTCACATGCACAATGGTTTGGCTCACCTCGGTTGTGCCAGAGGCGGCCATTTGCACGTTACGGGCAATTTCGCGCGTGGCGCTACCTTGCTGCTCGACCGCCGCACTAATAGCGCCCGCAACGCCGGCGATTCTGTCAATTGTGGTGCTGATGGCTTTTATGGCCTCAACCGCCGCACGCGTTTCGCCCTGAATATCACTGATTTGTGCCGATATTTCCTCGGTGGCTTTGGCGGTTTGTGCGGCCAGTGTTTTAACCTCGCCCGCGACCACGGCAAAGCCCTTGCCCGCTTCGCCCGCACGCGCGGCTTCGATAGTGGCATTCAGCGCCAGCATATTTGTTTGTGCGGCAATGTTGTTAATGAGCTGCACCACCTCGCCAATTTTTTCGGCCGCTTGTGATAAATGCTCGACGGTTGCGGTAGTTTGCTGAGCCTGCACCACAGCATCACGGGTCATGCGGCCGGCATCATCAACCTGACGGGTTATTTCAGCAATAGAGCTATTCAGTTGCTCTGCTGCTGCGGCCACAGTTTGCACACTGCTGCTGGCCTGCTGCGAGGCGCTGGCAGCGCTGGTTGTTTGCACCGTGGTGGCGCTGGCGCGCTCGGATAAATCGGCCGCCGAAGATTTCATTTGCGTGGCCGTGGCCGAGACCATCTCCACCACGCTTTTAACCTCACGGTCGAGATCATCGGCCAGATTATGCATCATGGCTTTTTTATCTTGCTCTGTTTTGCGTTGCAGCTCGGCTTGCTCTTGACGGGTTTTTTCAAGCTGAATGGCGCTGTCTTTAAAAATTTGCACACGGCGCGCCATGCTGCCAATTTCGTCCTGTCGCTCGGTAAAGGGCACCTCTATTGCATTATTGCCGGCGGCCAAGCTGCGCATAATATCGGTGATTTGTGCCGTGGGGCGGGCAATGCTGCGTGTGACTATAAGCGCACAACACACACCAACAATAAAAATAACCGCACTGCCAAGGGGTAGCACCTTTTCGGTGAATAAGACTGCGGCTTTTGCAGCGGCAAGGTCGCCCGCGGCGATTTCTTTCTCAATTTTAAGCAACTCAAAAAGCGAAAAACCCGCCAAAGCTAAAGTTAGGGCCAGTAATATAGAAAAACCAAAACCAATTTTTTTACCCAGCTTCAGATCTCGCCACCAATTTTGCATAAGCCCCCCAATTTTAGTCGTACCCCTATTTATACCCACTATGGGTATAGCAAATCGGTCTTGATAAAACGTCAAGAAACCATACAATTTATCTTATTTTTTATGGGCAAAATGCTGCACGGCCTGCTAAAGTGCGTTGCAGCAAACGCTTAAACAAAGCCCCTTTTTAAAACCGAGAGCGCCATGAGCCAAGATACGCCCAACAGCAAAAGCACCGACAACAAACATTACGACGCCCAAAGCACCGAGAGCAAATGGCAACAGCAATGGTTTGCCGATAGTGTTTATCATTGGCAAGGCAGCGATCGGGCGCAAAGCTATATCATTGATACGCCGCCGCCCACAGTGTCGGGCACTTTGCATTTGGGCCATGTTTATTCTTACACCCAAGCCGATTTGCTGGCGCGGTATCAGCGCATGGCGGGGCGCGATGTGTTTTACCCGATTGGCTTTGATGATAACGGCCTACCCACCGAGCGTCTGGTTGAAAAACTACGCGGCGTGAAGGCCGCCGATATGTCGCGCGAAGAGTTTGTGCGCCTCTGTCAAGAAACTGTGGTGCAAAGCGAGGTTGATTTTCGGGCGCTGTTCAAAAGCATTGGTTTGTCTTTTGATTGGCGGCAAGAATACCAAACCATTAGCGGCACCAGCACGCGGTTATCGCAAATGTCGGTGCTTGATTTATTTCATAAGGGGCATTTAGAGCGCAAGCCGCAACCCACCCTCTGGGACCCCGCCGACCGCACCGCGCTGGCGCAAGCAGAGATCGTCGAAAAAGAACAACCCGGCACATTATGGCGCATTGCCTTTGCGCTTGAAGGCGCAGCAGGCACAGAAGTGGTAATTGCCACCACCCGCCCCGAATTGCTGGGTGCGTGTGGCGCGCTTATTATATCGCCGTTGCACCCACGCGCCGCCGAGCTTTTGGGCAAAAATGCCGTAAGCCCGCTTTATGGCGTGCCTGTGCCCATCATTGCCGACGACAAAGCCGACCCCGAAAAAGGCACGGGCATTGTCATGTGCTGCACCTTTGGCGACACCACCGATATTGAATGGTGGCAAAAACATAATTTGCCCTTGCGTGTTATTCTTGATGCCAGCGGGCGCTTGACGGACATGCCGCATTTTGGCGGGGCCGATTGGCCCTCTCATAATAAAGAAGCTGCTACAGTTATTTCTGCATTAAAGGGGCTTTCGGCCAAACAAGCGCGTGCAAAAATTATTGAGATTTTGGCGGCACAAAATCTGCTGCGTGGCGAAGAGGCAGTCACGCGCATGGTGCCTTGCGCTGAACGCAGCGGTGCCCCACTAGAAATTTTAATTACCGCGCAATG
The DNA here is from genome assembly GCA_027485855.1 of Rickettsiales bacterium. Classification (GTDB taxonomy): domain Bacteria; phylum Pseudomonadota; class Alphaproteobacteria; genus JAIXQD01. The sequence continues at coordinate 122,801 of JAIXQD010000008.1, read as the reverse complement.
GTTTGTAAAACTGCTTGATAAAAAGCAGCAGCTGCTTGAAGCCGGCCGCGCCGTGCGCTGGTCGCCCGATTATATGCGTGTGCGTTTTGAGCAATGGACCGAAAATTTAAAATGGGATTGGTGCATTAGTCGGCAGCGTTTTTTTGGTGTGCCCTTTCCTTTTTGGTACAGTAAACGCGCCGGCGAAGAGGGCAAAATTTTAACCGCCCACCTCGATGACTTGCCGGTAAATCCGCTGGTTGATTTGCCACGCGGCTATGCCGCCCACGAGGTAGAGCCCGAGCGCGATGTGATGGATACTTGGGCCACAAGCTCAATTTCGCCGCAGCTGAATAGCCATGGTGTGGCCGAAGGCTATATGCTGGATAGCGCCCGCCACGAAAAACTATTTCCGGCGCATTTACGTCCGCAAGCCCACGAGATTATTCGCACTTGGGCCTTTTACACCATTGCCAAAAGCGTGTTGCACGCCGGCGTGGCGCCGTGGCGCGACATTGCTTTGTCGGGCTGGTGTCTGGCCGAAGACCGCAGCAAAATGAGTAAATCGAAGGGCAATATCATTGACCCGCGCGACCTTCTGGCCCGCCACAGTGCGGACGCCGTGCGCTATTGGACGGCCACCTCGCGCCTTGGGCTTGATACCACGGTCAGTGAAGACGTCATGAAAGTTGGCAAGCGCCTCATGACTAAATTATGGAATGCAGCGCGCTTTGCTCATTTGCAATTAGGTGGTGCGGTGTTTACTGGCACCGCGAATGAGGCCGTGGCTCAAGGCACCATTAAAAACACGCTCGATATTTGGCTGCTCAGCCGCCTGCACGACACTATTCGCACCACAACCGAGCTGCAAGAGCGCTATGATTATGCCGATGCGCTAAAAGCCACTGAAGAGTTTTTCTGGAAAGATTTGTGCGACAATTACCTTGAGCTGGTAAAAGCGCGCATTTATGCCGATGGCAGCGATGCTGTGGGCCGCCTCAGTGCACAAGCCACTTTATATTTTGTGCTTGAAACGGTGCTGCGCTTGTTTGCACCCACCTTGCCGCACATCACCGAAGAGCTTTACAGCACACTTTACCCCGAAAAATTTGCAAATACCGGCTCGCTGCACAAGCGGGGTGGCTGGCCACAAGCAGCAGATTTTCCGCACGATGCCAAAGCGCTGATAGAGGGCCAGCACACGGTCAGCATTTTAGCCGCCGGCCGCAAAGCAAAAAGCTTGGCCAATGTCTCGCTTAAAACCAGCGCCACGCGTTTGGTGGTGTTAGGTATAAAAGCCCTAGAGCCCGCCAGCGCACAAGACCTGGCCGCCGCGCTCAATGCGCCGCTCCCAGAGTTTTTAGCCGCAGCCGTGGCTGATTTAACCGAGGTTGCCAGCGATGATGCGGCTATTATTGTGCAAATGGCGCTGGCGGCCGAAGCTGCGGCCGAGTAAACTTAGCCGATTTGGGCCTAACCGATTTGGGCTTAGCCAATCTGAGCCTAGCTAATCTGGGCCTAGCGGGGCGCGGCTTTTTGCATCAGCGCCCCTTTTTGCATCAGTATCTGGGCCCGATTAAGGTTTTGTATGACGCTGGGCGTGGTGGGCTCGCACTGATAAATCTTTTTAAATAGCGCCTTGCCTTCATCGGTTTGTGGCCAATTTTCTTGCACCCAAAAATAGTCGAGCGCTTGTTCAAACAGCTGTGCCCGACGCGCCATGCTGGCTTGTGGCATGCTGGCAAAAAGCTGCTGCGCCAATGGTTTTACCGTGCACAGCATGGAGCATAAATCTAAAACAATTTCTTCGGCCGACTCGCGCACTGAGGCACTGTCAGCACCAAACTCCCAAAAACGGCTGTCGCTATCATCGCAGCTATCCCACTTTGAGATCAGCCGCAGCTCGAGCTGCTCTGGTTTTTGCCGCACAAGCCGAACCATCATAGAGATAAGCGTTTCGGTGTTTTCTGCTTCACCGATATCGACATCAGCAAAAGCAAATCTAAATTCTGAGGTTTTGTCCGACAGCACATAATGAGCGCTTGGTGCCAAGGGCCAATCTGCAAAACAAACGCCAACAATATAAAGCATCTCGTGCATCAGCAGGGTGCGGGCATCAATATTGCCCTTATCGAAAGGGCCGCCAACTTCTGTTGCTTCTAAATTGGCCACCAGCGCTTCAAACCTATTGCTGTTAGTCATTTTTGGGCTTCCCGTGCTTGCGGCGCATCAGTGCTTGTATGCGGCGCTGGTTTGTTTGCACCAATGGTGCGGCAAGCTGTGCGGGGTCGGGCGCACGGCTGGGTATGGTTATAAATTTTTGCGCCTCGGTAAAGGCTTGCAAATGGTCTATGCGCGGCCAGAGCGATAAAATTTCTGTGGCCGCAGCGCGCACCGCATTGGTAAATAAGCCCAGTTCGTAATTTTTATGTGGGGCGTAGGTCTCGCTGGCGCGGACAAAAATAAGCACCATTTTTTCTTGCACCTGCTCAAGGTCATCCACATGGCCCAAGGTGAAAAACTGCGCCTGTGATGTTGTGGCCTGTGAAGTGCCCTCAAGCTTGGCAACCCCCAAAGCAATGCTGCCATCCGTGTGCACATAGAGCGCCGCAGCATGAATATTTTGCTGCCGGTCAACCATCGCCATAAGCCGGTCGGTTAAACCATCATTGGGGGAGGTAACATGCCAAAAATAACTGCCAAAACCAACGCCATGACACGACACATCGATAAAAAGCGGCCAAAGCTCGGTTGCGGTTTTTGCTTTATTTGTATCGCTCATCATCAGGGTTCCGGTTTTTGTGTGCGCATCAGGCTTTGCAGCGCTTGGCCATTTTTGCGGCTGCGCTCGGCGGCAACGGCATTTTCGGTTGCAACGGCGCTTTGTGCCAGACGGTCGATTATTTGTGCGGCTTGCAAGCGCAGCAGTTCGGGCGCGGACGGCAGGGTTGGGCTATTGCGGGCACAATTTAAACTTTGCTGTATGGCCTCACGCCATGGAGTGAGGCTGCTTTGCGCGGCGGGTGGCATGTTTTTATGACGCTGCTGGAGCAACAAAAAAAACAGTGCCACGGTTTGCAATTGCTCGGTTGTGGTTTGCACACGATTTTGTAAATCAAGCGCAAGGACGGTGTTGGTAAAGCCATAATCATTTTGCACAAGCACGCCATAATCAAAGCCATGCAAAATATTCACCTCAAACATGCGTTGAGCGCCGGGCAACTTCAGCGCGGTATAATAACAAAAGCTGCCGCTTTGACCCGCGTGCGACAAACTAAAACTATCGGTCAAAGGCGCCATAAGCTCGGTTGCTACTTGCAGGGCTGGTTGCAAAAGCTGTTGCTGCTCTTGCCGGTAAAGCTCTTGGTTGCGGGCTTGGCGCGCCTCGCGCTGGAGCCTAATGGTTTTTTCTAAATCTTCAAAATAGCTCATGGCGTGGCCGTTTTTTGCCGCATTAGTTTTTTAGCGGCACGCAAATTATCGTGGGCTTTTTGTGGTGGTGCGGCAATGGCCAAGCTTGCAACCAGTTTTTCTGCGGCCAAAACATCTTGCACGTTGCGTGGAAAAAGCGGGTCAATGCCGCGTGCCTCGCGCAGGGTTTTTTCGGCCAAAGCATGCAGGTTGATATAATCGGGCGCGGTGCTGAGCTTCTTTTGTAATTGCTCAAAAAACAACGCCAGCACCACCAGCTGCTCGGTGGTGCTGGTGCGGCCATTATTGGCGCCCGCCAAAAGATATTGCGCCGATGAATTACGCAGGCGGCCATCGGCATAAAGGGTGATGGTAAAATGCAAATTACTGCATAACGAGATTGAGAATAGCGGCGCTTCGGCATCGTCATAGGCCGCTCTTATAATAAGCCGCGCATCGGGCGATTTACCCATATGCATTTCTGCCAGCGCCTTGGTGGGGAAATAATGCCGCCACAAGGGCAGCACGGTGGCTAAAAGCTCTTGCCTTATATTATATTCGGCCAGCAACCATTCTTGGCGCGCGGACTCTTGTTGCTCGCTGAGTTTTTTATGCAGCGCGTCAAAACTATTGGGGGCGGGGTTATTCATGGTGCGTGTAAATTTTGTTGGCGCATCAGCTTTTTTATATTGGCGCGGTTGCTGGCACTTGCCGAAACAGCCGCGGCATCGGGCGGCACTGCGGGCGTGGCCGTTTTGGCCAGAATCTCTTTGGCTTTTTGTAGCAATTCATCGGGCGGTTTTGTGCCATTAATATATTGTCTGGCATCCGCCAGTATGCCCGGCATGGCGGCGCGCAATTCTTGCGCATTGGGGCTTGTTATGGCTTTCTCTTGCAGCAAAAGCAGCGCCACAGTAATGCACTCTATTTGTTGGTTTATACTATTGGCGTTAGTGCCCAGCGCCGTTGATAGATTAAGACTACAGTCATAAACATCGAGGGCGCGGTAAAAATTAAACCTAAAACTCGGAATAAGAGCAAAGCTAAAATGAACATCAAATATACGCTCAAATTTGCCGTCGTCAGAATAACGCATAACCGACAGTTCTTTTAAGCGTCCTTGTTTCTCAAAAAAACAAAATTTAGATTTAGGGTTAAATATCTCATTAAAAATTGGCACGAGCAATTCTGTGATTTGATATGAGAGTGCATGTGATTGCTGCAAATAGGCCTCAAGCCCAGCGTCTTGCTGTTTTTGCAACTTATCATAAAACTCTTTGCGACTATCTTGCATTTATGCCGTCCTACATTTCTGCTTTTGGGCGCAGCAAAAGCCGCCGCACGCGCGCTAAATTTTCGCGGCTCAGCTGTTGGGCATTATCGGCGGGCAAGGCGGCCTCGGTAAAAATATCAAGCACAATGGCTTGCGCTTTTTTGGTTATGTCACTTGCCGCCGGTTTTTGTGTAGCGGCCTGGTAAAACTCGCCACGCGGCTGGCTTGGCACAACGGGGTTAAGTGCGGCGGGCGGCTGACGCGCCACCTGCAACCAGATTTCGGCTGTGGCCGAAACCGCGCCGGCTACATCGTTAAATGCTATTTCTTTTAACTGCCCCTGCCGACTCCAAACCAAAAGGCTAAATTGCGGCGCGGCGCTGTCTGTAAGCAACTTAAGGCGCATCAGCTGAAATTTTTCGTTATTTTGCACACCGCGAAAATAAGCAAAAACCGTATCGGCCCTATCCTCAACGCCAATAAAAACCTGTAGCGGTAATTTTGCCTCACGCGCGGCGGCCTGCCAAATTTGTGAGACACGCCCCAAAAATTGCAGCCGGCTGGCACGGTCAAAGTGATTCAGTTCAAAACCATAATTCATTTTGGTGCGGGCCCCTGATGCTGCGCTGGCGGATTTGCCTTAGACGTGCGGCGCATGAGTGCGGCGGTTTTTTTGGCATTCTCGCAAGTTTGGTTGGTCGTAATGCCAATAGTGGGCACGCCATCAAGCTGGCTGACATAATGATTAGCCAACATGCGCATAGTAATTGGCACCGGCCAAGGCAAATCGGTGATGCTGCGTATCATCGCGCGGCGGGCCAAATAGGCCGCAATCGTGGTGGGGGGGCGACTGCCGTTAAAATCATCGCGCAGCAGCAAAAGCCACACCGAAACTCTGGCCAGCTGTTGTTTAAAAGATGCGGGCACAGTGTTGTCGGGCAGCGGTAAATCTAATTTATGTGGCTCGCCCTCGGTCCACAGCACTAATTTATCGGCAGGGTCAATCTCAAGTGCCACTTGCACGGCGCCGCGGCTCTTTTCATCGGCGTGACCAAAGATAATTTGTGCGCGGTCATTTTCGGGCAATAAATAGGGCACAAAAACATGGTCATGCTTTACCTCGGCAAAGCTTTGCCTATATAGCGGCACAATAATTTCTGCCAGCATTTGCGCACGGCTATGTTGCTGCTCGCGCATAAGGCGCAGCGGCGTTTGCATGGCTATAAGTTTTTCGTTTATCGCACTCATGCGGGCGGCCTTGGTTGCATAAGGCGCGCAATGCGCTGTGCATTGGCGCGCGCAGCATTTTGTGCGGCAATTTCTGCACTGGGCGTGCCATCGCTGACGGCGCCAATTTTTTCTAACAATGCTATTGCGGCTTGCTGCTGCGCTGGCGGCGGCGGCAGCAACAGCATATTGCGAAATGCGTTTTGTGCATTTTTAGCTGTGCCTGCTGTTAAAAGCGCGGTTTGTTGCTGCTGCTCGGCCAGCGCCAATAAATATTGCGCCAAATTTTGTAGCGGATCGGCCGAGCCGATAGCGGCAAGATCAATCGGCCGATGGTAAAAAACATCCAGCGCGTCTCCGCCCGAAACCGTCAGACAAACAAGCTGGCTTTGCAGCCGGTAAATAATCGCGAGTGGCTTAAAACTGCGCTCGCCATTAACGCGCAGCCAAATATGAAGGCCATCATGCGGCAAATCATCTTTATCAACAAAAGCCAGTAGCTGATTGTCTGAACTACGCGGCAGTCGATAGCCTAGAGCCTTGCCAAGCGTTTCTTCCAGCACAGCAACAACGGGCGCCAAATATTGGCGCTCCAAGGCGCGGCGCTCGGCAACATAGCGAGCCTCAAGCTCGGCGATGGCCTTAACTGTGTCGGTTGAAAGTGCGGGAAAGCTATTCATAACGGCGGTAGCATAAAACGCTTCCGCCATCAAAATCAAGCCTTCTTACCAGTAAAATTGGGCCAAGAAGATTGCGAAATTATCTTGCTTGCCAGCTGCGTGCCGGACCCGTATCCAAATGCACATGGTTTGAGCTTGCATACCAAGCAACCCCGCCGGCGTAAATGGTTTTGGCTACCTCGGCCACGGCCTTGTTGCTGATGCCGGTAAAGCGCAAATCGGCCGCGCGCCCCTCTAGGTGCAAACTGCCGCGGGCAGCCTGAATGCCCTGCTCGCGCAACGCATTATTTGTCGATTGGCTGCGATAGCCCGAGGTAATTTCAATAGTTTGCGTTTGCGGCAAAATCAACCTGTTGCGCACGGCCACCATAAAATCAAACAAAACGGGGTCGATAGTGGCAACCTGACCGGTTTTACGGTCACGCATCAAATGGTTTAATTTACGCAAGGCCGAGCTGTCGTAACGGTTATTGCTAAAATAGGTCACCGCCACACGCTCGCCGCTGGGCTTATGTTGCAGCACAATATACCGATCGCCCTCGGGCAGCTTAAAGCGGTTTTGTGCCGACCCACCGCCCCAAAAGCCAGAACAACCCGCCAAGGTAAAAACCAGCAAGAGCGCTAAAAATATCCGCATTATTTTTCCTCTTGGAGGTTTAGACAATAGCCTTGCTCGGTGGTAAGCAGCCATTGCGGCGCGCTGGGGTTTTGCTCTAGCTTTTGCCGCAGGCGATAGATATTTGTTTCGAGCGTATGTGTTTCAAGCTCGGCCTTATAGCCCCAAACATCGGCCAGAAGCGCCTCTCTGGTAAGCCCTTTTGGGGCGGCGGCCAGTGCGGCCAAAATATCTATTTCTTTTTCAGTAAGGCGGCGCTCTTGGTCGGGCGCCAAAGATTTTTGCTGTAGCTTTCGCTCTTGCCATATCACCAACCACGGGCCCAAACGCAAGGGCGGGCGGGCGCTGCGTATCGCGCTTTGCAGCCGCCACAAAAACTCAGGCGCAGAGAGGGGCAGATAAATATCGGCCTCGGCATCTTCGCCGATACGCCAGATAATGCCGGCATAGCCCTCGGCCAATAGCTTGGGGCGGGTGCTTTCATCATCAATAATGGCCAACTTGGCCGAAGATAAGGGCGCCGCGCCCAAGCCCGCTTGAGGCAAAAGCTCTTTTATGGCTTGCGCCAAGGCGGGCTGCTGAAGATCAAGGTAAACTGGCATGGCGCTTGCAGTAGTGGTGATGGAAGGGCACCACTCTATCATGCAGGCTACTGAATTGTCATCTTTTGGCTATGCGCATCGGCTAGAACGAAATAGCCGCGTGCCACAGCTGGCTAATATCGGGGCTCATAGCGCCGAAGCGAATGGTGGCGCCAGCAAAAACCCCGCCGATGACGAGTTTAGCTTTTACGATTTTCTTGATGTGATAAACCCGCTGCAAAATATTCCGATTATTGGCAATATTTACCGCGAGATTACCGGCGACACAATTAAGCCCGCAGCACAAGTGGCGGGCGGCGGGTTATTTGGTGGCGTGGTGGGTTTAGTGCTGGCCCTTGCTGGGCAAGCCGTAAAAGACGCCACAGGCAGCACCCCAGAAGAAACACTAATTGCCGCCGTTACCGGCAAGGACAAAACACCGCAACAATCACCCGACCAATCGCGCGAAACATTATTGGCCGCAGCCGAAGACGCCCCAAGCGTGGTTGTGCCCGCACCTAAAGAACAACAGGCCAAGCAGCAGGCCAAGGCCGAGGCGCCGCCTCTCGCCCCAACACCAAAAGAAACAAAGCCAGCCGAAGGCGCCACAACCGGCCTTACGCTGAACCATAGCGGCAATGAAAAGTTCTTCCCGCTGAACCCTGCTGGCACACATAAATCCTTTGTGTTGAGCCAGGGCAACCAACCGCCTGCCATGCCGCATCAACATCAGGATTTGCCGCAACTTATGATGCGCGCCCTAGAAAAATACCAAGCCAGCGCCAATCTGGCACCCAATCTGGCCGCTAATTTGACACCAGAAACTACGGAATAACCCCATATTGGCGGTGAAAGTATTGTTTTGTGCTATTCTGGTTTCATGGGTAGCACCGATGATAATTTAGCTCTTTTGGGGCCAAATCTTTTGGCCATAAGAAATGCGCGCCGTGCATCGGCCGTGCTTGGGCAGGCTACTGGGCCAGCTACTGGCGGCCTTGCGGCCAAAGCAAAGCCAGAAAAAATGCTATTGCTGCCGCCAGATGTGCAAATTGCCCCCGCAGCGCCGCAAGATAGCAGCGCTGAAATTTTAAACTTTTTACTGCAAGCCCTGCCACCAGCAATTCAAAAAACAGCGGTGTTACGCGACAATGCCATTCACCTTGGCGGCGACGCTTCGCCGATTACTAAAATTAGCCTGACCCAGAAATTTGGCCGCACCATTGTTATTTTTACCCGTGGCATGGCTTTGCCGCATAATGTTTCGCATAGTATAACTGCCGACGCGGCTGATGCTGGCGTAAGCGGTCTGTCCTGCTGGGTTGATTGGTCGAATGAGAATTTTTACCCTCTGGTAAAACACCTTGCCAATATTACGCTCACTGAAACACCACGGCCAATAGACGCGCAGGACACAAAAAACAAGCCCGCAAGCGCAATGCCGCAGGCAAAAAATGAAATTACTAATGCTTTTAATGTTAATGCAGATAACGTAACTGTGGACAACATGATACTAAGGCAAATATTTAAGAAACTGCCCAAAGCTCTTCAGCAAACTGCCCTGATAGAAAACGGCGCTATACATTTTATGTCTGGCACACGCATTGCCAAAATTACGCTTATAGAAAAATCGGGGCAGTCAATTATTCTGTTTAGGGGGCTAAGTGATTCTGAAATACAGCTTCCCATCGACATCATTGCCAGTGACGCCAATGTGGGCGTTAATAAAAGTGGCCTGTCTTTTTGGGTTAATTTATCAAACCCCACTTTTGACGCGCTGGTTAAAAAGCTGGCTGATTTTGACTATGGCGACAGCTCGCAAAACACAAAATTAGAGCCAGAAAAATTTACACACAAAGAAGATAACAAAAAATATCTTAATCAGAAACCCAGCTTGAAAAAATATAGCGACGTTGCCTATGTCTGAAACACACAACAACCCCAATGCCGGCGATGGCAGCACGCTTGAGCAGTTGAAACAAACAAACCGCGCCGCGCAAATTTTATTATTGCCGCCCAAACATATTTCTGCGCTTGATTTAAAAATGCCGGTTTTAGCTGAGGGCGAATTATCGGCGGCCGATAAAAGCGATGCTGTAAGCGATAATAGAATAATTACCGATGTGATTAAGCGTTTAGACTTAGACACACGCGCCACATATAGATCTGAAAGTGGCTTTATACTTGATAAGCAGATTTATGTGCGGCTAAAAGCCGAAGGTGAGGCGCGTTATATCTTTTTTGATGGTCATAAAGCAAATAAACGAAACCCTTATCGCGGGGTCGATTGGCGCAACCGCACGGCGCGTGAAGCTTTTATCGATGATTTTTTAAAAAAACCTTGGCCAAAATTTAAGGCGCGGCGGGCTATTGCGCCCGTCAAGCGTCGGCGCCTCAATATCGGGAGAAAATTATGAGCGCACCACACGCAAATAATAAAAACTATGCCGAGCTCTTGCGCCGCGCCAAAGATGAGTTGCGCCGCGCTGAGCTTGCCTCACTTGAGGCCGAACAAAAATGGCTGATAGACCTTTTAAGCAAGGGCCAAAAACAAACGCTGTTGCCCGAAAAGTCCGCGCTTGAGCTGCCGCCCGATGGCTGGCTCTGTGCGCCCTATCGGGTTGCGCGCTATTACATTGAAGAACAGGGCAGAGCGAGCCTGGTGTTTTGCATTATGGCTTATAAGCAAAAAAACTGGCTGATGATTGAGCGTCATTTTAATGGTGCGCCCGATGTTTTGGCAAAGTGCCTCTTTACACACCTTGCTCAAGATAATCCGTCGGGCCCCATGCGTACGCCGCCCGCTTTTGAAAGCACCGTAGCGCTGTTTGATTTATCACAAACGCTTGAGCGCGAGCGCGCCACATTGGCCATTTTGGGCACATTGCAAGATGCTGACCTTGCAGATGACCGCACCACGCTTGATGCAGCAATTGTCAATCATGCGCTGCTGGCGGCAAATGGCCATTTTGATGCGGTGATTAGCCCGCGCCCCACAATGCAACCGCTGGTGCTTGGGCGCGCAAAAGATGTGGCCGAGCCGCGCTAACCACGCGCCCCAAACAATGCCCGCCCAACCCGAATGCGTGTGCTGCCAGCTGCAATAGCGTCGCTATAATCTGTGCTCATGCCCATGCTTAATTGCGGCAATGATAGGGTTTTTGCCAAGGCCGCCAGTTTTTCAAAAAACGGTTTTGCCGGCAAATCGGCTGGTGGCACACACATAAGGCCAACGATATTTAAACCGTAAAACGCGGCGCATTTTTGTAAAAACTCCGGCAGGGCCGCAGCGCTAATGCCCGCCTTTTGTGCTTCATCGGCAATGTTCACCTCAATCAAGCACGGCAAAAACCGGTTTTGTTTGGCCATGGCTTGCGATAATGCCGCGGCCAAGCTTTCGCGATCGAGGCTTTCAATGCAATCAAACAACGCAACCGCCGCCGCGGCCTTATTGCTTTGTAAGGCACCAATCATGTGCAGGCGCGTTGTGGGGTATTGTTGTTTAAGCGCAGGCCATTTTGCCTGTGCCTCTTGCACGCGGTTTTCGCCAAAAACGCTCATGCCTGCTTCTATGGCGCAAGCAATGGCCTCGGCCGATTGGGTTTTGCTGGCGGCCAGCAATTCAACCTCGGCCACATTACGCCCCGCTGCCGCACAAGCCTGCACCATGCCTTGCTGAATCTGCTGAAAAGATTGCACCAGTTGCTGTTTATCCATAGGGCAAAGGTAAAATGTATTGCTGGCCGTGTCATGCGCAATTTTGCTTGTCGGCCTTTGTGGCCAGGCTTAGATTAAGCCCATGAAATTAGACGCTGCGCATTTGCCCGCCTTTACTGCCTTTCTGCATGCTGATTTACCGCCAGCAGAGCAGCAAAAGAAAATGGCCGACTATGCCGCCGCTATAAACAACAAAAACCAACCGCAATGGCTGTTAGCGCCCGCAGATGGCCAAGCGACAAAAACCAATTCTGGCCAAGATTTGCGCGGGGTTATTTTGCTGCAACAAGACACGCCACAAAGTTTTTTGCTGCGCGATGTGCTGATTAAAGACCGCGCCCATATCACCAATATTTTACGTGGCCTATTGCAAGAGGCGATTATTGAAGCACAGGCCGCCAAGGCTTTGCGGCTTGGTTATTTTTTGCAGGAGGGCGAAAACACCCTTTATGAAACCACGGTTTTGGCGCAATGCGGCTTTAAATTGCAGCAACGGCGCATTGAATATCAAGCGCCGCTCAGCCGCCTGCCCGATGATGTTGGCACACCACTACAGTGGGAAAGCGTGGGCGATTTAAGCCTTGAAAAACTGCGCGGCTTGGCCGATTTGCTGACGCTGGCCGCCGAAGGCGACCCCACCCATATTTTTGACGAAAACGCGCTAACCTATTTGCAAAAGCTGGCGATGGACCCCGAATATCCGCTGTCGGGCAAGCAAATTCATCTTGGTAAATATAAAAACGAAACAGCGGCCATTGTTATTGCGCAAACCTCAACCAAGCCCGAATTGCAGCAAGCTGGTTTGGGCCGCATTACTTATATGGGGCTTTTGCCTAATTTTCGTGGTTTGGCTTTGGGGCAATGGCTGCAACGTCATGGTTTTGCCATGCTGCGTGCCAGTGGCGCTAAAATCTATCGCGGCGGCACCGACGCGCGCAACACCCTCATGCAAAGCCTGTTTCAACGACATGGCTGCGACCCACGCGGCATTACCCAAAATTGGCTGCTTAAATTAAGTTGATTTTATTTGGCTTTGCGGCAAAGAAGCTTGGCCCAATAACAGAAACCCAAGCGCCAGAGAAGCCCACCTAAAACCCCGCCTAAAACCCCAGCTAAAAACGCTGCCTAAAGCGCGCCACCTAAAAGCGGGGCAATAATCGCCGCCAAAAAAATTGGCCGAGATATTTATTATCGAGACGCCAATTTAACTACACAAAAAAACCAGCAACAAAGAAAACTGGCGACACGCACGCGGCTGGCGAAACACAACTGCCGACACACAAAAGGGGCGACACAGTGTGTCGCCCCTTCCATGATTGTATCATGTACCGAGCACAAGGCTCAGCGATATAGACTTTTCAGCCTATTACCACTGGACGCTTTGTGTGATCAGGAATACTTGACCATCGTTGTCAAGACGGCTGGATTGGCCTTCTTGGTCGAAGTCAACATAGTCAAGACCGGTAACGAGGCCGGGCAACCAGTTGTAAGTTGCACCAACGCTCCAGACTGTGCTTTCGTCGATGTAGTTACCATCGCCAACGCCTGCACCGCCGCGCATCGTGGCAGCAAGGCCAGTCGCGTTCGGGGTGATGGCGCCATAGCCTTCGCCTTTGAGGTAAGCAACGGCAATCGCGGCTTTCTCAACTTCGTACTTACCACCAATGCTCCAGACCTGTTGGTCACGGTTTTGGTTGGTTGTGGCTTGGTAATCGTCGCCATCAACATAGCTACCACCAACGGTGAAGCCCATGTAGCTGACTTGACCGCCGAGACCCCAGCTGGTGAAGTCTTTGAGGCCAGGAGTTACCGTGTTATTGGCGTCGCCGGTGAGCACTTGACCCGTCAGCTTGACACCAACATTGCTGAATGTACCAGCCCAACCGCCGGCGATTTCAACAACATCGCGATAAGCTGAAGCAGGACCGTTCACGCCGGTGTTTTTGAACTTAACGGCATTTTGACCGACATCGGCAAATTCCGGAGTGTAGCTCACGGCAGCCTTGAAGCCCGAGATGCTCGGAGTTTCATAGGTCACCTTGGTGCTGGTTTCCGTGTTGTCGATGTAGGATGGGAAGAAACCGTTATATGTCGCGGTGCTGGTGAAATCGGTGTAGTTACCATCCAACTGCTTGGTGGTGCCGATTGTTGGAGCATAGACAAAGTGATTGCTGGCGCCTTCTTCGTCGCCCAAGATCACTTTACCCCATGAACCGCCAGCATAGACATAAGCTTCGCGGATACGGATATTTTCTTCGCCGCCATTAACGATGGCATTGTTCGAACCGTTCCACAGAGCAACGCGAGCGCCGTACTCAACGCCTTGGGCGCCTTTGCCCATAACGTCGATGTTGACTTTAACTTCGGTTTCGAAGTCATAGTCGTTGCGGTTTAACGCGCCGAGTGAGGTTGGATCAATATCAAGGCTCTCATCAAAATAGCCAGCGCGGAAGTCGGCATAGCCGCCGGTCTTCACGGTGAGATCAGCATGAGCAGGTGCAGCGAAAACAGCAGCGCCGAGCAAAGCTGAAGTAGCAAGCAGGATTTTACGCATAGGTATTACCCCCAGTTAGGTTTACAAAAAGGCTAAATTGCCGAAAACAGAAATGGCTGATGTTCAGCCCAAACACAAGCCGTAAACGCCATTAACGCATATGCCGCCCTCAGCGCGTGACAAAAGCGCCACAGCCCCAGAGAGCGCATTATGCTTAACAATCCCGACTTATTAACCATCTATAGCAGCCTATCGCCTTGCGTGATAAAGTTTTTTTAGTTAATAATGACCTGCTTGAAGTTTGCCAACCCTGCGCCACCAATAACCGTTTCAGAACCGAGACTAAATATGCGCTTTTTTCAGAGTTTTTCAGCCGCAACGGCCCGCCCTGTTTCTTTATCTGTGTTTTTGCTTGTCTGCGTTCTTGGTCTAAGCGCCTGTCAAAACGCCAAGCCGCAATATGAGGGCCCCTCAGATAAAGAGCGCTTTGATAAATTTGGCACCATTGATGGCAATGACGGCTTTACTTTATTTGACAGTGGCGATCGTCCGCGCAATGCGGGCGGTGGCGAGCTGGGCGTCAATGCGTTTTTGTGGCGCGCTTCTTTAGAGACCATCAATTTTATGCCGCTCACACAAGCCGACCCTTTTGGCGGCACCATTATTACTGATTGGTACACACCGCCCGCAACACCCGCCGAGCGCGTGAAGCTTACGGTGTTTATCACCGACCGCGCACTGCGCGCTGACGCACTTAAAGTGCAGATTTTTCGGCAAGAGCAAACGCCTGATGGCCAATGGCGCGATGTTGCCAGCAGCAGCGACGCACAACGCAAGCTTGAGGACACTATTTTAGCCAGAGCGCGGCAAATTCGTATTCAGCAAAGCGAACAGTCACAATGAGTGAGCGCTATAATATAATTGAAAGCGAGACACGCTGGCAGCGCGCCTGGCACGAGCAAGATTGCTTTAGCACTAATGCCGTATCTAATTTACCCAAATACTACGTGCTGGCCATGTTTCCCTATCCGTCGGGGCGCATTCATATGGGGCATGTGCGTAATTACACCCTGACCGACATTGTGGCGCGGGTAAAACGCGCGCAGGGCTTTAATGTGCTTAACCCGATGGGTTGGGATGCATTTGGCCTGCCCGCCGAAAATGCCGCATTAGAACGCAAGGCTCACCCACACACTTGGACATTACAAAATATTGAAAGCATGAAGGCGCAACTGCGCGGCATGGGCCTTGCCATTGATTGGTCGCGCGAGATTGCCACGTGCCTGCCCGATTATTATAAGCATCAGCAAAAAATATTTCTCGATTTCTTGGCCAAGGATATTGCCTTTCGTAAAGAGGGCTGGGTTAATTGGGATCCGATTGAACACACCGTGCTGGCCAATGAGCAAGTGATTGATGGGCGCGGTTGGCGCTCGGGGGCCGTCGTTGAAAAGCGCCAGCTCAGCCAATGGTTTTTGCGTATCACCCATTATGCCGAAGATTTGCTGCAAGGCCTAAGCACGCTCGAGCGCTGGCCCGAAAAAGTGCGCCTCATGCAAGAAAATTGGATTGGCAAAAGCGTGGGTGCGCAATTTAGCTTTAAGCTGATAAACCGACCAGATGCGATAGAGGTTTTTTCAACCCGCCCCGATACTTTATTTGGTGCCAGCTTTATTGCCATTGCCCCGCACCACAAGCTGGCCACTGAAGCCGCTAAAACCGACCCTGCCCTTGCGGCCTTTATTGCCGAGTGCAATAAGGGCGGCACCGCCACGGCCGATCTCGAAACCGCCGAGAAAAAAGGCCACCGCACCACGCTTGAAGCACAGCACCCGTTTAACCCTGCGCTAAAACTGCGGGTCTATGTGGCCAATTTTGTTTTGATGGAATATGGCACCGGCGCGATTTTTGGCTGCCCCGCCCACGACCAGCGCGATTTAGATTTTGCCCGCAAATATGATTTGCCCGTGCGGCCCGTAGTTGTGCCGCAAGGCCAAACCACGCTGGAGATTGGCACTGAAGCCTATGATGGCGATGGCGTTTTGGCGCATTCGGACTTTCTGAATGGGCTTGATGTGCCGGCCGCTAAAAGCCGCGCCATTGCCGAGCTTGAAAAACTAGGCTGCGGTCGTGGTCAAACCACTTGGCGTCTGCGCGACTGGGGCTTTTCGCGGCAACGTTATTGGGGCTGTCCTATCCCCATTATTTATTGCGATAGCTGCGGCGTGGTGCCCGTGCCCGCAGCCGATTTACCCGTGGCGCTACCCATGGATGTGAGTTTTGACAAGCCCGGTAACCCGCTTGAGCATCACCCCACTTGGAAGCACGTAAACTGTCCCAAATGCAGCAAGCCCGCCCGCCGCGAAACCGACACGATGGACACTTTCGCCGATAGCTCTTGGTATTTTGCGCGCTTCACCGACCCCGCCAATACGCAAAACGCTTTTTCGGCCGAATTAGCCAATCAGTGGCTGCCCGTCGATCAATATGTGGGCGGTATTGAGCACGCAATTTTGCATTTGCTTTATGCGCGCTTTTTTACCCGGGCGCTGAACGATTGCGGCTATCTTAACATTAAAGAGCCCTTCGCCGGATTATTTACCCAAGGGATGATTACCCACCTCACTTATAAAAACAGTGCGGGGCAATGGGTTTACCCAGCTGACGTGGTGCGCAACGATAATGGCAGCCTCAGCGAAAAAGGCACGGGTGCCGCTGTGGTCGCGGGTCGCATTGAAAAAATGTCCAAATCCAAGCGCAACACCATCGATCCGGATGAAATTATCCGCAGCTATGGCGCCGATGCCGCGCGTTTATTTGTGATGTCCGACAGCCCGCCCGAGCGCGATATTGAATGGAGCGAAGCCGGCATTGAAGGCTCGTGGCGTTATGTGCAGCGCTTATGGCGCCTTATCAGCGACAATGCCGCAAAACTGCCACCGGTGGGTGCTGCCGTTGCGGGCGATAGCGAATTGCGGCGCACCACACACAAAGCCATTGCTGTTGCCAGCGAGGCCTATAATTTATTCCGCTTTAATGTGGCGGTCGCAAAAATAAGAGAGTTTTCAAACGCCATCGAAAACTACAAACATGCTGACGCCGAAATGCGTGAAGCGCTTGAAGCTTTGGTGCGCCTCTTTGCGCCGGTTATGCCACACCTGGCCGAAGAATGCTGGCAGATGCTGGGCCACACAACACTGGTGTGCAACAGCCCTTGGCCAAAAGCCGATAGCAGCCTTACCGCCGACCATGAAGTAACCATTGGCGTGCAGGTGAATGGCAAATTACGTGCCACCATTACTTTGCCGCGTGACTGCTCGCAAACAGAGGCCGAGCAAGCTGCCCTTGCGCAAGAAGGGGTGCAACGCGCCATAGAGGGGCTAAGCCTGCGCCGCGTCATTGTGGTGGCCAATAAAATTGTTAATGTGGTGGCCTCTTAATGCGCGGCATTAGTGTATTTTTATTTATTGGGCTTATGTTCCTATCGGCCTGTGGCTTTCAGCCGCTTTATGGCGAACGCGCAAATGGCAGCACATTGGCGCCTGCGTTAGATACTGTGGCGGTTGACACCATTGCCGACGCAACCGGTCAGGCGCTGCGCAATGAGCTGATAGACCAGCTTTATCATCAGGGCGCACCTAAAAAGCCCGCTTATCGCTTAGCCATCTCGCTGCAACGCAGCACGCGCAATACCGGCATTAAAAAAGATGCGGCGGCCACCAGGGCCGAGCTTTACACCACGGCCAATATCAGCCTTATCGATAGCAAAAGCGGCGAGGTTATTTGGCGCGACAAAGCCGTATCACGCGTGGCCTATAATATTTTGGAAGCGCCCTATGGCACTTTGGTGGCGCGTGAAAATGCTGAAAGCCGCGCCCTTGAAGATTTATCGCGCGATATCATTACGCGCCTCTCGCTTTATTTTGAGCGCCGCACCACGCAATAATTGTTTGCCCCAAAAGAGCTGTGACTAAGCTGTGGCGGCAAAGTCACGCTGCCACAAGAAGCGAAAAAATAGCGCTTTTGCTGTTTAACCCTTATCAGACAAAGCATTAGTGGCCTTTGGCGTTTTTTTAGCCTATAAGGGCTGCTTGTATCGCCCCTCTTTTTGCCACAAGCTTTTAATCATGAAGATACCCACACATAAGGCCGATAGTTTTATGCGCGCCCCTGACCGGCAATGTGTGGTGCTTTACGGCCCAGACCAAGGCATGGTGGCTGAACGCGCCATGCAGCTGGTACGCGCCATTGCCGGTGATCCGCCCGATTCTTTCCGCTATACCGAATTACCCGCCAGCAGCATTAGCGACGACCCCGCAAGGCTGCATGATGAATTGGCCGCGCAATCGCTGATGGGTGGGCGGCGCGTAGTGCGCCTGCGCGATGCCGACGATAAAATAAGCAAAATCCTTTCGTCACTGCTGGCCGACATGCCGCAAACCGACACTTTGCTGGTGATTGAAGCGGGCGAACTAGAAAGCCGCAGCAAATTGCGAGCGCTGGCTGAAGAGCATGAGCTGGCCGCAGCCTTAGCCTGTTATTTGCCCGAAGGGCCAGAGCTACAAAAAGCCTTGGCCGAAATGCTGCGCAGTGAGCATTTAAAAATTGAGGCCGATGCGCTGCATCTGTTGGCCAATAGCCTGCCCGCCGACCGCCAATTGCTTAAGCGTGAGGTTGAAAAACTGGCGCATTACTGCATGGGTCAGAACGAAATTGGCATTGATGATGTGCGCGCCTGCCTTGGCGATAGTGCCGAATCTGGCCTTGATGATGTGGTGTGGGCCATGGGCGATGGCTTGCGCCCCGATATGCTGAGTGCCTCGAGCCGGCTTTTGCGTGAAGGCCAAAGCCCCATTGCTTTATTACGCACCGCCAGCAAACATTTGCAAAAGCTGCATTGGCTACATGCGCAAATGCAGCAAGGTCAGGGTGTGGCCCAGGCTGTTGAGAAAATGCGCCCACCGGTATTTTTTAAACGCAAGGCGCAGCTTATTGCACAAGCCAAGCGCAGCAAGCTTGCGGGCTTAACAGCAGCTTTGGTGGCACTGAACAATGCCGAGGCCGCTTGCAAGAAAAGCAATTGCCCTGATGAAGCGATGTGTCAAATGGCGTTGCTGCAAGCAAGCCAGCTGCTCAGCACCGGCCCCAGCAATTGAACTGAAACAGCTACTCAAGGGGCCAATAAAAACTGGTAACCTGTATATCTGTGTAAGCTAAATCTGAATTAGATCAGCCTGACAAAGCGATCCTTCACAAGCCACAAATCGTATTTGAACCCCTTCCATCCAGCGCGGCGGGCCTTTGCCGATAGTGGGGCGCGCTCCAAAAACAGTTCGGGTGGTTGAAGATCGGCCGACAGATAATGGATTGAATAACGCTTCAAATCTGCCGTTGCGAGGACAAGATAGAGAGGAAAGTAGATGGCAGCATCCATCCGCGCTTTTTGTGGCCCCCACGCCGCCCCTAAAACAGTTTCTGGCAAAGTCTCTACGTCGAGGGACGTTGACGCTTTCACTTGCGCCAGAAAGCCGCAAAAATCGCAAATCAAGTCTGCGCATTTAAAATTTGCCCGCAACCGTTTGAGGGTACTGTGCCGCTTACATCGGGGACACGCGCACTTCTTAGCGACGATCTGTTCGCCGAATTCTCCCAATTTTTGCTTAACCGTTGCCACCGCTAATTCCTGAAATATTCTCGGACGAAATCTATTCCCTTGCGGGTAATCTGAAAGCCGTCGGAGAGGACCAATCTTATCTGCATGAAGATTTCGAACTGCTGCTTTTTCGGAGCGACCTTTTCCACACCCCCTTCTGGCACTCAAACCGGATTGGGTCAAGTAGGGTTATGGGTAGCAAAAACAGGCGCTGCTAGCTTATTCAAAGTTAGTCTTTTAGGTAGTAATCAACGGTGGTGACCACACGCACGCGCTTATTTATTTGTGTGCTGTCATCATAATCGCCGCCAACGGTGCCGATTGAAAACACACCCTGACTAGCATTGCGAATAGCACCAACTTTGCTGCCGCTATCGGCGGCAAATTGCTGGGCGGCATTGCGCGCATCTTTGGTGGCTTCGGCAATCATCTCTGCGCGAATGGCCGACAAACCACCAAAAGCATAATTGGCATAAACGCCGACAATATAACCGCCCGCTTGAATCATCAGCTGGTTGCCCTCGGCCACAAGGCTGGCAATTTTTTGCACATCATTATCGCTGACCAAAACCGTGGCAGACACCTGATACATGGGCAGGCTTGGGTCGTTTTTGCGATCTTCACTGCTGGTGGTGCTTGAGCTAAAAACGCCTAAATTAATATTGCTGGTGGCAAAGCCTTTACTCGCCAGTAACTCGGCTAATTTTTTTTGCTGTGCCTCTAGCTCTTTATAAAGCTGCGCTAAATCATTGCCGCTGGCTTGTAAATTAAAGCCCGCACTGGCGCTATCGGCCAGAACAGCGCGCTCGGCCAAACCCTTGACCGTCACAAAACGCTCTTTGGCGCCAATGCTGGTTAAACCCTGCCCCACAAAATAGCCCGCACCTAAAAGGCCGCCCAAAAGACCCGTGGCCAAAAATAATGCGGCAATAATTTCAGTGATTTTCATTGTTAAGCTGCCTTAAGGTTGGGCCCTAAATATTGGCCCCTAATGTTGTCCGTGGTTTTCTACGTAAACTTGCACATTGATGGGTGGTGCTTTGGCAAAAGTGAGGCGCAAAGTAAATTTATCGCCCACAACATAGCCGCCCTTTAGCCCCTCAAGGCTAATCGACCAGCCTTTGGGCCGTAGCGCCACGCCTTTGCTAGCGGGCAGCTCAATGCTTTGGGCCTCTTGGCCATCAGGGGTGCGCAACACCGCGCGCACAGCAATGCTGGTTTCAGCTTTTAGCAAGCGGTCGGGCGTGGTGCCTTTATTAAAAAACGGCACATAGACGATGCCGCGCTCGGCCTCAACCGCCGTGGGCGGCGCCCAAATATGGCCAATTTGTATATCGCCACTGACATAGCTATGCGCCAGGGCCAGCAGCGGCCAAAAACTGAACAACACCACAAATAGGAATTTTTTCATATTACTGATTCATGCTGTCAAAGAAATCGGCATTACTCTTGGTTTGTTTAAGCTTATCCAGCAAAAACTCGAGGGCGTCGCCGGTGCCCATGGGGCTGAGCACGCGCCGCAGCATCCACATTTTGGCCAGATCTTTTTTATCGACCAGCAATTCTTCTTTGCGGGTGCCGGATTTAGCAATGTCAATCGCGGGGAAGGTGCGTTTGTCGGCCAGCTTACGGTCGAGCACCAGCTCGCTATTGCCTGTGCCTTTAAACTCTTCAAAAATAACTTCGTCCATGCGGCTGCCAGTATCAATCAGGGCCGTGGCAATAATGGTCAGTGAGCCACCCTCTTCAATGTTACGCGCCGCACCGAAAAAGCGTTTGGGCCGTTGCAGCGCATTGGCATCAACACCACCGGTTAAAACCTTACCGGACGATGGCACCACCGTATTATAAGCCCGCGCCAGACGCGTAATACTATCCAGCAAAATCACCACATGGCGCTTATGCTCAACCAGACGCTTGGCTTTTTCAATGACCATCTCGGCCACCTGCACGTGCCGTGCGGCCGGCTCATCGAAGGTGCTGGAAATAACCTCGCCCTTGACTGAGCGGGCCATATCGGTGACTTCCTCGGGGCGTTCATCAATCAGCAAAACAATCAGGTAAACCTCGGGGTTGTTTTTGGCCACAGCATGCGCCACCGATTGCATCATCATGGTTTTACCCACGCGTGGTGGTGCCACAATAAGCGCGCGCTGGCCTTTACCCATGGGCGCCACTAGCTCAATCACGCGGCTGGTAAAATCTTTTTTAAGCGGGTCGAATACTTCGAGCTGGAGTTTTTCGTTGGGGTAAAGCGGAGTGAGGTTATCAAAATTGACGCGCTGACGGGTTTTGTCAGGGTCTTCAAAATTGATGGCATTCACTTTCAGCAAAGCAAAATAACGCTCGCCCTCTTTGGGGGAGCGAATTTGCCCTTCAACCGTGTCACCGGTGCGCAAACCAAATTTTTTAACTTGGCTGGGCGAGACATAAATATCATCGGGGCCGGGCAAATAATTAGATTCAGGCGAGCGTAAAAAGCCAAAGCCATCGGGCAAAACTTCTAACACGCCATCGCCAAAAATGGGCTGACCATTATCAGCCTGCTGTTTTAAAATGGCAAAAATTATATCTTGCTTGCGCAGACTGCTGGCATTCTCAATTTGTAATTCTTCGGCAAAGGCGAGCAGGTCGGCCGGATTTTTCCGTTTAAGTTCTTGCAGGTTCATAAGTTTTATCAGCTAGGTGTGGATAGGTTAAAACACGCCAAATCGACAGTTTTTATGATTGGACGATGGCGATATCAAAAAAATTAAAAGACCAAGCCAACTCGGCAGCCCAAGCTTTTTGAAAAAGATTTTCTAAAGCTGGTTTTAGAGGGGAGGCGGTGCGCTTGATATCGGCACAGCGCCCTTGTAAGCTGTTTTGCGAATGACTGTCAAGCTTTTTTACCTAAAAAGGTTTAAGCACAACTAATAACACTATCGCAATCATCAATAAGGTAGGAACCTCATTGATAATACGAAAGAATTTTTCAGTATGCAGGCAGGTGCCCGCGGCTAATTGCCGCCGATAACGCGCACAGGCCATATGAAACACCGAAAGCAAGATAACCAAAGCCAGTTTTGCATGCAGCCAGCCCGCCATCAGCCACGCTGGGTTTTCTAAAATCAGCCATAAGCCCAAAAGCCAAGTCACAATCATGGCCGGGTTCATAATATAGCGCAGTAATTTATGCTGCATCACCATAAGGGTTGGGGCTGGCTCGGGCGCAGTGCCAGAAGTTTTTTGGGCGCGGGCATGATAAACAAACAGACGCGGCAAATAAAGTAAGCCCGCCATCCAGCTGATAACCGCAATAATATGCAGGGCCTTTAAAATTTCATATAGCATGCGGGCAGCCTGAAAATTGATAAGGGCAAATGCGTTTGCCATTAGGCGCACAAATTTTATGCTTTGTTTTAAGGGCATTTTTAACTTGATCGGCCAAACCCGCAATAAATAACGGATGCACCGATACAGTTGGCACGCGCTGATAACTGACAATGCCCAGCTCTTGCGCCAGATGCTTATATTCCTGATCAAGCTCGTAGAGTGTTTCTGAATGTTCAGAAACAAAGCTCATGGGCACCAACACCACATGCCGTTTATCTTGTGCGGCTTGCGCGAGTGCTTGCTCACTTGAGGGGCCAATCCATTTCATCGGGCCCACACGGCTTTGATAGCAAATCTGCCATTCATCGGCGCTTAGTTGCAATTTTTCGGCCAGGGCCTGACAGCTTTGCTCAATTTGCCACTGGTAGGGGTCGCCATCTTTGACAATTTTTTCAGGCAGGCCATGCGCCGAAAACAGCACCCGCACCGGCCCCATAGTGCGCGCGGCTTCAATGTGTGGGTGAGCCAATGCGGTTTGCGCCTCAATAAAGCCGCTATCAGTTGGATAACAACACACATAATGGGTGGGGGCTTTTAGCCCAGCATTATCGCAGGCTATTTGCCATACCCGCCGGCTAGAGGCCGTGGTTGTAGTTGAAAGTTGCGGGTAAAGCGGCAACAGCACAATTTCGTCAGGATTAAATTCCTTAACATCTTTTGCGACTTGCTCGCTCATCGGGTGCCAATAGCGCATAGCGATAAAGACCCGTACCGAACCCAAATTAATCAGTTGTTTTTCAAGCGCTCTTGCTTGCGCATCGGTATTTTCTAAAAGTGGCGAGCGCCCCCCCAAAGCCGCATAAATCGCTTTGGCTTTTTTACGCGCGCGCAATTTGCTGATAAGCAAAGCCAAGGGTGTGCGAACAATGGCCGGTATTTTGATGATATTGGGGTCGTTAAATAAATTGAATAAAAATGGCTGCACCGTGTCTAAACTATCAGGGCCACCTAAATTAAATAAAACTACGGCAATTTTTTTCATGCGTCATTCCGTAACAAAGATAAAAATTGGGCGACATGCTCGGGCGGTGTTGGTGGCGTTATGCCATGCCCCAGATTAGCAATCCATGGCTTGCCTTGCATAGATTTTTTCAGCTGCTGCACAGCTTGTGCCAGAGGCTCCCCGCCAGCAATAAGCAATTGCGGGTCTAGATTGCCCTGTAGAACCGCGTGCGGGCAGGCCTGATGCGCCAAAGCAAGCGGCTGCGTGTAATCTACCCCTAAAGCTGAAACGCCTGTAGCCTCATAAAACGGCTTAAGGCGCGCACCGATAGAACGGGCAAAACCAATAACGGGTATGTGCGGATATTGTTTTTTAATGGCCGCCACAATTTTAGCCGTTGGCTGATAGATGGCTTTTTCAGTTAAGTCGGCCGGGCAAACACCGGCCCATGAATCAAAAATCTGAATAATTTCAGCCCCAGCCTTAATTTGTGCACAAGCATGCGCAATAATGGCCTCGGTTAAAATATCGAGCAGGGCTGAAAACTCTTGCGGCTGCTGGTAAGCAAATAAACGCACCAAGGCAAATTCATCGCTGTGACGCTCGGGATCAAGCATATAACAGGCTAATGTCCAAGCGGCACCGGCAAAACCAATCAGCGCAGTATCTTGACTGAGCTGATGTTTTACCAAGCTTATGGCCTCATAAACATTTTCAATAATACCATTGGTGCTGAAGGGTTTTAAATTTTTAGCGGTAGGATATTGGGCTAATTTAGGGCCTTCGCCATCGGTAAAGCTGACTTCCTGGCCCAAAGCCGCGGGGATAACTAAAATATCTGAAAAAATAATCGCTGCATCAAAAGCAAAACGATGAATGGGCTGTAGGGTTACTTCGCAAGCCAGCTTTGGCGTGTAGCATAAATTTAGAAAATTTCCGGCGCGTGCTCGTGTGGCTCGATATTCGGGTAAATACCGACCGGCTTGCCGCATCACCCATGCGGGGGGAGGGTTAATGGCCTGCCCAGCTAAGACCTGTAAAATTTTTTTCATGCCGTAATTTAACAGGTGATAAGGGCTACGGGATAGATTTCTTTTTTCCCTATTATATATATTTTTATATGTTTAATGGTTGTAGATAGTGGATGGCTGTGAGTTGTGGGGACTCACAATTGCCCCTGACTTAAACCCCACTTATAAGCGCAGATATCAACGCTAAAATAGTGGCATAAAGCGCTACCATTATTTTGGATAAAACGGTTTATAAAACGGGGATAAGTTAGATAAATACAATTATTATAGTTATTTAGCCTGTGTATAAAACCATGGGATAAGTCTGTGGATAAATTAAAAGACAACAGGATACCCACAGGCGCGGCTGTTTATTAAATTTTTTTGTTAGCCATGTATAAAACCATGGGGATAAAACGCAAAGCTGTGGAGCATTTTGGCCATTTTGCTAAAAAAGCTACTTATCCACAATTTCACCTGATTTCATCCACAGTCTGGGTATAATGAAAATAATGAAACAGGCGCTTCACCTTCATTTAGTCTCTGACGCCACGGGCGAGACCATTCATGCTGTGGCCAGAGCCTGCTTGGCACAATTTGAACAAACCGATGTGGTGGAGCATTATTGGAATCTGATCCGCACTGAAAAACAGCTCGATATTGTTTTTCAGGGCATAGCGGCCCATCCGGGCTTTGTGATGTTTACTTTGGTCAATCCTGAATTGCGCCGCGCCTTACAAAATTTTTGCCGTAACCTGCCCTGCCCTTGTGTGCCGGTGTTGGACCCCTTGCTTAATGCTTTGTCGGCCCATTTGGGCCAGCCGGCGGCCTCACTCCCTGGGCGGCAGCATGTGCTGGATGCTGAATATTTTGCCCGTATTGCCGCCATGGATTATGCCATGGCCGCTGACGATGGTCAGGGTTTATTGGTCAATGGCAGCGCCCTTGATGAGGCCGAGGTGATATTACTGGGCGTGTCGCGCACCTCAAAAACCCCGACCTGCCTTTACTTGGCTAATCGCGGCATACGCGCGGCCAACATCCCCTTAGTGCCCGGCCAAAGCCTTGCCACAGAATTTGAACAAGCGCTGTTGCGCCCGCTAAAACCGCTGGTGGTGGGCCTGACCAAAGACCCTGAAAAGCTTTTAGAAATTCGCGAAACAAGGCTGCGGCAATTATCGGGCGATAAATCATCCGACTATGTCGACCCGCTTAAAGTGCGCGAAGAAGTGCAAGAAGCACGGCGTTTATTTGTGCGCCGTGGCTGGCCCGTGATTGATGTGACCCGCCGCTCTATCGAAGAAACCTCGGCCGAGATTATCAGCCTCTTAACACAACACCGTCACAGCATTGCTGCGAAAAGCTCCAGCAAATGAAAGCCGAGAAACTGACCACCTCTTTTAGTGCCAATGCCAAACTGGCGGGGCTGATGGGCTGGCCCGTGCATCATAGCTGGTCACCGAAAATGCATAATTTTTGGTTGCAACAGCTTGGCCTTGATGGGGTTTATATTCCTATACCAGTTTTGCCCGATCATTTACCCCAAGCCATAAAAGCCATTGCGGCTATGGGCATGGCGGGGGTGAATATTACCGCGCCGCACAAGCTGGCCGCATTAAAACTGCTCGATGATATTGAGCCCGAGGCTGAAAAGATTGGCGCGGTAAATACTATTTTAGTGCGCGATAATGGCCGTTTATTTGGCCGCAACAGCGATGCCCCAGGCTTTGTTGGCGCACTGATTTTGGCTTTTCCACATTTTGTGCCACAACAAAAAGCCATTACCATTATTGGCGCGGGTGGTGCAGCGCGCGCCATTATTTCTGGCCTGCAAATGGCAGGGGCTGAAAATATTTGCTTGGTGAACCGCGATATGAACAGGGCCGAGGCTGTGGCACAGGGCTTTTCGGCGGTGCGGCGTATTTTGCCCTTCGCCGAGATAAACAAAGCCTTGCCCATGTGCGATTTACTGATAAACGCCACCAGCCTTGGCATGCAGGGCCAGGCCCCATTGCATTTGCCACTCGAAGCTTTACCCGCGTCAGCCATTGTGGCCGATATTGTTTATCAGCCGCGCCTAACGCCACTATTACAAAGCGCGCAACAACGTGGCTTGCCTATTTTGGATGGGCTTGGCATGCTCATTGAACAAGGCCGTTTGGCCTTTGCTGGCTTTTTTAATGCAACCCCGCCCGCCAGCGATATCACCCGCCAATTTTTGCTAGAGGCTTAATTTATGCTGCTCGTGGGTTTAACCGGTTCAATTGGCATGGGCAAAAGCACTGCGGCGGCAAGTATCGCGCGCATGGGTGTACCAGTTTACGATGCCGATGCCGAAGTGCATAAATTGCTGGCGCCCAAAGGGGCCGCGGTGCCGTTTGTGACTCAGCATTTTCCGCAAGTGGTGCAGCAAGGCGTTGTCGACCGCAAAGCCTTAGGGCAAATTGTTTTTCATAATACCGCCCAACGTGAGGCCTTAGAGCAGCATCTTTATGCGCATTTGCGCCGCCGCGAGCGGGCTTGGCTTTTGCAGCAATATCGCGCCCAGCATAAAATTGTGGTGCTGGATGTGCCGCTGCTTTTTGAAAAAAACCGTGCCGCTGATGTTGATGTGGTGGCCGTGGTGTCGGCGCCGGCCAAAGTGCAACGCCAGCGTGTTTTAGCGCGCCCCGATATGACGGCTGAAAAATTTGCCGCTATTTTAGCGTTACAAATGCCCGATGCCGAAAAGCGCAAACGCGCCAATTTTATAATAAACACTGGTCTTGGTCACAGATTTATGCGCCTGCAATTGCGCTTAATGTTATGGCGGCTGCGTGGCCGTCGGGGGCATAAATTTAACCCACAAAGCTCAGTTAAACTGCCAAAACCATAAGGCCTAAAATGTTGCGTGAAATTGCCCTTGATACAGAAACCACTGGCTTTGACCCGCTGGCCGGCCATCGCATTGTTGAAATTGGCTGCGTTGAAATGATCAATGGCGTTGCCAGCGGCAAAAGCTTTTGGACTTATTTAAACCCCGAGCGCGAAGTGCCGCCGGATGCTGCGGCCGTGCATGGCCTTACCAGCGAGTTTCTCAGCGATAAGCCAAAATTTGCCGAAATCGTTGACGAGTTTCTGGCCTTTATTGGCGAGGACCGGCTGGTTATTCATAATGCGGCTTTTGATATGGGCTTTATCAATGCCGAGCTGGTGCGCATCAAATATGCGCCCTTGCCCGCAACGCAGGCGCGCGACACCGTTACTATGGCGCGGCAAAAATTCCCTGGCTCGCCCGCCAACCTTGATGCTTTATGTAAAAGATTTGGCATTGATAATTCGCGCCGCGAATTGCATGGCGCGCTACTCGATGCTCAATTGCTGGCCGAGGTTTATTTAGAGCTGAATGGCGGGCGGCAACAAGCGCTTTTGGTTGAGGCCGAGCCCACAACCGAGCAGCAAAATATGGTGGTGCAAGGGCAACAACGTGTGCGCCCCATTAGAGACCACGCCCCCACCCCTGCCGAAAAAGCCGCGCACGATGCTTTTGTTAAAACGCTGCCCAATGCGTTATGGCAGCGTCACGCCGAAGAGTAGCTTTTTATTTATTCGGGTTGCTTATTCGGCCTTATTAAACGGCCAGATATTGGCAAAATTAGGCCAAACAAAGCCAAAGCGCAAAGTTGCTACAACATTGCTCCATTCATCGCGCCAAGGCGCTGCGGCCGCAGTTGGATATTGCCAACCCTCGCTGATATTGGCTAAATCTTTGGGCAGGGTTTTGTCTCTTGTGGCCATCACCCAGATAGATTGATTTTCAAAAGCCTGAGCAGGGCCGCTTTGGCTATTAGGACGGTAATCCTTGCCAGCGGCAATGAGGCCCACAGCTTTTATCGTGGCCGCCACGGGTGGCACAAGGTCGAGATGGCGGTTCGATAAATGATAGGCCACCACACCATCGGGGCTGAGGCGCTTTAGATAAATCTGTAAAGCTTCGGTGGTCAGCAAATGGATGGGGATAGCATCACTGCTAAACGCATCCAGCACGATAAGGTCGTAAGTGTCGGTTGATTTTTCTATCTCTAACCGGCCATCGCCAATAAATATTTTACCCTCACCGCAGCGCTGCAAATAGCTAAAATAGCTGCGGGCAATATCAACAACTTTTTTGTCAATCTCCACAAAATCAACTGTGCGCCGCGCATTGGCATAGCAAGCCATTTGCCCCGTGCCTAAACCCACCACTAAAATTTTGCGCGGCTGGGCCACTAAAATCACTTCGCCTACGGGGCTGGTGGCACCATAGTAAGAGGTGGGTATGGCTTTGAGCTTTACATCTTTGGGCTCAACACCATGCAGCGTGGTGCCGTGCTTAAATTGCCTTGTGGCGGTGTAATCGGCCACAGTGAGCAGGCCAAAAAAGCTGCGGTCGCGCAAAACAATTTCAGACAGGCTTAAACCAAAGCTACCCATAAACAGCAGCACGGCAAGCCCCAAGCTTAAAATATTGCGGCGGCCCAGCATCAGCAGCATGGCAAAAAATGACACGGTGGTAACCAGCGAAAACACCATATTGTCGTCAAGGCGCAGATGATTAAAACGCCATAACAGCGCCATTTGCAAAACCACCACCAGCAGCAAAGTGATGGCAACATCACGATTTATGAGGGCGCGGCAAGACAACAGCAGCAAGCCAACAGCCAACAGCCAGTAAAACTCGCCGCCAAAAACAAACACCAAGGGCACAATAAAAGCGTTAAACAAACCGCCCAAAGCGCCGCCTAAGGCTAAATATAAATAGAAACCGGTTAAGCCCGCAGCCGGCGGCTTGCTATCGGCCAAATTGCGATGCAACGCCAAAGACAGCAGCGTAAAAGCAATAAGACTCATGGCAAGGTAAGGCATATAAGAAACCGGCTCTTGCCCAACCTGCTTCAGCAGCCACAACATCAGCACCAGCAAAACCGCGCAATGCGCGCCAATAACGGCAAGTGCGTCACTGCTTTTGGCGCTGAAGGCTATAATAAAACTAAGTAAATACAAAGCCAGCGGGATAACCCACAACAACGGAAAAGAGGCCACCTCTTGTGTGGCGGCACTGGTAACAGCACCAATCAGTGCTGCCGGCACCGCGCTATTAGCCACCCACCATAAAGCCTGCGACCTTGTGGGCGATAAATTGGCCAATATGGGCGCAGTTTGCACCGCGCGATATTGACGCAGACACAGCGCCAGCAATAACAAACACAAGCCCAGCAGCAGCAAAGCCACACGCCACAGCCACACTTGCTGCGAGATGGTAAAATAAGGCTCCCAAAATAGCGGGTAGGATAATAAACCTACAAGGCTGCCAATGTTGCTGACGACATAAAGCGGGTAAGGGTTGCTGGCTAAAGGGTGGCTGCTGCGCGCCACCAGCAGCTGTATGGCACTCGACAACATGGCCAAAAGCAAAGCCGGCAAGCCCACAGCGCCCAATAGGCCCCACCATAGGCCAAGCGGGTCTGGGCTAAAACCAGCCGTTTTTGGCGCAAAAATAGCGCCCGCCACCAGCATTGCGCCACCAAGGCCCAAGCCTAGCCAGCCAACATGCCGCCGTGCAAGACCATGCACCAAGCCATAGCCAAATAAATAAGCGAGCTGAAAAAACGCCAATGTTAGTAACCAGCCGCTGGCAGCGCCACCAACCGCGGGCAAAATAAGCCGCCCCATGAGTGGCTGTAGTGCAAAGCCAAGCAGAGCGCCAAGCCCCACAACCAGACTGGCTAAAATTGTGGTGCCTAAATCACGGACAACTAAATCGCGGGCGTTTTGCATGAGACTAAGCAGCCAGTAAAACAGTGCTGCCTAAGGTCGTGCGGCTTTCAAGCGCCGCATGGGCTTTGCCGGCATCGGGCAGGGCATAACGCTGCTGTAAATCAATTTTGACCACGCCACGCGCCACAACATCAAGCCACTCGGCCATGGCTTGTAATAAATCTTGCCGATTGGCCAAGGCACCAAACAAATTGGCGCGTTTAAAAAACAGACTGCCGCGCTGTAGCAGGTGCGAGATATCAAAATGCGGCACGGGCCCGCTGCTTTGACCGTAGCTTATCATGGTGCCGCCTTTTTTGAGACAATCGAGGCTGTCGTAGAAACTGCTTTGGCCGACATTATCGTAAACCACATCGACCCCCTGCCCGCTTGTTAGCGCCAGCACAGCATCGGGCACATTCTCTTTGGTAAAAATAACCGCTTCATCGCAGCCATGTGCTTTAACAAAAGCCGCATGCGCTGGATTGCTGACAGTGCCCAGCACCGTCGCGCCCAGATATTTTGCCCACTGGCACAAAACCAAACCAACGCCACTGGCGGCACCCAAAACCAAAATCTTTTGCCCCGCTTGCACGGCAAAACAAGAGCGCAGCAAATGCTGTGCAGTAAGCCCTTTATATAAAGCGGCGGCCGCTTGCTCATCGGATAGCCAATCGGGCAGGCGCACACAATTTTTGGCAGGCACAATGCGCTCTTGGCAATAGCTACCCGGTTGCGCACTGAGATAAACCACGCGGTCGCCCACTTGCAAATGTGTAATGCCTGCGGCAATGGCTGTGACAATGCCAGCGGCTTCAAGCCCCGGCACCAGCGGCCAGTGTGAAACGGGGTAATGCCCCGCCCTTTGATAGGTATCAATCATATCAACACCAATGGCGGTGTGTTTTATGCGCACTTGCCCCGCCAGCAATGATGGCAACTCAGGCATCAGCGACCATTGCATTTGCTCGGCCCCGCCCGGATTTGGCACTAAAATACCGTAAGACATGGCGGCCCCCTATTTTTGCTGCAAATGCTGTTTAAAAAAATCAGCCGTGCGTTGATTGGCTTGTGTTGCGGCGGCAGCGTCGTAATGCTCGCCCTGCTCACGCGCAAAAGCATGGTCTTGGTTTTCGTATAAATGGCATTTCACTAAAGCGCTGGCCGCAAACGCCGCCATAATTTTTTGCTGTGCGGCTTTGGGCACAAATTTATCTTGCCCGGCGATATGCAGCAGCATGGGGCTGGCAATGTTGGTGGTTTTATCTAAATCGCCATCAAGCCCAACACCATAATAGCTTACGGCCGGCACGGGCGCGGCACAGCCCAGCAAAAAGGCCAGCTTGCCACCAAGGCAATAACCCACAGCGCCAACATGGCCATTACTGCGCGGGTGATTTTTGATATACGCATGTGTTGCCAAGAGGTCTTGCACGCCTTTGGCCACATCAAAACCATTATAAAGCGCAAAGGCTTTTTGCCATTCGGCTTCGCTTTTATCGGTGAGCTCAATGCCCGGTTCTTGCCGCCAAAATAAATCTGGCGCAATGGCGATGTAGCCTTGCGCTGCCAGCGCATCGCATTTGTGGCGCATATCGGCATTGATGCCAAAAATTTCTTGAATAACGATAATAGCGGGCGCTGGCCCCTCTTGCTTAGCATCGCCCGCGGGCAGCGCCAAATAAGCGCCCATCTGCTGATTGTCGTTTGTTTGTAGCTTGGTGTTGAGCATGGTTTTCGCTTTTGAAAATTTATCGGCAGGAGCGCTAGAAACACTTCGCCAACATGCGGTGATAATGGTTAATGAAGCTTTAACGCAGCAAATATTGCCCCCTCTTGCATGTGTTTTATCCCTGCCCTATCTTGTGGCCATGAAAGTCAACATCACCATCGATTGCACCCCCGCCGAAGCCCGCGCCTTTTTTGGTTTGCCCGATCTTGCCCCCATGCAGGAAAAAATGCTGGCCGAGATGCAGCAAAAAATGGCCGACAATCTTAAGAACATGGATGCTGAGGCGCTGTTTAAAATGTGGCTGCCCAGCCTTACCGCCACGCAATCGGGCATGGAGCAAATGCAAAAGCTTTGGCAGCAATTTGGTGCCGGCCCATTTAGCAATAATTTTGGTGCTCAAAAATGAGCTTTTATCGCCTGCATGTGTTTGCCTGCACCAACAAACGCCCTGAGGGGCATAAGCGCGGCTCTTGCGCTCAAGGCGGCGCCGAAGATTTGCGCAACTACCTCAAAAGCCGCGCCAAAGAAATTGGCCTTGCCGATATTCGCATCAACAGCGCGGGCTGCCTTGATCGTTGCGAGGCAGGGCCGGTTTTGGTGGTTTATCCGCAAGGGGTTTGGTACCATTATCAAAACCAGCAAGATATCGACGAAATTCTCACCGAGCATCTGCAATCGGGCCGTATCGTCGAACGGTTGCGTTTAAACGATGCCGATAAAACATGGCCGCCCACAGCTTTGGCTTGAAAACCCAAGGGCCTGAAATCTCATGAGCGTCATAAGCGCTGATACTATTTTTGCCCCCGCAACCGCTGCTGGTCGGGCGGGGGTTGCGGTTTTGCGCCTGTCTGGCAGTAAGGCTTTTGCGGCAATTAGCGCCCTCACCCGCAAACCCTGCCCTGCCCCGCGTCTGGCTAGCCTCTCGCGCCTTTATCATCCACAAACCGGCTTGCTGCTTGATGTGGGCTTGGTGCTGTGTTTTCCGGCACCGCATAGTTTTACCGGCGAAGATGTGGCCGAGCTGCAAGTTCATGGCAGCCCTGCTGTGCTATCGGCCTTGGCCGAGGCTTTGGCGCATTTGGGCCTACGTCTGGCCGAACCAGGTGAGTTTAGCCGCCGCGCCTTTGTGCATGGTCGCATGGATTTAACCGAGGTTGAGGCGCTGGCCGACCTTCTGGCCGCACAAACCGAGGCGCAGCGGCAGCAAGCACTGCGGCAAATGCAAGGCGAACTGGCCGCGCTTTATGACACATGGCGGCAAAAGCTGTTGCGGCTTTTAGCGCATGCCGAAGCGGAAATCGACTTCCCCGATGAGGATTTACCAGGTGGCTTGTCGCAAACGGTTGCGGCCGGTGTTGCTGAGTTAGCCTCACAAATAAAGGCCCATTTGGCTGATGCACGGCGCGGCGAAAAATTGCGCACGGGCCTGCATGTGGCCATTATTGGCGCACCTAATGTAGGAAAATCTTCCTTACTTAATGCTTTGGCGCAGCGCCCTGCGGCCATTGTCTCGCCACTGGCGGGCACCACGCGTGATGTGATTGAAGTTTGGCTTGATATTGCCGGCTACCCGGTGACGCTGGCCGACACGGCGGGCCTTAGAGCCACCGATGACCAAATTGAGCATGAGGGTGTCAGTCGCGCCTTGGCCATTTCAGCCAGCGCAGATATTCGGCTGTTGTTGTTTGCCGTTGACCAGCCCATCAGCCCTGAAATGCTGGCACATATAGATGAAAAAACCATTATCATCCTCAATAAGGCCGATATGCTGAGCAGCAATGATTTGCGAGGCTGGCAAAACAAGCTTTCGCCACATAGTTTTATTGCCATATCGGCACAAAGCGGGCAGGGCATTGATGTGCTTTTAACAACAATATCAACGCAATTATCGGATATTTACACCAAAAACACCCAGCCCAGCCTCACGAGAGAGCGCCACCGCCTAGCCCTGCAAGAGGCATTGTCTGAACTTGAGCACAGCCTTGTTGCACCCGCAGCAGAGCTGGCCGCCGAGCATTTGCGCCTAGCTATGCGCGTTATTGGCCGCATTATGGGCCAACATGATGTTGAAGATTTGCTGGATGTGATTTTCCGCGATTTTTGTATCGGCAAATAAAAGTTTCACGTGAAACATTGGCCCTAAACATTGGCCCATAAATATTGGCCGTAAATATTGGACAGGCGCTATGGCTTTGCGCTAATAAAGCATAATGAGCAAAAGCTATGATGTGATAATAGTGGGTGGCGGGCATGCAGGCTGTGAGGCCGCGGCAGCCGCTGCACGCATGGGCGCACAAACGGCTTTGGTTACACATAAGGCCAGTTCTATTGGTGAGATGAGCTGCAACCCTGCTATTGGCGGCTTGGGCAAGGGGCATCTGGTGCGCGAGATTGACGCGCTCGATGGCATTATGGGCCTTGTGGCCGATGCAGCGGGCATTCAATTTCGGCTGCTTAACCGCAGCAAGGGCGCTGCCGTGCGCGGTCCCAGAGCGCAGGCCGATCGCAAGCTTTACCGTGAGGCCATGCAGGCCACGCTTCATAATATGCCCAACCTCAACATCCTGTCTGCTGCAGTTGAAGATTTGCTGGTAGAGCCGGTGCAGACGGTCTCGGGCGAGGGCCAAAATTGGCGCTGCTTTGGGGTTGTTTTAGCCGATGGCACCGAGATAAAAGCAGGCGCTGTTGTGCTGACAACCGGCACGTTTTTACGCGGCCTGATACATCTTGGTGAAGAGAAAATACCCGCCGGCAGAGTAGGGGAGGCACCCAGCCTTGGCCTATCTAACACATTGGAAAAAATAGGCTTTTCGCTCGGCAGGCTTAAAACTGGCACGCCACCACGGCTTGATGGCCGCACCATAAATTGGGATATTTTAGAAGAGCAAAAAGGCGATGATCCGCCCGAGCATTTCAGCACCTTAACCGAAAAAATAACCACGCCACAAATTAGCTGCCATATCACCTATACCAATGATGTGGTGCATAAAATCATTCGCAGCAACCTGCATCGGGCGCCTATTTATAGCGGGCAAATTAACGGCACCGGGCCGCGCTATTGCCCCTCAATAGAAGATAAAGTGGTGCGTTTTGAACAGCGTGACAGGCACCAGATTTTCCTAGAGCCAGAGGGCCTAGACGACGACACAGTTTATCCCAACGGTATTTCAACCTCGCTGCCGCGTGATGTGCAAGAGCAGGTTATAAAAAACATTACCGGCCTAGAAAATTGCAAAATTATCCGCCATGGCTATGCCATTGAGTATGACTATGTTGACCCACGCGAGCTGAGCCTATCTTTGCAAACACGCCGCTGCGCGGGGCTATTTTTGGCGGGTCAAATTAACGGCACCACCGGCTATGAGGAGGCTGCCGCACAGGGGCTTATGGCGGGGCTTAATGCCGCACGCATGGCTGGTGGCGGCGTGGCCGATTTGGCCTTTGACCGTGCCACGGCCTATATCGGTGTTTTGATTGACGACCTTGTTTCACGTGGAACAACCGAGCCCTACCGCATGTTCACCAGTAGGGCAGAATACCGCCTAACTCTGCGCGCTGATAATGCCGACCAGCGGCTTACTGCTAAGGGCATTGAGTGGGGCTGTGTTGGCGATATTCGCAAAAAATCATTTGAAAACAAGATGTTAGAACTGTCGGCGGCGCGAGCGGACTTGCAAAATTTTAGCCTTACACCTAACGAATTAGCCAAGCTTGGCTATGCTATCAACCAAGATGGCATTCGCCGTAGCGCCTATACTTTGCTGTCTTACCCCGAATATGACTGGGCCGATATTGTCAAAATCTGGCCAGAGCTGGCGCGGCACAACGCAAAAATTATCGAGCAGCTAAAAATTGAATCTGGCTATTCGGGTTATCTTGGCCGCCAGCAGGCTGATATCAACGCCTTCCAGCGTGAGGAAGCCTTGCTGCTGCCTGATAATTTAAACCCCGATGCCATTGGCTCACTTTCGGTGGAAATACGGCAAAAGCTAAAAACACATAAGCCCGCCACCATTGGCGCTGCGGCGCGTATTCAAGGCATGACGCCAGCGGCCATTGTGGCGCTGCTGCGCTATGTTCGCGCCAAGCCACCGGAAAATCTCAGCGATAAAGATGCCTTGGAGCAAGCGGGATAATGTTTGATGCGAGCGATAAAAACAGCGTTTTGCCAGAGCTGGCAAAGCTGGGCGTAACAGAAACACAAATTAAAAAAATAGATATTTTCCTGCGCCTGCTGGCTGAAGAACAGCAGCATACTAATTTAATTGGCCCCGCAACCCTGCCTATTGCCTGGAGCAGGCATGTGCTTGATTCTGCACAGCTTTTTCCGTTATTGCCGGTTGGTGCCGACAATCTGCTTGATTTAGGCTCTGGCGCGGGCTTTCCGGGGGTTATCTTGGCCATTATGGGGCAGGGTAATGTTACCTTGGTGGAGTCGGTTGGCAAAAAGGCACGGTTTTTAGAAACTGTTTCACGTGAAACAGACACGCCGCTGGATGTACGCGCCGAGCGCATCGAAAACATAACGCCATGGAAGGCGGCGGTGTTAACCGCAAGAGCCGTGGCACCTGTAGCCGAGCTGCTGAGCTACTTCATGCATTTTATTGGCCGCGAGACAATTATTTTGCTGCCAAAGGGAAAAAACCACTTAGCAGAATTGACGGAAGCTGAAAAAAAGTGGAAAATGAATAAAGTGTTAACACCAAGCCTGACCGACCCCCAAGCCATGATTTTGCGCCTGTCACGTTTACATAAATTTGCTGCCTAAATTTTCTTTTGCCTGAGTTCTTATTTGCTAACCCGCTAATTTTTCCGTTGTTTCTCATTTTTCATCACGAGGTGCCGCTTGTCCACCACACTAAAATCATCTGCGCCGCATAAGGCCATTTTTAACTCACCGCTCTCTGCCGATAGCGTCGCCAGTGGCCCGTGCCGCACCATTGCGGTGGCTAATCAAAAGGGCGGCGTGGGTAAAACCACCACCACCGTCAACCTTGCTACCGCCATCGCGGCGGTTGGGAAAAAAGTCCTAATCGTTGATTTGGATAGTCAGGGCAATGCCTCAACCGGTTTGGGCATTCCGCGCACCGCGCGCGCCCGTGGCAGCTTCGATATTTTGTTTGAAGAGCTGGCCATAGAGCAAGTGGCGCTGCCCACCATTGTGCCTAATTTATGGGTGGTGACCTCATCGTCCGAGTTGGCGGGCGCTGAAGTTGAGCTGGTCGGTGCCGAGCAGCGCGAATATCGTTTGCGCCAAGCTTTGCAGCGCAGTGCTAAAAACTTCGATTTTATTTTTATCGACTGCCCGCCCTCGCTGGGCTTTTTAACGCTCAATGCCATGACTGCGGCCGATGCGGTTTTAGTGCCGCTGCAAACCGAGTTTTTTGCATTAGAGGGTTTAAGCCAGCTTTACCGCACTATTCAGCTGGTGCGGCAGCGCACCAACAAGGCGCTCGAAATTCAGGGCATTGTTTTCACCATGGTGGATAAGCGCAATCGTTTGTCTGAATCGGTGGCGCAAGATGTGCGCCAGCATTTTGGCGAGCAAGTGTATGAAGCGATGATTCCGCGCAGCGTGCGCATTGCTGAAGCGCCCTCGCATGGTAAGCCCGTGTTGCTCTATGACGTGAAAAGCACCGGTGCGCGTGCCTATGGTGAGCTCGCCAGTGAGTTTTTGAAGCGCGAAAATCGCCGCAAGCCCGCCAGCAAAGCAGAAAGCGCCTTGCAAGCCGTGAGTGACATTCAGCAAGACATTGCCACTGACGATGCGAGCCGCCCAGCGCCCGCAACCTCTGCGCCCACCACCCAAGACCATGATTCTTTGAATAGCACAGAACGGAAAATAGCATGAGCCAGAACAATATGAAAAAGCCCGCCGCCCTTGGTCGCGGCTTGTCGGCCTTATTTGGTGAAGCCAGCACGGATATGCCAGCCATGGCGCCACCGCCATCTGTGCAAACACCCGATGCACCGCGCAGCGTAACCAAAGTTGCGGTCGAGCTGTTGTCGGCCAGCCCCTATCAGCCGCGCCGTCATTTTGACGATGAGGCGCTGAATGCGCTTACGGCCAGCATTGCGGCACGTGGCATTATTCAGCCAATTGTGGTGCGGCAACACCCCATTAAAGATGGCCAATACGAGATTATTGCTGGCGAACGTCGCTGGCGCGCGGCTCAGCGCGCGGGCCTGCATGAAGTGCCGGTGGTCGTGCGCGATATGGAAGACCGCGAAGCCATGGAAGTGGCGCTGATTGAAAATATTCAGCGCGCCGATTTGTCCCCCATTGAAGAAGCGCAAGCCTATCAACGCCTCCTTGAGGAATTTAATCATACGCAAGATGCCTTGGCCAAGAATGTGGGCAAAAGCCGTAGCCATGTGGCGAACACCATGCGCTTGTTAAACCTGCCGCAAGATGTGCAGGGGCTTATTCGTGATGGGCAAATTAGTGCCGGTCATGCACGCGCCTTGCTGGCTACCAGCAACCCCAGCAAGCTCGCGCAAGAGATTATTGCTCGCGGCCTTACCGTGCGGCAAATTGAGCGCATTGCCAAAGAGGGCGGCACCAAGCCAGCCAGCAAAGCCGAAGCGGCCCAGCCTGCCATTAAGGACGCCGATATTTTAGCGCTCGAGCGTGAGTTATCTTTAAAATTGGGGCTTATTGTTAAAATTACTGCCACCGCCAGCGGCAGTGGTGCTTTAAGCATTCAGTACCAAAATCTCGATCAATTAGAGATTGTGCTTAATCGTCTTTCAACTGCAGGCTAGGGAAACAAAAATGTCATCGCCCAAAATTATAACCCACACCATAAACTTAGAGAGCGGCCCCGTTTTTGAAATTGAGCTGACTGAAAATGCCAGCACCGGTTATTCGTGGCAGGCCGAGTTTGATAAAAATCTGTTTGCGTTGTTAAGCGACACTTATAAAAACGCTGGTGAAAACACTGGCAGCCGTAACGCCATTGGTGCACCCACCACGCGGGTTATGCGCTTTGAGCTGCTCGGCAAGAGCGAGGCCGAGCTTTTGCTAAATTATGCTCGCCCATGGGGAAATAATAAGCCAGCTGAACAGCGTATTTACAAGGTTGTTCCTGCATAAATTGGTTGGCGTTGTCGATATGAGGCGGCTTAAGTTGCAATAGTTTTTGATGCTGTGCTATGCCGTATCGGCCCTTAGACAAAACAAATAGAGGCAAGTATGTTGCGCGTAAAACATAAACTGGCACAAAGCGGCATTCATGGCTTAGGTTTGTTTGCCGATGAGGATATCGCCAAAGGCACAGTGATTTGGGAGTTTACTCCCGGCCTTGATTTTACCATTTCTTTTGAGCAGGTAAAATTGCTTGATGTGCGCGACCAAGCTTTTATCAATACCTATGCCTATGTCGATAAAACCCTGCCAGGTTTTTACACCGTGGCGGTTGATGCGGCACGCTTTGTTAATCATAGCGACACACCCAATATGGGCAATGGTGACGCGAATATTGCTTGCTCGGTTGCTTTCCGCGACATTAAAGCCGGCGAAGAACTGACCGAAAATTATCATGTCGATTATGGCGCCGAGCCCCTCACCGGCTGGCATTCGGGCATGAAAATTGGCTAGGTGCCGTGCACAAATAGCCACTAGACAGAATATTTAATTTAAGTTTAGGCTAGATCTTTAGCTTATCTCCCGCCTTTTTGTTCTCCCCCCCCTTATGTAATTCAAAGGAAAAAAATGAAACAAAACGTCTCCAAGCGGCGCGGCCTTGTGGCGCGCATCAGCTTTTTTGCCATTGGTCTTGCCGGCGCTTTCGGTCTGAGCACGGCCGCGCAAGCACAAACCACCGATGCCACCAGAGCTGCGGCCGCCGCCCGCCCCGCGCCGGCCACCAATGCCGATGGTTCGCCCTATGTTTATTTTAGCCCCTCAGCGCAAGAGCTGGTTGGCGGCAATGTCGCCAGCATCACGCAAATGAGCGGTGGTGTGCCGGTAGTTATTTTAACGCCCAAGGATTTACAAGAGAGCAATGTTGCCGCCGCCGAAGCTGCGGCCGATCGCGTTGGCTTTAATTATTGGCTCGATTTTTCAGGGCGGGTTCAGTTTTTACAAAATCTCAGCACGGGCAACCCGCAATCATGGAAGCTGGGCGATTATCGCCTCGATACGCAAGCCGCCTCGTGCCTCGTCATTATGCCCGACCCAGAAAGCATGCCGCTGCGTGATTTAATGCTGGGGTTGGCAGGTCTTTATAATGGTCAGGCCGAATATCTGCCAGGCGCCGAGCGCGAATGGTGGAAATATATTTTAATGCATGAGTTGCGCCATTGTGCGCAGCCGCTGCAGGGTCTTAGCTCCATACCGACCGCAAGAGTGCTCTATGGCGAGACCGACGCCGACCAAGGCGCCTTTGATCGGCTCTTTCAAGAGCGCATTCAAGCGGGCGACCCCTATAATGCCGAGATGAATGCTTGGGCGCGTGGCGCGCGCGCCATGTCGTCCATGCATTTGGCGGGCGCTGTGCAGCAGTTTCGTGGACAGTCGGCTGCATTTAATATCTCAATATTCAGCCATGCCACAGCTGCGGGTTTGCGCATGCCTGGTGAGCCTGTGCCCAGAAATTATGCGCATCATGGCATTGAGTCCGACCGGATTTTGGCCGGCACGCTTAATGTGGTGGCCGAAACCTGGT
Organism: Rickettsiales bacterium; assembly: GCA_027485855.1. Lineage (GTDB taxonomy): Bacteria > Pseudomonadota > Alphaproteobacteria > JAIXQD01. The sequence continues at coordinate 81,669 of JAIXQD010000008.1, read as the reverse complement.
ATCGGCTTGGCTCGGCAACCCCACCAACCGCAGCCGAACTGGCCGCGCTTGATGTAAATGGCCCATATGGCGTTACCAATGTGCTGCGCTCAATCGACGACACCATGACCGATGAGCAAGTTGCCGCTTTCGCGCAAGCGTTGAATGCGGCAAAAGCCGCGCAAGATGTGCCCGCGGCAGTAGCGTTGTTACAGGCTAATCCGTCGGCGGCACGCGTGGTTGCCTTTATGATAGGCTCAAGCAGAGCCAACACCAATATGGACGCCACGGTTCGCACGGTCATGCAAATTCGCACGCAGCTCAATGCAACCGAGCGCCCCTATGAGGCGGCCTATGTTGATGCCTATTTAGAAGGTGTGGTTGCGCTTATGCCGCAGCGCGCCATTCGGCTTGGCTTACTGCAACAACAATTTCCGACAGCGGGGCGTCAGGTGCAAATTCCGGGCGATAACAGCCGTGGGCAAGATGTCAGCAGCGTGCGCCCAGACCGGCTTTATTGGCTGGGCGATGAGGCGCATCAACAGCATGAGCCGCGGCCCGAAATTCGGCCATTGCCACGCTTAGAATTTAGATAGAGTTAGAATTATCGCCCCAAACAAATTAGGTATTAAAGCCTATTTTGTTGGGGCATTTTTATGTCTTGTGTTTTGTTTTTTGCGCAGCGCGCTGGCTTTAGCGCAAAACCATATCAACGCGGGTGACGGCCACTTTATATTTGTTGCTGGCGCGGCCATTGGCGCAACCAGCCACCATATCATCAAAACTGCGGCTGTTGACGCTATTAACAGTTTCAGTTTTGGCGGCCTCAATGCGGGCGCATGTTTCAATCGCTTGTTGTATCACCAAGAGGGCATTATTGCTGACACTGGGCAGCCCCTCGGTTGGGTGGTACCAGCCATTGCCACCAATAGTAATTTGCCGACCATCGGCAGTCATGGCCTGAAAATCAGGAACATCAATGGTAGATGTGGCCTGCTGTTCGCGCTCGGCTTGCGCGCCGGTGCGCTCGCCACTCATCTGACCTGCGCAAAAAGTTAGGCCCAGCAAAGTTGCCCCCGCAAGGGCAATAAGCGCAAGGCGCACGCGCCCTTTGCCGGCACCGTTTTGCGCGGTATTATCGCCATTGCTGATTTGTGCTTGGTTGCTATCAGTCATGCTCATCTCCAAAAACGTATTTTTATGCAAATAATCATAACCGGAGATAGGCCTATTTCAGCCACATTAATTACTTTCAAGCCAGATGAGTGGCCAGATAGCCAGCTTAAGCACACACCCCAAGGTTAAAAACTAAGCCTTATTAGGCGTTACCAGCCGCTTGCGCGTTTGTTTGGGCGTTTTGCGCCTCAACCTCTAATTGACGCCGATAAAGCTCGGCAAAATCAATCGGGTTAAGCAAGAGCGGGCCAAAGCCACCCTCGGCCACAGCGCTGGCAATAATGCTGCGCGCAAAGGGGAATAAAATGCGCGGCGCTTCAACGGTTAAAACGGGGCGCAGATAATCGGCGGGCAAATCTTGCGGCACAGTGAAAATGCCGCCATAGGCGATTTCAACCAAAAAGGCGGTTTGTGCATTGGGGGCGGGGGCTTGGCCGGGCTGTGCCACTTTGCCCTCAACCCGCAGGCTTAGCACCACCTCATAGGATAAGTCACCCACTTGGCGGGTATTGACGCGCACTTGAATATCCACCCCAGGCGGATTTTGTAATTGCGAAAATATGGCCGGCGCTTGCGGGTTTTCGAAGGAGAAATCTTTAAGATATTGCGCATTAATAATGAGCGACAGATTTGTTTGGGCGTTGTTATTGGGGGCGTTGTTGCTGGGGGCGGTCATTTGGGTGTCTCCTAATAATAATGTTATGAGCTTGCTAATGGCTTAGCACTCGCCTCGCAAAACGGCAAGTGGCGCTTGCTAACTGTGCCCATACCGCTTATTTATGGGGTATGAATATCTGGCTTGAAATCATTTTGCTGGCCGCTTTGGCGGTGTTTATCTTTTCGCGCCTTTACGGCATTTTGGGCGAGCGCCGCGACGACGACTTGCCCCCCCGCCCCAACCCCTTTGCGACACCCGCGCCCGACACAACTGCCGTGCCGCCAACCATGCCACCTATCGATATTGAGCCCGCCCACGGCCAACCCGCCGCCGAGGACGAAAGCCAGCCCGCTTCAATTGCTGGCATGCTCACCAGGCTGCGCCAGCGTGACCCCAGCTTCGATGAGAAAGATTTTTTAAGCGGCGCACGCGAGGCTTTTAAAATAATCGTCAATGCCTATGCTGCTGGCGACAGAAATCTATTGGCGCAAATGCTGGGCGATAAAGTGCTGGCCGATTTTACCGCCGCCATCACCTCGCGTGAGCAAAATAAAGAAACGCTTTATACCAACATTTTAAAGGTAAAGGATGTCGATATTGAGAGCGTGCGTCTGGAGGGCACTGTGGCCATATTGGGCGTGCGTTTTTTAAGCGACCAGATAAATTATACCACCAATGCGGCGGGCGTGGTTATTAGCGGCCAGCGCGATGTTGCCGAAACGCTCGAAGATCAATGGGTGTTTAGTCGCAACCTTGCCAGCACCGACCCGAACTGGACGCTCATAGCCACGAGCAAAGACTAATGCTGTCGCGCCTTGTTCTCGTATTATGTTTATTTTTAGTTGGTGCTTGCGCCAATGTTGCCGCGCCCGATGCACCAAAACCCCCCATTGCCTTTACACAAGCGCAATTTGCCGATTTGCCGCATTGGCCTAGCGAAGATTTTGTGGGCTTGGCCGAGGCTTTTCAAAAAAGCTGTCAGCACTGGCAAAAAACCAAGCCCGATTTACGCTGGGCCGGCACTTATGCGCAGTGGCAAAATCTTTGCGCTGAATTATCGGCCTCTAAACGCACCGCGCCAGATTGGCGGCGCTGGTTTGAGACCGAGTTTACACCCTATGTCGTAAGCTCAACCGTGCCCAGTTTGCTCACGGGCTATTATGAGCCAGAAATTGCCGCCAGCTTGCAGCCCACTGCACAACATAGTGCGGCTATTTATGCGCGCCCCGATGATTTAATTGAGGTGGACCTTGGCGCTTTCAGGCCAGAGTGGCGCGGCATGCGCACGGCTGGCCGCATCGAGGGGCAAAGGCTGGTGCCTTATGCGGCGCGTGCTGATATTGCGCAAGGTGCCTTATCGGGCCGCAAGCTTGAGCTTTATTATGCCGACCCCACCGATGTTTTCTTTATGGAGATACAGGGCAGCGGTCGGCTGCGCCTGCCCGATGGCACAATTCAGCGCGTGGGCTATGCCGCACAAAATGGCCGCCCCTATGTGGCGATAGGCAAGGTTTTGCGCCAAGATGGCCTGTTGCCCGAGGGCGGCGTGAGCATGCAAAGCATCCGGGCTTGGCTTGCCGCTAACCCCACCCGTGCGCAAGATATCAAAAACCAAAATCCGTCTTATGTGTTTTTCCGCCCGCTTGCCGATGGCCCGATTGGTGCGCAGGGCGTAACGCTTACGGCGCTGCGCAGCCTTGCGGTCGATCGCGCTTATTGGCCCTTGGGCTTGCCCGTATGGCTTAACACTACCGAGCCACTCACCGGTGCGCCACTCGCGCGGCTATTTATCACGCAAGATACAGGCGGGGCCATTAAAGGCGGCTTGCGCGGCGATGTGTTTTTTGGCGGCGATGCACAAGCGGCCGAACAGGCCGGAAAAATGCAAGCCAGCGGCTCATGGTTTGTGCTGCTGCCACGGGGCTTTGCGCCACCAGCGCACTATCAGCCATAGTTATGGCTAAAAAAAACCATGACTAAAAAAATGCTGGGCGCTGAAGATGTGGCTTTGTGGCAGGCCGTGACGGCCACCGTAAAAGCCCTGCCGCGCAAGGCCGCACCATTAAAAACAACGGCGCAAAAAGAAAATATTCCTAAAAAAACATCTGTAGCCAAACCAGAAAAAACCAAGTTAGACCTATCTGGCTTTGTTGTGGGCAAGCTGGCCCACAAAAAAAAGCAAACCATTGCTGCAACAGAAAACCAGCCCACGCGCCTAGAAAGGCGCAAAGCCAGCAAAGCCTGTTTTCGGGGGCGCGCAAAAATTGATTTGCACGGCCATAGTCTGGCCGAAGCGCATCAAGCCTTACGCACCGCGTTGGTTGAAGCGCATGCAGCAGGGGCGCGCAAAATGTTGGTGATTACCGGCAAGGGCAAAATGGGCGGCGGCTTGCTGCGGCGTGAAGTGCCGCTATGGTTAGCAGCGCATGGCTTGGTGCGGGCAGTGGCGCCAGCACATGCCGCACATGGCGGCGATGGCGCTCTTTATGTTTGGCTAAAAAAATAGGCATAAAAGAAAAGGCCAAAGAAAAACCAGTGCCGAAAGTGACGCTTTATGGCTTTGGTGCTGGTATTGGTGCAGGCGGCGCCATTTGCTGATTTTTGCTGGGGTTTGGTGCGTCATCAAGGGCGCGTACATGTTTTGCTGTGCCCACATGAGTGCTGCGCAGCTCAGCGGGCCTATCGAGCGGCGCATGTTTTTGTTTGGCGCGCAAATACCAACCCGTGGGCAAATGAAAGCCCCTGTCTTTGGGGACAGACATAATGGTTTGACTAGCGGCAACGGGGCTGCGTAAACGCTGCCAGTGACGCGGCGGATAAATACCGCCTGCAGCGGCTACCGCAAACGTAAAATCAACGCAATTATGCCGCAGCAAAGAATATTTTGGCGTGTCTTGCTGCCAGCGCGCAACCTCGGCCAGCATGGCCTGATATTGTCGTGCGGTTATGCTATAGCGACGCTTATCATCATAGCGGCGTGTGCTGTCATCGAATACCGCGCCACGCACCAGCTTAAGCGGCGAACGATGCGCGCCTGCGGGCAATAAATCTTCTGGCGGCAGGTTTTTGGCCACGGGCGCACCCGATGGGTCACGCGCCGCACAAAGCGGGTGAAAACCGTAAACCAGACGCTGCCCTTGCGGGTTGACCAAAGCAAAAAACATATGGCCGGCGCTGCTGCTCACTTCGGGCGGCTCTTTGGTTTTGCGTCGCCAATCGCTTTTGGCGCGATAGGGGCGCAGCATGTTGGGCCGGTCGATGAGTATCTCGAAAGTGTATTTAGGGTGCATGGGCGTAATTATAAAGTAGGCGCGGCGATAGGTCTAGAGCCCGGCTTGCCAAAGCGCGTATAAGGCACAAATTTACGGCACTGACCGCTGGCGCTGGGGTGGGCGCAGCTGCGTTTTGGGCTGGCCGGATAATCAACAGGGCGCGCAGGTTTTTGTGTGTTTGCCGGTGCCGGCTTGCGGAAAATTTTGGGGCGGGTCATGTCCCACCAAATTAATAAAGGCAGTTTGGTGATGCGCCATAAAAAGGGCAGTTTAATGCCGCCTGCGCGCCCAACCACAAAGGCAAAATCAAGACAGTTATTATGATACAGATGATAACCAGGTGGGTTTTTTTGCCATTCCGCCACTTTTGCACGCATGGCGGCATATTGCGCGGCGTTAATAGTATAAACGCGTTTATCATCGTAGCGGCGCAGGCTTTCGGTGACGACAGCCGCAGGCGTGGTCGATAAAATGGCTTGCATTTTGTGCCGCCAATTCATCGGCTCATTGCTGGGGCGCGTGCCGTCATCATGCACCATGGCGCCCACTGCGCCATAACCCCAAACCTCACGCGAGCCATCAGGCTTCACCAGCGCTATGAATAAATGCCCAGTATGACAAGTATGATATTTAGGCTCTGGTTTTTTCCACCATTTGCTTGGCAAAAATGCGTCTATCCTGCGGCGCTCGGGGCGCACACGGCTGGGACGGTCGAGATAAATCTCAAAAGCATAAGCGCTCATAAGCGCGGTTTAACATGCTGAAGGTAAAAAAGCGCTTAAGCCTGCGCGAGATAATTAAAAAACATTTTACCTTTGATATTTTTGTATCGGCGCTTTGCACTGCCATAACGATTTTTTGGCATTTTTTGCAATTGGCAAGAAAGTTACCAATAACGTTAGCATATTTTTAAGTGTCTAGGCCTTTTGCTGAATGGGCGCGCAATGTCCCAATTGTGCCACCGGTTCCACTGTTCATGAAGGTTCAAAAAAATGCCCACCCAGAATCTAACGTCCAAGAATCCCCCAAGCAACACCGTGTCTGCTGAAGCCGAGCTCAACAAACGTTTGCCGCAAGATAATCGTTTGACGCGCTTAAAAGATGGCGCCTTTGCGGTTACCAGCCATGGGGCACAATTTGGCCTGATTGCTTTGGTGGCGGTTGGCTTGGGCTTGTCGCCCTTGGGCTTGCTTGCCGTGGGCGCTGTGGCTGCCGGCTCTTATGGGTTAACCACATGGCAAATGCGCCGCCAGCTAACCATGATGAAATCGCCCGAAACCGATGGCCCGCTGCGTGCTGGGCTTGCGCAATCTTTGGGCGAAGAGTGGGTGGTGGTGCCTTGGAAAACTTATGCGCAGCGCGTTGTGCCTAATCGCGTGCCTTATTTATCGGATGGTGAGTGCACCATTCCGCAGCGTCATGCACAAATAGAGCAGCATATTGCCGAGCTTTCGGCACAAGCAGGTCTTAAAACACCGCCACGCCTTGTTGTGGGTGCGCATCGCTATATGTATCGCCGTGGTCAGGGTTCTTTTATGGTGGGGGCCATTGGCAAAGACGGCCAATCCATGATTGTGGCAGCCGAGCCTGCCTTAGACTTATTCACCGACCGCGAAATGCGTGCCGTGCTAGCACACGAGATTGCGCATATTCAGCAAAAGCATGTTAATTACAGCGTTATGTCTGCGGGTAAATCCACGGCTTTGCGCGCCGTGACCATGCTTGGTCTTGGTGCGACCTTGCTTGGGTTTATTCCTGGTGCTGCGGCTGTGGCGGCGCTGTTTTTTGGCGCTACATTATTTACCATGGGCAAAAACCTTTTGGGTCGCCAGCATGAGCGCCGCGCCGATCTTTTGGCGGTGCGTTTCAGCCGTGACCCCATTGCACTCGCTAGCGCCCTTGAAAAATTAGAGGCCATTTCGCGTCTCTCGGGTGGTTCACAACATAAAGTCACCAGCCTGTTACAGCGTTTGCCGGTGGTAAATCTGTTGTTTACGCACCCACATACACCAACAAGAGTTGCCCGCTTGCGCCGCATGGCCAAAAAATTGGCGCCCTATGTGCCCAATGAGCAAGGCGTTGTACCACACAAAGCTATGCTGGCAGCAAATACAGCTGTTGCGCCTGTTGCTACGCCCCCAGCTCAAAGTAATCTAGTCCAAAGTAATCTGGCCCAAAATAATTTTGTGGCAAAGTTGCGGGTGGCGCCCCGGCAAAAAGGTCAGCAAAAAGGTCTGGGGCAAAAAGCTGTGGCCGCACTTATGCAAACATCGCCGCGGCAAACATCACGGCTCATGCCACGCCCAATTTAGTTAAGGGCCTTAGCCAAGACTCTTAGCTGGGAGTCTTAGTTAACGGCAGAATTTTTGCATTAACCACGGCTTTTAAAGCTTTGTTAGGTGGCTCTATGTTTAATAGAGCCACCTTGCTTTTGGGTTTTCTCTAAAGGAGTTTAAGATGCGGCGCATTTTATTGGCCAGTGCGGCTTTGTTGCTTTTGTCTGTTCCGGCTTTTGCGCAAGATACCGCCATGCCGCCCGCAGCGCCACCACTTGCCGCCCCACCACTTGCGGCCCCGCCGCCCGCAGCAACACAGCCCGCAGTTACGCCGCCTTCTTCTGGCATGCAGCAGGGCGAAACCTTGCGCGACAGATGGCAAAGCATGAGCGCCGAAGAAAAGGCGCAGGCTAAAAAAGCCGCCCGCGAGCAGCGCCGCGAGAAGTTTAATAGCCTCAGCCCCGAAGAAAAACAGGGCTATAAAGAAAAAGCAGAAGCACGCAAAGCGGCACGCGAAGAACGGCGCGAGAAATTTAAAAGCATGAGCCCAGAAGAAAAATCGGCCTTTAAAGAAAAAAGCAAAGAGCGCCGCGAAAGACGGCAGGAACGACGCGAGAAGTTTAACAGCGCCAGCCCTGAACAGCAGCAGGAAATGAAAGACAATTTCAAACAGAATCGCGAAAAACGCCAAGAGCGTCGTGAAAATCGTCAAGAGCGCCGTGAAAATCGGGGCGGTGGTGCTGGTGCTGCGCCTTCAGCGGGCGGTCAATAAGCCCGTAAGGCGTATTTGCGCAGTTATTAAATAAGCAGCCCGGGGTTGTGATTAAAAGCACGGCCCCGAGCAGTTAGTTTGCGGGCCTTTTATTTTTGGCCGTTGTTTTGCTCTGTGGCGTTTAGCCAACATCCAAACTGAGGGCCAGATGTTTTATTTGGCTGATTTTGCCCTGCAACCGGTGCAACCGCTCATTTGTGGCATCGCACTGATTATTAGCCAGCGCACTCGCCTCATTGATGAGGCCATAAAGAGCAAAAGCAGTCACGCCATGCTGCGTAACATTACGATTAAGCAGCCGATAGCCATGGCCCGCACAATCGGCCAAAAGCAAATCTATTTCAGTGGCAAGTTCGGGCAATAGCTCTTGCGCAAAGCCAAGGCTATGCGGACTAAAAGCCGACATTTCAGCAAAGACATCGCAGCTGGTGAGGATCTCGGCTAAAAGCGGGTTCCAAGTAAGCCAATCATGCCCTTGAAAGGGGTCGGCGGTTTCAGCGGTTATGTCGCCAAAGGCAGAAATTTTTGTGCGCGGCTTATTGCTCATGCATGTTTAATAGCTGGCTTATGCGCGCCTGTCACCGTTTGTTTTACTTTCGTGTTTCTGTGGTATTATGAGGATGTCACATATAAACGGGGGATTAAAATGATTATTAGCTCAGTTGGTTTAAAAGAAGTTGGCTTTGCCCTTTGGAATGCCGCACATATCGTAAATGGCGCCGTTCTTTCTGCCGCAAACCGCACCGGCCTTTGCGTCACGCACCATGAGGGCCTAGAGGCCTATCGCCAGGCGCATTTAAGCATGGTGCAAAAGCCCAAGGCGCTAACGCAATAGATTTATAGTGCTGTGCGCCCCGTAAGGCCGCCTCTAGCGGCGCTTACTGGCGCCTTTTTTGGATTTAGCTGCCGGCTTTTTAGCGACGGCTTTTTTGGCCGCAGGCTTTTTAGCGACCGCTTTTTTCGTATCTGCTTTTTTAGCAGCCGGCCGATTTCTGTTGGCGGGCTCGTCCTTGCTTTCAACCATATGCACAAAGCTGGACAGCGAAGTTTTTGTGGCCGCTAAAACTTTTGCCAAGCTCTCAGTTGAGGGCCAACGCTTTTTGCCACGCTCGCCAAGACGTTTGCTTTTATTAAATGTTGTTGGGTCAAGGCCGGCATGCTTAGCAAGACCCGATGCGCTGAGGCGCTGACTGGTGGCCAGAAGATCAATTGCTTTCCAAATATCGGCATGTTTCAACACGGGTCATCACCTTGGTTATGGTTGCACTAATGTAAAGCGCTGAAAGAATAAAATCGAACGCCAACAGATAAGCGACAACGATAATCCTTTTTGTTGCGTTCGACAAGTCCATATACCCCATGGGGTATATGCCAGCCCAAGATTATTGCGCAAATTATGCACAGTGTGGCGCAAAATCCTTAGTGCGGCATGGGCGTTGCGGCATCCGTTTGTGCAGCGCGCACCATGCTGCGCCACAGCCTGCCGGCGGCCTCGGGCGATATTTTTGCGGCCTGCGCGCCAGCAAGCTTCATATTTTTTGTGGCCCGCGCTGGCACCACAACCAGGTCGGCCGTTGCCAAGGCTGTCAGATATTCAAGCGCATTAACAAAATGTTGGCTGGTTTGCTCATAGCGGCTGGTCTTTGGCTTTTTCTTGGTCATCTTTTCTGTCCCCCCGTGGCTTGTTATTACAATATCCATGCCAGCCCGTGGCGCAGACTAAACCACTGAAGAAATTAGCAATTTTTTATTGGTTGTTTGCAAAAATGGCGTTATGCACAGCAAAATGCAAAAGCGATTGGCAAAATGATAATGAAAAACGCAAACCAGCCCCCATCAGTGCCCCCCCCATCTGCGCCCCCCCCGATTTTGATAAGGCCATTTTTAGTAAAAATGCTGCATATGCTCCCGCCCGAGCTGGCGCATGCCATCGCCCTGTCGGCCCTGCAATATGGTGTGGCTGGGCTTTTGCCTCGGCCGAATGCGCCCGCGGCCTTGGCGCAAAATTATGGCGGCCTAACTTTTGCGCATCCGCTGGGTTTGGCCGCAGGGTTTGATAAAAATGCCCAAGCCGTGTTGCCGCTGCTGCGTTTGGGCTTTAGCTTTGTAGAGGCCGGCACCGTCACCCCAAAACCGCAGGCCGGCAACCCTAAGCCACGGTTATTTAGGTTGCCCGAGCTGGCTGCGCTTATTAATCGGCTCGGGTTTAATAATGACGGCCTTGCGTCTTTTATTCCTAATATGCTTTTGGCCAAAGAATCAGCCATGCGGCAAAACAAACCGATTATTATGGGAGCAAATATTGGCGCAAATCGTGATAGCGACAACCGCCTTGCCGATTATGTGCTGGCAGCCAAAGCGGTTGCGCCCTATGCCAGCTATATAACTATTAATGTGTCCTCACCCAACACGCCGGGCCTAAGGCTGTTGCAGCAGGCGGCCGAGCTGGCGCCGTTATTAGCAGGTGTTACAACCGCTTTGGCAGAGCAGCCCAAAAAGCCACCCATCTTGCTAAAAATCGCCCCCGATATTGAGCCTGAAGCGCTGGCAGATATTATTGCGCTGGCCAAAGAGCATGGGCTTTTGGGTTTAATTATCAGCAACACCACTATGTCGCGCCCACCTGGCGTGTCGGCCAAGCTTGCTGCCGAGGCGGGCGGGCTGTCGGGTGCGCCGCTCTTTAGCCTATCAACCCATATTTTAAAAACCGCTTTTATGCTTAAGCAAAAATTAAACGCGCCAGAGCTGTTACTGGTGGGCGTGGGCGGCATTATGACAGGGGCCGATGCCGTGGCCAAAATGCGCGCAGGGGCCAATTTAATACAAATTTATACAGGCCTCGTGTATCGTGGCCCCGTGCTGATTGCCGAAATTATTGAGGCACTCACACAAGCGCTAGAAAAAGCCGGCACACAAAATATCGCCGATATTATTGGCACGGACGCAAGGATAAGCGCATGACCTATCAAAAAAATGTCAAACCAGCTGTTGGCAAATTTATCCCTGCGGCGCGCCAAAAGCCGCCCAGTGCCGATGCTTTGCGCGATGCTTTGGCGGATTGCTGCGATGCGCTCGATAGCTTGCCGCAAGATGCGCCCTTGCTGCTGCCGCTGTTGCGTCAGCTTTTACCCGCGCTGAGCATTGGTACACAAACACCGGTGGCGCAAGTCATGCATAAGCTGGCCGAAGCCACCGATAAAAACAAGTTTGGCGAAAATAGTAATGCCTATCATAGCCGCACGCATTTTGCCGAAGTGGTGCTGTCTGGTGTGGCCATCGATATTTTAAATGCCGCACAAGCCTCACCGCCCAGTGCCGCTGCGCCCGATGCTTTGGCCATGGGCCTGTTTTTACGCCTCATTCATGATTTGGGGCATCCCGGCTTGGGCAACACATATCCCATGGCGAACGAGAATCAATCTTGGTTGTTGGCCTTGCCTTTTTTGCAGGCCGCACATTTCAGCCCCGACCAGCTTAGCAAAATGCGCGCCGTGGTTTTAGCAACCGACCCCGCCGCACCCAAAAACTTTGCGCATGATTGCTATCGCTATCATATGGCCAATGGCGCCGGAGCCGGTGGCGTGCCGCCCCCCGAATTAGACCCAAAGATGCATTTGCTTGCGCCGCTGCTTGAGAGTGCCGAAACAGCAACCTTGGCCATGTCCGTGCTCGATAGCGATGTTTTGCCATCGGGCGGCATAAGCCTATTGCATGCTGCCCGCAACACGCTGCGGCTTGAGGCAGAAATTGGCAAAGAGCTTGGCCCCCTTGGCACAAAATATTTTTTAGAGAAAATTATTGGGCTGAATAATGAAGGGCGGGTCGAGTTTGCCACAAAAGGCGCGCAGGCCATTGGCAATGGCGTTGCCAACCAGCTTTATCAGCAAGCCTTAGCCGATTTGCAGGCGACGCAAGACAAGACAGCGTCTGCATCCTCACCCACACAAAAAACGAGTGGCCAAACCAAGCCCGCGCCCTAACATAAAGATATCGGGTTTACGTTGTTCTGGCTTGTGGCCTTGCTGAATGGGGTTTGACTTTCGGGCCAGCTTTTCTGGCTTGATTTTTCTGCTAATCGGCGTAGCTCTTTTTCATGAATAATATATCGCAAAATCATGGTGTGCCAAAAAACACCGCAATTGGCCTTTGGCTGATTTTTGTTGCCGCCTTGGTTTTTGCCATGGCCATTATTGGCGCCATAACGCGGCTGACAAATTCGGGCCTCAGCATGGTGGATTGGCGGCCCTTGCTGGGCGTGGTGCCACCCTTAACGCCCGCCGAGTGGCAGGCCAGCTTTGATGCCTATAGGCTTTACCCCGAATATCAATTGCTCAATCGCGGCATGGATTTGTCCGAGTATAAATATATTTTTTACTGGGAGTGGTTTCATCGCAGCTTTGGTCATTTGCTGGCGGTGTTTTTTTTAGGCGGCATTATTTGGTTTTGGCTTAAAAAACAACTGACCCGCACCAAGCTGGTGCAATTGCTGCTTATCTTTGCTTTGGGCGGCCTGCAGGCGCTGGTTGGTTGGTTTATGGTTTATAGCGGCCTGCAAAATCGGCCCTCGGTCAGCCATTATAAATTGGCGCTGCATTTAACTGTGGCCACGTTCATTTTTGCGCTGTTGCTGTGGCAGGCCTATGGGTTTTTGCAACCACGCTTGCGCGAACTGCGTACCGATATACCGCGCTTTGCTGTGTTTGCTGTGCGCTTTTTGACTGGCTGGCTGATTGTGCTGATGATTTGGGGGGCTTTTGTCGCAGGGCTTGATGCAGGCTTTGTTTATAACAGCTTCCCGCTGATGGACGGGCAATTTGTGCCAGAAGCCTATAATATGTTGCAGCCATTTTGGCTTAATTTTTTAGAGAATACCGCCATGGTGCAATTTGTGCATCGCTGGCTGGCGGTGTCGCTGGTGGTGTTGCTCTTGGCGCTTTGTTGGTATGGCCGCGCCTGGCCCGCAGATTTGCGCTTAACGCTGTATGCTGTTGCCGCGCTTGGCTTTGTGCAAATGCTGTTAGGTATATTTACCTTATTGTGGCATGTGCCTGTGGCGCTGGGTGCCGCACATCAAGGCGGCGCCTTATTGCTGCTCTCGGCCATGCTGCTGCTTAATTACCGGCTAAGGCCAGCAAATCTGCAAAAAACCTAAGCTGCGGCGCGGCGCAATTCGGCGTAATTCATCATGGCTAAAAGCGTGGCTTCTACCCATGCATCGGCGTTTTCGCTATCGCAGGCGGTAATCAGATTGGCGCTGGTGCAAACGGGCTCAGCCGAGATTTCAGCGCCCGCTGTGGTAAGCTGCGTTGCTAAAGCTGTTGGGGCCGCCACGGTTTTTCCGCGCAGACGGTCGGCGAGCACCAGCAATTCCAGAGCGGCACCAATGGCCGCAACAGGCTTGCCAGCATCGATAAAGTGAGTGACAAGGCGTCTGGTGTGCAGGCTTTGTTTTAATTTTAAAATGCTGCGCTCGCCACCGGGTACAATCAACACATCAAAGTCGGCAGCCAAAACTTCGGCCAAAGAGCGATCAACCGGGTAGTAGTGCCCCCAACCTGTGCCCGCCCAGCCATTGACCAGACCCGCTTCTGTCGAAATGATTTTGACCTTGGCCCCAGCCTTGCTCAACGCTTTTTGCATGGCGGTTTTTTCGGTTTCGGCAAAGCCGTTTGAAATCATAATGGCAATAGCGAGTGTGGAAATGTCTGTCATATTTGAGCTCCTTTATGTGTTGCTACACAATTTGGCCTGTTGGCCATTGCACGCATCCGCTTGTATGCGGCCTCTTTAGCCTGTTATTGAGTCAGTCTTATTATTTTTATTGCGCCGCAAAATGATGCAACGCATTCGGAATGAAATCTGTATAGCAGCTTTCTTGGTTTTTTGTCTAAAAAAAATAATTTCACAAAGCGCCGCAATTTAAAGAACAAACAACAAACATATGTGCTTTGGCCGCATATGTCGATAATTCGGATTTTAGGCGTCACTATCTTAGCCGCGTCAAGCAATCCTTAGCTTTTTTTAAGCATAACTAGACATGATTTACTGCAAATTTTAACCAAGGCCAAGATTTTGCGTCTTATTGCGCTTGCTCTCATTCTTTTTGTGCTTGGCCCTTCTGTGGCGCAAGCCATGAGCGGCGTGTGGGCACCTGGCCTGACAGTGCCCGGTAGTGCGTTTGCCGGCATGGCCGACCGCCCCGACCAATTGCTGTTTGGTTTGCTCATTGGCATTATGTTGGCCGCTTCGCTTTATTTATTTTTTATCTGGACGGTTATTCGCGACCCCAGCCAGATTTTGCTGATGCTGATGCTGGTAGCGCTGATGATCAATATGGGTGTCGTCAGCCAAGTGGGCGGCGTTGAACTTTTTTCTGACTGGCAATTTTTGAGCGATTTTTCACAGCAGGCAACCTTACTGCTGTTTTATTCGCTGGGCTGTTTTTTTACGGTGTATTTTTTAGAAATCGATCACTCACAGCCGCAATTTGGTTTGTTGCTGCGTCTTTGGGGTGGCGCGCTCTTGGCCGTTTTGGCGCTGGCCGCATTCGATCCGCTGTTGGTTGGCTATTTTATCCCGCTCATTGGCTTATTGACCAGCTCGCTTATTATTATTGCGGGCGTGCGCGCGCTTTTGGCCAAAGTAACCGGCGCCCGTACCCATGTGCTGGCCTTTTTGTTTTTGTTGGCCGGTGGTCTTACGCGCCCGCTCAATGATTTGGGCCTTTTAGAAGCGGGCTTTATTAGCAATAATTTGTTGTATTTTGCCTCAGCCATTGCGGCACTGATATTTGCGGTGGGTATTGCTGGTCAGTTTGGCTCGCGCCAAGAAGACAAAGACCGGCAAATTAGAATCAGCAATGAGCGCTTTGCGTTGGCGGCCTTGGGCTCAAATGACGGGCTCTATGATTGGAGTGTGGCCGAGCAAAAATTATTTTTCTCGGATCGTTTTCGTAAAATCATTGGGCAAGAAATACGCTCAACCCCCGGTGGCTTGCGTCAGTGGCTGTCGCTGATTGCTATTGAAGACCGCACGCGGGTGCGCCGTGCTGTTGCCGATTTTTTGCGCAGTGCTGCGGTGACGCTCACGCTCGAATACCGCATTCGTCGGCGCGATAAAACCGAGCGCTGGCTTTACACCACGGCGGTGGCACTGCGCGAGCCGCAATCAAGCCGGCTTAAGCGTTTAGTGGGTTCGGTCAGCGACATCACCGCCAAAAAGCAAGCCGATGAGGCCCTGCGCGAAAGCGAAGCGCGGTTTCGCAACATCACCGAGGCGCATCCGGTGCCGGTGTTAATCTGTAATCTATATGATGGCGTGCTTTATTATGCCTCGCCCGCATTGGCCGATATGCTGGGCGCCCCGCTTGAAAGCCTGCTTGGCCAGCCCTTGATGCGCTTTTTTGCCAGTGCGGCCGAATGCGATAGTTTGCTGCATGATTTGGCGCGGCAAACAATGGTTGCTAGCCGTGAAGTTGAACTCATGCGCATCTCTGAAAAACCATTATCGGCTGCGCTCGCCGCGCGGTTGATTGATTATAATGGCGTAAGCTGTGCGGTGATTGGCGTCTATGATTTAACCGAACGTAAAAGTGCTGAATCACAAATTGCGCATCAGCGCCGCGCCCTTGAGCAGTCTGAAAAAATGGCCGCCTTGGGCTCACTCTTGGCTGGCGTTGCGCATGAGCTCAATAACCCATTATCGGTGGTGGTGGGGCAGGCCTCGTTGCTGCTAGAAAGTGCGCCCGACCCCAAAACACAAACCCGCGCCGAGAAAATAAAAAACGCGGCCGAGCGCTGCGCTAAAATTGTTAAAAACTTTTTGGCCTTGGCGCGGCATCGCCCGCCCGAGCGCAGCGAAAGCAATATAAACAGCACTATCAATAGCGCCCTTGATTTGCTGTTGCCGCAACTGAAAAAAGAAAATATCGATTTGCGCCTAGACCTTGATAGTGCATTGCCGCGCCTGCTGGCCGACCCCGATCAATTGGCGCAGGTTTTTACCAATCTCATTATTAATGCCTGCCATGTTTTATCGGATAAGGACGGGCCAAGGCGCATTGTGCTGCGCTCGCAAACAACAGCCGCACGTGATTTTGTTATTGTCACGGTGGCTGATAATGGTGCGGGCATTCCAACAGAGATTAGGCAAAAAATCTTTGAGCCATTTTTTACTACCAAGCCCGCGGGTAAAGGCACGGGCATTGGTCTTTCTTTGTGCCTTAATATCATTGAGGGGCATGGCGGCACCATTAAAGCGCTCGAAACGCCAGGCGGCGGCGCCACCTTTGAAATACGTTTGCCAGTTGCGGCCGATTTGCGCACGCAGCAAGCGCCCGCGCCGGTTGTTGCCGCACAAGCGGCGCCCGCGCCCAGTAAAAACATAACAGCGCGCCTGCTTTTGGTTGATGACGAGCCCGAGATTTTGGGCATATTAGCGGATATTATGAGCGGTGTTGGTCATACGGTGACATTGGCCGAGCATGGTGCGCATGCGCTGCGCCTGATGCGTGAGGCAACCCAGCCTTTTGATTTAGTGATATCAGATATGCGCATGCCTGAAATGGATGGGCCAAGTTTTTATCGGCAGGCCTGCAAAGAGCTGCCTTATTATCGCGATCGGGTGATGTTTTGCACGGGCGATACGTTGTCGCCACAAGTGCGTGACTTTTTGGCCGAATATCCGGTGCTGATGATTGACAAGCCCTATCTGCCCGAAGAAGTTAAGCAGCAAGTGCAAAAGCAGCTGCAAAGTTTTAGCAAAACACTCCCAGCAAATGAATTGGATAAACCATGAGTGAGCGCCGCCTGTTAGTGATTGATGATGAGGTTGATATTTGCGCAACCATCGCCGAAGTGGCCGAGGTGCGCGGTCTTTCTGTGCGCACCTTGTCGGATTCAGAGCAGGTGGTTGAAACGCTGATTGATTTTTCGCCCCACGCAATTTTGCTTGATCTGATGATGCCCGGTGTTGATGGGGTTGAATTGCTGCGCACCTTGGCCGAGCGCGTCAAGGGCGTTAAAATTGCCATTATGAGCGGCAGCGATGCGCGTGTGTTAAACTCGGCGCGGCGCTTGGGGGCGGCGCATGGTCTTGATGTGGTGGCGGCCATTGAAAAACCCTTAGAGATAGGGGTTATTCGCAGCACGCTCGATGCATTATTTGGCGGTGCGGCCGTGCCCAATGCCGCCAATGATTTTTCGCAAGCCATGGCGAGCGGGCAAGTATTGCTGCATTATTTACCCACCATCGATTTGCAAACAAAAGCCGTGCAAAGCTGTGAGGCTTTGGCGCGCTGGGTGCATCCGCAGCGCGGCACTTTGGCACCGGCCGATTTTATCCGTGAGGCCGACCAAGATGGCCTGCTCGATCAGTTGGCTTATCATGTTATGGGTATTGCCGCCCAGCAAGTTGCCAGCTGGCAGGCCGCGGGCGAAAATATCACCGTGTCGGTTAATGTCACGGCGCGCACCTTGTCCGACCTGAACCTGCCCGACCGCATGAATGAGCTGTGCCAGCGTTATCAGATACCGCTACAGCGCCTGGCGCTTGAAATCAGCGAGCCCGAGGCCATGCGTGATTTATCGATGACCATGGATGTGCTGGTGCGCATGCGTTTGCGCAATATCAGCGTGGCGATTGATGATTTTGGCACGGGCCGCAGCTCTATTCGTGAATTGCAGCGCCTGCCCGTGACCGAACTTAAAATTGATCGGCAATTTGTGGTTGATATTGCCCATAATCGTGATAATCAAGCGATTGTGAAATCGATTATCGATCTTGGTCATAATTTATCGCTTAAAGTTGTGGCAGAAGGCGTAGAAGATTTGGCCGCGTTTGAAAAATTACGCGAGCTGGGCGCCGATTACGCGCAGGGATTTTTTATTGGTCGCCCGATACCGGCGGCCGAAATGTTAAATTGGTTATCACAATGGCGACAGCAGAAAGCATAGGGGATTATAATGATCAGTCTGCAAAATATTAGCATTGGCAAACGCATTGCGCTGGGCAATGCGGTGGTTTTGGCCCTCGTGGTGTTTATGGGGTTGCGCAATTTATCAACCATAGAAAACATCAACATCACCAATGTCAGTGTCGATAAAATCGCCCATTTGTCTGAGAGCTCGGGCATTATCCAAACCGCCATTAATGACATGATGCAGGCCGCCGGCAAATCGCCCAATGCCGATTTGCGTCCCTATCATCAAACGGTGCAAACCGAATTTAAAGAAATCAAAGAGATTGTCACCGATAAAGACATACAAGAGCTGACACGTGCAGCCATGGCAAATTATGATGAGCTTTATAGCGCCATTCAGGACGGTGATACGGGCCAAACTGAAAAACTGCTTGCGGCAGTATTGGCAACTAATAATAAGCTGCATCAATACGCTATGGACGATACCAAAGCCAAGCGCGAAGCCATGAATGAGCAAATCCAAACCGATCGCAGCATGGTGTGGTGGATGTTGCTGCTGCAAGTTGTGGTCAATATTCTTATTGCCTGGGGTATGGGGCGCAGCGTGAGCTTGCCGGTAAAATCACTAACGGCCGCCATGCGCGAGCTTGCGAAAGACCGGCTCGATGTTGAAGTGCCGGCCACGCAGCAACAAGATGAAGTGGGCGAAATGGCGCGGGCGGTGCTGGTGTTCCAAGAGCAGGGCCGCCGCGTCAAACAAATGACCATCGAGCAAGCCCAGCAAAAACAACAGGCCGAAGAAGAGCGCAAGCGCGCCTTAGCCGATTTAGCGCAACAGCTAGAGGCCAATGTGCAGGGCATTGTAAAAAATCTGGGGCAGGCCTCGGGCGAGCTTGAAAATTCGGCACAAACCATGGTGGCCAACTCAGAGCAAAGCAATATGCAATCAGGCGTGGTGGCCAGCGCCGCCGAAGAAGCTAGCGGCTCGGTGCAAACGGTGGCCAGCGCTGCCGAAGAGCTATCGGCTTCTATCCGCGAAATTAGCCAACAAGTCAGTCGCTCACGCGATGTGGCTTTGCGTGCGGTAGGCGAGGCTGAGCTAACCAATGACAAGGTCAATGCTTTGGCGCAAGGCGCGCAGCGCATTGGCGAGGTTATTCAGCTGATCAATGATATTGCTGCACAAACCAATCTTTTGGCGCTGAATGCCACAATCGAGGCCGCCCGTGCTGGCGAAGCAGGCAAGGGCTTTGCTGTGGTCGCAAGCGAGGTGAAAAACCTGGCCGGACAAACCGCCCGCGCGACCGAGGATATCGCCACACAAATTGGTGCCATTCAGGCCTCAACCAATGATGTGGTGACGGCCATTAAAAATATTGCCGGCACAATTCGCGATATGAATGATATTAGCGGCACCATTGCGGCCGCCGTTGAAGAGCAGGGCGCGGCTACGCAAGAAATTGCCCGCAATGTGCAGCAGGCTGCTGGCGGCACGCAAGAGGTGGCCAGCAATATTGTTGGCGTCACACAATCGGCCAGCGAGCTGGCGGCGGCGGCCAATGAGGTGTTGCGCGCCAGCCAATCCATTGCGCAAGAGGCCGACGGGCTGAATGGCGCCATGGGCGGGTTTTTACGAAAGCTGCGCTCGGCCTAGTTCATGGGCAAGAGTTAAATCAGTTGATAAAAATTTAGCAACAGCACAATAAAGGCCGCACCAATGAGAGCGGGGCCAAAGGGGCTGGCCGCGCTGTTGTCGGCATTATCGGCTGAGCCACTATCTGTTGGGCTATTATCTGTTGGGCGAAGTGGCGCGCGGCGTTTGGCCCAACGAAAATATAAATTAATCACTATGCCTAAAAGGCCGGCACTAAATAAAAATATGCCTAAACTGGGCAGCGGCAACCACAGGCCAAGAGCGGGCAAAAGTTTTACATCGCCCATGCCCAGCATTTCGCGTCCGCGCCAGCGGCTGTAAATTGTCGCTAAAAATAACGCGACCCCGCCCAAAATGCCGGCCCCTAAAAATTGCCACATATCGCCGCCGCCGGTTAAAACCCACAGCACGCCCAAAAGGGCAATATCGGCGCTGAGCTCGTCGGACAAAAGCCGTGTGTGCCAGTCGATAGTGGCTTGCGCCAAAGCCAGCGCACAAAAAAGCGCCAGCAAAATCGCGGGCCACAGCCCTGTTGTAAGGCTACACAGCCATGCGGCCAGCGCCACAGCAAGAATGGTGGCAATATCGGTGCTCAGCTCTGGCGGCATAGCCACGGGCTTTTGCCAATAGCCAAGCCAAGGCTCGTTATCGGGGCGCACAGCGCCATGCCAGCCCAGCCGCAAGGCCCAAGGCGCGGCAAGACCGGCCAACAAAGCCGCAGCCAGCGGCTGTAACCACAAATCAATTTGCAATGCTTCAAGCATATTTATTCAGGGTATATTTATTTAGGGCGTGGGCGGCTTATTTGCGCCATTGCTCGGTTGTGGTGCCCGCAGCCTTTGTTGACGCCGCTCATAGGCAAGGTCGGCTGCCGTAACATCAAAATGCATTTTTGGCCGCGGCAGGCGCACCATGGTAATAAGGTGTGGCGGTGTTGTGCTATAGCTGTCAAACACTCTAAAAAAGTGTGGCGGAATTTGCTTATCAAGCTCGGTATGCAGCGCCGCATGCACACTTTTGGTGAGAAAAACTAAATTATCAAAATCGTTGGTGCCGCCGCCATGTTTGGGTAAAACATGATGAATGCCCAGTTCGGGCGGGCGAATGCCTTGGCGCATATCGGCCAAGGTTTTTTGGCTAAAGCCGGCGGCCAAAATCTCGGCGGCGTAGTTTTTAGCTACAAATTTTACAAAATCTTCGCGCAGGCGTTTATAGGCCGCGTGGGTGGCTTCGCGCGCACTTTTGCCCGGCACGGCATAGCGCGTGTTAGGAATTAAATCAAATTCAGCGGCACGGGCGGCAGGAGTGTAGCCCGTGGTGGGGGGCGTTAATTGCGTGGGGCGTTGCGGCTGTGGTTGCTTTGCCGGTTTGGCCTTAAAGCTATCATCTTGCGCTTGGGCATATTCTTGCATGGCTCTACGCATTGCGGCATTCATGGGGCGAGCGGGCCTGCTGCCATGGGGGTCGAAGGCGGCGAATGAGGACATGAGGCTCTCTGGGCTTTTGGGGTGCTTCATGCTTATTCATGCCAGATTTTTCGGGCAAAATGATAGTGTAAATTACGTGTTAGAATAATTTTTTGAAACAATCTTGGTTAACGGGCCAAAAGAAGTTAACTGGCGCAATAAAACAAAAAACCACAAGAGCAGGGAGGCGGCTCTTGTGGTTGATGTTGCATCTAGCTTAATAATTTTGGCCAAATGCTTGGGGAACTCGATTTAGCTTATCGAGCCAGTTTATTGGCCCGACTTAACGCCCCGGTGCGTGGTTGTTGTTTTTCTTTGCCACAGCAACAGCCATTTGCGGCGCCTCACCGGTGGGCATGGCGCTGGCAATGGTCTCGGCCAAGGTGCTCAGCAATGAGTGCACCTGAGCGCCAAAGCCACCCGCAGCATTGCTTATGGCTTTTGTTGCCGCATTAAGCGGGGCCTGCATTTGTGCGGCCAGCGTTTGGTTTGCGTCAGCCACGCGGCCATGGGTGGTAACCGCAGTTGCCAGACCCATTTGCAGGATATCGCCATCAGTGGTGGGGATGTTTTTCATTGTGTGCCTCCGTCTTGTTTGTTGCTCTCATCTGTTTTACCAAAAAAATCCTGCAGCATATTTTGTGCGGCATGGGGTGCCGAAAACTTTTTGCCCTCTTTGGCGGGCAATTCGCTTACGGCCGAAATTTTTGCGGGGCTAAAGCGCGCATCATAAATTTCGCGCATATGGGCAACGGCTTTTTGCAGGGCTGCGGCCTCGGCCTTAGACAGGTTTTTATCGGCATCAGCCATAAGCGCCTCAAGCGCGCTGATGGTTTTGCCCATTTGCTCTTGCAGCTCAACCGCTACGCGATATTCGATGTGGCCTTGCTCAAATTGTGTGGCAAGGCCAGCAATGGTGGCTTTGATTGCATGCCAATGATCTGCTGATTGGGGATCGCCAGATGCATCACCCGTGCTGGCGTCAAGCTCTTGCCCATGTGCAATCAGAGCATTGCGCACCAGATTCAGCGTTTGCTGCTCTTGGCGAATAACCTGCTCTACTTTTTCGCGCACTTGGCTCATGGGGTGTCTCCTTACTGTTAGAATAACAGAGGATTACGCAAGTAATTCGAGTAAGTAATTGATTTGTAGAACTAAATTTTTACAAATCTTTACTGTTTATTAAGGTTTTGGTGCAGGCAGGCGTGGCTGGCGCCGCGCATTGGGTGAAGTTGCGGTTGGTGGCAGCGGCGTGCCCTGCGCCAAGCTGGCAATGGGCCGAATAAATTGACGGGCGCGGGTGCTGCGCACTTGTTTGGCCGCGGGCTGAAGTGTGTAAAAATTAAAATCGCTCAGCTCGGGCAAAAAATTGGCCAAGCCATTACCCGCCACCACACTTTGCATAGCTTTTTGCTGAAAGAGTTGCAGCTGTGCGGCGCTCGGCTGAATATGCGGCGCTTTCTCAAGCAGCGCTGTGGTGGCCAGCATGCCTTGCCACAAAGCAAAAAGATGGCCGCGATGATTCCAATCTTCTTCAGGGCGGATGGCAGCTTTGGGCGGCACCGGAAAAGGCAGCGCCAATAGTGCTTGCAACAGGCGCTCGGTTTGCACCGTGTCAAATAAAATGGGGCGCTCTTTGGCGAGCAGCAAAAGCAGCGAAAAAAGCTCGTCTTGCGCGGTGGCTCTGGTGCCTTGGCGCATACTAAAATCAAGCAATTGCGCCACCATAAGCTCGTTTGCAAGCCATGGTGCACGCTCGAGCGCGGTTCGGGCATAGGCATAGGCCACTTGCTCAAGCCGCTGCGAGGGCGCCTGCCATGCCACTTCCAGCGCGGCATTAATTGATTTGCGCGTAATAAGCGTGTGTTTACGCTGTGCCATATCGGCCAGCACCAGCAAGGTTTCTTCTTGGCCAAGCGGGTCGGTGATGCTGAGCAGACCCAGCAGCGCATCGGCATGACGTTTGCGCGCATCGCGATCGGTGGGGTGAAAAATAAAAGCTTTGTTGGTCACATAAGAGCGCCAGATTCTGTCGCGCTGGCTGCTCCAGGCGCTGGGGCGCGCTGGGGCCGTTGTGGGTGGCGCACCTGTGGGCGGGGTGATATTTTGGGGCGAGTTTGGTTTTTCAGTCATGGTGAGGCCATTACTCAAGCTGATATTGCGCTGCGCTGTCAATATGCTTTTAAGTCAGCAGCCCCCCCAAAAAACCCAAAAACACCCCTATCGTGTCAGCGGCTTATATTTTATGCGCTGCGGCTGGTCGGCATCACCGCCCAAGCGCCGTTTGCGGTCGGCTTCATAATCGGCGTAATTGCCCTCAAACCACACCACTTGGCTATTGCCCTCAAAGGCCAAAATATGTGTGGCGATACGGTCAAGGAAGTAGCGATCGTGGCTGATAACCACAGCACAGCCCGGAAAATCGACCAGCGCATCCTCAAGGGCGCGCAGCGTATCAACATCAAGGTCGTTGGTGGGTTCGTCCAGCAGCAGCACATTAGCGCCCGATTTAAGCATTTTAGCTAGGTGCACGCGGTTGCGCTCCCCGCCCGAAAGCAGCCCCACTTTTTTCTGTTGGTCGGCGCCTTTAAAGCCAAAAGCCGCCACATAGGCGCGGCTTTGAATTTGCCGCTTATCGAGCAGCAAAATATCAAGCCCGTCGGATATTTCTTCCCACACGCTTTTATTGGCATTGAGACTGTCACGCGATTGATCGACATAACCGAGCTGCACGGTTTCGCCCACGCGTAAGCTGCCGCTATCGGGCGTGTCTTGCCCGTTAATCATGCGAAAGAGCGTGGTTTTACCAGCGCCGTTCGGCCCGATAATGCCGACAATGCCACCAGGTGGCAGGCGGAAATCAAGATTTTCAAACAGCAGTTTATCGCCAAAGCCTTTATTAAGATGCTCGGCCTCAATAACGATATTGCCCAAGCGTGGCGGGGTTGGAATAATAATTTGTGCCGTATCGGGCGATTTATCTTTGTTGTTGGCCAGCAAATCTTCATAGGCCGAAATACGCGCCTTGCTTTTGCTTTGCCGCGCTTTGGGGCTGGCTTGAATCCATTCTAACTCACGGCTGAGGGCACGTTGACGGGCGCCCTCTTCGCGGCTTTCTTGCTCAAGGCGCTTGCGTTTTTGCTCAAGCCAAGCCGAGTAATTGCCCTCATAGGGGATACCCTGCCCGCGATCGAGCTCAAGAATCCAACCCGTGACTTGGTCAAGGAAATAGCGGTCGTGCGTCACCAGCACCACGGTGCCGGCATAATCTTGTAAATGGCGCTGCAACCACGCCACGCTTTCAGCGTCGAGGTGGTTGGTGGGCTCATCGAGCAGCAGAAAATCAGGTTTTTCCAGCAGCAATTTGCATAAGGCCACGCGGCGTTTTTCACCGCCTGATAATTTATCAACCGC
Organism: Rickettsiales bacterium; assembly: GCA_027485855.1. GTDB lineage: Bacteria > Pseudomonadota > Alphaproteobacteria > JAIXQD01. Next base: position 57,083 of record JAIXQD010000008.1, on the reverse strand, counting down.
CGAGTCAAAAGGCGGGCAGCGCAGCGCATCCATAGCAATTTCAACGGTGCGGGCTAGGTCCCACGCATCGGCGGCATCGATTTGCTCTTGTAATTCGGCCTGACGCTCAATAAGTCTGGTCATCTCATCGGCGTCTTCTACTTCGCCCAGTTTGTTGGAGACTGTTTCAAACTCATCAACCAAGGCTTTGGTGCTGGCCAGCGCCTGCAACACATTTTCGCCAACGCTCATGCTGGCATCAAGCTGCGGCTCTTGTGGTAAGTAACCCACGGTCGCGCCCTCAGCCGTCCAGCTTTCGCCGGTGAATTCTTTATCTTGCCCCGCCAAGATTTTGAGCAAGGTTGATTTACCCGAACCGTTCACACCAATCACACCAATTTTTGCGCCTGGAAAAAACGACAACCAGATATTTTCAAAAACTTTTTTGCCGGTTGAGTAGCCCTTGGTGAGGCCCTTAAGCACATGCACATATTGATAGGCGGGTTTACCGGTGGGCTTGGGGGCGGGCTTGGCCATGAGTGTCTCCTGCTGTGTTTTGCGGAATATAGTTATTTTTCAAAGAGATGTCTACCAAAACGCCCGAATCGAGCGCAGGGTGCCCATGAAAGCAAGCATACACATGTAATCAAAAGAACGGAGATATCCATGCTGGCAATATTAGAAAATAAGCTTTTGCGCATTTCGGTCATGGGTAAAATTATTTTGGTGGTGGCCGTTATGGCTTTTGGCAGCCTTTGTGTGGCTGGCTATACGTGGTTTTCGACCAGCGACAAGCAAGCGCAAATGGCATCCTTAGATAAAACCCGTCACCGCGCCGATCTGATTAGCTCTTTGCAACTTAATCTTATCGATTATAGCCGCACCATTCGTACGCTTGTGGCTGAAAAAGACAGCAGCACTCGCGCCACATTAGAAACACATCGGCAAAAACTATTGCAAGAAATGCGCGCCCTGCAAGAGCAACATGCGGCAGAAATGAGCGAGCGTGGCCGTGCGGCGCGGGCGCAGTTCGACCCGCTCTTTGACCGCTATATCGCCAGCACCAATGCTGTGTTGGCACTGCCTGAAACAACGCCGCTTGAACAATTTTTTGCGGGGCTTGGCGCTGCGGGCAAAGAAAGCTATACGCCGGCCATGGCCGTTTTAACTGAGCTTTCTGCTTATAATGCGACCAAAGCCAGTGCCGACACCGAAGATTTTATTGCCGCCCTTGCCAGCTACAAAATGCATGTGACCTTTGTGTCGGCCTTTATGTTGCTGCTTTCGGTCTCGTTGTCTTTTTGGGTGGGGCGCAAGCTTCTGGTGGCGCCCTTAGTGGCAGTGACACACAGCATAAAGAGTTTGGCCAAGGGCGAGGATGCACGCATAAATGTGCAAGATGGCCGCAGCGACGAAATCGGCCAGTTGCAACAAGCCACAACAAGTCTGCGCATTGCCGTGTTGCAAGCCATGCGCCTTAAGCAAATGGTCGATGGTATGCCCACCAATGTGATGACCGTTGATGCGCGCAATGATTTCAAAATTGATTATGTGAATAATACCTCGCTGCGCACTTTGCAAAAATTGGCGCAATATTTGCCCGCTAAGCCAGAAGAATTGCTGGGCTGCTCGATGGATATTTTCCACAAGGACCCATCACACCAGCGGCGCATGTTGGCCACGCCCGAAAAATTGCCGCATCGGGCTAAAATTAAAATAGGCCCCGAGAGTATGGATTTGCTGGTCTCGGCCATTCATAACAATAACAACGAATATATCGGTGCCATGCTCACTTGGAATTTGGTCAGCGCAGAGGTCGCCATGAGCGCCAAAGTAACTGAAGTGGTGCATGGGGTGACGGGCGCGGTGAATGAGCTTAAAGACACAGCGCAGCGCATGAGCGAGCGCGCCGCCCAAACCGAGGCGCAAGCAGCCAGCGTGGCCGCCGCCGCTGAAGAGGCCTCGGCCAATGTGCAAACCGTGGCGGCCTCTACCGAAGAGCTTACGGCCTCGATAAAAGAGATTGGCCAAAGTGTGCAGCAGCAAAGCCAAAAGGCGCAGGCGGCAAATCTGCAAGCACAAAGCACCACCACAGCCGTGCAGGGCTTGCAGGGCGCGGCTGAAAAAATCGGCCAAGTGGTGATGCTGATTAACGACATTGCCGAGCAAACCAACCTGCTGGCACTAAATGCCACCATTGAGGCCGCGCGTGCAGGTGAGGCTGGTAAAGGCTTTGCGGTTGTGGCGAGCGAGGTTAAGGCTTTGGCCAATCAAACCGGCAAAGCTACCGAAGAAATCGGCCAGCAAGTGCGCGATATGCGCGCCGCCACCAGCGGTTGCGTTGCCTCAATCGAGCAAATTGCCGAGACCATTACCGAGCTTAACAGCTTGGCGGGCCAGGTTGCCGCCGCGGTTGAAGAGCAATCGGCCGCCACCAGCGAAATTGCCCGCAGTGTTGAGCAAGCCGCCATGGGCACGCGCGAAGTAACGCAAAACATCACTAAGGTCAGTTTAGCCGCAAGCGAAACTGGCGAGGCCACGCGTCTCTTGCAGCAAACAGCAGGCAAGCTCAGCGGGCAATCGGCCGAATTGCGGCAAGAGATAGAGACATTTCTGGCGCGCAGTTAGGGGTGCTGGGTTAGGCGTGCTGGGTTAGGGGCGTGACTAGTTTGGCGCTAGGCGGCTTTTTGCAAAATACGCGCGGCATCTTTGGCAAAAATCTCGGCTAGGCGTAGCAGGGTTTTTTGTGCATTGCTGCGGCTAAGCACAGCCGATTTAAACCAATGCCACATCAGCTCACGCCGCAAGGCGCGGCTGTAAAGCGGCTTGGCCTCGCGCCTAAAATAATGCATGGCCCGACGGGCATTGCGCCGCACCGCAAAGCGCCAAACTGAAAGTGGCATATTCTGTGGCAGCTCATGCGCAGTAATCTCGCACATTTGCCCATACATTTCGGCCATGCGCCGCGACAGCCGATTGCCGCTGCTTTGTGGCAATAGCGCACAAACATTATCAATACTGCCAAAAGAATGTTTTCCTAACAGGCGCAGCACTAACAGCAAATCTTGCGCATGCCGCCACTGGCTCGGCAGTGGTGGCTGGGCCTTTAAGATATGTGTATCAAACAGCGCTACCGATACATTATAGGGTGTGCTCGTTAGAAAAAACCGCGCGGGATTGGTTAAAATTTTTGGGTTAACCAATTTATGGGTGGCGCGTATTTTTATATCGGGCGTCAAAGTTTCAGCCTGCCCAAAAACCATGGCGCATTTGTGTAGTGTTAGCCAATCGAGCAGGTTTTTGGTCGAGCCGGGGTTAATGATATCGTCCGCATCAATCAGGCGTAAATAGGGCTGTGTGGCCGCATCAATCAGCGCTTGGGTTGCCACAATAAGGCCTTTATTTTCAGGGTTTTCCAAGAGGCGAATGGCGCCTTGCGCATAAAGGGGGTGGCTTTTAACCAAGAGCAAAGAGGCGTCGTTTGAGGCATCGTCGTAAATGATAATCTCGCCACCGGTGCGGCTCCATTCGCCGGCAATAGCGTCCAGCACGGGCACGATGTAATCTTGCTTGTTATAAAGTGTAATGGCATAGCAAATGCTCATTAGACTGCTCCGCGGTAAATCAGGAAGGCAAGCAAGGCTTGCACAAGAAATTCCTATGTGCCAGTGTTTCTTATGAGTTGTAAATATGCATAAACTTTTGTTGGAATTCTAGCCCGCCCGATGAAACAGAAACGCAAATCCAAATGGCTTATTGCCGCCGTTGGCCTATCGGGCGCGGTGTTGCTTAGTACATGCACCACTGAAACCCAGCCAGACCTTTTACAAAACGCCCCGCAAACACAAGAGTTTGTTGAAAATCTGCATGATTGGCAAGCCGATTGGACCGAGCTGCCCGATACGCTGGCAACACCAGCTAATGTTGGCCAAAAACAAGTGCCTATTACCGGCATCAATGCTGCGGTCGATGCCTTGCCGCCTTTAGCGGGCGCGCCGCAAGCCAGTGGTTTGCTCTTAGAAAGCGGTGCCGGCTTACATTATGGCCCGCAAGGTTGGTGGGACGGGCTGATGCGCGTGGGCGGCTCTGGCATTAGCGGCCAGCATTTGCAGGCGGCCACTGTGGCCACACTTGCCGCTGTTGGGCCAGATACAGCACGTGTGGCGGTTGCCAATGATGCAGGCATCAGCATGTTGTCTTATGGCCGCGAAAATGAGTATCGCAACAATTGGCTATATGCTTATGGCCGCAACCGCATAAATGGTTATTTGCAAAATGCCATTAACAGCCATGATGTGGTTTCTGTATCCGAGGCCGAGGGCGGCCCAAGCGACTATAATCGCCCATGGCTTTATCAGCAAAATATGCGCGCATTGATGTTGCAGGCCGCCGGCAATTATGGTGGGGCGCAAGCGGATTCTGGCGCGGGCGCTAATTTTGTGCCTTTGGCGCAATTGCTTAATCAGGGCTTGCTGGTGGGCGCGGTTGAGCGCTGCCAGATAACCCGTTATAGCGGCGAAGATAGCAGCGTGCTGGCCAGCAACCCCTATGTTGACCAAAATTTGCAATTTACCTATTTGCTGCCGCCCGCGGCTTTTGCGGCACGGTTGCGCGCCTCAACCGATGTTTTGGTTTTTAATGCTATCGGTAATGGTGAGTTTATAACGCATAAGCGCAGCGCGGGTGATGTGCGCTTGCGTAGCGGCGGCTATAGTACGCCCGCCAAGTTGGCCCATGCGCTTGAAAACCTAGAAAGCAATTTGCGCTTTATTGGCGGCAGCTATGCGCAAAAGGCCGCACTGCCGGCCTTGATTGCCGAAGGGCGGGCGCTGAGCCTTGCCGCAGAAGCAGGGAACAGCCATGCGGCGGCTAATCAGGAATATTTTCGTCGGGCCCTGCCGCATTTAGAGCGTATGATTGTTGCCTATCGTGCCGCATTGCCCGCAGCGATTGATAACTACATTAATAATGGCTATACGCCCAAATATCTGGCTGGCCTGCCAGACGCAAACCTGCCGCGCACAGCTTTGCGCGGCACATCTTTTAGCACGCCCTATCTTGCGGGCTTGGCCTTAAGGCTTAAAGCCGCACAACCAAGCCTGAATAATGCCGAGCTTGAATTAGCATTATTATTGGCCGCCGAGCCCATAAGGCTGCGGCAAGGCTCACGCAATGTTGCCTATATCAGTAATGGGGCGGGGCGTTTATTTGCGCCCAGCTTTGGCGGCTTTGGCATGGTTGATGAGGCGCGCTTGCAAAATATCGGCGCACAGCTGGCGGCGCTTAAGCAACAAACGGGGCGCGGCGTGCAGCCCGTATATATAACGCAAACGCAAACCGCGCAAGCCGATGCCGATGGCTGGCGCTTTGATGTAAATGCCGATATACGCGTTATTCAGCTCACGCTCGATATAGCGGCAAGCCTGCCGCAAGATGGTTGGGTGATGGTGTCGCCAGCGGGCACGCGCCTGCCTGTGCGCCTGCGGAAAATTGGCAATGTTGCCACACTTGAGCAAGATGACAGCTATCGGTTTGCGGCGACCGAGGGCTTTTTAGGCGAGGGCTCTCGCGGGGTGTGGCGTTTATTGCCACCAGAAGATATTGACCCTGCGGCGCGCCTACAAGCTGTGGCCACACTCAGGCTTAATGGGGATGCACCCCAAGGCTTGCTGGCGCGTGCGCTTGCTGGCCCCGCGCAAGGCGGCATAAATTTTAGCACCGCGCCTGATGGTATCTGTGCGGATGCGGGTAATCCAACCTTGCCCATTGAAATGCGGCCACCCGCACCAAGACCGCCCGATAGCGATGTGACCGAAACGCCCAGCGTTAATATACCCGGTGAACGCATTGTGCCAAAACAACCTAAAGGCGCCCTGCCGCGCCTGCGTTTTTATTAAGCGCGATTTTTAAGGCTTGGGTGCACTCATTTTTGCGGCTAGCGCCTGTAGCAAGGCGGCATCATCACTATAGGTGGGCAGGCCCAAATGGCGCGCAGTAATTTTAACATTACCAGCGCGGGTGTAATGGGGGCTCACAAAAACCAGCGGTTTTTTGGGCGCATAAAGGCCAAACTCTAACAGCGTAATGGGTGCGGCACTGTTGGCGGCAAAATAATATAATAACAGATCGGCTTTATCTTGTGCGTCCAGCTCCCATTGCACTTGCTGAGCAAACGGGCTGCTAGGATTATCATCCTGCGCCCAGGCACTATTCCAATCGGGGCGCCTTGGGTTCAGCAGCAGCCATTGCTCTTGCACTTGCTTTGGCAGGGTTTGTGTCAGCGCTTGTGTCAGCCGCTCTTGCCATGGCTCGGCCCGACCCATATCAATGGCGCCACCCATAAACAGCGTTTGATATTTTTTATCGGCGGGGATGGCTTTTGGGGCAAAGATGGTTTTAAGCATGGGCGTGTGTCCTAAAATGTCAGCAATTACAAGTGGCTCATAGCATGCGCGCATGACCTTGAGCAAATTAAAAACCTGTTAAACAAGCTCCTTCATAGTGGCCTTATGGATATTGAGCCGCCCTCAAGCGACAAAGCTAAGCTGCGCCTTAAGCGGCAAGAGCTGTGGCAGCCATTATGGGAAAAACAGCAAGCGGCCTTGCTGCAAGATTTACCACAAGCACCACCTAAAAAAATCATCGACGCTGTGCAGGCTTATTGGTATCGCGCGGTGGTGGGTGGCAATATTGTGCCACAAGATGAATTGCGCCAATTGCTGCAGCATGCACTTAAAAAGCCACGTTGGGCACAATTAAAGCTGTTTTCTTTGGCGCGCAAATTGCGCGAGCATAAGCTTTTTTATGGCGATAGAGCGACGCTGGCTTATTTGGCTTGGCGCCGCAATAAAGCCGCCCGCTATGATGAGCTGTTTATGGGCCGCGATCAAATTGTGCTGCCCGTCAATGCCAACGCGGCCGATTTTAGTTATCCGGCGCGTTTAGCAAAAGCCCTGGCCGAGCATAATGCGCGTGCACAACAAGCCTTTGCCGATAAGCTTGCCACCGACCCGCAAAAAGCCGGCCGTAATATTGCCGAGTGCGAAGTCAGACCCGACCCTGAAAATGCTACCAAGCTGCAACAGCGCGCGCCCAATAGCGAGCGTTGGCTGCCGGGGCCGCGTTTAGGTAAGTTTTTATTTGAGCAAGGCGAGTGGCATTTGGCGCTTGAGTTTGAAAAACACCAAGACGACACAGTGCGTGGCACGTCCACAGAAGCGCCCACAGAAGCGCGCACAGAAACGCCCAGCGAATCTAATGCTACCGATGTGTTGTTCGACCTTATCAACACGCCGCGCCCAACGGGGTTGTTTGATAATAATTTTATCAGTGATAAAGCTTTCGTGCCGGAAGATTTGCGCATTGTTATTGCGCGCAATCCAACTTTGGTTGGCGAGGCCTCAACCGAGCAGCATTGGCGCAGTTGTTTTAGTGGCGCTGAAGATAATTTTAAATATTTGCTGCGCGGCATGCGGGCGGGTGTGCTGGTGGCCTATCTTGCCCATAAGGACGATGTTGAGGTGCGCTACCCGTTTATGCGCTGTTTGCTTAATCCGTTTTTAGCGTCGGGCGCGAATTTGTATGATGCCTCTGATCTGCCCGAGAACCGCATTTTGGTGCTGGGCAAAACTTATGGCGCTGTGCGCGGCAGTGCCATTGATACGGTGTTTAGAGAGGGCGTGCGGCAATTTATTGCTGACTACAATGCCCCTAAATTAAACCGCCCCGAGCCGTTTCATTTGGCCGCACCGCGCCGTAAAGGCGATGATGATTACCTTTATGACGATGGCGAGCCTATCATCGTTTATACTAATAATTTGCAGGAGCAGGCCACCGGACTATCTGCCGAGCGTCGGGCCTATGCGCACAGAATTTTTATGAACTGGGTTTTTGCAAAAGTTTTTGGCGAGCAATATGTTCGGTACCAGCATGCTAAACATAGTTTAAAGCGTTTAGGTTCAGAGCAAGAGGAGGCAAGGCAAAAGATGCTCGGCACACTTGCCGAAATTGCCAGCACAATTAAGCCGCAACCGCCCGAGCAAATCGTGCGGCTTGCTTTGTCGAGCTTTATAAAAGCTAATGAGGCCGAATTTAGACAAATGACCCGCGACGATTTTTTGAATGTTTTAACGCAGGCCCGTGCGCTTGATGCCGAATTGCGTGACTGGCGTAACCAACCCACCAAGCCCGCCGCAGCTCGTACCCAACAACAGCAACATCAGCAGCCCTAATTAAAGGCCCATTAGTTAAGGCCACAAGTTAAAGCCACACACTAAAGCCACACACTAAAGCCACACACTAAAGCTACTGGCCAAATCGGCGAGTGCGGTCTATATAAGGGGCATGACAAGCCATTTCTTTGCGATTCTGCTGGCCTTAGCCGGCGTTGCCATATTAGGCGTGCTGTTTATGGGGCTGTTGGCCATGGCACGTGGCGGCGAATTTAACAAAAAATACGGCAATAAAATGATGCGCTGGCGCGTGTTTTTGCAAGCATTTGCCATTGGCGCATTTTTGCTGGCGCTGGTGTCGCGGTAGTTTGTGGTGGTTCGGCTCACGCGCATAACTACTAAAACCGGCGATGGCGGCGAAACCAGCCTTGGCAATGGTTTGCGTGTGGCTAAACATGCGCTGCGGGTTGAGGCTTACGGCACCGTCGAAGAGGCCAATGCTGCGTTGGGCTTGGCCGTTTTGCGGCTAGAGGGCGAATATGCCGCCATGCTGCGCCGCATACAAAATGATTTGTTCGATCTGGGCGCCGATTTATGCACCCCGCACGAGCCCGCCCCCAAATACGAGCCATTGCGCATTGCTGCAGTGCAAATTGAGCGGCTAGAGGCCGAGCAAGAGCAATTGAATAAAAACCTCGCCCCACTTAACAGCTTTATTTTGCCGGGTGGCACCGAGGCTGCGGCGGCTTTGCATTTGGCGCGCACAATTGTGCGCAGGGCCGAGCGTCACATCACCGCCTTGGCCGCAGTTGAACTTGTCAATCCGCTGGCCTTGCAATATATTAACCGCCTGTCCGATCATCTTTTTGTGTTGGGGCGTGTGGTTAATCATAACGGCCAGCAAGATTGTCTATGGGCGCCCGCCCAAAATAGGTAGCTTCTTTTAGGAGATGTCATGAAAGTCATTGTGCCCGTCAAGCGTGTGCTCGATTATAATATTCGCGCCACAGTCAAAGCCGATCAAACCGCGGTTGATTTGGCCAATAAAAAAATGTCGATTAACCCCTTTTGCGAAATTGCCGTGGAAGAAGCAGTGCGCCTGAAAGAAAAGGGCATCGTGACTGAAATTGTGGTGGTCAGCATTGGCGACGCCAAAAGCGAAGAGGTGCTGCGTACAGCACTGGCCTTGGGTGCCGACCGCGCCATATTGGTTGAAACAAATTTTGAAACCCAGCCGCTGTCGGTTGCGAAAATGCTTAAGGCCATTTGTGCCACCGAAAAACCGCAGATGGTCATCATGGGCAAACAAGCCATCGATGATGATTGCAACCAAACCGGTCAAATGCTGGCGGCTTTGTTGGGCTGGGGGCAGGGTACATTTGCCTCAGAAGTGGCTGTGGCCAATAATGCCGTGCAGGTCACGCGTGAGGTTGATGGCGGTCTTGAAACGCTCTCGCTTAAATTGCCCGCCGTGCTCACCACCGATTTGCGCCTGAACACGCCGCGCTTTGCCGCCTTGCCCAAAATTATGGCGGCACGCAAAAAACCACTCGAAAAAACCACGCCGCAAGCTTTGGGGGTTGATGCCGCGCCACGCTTGGCCACGGTTAAAGTCACCGAGCCGCCCAAGCGTCAAGCCGGCGCCAAAGTGCCCGATGTGCAAACCCTGGCGCAAAAAATCAAAAACCATCTTGGCTAATTAAAGTATAAATAGGAGAAAAAACCCATGACCATTCTTGTCATTGCCGAGCACGACAACGCCACACTTAAGCCTGCCACCCTTAACGTGATTGCTGCCGCCAAAAAACTGGGGCAAGAGGTGCATGTGCTGGTGGCAGGGCATAATGCCGGTGCAGTGGCCACAGCTGCTGCTAGTGCTGCGGGTGTAACCAAAGTGATAAGTGCCGATGCGCCACATTTGGCCAATTTTTTGGCCGAAAATGTGACGCCCTTGGTGGTGGGTGTGGCTAAAAATTATAGCCATATTTTATTCCCCAGCACGGCGAATGGTAAAAATGTTGCGCCCCGCGTTGCAGCTTTGCTCGATAGCCAGCAAATTTCAGACGTGTCGGCCATTTTGTCGGCCGATAGTTTTGAGCGGCCTATTTATGCCGGCAATGCCATTGCTACGGTTAAAAGCAGCGATGCCATTAAAGTGTTGACAGTGCGCCCCACTAATTTTGCCGCCAGCAAAGATACGCAAGCCCCCGCCGCCATTGAGGCTTTGGCAGCAGGCGCCGATAGCGGCCTATCCAGCTTTGTAGGCAAGCAAGAAGTTAAATCGGCCCGCCCCGAGCTTACGGCGGCAGGTATTGTGGTGTCGGGCGGCCGTGCGGTTGGTTCGGCCGAAAATTTCAATAAATATATCGAGGCTTTGGCCGATGCTTTGGGTGCTGCGGTTGGTGCGTCACGCGCGGCGGTTGATGCGGGCTTTGCCCCCAATGATTACCAAGTGGGGCAAACCGGTAAAACGGTGGCGCCATCGCTTTATATTGCCGTTGGCATTTCAGGCGCTATTCAGCACTTAGCCGGTATGAAGGACAGCAAAATTATTGTCGCCATCAACAAAGACCCCGATGCGCCAATTTTTCAGGTGGCTGATTTTGGTTTGGTGGCCGACTATCAACAAGCCGTGCCAGCACTTATTGCCGAGTTACAAAAGCTACAAAAACCACAACCATAAAAATAGAGGCAACCATGAAGCCGGTAAGCGCGATGTTGCGTAAAATATTTTGCTTATTGTTTTTACCGCTCTTTTTGCTGGCCTGTGATTTTGAGGGCCTAGGCGAAAAAGATTGGCGCGGCACATGGCACGGTACCAGTAACGCGACCTCGCCTTCGGTGCGCATTGTGCAAACGCAAGATGATTGGGCCGATATTGTGCGTTTGGCAAAAAACCTCAAGCCGGAAGATCGGGCCTTGCCGCCTCGTTTGCCTGATGGGCAGGTGGCGGTGTTTGTAACCTATCCGCTCGATCCCGAGGGCCAGCGCAACCCTAAAATAACTTTTGGCAAAATTGCCGAAACCGCAACTGAGCTGTTTATCGATTTAAAAATTGATGATGGCAAAAAAATTATCGAAAGCGTCGGCGAGAAGCCGGTGGGCTTTTTGCTGCGCATTATGCCAAAGCCAGCCAACTTTAATGTGCAGCTGAGTTTTTTATATAAGCACTAATTTTAATGAGTGGCGTGCAGCTATTTTTGGGTGGGCAGCTTTAGGCCCTGCTCGGTTTTTTTCTCGCCACTTAGGTAATGCTCGATAAGTGCCAGCGCCTCGGGCGATGACCAATCGGCCTCGCCGGTGAGGCGCCCCCACTCCATTTGTGCACTGTCAAAAACCAGTGTAGTGGGCAGGCCCGAGCCGCCAACTGTGCGCGCCACACTCATGCGCGGATCGCTGCACACCACAACATCACCCAAGGGCATTTTCGCCAAAAACCGATTTATGGCAACCCAACCGCCGCGATCAACACTGACGGCAACCACGGTCAGCTTGTCGGCCATTTGCTCTTGCAGTTTTTTCAAGCTGGGCAATTCGGCCTTACAGGGCTGGCACCAGGTGGCCCATAAATTAAGCACCATGGGCGTGCCTTTTAGGCTGGCCAGCCTTAAGGTGCTGCCATCGGCTTTTTGGCAAGCAAGGTCAGCCGGCAGCGGCATGGTACTGCTGAGCGCCTGCTTAAAATTTTTCATATCACCCGCGAGTGGCGGCAATCTTTTGCTCACGGCTTGATTTTGAGTTTCTTGCGCCATAGCGCCGACTGTGACAAAGGCCATGAAAAATGCTAAAATAAAAAAAATCGAGCGCATGAATATCCTTATGGGGACAAAATTAATGTATAAAATAGGCCGCTATTTTTCGCAGAAAAGCATTAATCAGCAGTTATTAACAGGCCTTTTTGTGTTGAGCTTGCTTTTGCTGCTTTGTGGCTGTGGCCGCAAGCCCGACTTTGTCGATTTTCCGCAAGGAACTCAAAATAAAAGCTTCCCGCGCACCTATCCTGCGCCAGAATAGCACAAGCGTGAGCGTTTCGGGTAAAATCGTTGCATAATTGAAACAGGTGTCAGAAAAATACATGTTCTGTGGATAAGATTTTGGTCATTATTTTATCTTATGCTCAACTGGTGAGGGGGGACTAAGATTTGCGCCATCATTGCCAACACAAAACAAGCAACAACAAAACAAAGCGCGTTGCCTATGCGCTGGCTTTAGCTTGGCTGGTGGCTTGTCTTTATGCGCAACCCGCCTTTGCTGCCAAAAGCGAGGCCGACTCGTTGCTGACGGGCGGCTTTACCCCGCGTGGCAGTTTAAGCGCGCTTCCAGTTGAGGCGGGTAATAATGATGCGTTTGGTTTTTCGGTCTCGGGCTCTTATAGCAGCACGCCACAATATAGCGCGGGCAATGGCGCCTCATTAGAGTTGGGCGGCCATGATTTGCTGACCAGCCTTACCACCGACCAGCTTTCGGCACAAAGCAACCATGCATGGGATGTGGCGGCCATGACGCTTGATGGTCGCTATGATTTCTCGCTGGGCTCGGCTTTGAATCCGTTTTTAACCAGCGGTGTTGGTGTGGCGGTGTTTGATAATAACAGCCTTATCAATGGGCAGGCTTTGGCCAATGGCTCGGGCTCCACCGTGCCGGTGTTCCGTGTGGGCGGCGGGGTTAATTTGCAGCTCGATCAAAGCTGGGATTTTTCGCTGCGTTATCGCGCCAGCTTTATTGGCGCCAACGATGCCAGCCGCAGCAGCATCACGCCCAGCCGCCAACCACAAGATATGCAGCTGCTGGATATCGGCTTGAAATATCGTTTCTAATGTTTTGGCAAACAGCGCAATTGCAATCAAGGCTGCCGGCTTTGCGCGTGCGGCAAAAATTGTGGCAAGGCTTGCGACACTATTTTAACGAGGCCGGCTTTGCTGAAGTTGAAACCCCAGCGCTGCAAATTTGCCCCGGGCTTGAGGTGCATTTGCACCCGTTTGCAACATACTGGCGCGATTTAGCCGGTGGTGAGGCTTATCAATATTGGCTACACACTTCGCCCGAACTCACCATGAAAAAACTATTGGCAGGTGGCGCAGCCTTGGGGCTTGATAAAATCTGGCAGGCTTGCCGCGTTTTTCGCAATGGTGAGGTCTCGCCACGGCATCAGCCCGAATTTGTGATGTTAGAATGGTATCGAGCGCATGCCGATTACACTGCGCTGGTGCCCGATTGTTTGGCGCTTTTAAAACTAGCCGCTACTGCGGGACAAGGCTTTTTATCCTATAATGGCCACAGATGCGATGCTGCGGCTGCGCCCGAATGGCTTACCGTGCAGCAAGCCTTTTTACGCTATGCCCGCATTGACCTGTTGGCAACCTGCGCGCCCGAGCCCAATGTTGCGGCGCTGGCGGGGGCAGCTACCAAAGCAGGCGTGCGTGTGGCCGAGGGCGATAGCTGGGAGGATTTGTATTTCCGTATTTTGCTTGAAAAAATTGAGCCTAACTTAGGCATTGGTCACCCCACATTTTTGGCCGAATATCCATTGGCGCAAGCGGTGCTGTCGCGTGCCAAGCCCGATGATGCCCGCGTGGCCGAGCGCTTCGAGCTTTATGTGTGCGGGTTAGAGCTGGCCAATGCCTTTAGCGAATTGACCGACGCCGATATTCAGCGCGCGCGCTTTAAGGCCGATGCCGAAGAAAAATATAAGCTTTATGGCTATCAAGTGCCGCAAGATGAAGATTTTTTAACAGCGCTTGGCCATATGCCGCCCAGTGCCGGCATTGCCTTAGGTTTTGAGCGGTTGCTGATGCTGGCCGTTGGCGCCGATAAAATTGATGATGTGGTTTGGGCGCCAGTTGTTTGAACTGTAACCTTAGGCGGCGTTGGCCTTTAGATAATTCTCAAACAAAACCCGCGCTGGGTTATCTTGCGCATGATTAATCAGGCAAGAAAAATCGAAACGCAATTTCGCCGCACCTACTAATGGCCTGAACACAACATTGTTGTTATTATTCTTTTTAGCCAAACTATCTTTGGCCAAAAACTCGGGCACCAGCGCCAGCCCTTGCCCCACCGCCACCATAATGAGCATAAAGGGTAAAACATGCGCCGAAGCGCTGAGCTTGGGCGGATATAAAGTATCTTTGAAAAAACTTTTGGTCAGCTCAGGCAGGCCGCTGCAATCCCAATCAGGTTTGCCAATAAATTTTTCACGGGCGAGTTGGGCGGCGCTAAGCTTGGCGTGTGCCGCCAGCTTGTGACCTTGTGGCAGTGCCACCAAAATTTTATCTTGTGCCACGCTGATACGCCGCAAACCCGGTGCTGTGGCTTGCGGGCGCAACCACACAAAAGCCGCATCAAGCCGATTGCGGGCGAGGTCAAGCAGCTCGCGCTCATCGTGGCTGTCGTGCAAAATAATTTCAAACTCAATATTGGGCTGCTGTCGCCGAAAGCCCGCCAAAAGCTTTTGCGTGACAGGGTGCAGCGGCGCTGAATAATTTAAGCCCAAGCGCAACAGCCCCGATGTGCCGCGTGCGATGCGCTGGGCGCGGTCGCCCGCTTGCGCCATGAGTACCAGCACTTGTCGTGCTTCAGTTAAAAAAGCCTGCCCTGCCATCGTAAGCGCCACATGCCGTTTGCTGCGCGCAAAAAGTTGCACACCTAAATGCTGCTCTAAGGCTTTAATATGCTGGCTGAGCGGTGGCTGTGACAGGCCGAGGCGCTGTGCGGCACGGCTAAAATGCAGCTCTTCAGCCACGGCCACAAAATAGCGCAGCTGTTTAAGGTCGATATCATTTATTCTCATTCGCTATAAATAACACAATATAATTATATTATGCAAATAAGTAAAAAATCGGCATTGTTTGACGCAGTTAGTATTTAATTGGAGAAAAGCGATGAACCAAACAGAATCTCGCCCGCTCAGTTTGTGGGTCGATAATGCGACCGACCTTACTCACCTGCCACCAGTAACAACATTGGCATCACTGCCCCCTGACTTGTTTAGTCTTTCCGCGTGGCCGCGCCCGCTTTTGCGCCCGCGTCGTCCGCTGGCGGCGGGTAAGGCTTTGCCAAAAGGCCTGCCACCAGTGTTGCACGAACTTTATAGGGTCGCGGCACAAGATTTGCGCGCGCATGGGTTTGTGCCTGAACAGCTTTACGTGTACGTGCTTTATCATGCTGATCATGTGCCCTGCGGCAGTGCTTTGCGCGAGCCACAATGGCACTTTGATTTATCGCGTTTACAATGTGTGGCGCGTGGTACACAACGGCCCGTGGCGATTAGTTATAGTGTGACCAATATATTGCCTACCGAGTTTGCGCTTTCGCCCGATATGGTGTGGCAGGCGCAGCCTTATGAGGTGGTGCGTTATGATACGCTCACACTCCATCGCGGCCAGCGCAATAATAGCGGTGCGCCTGTATCAAGGATTTTCGCACATTTAGCTTTTAGTCCAATACCAGCCTAGGAGAAAACATGAAATTATTTTATTTTTATATTGGCGGCAGCATGCCCGGTGCAAAAATAGAGCTGCATGATGTGGCCTTTGCCATTGGCGAAAATATCGAGACCTGCCTTGACCAGGTGCGGGCGCAATGGTGGGGCACGCCTGAAAGTTTGCATCTCGATTGCTGGGGCGAGCTGAACCATGCCGATGGCCATGATATTGTGCTGCTGCCAAACCCACCCGCAGCAGACGCGGCCAAGCTTTATTTTGTCAATTTGGGTGGCTATGTTGATGGCGACTTTACCGAGCAGCATAAAAATATGTTGGTGGTTGCGCCAACGGCAAGCAAAGCCAAAGTGCGCGCCCTTAAAAATATCCTGACATGGCAGGGGCATCATATGGATGAGCAAATGGAGGTCGAGCATTGCCACGATGTGCAGCAAATTTTAGCGCAGCATCGGCTTTATATCCATTTGCAGCCCAGCACCGAGGTAAAGCCCTTTAACTTTAGCAGCGGCTATCGTCCTATTGGGCGCCCGCTCAGCTAGGCGCTAATCTTTATTTTTGTAAATATCGATAAGTTCGCCCAATAATTTCAGGGCCTGCTCGCGTGGGCGCTGAAAGCTATTGCGGCCAATAATGCTGCCATTGCCGCCACCATCACGAATGGCTTTAGCATCGGTGTAAATATCGTCCTCGCCTTTGGTGGCGCCACCGCTGAATACCACAAGGCGCTGCCCCGCAAAGCAGCATTGCACCACATGCTGCACCCGCTGCGTCAGTGTGGCCACAGGTATTTTTTTATCCTCATAAACTTTTTTGGCTTCGGCATTTTCTAAAAAGTCGGTGGGCAGTTTAACCTTAACAATGTGTGCCCCCATAAGGCAGGCCATATGCGCGCCATAGGCCACCACATCTACGCCCAATTCGCCGTCTTTGCTGATATTGCCGCCGCGTGGATAGCTCCACACCACCACGGCAAGGCCACGGCTTTTGGCCTCAAGCGTAAGGGCGCGCAGCTCCTCATATTGGCCATACATGGCGTCACTACCCGGATAAAGCGTAAAGCCAATAGCCGCACAACCCAAGCGCAGCGCATCATCAATGCTGGCGGTTACGGCTTGGTCGGCGGCGTGTTTTTCGCGCGCCAAACTATTTGCACTATTCATTTTTAAAATCAACGGCAATTGGCCGGCAAATTCATCGGCTACGGCCTCAAGCATGCCTAGCGGTGCTGCATAGGCATTAAGGCCAGCCTCCACCGCCAATGCCGCATGATAGCGCGGGTTATAGGCGGCCTCATTGGCGGCAAAGCTGCGCGCCGCGCCATGCTCAAAGCCCTGATCGACGGGCAGAATAATCATTTTGCCGGTGCCGGCTAATTTTCCGGTGAGGAGAATGCGGGCCAAATTGGCCTTGGTGCCTGGATTATCGCTGCTATAGTGGCCAAGGATTTCACGAACGATGCGGGTCATTTTCATGGGGGCGCTCCTGCGTAGATATTTCATCTGGTTTATGCTGTTTGCGCTGTTTTGTCCAGCTTTGGCATGGGCAAAAGGCCCAGATGTGTTATCCGGTAAAGTAGCCGTAGTAATTGATGGCGACACACTCTGGCTTGAGCATGGCGAAAAAATTCGTCTTATCGGTATTCAGGCACCCGAAATATTTCATGATGGCCGCCCGCCTGAGGCCTATGCCGAGGCCGCGCGCGAAGTTTTGCAGCTTCTAGCCATGGGGCAACAGGCCGAAGTTCAGCTTAATACGCCACCCACCGATCGATATGGCCGCTTTTTGGGCGATGTCTATGTGGGTGGCCAGTCGCTGTCGCTAAAACTTTTAGAGAGTGGCGCTGCACGCATTTATTTATTTGCCGATAATCATTTACCCACAGCACCGCTGTTTGCGGCCGAGGCTACAGCGCGCGCAGCTAATATTGGCCTGTGGCGTTTGCCCGAATATGCGCTGCGCAACCCAGAAAATGCCAAAGACTATTTAGGCACATACCAATTGGTGCGTGGAAAAATTGTTAATGTGGCCAAGGTGGGTAAATGGATTTACGTTAATTTTGGCCAAGATTACCGCACCGATTTTACCGCGATGATTCCGGTTAAACGAGAAAAAGCCTTTAACAAAGCGGGGCTTAATTTGTTGCGGCTTGGCGGCAAAACGGTCGAGCTGCGCGGCTGGCTTGAAAGTTTAAATGGCGCGGCCATGCGGCTTGAGCACCCAGCGCAATTGCAGGTGCTTGATGAATAAAAAAGCGGTATTTGGCTGGTGCCTTTATGATTTTGCCATCAGCGCTTTTAATACGCTGGTGGGTACCTTTATTTTTGCAGTTTATTTTACTAATGCGGTGGCCCCTGATGTTGCTACTGGCACTTTTTATTGGGGGCTTGGCCTTGCGGCAAGCTCGCTTGTGGTGGCTATTGCCAGCCCCATTTTGGGTGCGGTGGCCGATGCGCGCGGCCAATTAAAAAAGCCGCTGTTTATCTGCACTATTTTATGTGGTCTCGCCACCTTAGGCTTGGCCGGCATTGCGCCCGCGCCAGAGTTTATGTTTTTGGCCTTATGTTTAATTTTGCTGGCCAATATCACTTTTGAGCTGACTAATGTTTATTATGGCGCTCTATTGCCAGTGGTGGCGCCGGCCGCGGCTGTGGGGCGCATCTCGGGTTGGGGCTGGGGCGCGGGCTATGCGGGGGGTTTGTTGTGTTTAATTTTAGCTTTACTGTTGTTAGTAAAGCCTATTGTGCCTTGGTTTGATTTTTTAGATAAAACCCAAGCCGAGCCGGTGCGCGCCACCAATATTTTGGCGGGTTTGTGGTTGTTGGTATTTTCGCTGCCGCTGTTTTTGCTTTGTCCGGATGTGACAAAAATTTCAACAGCACAAATGCCCAGCTTTAAAACTGTGTGGCAAGGTCTGTGGCACAGCTTGCGCAAAATTTTAAGCACGCGGCGCATGGGCGGCTTTTTGTTAGGCACAGCTATTTTGCGCGATGGGTTAAATACCTTATTTCAGTTTGGCGGGGTTTATGCGGCGGCTGTTTATGGCTTTTCGCAAAGTGAGATTTTGCTGTTTGCGATTGCGCTTAACATTTCGGCCGGTTTGGGTGCGGCCATTTTTGCCTTTGCCGATGACCGATTTGGCGCAGCCAGTGTACTTTATATAAGCATCTTGGGGCTGTTGTGCTTTGGTGTGCCATTGCTTATGGCCGAAAGTCAGTTTTGGTTTTGGATTTTGGCGGTGGGCTTGGGTGTGTTTGTGGGCCCCGCCCAAGCGGCGGCGCGTAGTTGGCTTGCCCGCGAGGCCGCGCCCGAACAACGCGCCGAAATTTTTGGGCTTTATGCGCTGTCAGGGCGGGCGGTGAGTTTTATTGGGCCTTTAGCCTATGGCACAGCGGTGGCTTTGTTTGGCACGCAGCAAGCTGGCATGGCGGTGGTGGTGTGTTTATGGGCCGTGGCGCTTTTGGTGTTGCGCTTTGCGTTAGCCACTAAAAATTAAGCCACTAGAAATTAAGCGCGAACTTTAACAGCGCAGGCATGGGGCGGCGTGGGCGGTAGCCATGGCGCGGCATATTCTATTAAAAAATTGGCAAGCTCATGGTGCCCATTGGCTTTGGCCACGGCAATGGGGGTGCGACCCAGCGCATCAGGCTTGGGATAGGGCGTGTTTTTTGCCGCTAGGATTTTAATCAGCTCAAAGGCGCCACGCTGGGCCAGCTCTAGAAGTGGGCTTACGCCATTATCATCGGCAAGGCCCGCTTTTGTTGGCTCTTGCAGCAAAAACGCCGCAGCCGCCAAATGCCCTGCTTTGCAGGCCGCTAAAAGTGGTGTGGTGCCATTGGGTGCGGCAATATCAAGATCAGCATCACGGCTGGCTAGTAATTTAAGCATATCAAGGTTGTTTTGCGTGGCAGCCATAAAGGCCAAACTTAAACCTTGGCCGCACAGCATATCGGTGTGGCTAAAGCCCAACGCGTCCCATGGGGCAAAGTCAAGCAGCACGCGCACGCAACCCACATGACCCGCTTGTGCGGCCTCGTGTGCGGCCAGACGGCGCGCCCGACCTTTGGCAAAAGGGCATGCGCCATTGCGTAAGAGCAGCCGCACCATATGTTCATCGCCCATGCGAGCGGCAATATGCAGTGGCAAACCATCCGAAATATTATAGCCACCCGCCCAATCTAACCGAGCGCCCGCCACCAGCGCTGCTCTCGCCGCAAGGGGCGCACCGCTTTTAAGCGCTGCCATTAAATGTTGTTCAGGCATAGGAATATGGGGCGGGTAAAACATGGGTAACACCTCTGGGGGCAGGCGGTTTCTCGCTTCAGCATATCATACGGAAAGGCCATTTTTTCGGCCGTAATTACTTTCATGCGCTTTGAAACTTCAAATTATAACATTGTTGTGAGTAGGGTTATTCCTCTGGCCTAAAGGGAGTCTTTATTCTTCTGGCTTAAAGGGAGTCTTTATTCTTCTGGCCTAAAGGCCAGGGCCGCTTTGGCCGCGCTAAAGCTAAAGCCCGCCCGTAATAATGCTGCCAGCTCTTTTTTTATGCGCTCTGGTGTGTTTGCATGGGTGCGCCAAGCGCCAAAGCGCTTCTTTTGGCAAAGTTTTATGGCAGCTTCTGCGTCGTCATCGGCATCAAGGTGGCCTTCTAGCATATCGGGGCCAATGCCCTTAGCGCGGAGTTTTTGCTTAATCGTATAGCTGCTTTGCCCCGCTCGCCTGAGGCTGGCTACGCGCATTTCAGCAAAAAGCTGGTCGTTTAAAATGCCTTGTTGCTGCAATTTTTGAATAATCGCATCTATGGTTAATTCTAGCTCGGGGCGGTTTAGCTCAATGCCGGCGCGTTCGGCGCGCAACAGGCGGCGGCGTAAAACAGTGCGCAAGCCTTCGGCGCTGGTGGCGTAGCGGGCTAAATAATGCAGCGCGCCCGCATAAAGATTTTCGGCAGTGGGGAGGGTGGCCATGTTTTTATTCTAGCTTGTTTGAAATATGACGCAAAGCAAGATATAAAGAGCCAGAAATAAGACCTTGCCAAACAACGGAGCGCCCCATGACCACACAGCCAAAACCTTTTCCTATTAGCTGGGATGAGTTTCATCGTCATAGCCGCGCTTTGGCGTGGCGGCTGGTTGATAAGGGCCCGTGGCAGGGCATTATTGCCGTCACACGCGGCGGGCTTATTCCGGCCGGTATCATTGCCCGCGAACTTGAGGTGCGGGTGATTGAAACCGTGTGTGTCTCCAGCTACGACCATATGGCCCAGCGCGAAGCGCGCATTTTAAAAGATGTGGGCGAAAATGTTTTAGCCACAGGCGGCAAAGGCTGGCTGATTGTTGATGATTTGGTCGATAGCGGCAAAACTTTTGAGATTTTGCGCAAAAACTTACCCAATGCGCATTATGCCGCCGTTTATGCCAAGCCCACCGGCCGCCCGCAGGTTGATACTTTTGTAAGCGAGTTTAGCCAAGATACCTGGCTGGATTTTCCTTGGGATATTGCGCCACAATATAGCCAGCCCATCGCCGAATTGCACAAAGCCGGCCCACGCTAATGTACCCTGCTATTACGCTTAATGCTGGCGCGCATAAGCGCGTGCAGAGCGGCTTTCCGTGGCTTTACTCAAACGAAGTGCAAATGAGCGCGGCCAAGCTTTTGCCGCGTGGCAGCGTAGTCACGGTGCAAGCGGCCAATGGTGCCGTTTTGGGCTTGGCCAGTTTTAATGCGCACACTTTAATAGCGGCGCGCATGCTTACGCCCTTTCCGGCGCAAAATATCAACACGCCATGGCTGGCTGAAAAATTGCTGCTGGCGCGCGGCCTGCGTGAGCGCTTAGGTTTTTATCCCTTTTGCCGGCTTATTCATGCCGAGGGCGATGGTCTGCCCGGCCTTATCATTGATTGCTATGGCGATGTGGTGGTGGTGCAGCCCAATATTGCCTTGTGGGATACGCTGTGGCCCGAGCTCATGGCGGCCATTATTGAGGTTTTGGCCCCTAAAGCCATTGTGCGCAGAGCCGATAGCTCTAGCCGCGCACTAGAGGGTTTGCCGCAATCGGTTGATGTGCCTTATGGCGTGGTCGGCGACATAATCCCAGTGCAAGAAAATGGCTTGGTGTATTTAGCGCGGCCACTAACAGGGCAAAAAACTGGCTGGTTTTACGACCAGCGCCCCAATCGGGCCATGGTTAAAAACATCGCCACCGGCACGCGCATGCTCGATGTTTATAGCCATACGGGTGGTTTTGCTTTGGCCGCTTTAGCGGGTGGTGCTACCCATGCCACGGCGTTAGACTCAAGCGCGCCCGCGCTTGAGCAAGCGACACAGGCCGCGGCGCAAAATAATTTTGGTGCACGCTTCAGCACCTTAAAGGGCGATGCGTTTGATCTGTTGCCCGAGCTTGCCCAACAAAACCAGACTTTTGATTTAGTGGTGGCCGACCCGCCGGCCTTTGTCAAAAGCCGCAAAGATTTAGCCAGCGGCAGCAAGGGCTATCGTAAACTCACACGGCAAGCGGCCAGCTTGGTGGCACCACGCGGCTATTTGCTGCTGGCTTCTTGCAGCCATCATATGAGCCTGACTGACTTACAAACAGAAGCCGCACGCGGTTTGTTTGAGGCTAAAAAATCGGCAAAGTTAATTTATACCGGTTTTGCTGGCGCGGATCATCCGGTGCAACCCGCCTTGGCCGAAACCGCCTATCTTAAAGCGCTGCTTTACCAGCTTTATTAAAAGTAATTTTGCTGAAAGTAAAAAGCGGCTTGCTGCGGCATGGGCCAAAAAACTAAAATGACGCTTGAAATTACCAGAAATTACGGAGAACAGCATGTTCGGTTTTGGCAAAAAACAAAAAGCTTTGCAGCAAGAGCTGCTTTTTTCAGACCCTGCATTATATCAGGCCAAGGCTGAACTAGACACCATTAACGAAAAGCGGCGCGTGGCCGGTGTGCTGACATCAGTAACGGGTTATGGCAGCGTTGGCTTGCTATTGTTGGGTATGCCGTGGCTGGCCTTAGGTGCCTTTATTACTAGCATCGTGGTCGCTGGTAATGCCCCCGCAAATGACAAGCAAAAGAAAAATTATCATCTGGCATTGGGCACAAAACTGGGCAAGCTAAACGAAACTGTCGCCAAAAATAAGGACGCTACTTTATACGGCAAGTTGCAAAAGCTTTACAAAGGTTTGCCAGAATCCTACGGAAATTTGCAGCGCAGAAAAGTAATAGGCGCTGTTGTGGCGGCTGGATTTACCACTGCATGTTTGGTGGCGCTGGGTACAGCAGCGGCTGTAGGTTGGGCTGCTGTGCCATTTTATTTGATTGGTGGGTTTTTTGGTTTGGCAAGCATAGTTGTGGCTGACCAGGCTCTTTCTAATGCGGCCAAGGGCTCACCAGGCACAGAGGCTGTGCATCAGGCACAAGCACAGTTTAAAGCTATTTTACCTCCCGTAGTTGTGGCAAAGCCTGAGGTAACACCTGTTACTGTTGCGGTAACACCAAAAGTTGAGAGCGCACCGGTTGCGGTGCCGGTTGCGGTTGCGGCCCCTGTTGTGCCGCCTGTTCGTGAGGGCGAGCTTTTGCGCCCCCGTGCGGCGCGCATTGGCGCTAAGTTTGACGTGCCAAACGCTTAATTTTGCCAATAAGGAATCAGCAATGCCCAAAAGCAGCTCAATAAATAACCATGTCGATTATATCAACGGTGATGCCAAAGTAAGAGCGGCAGAAGCCGAATATGAAAGAGTGAGTGGCTTTAGTCATAATCGTGAACGCGCCGAGTCGCGCGATGTTAAAAATATTGTTGCGCTGGGGGTGACTTTAATCAGCCCGATTATTGGCTTTGTTATTATGATTATCGGCAGCCCAACATTTATTGACCCCAAAAAAACCAAAGTGGCCGAAGCGCGGGAGAGTTATCAAAACGCTGTGCGGGCGCGTTTTAAAACCTTGTCTAAATTAGCGCAGTCTGAATCTGCCACTATGCCGCTTGATGAAACCACCTACGCAAAAACCATTAATGCTTTGGCCGACTCATCTAAACTTAAGCCGAAAGCCTCGTCTGGCACTATCGCAGTTGCCGCAACAATTATGGGTGGTGTTATTGCCGCCGCGGGCTTGGGTTTGCTTGCCATTGGTGCTGCCACCGGCACATTGGCAACTTTTATGGGTGCGTATATTGCTTTTGTCGGCATCACCAACCGCATAGGTTTTGCCCGCAATCGCCATAAAGACCATCCGCTGCAAACAATTATTGCTGAAGAGCGCGCGCGCCTTATCGACCTAAAAGCCAACCCGCCGCCCGTAGCAAAACCGGTGGTTAAGACCAAAAAAGCCAAAGACCAACCCGTGCAAGATCTTCGCGCGGACTCGGCGCGAGATAACGGCGCGGACTCGGCGCAGGACAACAGCGCGGACTCGGCGCAAAGCAATACCCCCGCGCCGGTTATCAACACAGCGGCACCAAAAGTAGCAGAAACTGCGCCCATCTTGCCACCCGCGCGGCCATTAACCACCCGCGTAGGGCGTGGCGTGGGCGAAGTGCCGCAAGTTTAAATTAGCTTTGAATATCGGCCGCGTCATTAACCGCCCAATTAACTACGTCATTAACCATGGTTGCTGGTTTAATCTTGCGCCGCGCTATCAAGATTGTTTTGCATTTTGCCCAGCTAAGTTGCTAAAAAATAAACAGACAAACAGGAGCGCCCAATGACCGACATCAGCCAAAGCCAAAAAATCACTGCCGAGATTATCCAGCATCCGGCCATGCAAAATGCCCTGACGACCTACAACGAAATTCTCACGCGTGAGGCTGTGCGCGTTTTGCCCAGCATGGCGCTCAATCAGGCCGGCTTGGGTTTATCGGCGGCCAATAAAGGCAAGTCGGCCGCGAGCCTCATTGCTTTGCAACTTGGCTATGATGTTTATCGCACCGTTGGCACCGAGCGTAATCGTCGTCAGCAAATCGCCCGCACCAAAGCGGTTGAAACATTATTTGATAGCGCGGTAAAGCAAGCCACCGCCCCGCATTTTGAGCGCGCGCAAAAAGACAAAGCCTATGCCGCAGCCTTGGTTGAAAGCCTTGGTGCGCTCACTCTGCCTGCTGCAAAAATTCAAGGCACGGGCGCTAAAGTATCTTTAGGCACGGCGCTTGCGGGTCAAACGGTGCTGGCAACTTTATCGGCACGCAGCACATGGCAGAGCAAAGGCTCGCTTTGGGTGCGTGGCTTTGGCCTTGTTGTTGGCGCAGGCGAAGCTGCGAGTGGCGCTTATGGGCTTTATAAATTGCTCAAAGATGGTGATAGCCTGCTATCGCGTCCCCGCGATATCGCTTTGCAAAAAGCCTTGGCCGCACCAAAAGCTAAAGCCGCTCAGCTCAGCTAAGTTACAAATTTTGTAGCTATCTTTTGCGGGGGCGCTCAAGCGCCACAGCCAGCTCAATATGGTTCGACCATAAAAACTGGTCGATAATCTGCCATTCGGTGACTTTAAAGCTGCCTTGCTGCAAATCGGCAAGGTCGCGTGCGGCTGTGCCTAAATCGCAGCTCAGCATCACCACATCTTTTACATCGCTTTTAATAATTTGGGTTATTTGTGCGGTTGCGCCAGCACGGGGTGGGTCAAGCAAAACCCAATCATGATTATTCAGCTCTTCGCGCAAGACGGGTGCGCGGAATAGGTCGCGCTCTTTGGCGGTGATGGGCAGCAGCGCCTGTTTGGCGGCCAAGGTCAGTGCGGCGATGGCGGGCGCGTTATTATCGTAGCAAACCAATGGGCGCGTGCCTGCCAGCGCCAGCGAAAAACTACCCACGCCACAAAAAAGCTCTATCGGTTTTTTGGCTTTGCTTTGTTTGAGCGATAGCAGCGCAAAATCACGCAAGGCAATTTCGCCCTCAAGGGTGGCTTGTAAAAAACTGGCGGGCGGTATTTTAACGCTCACGCCGGAAATGTTTATGTGTGGTTGGGCTTGTGCAAATAGTAATTCGGGCAAAGCATGGGGCTGCGCTTGCCAGCTTAAGCGCACCAAATTGGGCATGCTCAGCCATGGCGCCAGCGCGGTGCCGGCATTTTTTGGTTTTGTGCCGCCCACAAGGCAGGCATCTAGCCCATTATCGGCCAAGGTTAAATGTATATCGAGTGCCGCACCCCGCGGCAGCGTTTGCACTAAAACGCTGCGCAAAGCAGGCAATGCGGCCATAAGTTGTGGCGCTAGCACCGCACAAGCAGATAGGTTAATAATCCTTTTGCTAGATGCTGCATGAAAACCCAGAATAAGGCCGTCAGCACTATGAATTGCCGCAAGCTGTGCGCGCCTGCGGCTGGCTTTGGGGCTGCGGGCAGTGGGCAATTGTGTGGCGCCTTGCAGCAGCACGCCCGCTTTTTGCATATGGCGCAGCACGCGCTCTTGCTGCCATTGGTCTAGAAATGCTGTGGCATGTTGCATTTGGCAGCCACCACAGCTTTGCGCTGTGCTGGGGGAGCTAAAATGGGGGCATTGGGCATCGGTGCGTTGTGGGCTGGCTTGTTGCATCACCCAGCCACTCTCTTGCTGTTGCCATATCTCGTTGGGGAGAGCGCCCGCAATAAAATGGCTGCGGCCATCTTGCTGGGCCAGACCCTCGCCATGATCGGCCAAGGCGGTAATGTGCATAATGTTTTTTTTGCTCATCGGCTAAAGCGCTTAAGCGCGGCAATTTGTGCCTCGCTTAATTTGCGGCTTTTGCGATGGGCGCTATCGACCAAAACGCAGGTGGCTCGTGCGACCGACACACAAGCCTGTCCGTTAAAAATGGCGCTGACCAACACAAAAGAGCTATTGCCGACTTTTTCTACGGCAACCCCCACGCGCACCGTTGCCGGATGCTGTAGCTCGGTCAGAAAATCGATGGCAATGCCCGCGAGCACCACATAGCTATCTTGGCGCCACCATTCATCCCAGGCGGCTTGTAACAGCCCCACCCGTGCACACTCAAAATAAGTGCCAATTTTGTTGTTATTGACATGCCCCAGCGCATCCATATCGCCAAAGCGCACAACCTCACTGTGCCAGAAAGGATACAGCTCAAGAGATCGGAGGTCAGTTTCAAGCATTGTGGCAATCTCCGATAGTCTGGGGAGTGTAAAAATGATAATAAGGCGGCACATGGCCCATAAGCCAGATAATTTTAGCCAGATAGTTTAGCCCGCGAAAAAGGAAAGTATCATGACTGAGCCCGCCGAACAACAAGCCGCCGCCGAACAGTTTGAGCAAGCCCTCAACATTGCCGAAAAACATTTGCAAGCCGCACTCACCGAGCAGCCCGACAATGCCGATTACATTGCCGTGGCCATGATTGAAGCTGCAGTGAACCAAGCGGTTGCGGTGATTGGCCCCTTGGATGTTTCTGAAATGCTGCGCGATCTTGCCAATCAAATTGAGCAAGATGCCGAAGCATTAGAAGATTAATATAGCCCTAACAAGCGCGCGCTGTTTGGTGGTTTTTTTGCGCAGCGCGCCCCGAGCCGCCATAAGATTATTGTCGGATAAGTAATTATCTAATAATCGGGCTTGTCAATTCGCGCACGAAAAGTCATGCGCTTGAAAGCTCTGTAGTATGCGTGCCACAGCACTGCGCAAAGCCCCGCTTACGCCGATGTGGCGCTTGTTTGCCTGCTTTGTTTGTATAAACTACCAAAATTCTAAATTTGTGATTCTGGCGGGGTTTTCCTGTTGGGGTGCAATTTGCCGTATTCTGCCCACACCATATAAGGAGCAAGACCAATGCTTGGTTTAAAAATACATATACAGCGTTTATTGCTAGGGGCGCTTGTGCTCTTACTCACGCCAAGCCTTGCTCTGGCGCAAGAGATCAATAGCGGTGATATGGCCTGGATGATGACCTCAACGGCGCTGGTGCTGCTGATGACCATTCCGGGCTTGGCTTTATATTATGGCGGCATGGTGCGTAAGAAAAACGTGCTGGCAACCGTTATGCAAACTTTTGCCGTCACCTGCCTTGTGGCGGTGATGTGGGCTTGCTTTGTTTACTCATTGGCTTTTGGCAATGGCAGCGAAGGCATGATGGGCAAAATTGTTGGCGATTTTAGCAAAGCATTTTTAGGCGGCGTTGATATGAATGCCGCTTTTGTGCTGGGTGCTGGTATGGCGCAAGGCGCGATACCGTTTACCATCACTGAGCCAACCTTCATGATGTTTCAAATGACCTTTGCGATTATTACTCCCGCTCTTATTGCCGGTGCCTTTGCCGACCGCATGAAGTTTTCGGGCTTTTTGTTGTTTATGGCGCTGTGGGTTGTGGTTGTGTATGCGCCCATAGCACATATGATGTGGCACCCCAATGGCTGGGGCTTTGGCGAGGGCGTGTTAGACTTTGCTGGTGGCACTGTTGTGCACGTCAATGCAGGTGTGGCCGGTTTGGTTTGCGCGCTGGTTATGGGCAAGCGCAAGGGCTACCCCCATGAAAACTTTGCCCCGCATAATTTGGTGCTGTGCATGATTGGCGCCTCACTTTTGTGGGTGGGTTGGTTTGGCTTTAATGCGGGCTCGGCTGGCGCTGCGAATGGTCGGGCGGGTTTGGCCATGACTGTCACCATGGTGGCCTCGGCTGTTGCCGCTTTAGCGTGGATGTTGACCGAGTGGGGCTCACGCGGCAAGCCAAGCTTGTTGGGGATTATCACAGGCGCCATTGCTGGCCTTGTGGCGATTACGCCAGCCGCTGGTTTTGTCGATGTGTTTGGCGCGTTGGGCATTGGTATTGCTGCTGGCGTTATCTGCTACTGGGGCGCCACCAAGCTTAAGAAAACGCTTGGCTATGATGACAGCCTTGATGCCTTTGGCGTGCATGGTGTGGGCGGTCTTATTGGCGCCATACTCACGGGCGTCTTTGCTAAATCGGCCATTGGTGGCGATGCGGCGAAAGGCTTAATCGATGGCAATGCCGCACAAATCTGGATTCAGATTGAAGGCGTGGTGGTCACTATTGTTTGGGCTGCTATTGGCACATTTATTGTGCTTAAGGTGGTTGATGCCATTACCGGCCTGCGCGTTGACGAAGAAGTCGAGCGCGACGGTTTGGATCGGGCCCTGCATGGTGAAACCATGCCTTAGTAAGGTATGGTAAATACTTAAAGAGGCCGCCACTTGCAAAAGAGTGGCGGCTTTTTTATTGGCGCTGCAAGAAAAGCTGATAGCCACGATAAAGCAAAATATATTCGCCTTTTATAAGCTGTAAAAAAGCATCAATGGCGGCTTTTGGTTGTTCGTGGGCGCGGTAGTCTGGGTAGTTCCAGCCATAGTCATCAAAAATCATCAGGCCACCATGGCGCAGAAGGGGCCAGCTATTAAGCGCATCGGCCAAAACAAAATGACTATGATGATAGCCATCTATGTAAATTATATCATAGCCACCTTCGGCAGCGGCTATATCATTGCCGTCTGGGCTATGGCTGCCTTCGGCAGCGTTACTTTTTGGCTTTTGCAATTGTGGCACAATGACCCGCGAGCTGCCGGCAAGAATATTAACCTGTGGCAAATGCTCGGCGACATTATGTTTAAAGCGTGCCTGCATGTCGGTTAACCAGTGGCCGCGTTCTTCGTGGCTACCAATAAATGTATCAACGCAATCAAGCCGTGCGGGCTTAATATGTTGCAACATAAACAGCGTGCTTAAGCCCTCATAGCTGCCAATTTCAAGTATCTGTGCTTGTGTTGTATGCGGCAAGAGTGTGAGCCAAACCGGAATATGGCGACTAAACCAATCACGGCTAAATTGCCTTGTGGCCACAAGCTGCCGAAACGCATCGCGGGCGCGGCGATGTGTTTGGCGCGATTGCCAAAAATGTCGCCAGCGCTTAAAGCCTTGCGGCCATGACTGAGGCGGAAGGTTAAAAATAAAGCCGTTCAAACTATGCCATAACATGCTTATCACCCAGTTATTATCACGCTTATTTTACTGGGGCGATGTGTTGATGCAAGACTAATTGCTTGTGTCGGTGGGGTGTTTGTTTTAACAATAAGATAAATAGGAGCCCGCCTTAATGCCTTACGGCACTCAAAGTTTCTTACGCAGCATCAAGCCCACGCAAGATTGGCCAAGCATTGCTATGCAAGGCCAGCAGCTGGTGCAAAATTATGTGCAGGCCTGCGCCGAGCATATTGCCGAGATGTTGGCCGAGCAGTTTCAGCGCGGTGAGGCCGATTTTATTTTACGCCGCGCCGAGCCCACCACGCATGAGGCGGCCGAGCTACAAAAACTGACTTCTCGTTATCGGGCAAATGCCGGGCAAATGCGCGGACAAAACTATATCCGCGTTGAAAAATATCAGGTGCTGTGCCGCCGCACCCGTGTGCAGCAAACTTTGTGGCTGTTGGCCAGCATTGATGTTGATATTAACGCCCCATTTAGCACGCAGCTATTGCGCCAGCGGCGCATTTCGATTCATGTGGGTGGTGTTGATACGGTCATGCGGCACCGGCCCGATGATTTTTATTATGCCTATCTCGATCAGCAAGAGCGCGATGGCAGGCTTTGGACATCGCGCAGCATTGTTGACCTTAAGCGTAATTTTGGCAATGCACAGGTCAGCGATAATTTGCCCTATGCGCTAAAGCGTGAGATGACGCAGCGCGCGCCAGATAAATTTGCCCAGCCGATTTTTGCGCGCCATGCGTCTGGCTTTAAGCCCGACTCACCTGCTCCATAAAAACATCCCATATTTGCCGCTCAAGCTGGGTGTGGCCCAGTTTGTTAAGCAGCACAAGGCCCGTGGGTGAGGTCACATTTATTTCTGTCAAATATTCGCCAATCACATCTATGCCCACCAATACTAAACCAAGCTCACGCAGGCGCGGGCCAATTTGTGCACATATTTTTTTATCGTGCTCGGTGAGGCTGGCCAGCTCAGGCGTGCCGCCGCTGGCAGTGTTGGCGCGCACTTGCCCTTGCGGGGGCACGCGGTTGAGCGCTGCAATGGGTAAGCCATTAAGCAAAATAATGCGTTTATCGCCTTGGCGCACGGCCGGTAAATAGCGCTGCACAATAATGGGTGTTTGCTCATGCTGTAATAGCAGGTCAAACAGGCCGTTAAAATTACCATCACCTGCTTGCACATGAAATACATGCGCGCCGCCATGTCCATAAAGCGGCTTAAGCACCACATCACCCTGTGCCTGTCTAAACGCGGTGGCCATTTCTTTGTCGGTAGTAATGAGTGTGGGTGGCGTTAAATCGGGCCATTCGGTGACCAAGAGTTTTTCAGGCGCGTTGCGCACGCTAGTGGGGTTATTGAGCACCAAAGTGCTTTTGGGCAGGCGCTCTAAAATATAAGTGCTGCTGATATAGGCCATGTTAAAAGGCGGGTCTTGTCGCAGCAGCACAATTTTTGCCTCAGCCAGCGGCAGGGTGGTGGTGTCACTGGTTGTGGCGGGTTGACCTTGGGTGTTGGTGAGTTTCTCTAAAAACACGCCTTTGGCATGCGGCGCACCATTCAGCAGGCTGAGGTCTTTTGGCTCATAATAAAAAATGCGCCAATCGCGGCGCAGGGCCTCTTGCATCAGTAAATAAGTGCTGTCGGTGGCCAGTTTAAGGGTGTGCAGCGGGTCGGCCTGAACGGCTAAAATATGGCGCATTTGCTTATACTCCTATGCCAATAATATGTTGGGGCCAGCGCCACGGGCGCAGCAACAGCGCATCAAGCCGCACATTATTACCCGCTTTAGGAAAGCGCGATAGCAGGGCCGGCAAAGCATGCAGCAATTTTTGCTGCTGCCAATGGGCGAGGGCCGTTTGCGCGCGTCGTCCGGTTTTAACCTCAATCAGCACCAGCGTGCCCTTATGCTGCATCACAAGGTCCATTTCGGTGTGCAGCAAGCGCACATTGCGCGCTAATAATTTATAGCCTCGCAATTGCAGCCATAATAGCGCAAGGGTCTCGCCCATGCGGCCACGCCGCCAATTTATACGGCCACGGCGCCAATTTTTGCTATTGGTTTTGTGGGTGGTGTTTTGACGTTTCTGTTTCATCTCGTCTATCGTTGTTTGGCAAGTTCAAGTGCGGTGGCGTAGACCTGTTTTTTGGGCAGGTTGTGGGCTTTGGCGACAATCTCAACCGCATCACGCAAACTATGTGCGGCCAAAGCATCGCGCAAATCATTGATCAGCGCATCGGAATTATCTGTCTCGGCCTCGGGCGGCGCTACCACCAGCACAATTTCGCCGCGGGCCTCTTGTGCTTGGAATAAGGCCGCAAGCGTGGCCAAAGTGCCATTATGGCATTGCTCAAATTTTTTGCTGATTTCACGAACAACCGCAGCTTGCCGCGCTCCTAAAATTTGGCTGGCATCGGTAAGGCACTCGGCGAGGCGATGCGGCGCTTCAAAAAAAACTAAAGTGGCGGGCAGGCGCGCCAGCTCTTGTAGCACAGCAATGCGCGCTGTTTGTGTGGCTGGCAAGAAGCCCGCAAAATAATGCGGCACGGCGGGTAGCCCAGATAAAGCCAGCGCCGTGATGCCCGCGCTGGGGCCCGGCACAGCGGCCACCGTAAGCTTTGCCGCATGACAGGCCGCCACCAAACGCTCGCCCGGGTCGGCCAAGGCGGGCATGCCCGCATCGCTGATAAGCGCAATTTTTTGCCCTTCTTGGAGCCACTCGATAACTTTGCCGGTCATACTGGCTTCGTTGTGGGTGTGGTAGCTCAGCATTTTTTTGGGCTTGATACTGTAAAGCGTTAAAAGATTACGGCTGGTGCGGGTGTCTTCGGCCAAAATTATATCGGCTTCGGTTAAAATCTGCGCGGCTCTGGGCGAAAAATCGCCAGCATTGCCAAGAGGCGTGCCAACCAGATACAAAGAGCCAGAACTTTTGCCAGATGAGGGTAAGGATGAGGGTAAAGATGGCGCACGCGGCATGGCTTAAAAAACTCAGCACGATGTTTGTCTTAGCGCTGTGCTTGTCGGCCTGTGCCGCCTCACCAACGCCGGTTAGCGGGCAGTCTAACACAAAGACCGCGCCACTCCCACCCATCTCTCAAGCAAATATCTCTGCGGCGGGCTCGCCACTTTATGCGCCGCGTCCTGCGCCCGATGCACCGCCTGTGGCCATGCAACAAGCAGACAATGCCAATAACAGCACAGCCGCCGTGCCGCTTAATGTGGCGCTGCTTTTGCCATTAACAGGCCGCAATGCCGAGCTTGGCCAATCGATGCTGAATGCCGCACAAATGGCCTTGTTTGAAACGGGCGCTAACATCAACCTTTTGCCCCGCGATGTGGGCGATACGCCGCAAAGTGCCGTTGCTGCGGCAAGCTTAGCTGTTGCCGATGGCGCACAATTATTGGTGGGGCCCATTGCTGGCGCACAAATAGAGGCTGTGGCGCAAAGCACGCCTTTGCCCATGTTGGCGCTGGGCAATGACCGGCGCGTTGCGGGCAATAATGTTTATTTGTTGGGCTTCTGGCCCGAGGCACAAGTCGAGCGTGTGGTGCGCTATGCGGCACAGCAGCGCATTAGTCGCATCGCAGCACTCTTGCCCGAGGGCGCTTTTGGCGATGCTTTGGTAGCAGCCTTGGCCGAAAGCACGCCGCGTGCGGGTTCTACTTTGGTGCAAGTGGTGCGCTATGGGGCAAATAGTCAAAGTCAGCAGCGCGCGGTGCAGCAGCTTGCGGCCGCCATGCCATTTGAGGGTTTGTTTTTGGCCGAGGCGGGCCAGCCCTTACAGCAGCTGTTAGCACAGTTTGTGAGCTATGATTTGCGCTTGGGTCAGGGCTTGCAGCTTTTAAGCACGGGCATTTGGGATGATGCGGCGCTTAGCCAAGTGCAGCCTTTGCAAGGTGCTTGGTTTGCCACGCCAGACCCCGCAGCGCGTGCCAGTTTTGTGCAGCGCTACCAACAGCAATATGGTGACGCACCACAAAGACGTGCCAGCCTTGCCTATGATGCGCTGGCGCTGGCGGGGGCCTTGGCGAAGCAAGGCGGCGTGACCGATGCTGGCTTGCAATCGTTCAGCGGCTTTGTGGGTGTTGATGGCTTGTTCAGGCTTAATGCTAATCGTTTAGTCGAGCGAGCGCTGGCGGTGATTGAAATTAACCGCAATGGCAATGTGGTGCGCGATAGGGCCGCGCAAGCTTTTAGATGAATGAGCATTTCACTAAAATTTTACTGAATTTGCTGACATAATTTTGAAATCGTAAAGAGTTTTTGCGCATAGTGGTTCCTGACGGAGGACAGGTTCCATGATGCAGTTTTTTGAATTACGCGACAGCAAAGGCAACCGGGTGTTTGCCAGCTTTGCTAATAATATGCGCGAGGCGCTGATTAAAGCCCATGAGCAAGGCGCCGACCTTAAGCGGGTCGATTTCAGCAAACTAAAACTGGCTGGGCAAGATTTGCGCGGCGTAAAACTGGCCGGCTGCAATTTGGCTGGCTGCAATTTACAAGGCGCCATTTTATCGGGCGCCGATTTGCGCGGCGCTAATCTTGAAGGTGCCAATCTGCAATTTGCCAAAATTGGCGGCACCAAGTTTATGAATGCCAATTTGCGCAATGCCAATTTACGCCAAAGCACCGGCGCTGCCATTTTGGTTGGTGCCGATTTGCGTGGCGCTAACTTTACCCAAGCCAATATCAATGGCGCTGATCTTACCAATGCCAATGCCGAGGGCGCCTGCTTTGTTGACGCCTCGATGGCGGGCGTGTTCGCCATGAATACGCGCTTTATGGAAGCCGATATGTCGCGGGTTAATATGGAGGGCGCCTTGTGTCAGGGTGCCAATTTCAGCGCGGCAAAATTGGTGGGTGCGCGGATGGATGCCGCCGATATGACCGGCGCCAATCTGGCTTATACCGATTGCAGCGATGTCGATTTTGGCACAGCCCAGCTTAAGAATGTCGATTTAAGCTATAGCTATGCGCCAAAAGCCAATATCAATAATGCTAAAATGGAAGGCACCGATACCACCGGCACAGTGTTAAAAGGCGTGGTGTTGTTTGGCGATAATCTTAAATTGGCCCGTGCCAGCAATGCCAACACCATCGATGCCGTTATTGTCAATGCCGTGGCCTTACCGACCGAGCGCGGCGGCCTTGCGCGGCGCGATGTGCATGGCGTGGTGTTGGGTGAGTGTGCCGTTGGTAAAACACACGCGGCGGCCGCAAGGTTTAATCCGGCCTTTGCGCCAGCTTTAGCGGGGCGGCGCGGTGCGGGTGTGGCGGCGCCCAGCTTGGGGCTATAGGTTTGGGCTATAACAAACCATCAATATATAAGCGAGGTTGATATGCGGGCCCTAACAATACCGAGCGAAGCTGCTGCAGCCGAGCAAGAATTTGACGCAGCGCTCGAAGCTATTTTAGCAGAACAGTTTAAGGGGGCCAAAGTTGTTGGCACTGCTTTGCATATGCCAGAGAGAGAATATGATAATTATGTCGGCGAGGTGGTTTTCGATTTCGCCGCAAAAAGAATGAAAGAAAATACATGGTCATATAGTGGTGAAGGTAACATCACCACAGTCGTAACATCTTTTGCCGAGCTAGAAAAAAATGGCGCAGGCAATTTAGTGCGTGCGGCCCAAAAAGCTTTTCAAGAAAAACTTAAGCTATAAATGACGGGCTATAATATTACGGTGGGCAATTTAGTTTTTATCGGTAATGCATAGTTTTTTACAGCGCTTGGAACTGGGGCTTGTGTTGCAGTACAGCATAAACATGCAAGAGGAGGGCGTTATGAGGGGCCTGACAATACCTAGCGATGCTGCCGCAGCCGAGCAAGAGTTTGCCGCAGCGCTAGACAAAATTTTGGCCGTACAGTTTAAGGACGCTCGTGTTATTGGCACAGCTTTGATCATGCCAGAGGTATCGCATGGTTCTTTTAATACAAGTGTTGTTTTAGATTTTGCGGCCCAGCGGATGACTCAAATAAGTACAACAAGAGGTGACCGCGGGACGCCCCTGACGACGGTCGTAACGCCCTTTGCCGAGCTAGAAAAAAGTGGCGCAGGCGACTACGTGGCGGCGGCCAAGAAAGCTTTTATGAAAAAGCTAAATCTGTAAATGACGGGCCGCAATATTACGGCGGGCAATTTAGTTTTTATCGGTAACGCATAGTTTTTTACAGCGCTTGGCATTGGGGCTTGTGTTGCTGTACAGCATAAACATGCAAGAGAGGACGATATGCGAGCTCTAAAAATACCCAGCGAGGCAGCCGAAACCGAGCAAGAATTTGCCGCAGCGCTAGACAACATTTTGGCCGAACAGTTTGAGGGGGCTGATAAAATCGGCACAACATTGGCTATGCCAAGACAAAAGTACAATGGTTATTATAGTCAGATCGTTTTTGATTTTGCTGCTAAGCAAATGATACAAACAAACACCGGTTGGGGCGGTAACAGTGCAACGCCCGTTGCGACTGTAGTAACGCCTTTTGCCGAGCTAGAAAAAAATGGCGCAGGTAACTTAGTGCGAGCGGCTCAAAAAGCTTTTCAAGAAAAACTAAAGCTCTAAATTATTGGTGGCGGCTAAGCCACCAGCATTTTTAACACGCTATTCAGCCTTTGGCGGCCTTGCGCTGTGGCGCTTAAATGTGTTGTGGTTAAAGCTATATCGCCCCATTCTTGCAACCTAGCCAGCGCGTCGGTATTGACGCTGTGCAGCACATCGCTGCCATGCTCGGTAAGCCAGCTTGCGCGGCACAGCCCTTCCGTTAGGCGCAGATTCATCAGCAAAGCTTCGCGCGCGGCGGTTGCGGCGCTAATAGGCGTAAAATCCTCTAGCGCGTGGCCTTGTGCCATAACCTTATCGCGCCATATTTCAGGGGCGCGGTGGGTGCGTGTGGCGTAGCGCACGCCATTTTCGGTGATGCGGCCATGTGCCCCAGGGCCAATGCCCAAATAATCTTGATAGCGCCAATAAACCAAATTATGCCGGCATTCGGCCCCCGTTTTGGCGTGGTTAGAAATCTCGTAAGCGGGCATGCCTTTTGCGGCAAGCGTGCTTTGCGTTATTTCGTAAAGCTCGGCTTGCGCATCTTCGGGCGGCAATTGCAATTCACCGCGCTGATGCAAAGTATAAAAATTGGTGCCCGGCTCGATGGTCAGTTGATAAAGCGACAGATGCTCACCCGCCAGCGCCAGCGCCTCGGTCAGCTCGGCCTGCCATTGGCTTGGTGTGTGGTTGGGGCGGCCATAAATAAGATCAAATGAAAAGCGCTGAAAATGCTGTGCTGCCAGCGCAATGGCGCCGCGTGCCATGGCGGCATCGTGCGGGCGGCCCAAAAATTTTAGCGCATCATCCCGCAGCGATTGAATACCTAGCGACAAGCGATTAACCCCCGCTAAACGAAAGCCGGCAAATTTATCGGCCTCGACCGAGGTGGGGTTGGCCTCTAGCGTAATTTCAAGCGTGGGTGTGGTTTGAAACAGGCTTGCGGCTTTATCGATAATGGCGGCCACAGTTGCTGGTGCCATGCGCGATGGCGTGCCACCACCAAAAAAAATACTTTGCAGCGGGCGGCCATGATGCGCTGCGGCTTGTGTGCTCAGTTCTTGCAGCAGGGCTTGGCGCCATTGCGCCTCATCGATGTTATCGCGCACATGGCTGTTAAAATCGCAATAGGGGCATTTGGTTTGGCAGAAAGGCCAATGCACATAAAGTGCTAAGGGCCGGTTTTGCCCTGTTCGCTTTTGGGAGGCACTGTCGGTCATTGTTGTTGAAGCCAGTCAATCAGCTTGGCCAAGGCCCGCCCGCGGTGTGATAGCGCGTGTTTTTCGGCGGGCGATAATTCGGCCATAGTTTTGCTATAGCCTTGTGGCACAAAAATCGGGTCATAGCCAAAGCCGCCCTGCCCGCGTGGTGCGGTTAATAATGTGCCGGCGCTGTGGCCCGTAAAAATATGCTCTTGCCCTTGTGGGGTGCGCAGCAAAAGCACGCAGATAAACTCGGCCGCACGGTTTTGGTTGTGGCCCAGATCGGCATTGATGCGCGCAAAAGCTTGCGCATAATCATCATGGCCATCGTGCCGCGCCCAATCGGCCGTATCTACACCCGGCTTGCCACCCAAGGCCTCAATGCATAAGCCGCTATCATCGGCCAGCACATAATGCTGTGGCGCTGCTGCGGCCACGGCCTCGGCTTTAATGCGCGCATTGGCAGTAAAATCTCGGCCGGTTTCGGCAGGTGGCGTAAGGCCCAGCGCGCCCGCAGTTTTAAGCGTGCTAAAAAACGGCGCAAGGTGCGGGTGCAGCTCGGCTAATTTGCCGCTATTATGCGTGGCTAAAATAAGTGTGTGCATTGGCAGTGCTGAAGGCAAGGCCATGAGGGGCCACTTATGCGCAGGCTTGTTTTTGCAACAGGCTGATTTCGGCCAAGCCTTTGCGTGCCAGCTCTAAGAGCGCATTAAACTCGCTGTCAGAAAATGCGCGCATTTCAGCGGTGGCTTGAATTTCAACAAGTGCGCCACTGCCCGTCAGCACAAAATTTGCATCTGCCATGGCGTGGCTGTCCTCGGCATAGTCAAGGTCAAGCACGGGCGTATTGGCATAAATGCCGCACGAAATGGCCGCCACAGAGTCGGTCAGCGGCCATGCTTTTAACCGGCCTTGTTTTTGTAAATGTTTGCAGGCATGCACCAGTGCCACATAAGCACCGGTAATGCTGGCGGTGCGCGTGCCGCCATCGGCTTGCAGCACATCGCAATCAATTTTAATTTGCACTTCGCCCAAAGCTTTGCGGTCAACGACAGCACGCAAAGCGCGGCCAATAAGACGCTGAATTTCTAAGGTGCGGCCGCCTTGTTTGCCTTTGGCCGCTTCACGGTCGCTGCGCTCATGGGTGGCACGCGGCAGCATGCCATATTCGGCAGTGACCCAGCCTAAACCCTGACCGCGCATAAAAGGCGGCACTTTATCGTCGATGCTGGCTGTGACTAAAACATGCGTATCGCCGCACTTAACCAGGCACGAGCCCTCGGCATGTTTGGCAAAGCCGGGTGTAAGGATTATGGGACGTAGTTCGTCGGGTTTGCGGGCGGTGGCGCGTAGCGGCATAGTGAGCTTTCTCCTGTTCTGGGCTCCTGTTGCAGGCTCCTGTTGCGGGGCAATCTAGCGCATAAAACTGGACGCGTCACGCGCAACCGATTAAGTTAGGCGCATGTTTAGCGATTTAGATAGCCGTGCCCGCGAAATTTTACGCCTGCTGGTCGATAATTATATCGCAACGGGCGAGCCTGTGGGTAGCCGCACTTTATCGAAGCAGGTGTCTGGCAGCTTATCGGCGGCGTCAATCCGCAATGTGATGGCCGATTTAAGCGAGCGCGGCTTGCTGCATGCGCCGCATAGTTCGGCGGGGCGTTTACCCACCGAGGCTGGCTTGCGTTTATTTGTTGATGGCCTGCTGGAAGTGGGCGATTTAGCCGAGCAAGAGCGCCGCGATATTTCCGAGCGTTGCTTGGTGGCCGGCCGTAGCACCGCGCAAGTGCTGGAGCAGGCAGGGCAGGCTTTGGCGGGTCTTACGCGGCATGCGGGCTTGGTTTTGGCCCCTAAGCTTGAGCGCGGCATTAAGCAAATAGAGTTTGTGCCGCTCGATGCGGGCCGTGCGCTAGTGATTATGGTGACCGAAGATGGCCTCGTTGAAAACCGCCTGTTAGATTTACCGCCAGGGTTGGTGCCCAGCGCCTTGCAACAGGCCGCAAATTATTTAAATGCGCGTGTGTCTGGCCGCAACCTTGAAGAAACGCGGCAATTTGTGCAGCAGGAAATAGCCAGCGCCAAAACCGAGCTTGACGGCCTTACACAAAAATTGGTGCAGGCGGGCTTGGCGGTGTGGGGCGGCAATGATGAGGGGCAGCTTATTGTGCGCGGTCAGGCGGCGTTGCTGCGCGATGTGCAGGGGCTGGCCGATATAGAGCGCGTGCGCGAGCTGTTTCAAACGCTTGAAACCAAAGACGGGCTGCTAAAAATGCTCGAGGCCGTTCATGGTGCCGATGGCGTGCAGATTTTTATTGGTGCACAAAGCCCGCTCTTTCAGCATTCAGGCTGTGCGCTGATCGTGGCACCCTATGCCAAGCCTGATGCTGCGGGGCAAGCGCAAATTATTGGCGCTATCGGCGTTTTGGGGCCGCTGCGCATGAATTATGCGCGCATTATCCCCATGGTGGATTACACCGCAAAGCTGGTGGGCCGTCTTTTAGGTTAGCTTTTTAGGCTGGCTTTTAACGGGGCGCTGCGGGCGGCGGGGCAATATAACGAAAATCCAGCTTGAGCGGCGCACCCAACCACACAGCGCGGCTGGTATGGTCGAGAAACTCTTCGGCGTTTTCATTGGGGCCGGTGCGCGGATGCAGCAGCACCGTGCAGTCACCACGATTAAGCTGTAAAAACATCAATACCGAGCCAAGCTGCTGCGGCAAAACGGTTGCGGCAAATTGTGGCTGTGGGTGCGGGCCAATGCCACGCTCATGCATGCGGCCAACCGTGACGCCCATTTTATTGGCCATAAAATCGCGCAACAGGGCTGCATGGGCTTTTGACTTTTCGTCAAAATAGACATGGGCATGAAATTCAAAAATATCGGCGCTATTGCGAAGTGTGCTCATATTCTACTCCAAGCTTGGCAGGGGCTTAACTGGGCGGGGAATTAATTGTAAACACACTTATTTTATGGGCACAAGCAGCTTTATTGCTGCAACGCCGTTGCATAATGGCGCTCAAGGTCTTATCTAAGAGCAGAATAAGGAGCACGCATGACCCAAAACCCATTCAGCCAAATGCAAGAGCAGGCCGCAGCCCCCCTCGAAGATGAGGCAGCCCAAGCCGATAAGGCCGATAATGTTGCGCCTGCCATCGATACCAGCCTGTTTGAGGCACAGATTGCCACCCTTAAGGACGAGTTGCAGCAGGCCAAAGATTCGGCTTTGCGCGCCATGGCCGAAACTGAAAATGTGCGCCGGCGCACCGCGCGCGAGCGTGAAGATACGGCAAAATACGCAGTATCAGCCATGGCTAAGGATTTATTGGCCGTGGCCGATAATTTTCGCCGTGCGTTAGAGGCGGTGCCGCCAGAAGCGCGCACGGCTAGTGATGCCATTAAAAACTTAATTATTGGCATTGAGGCCACCGAGCGGCAGCTGCTTTCGGCCTTCGAGCGGGCGGGCATTAAATCGATTAGTCCTTTGGGCCAGCCTTTCGACCCTAATTTTCATCGGGTGATGTTAGAGGTCGAGCAAAGCGGCAAGCCCGCTGGCACGGTGGTGCAGGTGCTGCAAAATGGCTATGTTATCCACGATAGATTATTGCGCGAAGCAATGGTAGCCGTGGCTAAAAATGACGGCGATAATGTGCATAAGTTGGACACTAAAGCCTAAAGCAGCCTAAAACTGCTGAAAGCGGCCTAAAAATTGGCCTAAAAATTGGGGAGGGTGCTTGTATCTGACCCATATACTTCTTATATCTCGCTTAGATTATGGTCTTTAACGACAATTTTTAACCAAAGGGTAAAATTATGAGCAAGGTTATCGGCATCGACTTAGGCACCACCAATAGCTGCGTTGCAGTGATGGATGGCAAAAGCTGGAAAGTGATTGAAAATGCTGAAGGCGCGCGCACCACACCATCGATTGTGGCCTTTACCGCATCGGGCGAGCGTCTGGTGGGGCAGCCCGCTAAGCGCCAAGCCGTAACCAACCCTGATAATACGCTGTTTGCCGTAAAGCGCCTGATGGGCCGCCGCTTTGATGATGCTTTGGTACAAAAAAGCATTGGCCTGAGCCCGTTTAAAATTATCAAAGCCGATAATGGCGATGCATGGGTTGAGAGCAAGGGCGAAAAATATAGCCCCTCACAAATCAGCGCCTTCATTTTGCAAAAAATGAAAGAAACCGCCGAGGCTCATTTGGGTGAAAAAGTCACGCAAGCCGTTATCACCGTGCCGGCTTACTTTAACGATAGTCAGCGCCAAGCCACCAAAGATGCCGGCCGCATTGCTGGCCTTGAAGTGCTGCGCATAATCAACGAGCCCACTGCGGCCGCTTTGGCCTATGGCCTTGAGAAAAAAGGCACCGGCACCATTGTGGTTTATGACCTTGGTGGCGGCACGTTCGATGTGTCTATCCTTGAAATCTCGGATGGTGTTTACGAAGTTAAATCCACCAATGGCGATACATTTTTGGGCGGCGAAGATTTTGACACACGCATCATTGAGTATCTCGCCGATGAATTCCAAAAGCGCGAAGGCATTGATTTGCGTAAAGACCGGCTGGCTTTGCAGCGTCTCAAAAGCGCCGCCGAAAAAGCTAAAATTGAGCTCTCCAGCGCCAATGAAACCGAAGTGAACGAGCCTTTTATCACCGCCGATATGAGCACCGGCTCGCCTGTGCCGAAGCATCTTAATGTTAAAATCAATCGCGCCAAGTTAGAAAGCCTGGTTGATGATTTGGTGCAAAAAACCATTAAGCCCTGCCAAGATGCGCTGCGCGATGCGGGCATTAAAGCCAGCGATATCGATGAGGTGGTGCTGGTGGGCGGCATGACCCGCATGCCCAAAATCATCGATGCGGTAAAAGCATTTTTTGGCCGCGAGCCACATCGTGGCGTCAACCCCGACGAAGTGGTGGCGGTTGGTGCGGCCATTCAAGGCGGCGTGCTCAAGGGCGAAGTGAAAGATGTGCTGCTGCTTGATGT
Source organism: Rickettsiales bacterium (assembly GCA_027485855.1). Classification (GTDB taxonomy): domain Bacteria; phylum Pseudomonadota; class Alphaproteobacteria; genus JAIXQD01. The sequence continues at coordinate 14,839 of JAIXQD010000008.1, read as the reverse complement.
AACGCCGCTGTCGCTGGGGATTGAAACTTTGGGCGGGGTGTTTACCCGTCTTATCGAGCGCAACACCACCATTCCCACGCGTAAAAGCCAGGTGTTTAGCACGGCCGAGGATAATCAAAATGCGGTGACTATCCGCGTTTTCCAAGGCGAGCGCGAAATGGCGGCCGATAATAAATTGCTCGGTCAGTTCGATTTGGTTGGCATTCCGCCCTCACCGCGTGGCGTGCCGCAAATTGAAGTGACGTTTGATATTGATGCCAACGGCATTGTCAGCGTCACCGCCAAAGACAAAGCCACCGGCAAGGAGCAGGTTATTCGTATTCAAGCGTCCGGCGGCCTCAGCGATGCCGACATTGAACGCATGGTCAAAGATGCCGAAGCCCATGCCGCCGAAGATAAAAAACGGCGCGAGGCCGTTGAGGCACGCAATCAGGCCGATACTTTGGTGCACACGGTTGAGCGCAGCTTAAAAGACCTTGGCGATAAGGTGCCTGCGGCCGACAAGACCGCGGCTGAAACAGCCTTGGCCGAGCTTAAAGCCGTGCTGGATAGTGGAGACGCCACAGCCATTCAAGCCAAGAGCGAGGCTTTACAGCAAGTGGCCATGAAGCTGGGTGAAGCGGCCTATAAGAGCGGCGCCGATGGTAGCACCGATGGTGGCGCTGCGGGCGGCAACACCGATACCAGCGGCAAAGAGAATGTGGTCGATGCCGACTTCACCGAGGTGGATGATAAAAAATCCAAATCAGCATAAACATCTCCATAAACACTGGGCTTAGGTGTGGCTTATGGCCAAGGCTGATTATTATCAAACACTGGGTGTTGCAAAAAATGCCAGCCCCGATGAGCTGAAAAAAGCCTATCGGGGTTTGGCTATGCAGTATCACCCCGACCGCAATCCGGGCGATGCCACAGCCGAGCAAAAATTTAAAGATGTGAGCGAAGCCTATGATGTGCTGCGCGATGAGCAAAAGCGTGCGGCCTATGATAGGTTTGGTCACGATGCCTTCACACAAGGCGGCGGTGGGCGTGGTGGTTTTGACTTTAGCGGTTTTGGCACGGGCTTTGCCGATATTTTTGATGAGGTCTTTGGCGACCTTATGGGTGGCGGGCGCGGCGGCGGGCGGCAAAATGCGCGCGGCAGTGATGTGCGCTATGATTTAGAGCTGTCTCTTGAAGAGGCCTTTGCTGGCATAAAAAAACAAATAAAAGTGACCAGCTCGCTGGTGTGCGATGGGTGCAAAGGCAGTGGCGGCAAGGCGGGCACAGCGCCTGTGGCTTGCCCCGCTTGTGGCGGTCGCGGCGTGGTGCGGGCGCAGTCGGGGTTTTTTATGGTCGAGCGCGCTTGTGCCTCTTGTCAGGGCACGGGCAAAGTTATCAAAGAGCCATGCGAGACCTGCCATGGTCATGGCCGCATGCGCCAACAACGCACTTTAGAGGTGGCCATTCCGGCTGGTGTCGAGGATGGCACGCGCATTCGTTTAGCGGGCGAGGGCGAGGCGGGTTTGCGCGGTGCGCCTGCGGGTGACCTTTATGTGTTTCTCAGCGTTAAGCCGCATCCGCTATTTCAGCGTGATGGTGCTAATATTTTTTGCCGCGTGCCCGTGGGCATGGCCGATGCCGCTTTGGGCCTTGAGCTGACTGTGCCAACGGTGGCGGGCAGTAAGGCCAGCGTTAAGTTGCCACCCGGCACACAAACCGGACAGCAATTTCGTTTGCGCGGCGAGGGCATGAGTGTGCTGCGCAGTCGCGAGCGCGGCGATATGTATGTTGAGGCCTTTGTTGAAACGCCACAAAAGCTTAATAAAAAACAACAAGAATTGCTGCGCCAATTTATGGCCGAGGGTGATCATGGCAAAACCAACCCTGAAGCCAGTGGCTTTATGGCGCGGGTTGAAGAGTTTTGGCGCAGTCTAAAGATATAGCAGCCTAAAAATATAGTTAATTGAAGCTTTTGTGCTATTTCATCGCGCAAGTAATTTGCGCTTGATATTATGCCCGCATGACCAACACAGCCGATGGCCAAAATTTAGTTAAATATACCAGCTCGCGCCATACGCTTGGCCCATTTGTTAGTGTGGCCGATAAACAAGGCTATCTCTCAATTACCGGCAAAAATATGGCCGATGTAAATTTTAAGGCTTATTGCGCCACAAATATGCCAGGCAACAGCACAATAGAAAGACTCGTTATTGCGGGTATACCTGATTATTCAACTGCACGGACTGAATATTTGCTGGCATGGAAGGGGCTTAACAAACAATATAGCGAATTAAAAAGCCGTGCGAGTTTTATGCTAAAAGTAATAGGGCTTGGGTGTGGCTCACTTTTTATTTTGGGACTGGTCTCCGCAGGTTTTGTTGCCGCGCTTGGCCCCGTTCTTTTAGCGGGCATTCTTGGCGCGTCTCTTTTTAGCGCTTATAGAGATAATTCTGCAGAATTAAAAACAACATTACAAAAGCTCAACAGCGATGAGCAGCGTTACATAATCGGGGTTATGACCAACCCCAACATCACCGCCCGTAATGCGGCCAAACAAACCGTGCAGCAGGAAATTGACCGGCTGCAAACACTGGTGCGCTCTATCGATAATGGCGCCGTTACCCCAGAGGTGGCTTTAAGCACAATTAAGAGTGCTCCCGCCGCACAACATATTGAACTGGCCGCCGAGAAAGTTGCAACGCCTGCGCGCCCTGCCGTTAATGCAAAGTCAACCAGAGCCGCCCGCACTATTGGTAATTGCATTCAGGCATAAAGTCGGCGCGCTCATAACACTTTTATTGTTTGATTTTATGGCGCAAGTAATTTGCGCTTGATAAAATCCTTTCATGAAAAATGCAGCGAACGATCAAAATATTGTCAAATATACCAGCTCGCCCGCTATGCTTGGCCCGTTTGTGAGCGTGGCCGATAAAGAAGGGTATAAGCAAATTACCGGTAAAGATTTATTTGATAAAAATGTCGATGCATATTTTACCGGTCATTTTGTTGGCTACAGTGCAAGACAGATAACTGATTTTCGGGCTATACCTGATTTTCACACAGCGCGGACTGAATATCTGCTGGCGTGGAAAGCGCTGAACAAGCAATATTGCCAATTAAAACGCACCATGGGCTTTGTGCTGAAAACAGTGGGGCTTTGCGGCAGTGCGGCCATAATTATGGGGCTTATCACAGGGGGGCTTGCCGTAGCGGTGGGCCCCGCAGTGCTCATGGTTGCTTTTGGCATGGCGACTTACGACAACTACGAAGTATATTCTAGAGAATTAAAAACAAAATTACACAAACTCAACAGCGATGAGCAGCGTTACATTGTTGGGGTTATGACCAGCCCCAGTATGACCGCGCGCAATGCGGCCAAACAAACCGTGCAGCAGGAAATTGACCGGCTGCAAGCGCTGGTGCGTTCTATCGACAATGGCGCGGTTGCGCCAGAGGTGGCCCTTGCTACGCTTAAGGGGGCTCCCGCCGCACAGCCTGTTGAAGCACAACATATTGAACTGGCTGCCGAGAAAGCCGCAACGCCTGCGCGCCCTGCTGTTAGTGTAAAATCAACCAGAGCTGCCCGCACCATTGGTAATAGCATTCAGGCATAAAGCGTCTTTGTGCAGCACACGCAAATTGCGCCATAAAATTAGCCAAAAAGATAATAGTTTTTGTTGCGCAACAAGTATGGCTTTGCTAGGTTTTTGCCATGATTGAGCAAGACCCATCCGAAAAAAAGCCCGAAAAGAAGATTGTTGAGCAGCATCGCATTAGCGGCTCTTTAGGCCCGCTGGTGTCAGTGGCTGATGAAAAATTATATAAAGAAATAGCCGGCCTTAAGGGCAATGATAATTATTTTAAAAACCGCGATTTAACGCGCCTTTACCCCATATCGCGTAATGGGTCTATTGAAGAGGTTGTGCGCAGCTTACACCTTATTCCGCATCTAAGTGCAGCACGGCCCGAATATTTGCGGCAATGGCTTATGCTTGATAACCAATATCGCGCTCACAAAAACGCCATAACGGCAGTCTCGCTTTTTGGTGGCGCCTTATTAACGCCAGTGGTGCTGATTAGCGTCAGTCTTGGGCTGGTGCCTTTTTTAGGCGTGGCCGCTGTGGCGGGCCTTGCGGTTTTTAGCGCCTTTCGTTGGCGTAAAAAAGTGGTGACGCCGCTTAAACAAAAAATGGCCGCACTCAATAGTGCCGAGCAAAAACAAATTATTGCAACAATGGTGGCCCCGCCCGAGCATATTGCTGCGCGCATTGCCGCACAAAACACCATCCTGCAAGAGGCCGAGCGTTTGAAGAAACTGTCAATCGATCTTGCCAATGGCAAAATAGAGCCCGCCGCCGCCTTACAACAATTGCCCGCCGCACGGCCTATTGATATGGCTGCGGCTAAAGTTGCGCCTGTCGCTGTGCGGCCAACTACCATGCCACGCGCGCTTAAGGGCGTGCAGGATGTGCCACGTGCCTAAGCTCGGTCATTCTATTGATGTGGGGGCCGCCATGATTGACGAAAACCCAAATATTACCACAGATGTTTATGATGAATATGTGTGGGGCAAGCATGGCTATCGGCTGGTTGTGCCTCGGGATATCGATTTACACGAAAAACTTATGCAGGCAACACCGGATGGTGTTGGTCGCCATAGTTCATTAAAAAAAATTGTGCGGGCAATACCGGGCGGTCTTAGTCGTGATGATAGATACAAAAAACTTGCGCAGGCAGGGTATGACGGCCTTACACTTTGTCTTTTAAAAAGAGAGCAAAGGCGCCTGCCTGAAAATCTGCGCGGCAAGGCCGGGGCAAAATACGCGGCCGAAATTTCACAAACGATAAAAGCCGCAGAAGAAGATATGCAAACCAGCAGGGCTTTTTATAGCGCATTTTTTACTTTTGCGGCTTTGGCAACTTTTGTTGCTCTGCCTTTTGGTTTTATTTTGTCGGCATTGGCGGCGTTTACTGTGGGCGGCATGGGGATGATTATGTCTCGTCGTGCCGAAAAATCGGTGCTGCGCTCTTACAAAACAAAAATGAATAATTTGCACGAAGCCGAAAAACAGCGGCTGGTTAAACTTATGGGCGCAGCTCCGGCCGAAATAAAAGCCCGCATGGAGCAGGCCAAAAACCTAGAGCAAGAGGCCGAGCGGCTTTTGCAAAAAGCCAAGGGCCTGCGTGCCGGCACGATTGCGCCCAAGCAGGCAACGCCGCCAACACCAGAGCAAAGCACGGCTGCCAATGCTGTGCCACAAGCGGCCCTGCCAATTAAAGAAACGCTGGCCCCCGTGCTGGCGCCCAGAAGATCTGGCCCCACCATACGCATTGATACAGGGGCTGTGCCCCGCGCATAGTCAAGTGCAGAGCTATTGCGCGCAAAGCTATAAAGCCCATAGGTTTATTGTCCTTATGGCTCTACCATATAACGGATAATACCCAGCGAGCCATGAAAGGCCGGCCGCGCTACGCCATGCATAAATTGGGCGCGCTGCTGCTCGTGCCGCCGTGCCGATAATGCCGCCGCATTATAATAAAACACCACCGCCCGCCCATCTTGACGCTTAATGCGCAGCGCGTGCTGCGTGCCAGCGCTATAAAGGCGCGCTAAGTGCCCGTGCCGTTGTTCTTGCGCATTAAATTGCCGCACGGCGGTTAAGAGCATTTCTTGTGCTTGCTCATTACTAACACCAGCTTTAAACAGCGCGGCAATTTTAAGTTTTGGCGTTAGCCTTGGCCAATGAGCCAGCGCTTCGCTGCGCTGTAAAAGCTGGTTCTGAATTTCGGCGGTGGTCAGGCCCTTGGCTTTTGCCTCGGTCTCATTGAGCGCTAACTGAAACTCAAGCTCATAGCCATATTTGCCCTCAACCGCGTGCAGCAGCACAATGCTTGCCGCAAAAACCTGTTGCTGCTGTGTCATGGTGTGGGGCTGGGCTTGGCCTGACCTATGGCCGTGCTTTGTGCTGCGGGTGCTTTTTTGATTGGCAAAAACTTAATGTGCAATGTGGCCGCGTTATTATGGGCGATTTTCTCCCACTCCATGCGCGGCTCGGCCGAACGCACCGTGGCTATGGCCGAATAAGCGCGCCGCTGAGCTACAGAAATACGCCGCTGACGGCCATCAAAACAAGTAATGGTGAGCGCCATATCATCGCGCCCATTGCAAATATAATAATCGTTTTGGGCATTGTGTTGGCGTATGGCCAGCAATAATTGTTCCAGCACGCGCTGTTGTTGGTGCGGTGTGCCGAATAATTCTTGCAAGGGCAGCTGGCTGATTTTTTCTGCCGCTGTGCGCCCCACCTCGTGCAGATAGCCGCTCAGCGCCTCGTAATCGATTGGGTCTTGTGCCGTGTATTTCTCATCAAGCACAATGGTGACCGCCAGCGAAAAAAGCTGGCCACTACTAAAGCGGCGCTCAATATAGCCTTGTGCCTCGGCGCTGATGCTGGCTGATGCTGTGCTCACGGTTTTGGCCCTGTTGGTTTTGTGGTTTTTAGTGGTGGCGTGGCTAAGGTGGCTTTAAGTGCGGCTTGCGTTTCGGCCGGAAAGCTCGAGATATAAAACTGGCTTGGAAAATCATGGAAAACATCATTGAAGCTGGTAAGCCCGCCATAATTAAGTGGCAGATGCAGCGGCACAAGCCTTGCCGCAAAAGGTTGTGGCGTTTGATAATCAATGATGGCGCCAAGCCCATAATCAAACCTCAGGCGCACAGCCTGTTGAGTAGGGGTGCTGATAATCCAAGCTTGGTGGCGCTTATTAAAACGGCGAATGCGGCCAAGGAGGCGCTCTTTCGCTTGCTCGCGGGCCGAGCCCACCACCAGCGCCGCACCAGGGGATGACGCATTAAGCGCCAGACAATCGGCGGTAAAAACCTCATGCATGGCGAGCTTGGCCAGACGCTCCATTTCTTCATCAATGGCCATGTGCGGACGTGCCTTCGCCAAAAGTCCGCTCGTGGTTTTGGGCAGCAGCAGCAAAGCAAAGGTTACTTGAAATTGTCCGCTCGCATCGCGATAAGAGCCATGCACGCGTGTGCCATAAGTGTGGTCAATCATGTGCGCCCCAAAAATGCGGTGATAAAATTATGGCGTTGGTGTGTTGCTGGGTAAGGCGGGCTGTTTGCTGCCCTGATAGGCCGGAGTAACAGGTTGTGGTTGTGGCAAATAGCGTGGGTCTGGCGCGGAAAGGCCAAAGAAACGCCGCTCGGTGCAATTTATTTCTTTAGTATGGGTGAAAGATTCTAGCCGTGCCGTGAGCGGCAGGCGGCTATGCAAAAAAACTTTAATGCCGCGCCCGCCGCTTTGCTCAAGCAACAGCGCGGGTCTGCTGCCATGACTACGAATGGGTGCGGCGCTATGCGCATTATACTGGCGAATATCGGTTAAAAGTTTTTCAAGCGCATTGGCTTGGGCCAAGGCAGAGTCGCTAAACAGGCCAACCACAAAACTGGTATCTTGCGTTACAAAAAAACTGCGCGCCCGATTAAGCGTCTCGCCCTCAAGAAAAGCCATGCCATGTTTTTGGGTGATTTCTTTGCCGCAAAAAATTTGCCACTCTAGCCCATAATTTATCCCATCCGCGGCGGGCAGGTGTAATTTGGCATAGGCTGTGCCGAAAGGTATCGGCTCGCTGACATTGAGCATAATCATAGTTGTTTTATAGAACAGCTTGGCCGGTTTGGGCAAGTTGTTGCTAACTACTATGCTTCGCATAGGTATGCTGCAGTGCATTCTCCCAATCTTGCACCAGCCGTGGTGTGTCAAATAATGGGCTTTGCCAAGCTTTGGCAAATTCGGCACGGGCTTGCTCTCGGCTTTGGGGGTTTTGTATAAGTTTGGTAATTAAGCTCATATAGTCGTTTGTGTTGTGGGTGATGTAGTGCGGCAAGCCTGCTTGCTGCAACAGGCTTGCGGCCACCAAGCTGGCAAAGCTCTCGCCTGCAAGGGTTATTATGGGTGCGCCCATCCAGAGTGCATCGCTGCAAGTGGTGTGCCCCGTATAGGGGAAGCTGTCCAACACCAAATCAGCCAGCAAATAGCGGCTAAGATGCGTTTCAAGCGGCGCATTGGCCGCAAAAATAAGCCGGTGGCTTGCAATGCCTTGTGCTTGGGCCGCGGCCCTAAGATTATTTTGTGTATCGGGCAGTGGCGCATATTGCCATAAAACCGTTTGGGGGTTTTGCGCCAAAAGCTTAAGCCAAAGGGCAAATATTTCGGGCGTCAGTTTGGTGGGTTGGTTAAAGCTGGCCAGCACCACCGCATCTTCGGGCAGGTTAAATTGCTGCCGGCTGGGCTTGGTTGTGGGGCGTGGCCGCTTGCGGTCATTGATTTGATAGCAGGGCAGGCGCAGAATTTTTTCCTGATAATAATGCTCGTGGGTGGCGGGCGTAACCACAGCATCGCCCACCAGATAATCGATAAAGGGCGCACCCAAACTGCCCGGAAAACCCAGCCAGTGAATTTGTATGGGAGCGAGGCGCGCGGCCAGCAGCGCCCAGTTTTGCCCTTTTGTGTGGCCTTTTAGGTCGATAATAATATCTGCCGCTAAATCGCGCACAGATGCAATTTGTGCGGGCAGCGGTAAGCCGGCAAGGTCGATAAAGCGGCTGCTGTTTTTTATGCGCGCACGAATGGCCGAGCGGTCGTCAGGGCCCAGCGATAACACCGTTACATCAAACAGCGTGTGGTTATGCAGCTCAAATAACTCAGCCATAAGATAGGCGGTGGCGTGCTCGTGCCAATCGGCCGAGAGATAGGCAATTTTTATCTTGCCCCCATTTTTATTAAGCTTTGGCGCTGGCGGCAATTTTGGAAAAAGCTGTGCCACATAGCGTTCGGCTTGCGCACGGGCAATCGCAGGTGGTGCCCCGAGCTGCACGCAAGCACCTGGGGTTAAATAAGACCAAGGCGGCAAAGGCTGCGACCAATCGCATAATTGCCGCGCCAAAAGCGTGGCGTTGCTGACATACTCGGCTTGTTGTGGGGCCTGTTGTGGGGCCAGCTCTGCCGCGTGCTGCCAATGCTGCAAAGCCGTGCGCCAGTTTTTTTGTGCTTGGGCGCATTCGGCCAAAAGCGCGGCCGCTGCCGGATGCTGTGGCTGTAAGCTTTGCCAAGTTTGTGCGCTTTGTTGTGCGGCAGCAGCAGCGCCCATGTGCCATTGCTGCTGCGCCAGATTTTGCCAAAAGCCGGCATTTTGCGGGGCGCGTTTGCAGGCCAGCGTTAAATATTTAAGTGCTTGTGCTTGCTCGCCCATTTGCTGTGCGGCTAAGCCTGCCAGCAACAGCAAAAAAGGCTGACCCGGATATGTTTTAAGCGCTGTTTGCGCCAAATCGAGCGCGGCTTGTGCCTGCCCATTTTGCAATAAAATTTGGCCTTTCTGATAATTATCCGCGGCACTGTGCATAAAAAGCCTTTAGTTGCATGGGCATGGGGTATAATGAGCGCATGTCAGAGCTTTGTGCAAGCCATTGGTCAAAAAATCAACATTGCCTTGGCGCGTTAAGCGCCTGGGCAGAAAACCTGCTTGATGTCGCCACACCCACCCATTATGTCGTTATTGGCCAAACACCCAGCTGGGTGGCGCAAACAGCGCAAATGCAGCAGAATCTTTGTGCTTTAAATGGCCGGCCGGTAAAATCGGCTGTGCGCTTTACTTATCTGCCACTGTCACGCGCCCGCGCCATTGATCGGCCAGAAATTCGGTTGCCCAAAAATAACCGTATAAAACTTAAGCTTTCAAACAGAACCTTGGCACGGATGCGTTCCCCGCATTTTGTTAATTACATGGCCGAGTTTGGCGTATCAGCAAAAAATATCTGCGACAAATACACCGAAGCGCAAGAGCGCACCGTGCTGCTTGATTATGCCGCCGCGGGTCGGGCGCTTTATACGGTTTTGACGGGGTTGGCTCTTTCAGCCAATGCTCCACAGCGCCGCATTTTAACAGATGCGCTGATAGTGCGGCCTTGGGTGAGCGATGGCTCATTCATGAAAAGCCGTACAGCTATAGATATTGTCGCGCCGCCCTTGGGTTTGCGGCCTTTCGGCAGTTATGATTTTTTACCGCAGCCCATAAAACCGCATGAAGATTTTTTATTTATGGCGCAAACTTTAGGTGTTTGTGATGACTCTGAGCGCCTTGTGCCTTACCAACCGTTTGAGCTTGTCAGGCAAGGTGGGCGCGCCAAGAGCCATGCTTATGGTGGGCGGGCCATAAAGATCTCGAGCAATATTGGCGCATATTTACGTGGTCGTGCGCTCGCCCTCTAGCTAGACAGCCACGGTAAACTGCGGCACACTGGTTAAATGGAAAATTTACCCATACAAGCCCCCACAGAAAAAAAGCAAGGCAAGGCAAAAGGCCCCAGAGCGCCAAGGGGCCCGCGCGCGGCCGAGCTGCTCGATGAATATCTAAAAACCTGCCACACTGAGCGCGTCAGCCTGAGCGAACTTGCCGCCGCTTTGGGTAATCGGGCTTTTGGTGCCAGCATGTTTATTTTTGCTTTGGCGAATTTGCTGATTGCGCATATTCCGGGCATGTCCACCTTATTGGGTGTGCCGCTGATCTTTATCTCGCTGCAAATGCTACTGGGCTTGCCTAAGCCATGGTTTCCGGCGCGTATTGGCGGGGCCAGCTTCAAGCGCGAAACTTTGGTGCTGGTGGTGGGCAAAACCAAAGATTACCTCAACCGCTATGGTCGTTTCATGACCCCGCGCTGGCTGATTTTATCCGACCCACGGCTTGAGCGGCCCTTGGGCATGATTTGTTTGGTGTTTAGTGTAGTTTTGGCCTTGCCGATTTTGTTTGGTAATTTTTTTCCGTCAATGGCGTTGACTTTAATTGCGCTTGGCCTGATTGAGCGCGATGGCGCGCTTATTATTAGCGGAATATTCTTTGGCCTGATTGCGGTTGCTTATGCCATTTTATTTTACTCGGGCTTGGCGCATCTCGTCACTTGGTTCTTTTAACGGTTTCGCCGTTGGGGGCTCTTTTAATTTTTACTTTCATGTTTGGCCCTGTATAAATTGATGGCGAAATACAGGAGCCTCCTATGCGCACAGATGCTATCGACCGCGAGTTTTATCGTAACCTTGTGGCCACAACCAGCCCGCAACATGCCATCAGCCATTTATGTGCGGCCTATCCTGCCGTTGGCACCATTGAAATTGGTCAAAGTGAGGGTCGCAATAAGGGGCAGTTTTACTGCATGCTGTCTAATCTGTTTTTAATGTCTGGCCCTATTGGGGATTATCGCACCGGTTATGGCGCCACCGCTAAAGAAGCCATTACCAATTATGCCGATAATTTATTTGCCGCCGACGCACAAATTATCGGCAACCGCGCCACGCATTATTTGATACATGATTTAGGTCGCAATCATCATCAATATGTGCCGTTCATCGGTTAAGCGTTTTTATGAGTTGCTCCAAACAAAAATCACCCATACTGCTGGCGTTACCAGTACAGCAAAATGCCGCACAAGCATTGGCGGCTTTAGCGGCACAAATGAATGTGTCGGCCCCTGCGGTTGCGCAAAACCCTAAAGGTGAGTTTGTGGCAACATGGCCAGCAGTGGCCGCAGTGTTTAATGGCTATCATTTTTCAATGGCCGCTGTTGCGCCCAGTAAAAACGCCGCCGAAGACCAGCTATGGCTGTTGGTAAGGTCGGTTGGGCTTGGGCAAAAAGAGGCGCTGCTACAATCTATGCCCGAGCAATATGCCGCCCATAACCCAAACCATGATGGCGTGCCCCCGCATTTGGCGGCGCAACAAGGCGGGCAATTGACCGCATTTAGGCTGGGCTAAAATATCGGACTGGGCCCCTTAATCCATTATTGAGTAAAATTAATAAAAAATTGTCGCCTTTCCGATACATTTTATGCATGAGCTTAGCGCAGTCGCTTTCTGGCCAAAAATTCGCCCTGACTACAATGCATGGAAAAGAGCAGGCTATTGCGCGTCCGTTTGAGCAAATTTTGTCGGCCGAGCTGGTTTTGCCGGTGGGCATCGATACCGACCAATTGGGCAGTTTTACCGGCGAGAAGCCGCGCATTTATCCGCCGCTCGAAACCGCCATGCGTAAGGCGCGCTTGGGCCTGTCGCGCTCGGGTTTGCGCTATGGTTTGGCCAGCGAGGCCAGCTTTGGTCCGCACCCGCATTTGCCATGGCTGCCCGTGCAGCATGAATATCTGGTTTGGCTCGACCAAGAAAAAAACCAAATGGTGTGCGAAAGTGTGGTGACCAGCAACACCAACTATAGCAGCATTGCGGCGCGTAGTTTAACGGCCGACGTGCTGAGCTTTTTGCAGCGGGTGCGTTTTCCGTCGCATGCGTTAATTGTGCGCAGTCAGCAGCCGGGGCTGCATCCGGTGCGTAAAGGCATCACCGATCCGCATTTGCTTGAAACAGCAATTTATGCCGCAGCGCGAGCCAGCGGTGACGGTATGGCCGTTATTGAAACAGATATGCGCGCGCATTTTAACCCGCGGCGCATGGCGATTATTCGGCGCTTGGCGCGTAAGCTGGCTTGGCGTTTGGCGCAGCCATGCCCCGCTTGTGATTCACCTGGTTTTGGCCCCTTGGCCATTGAGCCCGGTTTGCCTTGTGCGGCTTGTAACACACCCACTATTTTAAGCAGTGCTGTGGTGCATGGCTGTGGTGGCTGTGGTTTTCAGCAGCATCACTCGCCCGCGCATGGGTTGCACATGGCCGACCCCGGTTATTGCCAGGTTTGCAATCCGTAATATTGGTAAATTACGAACCAACAATAAGCTGAAAATAGCCGTAAAAATTGTCGGCTTGGTTGGCAACACAACCTTGCGTGCGACCAGATATGGGTAGCGAGCCATAATTACTGATATTGGTCGTGGTATCTAGGCGGGATGCACTCACCTGAGTTGCTGTGCCAGCTGAAGATACAATCCAGTAGCCGGCAGCCGTACCGGTCAAGATACGGTTGATTTGCTGGCAAGTGGCTTGTGTAACCTGTATCCCCACGATGAGATCGGCGCCAGTTGCTGCAGCGCTGGTTGTAACATCAGCGGGTGTGCCATTAGCACCAATTCCACCAAGATAGGCGGTTGCTGGCCCCCAAAGCACCCCAGCTGGTGTAGCGCCCGCAGGCGGGTTTTGTGGCGGCACGCCACCACCAGCTGCGGTAAAGATACCATTCCCTGATGTATCGGTGGTCGATATACCAACAGCACGAATTTGTTCGGCAGTGGCGGTGCCGCTCCCTAAAATACGTTGTGCGCCCAGCAAGATATTTTGACCTTGCTGAATAATCGCCGCAGCATTGGTGCGCGCAGTATCGGTTGTGGTTGAAGCAGTAAAGCCACCCGAGCCTGCAGATAAAGCCGCTACCAGCACAGCTAAAATGGCCACAACAAACAGAATGGGCCAATAGCGATACCCGCGCTGAGCTGCGGACGCTGTGCCCCCGAACGCTGTGCCCCCGAAAGCAGTGCTCTATGAGTGTGTGACCAATTGCAGCTTGCGTCAGCCATGTTCGACATCGCCCATAAATAGTTATTATAAAAATATATTACCTTAGATGGGTTAATTATTTTTACGTACCCGTGAAGGGTGTCACGTTGCCGAAGGCAACCAGTCTTATCTTGCCGAAGGCAACCAGTCTTATCTTGCCGAAGGCAACAGAGTTTATCTTGCCGAAGGCGACGTAACCAATAAAAAAGGCGGGCAGTTTTGGCTGCCCGCCTTAAGAATACTAAACAAATAAACGCTTATGAGGCGCTGAGGAGTTGGTAATAGATATAAACCGCGTCGGCTTGGTTAGCAACGCAGGCTTGTGTACGGCCCCCGATTGCGAGTGAGCCATAGTTGGTGATGTTAGTTGTTGTATCTAAACGGGCTGTACCAACCTGTGCGGCACCACCACCTGAAGCCACAATCCAGTAACCAGCGGCCGTACCAGTCAGGATACGATTAATTTGCTGGCAAGTGGTTTGGGTCACTTGTATCCAAGCCACAAGGTCGGCGCCGGCAGCGGTAGCACTGGTGCTGTTGTCAGCCGGTGTGCCGGTTACGCCCACGCCACCCAGATAAGCCGTACCAATGGCCCAGGCCGCACTCGCTGCAACCGAACCACCAGGCGGGTTTTGTGGGGGCACGCCACCACCAGCCGCGGTAAAGATACCGTTGCCTGATGTATCGGTGGTTGATACGCCCACGCCACGCACCTGTTCGGCAGTGGCTGTACCGCCACCCAGAATACGCTGTGCGCCCATCATGATATTTTGACCCTGCTGAATAAGCGCGGCAGCATTGGTGCGCGCTGTATCCGTCGTGGTTGAAGCGGTGAAGCCACCCGAGCCTGCGGCTAAAGCTGCCACCAGCACGGCTAAAATGGCGACGACAAAGAGAATGGGGCCAATAGCGATACCCGCGCTGAGCGCCGGACGCTGTGCCCGATTTGTGGTTGCGTAAGTCATGTTTTATGTTCCTTGTGTAAGAGTTTATGAGAGCGATTACCAAAATAAAACATACAGATGATAACAAAGATTCGTACTAGGTAAATATTCTGCCGCAAACAGGTTAAGATTGCTTTGCATTTTGGCTAAAGCCAAAATTTTGCACGAATAAACCCAGCATTGAGCAAATGAGGGCTATAGCGTGGTTAACAACCTATTAACTTTTCTGGTGATTAATCAGCAGATAAAACTTGGTAATAGTAATATTCGTTATCGGCTTGGTTGGCCACGCAAGCCTGCGTGCGGCCGGATATACCAAGCGAGCCATAGGCGGTGATGTTGGTCGTTGTGTCTAACCGGGTCGAGCCAACTTGCGCGGCGGTGCCGCCCGAGGCCACAATCCAATAACCCGCCGCGGT
>JAIXQD010000016.1 GCA_027485855.1 Rickettsiales bacterium | reverse complement strand
TCATATTGCATGACGCAAGTGGGGGAGGCGTGGATGCCCATTTTATGCTCCAGCCCTGAGCAAACCACCGCATTACGCGCGCCAAGGCTGCCATCATCTCCCACCATGATTTTTGGCACCAGAAACAGGCTGATGCCGCGCGTGCCTTCGGGTGCGTCTGGCAATTTAGCAAGCACGAGATGGATGATGTTTTCCGTGAGATCTTGTTCCCCTGAGGAGATGAAAATTTTGGTGCCAGTAATCTGGTAGCTACCATCCGTGGCAGGGGTTGCGCGGGTGCGAATGAGGCCTAAATCGGTGCCGCATTGTGGCTCGGTGAGACACATCACGCCTGACCATTCACCTGTCACCATTTTGGGCAGGAATTTAGATTTGAGCGCATCGGAAGCATGCTGATAAATCGCGTTGTACGCACCATGTGAAAGCCCTGGGGTCATGCCGAAGGAAAGATTGGCCGAGCAGATCATTTCAATCACGGGCATGTTCAAAATTTCGGGCAGGCCTTGCCCCCCAAATTCTGGCGCGCAGGTGAAGGATGGCCAGCCACCCGCTACATATTGGGCGTAGGCGTCTTTGAAGCCTGAAGGGGTTGTCACTTCGCCATTATTTAGTTTCAATCCTTCTTTGTCACCGACTTGATTCAGCGGAAAAAGCACTTGCTCGCAGAGCTTGCCTGCTTCTTCCCACAAAGGTGCCGCGAGTTCATTGGCTTCTGCAAGAGAAGGGACGTTGTGCGCAGAAAGTACGCGGGAGAATAAGAACTGATAATCCGCAATCGGGGCGCGATAGTGTGGCATGAAAAGCCTCCTGTTTTTTCTTTTAGTTACGCAATGGTTTGCCCGTTTCGAGCATATGCTCGATGCGGTCTAGCGTTGGTTTGGTGCGGATGAGGGACATGAACATGTCATGCTCAAGATCCAAGATATCTTGCTCGGTGAGTGGCTTTTTAATGTCGGTTTTTCCACCCGTCAGCACTGTACCGAGCGCCTCGGCAATCAATTGGTCATGCGCGCTCACCTTGCCAAGCGCTGCCATGCCTTTGAGCGCCATGGAAAGCGCGAGCTTGGCGGCCAGCCCCGGCAGCGGGACGTTAGCAGGTTGTGGGGCTTGATAGTTTTTCGACAAATCAAGCGCGAGATTTTTCGCGTCGTTCAACAAGCGCGCGCGGGACATGCTGATGCGTGATTTTTCATTGAGAATGAGCATATCCTGCGCTTCATGCGCGGAGCCTGCCACTTTGGCCATGCCGATAATTTCGAACAGGTTTTTGAGCTTTGGCATGGAGCCGCCAAGCCCACGGCGTTCATGCGCCATGTGGCGCACAATCATTTCTTTGCAGCCGCCCCAACCCGGAATCACGCCTACGCCCACTTCTACAAGGCCTGGGTAATATTCGATATGGGCTTGCAACGCGTCGCAATGCAAGGAAAGTTCGCAGCCGCCACCCAGCGCCATGCCATGCACTGCGCCCACCACAGGGAAGGGCGCATATTTGAGCGACATCATGGTGCGTTGGCCTTGTTTAATCGCGTCTGACATCATGCCCCATGCGCCCATATTGCAGGCGTAGAGGAAGAAGCCAAGATTCGCGCCGACGGAGAAATTCTCGCCGTCACCACCAATGATAAGTGCTTTATGATTTTGTGGCACGATGGTGGTGCATTCTTCAAGCATCCCCAAAATATCAGGGTCGATCGAATTCATTTTCGAGGTAAATTCCAAGCAAAGCACGCCGTCGCCCACGTCCCACAGTGCGGCGGAGCCGTTTTTCTTTACAGGTTTGGAGGTGCGTTTAATGTCCGCCAATGTCCATGCGTCTTTCGGCACAGCGATTTTGTGGTAGCCGCCCGCAAGCGCATGATATTCGCGGTTTTCGCCTTGGGTGCGGTAAAGCGGTTGGCCATTGGCTGCGGCGATAATCGCGGGCACTTCGAGGCCAAATTCCGCGCATAAACGCGCAAAGTAAGTGGTGCCAGATTCGGTGCTATTGCCGAGCTTATCAATCAGCTCAAACGGCCCGTATTTCCAGTTGTAACCAAAGCGCATCGCGTCATCGATCGCTAGAATATCGTCCGAGATTTCTGGCACAAGTGAGGCGGTGTAATGCAGCAATTTAACCAACACAATTTTAGCGTATTTTCCGCCAATATCGTCATGTTCAATCAGTGCGCGAAGGCCGTCTTTTGCCGCGCTCACACTGGCGAGCGTTGATTTCTTTTCTGCTGTGTAACTGCCATCCAAAAGCTTAATCACTTCTTTGGTTTTTTTACCGCCTTCGGTATTGAGGCGATAGAACCCACCTTTGCCTTTGCGGCCTGTATAGCCATCCGCAATCATGTTGGTGATGACCTCGGGTTGATGATAGATTTTGCGGAACACATCCCCTTCCGGCAGGGTGTCGAGCATCGCTTTGGCGATGAGTGGCATCAGGTCAATACCAATCAAATCAAACAAGCCAAAGACGCCCGTTTTTGGCACACCGAGGGGCTTGCCCATGACCGCGTCTGCATCTTCCACGCTAATGCCGCAGGCAATCGCTTCATAAAGCGCAATCATCAGCCAATACACGCCAATGCGATTGGCGATGAAGCCTGGGGTGTCTTTGCACGGCACAATGCCTTTACCCAAGGCCACTGCGGCAAAAGCTTCAATTTTTTGGCGCACGGCAGGGTTGGTTTTGGGGCCAGACACCACCTCGAGTAAGCGCATGAAACGTGGTGGATTGAAGAAGTGCGTAATCAGGAAATCATTCTGGAAACTTTCAGGCAGCCCTTCCACCAATTTGGCAAGC
>JAIXQD010000005.1 GCA_027485855.1 Rickettsiales bacterium | reverse complement strand
CCTTGCAGCAATTTGTCCCGCACAGGGCGACCATTCACAAACATAAATTGCCACAGCGAATTGCCGCGATGAAAGGTGGGCAGCCCCGCCCATCCTTCGACAAATACCCCTTCCCGCTCCATGGAAATCGGCATAGCATTCGCGCCAAAATCATGGCCTAGCACTTCGCTTAGACGCTGTTGAAATGCCTCTAGCACTGAGTTTGCAGAAGTGCAGGCACTGCAACTAAAAATTTCGCGGTCATCATGCCACAAAGAAAAACCAGCGGCAGGATTCGCCATCGCCAAGCGCCAAACCATGTCTTTGATATGCTGCAACTCGGCGCGGTCACTTTTCAAAAATGCAAGGCGCGCAGGGGTAGCGTAAAATAAATCACGCACTTCAATGCGTGTGCCTTTGGCATGCGCCGCAGGCGTGATATCCGAGACTTCGCCGCCCTCTACATCCAGCTGCCAACCATGAGGTTCTGAGGCATGGCGCGTCATGATCTTCATACGGCTGATAGAACCAATGGACGGCAAAGCCTCGCCACGAAATCCTAGAAATTTCACGCGCAATAAATCGTCATCCGGCAATTTAGATGTCGCGTGCCGCTCGATGGATAACGCAAGATTTTCACACGTCATCCCTGCGCCATTGTCTGAAATCGCAATCAATGTGCGCCCCACTTGTTGAAGCTGAATATCCACTTGCGTGGCACCTGCATCGAGCGCGTTTTCTACCAGCTCTTTCACCACGGATGCGGCGCGTTCAATCACCTCGCCAGCGGCGATGCGATTAACAGTGGTTGGCGGTAAGCGGCGAATGATAGTCATGGCCGCAGTGAAGCATTATTGTGCGGCAAATGCCACTGCTTTTACAATGCGCTCGGCAATCTGTTGCACTTCTTCACGCGTACTGCTGTAGGACACCCGCACGGTTGGGATTTTGGACTGCAAACCAAAGGCCGAAGCGGGTATCACCGCCACACCTTCTTTGGCGCTTTGCCCAAAGCCCATGATGAGCGCAAAGGAAATATCCACGTCATTTTCAATATGGGTTTTACCCAGAATTTTCTGTGCTTTTTCTGGCAATAATTTGCCAACCAATTCTGGCATTTTCAGCAGCACAAAAAAGCCGCCTTCGGGCTCGCACAAAATATTTTTAGCAATGCCGCCGCGCTCAAAAATATCCCGCAAGAGTGCATAATTTCCTGCATAATAGCGGCTAATTTTTTGTTTTTTCTCTTTGCTCATGGTGGCCATGCCCGTGCCCATGCCCGCTTGTGCGGCAAATGGCGGGTTACCAATTAAACGGCTTTGAAACGCCACCACAGCGGCATGAAATTTCTTTGGCACGGCCATCACCGCCAAACGCTCACCCGCTAGGCCCAGCGCTTTGGTGCCAGAACGGAAAAGGAAGGTACGCTCTTTGAGTGCGGGGGCTGCATGCAGAATCGAACATTCAAAATCTTCATCGAACACCACTTCAACAAAGGCTTCGTCGAGCAACACCGCGATGTCTGGATAGTCGGCCAAAACGGCAGCAATTTCTTTCCATTCGTTTTTGCGTAATACCACGCCAATCGGGTTGGCAGGATTGCAGAACACCACCGCCGCCACCTTTTGCCCTGCTGCCACACAAGCCTCAATGCTCTGACGAAGCTGCGCGGCGGTCACACGGAAATTGGAAGAATCTTCGAGTGGAATCGGCACGAATTTATTGCGGCGCACACCCACCAACAAATTGTCATGCGCGAACATACTCGCGAGCTCTTCATGGTTCAAATACCATGGCTGAGTGGCTAAAATCACGCCGTCTGGGCAATGTTTTTCAAGCGCATAAAATGTTGCGGCTAAACCAAATTGTCCGCCAGGGGTAAAGACCATATCGTCTGCATCAAACGGCACACCGTATTCATTGGTATAGCCTTGCGCAGCAAGCTGGCGATATTTTTTCTCACCCAATGGCGAGGTGCCATAAGGAATCACCGCGCCAAAATTTTCCATTGTCGCGCGCATGGCTTGCAGCGCGTCAACGTCCGACGGATAAGAAGGTTTTCCGCGGCTGCCATCCGCCATATGCCAGTCATCATCTTCCATCGCATGCACCCATTCATGAAAACATTGGGTGATAGTGAGGGTTTTAGCAACCGTGCCATCCACGCGGTCGGGCAAATGAATGGAAAGCGAAAATGGCTGGGGCATGGCTGCGTCCTACGCTGCGGATGAATGTTTTTTGAGATGTTCGCGAATCAAGCGCTTACTATCTTCGATGGCGGGCTGATTAAACGCATTGATATGCATCAATTCAGCGGCCAAAACAATCTCTAGCATAAAGCTCATGACCATCTGCCCAACCCCTGCCGCGTCCGCCTGAGCCAGCTGCATGGTGCGCACAGGCACGCCTGCTCCCTGTAATAATTGAAGCGTCATGGCGGCTTGAGCACAGAGCATTTCACCGAGTGATTTGTTATGCAAGAATCCTAATATGTCTTGCAGTGAAGCAGGCGCTTGAACCTTTGATTCTTGAGGATTTGGCAATTGCCCAATCAATGTCACAATCTTATCTGAAGGGCCATCGAGGAGTAATTGCAAAACACTATGCTGATCTACGGAGCCGCGCGCTTCCATCAACAGACTGCCCTTACCCTCTTTACCAATACTCTCGCACCAGCCTTGACGAAACCACTGACCAAGGCCATACAATCTGTCGGCGTAAATCCATGCGCTATGCACATTTTTGCCTGCATTCATATTGGCCACTTGCCACGCCGCCCCTTTGAGAGTTTGCGCGAGCGCCGCTGGTTGCAAAGCCTGCTGCGCACCTTGGCGAAGCGCGTGAATGTCAATCCCCGCAACAGCAGCAGGCAAAAGCCCCACCAGCGTAAAAATCGAGAAACGCCCCTCAACATCTGCCGCATGCGCAAGGCATGGAATGCCATAATGAGCGGCAAGTGCGCGCAATGGATTTTCACCCTCTACCGCAATCGCCACGCTTCGCTCTGCCACTTGTTTTTGTTGCGCAGGCGTTAAATGCTCCAACCACCACAGCGCCGGCGCAAGCGCTTCCACGGTATTACCTGATTTACTAATAATCATCAGGCCAGTCTGCGCGGCATCTAATTTATTCCAAAGTGTTTCTAAAGTATGCGTATCAGTATTTTCAACAAAATGAAGTTCAGGGTACGCCCCCTTTTCTGCCAAAGCCTCATACAGCATTTTAGCACCTAAACTGGAGCCGCCCGTGCCCATCAACACCACATCTTTATTTTGTTGCAACCGCGCGGCGTAGCTTTCAATTTCAGCAGAATCATCTTGAGAGAATGGTGCACGCAAACAAGGTTTTGCTCCCACTCCCTGCGCAGACAGCAATGCCTGTAACACTGGTTGAGCCTTTGCTTCAAGCGCCTCTGACTGAGCAGTGATTTCAGCCAAGGGAAAAGCGTGATGAAAGTTAGCGCGTAGCAATAGAGTGCCTATTTTTTGGGTGCAGGAGAGGGAAGATTTTTTTCAGGAATTGTAACAGCATCTGCTTTATCGGTAGTACGCAAACGATGAATTTCTTTGGTGGGATTTAGCACATCTTTATTTTCTTTTTCACCTGCCAAAAATGGCACTGATTTTTCCAGCCATGTTTTATCATCTGGTGTTTCGCCTTTTTCTTTCATAAGCTTCATGCGAATAGAATCATCTGCCGTAGTTGCTCCTGCCTTTTCAAGTAGCGCACCTTCCCCGCCAGAAAATTGGCTCGTTGAGGTATCTTGTCGTATTTGGGCTGCCGCTGGACTTTCAGGAGCTTGCCCTGTGATAATAGCTTCGGCTTGTTTATCTTGGCCAGCACTCAAGCCCATGTCGGTGCCAGGCCCGGCTGGAGCGCGCAAGCTGAACTCTGGCGGTAAACTAAGCGGTGGACGCGCGACCACGTTAAATGCATCTGGCCCCTGACGATCAATCCCAAGAGATTCTTTGACATTACCGGAGCAT
>JAIXQD010000012.1 GCA_027485855.1 Rickettsiales bacterium | reverse complement strand
CAAAGCCCCGCCACACTATGGCGGGGCTTTTTTTGCTTTTTGCGGCATGAAAATAAAACCGCATGTTATATTTTGGGCAGAAAAGTAAGAAGCATAAAAGCTATTAGCAGGCAGGCTAAAATGACTGACATTAAAAGTACCATGAAAAAATTTAGGGGCGGCTCTTTAAGAAAAGCCACAATTAAGGGCGCTGTCGTTTTCACCGCCCAGCCTCCCTATATCAGCGATAAAATTGTTCAAGCGGCACTTGTTGCGGCCGACCCCATTGCCGATAACGAGATGAAAGATCAATGTGCTGAAATAAACAGCAACTTGCGGCAAAAAGAAAAAAAATATACAAAATTCTTTCTCAGTGTTTTTCTTGCAAGCTCTGCCGTGCTTGCTGCCACTGTAACGGTGGGCATTATTTTTTTTCCACCGCTTATTTTATCATTTTTACTTTTTCCGCTGATGATGCTGGGCGTTGCTGTTTCAAATGAAGAGCGTATGCAAACCGCAATAAAAGAAGCTAAAGAGAGCGTGGCGGCACTCAATAGCCAAACGAAAGCACGCTATAAAAAACTGCTGCAAGACCGGCCAGAAATTTTAGAGCTTGTGGCCTTACAGAAAAAAGTTGCTGCAGCCAATGAAGCAAGGTTTAACGCAATCTACAACACAGACGATATCAGCCAACCTCTGGCCGATCTCCGGGCCGAGGCACGCCGTTTAGGCTTAGATGATGCATCTTTGTCGGCGACCACCAATAAATATAAAAAACTTTTAACCACACATGACGATGCCCAAAAAAGGGCACGCTATAAAAAGTTGGTGCAAGAGAATCCAGACTTTTTAGAGCTTGTGGCCTTACAGCAAAAAGTTGCCAAGGCCAGAGAGGCGAAGTTTGGCGATATTAACAGCACGGCCGATGTCAGCAAGCATTTGGCCCAGCTACGGGCCGAGGCGCAAACCCTGGGTTTAGAAATAACAACAGAATCTGCGGCTCAGCCCGTAGCAGTGGCGGCCGAAAAGGCTGGCAGCGCAGATGCTTTGCCTGTTGCAGCTATTCGGCCAAAAGCACCCCGTGCCGCTATAGGCTTGGGCACCCCACAAATCCCGCTGGCCTAGTTGTGGGCGTAGTTCGGGGGCATAATTTACGGCCAAAATAAAATTGTGATCTAAAGCGGCGTGCGCTTCGTATGAGTTATGTCTGGCTGGTATGGTCTGGCCAAAAATGACGTGCGAGGCGGCAATGGCAACAATCACGCAATGGGCCGATGATGGCCAATCTTACGAAAATCAGCTGAGTTTTGTGCGCCAAGCCATGGCCGTGCCGGTTTTATCGCGTGAGGAAGAGCTGGCCTTAGCCACGCTTTGGCGGCAAAAGGGCGATGCCGCGGCTTTGCAAAAACTTATCTCGGCCTATACGCGTTTGGCCGTGGCCTTGGCCAGCAAGTTTAAGGGCTATGGCCTGCCCGTGGCCGATTTGGTGCAAGAAGGTACCATTGGTTTGCTGCAAGCGGCCAACCGTTTTGAGCCGCAACGCGATATTCGTTTTTCAACCTATGCCAGCTGGTGGGTGCGCGCCAGCATTCAAGATTATATTTTGCGCAATTGGTCGATTGTGCGCACGGGCACCACCAGCGCGCATAAATCTTTGTTTTTTAACTTGCGCCGCCTGCGGGCAAAATTAGCCAGTGCCGAAAATGGTGGCCAACTTACGCATGCGGGCCGCGCTGAAATTGCCCACACGCTGGGCGTTGACGTGCAAGATGTTGAAATTATGGAGCAGCGCCTGACCGCGCCCGATAAATCGCTTAACTTAACCTTGGCCGATGACAGCGACGACAAAGCCCAGGATTTTTTGCCCGACCCCGGTCCCACGCCCGAAGAACATGCGTTGCGTTTTATCGATGGCGCTAAGCGTAGCCGTTGGCTACAGCAGGCGTTAAAAGCGCTGCCCGCACGCGAGCAGCAAATTATTCGCCGTCGCCATTTAGCCGAGGCCGAAGATATTATCACCCTCGAAGATATGGGCAGCGAGCTGGGCATTAGTAAAGAGCGCGTGCGCCAGCTAGAAACGCGTGCACTACAACAAATTTTTGCGCATGTGCGCCGTGCGGCACAGGCTTCAGGGCAAGTGGCTATAGTCCAAGACGCGCCATTAACCATAGCGGCCGAGTGATGTATTAAGGGTTGCAAAAATCAGCACGGTGCAACTATTAAAGCCGCACATTTGGGCGCTTTTGCATGGTAAATTAGCCTATGCAAAAACTAACGCTCGACCCACAATTGCCGCAATTTGACTTAGCTGCCATAAAGGCGCAGCTGCAAGATATGGCCGATATGCCCGATGCGCAAAAAAAGGCCACGCAAGCAACCTTGCGCGCATTGCATGAGAGCTTAGCTTATTTTTTTAATGAAGATGGGAACGGTTGGCGTAAGGCCGAACATGAGGCACGACTGTTGCAAACAGCGCAAAGCATGGCTTTTTCAAGCGGCAAAAAAACAGATGGTAAGTTTGTGTGGCCAGACGAGGCGGTAACAGCCATTAAATCTGCCACCGCCATACGCGAAGCTGGAGATGAGCGTATTTATAACAGCATTAAGCTTGTGCTTGAAGATCAGATTAACCTAATGCATCGCGAGGGGCGCGCGCCCCAAACGCAACAGCAATGGCAAGATATTGTAAAAAATGAACTGACAACCGAGGATAATATTTTTGGTATTATTGATGGTGAGAGAAAAGAGGGTTGGTCATTTAGCTATTGCTCGCCCAAGGGGGATGCAGGTCGGCAGGCTTATATTCGTGCTCTGTCTGTGCCGGCCATTTATAATTTTGTAAAATCGCAATTATGTTATGTTGAGGGGCTTAAACTAAGCGAAGAGGCATTTCCGCAGCCTTATAACATCGCCAAAGAGGCTTATGTGCTGCTCGAATGGGCCAAGCGCAGCGGTGTGTTGGGTGATATTTCGCCAACCCCATCGGCACCGCGCAGCTTAGGTCGGCCCATTTTAAATGCAGGTGGGCCGCAGCTATGAGCCTGATGCCGCGTCCACATACTTTGCCGATTGAGCCAAGCTTACCCGTGCTCGATTACGCGGCCATTAGTAAAACCATTGAAGGCTTGGCCTGGTCAGAAAATGCCAAACAGCAACGGCAGGAGCTTTATCAAATTATGCAGCAGTTGCGGCCTTTTTTTAAGGTGGGCGGCAGTGGCTGGCAACAAGCCCAATGGGAAGAGCAAATGCAAAATGTGGCGGGTGCCTTGCACTTGCCAGGTAATTTGCCGGTAGAAGGAAAAAACTTTGTGCCTGAATTGCCTTGGCACCTCATGCCGCAAGTTCCGTTCAGAAAAATAAGAGCCACAACAAGGCAAGATTTTGCCTTAATCAGCAATATAGGCTTGGCCCACAAAATTGTGTTTGAGTTAGCAAAGCAACATAAAGCCGGCATATTAACAGACCTCGCCAGCCGCTATGAGCTCGCCACAGGCATAAAAAATATTTTCGCGAGTGCTACCCATATAATGGATGTTGATAATAGCAGATACCTTGATCTAGATAATTTCAAAAAAATGAATACTGAGCAAGCGCGCGATTTTTGCGTGCAAACCTTAACGCAAGATAATGCCTTTGTGGATTTTCTGGGTGAGCACGCCCATATTCTGGCGGCTCATTCACACAGATTGGCAAGTATAAACACGGCTTTTCCGTCGCAGGCTGTTGTGGCGCGTGATTGCTATGTGCTGTTAGAGTGGGCGCAACGCAGCGGCCTTCTGGGCGATGCCCCGCCCGAGCCAACTGTGCCGCGATTGGCCGCTCGCCCTGCGGATATTTTAAAACTATGAGCCTTATGCCCAAATCCACCAAAAGACTAACCCTGCCAACAAGCATGGCGCCAGACACAGCCGCGCCCGCTGATAATGCAGCACCAACAGTGCCCGCGCTCAGCCGCGAGGCGCTGGCAGCATTAAAATATAATAATATTAAAACCGAGATTGACGGCATATTCGCCAATGAAAAAGCCAAAGATTTTAACCAGCGGCTTGGCAAGCTCAGCCTGCTGATGCAGCAATTAACGCCGCTATTTGCCGATGATGGGCCGGGTTGGCGCTTGGCCGAAAAAGAAGAGCAGATGCGCAGCCAGATAAGCGCGCTTGATTTGCCGCAATCGCTGCTACCCATTAAAGCCAAAGTTGCTAAAAATTGGGGCGATGAGGTTGAGAAAATGCTTTTAACGCTGGCGGGCCACAGAGAGAATGTCGCGACAGTAAAAGAATATTTGCTCACGATTGCCAACATACATAAGGGCAAGAATTCTTCGACATTAAAACTTGACCTCCAAGATAAAATGATTACGCCGCATGGTTTACAAATCGGCGGCGCGCATTGGACGCTCAGCTATGATGCTATTAAGCCGCATGGCAAGAGCACGGCCGTGCTTATTTTGTTTGATGACGCGCTGATAAACACTTTGCAACAGCTCGCATCATCTATGAAAAAACTGGCACCCGTTGAAGAGACCGTACCGCTGGTTTATAGCGAAGCTAAAAAAATCTATTTATTATTGTTGCTGCTGCAAAAAAGTAATTTATTGCCAGACTATGTCGCGCCCGCACCTGCCGCACCTGCTGCAAACCAGTCTGCACCAACTCGCGTAATCGGAGCAAAACCATGATAAGCACAGCCATTTTACCGCCCAAAATTAATCAAGCCATGGCCGAGCAGCTGTTGCGTGACTATGTTGCGGCAAAACCCAACGCCCGCACTGAAAAAGAAACACAGCTACAAAACACCCTTTACGAGTTGCAGCAGCTTTTTGCGCCAACGGCGATTGGGCTTGAGGCGCTTAGAAGCGAGCGCGACATTGCCAAAGAAGCCGCCACTGTTAAAACAATTATCGATACGCCCGCGAAGTTTAAGTTAGATAATGTGACCTGGCCCGATGAGGTGTTGGAGGTTGTTAAAAGCGCGGTTGCTTGGCGCAGCGATGATCGGAGCAGTGTGACTAAAGAGTTCCGTCATGGTTTAGAATATTTACTCTTTACTTGGGCGCAACAGCCCGAAACCATGGCCTACTTTGCCGATACTTCTATTTTGGTTAGCGAATTACAAAAGAAAATCGTCGCCGGAAAAAAGAACAGTGACGGTGCCGGTGAAATGTTTGGCACTTATAATGACTCTAGCTTCAGGTATCAGCGCGTGTTTAGCAAAAGCACTATTGGCGAGGCTGCTGCTAAAAACGTGATGCTTGACGCTTTGCAAAATCCGCTGTTGCTCAATTTTTTGCAAAATCAATCTGCCACAATATCGCCAACCGTGGTGCCCTTGGCTACGCTTGAAGATACATTCCCGATGGCGTGGCAAGGGGCGTTTAATGCTTATGTGCTATTGGCGCGCGCCAGTGCAGCCGGTGTTTTTGCTCCCCGCACGCAACCACTATTGGGTCAGCCGGTTTTGGGGCGCTTAAAAAGCAGCCATAATGCGGCGCCAGTTTTATAGGGCCTATCCTTTATAGGGCCCATCCTTTATAGGCCTTAGCTTTATAGGCGAATCTGCATTACGATAAATCATGCTTTATCATTTTTACGATGCGACCTACGCATTGCTGACGCCACTTCGAGTCACCGCAGCAATGATGCAAACCGCCTTCCAAAATCCGGCTTTTCCACCGGCTTATACGCGCATTGGCAGAGCTATTGCCGCCAGTGCTGAGCTGGTTGAGCGGGCGACGCGCCGTTTCGGCAAGCCCGATTTTGGTCTAAACCAAACCAGCATTGATGGCAAAATAGTGCCGGTGCAAGAAGTGGTGGTGGCCGATTTACCTTTTTGCCAATTGGTGCATTTCAGGCGTGAGGGTGAATATCAGCAGCCTAAGGTTTTGCTGGTGGCGCCTATGAGCGGGCACCATGCCACCTTGCTGCGTGGCACGGTTGAGGCTTTGTTGCCCAGCCACGAGGTTTATATCACCGATTGGCTTGATACGAAGCTGGTGCCGTTATCGGCCGGCGTGTTCGATCTTGATACCTATATTGAGTATCTGATTGATTTTATAAAATTGCTGGGCGAGCGCGTGCATATTATTGCCGTGTGTCAGCCATCGGTGCCAGTGTTGGCCGCCGTCTCGCTTCTGGCCGAAGCGCAAGACCCGCAGCAGCCCGCCAGCATGACTCTTATGGGTGGCCCCATTGATGTGCGCGTGCATAAAACGCAAGTCAATGAGCTGGCCGAGCAAAAGCCGCTGGCTTGGTTTGAGCGCACTGTGGTTACTACAGTGCCGGCGTGGTATCCGGGGGCTTTTCGGCGGGTTTATCCGGGGTTTTTGCAGCTGTCTGGCTTTATGCAAATGAACCTGGAGCGGCATGTGGGTGAGCATGTTAAGCTGTTTCAGCATTTAGTGCGCGGCGATGGTGACAGTGCTGAAGGGCACCGTCGTTTTTACGATGAGTATTTGTCGGTCATGGATATTCCGGCCGATTTTTATCTGCAAACCATTGAGCGCGTTTTTCAAACACATGCTTTCCCGTTGGGCACTTTCACATGGCGTGGTTTGCCGGTGCGGCCAACGGCTATTAAACAAACAGCGCTGCTGACGGTTGAGGGCTCGCTCGATGATATCTCGGCCCCCGGGCAAACACGCGCCGCGCAAGATTTATGCAGCGCGCTGCCCAACAATAAGAAAAAACATTTTCTGGCCGAGGGCGTTGGCCATTATGGTATTTTTAATGGCCGCAAATGGCGCGAGATGATTTGCCCCATTGTGGCCGATTTTATCGCCACCCATGATAGCGGCAAAAGCAAAGCCACAAAAGCGTAACACCCTGAAAGAATATGGTTTTTAAGCAAATTCAGCTTTCATTTATGTTTGCTGTTTATGCTTAAGGCTTACCCTCTTAAAGCTTACTCTGGGGAGCGCCCTTATGCAGAAATTCTCACGCCAAAGATTCTCCCAGAAATTCTCTCGGCCATCTTTTATGTTTGCTTTGCGCGCCTTTGCGCTGGGCCTTGTGCAGGCGCTGGCATTATTTGGCGCAACAGCGGCGCTGCTGGCGGTGATTGTTAAGAGCGCACCCGCCATGATGTGGCTGATGCCGCTGCTGTTAATGGTGGTGCTGATGATGTCGGGCACTGTTTTGGCCATGCGTTTGCGGCCCATGCGTTTGTTGGCGCGGCAGGCCTCGCAGCGGGCATGGCACAGGCTCGATAAGCAAGCGCGGCTTTTTGGCAGTTATTAAACCATCGGCCATGCAAATTTTTTGTGTTAGACTTTGCGCATGACCCATGTTGCTCTGGCCATTCCGGTGCATATAAAACGCAGCCCAAGGGCCAAGCGCTTATCGCTGCGGCTTGATGTGCGCGGCGGGCGGGCGGTGCTAACTGCGCCCTTGCGTGCCAAAGATAGCTCGTTGCAAAATTTTCTGGCCGAGCATCAGGGCTGGTTACTCCAACAACAACAGGCCTTGCCGCAGCCCATTAGCTTTGCGCCAAATAATGTGTTGTCGGTGCTTGATAGCAAAGTGCGCCTTGTGGCCCATGCGCAAATACGCGGTGTGCAGTTTGAGGCCATCGATAATAAGAGCGGCCTGTTGCAGGTGGGCGGTGAGGCGCCCTATTTTGCGCGGCGCGTGCGTGATTGGCTGGTGCGTGAGGCCAAGCAATATTTTAGCAAGGTTGCTGCACATTTTGCCCAAGAAGCGGGCGTGGTGGTGTGTCACATAGTGGTGCGCGATACCAAAAGCCGTTGGGGCAGTATGAGCCTTGATGGCCGCCTTATGCTGAGTTGGCGCCTCATGCTGGCGCCCGCTTTTGTGGTTGATTATGTGGTGGCGCACGAGATTGCGCATTTGCACCATTTTGACCATTCGCCACAATTTTGGCGGCTGGTCGATAAGCTTTGCCCGCGCCGGCACGAGGCCATGGCTTGGCTTAAGGCTGAGGGGCGCGGCCTTTTGCGTGCGGGCTAAGGCTGGTTTTTATTGTTGTGCCAGCACAGCTTGGCCGCGTAACAGCAAATCCTGACGCTTAGCAATAGCCTTTTGCAAACGCAGCTCTTGCGCATCTTCGGCAAAGCTTTTTTCGGTGATGGGCGCTGGCTGGCCGATAAGGCCTTGCTGCGGGTGGCGTTCTTGCTTGGTGTGGGTGATGGTGCCATCGGCTAATTGGCAAGCGCCAAGCACCAGCCGGTCTTTGATGCGGCGCAGCTCGGTTGTGCCATTATCGTGTAAAACCAGCTCGGCTGAAAGCTCATCACCCATGGCGGTGAATGAAACATAGCTTTTGCCGCTTTGCTTGATACTGCGAATTTCTACAAAAGGCGTATCAAGCTTGGTTGGCACGCCAAGCAGCACATGGAGTTCTTCGGCAAAATCATCGGCGATTGTCATATAGCCCATGGCTATAACCCCTTGCTGCTTAGCTAAAGCAATAATAACGGCCGGAGCTTAAGGGGCAATTAATTTGGGTTAAGAGCGCAGCTGGCGCGGGTTGCGCTTTTTAGCTGGTGCTGTGCGGCCAGGTAAGTTTGCACTATTAAGGGCCTGCCATTGTGCTTCAAAGCTGGTGCAGCCATCTACCCCTTGAAAAATGCCCGATAGCCGGTCGCCATCTAGCTGAATAATAAGCGGTGCATTGCTATAGCCTTTTGGCTGCGACAGCCAGCGTGTGGGCGTGAGCAAGATGCGGCCGGTGTCGGCATCGATAGTGCCGCGCACTTCGTAGCTGCCCTGTTGCATGTCGGCGTTGCCTGCAACCGGCGCAAAAGCGAACAGACCCGTCATCTGCTCGCTTTTAAGCCGGTTATATTGATTAAAGCGCAGCACAGCTTGGGCCTTGCCCATGCCAGAGCAATGATAGCGCCCCACCCAATCGCCTAAAAGATTTTTGGCTAACAGCGCAGGCGGCGAGGTTGCGGGTGGTGTCGCTCTCGACCAAGACCCCGCCCGTGCTTGTTGTGAGTCTTGCTCTGAGCCTTGTTGTAAGTTCTGTGGTAAGTTCTGTGTTATGGCGCTGGCGGGTATTTGCCCCAAAATGCCCGGTTGCGCTTTGTTGCTGGCGGTGGCCATCGGCAGAGCGGGCGCTGCGGGCGCGGCATCGGCAAAGCTGCTGCCGCCATTAATATTGGGCGCTTTTTGTAAATCTTGCGGGTTGAGCCAGCCGGTGGTGGCGGGCGCCGTGGCGCTGGTGCGGCACAGCAGCAGCAATAAGCCATTATCGCCGCCCGACCATAGCAGGTTTATTTTCCTATTTGGGCCATCGGCCGCCACCATGGTGATTTCTTCGCTGGCATTGGGCGGGTAAAGCGGGGTCATGGCATAGCCTGCCTGCCGCAACCGATCAAAAAATTGCGAAAAAACCCGATCGGCGCGGTTTTGATCGTCCGGGCCAAATTGCCAGCCATAGCTTTCCATCTCTTCGCAGGGGCGGTTGGTGGCAATGCCGGCACTGAGCAGGCTTTCAGAAAAAACCTGCGCCATGGGCAGGCGCAGCGGCGGGTCATCGAAGGGCACATTGGCCAGCTTAGAGCTTTTGGCCTGCTCTAATTTGGGCGTGGCTGCTGTTGTTTGTGCAAGGGCCGGCTGGGCGAAGGCCAAAAGCAGCAAGAGCAACAAAAGGTGAATGCGCATATGCTTATCTCCAATAAAGGGGTGTTGGGCTTTGGTTTATGGGGTGAGTTTATGGTGTGTTACGGCAAAAGCCAAGGGCGGGCATGGTTTTGCGCTTATTTATATAGTTTATTGGTGGCGTTTATCGGCCATGCCTGTGTCTGGCTGCTAGGCTTGCGGCATGGTGTTGGTGCCAATATTGGTGCGGAGGCGCGCTGGGCGGTTTACAGCGGGCAACACCGCAGGGCGGGCGATGGGCTCGGCCACCTGCGCAATCATTGCCGCAGCGTCGCCGCTGGTTTCGCCCACGCCGGCTTTAAGCGCTGCGGGGCTGACTTCGCCTTCGCATAGGAGTTGGGCGGTTTGGCCGAGTTTGTTGAGCTGTGTAAAAAGAGCGTCGCGCTCGGCATGAATTGCGGCCAGCATTTTTTGCTGGGCGGCAATTTCGGGCAATCTTGCTTTTAGCTGCTGTCT
>JAIXQD010000020.1 GCA_027485855.1 Rickettsiales bacterium | reverse complement strand
GGCGCTGAGCTATATGCCCTTCCGAGGGGAGAAACTATACTAACTTTAAGCTCAGTGGTAGCCTTATTTTTGCTTTTTTGCATAACAAAAATGCGGGTTCTGGGCTATATGCCCTTCCGAGGGGAGAAACCATACTAACTTTAAGCTCAGTGGTAGCCTTATTTTTGCTTTTTTTAATGAGAGGGGCGCAGATTTTCATAGAATCGCCAGAAAAGCAGAATCGCCATAAACTAGGCCATGCGCTTTAAACCTTACCGATATTTACCCATTAAAGAGTGTGGCGAGCCCATGGTGCCGCTGCCGGCCAGCATTGCTCGTTATAATCCCGCGCCTTATCAGGCTTGTGGGGCGGTTTATCCGCAAATGGGGCCGTGGTTTTTGCGCAAAAAAGTGGCCGAGGCCCTGTGGCGCGCCCAGCAGCATTTGCAGCAAAGCACGCCTGACTTGCGGTTTTATGTGTTTGATGCCTATCGGCCGGTTGTGGTGCAAAGCCATATGGTTGAATATAGTTTACAGCAGCTGGCCCGTGCGCGTGGCCTGGCACTGCCCGCAGCGCGAGAGGCGCTTTTGCCCGAGGTTTATAAAATATGGGCCATTCCCAGCCAAGACCCGCTGCATCCGCCGCCGCACAGCACGGGCGCCGCCATCGACCTGCAACTGATAGATGCGCAAGGCGCCATTGTGCCCATGGGCGGAAATATTGACGATATGGCCCCGCACTCTCACCCTGATTTTTATGCCAATGCCACAGTGGGCCAAGAGCAAACATATCATCACCACCGGCAAATTTTATTGCATGCCATGAGCCATGCGGGCTTTGTGCGTCACCCCGAAGAATGGTGGCATTTTTCGCTTTATGATCAATTATGGGCATGGCTCGAACAGGGCGAGGCGGGTGTCGCCCGCTATGGCCGCGCCGATTTGCTCACCGCAGCAAATTAGGCTATAACAGCCCAAGCGTTCGGAGCTATTCATGAAATATTTTTTAATCACAGCTTTGTTTCTTTTATCTGCTTGTGTGGGGCAGGGTGCCATGGTTGCCGACCCTGCCGATAAACCCGCGCAAGAATTGCTGTGGCCGCAAGGCAGCGAACAGTGCCAGCAACAATGCACCGCCCAGCAAAATATTTGCCGCAAACAGTGCGAATTGCGCTATCGCCAATGTTTATCTGAACAAACGCTCGATGCGCGTATGCAAGGCGCTAAAGGCCGTAGTGTGTTATTGCCCGCCTATAGCACCCGCGCCCAATTTTGTGATGTTGGCGGCTGTAATGCGGCCTGCGAAGATAGCTTGCTGGCCTGTGCCGGCCCCTGTGGAGCGGCTTGGTCTGGCGCGGCTGGGTCTGCGCCAAATACAATGCCACAAACGGCGCCCGCACCATGATTTTACCCGCCCGCATCCGCAAGACTAAAATCCTAGCTACTTTGGGGCCTGCCTCAAACACCCCCGAGCTGGTTAAGGCTTTGGTGCTGGCAGGGGCCGATTTATTCAGGCTTAATTTTAGCCATGGCGTTGTCGCCGACCATCAAGCGCGCTTGGCTATGATAAGGGGCATTGAGCGTGAGCTGGGCCGACCCATTGGCGTTGTCGCCGATTTGCAGGGGCCGAAATTGCGCATTGGCACTTTTGCCAATGGCCCGATTGAGCTTGTGGCGGGGCAAAGCTTTCGGCTTGATTTAGACACTACGCCCGGTGATACAAAAAGGGTGAATTTACCCCACCCCGAGATTTTTTCGGCCATTGCTGTGGGGCAAGATTTATTGCTGGATGATGGCCGCGTACGCTTAGCCATAGAGCAATGCGGCGCTGATTACGCGCAGTGCCGTGTGGTCAATGCCAGTAAATTATCCGACCGCAAGGGCGTGAATGTACCTGGGGCCATTTTGCCGCTTAGCCCACTGACCGCCAAAGATCATCGCGATATGGCCGCTGCTTTAGATATGGGCGTTGATTGGATTGCGCTGTCCTTTGTGCAAAAGCCTGAAGATGTGGCCGAAGCGCAAAAGCTGGTGGCGGGCAGAGCCAAGCTCATTGCCAAGCTCGAAAAACCCTCGGCCATTACCCACCTTATGGAAATTATTGAGCGCGCCGATGCCGTTATGGTGGCGCGGGGTGATTTGGGCGTTGAGCTACCGCCGGAAGATGTGCCGAGTTTACAAAAACTGATTGTGCGGCAAGCCCGCCTTGCCGGAAAGCCAGTCATTGTTGCCACACAAATGTTGGAAAGCATGATTAGTGCGCCCGCGCCCACAAGGGCCGAAGCGTCTGATGTGGCCACTGCCGTTTTTGATGGCACCGATGCCATTATGCTTTCAGCCGAAACAGCCTCGGGCGCATATCCGTTAGAGGCTGTGGCGATGATGAACCGCATTGCCACACGCATTGAGAGCGACCCGTTTTATCGCTCGATTATGGATGCAGCCCACCCCGAGCTGCAACATACCACGGCCGATGCCATAACCGCTGCCGCGCGTCAGGTAGCCACCACGATTGATGCCGCCGCGATTGTCACTTACACCACCAGCGGCTCTACCACTTTGCGGGCCGCGCGTGAGCGCCCCAACGTGCCCATTTTGTGCCTTACTTCAAAAGCTGAAACGGCGCGGCGTTTAACTTTGTCCTTTGCGGTGCATCCGGTGGTGACCGAAGACGTCAATAATTTTTCGGAGATGGTGGAAAAAGCCGTGGCCATTGCTAAAAATGATGGGCTGGCCAAAAGCGGCGATCGGCTGGTTGTAACAGCAGGCGTGCCCTTTGGCACACCGGGCAACACCAATGTCTTGCGGATTGCCTGGGTAAATTAGGCCAGTAAATTAGGCCGGTTAGCTAGACTGGTAAATTATCTCTGCAACTCTTGGGCTCGCGGAATTTGAAAACCAATCGGGTTGCGGCTTGGGCCATCGACGACGTCATTAGCGGTTTCGTGGGCTTTTTTGGCGCGGGCATAGCCTGCCTCGATATCGGCGCGGCTTAAAGTTGTCAGTGCCTCACGGCTACTATCGGCCGAGACATAAACCCTTCTGGCGCGGGCTAAGTTTGCTTGCTCGATTACTTTGCGCGCAAAGCCGCCATTGCCAAAATTTTCCTGCCCATGACTGACTGCGCCATGACTATCGGTGTAGCGGCCAAAAACTTGCAGCAGATGCGCGCTGGCATCGGCATCAAGCGTAAGGGCAAAGCCATCGCAAATGCCATTGCTGATTTCAAGGAGTTGCGCCGGTGTGTAATGCGGCAATTTTAAAATTGTGCCAAGCCTGCGGGCCAGACCGCGATCGGCCTCAAGCAATTTATCGATCTTGTCGGGGTAGGTGGCAAATATTACAATAAAATTATCACGGTGTTTTTCCATCGCATCCATGAGCGGTGCAAAAACCTCGTCAGAATATTTATTACCCTCCGATAAAAGCCCATGTGCCTCATCGAGCAGTAGCACGCCGCCTATGGCACTTCTGATCACACCATTTATTTTGCCAGCGGTGTGGCCAACATATTCGCCGACAAGGTCGCCTGCTTTGGCTTGCACCAAATGACCACGACTAAGACGGCCACAAGCTTTATGCACCTCGGCCAATATCTCGGCCAAGGTTGATTTACCCGTGCCCGGTGGCCCCGAAAGCGCCAAATGCCAGCTCACCGGCACCGGCGCAAGCCCATGCCGCAAGCGCTGTTCTTGGTCGTGCAGTTGAATGGGGATATCGCCGATATATTCTTTGGCCTCATCAAGGCCAACTAAACCCTCTAGCTTTTTCATGGCGGTGGCGAGGGCGTCTTTATCAATTTTTTTTGCGGCGGGTTTTGCGGCGGGTTTGTTGTGTGTCGAGGGATCTAGAAATGTGGGGTTCAGTATGGGTGCAGTCATTGGACGCCGCGCTGTGGGTATGACAGTAACCGTAAGAAAATCATCTGGATTAAGCTCTGCGGATCTTCCGCCTTTTAATGTTTGTATTCCCGCGGCAAATAATTGCTCCAGCGATACTGGCGGGTCGCCATCTTGCAGCGAGGCGATATCATCGCGCACCAATTTTAATGCATGTCGCTCGATAAATTGTTTTGCATGGGCAAAGCCATGGCACATTTGCATGATTTCAGTTTTAGAAGAATTAAAGCCCCGATAGATTGAATTGCGCAGCACATGCTCAATCATATCGAGCTGGTTTTGCCATATATTGGCCAATTCTTGATGCGAGCGGTCGGGTTCGGCTGTTTCAGGAAAGCCGTAATGTTCTAAACGCGTGTAAAGCGCAATAAGCGGCTCAATATTTGCTTTTAATTGAGCCAGCAAAGGCCGCTCGATAAGAATGGCGTCTTCGTTAGTTTGTTCATTATAGGTGTCAATCAGCGCGCGCTCTAATTCGCGCAACACACTGCTATCGAGCATATGCGTTTTACGCTCATGTTCAAAAAAAATCCGCATCACGGCCCCTCTTGCTGGCTAACATCTTAAAATTAAGGCTAAGACGGCTAACAGAGGCTTAATTATCTAAGTGAGTGCTATGAGAGAGGGGGGGGTAAAATAAAAAAGGCCGGTTTTGCCGGCCTTTTAGTAAGAAATCAGCATTTTGCTATAAGATTAGCCCTGAAGATTAACCCCCCCCAAAAACTAACCTTGGCGCGCTTTATAGCGTGGGTTTTTCTTGTTAATCACATAAACGCGGCC
The DNA here is from genome assembly GCA_027485855.1 of Rickettsiales bacterium. Classification (GTDB taxonomy): domain Bacteria; phylum Pseudomonadota; class Alphaproteobacteria; genus JAIXQD01. Next base: position 85,792 of record JAIXQD010000020.1, on the reverse strand, counting down.
TTTGCGGCGCACCACGCGGCAGTTTTTGTCGCGTTTTTTGGCTGATTTCAATGAGTTAAGTACTTTCATGGCACATCTTCCGGTCAATTGAGGCTGTGTTTTAGCCAAATTAGGCGGGGCTTGTCAAGTGCCAGATAGTAACCAGATAGCAAAAAGCGAGCTTACTTAAGTATCGCGAAAAAGTGATAAAGCCGCAGGCCGTTTTTAAAGGCCGCCAGCCTTCTGGTCCAATATTCGGCTTCGGCCAGCAAGGCTTGTTTTTCGGTTTGCGTCAGTTTTTCGCGGTCGATGCTGCGCAGAAACTGGCCAAGGCCATTTTTTATTTCTGCTTCTTGCTCGTGGGTGATGTCGGAGACATAGCGAATTTCAAAGCCGCGCAGCTCAAGCGCTTGCCGCACCCGCTCGAACGGCCACAGCCAAGGGTCGCGCGCCTCGCCCTCGCACCAAAATTGCACATCGGGCAGCTGCACATCATCGACAACAAGATCGGTGATAGAAATTTGCCCGCGCTCTTTCAGCGCCTGCACCACCGCATCCAGAAACTTATCTTTATTTTGCACCAGATAAAGCAGCTCGGGCACAATAATACAGTCGCATTTGCGGGCGCTGTTAAATTGCTCGGGCTCGTAGGCGGCAATCGGGGTTTTGCGTTGCAGCCCATGACGCGTGATGCGGCTCATGCCGGTTTCTGCCGTGAGCGCATCGGGCTCGATGCCGTTGGCCAGCGTATTATAATCGCGATAGATGCGCTCAACGAGCCCACCCAAGCCCGCGCGCATATCCAGCACGCTCATGGCGGGGTTTAGGCCAAAGCCACGCAGCAAATCGGGCTGGCGTTCTTTGCCGGGGCCCAGCTCGCCTTCGCCCCAGATTTTTTCGGCCAGAAATAGCCGCGCTTCATCATAGTGGCTGCGCGCTTGCGGTTGTAATTCTGGCGGTGGTGGTGGCGGCAGGGTGGGCGTCGTGGGGGCTACATAAATTTCTTCGGGCGGCAGCTCGACGATTTCAGGCTTTTGTGCTTCGGGCGGCAGCAGATCAGTGCCAAGCCACAAATCGCGGAGTTTTTTATACCAATTAGGCACGGCCAGCATCGGTCGATAGCTGATGTGCCGCAAAGCCCAATAGGCCGATGGCACGCTCCCATTTATTTTCTAGGTCGGCATCAAACAGCATGTCACGTGGGGCATCGACCAGCAGCCATGCATTGGCTTCGATTTCGGCATCAAGTTGGGTATTTTCCCAGCCTGCATAGCCCAGCGCCAAAAAGCCCTGCTCGGGGCCATCGCCTTCGGCTACTGCGCGCAAAACATCGACCGTTGACGTGAGCGCCACACCCGGTTGCACCACAATAGTGCCCTCTTGCTGGTAATCATCGCTATGCAGCACAAAGCCGCGTCCGGCCTCAACTGGCCCGCCAAACTGCACCCGCAAGCCGGCATTTTTGTTGTGATGTTTTATATCGAGCTGTTCGAGCAATTCGGTAAAGCTCATATTGGCCATGGCGCGGTTGATAATCACACCCATGGCACCATGCTCATTATGCGAGCAAATATAAATCACCGCCTGCGAAAAACGCATGTCAGGCATGGATGGCATGGCAATCAGTAATTTGCCCACGTAATTATCGCTGCTCATGACCTTTTTGCCTTTTTTGGCAGCGCCTTGCGTGGCCGCATGCGCGGCCCTGCCGGCGGCTTTGGCCGAGAGCGTTTTTTTAATGTGCTCGCGTGGGCTGGTCATATCCTCTCCGCCAAAAATCCAATATATTAATTTATGACATCACATATTAACTATGACATGCTATTTATTAAAATCTCGACTATAGCGACACAAAAACGAGGCCCCTGTGCATAAGCTTTTAAAAATATTACTATTTTTGCTTTGTGTGCAGCTTTTTGCCTTGTCCGTCTTTGCCCCGGCCGCTTTTGCTTTTGGCGAGCCGCGCCATAGCCGCATCGAGCTTTTGGCCGCCACCAGCAGCGCTGGCGAGGGCAATACGCTTGATGCGGTTTTGCAAATTGATTTGGCGCCCGAGTGGAAAACTTATTGGCGCTTTCCGGGCCAAGCCGGCGAAATGGCCGAGCTTAATTGGCTGCACCAGCAAAATATCAGCGCCATAGAAGTAGGCTGGCCCGCGCCGCAACGTTTCGATGAGTTGGGGCTAGTGAGCTATGGTTATGGCGGGCGCATATTTTTGCCCCTGCGCTTAAAGCTAACCAAGGCAGGAGCCGCAACCGAGCTTGCCGGCGAGGTCACTTTATTTGTGTGTCACGATATTTGCGTGCCAGAAACACATAAATTGTCAGTTGCTTGGCCAGCGGGCGCCGCACAACCAACGCCGCAAGCAGAGCTGGTGCAAGCCGCATGGCAAAATGTGCCGCAAAGCCTTGAGGCGCAAGGCTGGCAGTTAGAATCGGTGGCATTACTGGGCGACACCAATGAAAAAGCCGAATTGCAGCTTAAGCTTAAAGCGCAAAAAGCGTGGCAAGCGCCAGATGTGTTTGTTGAGGGCCCGGCAAAACCGGTTTTTGCCGCACCTAAAATTGAACGCAGCCAAGATGGGCTGGCAGTAAGTTTGCGTTTGCCCCTCGTGCAAGCCGATAGCGAAGTTGCGCGCTTTCGTAGCATGGCGCACACGCTCACCATTACTGATGGCGCTGCCAGCGCTGTCGTCACTGTGCCAAATTTAATCGGTGCGGCAAAGGCGGGCGGTATTTTTAATTTTGGCCTTTTGAGCATTTTGCTGCTGGCCTTGCTGGGTGGCTTGATTTTAAACCTCATGCCTTGTGTGCTGCCGGTTTTGTCGCTCAAAATATTGGGCGTGTTGCAATCGAGCGGTAAGGAGGCGGTGCATGTGCGGCGGGGCTTTTTAGCCAGTGCGGCCGGTATTATGACTTTTTTCCTATTATTATCTTTGGTGGTTATGGCCTTGCAAGCGGGCGGGCAAGCGGTGGGCTGGGGCTGGCAGTTTCATTCGCCGCTATTTGTGCTGTTGGTGCTTAGCCTTTGTGTGTTGTTTGCCGCCAATTTATTAGGCTGGTTGCATATACGCTTGCCTTATGGCCTGACCGCACAATTACCGGGTAGTGCGCCCACACTGGGCGCGCGCCCCAGTTTTGCTGGCGAATATGTTACGGGTTTATTTGCCGCACTTTTGGCCACGCCCTGCTCGGCGCCGTTTGTGGGCACGGCGGTGGCCTTTGCGCTCACCCAAGGCAGTCTTGCGGTAGTGCTTATTTTTAGTGCTTTGGGGCTTGGTTTAGCTTTGCCTTATTTGCTCATTGCGCTGTGGCCCAAAGTGGTGTGTGCCCTGCCGCGCCCTGGTGCATGGATGATAACCCTAGAGCGTATTTTAGCGCTGCTGCTGCTGCTTACGGCAGTGTGGCTGCTTTATGTGTTATGGCGGCTTGATGGCTGGTTGATAGCGCTGGGTACCTTATTAAGTGTGGCTGTGCTGCTGCTGGCCTTGCGCCACAAACAGCGCTTTGCGCTAGGCTTGTTGTTATTGCCGCTGCTGTTGGTGTTGTTTGCGCCTAAAATGCATGTTGCAGTTGCGCAAGATACGCGCTGGCAGGTTTTTAGCGAAGCGGCCTTGGCACAAGCCCGCGCCGAAGGGCGGGTGGTGCTGGTTGATGTGACAGCGGCTTGGTGCATCACCTGCCAATATAATAAGCGCGTGGTGTTAAGCGATAAAAACCTGCAGACTTTGTTATTTAACAGCGAGCTCTTGCCACTACAGGCTGATTGGACGGCGGGTGATGCCGCGATTGGCGCTTATTTGGCCAGTCACGGTCGCTATGGCATACCCTTTAATGTGGTCTATGGGCCGAAGGCACCGGACGGCATTGTTTTGCCTGAATTATTGACGGTGGCTGCCGTGCAAGACGCGTTGGCGGCGGCTGGCTTGCCTTTAGCGCATAATGCGCCTAAATAGAGGCGTAACTTTTCTTAATCGGAGCGCACGCATATGAGCATCAAAGTTGGTGATACCATCCCCGCCGTTACTTTAAAGCAGCTGACCGATCAGGGCATGATGGATGTCAACACAGAGGTGTTTTTCAAAGGCAGAAAAATTGTGCTGTTTGCCGTGCCTGGGGCTTTTACGCCCACTTGCTCGGCTAAACATTTGCCCGGTTACATCGAACATGCCGAAAGCTTTAAGCAAAAGGGCATAGACCTTGCCTGCACTGCCGTGAACGACCCGTTCGTGATGAATGCATGGGCCAAACACAACGCTGTTGATAACCGCATTATCATGCTGCCCGATGGCAATGGCCAGCTGGCGCATGCGTTAGGCCTTGAAATGGATGGCAGCGCCTATGGCCTTGGCACCCGCAGCCAGCGTTATGCTTTGCTGGTTGATGATGGTGTAGTGAAAGTGCTGAATGTAGAAAAAGCCGGTGCGTTTGATGTATCCAGCGCTGAGGCGATGCTGAAACTGGTTTAGCCTGTAGGCTTGCTTAGTGCGATTATTGCATTTCTGGCCAGCGCATCGCAGCGCTCATTTTCGCTGTGTCCCGTGTGACCCCGCACCCAGTGCCAGCTAATATCATGTGGCGTTGTGGCCGCCAGCAGCCTTTGCCATAAATCGGCATTTTTGACGGGTTTTTTATCGGCGGTTTTCCAGCCGCGTGCTTGCCAGCCTTTGATCCATTCGGTGATGCCTTTTTTTACATATTCGCTGTCGGTGGTGAGCTTTACTTGGCTGGGGCGCTTTAAACTTTCTAAGGCCATTATTGCCGCCAGCATTTCCATGCGGTTATTGGTGGTGAGGGCCTCGGCGCCAGATAATTCTTTTTCAACCCCCTTATAGCGCAGTATCGCGCCCCAGCCACCCGGCCCCGGATTGCCGCTACAAGCGCCATCGGTAAAAATCTCGACAATTTCGTTCGTCATATATCTAGCCCATAAGCGCTCACGGCGCTGACCTTGCGATGAAAGTTCAGTTTTTGCACATATTCAAGCGGGTTGAGTTTTTTGCCTAAGCTGGCACTGGTGGGGCTGAGCCATGCGCTGAGCCGCGTTAATAAAAAGCGCAGCGCCGCACCACGGCATAAAATGGGCAGTGCCGCTGTTTCGGCTGGGCTTAACGGCCGCACGTGCTGATAGCCCGCCAGCAAAGCCCGCGCTTTGCTGATATTAAAGGCGCCATCGCTTTCAAAGCACCAGGCATTCAGGCAGATAGCGAGGTCATAGGCATAAAAATCGGTGCAGGCAAAATAATAATCGAGCAGGCCACTAATGGCATGATCGTGCCACAAAACATTATTAGGAAATAAATCCGCATGGATAATGCCGCTTGCTAAGCCGCCCGCATCACGCGGCCAAAGCGCTTTAAGTGTGGCCAGCTCGTCTTGTAGCAGCAACGCCAGGCTCGCTTGCACCTTGTCGGCTTCGGGCAAAAGGGGTGCTGCCAAACTGGCCCAGTGGCTCTGGCCCAAACTATTGGGGCGTGTTTGGCTAAAATCGGTGGTAGCCAAATGCAACCGTGCCAGTATTGCGCCCAGTGCTTGTGTATGGCTGGGCTCCCAGCGCTTTAGCTGAGCCCCCGCACAAAAACTAACCAAAGCCGCGGGCTTGCCAGCAATTTGCCCCAAAAACCCGCCCTGGCGATTCGCAATAGGCAAGGGGGCGGGCAAGCCTTTTGCGGCCAAATGCTGCATGAGGTTTAGAAAAAACGGCAATTCGGCCGCGGGCAGGCGCCCCTCAAAAACTGTTAAAATAAGCGGGTTTTTATCGGTGCTGAGCCGATAATTGCTATTATCGATACCATCAGCAATGCCCTCAAGGCCAGTGCTGGCGATAGCGTCATAGGTGCTTAAAAATGCCGCAAGAGCAGCTTCTGAAACTTCGGTATAAACAGCCATAATAAAGGGGATAGAGCCTTTACGAGGGCAGGGCAAGGCTCTAAGATTAAGCCCATGAAAAAAACCACGAACAAAACCATACTGGCCACGCTCGCCCTTTTAAGCCTTGCTGCCTGTTTGCCTTTTGGCAAAGAGCGCGAGCCGCCGCTTTGTCCTTTGGCTTATAAAGTGGCGCCCTTGGACGACATTACCGATGCTGGCGGCAAGGCCAATGCCACGCCGCTCGATTTACGTTATCAGGCCAGTATTGGCCGCATCGATATGCTGTGCAGCTGGCGTGGCGATGATGTGGCGCTTGATGTGATGGTGCCCATTAAAGTGCAGCGCGGCCCCGCATTAAAAGACGATACTTTGACCTTCCCCTATTTTGTGGCCGTGCAAGATGATAAAGGCGTTATTCGCTCGCAGCAGCAATTTTCAGTCACAATAAAATTAGGGCCAGAGCTGAGCAAAACTCAAACCGAGGAGCTGGGCGTGCGTATCCCCAAAATCGATGGGAGGGCTGTGGCCAGCTGGCGTGTGCTGGTTGGCTTTGCGCTTAAGCCAGAGCAGGTGCAAAGATGAACCAGCCGCTGATGCAAATCGTCAATTACAAACGCACCCCGCTTTACGATTGGCATGTGCAGCAAGGCGCAAAAATTGTGCCTTTCGCTGGCTATGATATGCCGTTGCATTATAAAGCCGGCATTTTGCAAGAGCATGTGCATACCCGCGCTAAGGCCGGTTTGTTTGATGTCTCGCATATGGGGCAGTGGCGCTTGCGTGGTGCGGCAGCTATGGCCAGCATGGCGCGCTTAGTGCCGGCCGATATTATGGCGCTAAAGCCCCTACAACAAAAATATAGTTTTTTCACCAATGAGCAGGGCGGCGTGCTGGATGATTTAATGCTGACCCTGTGGCCCGCCGAAAATGACGAGCCTTGTTTGGGCGTGGTGGTCAATGCCGCTTGCGCTGAGGCTGATGCCGCGCATGTGCGGCGGCATTTACCACACAATGTTGAGCTGCAAATTTTGCCTGATGCGCTGTTGGCACTGCAAGGGCCCATGGCGCAGGCCGTGCTGGCTGAGCTGGTGCCGCAAGCAGCGAGCATGCCTTTTATGAGCGGCCTTGTGGCAAAATGGGAAAATATTCCTCTGCACATCACCCGCTCGGGCTATACCGGCGAAGATGGCTATGAAATTTCGTTGCCCGCGGCTGATGCGGTGCGCTTGGCCACGCGCCTGTGCCAGCATGAAGCCGTGATGCCCATTGGCCTTGGCGCGCGCGATTCATTGCGGCTAGAGGCTGGCCTGTGCCTTTATGGCCATGAGTTAGATAGTGCCACCACGCCGATTGAGGCGGGCCTGTTATGGGCCATACCTAAAAATCGGCGTGTGGCAGATGCCGGCTATTTGGGTGCATCGGTCATTGCGCAACAATGTGCGGGCGGCGTGATGCGTAAGCGTGTTGGCTTGCAGCCCTTAGGGCGTGGCATTGCCCGTGAGGGTGCGCCCATTTTAAGCCAAGACGGGCAGCGCATTGGTGTGGTCAGCAGTGGTGGTTTTGCGCCAAGCTTGCAAGCGCCCATTGCCATGGGTTTTGTGGGCGCAAATTTTGCGGCGCTCGATACCGAAGTGCAAATAGAAGTACGCGGCCAGCTTTTGCCGGCCAAAATTGTGACTATGCCTTTTGTGCCCAGCCGTTATTTTAAATCGAGCAAATAGGAGCCTTCTTATGAAATATTTCAGCAAAGATCATGAATGGCTAGAATTATCGGGCGATGTTGCCACGGTTGGCATTACCGATTACGCGCAGCAGCAACTCGGCGATGTAGTGTTTGTTGAGCTGCCAGCCTTAGGCAAAGCCGTGAAAGCCGCCGAGAATGTAGCCGTAGTAGAATCGGTTAAGGCCGCGAGCGAGGTTTATACGCCCGTCAGCGGCACCATTGCCGCACTGAATGACGCCATCGTGGCAACGCCGGCCTTGGTTAATAGTGCGCCGCTTGCAGAGGGCTGGTTTTTCAAAATCACCATCAGCAATAAAGACGAGCTGGCCGCACTGATGGATGAGGCGGCCTATAAAAATCACCTGGCAGGATTATAATCATGCGTTATTTGCCCCTGACTGCCGCCGACCGTAACGCCATGCTGCGCGATATTGGCGTAGCTTCGGTGGATGCGCTATTTGCTGATGTGCCAGAAGCGGCTTTGCTTAAAGCGCCCATTCAAACTTTGCCGCAGCATCAAACCGAGCTTGCGGTAGAGCGCCATATGCTCGCCTTGGCTAATGAAAATATCGCCGCAGGCAGTGTGCCATGTTTTTTGGGGGCAGGCGCTTATCGGCATCATGTGCCGGCCAGTGTTGATTATCTTATTCAGCGCGGTGAGTTTTTAACCTCTTATACGCCCTATCAGCCAGAGGTTTCGCAAGGCACGCTGCAATATCTTTATGAGTTCCAAAGTCAGGTGGCGCTGCTGACCGGCATGGATGTGGCCAATGCCTCAATGTATGATGGCGCGACTGCTGCGGCCGAGGCTGTAGCCATGGCGCATCGCATTACCGGCCGCAAAAAAGCGCTGCTGGCCGAAAGCCTGCACCCGCATTATGCCGAAACCATAGAAATGCTCGGGCGCACCACTGGTTTTGCCACAGCGCGTGTGGCTGATGTGGCGGCGCTGCTTGCGCCTGATGTGTCGTGCGTGGTGGTGCAAACGCCCGATATCTTCGGCAATTTGCACGATTACACCGATTTAGCGCAGCGCTGTCGGGCACATAATGTGTTGCTGATTGTGGCTGTAACAGAAATATTATCGCTGGGCTTACTCAAGCCCCCTGGTGAAATGGGTGCCGATATTGTGGTGGCCGAGGGGCAAAGCCTTGGCAATGGGCTTAATTTTGGCGGGCCCTATGTGGGCTTGTTTGCCACGCGCGATAAATATGTGCGGCAAATGCCCGGCCGCCTTTGTGGCGAAACCACCGATGCTGCGGGTGAGCGCGGTTATGTGCTGACGCTCTCAACGCGTGAGCAACATATTCGCCGCGAGAAAGCCACCAGCAACATTTGCACCAATTCGGGCCTCTGTGCTTTGGCTTTTACCATTCACCTGACTTTGTTGGGCGATGCTGGTTTGCGGGCGCTGGCGCAGCTTAATCATGCGCGCGCGGTGCAATGTGCCGAAAAACTTGAAAAGGCCGGTCTTAAAATTTTGAATAAGAGCTTTTTTAATGAGTTTGCGGTTGATCTGGGCAGGCCCGCAGCCCCGCTCATTGAAAAACTAGCCAAAGAAAAATTACTGGCGGGTGTACCCGCCTCACGGCTATTTCCGCATGAAGCAAAATGGGAAAATATTCTGCTGGTCGCGGTTACCGAAACCGTTACGGATGACGATATGGACGCACTGGTAAAGGGGCTGCAACATGCTTAATAATCAAGGTCGCCCAACAATGCCTGTGGCCGAAGCTGCACCTGTATCTGTGCCGTCACCTATGCCCGCACAAGCCAGCGCGCTTGATGCCCGCGGCATCACCTTTGCTGAAAAACTTATTTTTGAAATTGGCCATACCGGCCAAAGCGGCGTTGATATTGCGCCTATCCCGCCTGTAACGCCGCGTTTAGGCACGGGGCTGGTGCGCGCCAGCACGGGCTTACCTGGCCTTACCGAGCCGCAAGCCATGCGCCACTACACACGGCTGAGCCAAAAAAATTATAGTATTGATACGGCCTTTTATCCGCTGGGCTCTTGCACCATGAAGCATAACCCGCGCCTCAACGAAAAAATGGCGCGCTTAGCGGGCTTTGCTGATATTCATCCGCTACAACCCTTTAGCACGGTGCAAGGCGCGTTGGCCTTGATGCAGCAATTATCTTTTTGGTTGTTGCAACTGACTGGCATGCAAGCCGTGGCTTTATCGCCAGGCGCTGGTGCACAAGGCGAGTTTTGCGGCATGGCCTGCATTAAAGCGGCGCTGGCCGCTCGCGGTGAGGCACACCGCACTTTGGTTTTAGTGCCCGATAGTGCGCATGGCACCAACCCCGCCACTGCGGCCTCACTCGGCTTTCAGGTGGTGTCGCTGGCTGCCGATGCGCGTGGTCGTGTTGATATGCAGGCGTTTAAAGCCAAAATGGCCGACCCCGCATTGGCGCAAAATTTGGCTGGAATTATGCTGACCAACCCCAACACTTGCGGCCTCTTTGAAAATGACATTATAGAAATTGCTGCGGCCATTCATGAGGCAGGTGGTTATTTTTATTGCGATGGCGCCAATTTCAACGCCATTGTTGGCAGGGTGCGTCCGGCTGATTTGGGCATTGATGCTATGCATATTAATTTGCACAAAACTTTTTCAACGCCGCATGGGGGCGGTGGGCCGGGTAGCGGCCCTGTGGTGTTGTCGGCAGCGTTAGCGCCGTTTGCGCCGGTGCCTTTTGTGCATAAAGCGGTTGGTGGCTATGTGTTGGCCGAGCAAATAAGCGGCATTGCCAAAGATAGTTTTGGTCGGCTTAAGGGCTTTCATGGGCAGATGGGCATGTTTGTGCGCGCCCTCGCTTATATGCTGAGTCATGGCGCCGATGGCTTGTGGCAGGCCAGCAGTGATGCGGTGTTAAATGCCAATTATCTGCTGGCGCGTTTGCAAGATATTTTATCGGCGCCGTTTGCGGGGCCGTGCATGCATGAAGCGCTGTTCGATGACCGCTGCCTCAAAGACACCGGCCTTAGCACGCTTGATATTGCCAAAGCGCTGATTGATCGTGGCTTTCATCCGATGACCATGTATTTCCCGCTGGTGGTGAAGGGCGCCATGCTGATTGAGCCCACCGAAAGCGAAAGCAAGGCCGCGCTCGATTTATTTATTGCGGCGCTCACTGAAATTATGGCCGAAATAAAAGCGGGTCATGGGGCGCGGCATCAGGCGGCCCCCACGCGCACGCCGCGCTTGCGCCTTGATGAAACCAAGGCCGCGCGTCAGCCGCAATTGCGCTGGCGGCCAGTTATTCACGATAATCTGCCGACCTTGCCGGAAGCGGAAGGGGTGTCTGCGGTTAATAAAGCATGCTAGGCTAAGCGCCATGATTCTCTGTTGCGGCGAAGCCCTGATAGACTTTTTGCCCGCGGGTTATGGCCAAGAAATTGGTTATATGCCGCGTTGTGGCGGCTCGCCTTTTAATGTGGCTTTGGCTTTATCGCGCCTTGGCATGAATGCCGGCTTTTTGGGGCGCATCAGCACCGACATGTTTGGCGATTTACTGATGGCCAAACTGACCGACAATAATATTGATGATAGTTTTGTCTCGCGCGGGCCCGAGCCCAGCACTTTGGCTTTTGTCAGTTTGGCGGGCATGCAAGGCCAAGCTAAATACGCTTTTTATTATAATGGCGCAGCCGACCGTATGCTCACGCCGCCCTTTTTGCCGCGTGAATTACCGAGCGATATTGAGGCTTTGCATTTTGGCTCTTACTCGCTGGTGGTTGAGCCCAGCGGTGCTACTTTGCTGAGCCTGATGCAACGTGAGCGCGGGCAAAGGCTTATCTCGCTTGACCCCAATGTGCGCCCTTCGATGTTCTCAGACCGCGCGGCCTATGTGCGCCGGATGGAGCAAGCGGTTGCCGCCGCACATTTGGTGAAAGTGAGCCGCCGTGATTTATTGTGGCTTTACCCCGACCAACCCTGCGAGCAAATTGTGCAGCGCTGGCTGGCCTTGGGGGCCACCTTGGTTATTCTGACCTTGGCCGAGCAAGGCTCGGTTGGCTATTACCCTGATGGCCGTCATGTTAAGGTTGCCGCCGAGCCCGTGCGCGTGGTTGATGCGGTGGGCGCGGGCGATAGTTATATTGCGGCGTTTTTATCATGCTTACAGCGTAATGGTGCACTTTCGGCCGACGGGCTTGCCGCCTTAACTGATAAGCAGCTAGAAAGCTTTATGCATCTTGCCAGCAAGGCTGCGGCCATTGCCTGCTCGCGCGGTAATGCCAACGATCAAAATACCGCCGCGCTCGGCTGATGCGGCAAAAACTACAGCTTTGGCTTGGTTTGGCCTTGTTGCCCGTGGCCATTATTTTGTTTGTGGCGCCGATTGGGCCGATTGGCACAATTAGCCTTGCTTTATCATTGTGGCTGATTTTGCGTAATGCCTTTTGGGCCCGCCGACGATTTTTACGCTTGGTGCAACGATATCCAAAATTTTTGCAGCCCTTATACCGTTTATTAAAGCGCCGACAGTCATAATTTGGGCTTAATCGTCTGGTTTTATTTGCGCCGATATTGGCTTTTCACCTTTGCTAGGTTTTGTGCATGCGTTTGCCCTATAGTTTTGCCTTTATTGTGGCGCTGCTGTTGGTGGCGCTGTGCGCCTTTGCGTCTTACGCGCCGCCCTTGCGCCCGCAAGCCCCTGGCCTTGTCATAAATTTACCGCAAGGCGCATTGGTTGGGCTTGCCGCCGCCGAGCAGCAGCCGGTTTTTGCCTTAGAGGTGTCGGGGGTGGCGCCCGTGCAAGCGCGGCTTTATTACCGCACCAGCCCGGATGAGCTACAGCGCTTTGCCAGTGGCAAGCAGCAGCCACCAGTGGCGCTGGCGGGGTCGGTGGCGCTGGCTAAATTGCGGCGGCCGGCGCTCAACCAAAGCCTGTCCTTTGCTGATTTTGGCGTAAAGCCCAAGGCGGGCCTATGGTGGCTGGTGGTTGAGCAAAATGGCCAACAGGTGGCCCATGCGGTGGTGGTGTCAAGTTTGCATATTTTGGCCGAGCAAGATAATAAGAATATTTACCTATCTGTGTTTGACACCCGTCGGCATGTGCCAGTGCCGGCAACTTTTAATGTGCACGATGAGGACGGAAAAAATATTGCCCGTTTTATGGCCGATGCTTTGGGGCAAGCGCAATGGCCCTTGGCCGCATTGCCCAATACCGCGCAGCTAGAAATTGTGGCACAGTTTGGCACACAGCTGGCCAAATTGCCGCTACCAAATTGGCGCATGGTGCAGCAGCAAGTGCAAGCGCCGCTGCCCGCGCCGTTGCTGCTGCTGGCGCCTGAGCATGTGGCTTTTGCCACGCCGCGCTATGCCCTGCAAATTGTGGCGCCGCATTTAGCCCAGCAAACAGTGACTATTCTGCTAAGCCGCCCTGATGGCATGGTGTGGCAAAAGCAAAGCTTAGCGCTGGATGCGCAAGGCTATGCTAAAGCCAGTTTACAATTATCGCTGCCCTTGCCCGAAGGCGCGTGGCTGATACAAGTGCAAAATACCCAGCGCGAGCTGTTGCAAGAGCGGCGCTTTGTGCCACAAGCCCCGCAAAAAGATTACGCCCTGGCTTTAGCCATTGAGCCGCAGGATGAGCAGCTTAAATTATCTTTGGCCGCAACCGTGGCCGATAGCAGCAACGCTGCCTTGCGTAACCTTACCGGTGTGTGGCGTTGGCGCTGGCAATCGGTGCCGCCGGCTTTTGCTATGCCGCAAGAGCAATTTGGCCAAGATGTGGCTTTGGCGCAAGCACAATGGCAAGAGCAGGCATTTATTACCAATGCCGCTGGCATAACCGACCTTGCTTTGCCAAACGCAAAATTTCCGCAAGCTTTTCCGGCCTCGGCGCGGTTAGAGCTGGTGGCCGAGCTCAAAGATGCCGGGGTTATTTTAGCACAAGCGCAAACCAGCTATGATACTAAGGCCTCGACGCAATGGCTTGGGGTGCAAACTCTGGCCGATGATGTCAATGGTACGCAACTCAGCATACGCTGGCTTGATGCAAAAGGGCAGGGCCGCGCCGGCCAGTTACAATGGCATATCAAAACTGAAAACGAAGATTTTAGCTGGCGCTACGAACAGCAGCGCTGGCAATGGCAGGCCAAAAAATCGTTGCAAACTTTAGCAGCGGGCGAGCTGGCTTTGCGGGTTGCCGAGCCGGCTATTTTGCCACTGCGTCTGCCGCATGGTCGCTATCAGCTTGAGCTGCGCGTGGGCAATATGGCGCGCGAATATTCTATCGAGATTGGCCATCAGCCAGAGCAACAAGCGCAAGATGGGCCGCGCCTGACACTGAGTGCCGAGCGTATGGATGGTCAGCTTAAAATCTCGGCGCGTTTGCCAGCGACAAGCAGCGGCACATTAAGCGTTTATGGTCAGCAGCTTTTGTGGCGCGGGCAGATGTCGGATGGCCTTGCATCCGATAGGGGCGGCGATATTTTTGTGCCCTTGCCCGAGGCGGCCTTGCCCCAACAATTGCTGATTGTTTTACAAGCGCTCGATGCGGATGGTCGGCTGCAGCAAAATGCGTTTGAGCTGCCGGCTTTGTCACAAGCGGGGGCACATGCCAGTTACGGCTTTATTTTGCCAGCAAAAGTGCCCGCGCGCTTGCCGCCACAAAATTTGCCGATAGCAATTTGGCAAGAGAGCGGTGCCACGGCACCAAAACAACTTTTAGCACCCAGCCAAAATTTGCACGATGTTTTATTGGCCGCGCCAGCATTGACTGCGCCAGTATCAGGTGAAGGAATTCCAGTGGGCCCTGTGGCCGGCTGGCATTTATCGTGGCAGGATGAGAGAGCCATGCTGATGCCCGCAAGCTTGCCCGCGCCAGATTTTTCAGAGCGCGTCTTGGCGCAAAGATTTGGCGATGCGCCACGTCAAGCGGTGGCCGATATATGGCCGCCACATGAGCAGATTTTAGCAAATAATCTAGCCAGCACGGCCGTGACCAGCTTGCCAGCAGCGCGCTTGGTTTTGCTCAGCCCGCAGCAGCCATATAATAATGTTTTGGCTAGTTTATTTGCGAGCCCCATGCCCGTAACAACCGCCGCGCGCGCCAGCTATGGCCGCTGGTGGTTGTCCTTATGGCCAAAAGCGCAGCCGATACCCGCACCCTTTGCACAAATATGGCAAGATGAATTGCGCAATCTTGCCGCCCGACAAAATCAGCAAGGTGGCTTTGGTGTTTTGCAAGCCGGCACGGCCGATTTTGCCGCCACCGCCGCCATGCTGCTGTTATGGCAAGCCGCCATGCAGCAAGGTTTGCTGGCCGAGCCGCCGCCCGCTATGCTGAATGCGCAATTATGGTTGTCGCGCAGTTTAGAAGACGCGGCGGTGAGCCCACAAGAGCTACAGCAACGCAGCCTATGGCTGCCTGATTTGGCGCAGTTGCAGTTTTTGTCGCCGGCTTTAATTCAAGGCTTTGTGGCGCGGGTCAAAGACAGCGCGCCGCCGCCTATAGTGCGTTTAGCGTTGGCAGTGACATTACAAGCCATTGGTGATGGAGCAGCGGCGCAAGCACTTGAGCCCGCCATGGCCGAGCTTTTACAAGATAAAGACAATGCAGCTTTATTATTACTGTGGCGTGCCGCGCAATTAGATGAAGCACAGCAAAAACAGCTTTGGGATTTATTAGCACCAGCAAAAGACGAAGCGAGCCTGGTGGCGCAAGCAAGGTTGTTGGCTCGCCTGATGGCAGAGGGGCCGCAATCTGCGGTACAGAAACTGAGCATGGGCGCCGATATCTTTGAGCTTGCCGCGCCAAGGCTGTGGTTTAGCCATGCCATGCAAACTTTGCGCAATGACAGCGAGCAGCCGATAGACTGGTTTTTAGCGGAAGCCGCAGCAGAAAATACGCAAGCCTCGCCCTTATGGCAAAGGCAGCTATTTTCAGCAGAGGATTACCCTCTCGACCAATCTATTTTAGCGGCCGAGCAAATGATGGCCATTGAGCTGTCTGGCACAGCGCCTGAGGGGCAAAGCTGCACATTGATGGATGATTTGCCATTAGGGCTGCTGCCGTTAAGTGTGGCTTTTGCCAAGCCAGACCAAGCGGCCAGTATCGAGGCGCATCGGCTGTTGGCAGTTTTGCCCAATGGCGGCGCATTTAAGTTTCGTTATTGGGTGCGCGCCAAAGCGCCGGGGCGCTATGTTTGGCCCAGTGCCGTGCTGCGTTGCAAAGATTTGCATGTGCTGCCAAAACGTAATTTAAGCATTGCCGCCGACTAAGCGCCTTTATCCTGCGCTGGTCCACAGGCATTTATCATTTTGCCAAATTTGTGCTGAAAATGGTGCCAGTACATAGCCTTGCCAATGGGCCGTTTGCTCGCTGAGGTTAAATAAACAGAGGCACTCTTCACCCTCATAGTGCCGGCTAAAAACCAGTATCTGTGCATCGTGGTAAACAAGTGTCAGCCCACCAAGGCGCAGCAGTGGCATGTTTTGCCGAAAGGTAAAAAATGCGCGGCTATAGTTTAACATGCTATCAGGATTATTTTCCTGAATATTAACGGCCCGCTCTTGGTGGCCAGCATAGGCCGGCAGCCATGTTTTTGCAGCGGCACTAAAGCCCAAATGTGGCGCTTCGGCCTGCCATGGCATGGGTGTGCGGCAGCCATCGCGGCCTTTAAATGTTGGGTAAAATTCTTTGCCGTAGGGGTCTTGCAGGTCGGCATAATCGAGCTCGGCCTCGGGTAGGGCCAGCTCATCGCCCTGATACCAGCAGAGGCTACCACGCAAGCAGCCTGCCATGGTTAAAAAGAGTTTGGCTTGTGGCACGGGCGCGCCTGCGCCGCCCCAGCGCTGCGCCACACGCATATTATCATGGTTGCCTAAGGCCCAGCTGGGCCAGCTTTGGCTATTATCATAGGCTTTAATGGCTGCGGCCAATAATGTCGGGGTGATGGTGGGCGACATCAGCGCAAAAGTATAAGCACTATGTAATAAATCATTGCCAGCGGTATAGGCTTTGGCGGTGTTTAGCTCGTCATCGTCAAAAATTTCGGCCAGCAGTAAAATATCGGAGTACTGATTGGCGAGTGCACGCAAACGCCGCAGCCAGTGCAAATTTTCGGGCCGGGTTTTATCAAAAATATGTTGCTGCTGCTGATAAGGGTTGCACCAAGGCGCGTTAAAATTCGCTTGTTGCTGCGTTTTGCTGGGGTTGTTGCGCAACAGCTTGTCGTGCATGCACAGATTTATCACATCAAGCCGCAGCCCATCGATGCCCAGCTCAAGCCAAAACTTTATGCAGTCTAACAGCGCATTTTGCACATCAGGGTTATGCAGATTAAGATCGGGCTGCTCGCGCAAGAAATTATGCAGATAAAATTGCTGGCGTGGCTCATGCCATTGCCAGGCACTGCCACCAAACACGGCCAGCCAATTATTGGGCGGTGTGTTTTTATCGATGCCCTCGGCCCAAACATACCAATCGGCTTTGGAGTTATTGCGGTTTTGGCTGCTTTCTAAAAACCAGGGGTGCTGGTCAGAGCTGTGCGATAGTACGAGATCAATCACCACTTTTAAGCCCAGCGCATGGGCGCGCTTAATCAGGGCTTGCGCATCAGACAATGTGCCGAACAGCGGGTCAACCGCGCAGTAATCGGCCACATCATAGCCAAAATCTTTTTGTGGCGAGAGAAAGAACGGCGAAATCCAGAGCGCATCGACGCCCAGCTTGGCGACATAATCGAGCTTGGCGGTAATGCCAGCAAGATCGCCTACACCATCAGCATTACTATCGGCAAAGCTGCGCGGATAAATTTGATAAATCACCGCGCCTTGCCACCATGGTGTGCTATTCATTTATAGCCTCGCTGTAAAATTAAGGGCAAATCAATTGGGTCAAAACAAAGATTGCCAGAGGCTTTGCCACCAAACCAGCGCATTTTGCCGCTTTTGTGCCACGCTTTTGCTTGAGATTAAGCGGCAAGACAGATATTGTGCGCTGCAATGTTAAATATACAGAACCTTACTTATCGCGTGGCGGGCCGAGTTTTGCTGGATAAAACCAGCGTCAACATTTCGGCGGGGCATCGCGTTGGCCTTGTTGGCCCTAATGGTGCTGGCAAAACCACTTTATTTAAGCTTATTACCGGCGAAATTACCCCAGATGATGGTCAAATAACCCTGCTGCGCGGGGCGAGTTTGGGTATTGTGTCGCAGCATGTCGATGATGATGAGCGCAGCCTTGTGCAAATTGTGCTTGATGCCGACACAGAGCGCGCGGCCCTGCTGGCCGAAGCTGAAACCGCAACTGATGGCGAGCGTATCGGTGAAATATATGAGCGCCTGATGGCCATTGGTGCCTATGATGCGCCAGCGCGGGCGGCAACAATTTTATCGGGCCTTGGCTTTGATGCCGCCGCACAAGAAAAATCGCTATCGGATTTTTCGGGCGGGTGGCGCGCGCGGGTGGCTTTGGCGGCGGCGTTGTTTCGTCAGCCTAATTTGCTGCTGCTCGATGAGCCCACCAACCACCTTGATGTTGAATCTATTTTATGGCTTGAGGGCTTTTTAGCGCGCTATCAAGGCACGCTGATTATTATCAGCCATGATCGCGATATCCTTAATAAAACGGTCACGCAGATTTTGCATCTCGATCAGTGCAAGCTGATTTCTTATACGGGCAGCTATGATGATTTTGAGCGCCGGCGGGCCGAGCGCTTGCTTAATCAGCAGGCGCTTTACGAGAAACAGCAGGCGCAGCGGGCGCATATGCAAAGCTTTGTCGATCGGTTTCGGGCTAAGGCCAGTAAGGCGCGTCAGGCGCAAAGCCGTCTTAAAGCGCTTGAGCGCATGGATGTGGTTGATGCGGTTTTGGCCGATCGCACCACACGCTTTACTTTTCCGCAGCCCGATAATTTGCGCTCGCCCTTGGTGCGGCTTGAAAATGTAAAAGTGGGTTACGGCGATAAAGCCATATTAAACAAGCTTAATTTGCGTATCGACCAAGATGACCGCATCGCGCTTTTGGGCTCTAACGGCAATGGCAAATCAACTTTAGTGAAATTGCTGGCCGGCAAAATTGCGCCCATGGGTGGCGAAAAATTCACTACCAGCAAATTAAAGGTTGGCTATTTTGCCCAGTTTCAAACCGATGAAATGGATGTGACGCAAACCGCCTATCAAACACTGCAAGAGGTGATGCGCGATAAGCCCGAGCATAATATTAGGGCTCAGCTGGGCCAGTTTGGTTTTGATAAACAAAAAGCTGACACCAAAGTGGGTGAGCTTTCGGGCGGTGAAAAAGCGCGTTTGTTGTTTTGTCGCATGAGCCACGCAGCGCCGCAATTAATGCTGCTCGATGAACCCACCAACCACCTTGATATTGAAGCGCGCACGGGCCTGATGAGTGCGCTGAATAATTATAATGGCGCGGTTATTTTGGTGAGTCACGATACGCATTTGCTCAGTGCCGTGGCCGACCAATTATGGTTGGTTGAGGGCGGCACCTGCCGCGATTATGATGGCGATGTGGAAAGCTACCGCGATTATGTGCTGGCGCAGCGCCGTGCCGATCAGCGCGCACCGCAAGCGAGCAAAGCCGCAAAAGTAAAAGTAGCGCCAGCCGAGGCGCCTAACCGTAGCGTTATTGAAAAACAGGCGCAAAAATTAGAGCAGCAGATTATAGAGCTGAAGCAGCAGCATGAGCAATTGACGCAAAAACTGGCCGAAAGCTATGCGCAAGCAAATGGCCCTGCTGCGCCACAAATAAACAGCAACAAGCTGCAAAGTGATTATGCTGAAGTTGTGGCCGCACTCGCTGCCGCCGAGGCTGAGTGGCTGAGTTTAGCCGAAAAGCTTTAGGCGCTTAGCTTTAGGCCAGCGCCAACAATAAAGAAGCAAAGGTGCGCAGCTCGTTGGTGCAGGTGCTTTGCTGACGGCAGAGCATTTCCAGCTCGGCTAGATTAACCCATAGGCCATGCGCTGGCAGGTTTTCGGCAAGAGCGGGCAGGTGGCCTTCGGCAATTTCGACAATGCGATAAGTGGCGCAGGCTTGCATAAAGCGGCTGCCTTCGTCCGACTGCTGCAAAAGCTGCTGCGTTTGGCCGTGTGTCGCAATTAACGCCGCCAATTGGGCATGGTTGTTATTTGTGCCAGACATAAAAGAGGCACCCAGCTGCACATTTTTGCCATAGCCCGGCTCATAGGCCGCACTAAGATAAAAATGCATAATGCCGTGCTGTTGGCAGGCCAGCAGCACAATATCTTCTTGATAGAGGCCGCGCAGCAAAGGCTGGCACCAATGTGGCACTTCGCGGTCGGGGGCGGTTACGGCATAGGCCTCAATGCTAAATCGGGCATTGGGGTTTACAAAAGCGTGGCTGTTTTTTTGCCAGTTTGGCAGGGATAAAAGCGCAGTCTGTTGCGTTTCAATCTCTAGCGATTGCCGCCAAGAGGCCAGCTGTTGCTCGATGTCTTTGGCTATAACAGGGGCGGCATAGCTTTGGCATAAGGCTTGTCGCCATGGGCTATCATGGGTGCGGCCTTGAAAAATATCTGCGCCCAACAGCGCCCATGGGGCAGAGGCGATTACCGAGCGCGCATCCGTATTAAGGCAATAATCGGCGGCCAGAAAATTTTGTAGTTCTTGGCTGTTACACCAATGCCAATTGGGTGGCGTTGCAAAAATTTGCGCAACCTCTACCACCGCATTGCGATTATGTTTGTTTAAAAAACGCCAGCCTTGCTCGGTTTGCAGGCTGTTGCTGATAGAGTTATTTTTATCGGCAAATAAATCTAGGTAAAGCGTGGCGCTGCCGCCATGCACCCGCTCAAAGTTAGAGAGGGTTGCTTGCACGCTGGGCGCCACTTGCATGCCGCCAACATTGCCGGGCTCAGTCTTGGCCTGCAATAGCCAGCGATAACCTGTGCTTGTTGGGCAAATAATAAAACCCAATAAGCCAATTTCGGGCTGCAAAATGATGGGTTGGGTGTTGCCGTTGAGCGCGGCAATATTTGCTGTTGTATGAATGCCGCCAATGCTAAAAAACCGGCCAGTCACATGCTGTATTTGATTATGTTGCCAGTGCCAGTTAAGACAATTTTCCCATGCGATAGGTTTAATAATAAGCTGATGTTGTGCCCGCCGTTCGGCCAGCCAGCCTTGTGCGCTGCTGGCGGGCGGTATGTTGTTATATAAGGTGGGGGGCGTGCTCATGCTTGCAGCCCTGCCAGCATTTGCGCCAGTGTGGGGATCTCGCCCAAAGTTTCGCCAGTGCGTTTTTTGAAAGTTTCTTTGGTAAACCAGCCCATCTCATAATTGAGGGCGCGGCAAACATCGGTAAAGGCATCAATGCCCGTATTATAAAAAATTTCTGCGGCGTCGGGCGTAAGTGTTTTTTGTGCCAACTCGCAAAATTCTACGATCCATTCAAAAGGTTTGTCATAATGGATAACGCCACCGCTGCTTAAAAATGCGGCTTCGTCTTTGTTTATGTGTGCCAGCAATTGGGCATGCCCGCCGTCTTTAAGTATGCCAACCCATTCATCAAGGCAGGGGCGCTGTTGGTGATAAAGTGGTGCGGGGGTTAGATTTGCTGGCTTTAAATTATTTTTGATACAGGTTATTTCAGGCGTGGTGGCCAGCTTTAAATTGCAGCGCCAAGCCCGTAGTGCCCAATCATTGAGCGGCGTGCGATAAAGCTTGCTGCTATGTTGCCAAGGC
This sequence comes from Rickettsiales bacterium, assembly GCA_027485855.1. Lineage (GTDB taxonomy): Bacteria > Pseudomonadota > Alphaproteobacteria > JAIXQD01. The sequence continues at coordinate 64,540 of JAIXQD010000020.1, read as the reverse complement.
CCCACCTTTAATGCTGCGTTGCGGCGCAAAACCCAAGAGCTGGTTGGCTCAAAATAATGATGTGCGCCACTAAATATGCCGGCATAGCTGCGTCCCGCCGGCGTTGAGCGCAAAAACGAATAATGCCCATTATGCAGATTATCGCCGGTAAAAGCCGCTCGACTAATATAAAAATCGGCCATGCTGTTGTTAAGCGTATCGAGCGCCAGCGACAAATGGTTGGGTAGCCAGCAATCATCATGGTTAAGCAAGGCAATATATTCGGTTTGTGCCAGCTGCATGCCAACAGAGGTAGGGCCGCCTTGCTCGCCAAAACGCTGTGATAAATTAACATAACGAATGCGTTCATCGGCAAATTTGCTAACGCAGTCCGCCGTGCTTTCGCTGCATTTGTCGCCCACAACCAGCATGTGCCAGTGCGGGTTATCTTGCAGCAAAGCCGACTCTATCGCCCAATGCAGAGTATCGGGGCGGTTATAAGTGGCAATAATAATGGTAACAAGTGGCGCGGTCATTGAGGGCTTTGGGCTTTTGCTGAGCCCCAATAATAGAAGATTTTTAAAGCTTTGTGCAGATATTTTTGCCCGATGTAACTCAATTAGATTTTAACCCGAATAAGCAATATGATGTGTGCAAACATTATTATTTAGCGGTTTTTACAGCGAGTGAGGCCATGAACAAAATTGACGGTCAATTTCCCCAACTTGGTTTTGGCTTAGGCTTGCGCCCCAAGCACTATAACTATATTTTTGAGCAGCAGCCGCCGATTGATTGGTTTGAAATTATCTCTGAAAATTATATGGATACGGGCGGTAAGCCGCGCCGCAATCTTAATCGTATCGCCGAGCGCTACCCGCTGGTGATGCATGGCGTGGCCTTGTCGATTGGCACTATCGACCCGCTTAATTCAGAATATTTGCAAAAGCTAAAAACACTGGCCGATGACATTAAGCCCGCTTGGATTTCTGATCATCTCTGCTGGACGGGCGTGGCCCATAAAAACAGCCATGATTTATTGCCGGTGCCTTATACGGAAGAGGCTTTAAAGCATATTGTCTCGCGCATCATTCAAGTGCAGGATTATTTGGGCCGGCCCATTGCGCTTGAAAACCCATCAACCTACCTTGAATTTAAAAGCTCGCACATTGCTGAAGCCGAGTTTATTGCCCGCATGGCCAAAGAGTCTGGCTGTAATTTGCTGCTGGATGTGAATAATGTTTATGTCAGCTGTTATAATCACCGCTTAAGCGCACAAGCCTATATCGATGCGCTGCCGCTTGAGCGCGTTGTGCAAATTCATTTATCGGGTCATACCAATAACGGCAATCATATTGTTGATACGCACGACAACCATGTCATTGATGAGGTTTGGGCGCTGTATAAATATGTGGTGCACAAAGCCGCCCGCGTGCCCAATACCATGGTTGAGTGGGATGACAAAATTCCTGAATTTCCGGTCTTGGCGCATGAGCTACAAAAAGCCCGCAACGCTGCGGCGCAAGCATTAGCACCAGCGGCACAGCCATTTAATTTGCCCGATTTAGCAGCGCCGCAAACGGCCTATATTGCCAATATCAGCACGGCACTGGCCGAGGCACAAAACACCATGCAAGAGGCAATTTTACGCGGCGCGCAATTTGATGCTCAGCCCGATAGCTGGATACGCAGCAAAACAGATTTTAACCCCAAGGACCAGTTAGGCGTTTATATCAATGCTTATCGCTATCGTCTGTATGATGTTGTCGCCGAGGATTATCCGGTGTTGCAGCATTATTTAGGCACGGAAAAATTTGAATCGCTGATATGGGATTTTGTGAATAACGCGCAGTCAGACCATTTTAATATCGGTCGCTTTGCCTTAAAGCTACCGGCGTTTTTGCACAATCATGCTGCGGCCGATGTTTTTGCTAAAGAGTGCTGCGCCTTTGAAACGGCCATCGCCCAGCTTGCCGATTATCCGGAAACTGTGGCGCTCACGCCCGCCCATTTAGCCGGTATGGCGCCAGAGGCTTTATGGCAAAGCGTGCTTTACCCGCGTCGGGCGCTGCAACTTTTTGCTTTTACTTATCCGGTTTATGCTTATTACCAAGCCGTCAAGCAAGACGAAGCCCCACAGCCGCCATTGCCTGAAAAATCACCCGAAAAATCTCATGAAAAATCTTACGCGGTGGTTTTCCGCCATGACGATGTGGTGTGGCGCATGAGCCTTGAAGCAAACGAATATCATTTACTTAGCAAACTTTTTTCTGGCCAAACGATTGGTGCGGCCTTGGCTGATTTGGATGAAAGCGTGGCTACGCAAATTTCAACTTGGTTTGATCGTTGGATGCGCAATGGTTTGCTGGCTGTAAACGCAGATATTATTCAACCCCAACAGCGGAGCGTGGCATGAAAGCCATTTATAAATTACTGATTGATTGGCCCGAGCGCATTGCCGCGCATTTTTTGTGGGCAGGGCCGCTTTTGGTGCGCGTTGTGGTGGGCTATATTTTTATGCTCACGGGCTGGGGCAAGCTTAATAATTTGCCACAGATGATTGAGAATTTTACCGATTGGGGTATCCCGTACCCCGAGATTTTAACACCGGTTGCTTCTGGCATTGAGTGTTTTGGTGGCTTGTTTCTTATGTTGGGGCTGTTTACGCGTATATCGGGTGGAGCCTTAGCGGTGGTGATGTTGGTAGCGATTAAGGCGGCCAAGTGGGAAGATATCGACTCGCTCGAAACATTATTTGGCTTTGAAGAGATGTCGTATTTTGTGATGTTTACCTGGCTAGCTATTTGTGGCGCGGGCAAGGCATCGTTAGACAATTTATGGCGTAAACGGTTTGGCGGAAAATAAGCCTATACATTGCGCCAGCCATGCGCGCCATAGGTGCTGGCATAGGCTATAATGATGCAGCTATAATGGTGCAGTTATAATGGCTCCCTGGGACGGGATTGAATCCCCGACATCCGGCACATAACAGATACCCATTTTGCGGTGAGTAACTCACCTTAATACTTATAAAAGTGTGGTTATTAGGGATTTTCCAATTCTGCTACAGCAAAGCAAAGCAGTGTAATTATTGACACATGCAGGATTTTACGCGGCCTCTTCAGAACAACCAAATCACTAAAAAATCCAGACCGCATCATTCGACGAGGTGACCTGTTTTAGTCTTTGATTTTCCAAAAGAAGCATAGTATTTAGAACTGAAAGCCGCTTTACGCTTAATAGAGCCTCCCTCAATAGAGAATCCTTCAAAAGAGGCTTCTTCAAACCTTAGAAAAGTTAGAGATGCAAAAATCCACGCTTCGTCTTCTTGCCGTTTCCGGTCTCTTCACCGTACTGCTCTCCACCACGGCGATGGCCAGTAGCGGGACTTTCACCAATAGCGGGACTATCACCAATCTCGGCCTTCTGAGTGGTGGAACCTTCTCTCGAGCTAACGGCGTGTCGGGCGATGGCAGCGTCTTGGTCGGCACAGCAAGTAATGCGAGTCCTAGTAATAATAATAGAGCCTTCCGCTGGACCAGCGGCGGCGGCATGGTTAGCCTCGGCCTTCTCAGTGGTGGGAACCAATCTTATGGCACTGCCGTGTCGGACGATGGCAGCGTTGTGGTTGGTGGCGCAAACGATGAGACTGGTTTTCTGAGAGCCTTCCGCTGGACGAGCGGCGACGGCATGGTTAGCCTCGGTATTCTGAGTGGTGGGAGCCAATCTTATGGCACTGCCGTGTCGGGCGATGGCAGTGTCGTCGTAGGACAAGCGAATGATGCGAGTTTTGAAACAGCTTTCCGCTGGACCAGCGGTGGCGGCATGGTTAGCCTCGGCCTTCTCAGTGGTGGAACCTTCTCAATAGCTAATGGCGCATCGGGCGATGGCAGCGTTGTGGTCGGTTACGCAGATGATACGAGCGGTAATAACAAAGCCTTCCGTTGGACCAGCGGCGGCGGCATGGTTAACCTTGGCCTTTTCAGTGGTGGGAACCAATCTTATAGCACTGCCGTATCGAGTGATGGCAGCGTTGTGGTTGGTGGCGCAGATGATGCGAGTGGTACTATTAGCGCCTTCCGCTGGACCAGCGGCGGCGGCATGGTTAGCCTTGGTATTCTGAGTGGTGGAAGCTTCTCTCAAGCTACCGGCGTGTCGGGCGATGGCCGCGTCGTGGTCGGCGCCGCAAATGATGCGATTTCTGGAACAGCTTTCCGCTGGACTTCCGCGACAGGTATTCAGAACCTCAATACCTTACTGACGAATGCCGGGGTAGATTTGGGCGGGATCAATCTCTATGAGGCCACAGCAGTTTCTGCCAACGGTCAATATATCGCGGCATATAGTGTTGACAACAACCAAGCTTACCTCGTCCGTTATCAAGACGCCACCACGGCAGGTGATGTAGATGCAGGAATTACCACGCTTGCAGACCAGCAAGCGGCGACGAAGAATCTGGCAGAAAAGCAAACCGCTTCGATGATCGAAAGCCGTGTAGTGGCAAACGAGATTCTTGGTATAAACCGCTCGATTAACCTAGATAACTACGTCTTTTCTGGCGCGGTGATTGGCAGTGTGGTCGGTTATGTCGGTGCGCAGGTGGCCGCGCCCGTGGAGGGTCTGAGCTTCGTTGGCGGCATCTCCTACGGCACGCAGGACTACGAGAATGTCATGCAATCGAATTCCTTCTCTTTGGCGGGGGCGGTGCGTTATCGTTTTATGAACGGCATGAGCACCTTGCCGCAGAATGTGCAGCCCTTCGTCGAAGTCGGCGGCTGGCTGACTCCCAATTCACGCCTCACGCTCGACCGTCCTTATGCGAATGGCGCTGGGACATCAACCGGACAGGGTAAAACTTCCGGTAAGTCATGGGGGCAATATGGCCGCGCCGGGTTGATCTGGGATCTTGATAACAAAAATACTCTCAGCGGATATGGCGAGATTGGCCAGCAGGCGATGACGTTTGACGGTTATAACGAAGTCAGCGGGCCGTCTAACCCCTTTCCCGCCAGCGTTGATGGTGGTCTCTTGCGCTATAATGTGGCGCGCCTAGGCGGCAGCGTAACGCATAATCTTGAGTCCCTCACCAATACACATAATACTTCCATTACTGCATCGGCCTCGATTGCCCGCTCGTTTGATGTGAAGTCGGACTTGACCGTCAATGTGGCAGGTATTGGTGCTACCACCGGTTCGGACAATGCGCGTAGCTGGAGCGAGTTTGGCTTGCAAGTCAATCACAAGCTGACAGAAAAAGTCACGATCGGCGCGGGTCTCACCGGTACCGCCGCCGCCCAACCCGTTGGCAACAAGCTTCATGGTACGCTCGGCTTGAATATAGCGTTTTGATTTTGGCCGGCATTGTGAGATCTCGGCTTCAACTATTTATCAAAGAGCGTGCCTGAGCAGGGAAGCCGTTTGCGCTTCTTTGCTATTTCAAACTTCATCTTGGGCATAACAATGCCAAGTTCGGATTCAACCCAATCCGCACAATGCGGCGATGGCACCACTCTGCGGAATTGCAGGCAAGAGCTGAGCGGAATTGTAAAAGTGAAACGCCATACCGAGTTTAGTTAAGCAAGCCAGCTGGCTGGCAGCTTTGTTCCATAGAGCTGCACCCCTCGCATATTGGGGATAAAAGTATATTTTCAAAGCAAACATCAGTTTGAATTTTGCCCCTAATGCGAACCCTTAGTTGGCCAATTGACATATTTATAAACTATGCGAGCGATCCGAGATCGTCTCGCTGCGTACCCTCCTAGAGCCACTCCCGGTGTTCGCCGCTCGTCAGAATCGTTGAAATAGTTTTCAGAGATGCGCTTTTCTGTTCCTCAGTTGACGTGTTTCCTGTCGCTACGATCAATGCCTTCCAGAAGGCCCACGCGATGCCCCGCAACCAAGTTTCGTCATCCGCTGCGAGTGTATCCTTGAACAACTGTCTGCCGCTCTGGGATAGCGACGTCCAAGCGATGGCGTAATCGCACGCGGGGTCACCGATTGCGAGTTGACCAAAGTCGATGACGGATGAAAGTCGACCGCGTTCGATAATCAAGTTCGCCGGCGATATGTCGCCATGAACCCAGACAGGTGCTTTCCGCCAATTCGACTGCGCAGTTCGCTCCCAGATAGCTACGAGTTTTTTGCGATCATACCGATCGGCGATGAGTTCAATCGCGCTCAAAACCTCGGCTTCATAGACCAAGACGGAGTCGCCGCGAAAGAAGTTAGCCGGGCCGGGAGTTGGGCCGCCGATTGCGCTTATCGCTTGCAGAGAGACGAGAAAATCGGCCAGATCGGTGGCTAAGCAATCGAGATCGAGGTCGTGGACTGAGTTCGCGCTTAGACCGGGCAGCCACCTATAGATCGACCAAGCCCAGGGATATTCAAACTCGGGACGGCCTACGGCCAACGGCGTGGGTACAGGAATGCTCAACTGCCTTCCCAAATAGGGCAGCCATTTCTGTTCCCTACTAACCTGCGCGGCATAACGTTCAGCGCTCGGCATCCGAACCGTCATTGCCTGACCAAGACGGAATGTTCGGTTATCCCAACCGCTTCGCTCGACTGGGGCAATCGGCAGATCGGCCCACTGTGGGAACTGGGAAAGAATTAGCTTACGAACAAGGTCAGCGGTGATTTCCATCTTTTGTTCGATTCAGTATGCGGTCACGTTGTTTTGGCCCAATGCCGGTGATATTTCTTGCGGTGGCCGCTCACCGTTCGGAATTCTAATGGCTAACGTGCTTGGCATTCACTCTGCACTTTGTGGGTTCTCGGAGCGAGTTGTACAACTCTCTGGCGCTGTTCGCCATCGGCAGTTCTGCCGACTAGAAACAATTTGATTGGGATAAGCGATGATGGTGCCCCAGGAGGGACTCGAACCCCCACATCCGAAGATAACAGATTTTGAGTCTGCCGCGTCTACCAATTCCGCCACTGAGGCAATGGCTAGTTTTATAGCCCTAGCGACAGCGCTCGCCAATAGAAAAAGTGGAGTATCTAATACTTTCAGGGCAGTTTTTATCAATTTGGCTAAAGCCGAGCCGTGCGAGCGCAAAGCGGCCATCAATCATAAAATGGCGGCGGGTGGCTATAATTGACCTTAAACACAAACTCTTGTTAAGCTTTTGTGTGGACAAACTTAACAACCATCATGACTTAAACGAGGATTCTCGCTGGACACAGGCTTTGCCTGACGGTTTGGTGTTAAGGGCAACCGAACGACCAGATTCGCCGCTGCTGGATCATTTCTTTGCTGGTTATGAGCGCGCTTTTGTTCTGCCGGATGAGTGCGAGGGGATAGACGGTTTTCGCAGCTGTCTTGCGCTGAATGAGGTTTCAAGACACCGTTTTGGCCGATTGCACCGCGAGCTGGTGATGGTGATTAACTGTCACGCCACGGGTCAGCTGTATGGCGGGGCCAACTTTCTTGCGACCCGAATGGCAGATGTGCCAGTTGGTTATCCAGCTGTTACCGTTGCACTCAATTATCTTTTTGTTGATGCAGCGGTGCGGCGACGCGGTTTTGCCTCAACGCTCAAAACATTGGTTTGTAGCCTTGCCAATGCTGCCCTCGATTTAACCGCCGATGCAATGCCGCCGGCGTTGTTTCTTGAGCTAAACGACCCCCTGCGTCTTTCTGATGAGGAGTATGCCAAAGACACTCTCCATGCCGGCATTGACCCTGTCGAGCGGCTAACTTTCTGGGCGAGGCTTGGGGGACGCTTAGTCGATTTTCCCTATATTCAGCCGGCACTCTCGGCTCACAAAGAGTGCGATGACAGCCTAGCTTTGGCGGCCATAAATTTGACCGGTGATGCCGTCGATGCCGGCTATTTAGCCGCTCATCTTGAAAGCTATTTTGCTATTTCGGTGCTGAAGGGCGGAGATCCTAATACAAATCTGACGGCTATATCACAACAAGCCGCAATTGCACGCGCAGCGGCAAAAAATCAGGCCATAAGCCTTTTGCCGATGCAGCCCGCTATTGATACTTTGCGGGCATCCTCAACCCGTCCGCAGAATTTGACCCTAAGGGAATTTGCAAGGGCGCACGGGCTAAGTGCGCAAAAATAGTTTTTTATATTTTAGCCCTTTGCCCGCATGGCCAAGCGGGCCAAATTGCGCTATATTAAAGATATGCAATTACCCACAGTCATAAACCGCTTGTTGCCGCGCCTTTTTACTGGTGCTGGTGCGCTTTGGCTTTTGCTGCTGGCCAGTGTTGGCTCTTTGGCAACGGCTTATATTGCGCAATATGCCTTCGATTATCAGCCTTGTGTGTTGTGTTTGTGGCAGCGCCTGCCTTGGTGGAGCGCGCTGTTGCTGGCGGCTTTTGGCTTGCTGGCGGGGCGCTTTCTGCGGCCAGCACGTTTTTATCAAGCACTCAGTTTGCTGTTGCTGGCGCTGGCATTTTTAGCCGGTGCCGCTTTGGCTGGTTATCATATTGGTGTCGAGCAGCTTTGGTGGGCGGGTACATCGGGCTGTAGTGCATCGCATAGCAGTGCCAGTAGTATCGAGGCTTTGCGCGCCAGCATTATGGCCGCGCCCGTGGTGTCTTGCGCCGAGCCAAGCTGGTTTTTTATGGGCCTATCCATGACCAGTTGGAATTTTATTGTCTCACTGCCACTGGCTATTTATGCCGCACTGATAAGTTGGCGGGTTGACCATGGCTAGAAATATAAAAACTGCAGCCAAAAAAACAGCTGCCAAAAAAACTGCGGCCAAAAAACCCACGGTGAGAAAGCCGCCCAGAGAAGCGCCACGCGGCCTGCCCGGCGAGCGCAGTCAGCAGGCGCAGCTCGCGCGTATGCTGCGCGTGAACCATGCCGGCGAATATGGTGCCAAGCGCATTTATGCCGGACAAATGGCGGTTTTGGGTGATAGTGACATTGGTGCCGAGATTGCCCATATGGCCGAGCAAGAGCAGGTGCATCTTGAGACTTTCGAGCGCTTATTGCGGCAAGAGCGCGTGCGCCCAACGCTGCTACAGCCGCTTTGGCATGTGGCAGGCTTTGCCTTGGGCGCTGCCACAGCTCTATTAGGAAAAAAAGCCGCAATGGCCTGCACGGTCGCGGTGGAAGAAGTGATTGATGCGCATTATGCTCAACAAATTGAGCAGCTAAAAACCACACAGCCAGAATTGCGCAAATTATTGATACGTTTTCGCAAGGAAGAGCTGGAGCATCGCGATATCGGCCTCGATTATGGCGCAAATAATCTGCCTTATTATAATTTGTTGCGGGCGCTTATTCATGCGGGTTCTAAGGCGGCTATTCGGCTGTCGGAACGGATATAGCCTTAACTGGGCCTTACCGCAGTAACCTTGCCTTAACCAATCCTTCAGCCTTTGTCTTTACCACTAATAATAACCATATAAGTAAGACGATAAAGACAGGAGTTTGCCATGAAAAGCGCCGTGATTATTGGCTATGCCCGCACGCCTTTTACTTTAGCCAACAAAGGCGCCTTGGCTAAAACCAGAGCCGATGATATGGCCGCCCAACTTATTCGTGGGCTTTTGGCCAAAACCGGCATTGATGCGAAGCACATAGAAGATTTAATTTTGGGCTGCGCCTTTCCTGAAGGTGAGCAAGGCATGAATTTGGCGCGCTTAGTGGGCTTGATGGCGGGTTTGCCGCAAAGCGTGGCGGGCGTTACGGTGAATCGTTTTTGCGGCTCATCGATGCAATCCATTCATATGGCGGTGGGTGCCATTGCCAGTGGCGCGGGCGACGCTTTTATTTGCGCTGGTGTTGAAAGCATGACGCGGGTGCCGATGATGGGCTTTAACCCGCTGCCTAACCCGCAATTGCTGAAAGATATGCCGCAAGCCTATATGAGCATGGGCGAAACGGCCGAGAATTTAGCCAAAAAATATCAAATTGCCCGCACCACACAAGAGGCCTTTGCCTTGGCCTCGCAGCAAAAAGCCGCACAAGCCCAACAAAGCGGCAGATTTGCTGAGGAAATTATTCCTATAAAAGCGCGTGAGGGGGATGTGGCGCAAGATGGCTGCATCAGGGCCGAAACCAGCGCTGCCAAGCTAGCCGAGCTTAAACCCGCCTTTTTGGCCGATGGCAGTGTGACTGCGGGCACCAGCTCGCCGCTCACCGATGGCGCTGCCGCAACTTTGGTGGTCAGTGAGGATTTTGCCAAAGCGCACGGGCTTAAGGCTTTAGCGCGCATTCGCAGCATGGCGGTGGTGGGCTGCGCGCCCGAAATTATGGGCATTGGCCCTGTGGCCGCCAGCCACAAAGCCCTTGAGCGCGCCGGGCTTAAGCTTGCCGATATCGATATTGTTGAGCTGAATGAGGCTTTCGCCGCGCAATCCTTGGCGGTGCTGCATGATTTGCCCGTAGCGCCCGAGCGCCTTAACCTTGATGGCGGCGCCATTGCTTTGGGGCACCCGCTGGGCGCGTCGGGGGCACGAATTACCGGCAAAGCTGTTAGCCTTTTGCAGCGTGAGAAAAAAAGCCTAGCCTTAGCCACCATGTGTATTGGTGGTGGGCAAGGCATAGCTACAGTGCTGGAGGCCCTGTAAATGAGCCATATTCAAAAAGCCGCCGTGCTCGGCGCGGGTTTAATGGGCAGCCAAATTGCCGCGCAAATTGCCAATGCCGGTGTGCCGGTGCTGTTGCTTGATATTGTGCCAAGCGATGCGCGCGATCGTAATATCATTGCCAAAACCGCGCTGGAAAAACTAGCCAAGGCCGAGCCTGCGGCCTTTATGCATAAAAATGCCGCAAAGCTGGTGAGCATTGGCAATCTGGATGATGATTTAAGCAAGCTTGCTGATTGCGATTGGATTATTGAAGCGGTCGTTGAAAAAATTGAGATTAAAACCGCGCTCTATCAAAAAATTGATGCGGTACGTAAAGCGGGTTCGGTTGTATCAAGCAATACCTCTACCATCCCGCTGCATTTGCTGCTGCAAGGCCAGAGCGACACATTTGCGGCCGATTTTTGCATCACGCATTTTTTCAATCCGCCGCGCTATATGCGCCTCTTAGAAATTGTCGGCGGCAGCAAAACACGGCCCGAGGCACTTAAAACAGTGGCCGATTTTGCCGATAAGCATTTAGGCAAGGGCGTGGTACTGTGCCGCGATACACCTGGGTTTATCGCCAATCGTTTGGGCGTGTTTTTTATGCAAGCCGGCATCAATGCCGCTTTTGAAATGGGTCTTACTGTTGAAGAAGCCGATGCCGTGCTGAGTAAGCCCATTGGCTGGCCCAAAACCGGTGTGTTTGGCTTAACCGATTTGGTTGGCCTTGACCTTATGCCGCTCATTGCCAAAAGTTTGCTGGCCACTTTGCCGCAAAACGATGCTTATCGCGCGCTTTATCAAGAGCCCGAGCTGATTAAAAAAATGCTGGCCGATGGTTATACCGGCCGCAAAGGCAAGGGTGGTTTTTACCGGCTTAATACCGAGGGTGGCAAAAAAAGCAAAGAAGCGATTGATCTTAAAACCGGCCAATATCGCCCCGTAAAAAAAGCCGCGCTAGCCAGTGTTGATGCCGCAAAGCAAGGTTTAGTTGCGCTGTTATCTTACCCTGATATGGGCGGGCGCTATGCTTTTCGGGTGCTGAGCCAAGGCTTGGTTTATGCTGCCACAATTGCCAAAGATATCGCCCACTCATTGGCCGATATTGATGAGGCTTTGCGCTTGGGCTTTAATTGGAAATATGGCCCGTTCGAATTAATTGATGCGATCGGCAGTGAATGGCTGTGTGCAGCGCTTGAAAAAGAAAATATCAGCCTGCCGCCCTTGCTGCAAGCGGTGCGCGGCAAAACATTTTACCGTGTAGAAGCAGGCGCGTTGCAGGTTTTTGATGGCGCAGGCTATGTGACTGTCGCTCGCCCTGAAGGTGTGCTGCTGCTCAGCGATATTAAGCGCACCAGCAAGCCTGTGGCTAAAAATGGCTCGGCCAGCTTATGGGATATTGGCGATGGCGTGTTATGCGCCGAGTTTCATAGCAAGATGAACTCGCTCGATATCAGCATTTTTGCCTTGCTGAAACAAGCCGTGCAGATAGTGGCCGAGAGCAAGGGGCAATATAAAGCGCTGGTGATTTACAATGATGGCGAACATTTTAGCGCCGGCGCTAATTTAGGTCAGGCCTTATTTGCGCTTAATATTGCCGCAACGCCATTGGTTGAGCAAATGGTGGTAGAAGGACAAAATACCTATCAGTTGCTTAAATATGCGCCATTCCCCGTGGTGGTGGCGCCGCATAATTTAGCCTTGGGCGGCGGCTGCGAAATATTGCTGCATGCCGATGCGGTGCAAGCCCATGCCGAGCTTTATACAGGGCTGGTTGAGGTGGGCGTAGGCATTGTGCCAGCGTGGGGTGGCTGTGCGCAAATGCTGGCCCGCGCCTATGCGCAAAATAAGCGGGCAGGTGGCTTTATGCCACCCGTGGCGCAAATGTTTGAGCAAATTGGTACGGCCAAAGTGTCTAAATCGGCGCAGGAGGCCCGCGATTTGCTGATTTTGCGCCCACAAGACGGCATTAGCATGAATCGGGCGCGGCAACTGGCCGATGCCAAAGCCAAAGCAATAAGCCTGATGCCAGATTATAAACCACCGGTGAAGCCCGAATATCGCTTGCCGGGGCCCAGTGGTGCTGCGGCCTTAGCCTTGGCCGTGCGGGGTTTAAAACTGATTGGCAAAGCCACGCCACATGATGTGGTGGTGAGCAAGGCTTTGGCCTATGTGCTAACCGGCGGCAAGCATGACAGCACCGAAGTTTTAACCGAAGAGCAGATTTTGCAGCTTGAGCGCGAAAGCTTCATGAAGTTGCTGGCCACCAAAGAGTCGGTGGCACGCATGGAGCATATGCTTGAAACTGGCAAGCCGCTTAGAAATTAAATCTGAGGAACTAAAGACCTAAACCATGGACGCCATCGGCCAAAGTAAACTGATTTTGTTGTTTCCGCTGATTGCGGCCATGCTTTATGGCTTTGCCTATGCCATGGCGGGGCGCATTTTTGATGTGGTCAATGTGCCCACTTATATTGCTGTTTGGGGCGCGGCTAAGGTTTTGGTGTTTGTGGCCTTTGGCGCTGCGGTGGGCGAGCCGGTTAATATAAAACCGCTGCTAGAAAATAAACAGGTTTTGCTTTTAGCGTGTTTAGCCATAACCGCGCTCTGCCTTGGCAGTATTTGCACCAACTATGCCATAAAATTTATCTCGCCCACTTATGCGGCGATTGTTGAAATATCTTACCCACTGTTTATCCCCATTTTTGCCTACTTTATTTTGGCCGAGCGGCAATTAGATTGGTCGATAGCCGTGGGTGGCGCGCTTATTTTGGCCGGCACGGCCGTGGTGATTTTAGGACGCTTAAAAGGAGCAAACTGATGCCAACATATCAGGCGCCATTGCGCGATTTTAGATTTGTGCTGCATGAGGTTTTGGATAGCGCCGCGCTCAGCCAATTGCCCGGCTATGCCGATTTTGCGCCCGAGGTGCTAGATAGCGTGCTGGAAGAAGCCGCCAAAATGGCCGAGCAAGTGTTGTTTCCGCTCAATCAAAGTGGCGATGCTGAAGGCTGCCACTATGAAAATGGCGTGGTGCGCACGCCTAAAGGCTTTAAAGAGGCCTATCAGCAGTTCCGTGATGCGGGCTGGTGCGGCCTTTCGGCCGATCCCAAATATGGCGGCCAAGGTGCGCCACAAGTTTTAGATTTTGCCATTGGCGAAATTATCAGTTCGGCCAATTTGTCCTTTGGCATGTATCCCGGCTTGTCGCATGGCGCGGTTAATGCCTTGCATATGTGGGGCACAGACGCACAAAAAGACCTTTATTTGCCCAAAATTATTAGTGGTGAATGGTCGGGCACGATGTGCCTCACCGAGCCCCATTGCGGCACCGACCTTGGTCTTATTCGCACCAAGGCCGAGCCTTTAGCCGATGGGGCTTTTGCTATCAGCGGCACCAAAATATTTATTTCAGCTGGCGAGCACGACCTTACGCAAAATATCGTGCATCTGGTTTTAGCTAAATTGCCCGATGCACCCGCGGGCACTAAAGGCATTAGCTTATTTGTGGTGCCGAAGTTTTTGCCAAATGAGGACGGCACTGTTGGGCCATCTAATGGCGTGCGCTGCGGCAGCATTGAACATAAAATGGGTATTAAAGCCTCATCAACCTGCGTGATGAATTTTGACAATGCCAAGGGCTGGCTGGTGGGTGCGCCCCATGCCGGCATGAAGGCGATGTTCACCATGATGAATGCCGCGCGTTTGGCGGTGGGTTTACAAGGGCTGGCTTTAGCAGAAGTGAGTTACCAAAATGCGCGCGCCTACGCCAAAGACCGTCGGCAAGGCCGCGCTTTAAGTGGCGCGAAAGAGCCAGCCGCCCCCGCCGATATGCTGATTGTGCACCCTGATGTGCGCAAAAACCTTTTAACCATGAAAGCCTTTTGCGAAGGGGCGCGGGCCTTGGGTTTATGGGTGGGCTACCATCTTGACCTTTACGAAAAACACCCCGACCCCGCCATGCGCGCCGAAGCCGATGATTTAGTGGCACTGATGACGCCCATTATTAAATCAGTCTTCACCGACAGAGGGTTTGATGCCACCAATATTGGTGTGCAGATTTTTGGTGGTCATGGCTATGTGCGCGATTATGGCATGGAGCAATATGTGCGCGATGCGCGTATTACGCAAATTTATGAAGGCGCAAATGGCATTCAGGCGCTGGATTTGATTGGCCGTAAATTGCCAACATCGATGGGGCGTTTGCTGCGCCAGTTTTTTCACCCCGCCGCGGCTTTAGCACAGGCCAATTTAGCGCATCCGCTCTTGGCACAAGAGGCAGGGTTATTTGGCAAGGGTCTGCAAAAATTGCAGCAAGCCACCATGTATATTGCTGAAAAGGGCCTGAGCAAACCAGAAGAAGCCGCCGCAGGCGCGATGGATTATCTCAATATGTTTGGCTTGGTGGCTTTGGGCTATATGTGGCTGCGCATGGGCCTTGTGGCCAGCGAGAAATTGGCACAAGCCACCGACGAAAAAGCCTTTTATGAAGCAAAGCTGCACACGATGCGCTTTTTCTTTGGCAAGATTTACCCGCAGGTGAATGCCTATTTGCTGTCGATACAAAGCGGCGGCAAAGTGATTATGGCTTTACCCGCAGAAGATTTTTAATATAGGTTTTTTTGCCTAGTAAAAACTCTATTGCGGCTGAGGGTCGGCGTTATTTTTATTTGCAGGTGCTTTGCGCGGCTTGTTTGCCGCAGGGTTATCAAGCCGCGCTAAAGTATCGGCATAGGTTTTATCCCATATAGCATCGAGCGTGGGGCATATGCCTTTGGCCACATCGGCGACTTTGGCGCTAAATTCAAGATATTCGCGCTGTTTATCGGGGCTCCAGCCGCTATAGGCCATGTCGCGACAATTGCTGATTTTATCGGCAAGTTTAACAAGCTTGGCATAGGGCGATTTATGCGCCAGCAGTTTAATTTGATTAGCCCTGCGCGTGGCTTTGTCCTGGCCTTTGGCATCGGTGCATTCATCAACAAGGTGTGCGATGGCCGTACCAAAGCGCAGCGATAATTCGGCATAGCTGGTGTTGGTATCTTCTAAAATATCGTGGAAGATACCGCCGATAATCAGTTTTTCGTCATAGCCAAAACGGCTTTGCAGCAAAAGGCCGGCGACATCAAGCAAATGCATGAGATAGGGCTTTGGCACATCGCTATCGCGCACCTGACCATGATGGCGCAACGCGGCAAACTCAATGGCTTCTAAAATAAAGGGCGAGAGCGGCAAATTTTGGCCTGCTTTTATTTGGCTGGGGCTTTGGGTCATTGGGGGGGTCCTTTGCGGGCATAACGAGCCATTCAACCTAGCAGCGCGGATAGGTCTTTTGCAAGTGTTGCGGAATAATTACGCCATAATGACTTGATTAAGCCGCAACCACTTGCTCGACAATTTGCTCGGCTTGTTCAAGATCGACCGACACGAGTTGCGACACACCGCGTTCACCCATCGTCACGCCAAACAGCCGGTCCATGCGGGCCATGGTCAGGCGGTGGTGGGTGATGATTAAAAAGCGGGTTTTGCCCTCGGCGGCCAGTGCTTCAACCACATTACAGAAGCGTTCAACATTGGCTTCGTCCAGTGGCGCATCAACCTCGTCGAGTACGCAAATGGGTGATGGGTTGGTGAGGAAGGCCGCAAACAGCAAAGCTGTGGCCGTAAGAGCTTTTTCACCGCCCGAAAGCAAGGTCAGCACACTTAGTTTTTTACCGGGTGGTGAGGCATAAATCTCAAGGCCGGTTTCAAGCGGGTCTTCAGGGTTGGTGAGCTGTAAATAAGCTTCGCCACCGCCAAAAAGCTCGGTGAAGAGGCGCTTAAAGTGGCCATTGACGATATCAAACGAGGCTTGCAGGCGCTCTTTGGCTTCGCCATTCAGCTCGCTGATGCCATGACGCAACTTGGCAATGGCCGCAGTTAAATCATCGCGCTCACTGCTCATGAGGGTCATTTGCCCTTCAAGCTCGGTGGCCTCTTGCTCGGCCAAAAGATTAACCGGGCCCATATTATCGCGCTCTTTGAGCAGGCGCTCAAAATCGCGCTGAAGTTTTTCGGCAGGCGGCAGTTCTTCGGCATTGTCAAAACCAGAGAGGCTTAGGGCTTGCTCGGGCGCAACCTCAAGCCTTTCAAGAATACGCGCCGTGATATTGCGAATATGCTCTTGCGCTGTGGCAACCGCACCCTCGGCGCGCACACGATCTTCGCGGGCGCTGGTGAGGGCCTCCTCATTTTGGCGCAAGGCGCGCTCGACCGTGGCCAAAGTATTTTCGGCCAATTGCAGCGCATCGCTCGCGGCTCTGCGCTTGGCTTCGGCCTCTTGCAGTTGCGAGAGCACCGCATTTTTTTCGGCCTGAATATTGGCAGGACGAGCTTGCAAGCGTTGCAGCTCGTGCGTCAGCTCATCAAAGCGCGAGGTAAGATCGGCCAGACGAGCTGTGGCACCGGTTTGACGCTGCTGCCAATTTTGCAGTTCAGTGTCGATAGCCTGTAAGCGCTGCGTGCGACGGCCGGCGGCTTCGGCAAGGCGGCTGGCAATATTTTGCTTATCCATTTGCAGCTGGCGGGCAGCATGCAGTGCCTCGCGCGCTTGCGCTGTGGCCGTGCGCAACGCATCGATAGCGGGCAGGGCCGCTTGTTGTAAGGCCAGCTCGGCTTGCTCGGCTTCTAGTTTTTCGGCATCGGCGGTAAATTGGGTAATTTGCTCATCAAGGCTGGCAATGCGGCTATTATGGGCCGCTGCTTGCTCGGCCAAGCGCGCCAAGATACGCCGCTGTGTGTCAAGATCGCTAAAGGCATTTTGCTCGGCCTTGCGGGCTTGCCGCTCGGCTTCAATGGCGCTGGCAAGGGTGGCCTCTGCCGCACTGAGCGTATTTTGTGCAGCACTGGCAGCGCTGCTGGCGTTGTCTAGCTCGGCCAAGCATTGCTGCAAGCGGTTGCGCTGCTTAAGGCGCACCGCCGCAGGCGTTGGCGCACCGGCTTTAATAGTCAGGCCATCCCAGCGGAAGGCGGCGCCCTCACGCGTAACCAAAATCTGCCCGGGCTTTAATTGTGCGGCAAGGGCAAAGCCATCGGCTGAATTGTCGATCACGCCAATTTGTGACAGGCTGCGGGCAAGGGCGGCGGGTGCTTCAATAAAACTGGATAAAGCGATAGCGCCTTGCGGCAAAGCAGGCGGCACATCATAGGCCGGCAGCACATGCCAGAAAATGGCGCTGCCTTCTTGGCCGTTGGCATCGATAGGGGCGGAAAGCGCATCACCCAAAGCTGCGGCAAAAGCAGCTTCGCTACCCGGTTGCACTTGCACGGCATCCATCAGTGGCGCAAGGCTGCTTTCTGTTTGTTGCAACAGCTCTTGCAGCGCATCGCTCTCGGCGCGCAATTTGCGTTGTTGGCTATCGCTATTTTGAAAATCGATACGGGCGGCATCGCGCGCCATTTCGGCCGCAGCGCGGGCAGCTTCAGCGGCGCTATGCTGCGTTTTGGCGCTTTCGGTATTTTGCTCGGCGGTAAAAACAGCCGCCTCAGCTTCGGCAACAACACCGCTGGCAACCATATCGGCCAATAAATGCTGGCGCTGTGTCTGGCGCTCGTGGAGGCGCGTGCGCAGCTGATTAAGGCGATTGCTCAAATCATTGGCTTGGCGCTCAAAGCTGCGCAGTTGCGCTTCAGCTTCGGCGAGCGCGCTGGTGGCGTTGGCCGACACACTTTCCCTATCGGCCACTTCTTGCGTGGCTTGCAGCAAATCGGCTTGCGCTGCGGGCAAAGCTTCGCCCTCGGCTTCTTGCTCTTGGCGGATGTGCGTATCTTCATCCGTGAGGCGCGCCATGGCTGCTTGCGCATCGGCCAATAATTGCTGCTCGCGGGCTTGGTCTTGCTCGGCTTGCACAATGCGATTTTGCTGCTGCTCGGTGGCATAGGCCACACGGCGGGCTTCGTCATCGAGCTGCTCACGCTGAATAACCAAACGCTGCACCATGGCCGCGGCTGCGGTTTCGCTATTGCGTAGTTCAGGCAGGCCAGCGGCTGCTTCTACGCGCTCGGTTGTGCCGCGGCTGACCACCAGCATGAGGTCGCCCACAAGGCGCTCGGCTGTGGCAAAGGCCGCGAGCGCAGTTTCCTCGGCGCTGATGGATTCCTGCCAGCGCAAATGTAACAGGCCAGATTCAGCACGACGTATTTGATCAGAGAGGCCGCGATAACGGTTGGCCTGTTTGGCCTGACGCTGTAAGGCCGCCAGCTGACCATCTTGCGCGCGCAAAATATCTTCAAGGCGGGTGAGGTTATTCTCGGCCGCACGCAAGCGCAATTCGGCTTCATGGCGGCGGCTATGCAAGCCAGTAATGCCGGCAGCTTCTTCTAAAATTTGGCGGCGATCTTCGGGCTTGGCATTAACAATGGCGCCCACCTGACCTTGGCTGACAATGCTGGTTGAATGTGCGCCCGTGGCCTGATCGGCAAACAGCAATTGCACATCGCGCTGACGGCTGGCTTTGCCATTAATGCGATAATCGCTGCCTTCGCCACGGGTGATTTTGCGGCTAACCAATAATTCGTCGCTATTATTGAACTCGCTGGTGGCAGTGCGCTGGCTATTATCAAGCTCAAGCGAAACCTCGGCCAGATTGCGGGCAGGACGCGTGGCGGTGCCGCCAAAAATCACATCATCCATCTCGCTGCCGCGCATTTTTTTAGGCGAGTTTTCGCCCATCACCCAGCGCAGCGCCTCAACCAGATTTGATTTGCCGCAGCCATTGGGGCCGATAATGCCGGTCATGCCGCTTTCAATAACCAGCTCGGTATTTTCAACAAAGGATTTAAATCCGTGCAGGCGCAGTTTGTTAAATTGCATAGGTGAAGCTCCGAGTGATTAGGGCTTGGTGGGAGTAGGGGCGGGAGTGGTTGGTGCGGGTGCTGCGGGGTCTTTTTTCTCAAGCAGGCGGTCGAAGGTGGCGGCAAATTTTTGCACGGGTTGCGAGCCACTAATAACTTCTTGCCCCTCATTGATGATAAAGGCCGGCGTGCCGGTGATTTTATATTTTTGTTCGGCCTCTAGGCGACGTTGCAGCAAAAAATCTTCCAGCGGTTTTTGCTCGACGCAGGCTTTGGCCGCCTCACGCGAGAGACCGGCTTGCGAGGCATAGCCATAAAGCTCGGCCTCGGTTTTGCTAAAGGCCCATTCTTTTTGATGCTGCATCAACAGCGATATAAAAGGAAAATAGGCTGTGGGCGATAAGCAGCGGCTGAGTTTGGCCGCCAGCAAGGCGCGGGCATCATTGGGGAAGTCACGGAAAATGAGGCGTATCTTGCCGGTGTCGATATAAAGCTTTTTAAGCTCGGGCAGAGTGTTGTTATGAAAATGGGCGCAGTGGCTGCAGGTCAGTGAGGCATATTCAATAACAGTTATTGGGGCTTTGGCATCGCCCAAAACGCGCTCATCAAGTTTTGCGGCGCTGCTGGGCGCTGAATCGGCGGCAAAGGTTAAGCTGCTGTTCATAATTTGTGCCGCCATAAGGAAAAGCGCGGCAAAAGCGATTCGCATTGCTACAGATATGGCTTTTTGGGTCATTTTTAGGCCTCGACCTACTAGATGTTGTGGATGAAGTGTGCCGGAATTGGCTCAATAAGACAAGACTATATTAACGCGCATTAAGAGTTTTGGCGAGAGCTGCGAGAGCCTCACTGACATCTTTATCTAAAATGTCGCGAGTTTGGTTAATGACATCTTCAGAAATTGGCTCAAAACTGGGCGCTAATCCTTTATTCGACCTTAACTTTTTGGCGTTTAGCTTTTTAGTGCTGGGGGCAAAAACCAGCCGGCCAAAAGCCTGATAGCCAAAAAAGCTATTGAGCCGAGCCAATAATTTTGGCGTTTCCATTTGCATTTGTGCGGCCAAGGCGGCGGGGGCGGCGATATGTAGTGTGCCTGGGGTGGCGTCGCTGCTGCGGCGGGCGGGCAGGCTAATTTTTATGGGCGTTGTGTGTGGGGCGATTTCGTCACCCATAATCTCGCGCCAATGTTGCAAAAGCGTGCCGTAATCTTGCCAGCCATGGCCGACAGCTTGTTTCGCCACCTGATTAAGCAGCCGCGGCATTTGGTGCGGGCCGCGATAGTGTGGTTGGTCTTTTTGGCTCATGGCGTTATATAAGCACAATGAGTTTAAGCGCCAAAGAGATTTCACGCCTGCAACAGAGTTTGTTGCGCTGGTACGATAAAAATAGTCGCGATTTGCCATGGCGCTATAAAGACGGGCGCAAGCCTGATCCATACCATGTGTGGCTGTCTGAAATTATGTTGCAGCAAACAACCGTGGCCGCAGTACAGCCCTATTTTTTGCGCTTTATCGAACATTGGCCCAATATCGCCGCCTTAGCCAAGGCCGAGCAGGCCGATGTGCTGCGCCTATGGGCGGGCTTGGGTTATTATGCGCGGGCGCGTAATTTGCATGCCGCAGCACAACAGCTGGTGCAAGAGCATCATGGCCGCATGCCCGATAATATTGCAACGTTACGGCAAATTAAAGGCATTGGCGAATATACCGCATCGGCTATTGCGGCCTTTGCCTTTGGCCAAGCTGTGTTACCGATTGATGGTAATTTAGAGCGGGTTTTTTCTCGGCTTTTGGCCATAAAAACAGCGCCGCCGCAATTGCGCAAAATTGTGTGGCAACAAAGCGCGGTCTTAACCCCTAAACAACGCGCGGGTGACATGGCGCAAGCGCTTATGGATATTGGTGCACGCATTTGCTTGCCCAAAAACCCGCGCTGTGATGATTGCCCCTTAGCCCCGTTTTGTGCCGCAAAACAACAAGGCCTCACTAAAAGCCTGCCGCAGCGGGTGCAAAAGCAAGCAAAGCCTTATAAGCGGGCGGTGGCGGTCTGGCTTGAGCTGGGCCAGGGTAAAAAAGCCAAGATTTGGCTGCGCCGTCGCCCGCAGCAAGGCTTACTGGGCGGTATGCTTGAAGTGCCCAGCAGCGCGTGGCTTGTGGCAAAAACGCGCGCGCCATGGGCTGATGCCGCAAAAATTTTGGCTGAAATGGGCCTGCCGCCAAAAGCTGGCTATAAAGCTAACTATATTGAGGGCGTTGTTCGCCATGTTTTTACCCATTTTATATTAGATGTTAGAGTTATACTATTGCGTTTGCCGCGTTTAGAAAAAACAGTGAGCCAACAATTGCATAAACAAGGAGAGGCGTTATGGTGGCCAAAACAGACAATTTTGCAAGAGCCCGCCCAAATTGGCTTGCCCAGTCTTATGCAAAAAATTGCCGCCCTGGCCTGTGCCGGATAATTGGCCCGTACCAATTAGTTTTGTGCCAATTCGTTTTTGTGCTGGCCCTGTTGTTTGCTGTGCCGGCTTTGGCTAATACCGACCCTTCAGGCATTAAAACCTCAACTGGCTCAACGCTGCAAAAACAAACCGATAAACCCACGGCTGAATTTGCCGCGCCCCCGCCTGTTACCGAGGCACCTAAAGCCGCGCCCTTAGCCGCCGCCACCACACAAATAAAAAACACCGATTACGCGCCGATGACGCTCACCAATATAATGCAAGTGTTGGTGCGTATGGGCGGCATCGATTTAACCGATGATGCACAGCTTGATGAATATGCGCTGATGGTTGAGTGCTCTATTTTCTCGCGCTATATGAATGATGAGTTTCAGTGGCGGCGCGTGCGCGAAAAACTGCGCGAGCAGGTGATGGCCCAGCGCGATAATTTCCCCACTGGCTTTGAGCTGATTTCTAAAATTCAGCTCGATAAATATGATTTTGACCAAGAGCAATTTTTGTTTGCGCCAAAATCTGTTATCAAGCAGGTCAATGCGTTTCGCATGGCCGAGCGCGAAGAGGATATTTGCGTAAAATATAAAATTCGTTTTTTGCCCAATGTGTTTTGGGCGCGGCTGGATGAGCCTTTTAGTTTAAGCGGCATTCCCATGTCGCCACAAAAGGCCGAAACATTGGTGATGCGGCTGAATATGGCCAAAAATATCGACCGCATCGTTTATGCGCGTATTTTGCTGAGCATGAATTATGTCGAGCCCTTAGTCGCCGGCACCGATAAAGATGAGTTTTTGCAAAAAGATCTTAATTTTGAAAGCTCGCTTGAAGCTATCGAGTTTTACGAAGATGAGGCGCGCACAAGGCTGATTTGGACTTACTCACCCTATGTACAAGTGCCCTAAGGGCGCTACTATAGGCGGCCAAAAAAAGGGGCAGCCTTTGTGGCCGCCCCCTAATTATACTGCATCAAGAGCTGGCTCTTTTGCCAGCGTTTTTACCCACGGTTTTTGATGCTGCGTAACACATATTGCAAGATGCCATCATTTTTATAATATTCGATTTCATCCAGCGTATCGATGCGGCAGCGTGTGCTAAACTCTTGCACGGTGCCATCGGCGCGTTTGAGGCGCACCATCAGCTCTTGCCGTGGTTTAAGCCCCGCCGCAATGCCGACAATATCGAAGCTTTCGCTGCCATCTAGCTTAAGGCTATGTCTGGTTGTGCCGCCCGTAAACTCAAGCGGCAAGATACCCATACCCACTAAGTTGCTGCGATGGATGCGCTCAAAGCTTTCAGCAATGACGGCGCGCACGCCTTGCAAGCGCGGGCCTTTGGCTGCCCAATCGCGGCTTGAGCCTGTGCCATATTCTTTGCCAGCCACAACAATAAGCGGCGTGTTGGTTTTGGCATATTCCATCGCCGCATCATAAATGCTGAGTGTTTGGCCAGACGGGTAGTGCTTAGTATTGCCGCCTTCAGCGCCGCCCATCAGCTCATTTTTGATGCGGATATTGGCAAAGGTGCCGCGCATCATGATTTCATGATTGCCGCGACGTGCCCCATAGGAATTAAAGTCTATTGGGCGCACCTGCCGCTCGGTTAAATAAGTGCCAGCGGGGCTGGATTTTTTAATATCACCCGCGGGGCTGATATGGTCGGTGGTGATACTATCGCCAAACAGCGCCAAAAGCCGTGCGCCTAAAATATCGGTGCGCGGGGTTGGCGTTGCGGTGATGCCATCAAACAAGGTTGGCTTTTTCACATAGGTTGAGCTGTCCTCCCAAGGGTAGGTCAGGCTTTCAGTCACCTTGATGCTTTGCCATGAGGCCGGGCCGGCAAAGACATTGCCATAACGGTTTTTGAACATGGCCGGCGTAAGGGCGGCCTGCACAGTTTTGCTGATTTCGTCATTGCTGGGCCAGATATCGCGCAAAAAGACTGGCTGACCATTCGCGCCAGTGCCAAGCGGCTCGGTGGTGAGATCAAGCAGCATATTGCCGGCCAAAGCATAGGCCACCACCAAAGGCGGCGAGGCTAAATAATTGGCCTGACAATTAGGGTGCACACGCCCTTCAAAATTGCGATTACCCGATAACACGGCGGCGGCCACAATTTTATTTTGCTCAATGGCCGTGCTAATGGCTTCGGGCAGCGGGCCTGAATTACCAATGCAGGTGGTGCAACCATAGCCGACTAAATTAAAGCCCATGGCATCAAGATCGGCCGAAAGACCTGCGGCATCGAGATAGTCTGTCACTACTTGTGAGCCCGGCGCCAGCGAGGTTTTCACCCAAGGCTTAACACTAAGGCCCATGGCGCGGGCTTTGCGTGCCACCAAGCCTGCTGCCACCATCACCGATGGGTTAGAGGTATTGGTGCAGCTGGTAATAGCGGCAATGACCACATCGCCATGCTTAATCTCAAAATTGCTGTTAGACACGGCCGCACGTTTTTGTTGGTCAGCGCCTTCAACTTTAAACTCTTTGCTGAGTGCTTCGCGGAAATTGCTGGCCAGTTTGGACAAAGCCACGCGGTCTTGCGGGCGTTTGGGGCCAGCAAGGCTTGGCTCAACACTGCCTAAATCAAGCGTGAGTGTATCGGTAAAAACGGGCTCGGCCGTTGTGGCATCGTGCCACATGCCTTGCGCTTTGGCATAGGCCTCAACCAGCGCAATGCGTGCTTCATCGCGCCCGCTAAAGCGCAGATATTTTATGGTCTCGGCATCAATCGGGAAAATGCCGCAAGTGGCGCCATATTCAGGGGCCATATTGGCAATGGTGGCGCGGTCGGCAAGGCTGAGCTGGCTTATGCCTTCGCCGTAAAACTCAACAAACTTATTGACCACGCCTTTTTTGCGCAGCATTTGCGTGACCATCAGCACAAGGTCGGTGGCGGTGGTGCCCTCGCGCATGGTGCCCGTCAGTTTAAAACCAACAACCTCAGGGATAAGCATGGAGACCGGCTGGCCCAGCATGGCGGCCTCGGCTTCAATGCCGCCCACGCCCCAGCCCAAAACGCCAAGGCCGTTAATCATGGTGGTGTGGCTATCGGTGCCAACCAGTGTGTCAGGATAGGCCACTTGTGCGCCATTTTGGTCGGCATCAACCCATGTCACTTGCGCCAGATATTCAAGATTGACCTGATGGCAAATGCCGGTGCCCGGTGGCACCACGCGGAAATTGCGAAAGGCTTTTTGCCCCCAGCGCAAAAATGCATAACGCTCGCCATTGCGCTCAAACTCGCGGTCAACATTGGCTTGAAAGGCGCGCGCATTGCCAAACTCATCCACCATCACTGAATGGTCAATGACCAAATCAACGGCTGATAGCGGGTTGATTTTTTCAGGGTTGCCGCCCAAATCTTGCATGGCTTCACGCATGGCGGCTAAATCGACCACGGCAGGTACGCCGGTAAAATCTTGCATCAGCACGCGCGCGGGCCGATAGCTGATTTCGCGGTCGCTTTTGCGCTCGGCCAGCCACGCGCCGATGGCTTTAATGTCGTCCACTGAAACGCTGCGGCCATCTTCATAGCGCAAAAGATTTTCAAGCAAAATTTTAAGGCTAAAGGGCAGTTGCTGTAATACAGACGCCCCACCCAAGGCCGCAGCTGCGGCAGGCAAGCTATAATAAGCATAGCTTTGTCCGCCGATATTGAGGCTTTGGCGGGTTTTAAGGCTATCTTGTCCACAAATGATTGTCATAAGGGGGCTCCCATTGGGTAAAAGAATCGACTACACAGTGTAGTCAAAATTCTTAGCAAAGCCATAATTATACGCTATATAAGATGGTGCAATATGTTGGCTTCGCGCAACGACCTTTTGGAGATTACCCATGAAGTTTTTGTCACTTGTTGTATTTGCTCTTGTTGTGCAGCTGTTACTGCCCGTTGGCGCTTTAGCCACAGAAACGCCGGCCGCAAAAGCTGAGACGGCTGTTCAGCCAATGAGCCCGCAAGGCGAGTATGTGCAAAAGCTGGGCAATCGGGTGCTGGAAGTTTTAGCCGACCCCAAAACCACCAACGATGTTCGCCGCAAAATTTTTAATGAGCTGCTTGCACAAAATTTTGAGCTACCGACCATTGCTAAATTTGTTTTGGGCCGCTATTGGCGCTTGGCCACACCCGAACAACAAAAAGAATATCTCGATTTATTTTTCCAACTGTGCGAGCGCATTTATTCGGATCGTTTTAACTTATACTCGGGCGAAACTTTTAGCATTCAAAGCACCCGCAATGATGGCGATGAGGGGTTTTTGGTGCAATCCACCATTATGCGTAACACCGGCCCCGTGGGCGTTGATTGGCGGGTTAAATCCAGCCCCACCGGCTTTAAAATTCATGATGTGATTGTAGAAGGCGTGAGCATGGCCACCACACAACGCGCCGAGTTTGCCAGCGTTATTCAACGCAATAATGGCGAGGTTGAGGGGCTGTTAAAATTGCTGCGTGAGCGCGTGGCCGATAATAAGGCCTCACAGAAACCCTAGGGCAAAAACCTTAGGGCAGATACCCTCGGGCAAAAACCTTAGAGCTAAACACTTAAGGCAAAAGCCGTGAAGCGGTCTGGCTTTATGTTTTATAATAGCAGGGTAGGGCATAATTTTTTTTTTGACTTTATGCGGTTTAGCACTATCTCAATTATCATCATAACGAGGACATATCTTATGCTTAATCGTTCGCTTTTAGCTGCATCTTTATTTTTGTCGCTCACCACTCTTGCGCAAGCACAAGAGCAAGCGCAAGGTCGGCCACCACAACAGGATTGGACCATCAGTGCGGGTGCGGCCAGTCTTTATGCGCCGGCCTTTACTGGCTCTAAAGATTACAATTTGTCGGTGATGCCTGATTTGCGCGTGCAATATAAAGACCGGTTATTTGCCTCGGTGCCCGAGGGCTTGGGCTATAATGTGGTCACCCGCGCACCAGGTCAAAATGGCTGGAAAATTGGCCCCTTGGCTAAAGTAGAATTTGGACGCGATGAAGATGGCGAAAACGCCTTCACCCTCGATGGCGGCACCAATGCTTTGCGCGGCATGGGCGATATTGATGCCACGCTTGAAGTGGGTGGTTTTGTTGATTATCGCTGGGGCGTTGTGCAAAGCCGCCTTGAATTGCGCCAAGGTTTTGGCGGCCATGAAGGCTTTGTGGCCGATGCAAATTTAAACTATGCCGATAATGTTGGGCCGGTGCGTTTCTCGGTGGGCCCGCGCCTGACCTATGCCAGCCAAGATTATAACCAAACTTATTTTGGCATAAACGCCGCGCAATCGGCCGGCACTGGCCTTGCCCAATATAATGCCGATGGTGGCCTGGTGTCCTACGGCTTTGGCGCTTTTGCGATGATGCCGCTGGCACAAGCGCTGTCGCTCACTGCCTTTGGTGGCTATGATTGGCTGGGCGATGAGGCCGCCGACTCGCCCTTAGTGCGTCAGCGCGGCGATGACCAGCAGCTCAGCCTTGGGCTTGGCCTGAGCTATCGCTTTGGCTTTAATGAGCAGCCTTAACGGCTGAGGTTGTTTTTGGCCAGATTATCAAGATAGGCTGGCCAGATTTGCGCGTGCTCTTGGCCAAGTTTATATAAATATGTCCAGGAATAAATGCCGCTTTGGTGGCCATCGCTAAAAATTATGCGTAGGGCATAATGCCCCACAGGCTCGATGGTCTTTATGGTAATATCAGCGCAGCCACCGATAATTTTTTTGCTGTTGGGGCCATGGCCTTGCACTTCGGCCGAGGGGCTTTCTACGCGCAGATATTCGGCTGCATAAGTAAAGCTTTGGCCATTATCAAAATCTATCTCTAGTTTTTTTGCGGCTTGGTGCAGCCGAATTTCAAGCGGCCAGTGCGTGGTGCCGCCCGAATTGGTGGCAAAATGCTCTGTGGAGAGATGCTCTTGCGGCCTTGTGGGCTCGTCGGTTTTTGGTAAGGTCATGCCAGTTTATTTTTTTGTTATTGCTTAAGCGGGCGCGCTTCATCAATCAGCATAATTGGCACGCCCTCACGAATAGGAAACGCCAAACCCGCCGCATCACTAATCAGCTCTTGCGCTGCGGCATCATAGCGCAGCGTGGTTTTGGTGAGTGGGCAAACCAAAAGGCCAAGCACGCGTGAATCGATGGCATGTTTTTGCATTTAGTGCCTCGCTGGCTCATCGCCGTTTTTGTGCAGATTCGACATTTCCAGCAGCGTTTGCAGCAGCTCGCCACGGGCGGCTAAGGTGGGTGCCTCAATCAGCGCTTGTTTTTCGTTGGCGCCAAAGGGGCAAACCATGCATAGCGAGGTGATTAATTGCTCATCGGGGGCGTTTTCAATGCTGTCCCAGCTGGCATTGATGCTATTGGCCTTAAAATAATGGCGCAGCGCCAGTAACAGGCGCGGGCGGTTAAGCTGCGGCTCGCCGCCTTCATCGATAAGATCGTGGGCAAACTCTTCCCACAGTGGCACAATACGACGATAGCCGCGCGTTGTGGCGATTTCCTCTTGCACGCGAAAACGGCACACACCCACCAGCGTCAGCAAAAAGCGGCCATCATCGGTTTCAGAAAATGTGACAATGCGGCCAACACAGCCCACGCTATAAATTGGTGGCGGCTGATTATTGATTGACGGCGCCGATGGCTGCACCATGCCCAACAGCCGCCCTTGTGCTAAGGCATCTTCGGTCATGGCAAGGTAGCGCGGCTCAAAAATATTAAGCGGCAGGCGGCCTTGTGGCAGCAGCATCACGCCTGCCAGCGGAAAAATGGGCAGGCTTTGCGGCAGATTTTGTAAGCTTGGCAGTTTGCCGGATTGCGGCCCCAGATTTTTTTGGCTCATTTAAATAATATCCCTGAAAGACGGCGACGTGCATTGATAATCAGTGGGTCCGCAAGACCCAGCACGCCAAAAATTTTGACCAAGAGCTGGCGGGCGGCTTCGTCGTTCCAAGCGCGGTTGTCGGCCACCATTTGTAATAATGCCTCAATGGCTTCGGCCTTTTGCCCATCGGCAAACAGCGCTTCGGCATAATCATAGCGGGCTTGCATATTGTTTTTATCGGCGGCCGCTTGCGCTAATAGCTGCAACTCGCCCACGGGTTTGGCATGTTGCGCCAATTCAAGCGCGTTGCGGGCGGCAATAATTTCGCTATGGTTTTGCAAATTTTCAGGAATTTGCGAGAGTATCTCTTGCGCCATCTCGGCTTGGTTTTGCGCTAAGGCGCAACGCACCAGCCCCGCCCAGGCTTGCGGTTGCTCGGGGTTGGCGCCTAAGGCCTCGGCAAAGAGGGCTTCGGCCTCAGCCACCGCGCCATTGGCCAAAGCTTGCGCGGCTTGTGCGCATAAAGCCAAAGCATCGATTTGCGCAGGGGCTTTGGCGCCAGTGGTTTTAATAATGCGCTCAATAAAGGCTTTAAGCTGACTTTCAGGCAGCGCGCCCATAAAGCCATCCAGCGGTTGGCCTTGAAAAAATGCATAAATGGTTGGCACCGATTGAATGCGCAATTGCTGCGCCAGCGCTGGCTCGGCATCGATATTCACTTTAACCAAGCGCACCGCACCTTTGGCAGCTTGCACCAGTTTTTCCAACAGCGGCGTCAGCTGCTTGCATGGCCCGCACCATGGCGCCCAAAAATCGACAATAACCGGCACTTGGCGCGAGGCCTCTATCACATCGGCCATGAAGCTTGCGGTGGTGCTGTCTTTAATCATGTCTTTTGTGGCGTCAGACGCGCTTTGCGGCGCATTAACAGGGGCAGTTCCGAGCAGCATAGTGACCTTTAGTATAAGTTCTGCTCATTTAAGTAGGGCGTTTGCTTAAGAAATACAAGCGTTGCTGCCATTTGGCATAAAATTCGTTTAATAACGTGATTGTTCCAGTGGCAACTAATTAAGCTGTTGCAGCTATTCGAATTTTTATGGCATTTTTTTGCTTAAGGCACTGAAATAATATAAAAATATAAGCTTTACCATAAAGGGCATAAAACAATATGACCGAAGAAGAGCGCCAGGCGCAAGAAGCCAAGGAGCGGCTTGAACTAAAAGAAAAGCTCGACGCCGACTATCGCGCCGAGTTAGCCCAGCTTCGCCGTGATACTGAACGCCATGTGCAAGAACAGCTGCAACAAGCTGAACGCAACGCAAATTACTTAAGATGGCAATTAGAGCACCATGCCGCCGGCCAAAATGAAAATCTTGGCCTTGTGACCCGCGTGCTGGATTGGCTCAGCCCAGAGCGCGTGCCACAGCGTTTGCAAGCCAAGCGCCTTGCGGTTGAGCAAACAGCGCAGCGCATGCAAGAGCAAGCCCAGCAGGTGGCACATAATTTACAGAATGTGTGCGAGCTGCGCGAGATGGCACTGCGGGATCAATATGTAAGGCGCGAGAGCGAGGCCATGGCCGAACTAGCGGCCGATCAACGGCAACGCGCTTACCGGCAAGAGCTCATCGAAAAAGCCGCCCTGCGCCGAGCAGCAAAGCTAAGCGATTCTGGCGATGATGACATTGGCGAGTATGAGTTAGAGCGTACCCGTGAGCGCTGGAGTGATTGGCAAGAGCAAGAGCGTGAGCGCGAAAAGCAGTTGCGTGCACAGCTCTTAGAATTAGAGCGTGAAACCAAAAAGCGTGAGGCATTGGCCGAGTTAACCGGCGATGAGCGCCGCCGCATCTTCGCTGAAGAGTTGCGGCTTAAAACCGAGCTGCGCCTCGCCCGCGAACGACGCGAGCGTGAGCTAGCCATTTTTCAGGGCCGCTACAAACCCTATGAGCGCGGTGGTTATGAGCGGTAGTTGCCAAGCGCAGAAAATTGCGATCAAACAGAATTATCGGTTCTGCGCTATCGCCGCAAAGGAAGCGGGCATTTCAAACTGAAGCCTGGCCCAGGCTCACAACCACCAAAGCGCTAACCCAAGCAACTGTGCCAGCGCATCTCCAACCGGTAGCAACGGCGCGCAGCGCAGCATCGCGCAAAGCTCCCCAACGGGCGAAGGCCTTCGGCAAGCCGGTGCATGTTTACCAGTGTCCCGTCTGCAATAAGAAGTTCCGGCGCGGCCGGCTCGACAGCCACATCAAACCAAATAAGAACCAGTAGGGCGATAAATGCCCGGGCCGAACCGTCGATTTCGTGGAGACAAAATATTGAAATTTCGGTGTGCAATGGTCTTACGGCCTTGAGCGCAGGGATAAGCTTTGCGCGGAAATGTCGATCATAGTAAC
This sequence comes from Rickettsiales bacterium, assembly GCA_027485855.1. Lineage (GTDB taxonomy): Bacteria > Pseudomonadota > Alphaproteobacteria > JAIXQD01. The sequence continues at coordinate 33,543 of JAIXQD010000020.1, read as the reverse complement.
ATGTTAACAATGCGCCCCAAACTCTGCATCTACTGCGATGAAACTGATCCTACAAAATTCTCCGGTCGAGAGCACGTCATTCCGCAGGCTTTCGGAAAATTCGGCTCGAAAACGCCCACCCTCAAATGTGTGTGTGACGGCTGTAACGCGGTGTTTGGCAAGGAACTCGATCAAATGCTCGCACGCGAAACTTTGGAGGGCGTACTCCGCTATAAACAGGGCAGAGTTTCTAGCGAAAAGAGAGTGCAGCATCGCTTACGATTTACCCTCGCTGACGAAACTGAGGCAGGTGATTTTGTAGGCGCTGCGCTCCTTGGTGTTGATCCAACTAGCAATCAGCTCATGCCGTTAGCCACCCAATTGCGGATCAAAAATCTGCAGACAGGCGAAACTGATATCTTTGTACGCTCGCAGCTTGACGCGATCGCACTTCCGGTGGAAGTCTATGGCGAACCCGGCAAGCGTGAACTTGCTATTTATGCCCCATCGAAAGACGAGCATGACGTGTTCCTAGCCGAACTTAACCTAGCTGGGTTTGATATGCGCATGGAGGGGGTGACGCTCGGCGGAATTACTCCTTCTATTGATGCGAATGGGGTGGAAACGTTGGGTGTCCATATTGAAGGCACCTTTGACCAGACACACCGGAGAGCCTTGGCAAAAATTCTGGTCAACTTTGCTACGTTCTATTTAGGGCGTGAGGTTGTAGATTGCGCCAACTGGGGGGCGCTCAAAAAATTCGTTCGTTACGGCGAGGGCGAGCTAGCCGTCCGGCTCTCGAATAGGCCATTCTGGACTGGGCAAGAGACAGATAGCCAGCGCTTTCGAGATGCAATCAATATTCGTCTAGAGAATCACCAACGCGGAATCGTGGGTGCCATCCAATTCTATAATCAGGCCACCTATGAACTGCTACTCATTGAAAATGCGGCTCTCATCAAAGAAGTGGCTGCCCGTTTCGCGGACGGTGAGGAGCCGTCTTTAGGGGCTCGCCGACCGAAGTGAACGGTCGATGTCGCGGTATAGATAACCCTATGCGATCAGGCCCAGCCTAATCGAAGCTTTGGCACGGAATCCGGCACCAGATGCGGATCGATAAAACCGTGTCTGCTGCAAAGTTATAGGGATTCGCAATTGGGGGAAGATGTGCCGCCCGATACCCCGTTTTTTGGCGAAAAAGCGGAATCGAATCCGCAAATTTTTCTACACGAGATCCTACACAAAACCGGCACAGGCCAAAAACGGCGTTTTTTGTGCTTATATTCCAAATAGTTAGAAGAATCCAAATATTTGGAGCGGGCGAAGGGATTCGAACCCTCGGCCCCAACCTTGGCAAGGTTGTGCTCTACCCCTGAGCTACGCCCGCATTCCAGCGCCGGATAATAACGACAATAACACTCTTTGCAAGTTAAAAATCTGGGTAGGCTTGCTGAAATTCTGTGACCAAGCCGTTAATTTTTTGTTTAAAAAATGTGCAATTATGCTTGCCTGACAGCCCCGACTCAGTGAAAACTCATCGAAATTCAGCCAATCGTAAAGCTAAATTCACACTTCTCGCCTTTGTTTCTGCCATCTTTTCTGAATAGCAATAAAAATAGGCAAAAAATGCCTAGCGGTTAACAGTATTTTCATAAAATTTTATGTATCTTGGTTAAGCAAAGATTGAAAAGTTTCTGTCTCACCCATTTCTAACGCTGAGGGGCGTGCCACATGAGTGACATATCAATGACCATTCGTAACCTTGGTCCCGCACGCATTGCGGCCTTGGGCGCGGTGCTGGTGGGGATGTTGGGTTTCTTCATTTACCTCACTACACGTGTGGGTGGCGGCGAGATGGCCTTGCTTTATGCTGGCCTCAGCCAAACCGATGCCGGCAGTATTGTGGCCGAGCTTGAAAAGCAGCAAGTGCCTTATGAATTAAGTCCTATGGGCGATAGTGTGAAGGTGCCCGCCAAAGATGTGGCTAAGTTGCGCATGCAAATGGCGCAAGAAGGTCTGCCCAAGGGCGGCATCATGGGCTATGAGCTGTTTGATAAAGCCAATAATTTTGGCACCACCAGCTTTGTGCAAAACATTAATCAGGTGCGCGCGCTTGAGGGCGAGCTGGCACGCACCATTGGCACGCTCAGCAATGTGCTATCGGCGCGGGTGCATTTAGTGATGCCGCAGCGTCAGCTTTTTGCGCGTGAGCAGCAAAAAGCCACAGCCAGCGTGGTGCTAAAACTTAAAGGCGCGATGGAGCTTGGCCGCGAGCAAGTGGGCGCTATCCGCAGCCTGATTGCCGCCGCTGTGCCCAACCTCGAGCCTGGGCAAATTTCTATTATCGATGATCGCGGTAATTTGTTGGCGCGCGCCATGGGTGATAATAGTGAAGCCGGCATGATGGCCTCGCAGGATGAGCGCCGTGTGGCGTTAGAAGGCAGTCTGGCGCGCAAGGTCGATGAATTGCTGGCGCAAACTTTGGGGCAGGGTAATGTGCGCACCGAAGTTTCGGTTGAGCTCGATTTCGACCGCATTACCACCAACTCAGAAATTTATGACCCCGATGCGGTGGTGGCGCGCTCAACGCAAGTGAGCAGCCAAAATGAAAATAGCAGCGATGCCGCGCCTGCTGGCACTGTGGGGGTGGCCAATAATTTGCCGTCAGGGCAGGCGAGCGCCAATGCAACCTCGGCTGGCAGTGCTTCAACCCGCACGGAAGAAACCACCAATTTTGAAATTAATCGTACAGTGCGTCAGCATGTGCGCGAGATTGGGCAAATTCGTCGCTTGTCGGTGGCGGTGTTGGTTGATGGCACTTATAATACGGCCGCCGACGGCGCAAAAACCTATGTGCCGCGCAATGCCGAAGAGCTGCAACAATTGCGTGGCCTTGTGGCCTCCGCCGTTAATTTTGATGAAGCGCGCGGTGATGTGATTGAAATTGCCAATCTGCGCTTTGATGAGCCGCCGCCGCCCGTTGTTGAAGAAGAGGCGCAATTATTAGGCATGCCACGCGCCGAGCTGATGCAAATGGCCGAAACCGGTATTTTAGCCGTGGTTGGTTTATTGGTGCTGTTGCTGGTGGTGCGCCCGCTCATGAAGCGCGCCTTAGATACCGCCCGTGAAATTGCCGAGCAGCAAGAGAAAATGCTGGCAGGCCCCGATAAAACAGCGGCGCTTGCGCCCCCCAGTGGCGCTTTAGCGCAAAGTCTGGCGCAAGAAGAAGAAGAGAGCGAACTTGATCAGATGATTGACATTAGCCGTGTTGAAGGCCGTGTGCGCGCCAGCACCATTAAGAAGGTGGGCGAAATTGTCGATAAGCACCCAGATGAGTCGGTGGCGATTTTGCGCAACTGGATTTATCAAGAACTCACGCGTTAGTAAGAGGGTATAGCAATCATGGCAATGCGAATTAGAGACGATGCTCGTGGTTTGACCGGCCCAGAAAAAGCCGCGGCAGTGATGCTGGCGCTGGGCGAAGAATATGTGGCAAAAATTTTCCAGCACATGAATGACGACGAAATTAAAGAAATGTCGCAGGTGATGGCTAATTTGGGTACGGTCAGCTCTAATCTGATTGAGCGGCTTATGGTTGAGTTTTCGGAGCAAATTTCATCGACCGGCTCGTTGGTGGGCTCGATGGAATCGACCCAGCGCCTCTTGATGAAAGTGCTGGATAAAACCCGCGTTGATAGCATCATGGAAGATATTCGCGGCCCTGCTGGTCGCACCATGTGGGATAAGCTCGGCAATGTAAACGAGCAAGTGCTGGCCAATTATTTAAAAAACGAATATCCGCAAACCGTGGCCGTGGTGGTTTCAAAAATCAAGCCAGACCACGCAGCACGAGTGCTGGCGACCTTGCCCGAGAGCTTTGCCATGGAAGTGGTGATGCGTATGTTGCGCATGGAAACTGTGCAAAAAGAAGTGCTCGATGATGTTGAAAAAACTTTGCGCACCGAGTTTATGAGCAACCTTGCGCGCACCAATCGCCGTGATGCGCATGAAGTCATGGCCGAAATTTTCAATAATTTAGATCGCAGTGCCGAAGCACGGTTTTTAACCGCCCTTGAAGATCGCAACCGCGATGCGGCCGATAAAATTAAGGGCCTGATGTTCACCTTTGAAGATTTGGGCCGTCTTGACCCCGCGGGCGTGCAGGCACTGTTGCGTGCGGCCGATAAAGCCAAGCTGCCCATTGCGCTGAAGGCCGCGTCCGACACCATTAAAGATCTGTTCTTCTCAAATATGTCTGAACGGGCGGCAAAATTACTGCGCGAAGATATTGCTGGTTTGGGCCCCGTGCGCGTGCGCGATGTGGATGAGGCACAAAGCTATATGGTCAATATGGCCAAAGACCTTGCCGCCCGCGGTGAAATTATCTTGTCGCAAGGCAAGGGCGATGATCAGGTGATTTACTAGATGAATAGCAGCACAAAATATTTATTTGATCGCTCGTTTGAGCCAGATGTTCTGGCCGAGCAAGCGCGCTTGGCCGAAACGCCGCCCGAGCCGCCGCCGCCAAGTTTCAGTGAAGCAGAATTAGCGCAAGCGCGTGATGCCGCTTATATGGCGGGGCTAATGCAAGGCCGCGCCGAAATGGCCGAAAGTCAAAACCAGCAATTAGTGCTGCTGTTGCAGCATCTGTCGCAATTATTGCAACAGCTCTCTCATCGTGTGCAGCATATTGGCACAACGCAACAGCACCAAGCCATGCAAGCCGCGATGGCCATTGCGCGTAAACTGCTGCCAAGCTTTATCAGCCGTCATGGCGGAGCCGAGCTTGAGCCAATTTTTGCGCAAGCGTTGTCCGAATTGCGCCATGAGCCGCGTTTGCTTATTCGGCTTGCTGATAGCGATCTTGCCGCCTTGCAGCCCAAGCTCGAGGCCATGGCAGGGGCATTAGCTTTTAGCGGGCAACTTGTGTGGCTGGCCGATAGCAGCCTTCATGCGGGCGATTGCCGCATCGAGTGGGCCGATGGCGGGCTTGAGCGCCAGACCGAGCCCTTGTGGCTGTCTATCGAGCATATTTTACAGCGCGCTTTTGTGCCAACCGAGGCGCATGCCCAGACACATGCGCCGCCACATGCACACGAAATGCCCGCACAGCATCAAGCAGAAATGCTAACCGATAATCACGACACCATAAATACTCAACAGGAGCCAGCATGACCGGAAAAGATAATGTCAGTTTTGAAGAACTGCCCAACACCCCCAATCCGGTTGTTGATAACACGCCCGTCACCACGCGTGACCTTGAGGCGGTTTATGATGTGCCGGTGCAGGTCTCGGCCGTGCTGGGCAAGGCTAGCATGCAAGTCAGTCAGTTGCTTAAACTGGGGCGCGGCGCTGTGGTTGAGCTTGACCGCAAAGTGGGCGAGGCCATCGATATTTATGTGAATAACCGCTTAGTGGCGCGTGGCGAAGTGGTGGTGGTGGAAGATCGCCTTGGCATCACCATGACAGAAATTATCAAAAGCGACCGCCAAGTTTAGGTGGGACAAGTTTAGTTGGGGCAAGTTTAGCAGTAACAAGTTTAGGTATAACAGCGGGAGGCCAAACGATGCGGCTTATGATTATCGGCACTTTAGAAGGGCATATAACCGCCGCCGGCAAATTAGCTTTGGCGCGGGGCGCTAAAGTTGCGCATTGCGATACAGTGGGCGCGGCCATGGCCGCTTTGCGCGCGGGCCAAGGCGCCGATTTAGTGATGGTGGATGTGCGCCTCGATATCAGTAGCCTGATTGATGCGCTGAAGGCCGAGCGCATTCATGTAACCGTGGTGGCTTGCGGCATTGGCACCGATGCCCAAGCGGCAGTGCGCGCCATTCGTGCGGGCGCCAAGGAATATATTCCGCTCCCGCCCGATGCCGAGCTTATTGCGGCGGTGTTAGCAGCGGTGTCTGAAGAAAGCACCACGGTGATTGGCCAAGATAGTAGTTTTTTAGCCACCTTGCAGCTGGCCGAAAAAATTGCCCCGTCGGATGCGTCCGTGCTCATTACGGGCGAAAGCGGCACCGGCAAAGAAGTCATGGCGCGCTTTATTCATCGTAAAAGCCGCAGGTCGGCCATGCCGTTTGTCTCGGTGAATTGTGCGGCCATTCCTGAGAATTTGCTTGAATCAGAATTATTCGGCCATGAGAAGGGCGCTTTTACCGGCGCTGTGGGCCGCCGCATTGGTAAATTTGAAGAGGCCAATGGCGGCACCTTGTTGCTCGATGAAATCAGCGAGATGGACCCGCGCCTGCAAGCCAAACTTTTGCGCGCCATTCAAGAGCGCGTCATTGATCGGGTGGGCGGCAACACACCGGTGAAGGTTGATATCCGTGTGCTGGCCACTTCAAACCGCAATATGGAAGCCGAAGTGAAGGCCGGCAAGTTCCGCGAGGATTTATATTTCCGCCTTAATGTGGTGAATCTGCGTATGCCCAGCTTGCGCGAGCGTCTTGCCGATTTATTGCCGCTGACCGATTTCTTTATTAAAAAATATAGCGAGGCCAACGGCATTGCGCCGCGTGCTTTAAGTGAGGCCACGCAAAAAGTTTTGTTGCAGCATAGCTGGCCGGGTAATGTGCGCGAGCTAGAAAACACGATTCATCGCGGCGTGCTGTTGGCGCGTGGCGCCACTATCGAGCCCGATGCAATTATGCTGGTTGGCAGCCCAACGCCGCTGGCCAAAACTGAAACAACGCTGGTTGCGGCCAATCAACCGCAAGCCAATGCGGGCATGGTGGGGCGCACTGTCGCTGATGTTGAGCGCGATTTAATTATTGGCACTTTGCAGCATTGTTTGGGCAATCGCACGCATGCGGCAAATATTTTGGGCATTTCTATTCGCACCTTACGCAACAAGCTTAAGCAATATACCGACGAAGGCTTGCCTGTGCCGCCGCCCGCTGCGGGCGAGTTTGAAAAGGCGGTCTAACGCATGGCTGACGCGCGCGCGCCCATGGTGATGAGTCGTAATGCCGGCATGGGCAATAATGCCGCCGCCGCTGGTGGTATTGCCAACAAACTTTTGCGCCGCACCGATTTATGGCTGGCCATAGGCCTTATTACTATTTTGTCGGTGTTGATTTTACCTCTGCCAACTTGGCTGTTAGACGTTGGCTTGGCTTTATCAATTACTTTTTCGGTTATGGTTTTGATGACCGTATTATTTATGGAAAAGCCGCTCGATTTTAGCGCCTTTCCCACGGTTTTGTTGGTGGCAACGTTGCTGCGTTTGGCGCTTAATCTTGCCTCAACCCGCCTTATTTTAGGTCATGGCCATGAAGGGGTCGAGGCGGCAGGGCAAGTGATTGCGGCTTTCGCCGATTTTGTTATGGAAGGCAATTTCGTTATCGGCATTGTGGTTTTTGCTGTTTTAACTTTGGTCAATTTTGTGGTTATCACCAAAGGTTCGGGTCGTATTGCTGAAGTGGCCGCGCGTTTCACCCTCGATGCCTTGCCCGGCAAGCAAATGGCCATTGATGCCGATTTATCCTCGGGCCTCATCGACGAAGCCACCGCCCGCGCGCGCCGCAGCGAGCTTGAAGAAGAAAGCGCCTTTCTGGGTTCGATGGATGGTGCGGCCAAGTTTGTGCGTGGTGACGCCATTGCTGGCTTGATTATCACTTTTATCAATATCATCGGCGGCATCATGATTGGGGTGATGCAAAAAGACATGCCGCTCAGTGAAGCGGCCGATGTTTATACGCGTTTAACAATCGGTGATGGCTTGGTCACGCAAATACCTGCGCTGATTATTTCAATTGCTGCAGGTATGATTGTTACTAAAACCAGTAAAGTTGGCACCACCGATAAGTTGCTGTTTAAGCAAATCAGCAATTACCCTTCGGCGCTGGCGCTCAGTGCGGTGCTGTTAGTGGTGATGGGGCTTATGCCCGGTATGCCGCTTTTGCCCTTTGCGGCTTTGGCGGGCGGGCTGGCTTATTCGGCTTACGTTATTGTGCAACGGCGCGAGGGCGAGCAGGCGCGTAAAGTAGCCGAGCAAGCGGCATTGCCCGCAGCCCCCATAGCTGAAGAGCCGATTAGTCAGGTCTTGGCGATTGACAATATCCGTCTTGAATTGGGCTATGGCTTGTTGGCGCTGATTAATAGCGAAGCAGGGGCGCGCTTAACTGACCAAATTAAAGGCCTGCGCCGTCAATTAGCCAGTGACATGGGTTTTGTGATGCCGGCGGTGCGCATTCAAGATAATTTGCAACTGCCACCCAATACTTATGTGATCCGCATAAAAGAAATTGAAAGTGGCCGCAGCGATTTGCGCCCCGGCATGCTGCTTATTATGGACCCACGCGGCGATACCATGACGCTACCCGGTGAGGCCACAACCGAGCCCACCTTTAACTTGCCCGCTATGTGGATTGACCCCGTCTATCGTGAAGAGGCGTTGTTTAAAGGCTATACAGTGGTTGACCCACCCACGGTGATTACTACGCATCTCACTGAAATTATCAAAGATGCCATGCCCGATTTGCTCTCTTATGCCGAAACGCAAAAGCTGCTCGACGAAATGAACAAAGATCAGCAAAAACTGGTTGCCGATTTAATTCCGGCACAAATTACGGTGGGTGGTTTACAGCGCGTGTTGCAAAATTTGCTGGCCGAGCGTGTGTCTATTCGTGATTTGCCGACAATTTTAGAGGGCATTGCCGAGGCCACCGCCATCACGCGTAGCCTCACACTGATCACCGAGCAAGTGCGCGTGCGTTTGGCGCGGCAATTGTCAGATATGCAAATGAATGACAGTGGCTATATTCCGCTATTGCCATTGGCGCTTGAGTGGGAGCAAGCTTTTGCCGAAAGCCTCATGGGTGAGGGCGGCGATAAGCAGCTGGCCATGGCGCCCAGTAAATTACAGCAATTTATTTCTGTGGTGCGGCAAACCTATGATAAGCACGCACAGATGGGCGAAAATCCGGTGTTGCTCACCAGCCCGAATATTCGTCCCTATGTGCGCTCTATTGTTGAGCGGTTTAGGCCGCAAACAGTGGTGATGTCACAAAATGAAATTCACCCCAAAGCGCGCATTCGCACGCTGGGACAGATTGGGGGCTAAGATGCGAGGATGGCCTAAATGCGCTTAAAGTCCTTTCATGGCAACAGCATGGCCGAGGCCATGAAACAAGTGCGCGACACTTTGGGCGATGACGCCATTATTGTGGCCACGCGCGAAGAAGAGGGCGGCGGTATTCGTGTAACAGCGGCCATTGATGACACACACACGCCGCCTGCACCCAAAGTTTCAGCGCAGGCCGATAAGGTGCTCGCCCCTGAAGAAGATGTGCTGGATGTGATTGCTGACGCGCTTTATCGGCATGGGGTGCCGGCCAATTTAGCCGAGCGCCTGATGACTTTGGTTGGCAATTTTGCGGTGGCCGATCCGCTCTTGGCTTTGTCGGCCGCATTCGATCAGGCTTTTAGCTTTAAGCCGCTGCAAGATTTATCGGCCGATAAACCGCTTTTGCTGTTGGGCCCACCCGGCTCGGGCAAAACCATTGTCGCGGCAAAACTGGCCACTAAAGCTGTGTTGGCCGGCAAAAAACCAACAGTGATTACCACCGATTTTGTGCGTGCGGGTGGTGTGGAGCAACTCGCCGCTTTTACGCGCCTGCTCAATATACCATTGGTTGAAGTAGAAGATGCCTATGCGCTAGAGGGCGCTTTGGCCGTGCATAAAGCACCACTGATTATTGATACAGCCGGCTGCAACCCGTGGCAGAGTGAGTCTTTAACCGAGTTGCAAACCCTCACCCGTCAAGCAGGCGGTGATGCCTGTTTGGTTTTGCCTGCTGGCATGGAAGCGCAAGAAGGCGCCGAGCTTGCACAGCATTTTCAGCAGCAGGGTGTGAATCAGCTGATTATCACGCGCTGCGATGTGGTGCGCCGTGTGGGCAGCATGTTGGCCATTGCCTATGAAGCGCGCCTGTCGCTGGCGGCCATGAGTAACGACCCTAATGTGACGGTGCCACTAGAGCCGCTCAATCAAGTGAGTTTGGCGCGCCTGTTATTGCCGCCCGAATACAGACAATTACAAAATACCAACATCACCAGCAACAGTGCGACCGGAACTTGAGGTATAGCATGACCAGCGAAAAAGTTTTACATACATTACCGCTTCCGCCGCAGGTACCAGCAGGTCTGGCGCGTGTGCCGCAAATGCTGGCGGTTGCCAGTGGCAAAGGCGGCGTCGGCAAAACGTGGTTTTCAATTACCTTGTGTCATGCCTTGGCGCGGCAGGGCCTGCGCGTGTTGCTCTTTGACGGCGATTTGGGCCTGGCCAATGTTGATATTCAGCTTGGCCTTATGCCCGAGCATGATTTGGGCGAGGTGATTAGTGGTGATGCCACCATGCGTGGTGCGATCACGCGCTATGCCGAAGGTGGTTTTGATATTATTGCCGGCCGCTCAGGCAGTGGCAGTTTAGGTAATTTGCCCGCACAGCGCTTGGCTGATTTGCGTTCTGAATTGGCCCTCATTGCCCAAAATTATGATGCGGTGATTATTGATTTAGGGGCAGGCGTTGATCGCACGGTGCGTTTGCTCGCAGGCCCCGCTCACGAAACCTTGGTGGTGATTACCGATGAGCCAACCTCGCTGACGGATGCCTATGCTTATATCAAATTATCGCAAGCGGCTAACCCCAAAGCGCAGATGCGTATTGTAGTCAATATGGCGGCCACAGCGCGCGAAGGCGAGCGCACCTACGAAACCATGCTTAAAGCCTGCCAGAGCTTTTTAAAATATAGCCCGCCTTTGGCCGGTATTATTCGGCGTGATCCCAAAGTGCGCGAAGCCATCAGGGCGCAAACGCCGCTGCTCATTCGCTCGTCTGGCGCTGATGCCGCGCTCGATGTTGAAGCCATCTCGCGCACTGTCGCAAAAATGCTTAGCGCACAAAACGCTGGCGGCTAAGTTTTATGGGTGGCACCCCACCATTGCCGCCGCCCATCGTGCCGAGCACGGCTACGGCAGCAGCAGCCACAGTGCCCCTACAGGCCGTGCCAGTTGATTTGCCTGATTTGCCGCCCGCTTGGCAAAATCTGCTGCGGCCTGCACAGGTAGCGGTGCAGATTAGCCAAGTCCAGCTCAATAGTTTGCAGCTTATTTTACAATCTGCACTGGGGCCGTTGGTGGTAAAATTGCCCGAGGGCATGCCGCAAGCCTTGCTCAATAGTTTGCAGCAGGGCCAAGCGCTGTTGTTGCAATATCAGCCTGCTGCCGATGGCAGCACTGCGCCAAAGGGCGCGGGCCAATTACAATTACTGCTGCCGCAATTATCGGCCCAGAACTCGGCCCAGAATATGGCACAAAATTCGGCACAAAATTTGGGGCAAAATAGCCCGCCTACGGGTCTGCTGCAAAATGCTCAAGCTGCACCATTAGCCACAGCAACAGCGCCTTTCGTGCAATGGCGTGCCAGCGAGGCGCCTTTGGTGTTTGTGGCCACACAGTTACAGCCACAACAAACAGCACAAAATAATAGTGGTTTGGTCAATCTCCATAACGCCGCTGCGCTCGGCAGCAACCAAGCACAGTTGCAGCTGGCACCAGTTTTGGCAGGCGAGGCGCCGCGTGGTTCAGAATGGCAAAGGGCGGTTTTGTTGCCCAATAATGGTGGTCGTGAGGCAGTGAGCGTGTTGCAAATTGGTGAGCAAGAATGGTTGGTGCCGCAGCGTTTACCGCAAGCCGCGGGTACGGTGTTTCAAGCGCGTTTGTTGCCGATTATTGATGCTGGTCTTGGCCAAGGTAAAAGCGTGTCGCCCGTGCTGCACGCTGCACAAGCTTTGCAGCAGCTTTTAGCTCAGCCCGAGCTTGCGCCCGAAGCCAACACATTGCGGCAATTATTTTTGCCGCAAATTGGCCCGCGGCTTGGCGTGCAAATGCTGACTTTGCTGGCCGCCGCACGGCCTGAATTACGTGCCATTTTGGGTGAGCGCCTCATGCAAAGCCTGGAGCAAAATGCACGCCGCGAGATGGTGCAAACTGCGCTGGATGAATTGCGCCAAGCCAGCCAAAGCAGCCGCACCATGGTTGAAGTGGGGCAAAACCAAACGGGGCAAAATCAAGAGTGGCGGCAGCAAGCTATTCCATTTTTTGCGGGTGGCGAATTACAGCAAATTCATTTAGCCGTGATGGCCGATGGCAAAGGCGACGATAAAGCGCAAGAGGATAAAAAACCTAAAAGCACGCGTTTTATTGTTGAGCTTAATTTATCACGCCTGGGCCTTGTGCAAATTGATGGCTTTGCGCAAACCAAGCAGCTGGATTTATTTATCAGAAGCGAGCAACCCTTGGCGCCGGCCTTGCTGCAAGAGTTGCGCCAGCTTTATACGCAGCTTTTGGCCGCCACCGGTTTAGCGGGGCAAGTGGGTTTTCAGACCATGGCGCAAAAAGTGCAATTGCGCCCCAGCCAAACCGGCCAAAATAGCTCAGTTTAAAGGCTTGAAATGAGGCGGTTTTGGGGCCTCGCTTTAAGGCCCCGATGTTTAAGGCAGCGTGTAGTTTTGTGGGGCGCGGCGCCATTTGCCGCGTTGCCAAAAACCAATTTTAACTGGCACCAGCGCGGTGCTTTTGGGTATCTCGGTGTCTTGCAGCTGTTGGCCATTTTGCCAAAATTCAGCGCTGCCCTTAACCATGCGGCCTTTACGACTGAGGGCAAAAACTGCGGGGCCAGTTGCAGGGTCACGGTTGGGTTTAGTTTGTGGCTGCTCAAAATATTCGTATTGCACCATGCCATGCGGTTGCCGCGTGATGCGCGCTGCCGCATTTTGCCGTTGCACTTGCCCGCTCTCATTGAGCCACTCAAAAACTTTTTTGCCATCGCGCTTGAGTACTTCGCGGTGTGGTTGGTTGCCATCACGCTCGGGTTTGCCATGGCGCACATAAAGCGTTTCGCTTTCGGCTAGGGCGTAAAGTGGCAGGCTATCTTCGGTGAGGCGCAAAATATCGCCCGTGGCGCGGGTTATGTGCAAGGCCGCGCCCTGTTCGGCATGCAGCATGGCGCCGCTATTTAGCAAAATTTCGCGCAGCGCCATTTGTGCCAAGCTGATATGTGTGACTTTAGCCCAGCGCTGCAGAATGGCCGCTACAGCCGATTGCGGGGCCAATAACTCGGCCTGCAAAAACTCGGCTTGTTTTTTGCCCAAAGCCTCGCGGCCTTCGGTGGTAAAATTTAGACTAAGTGGCACCAGTGGCTCGCTGCTGCTGATGCTGCCATCGGCCATTTGCTCTTGCTGCCATACGCCAATGCCAAATTGATTGGGGGCGACAACCACACCCGGTTCACTGCGAATAAACTCACTTTGCCAAGGGGCGGTTTTGCCATTTTCTATGGTGGTGCGATATTTGGCGCGCACAATTTTTGCTGGCGATAAATTAAGCCCATCGCGCAGCAGTTGCTTTGCCTCGGCAAAATCTTTGAGTGTTTGCAAGCGCAGCGCCAGGTTCACATAATCTTGCGGGCGCGCACGCAAATTGGCCAATAGCCTTTGGCCTAAAGCCGCATTTTGATAATCGATACGCAAGGGCAGGCGGCCATCATTGATGGGCTGGGTTGGCTGAGGTGTCGCTTTAGTTTTTTTAAGGCGTGGAGCATTGGGCACAGTCATGGTGATAGACTTTGGCGCATGACCTTCCTGATATTGGCCACCCAAAGCCAAAATATGATGACGCTGCGCCAAAGCTTCGGCAAGGTTGCTGGCTTTAGGGAGTTGCGCAATATAATCGGCCATGCCGGCAGGCACAGTAAATTGCAAGGCTGGTGGCAAAGTTTCAAAATGGCCTGTTTGACCATTCATGGCGGCAGCCACGGCTTGTTCAATCGGGGCTTTAAAATCAGGCCAGTTGGGGTCAAGTGGCAGGGTAAAAGGTGTGCCCGGCGCATCTTTAGGCGCGTCTTTAGGTGGGGCAAAGGGCTTGGCGCCGAGTTGCCATAATTCTTTGCGTATTTCCATGGCGCTGGCAAAATCGGCCGCGCCATGGGGGCGCAGCATTTGCGCATAGGCGATAAATTCTTGCGGCAGATAAATCGTCTCGGCCAATAAATCGACCGAGCCAGCCAGCTTGGGTTGCTGCAATATATAGGCTGTGCATTCTTGCAGATATTTTTTAGCCTCCGCACTGGTTTTATCGAGCGGCAGGGTAAAAGGCTGTAAGCTGCGATCGATCGGGGTGAGTGGCCGCGCCACGCCGCTGGCAATCAGCTTATCGCGCAAGGCGACAGCGTCTTGCAGGCTGCGGCAGTTTTTAAGCTGGGCTTGCGCTTGTGCTTGCGCATGTTCAAAAATTTCCAGCTCGCAGGGCCAATAGATTTTGCTGTCATCGCTGGGGTCGCGCCCGCTCATTGAAAATTTGACCCGCTTGAGCGGCTGTTTGGCGGCCTCGGTTATTTTAGCCAATGTCTCGGGGCTGATTTGGCCGGCCTTGGCCATATCGAGTGTAAAAGAATAGCCATTAGTTGCAGCAGGCGTTGGCGCGGCAGGCGGGGTTACAGCAGGCGGGGGCGCGCTTTTGCTTTTGGGTTTTTTGGCTTTGGTCTTTTTGGGTTTTGCTGTGTCAGTCATAGAAAATATATAGCATATCGAAATGATAGGCAGATACAAAAATAATGGTTAATTTAGTTGCGGGAGACGCAAGCCAATATCTGCCAGCTTACATTTCAGGCCTATATTTTTTGTGTGCCTTCTTTTTTCCAAGACCATAGCAGCGCCGCTAAAAGCAATAAGGCCACCAGCAAAGCTGGCAAGGCGGGTGCGGGTTTGCTGCCTATAATGGCAAATTCATTATGTTTTATAAGGCCAAACCAGCCCTTGCCATGGGCGCGGCTGCCGTTTGAAACGCGCTCTAGTTTTAGGTTGGCGCCATCTTGCTGCCACCATAAATAGCCGCCACCACTAGCATCGAACAGCTTTTGCATTTTATCGGGCGTGGCTACGAGCTCGCGTAGCTCAGGCGCGTCTGGCTCGCCTAAAATGGCCATGGCCTCTTGCGTGCCGTCAGTTAAGCGATAAAGCCCGGGGCGCTCGGCTGTGGCGCTGGCTTGCCAGCTGCCATCGGGCGCTTTTTGTAATGGCACATCGAGGCTTTGCCCACCTGGTGACGTCAGTTTGAGAATGGGTGGCGATGCTTGTGCTTGGCTTTGCCAACGCATAAGCAGTTGGTCGCCGGCGCTTTTAAGACTAAGCTGCTCGGGCTCTAGCTCGGGTTCGCGCAGCAGCCAGTGTAGCAGACGACGCATTAATTCAAGCGCGGGGCCGCCGCCATCATAGCCGCGAGTCCAAAACCAGATATTGTCCGACAAAATTTGTGCCACGCGGCCTTTTTGCGCATTGGCAATAACTAACAGCGGCTCATCATTTTGGCCGCGCGTGAGCAATGTGGTGCTATCGGGCTTGGCTGTTGCCGGAAAGGCGCTGGCCCATACCCCTAAATTAGCGCGCCGTAAAGCGGGCAGTAACGGCGCAATAATCGGGTGCTGTTGTGCCGCGTCAGCAATGGTGGGGCGGAAACTGCGCGCATTTGTGCTGCCCTGGATGTCGGTCGGTAAAAGGCTGTTTAGCGAGGTTGCCATTAATGCGCCGCTGGTATCAAGCAAAGCGCCGCCATTTTCAACGAAGCTGGCCAGGTTGTCGTAATAGCTTTGCGGTAAAAATCCGGTAAAGCGGAAACGGTCAAAAATCACTAAATCAAAATCTTTAAGGCGCGTGGTGAACAGCTCTTCCGCCGGAAAGGGAATAAGCGACATCTCTTGCGTTGGTGCCGATAATGGCTGGTCGGGTGCGCGCAAAATGGTGAAATGCACCAAATTCACCGCAGGATCAAGTTTAAGCAAATGCCGCCACGCCCGCAGACCCGCATAGGGCTCGCCCGAAATAAGCAGCACTTTAAGTTGGTCGCGCACCCCAGACAGGCTAAAGCTAACGCTGTTATTGAGCGTGGTCATTTCATCATCGCGGGCGGCGGCAGTGACCTCTATCACACTGCGCCCCGCATGCGGCAGCTTGATTTGTATTTGTGTGTCGCGGCCAATGGTGGCGGTAATATTTTGGTCTGGTTCGCCCTCTTGTTTAATGGTGAGCGGCACGGTGTTGCTGGCAGACGGCGCGCCCACATCATCGATGCGCACCATGGCGCTCACGCTTTGCCCCACCTTGGCATAAAGCGGCGCTTGCACCAATTGCAGTACGCGGTCGGTCTCTTGCGGGCGGCCCGTCAGCAGCAAGTGCACAGGACCAAATGCCTTGCCGAGTTTTTCGGGCAATTCGTTCAGGTCGTGATATTGGCCATCACCCACAATAATCACGCCCGCCCGCCTTGTGGCGGATATCTCGCTATCGAGCTTTTGCAATAAGGCGCCAAGTTCGCTGCGGTTTTGCCCGCTTAAGGTAGCTTCGTGCAATTGTAAGCTGTTATCGGCGGACAGTTGTAGCTTAAGCTGAGCCACCGCTTGCTCGGTTTGCGTGTGGCGGGGGCCTAATTTATTGGATAGGGTATCATCGCGCAGCAACACCACAATATCGGGCAGCGGGCGCTTCTCGGCAAAAGAGAGCGACGGGTTAAGCATCACCAGCCACAGCGCGGCCAAGGCAAAAAGCCGCCAGCCAAAACTGCGCTGTTTAAGCAACGCCGCCAGCAGCAGATAAAAAATGGTTGCTGCCGCACTGAGGCTGAGCAAGCCCGCGGGCAGCTGTGGGTCAAGCAGCAATTCAGGGGTGAATTGATAGATGATGTGCGCGGTGTTCATTGTTGCAACCGCTCTAAAATAGCCGGCAGATGCTGCTGGTCGGCTTTATATGTGCCGGTGAGCGCATAAAGCAGAATATTGACACCACAGCGCAAAGCCAGCTCGCCTGCTTTGCTGGGCGATTGCACGGCCTCTTGCCAGCCGCCCGCCCAATCGTGGCTGCCTAAAATGATGTTGCTGACGCCATCTTCGGGGAGGGCATCTGGGCTGACGCCCCAAATTTGGTTGCCGCTAAAGCGCCCGGTGCAATCATGCAGCAGATAAAAGCTTTGCAGCAAGACATGTTTGGGCGGCAGGGGCGAAAGCGGCGGCAAGGCAGCGCTGCTTAACACACGCTGCATGATGGGTGCTGCGGTTAAATTAAGCACGGCATCGGGTGCGGCGGGGGCGAGCGTTGCCAAATCAAGCAGCAGCATGCCGCCTTGCTGCACATAATGACTAAGCCTTTGCGCCTCGATATTACCCAGCGGCGCTTGGGTGGGGGTCATTTGCCAATAAAGCAGGCTGAGCAGTGGCAAGGCATCTTGCCCAAGGCGGATGGGCACCACCTGCACCGCACTGACCGATGTGCGCGCCGTAATCGCTTGCGCCAAAGCTTTAAGCCCGGCCTGACTTTTATTATCGGTGGTGCTATCACCTGTTACGACATAGCCCAGTAAAGTATTACTGCTAGCCAGCGCCGCTGTGGCGCGGGCATTATTGCTGGCCATGGCCTCATGCGGCCAGCACAGCAGCAGCAAGAGAAGCATGGTTTTTTTAGAGGCCGCGCCCTTATAGGCTGACCCCTTATAGGCCGTCCACTGGCCCGTCAGCAGCAGCGCCAAGGCGCCATCAAGCAGCAAAAGACACAGGCCCAACCACAGCAACCATGGGCGCAAATCAAGCTCTTGCGTTATAGGATTATAAACCTCAACGCTATCGGGCAGGGGGGCGGGTTGCCTGGTGATGGTTTTAGATAGCGCCAGCGCCTCGCCTAAATTGCGGGCAAAGCTGGGTTGCTCATTGACGCCATAAAGCCCCGGCGGCGCTTTGGGGCTTGGCGGCTCTTGGCTATTGGCGCTCAGCGGTGGTTCCCAGCCTTGCGGGCGGCGCAATTGCCCTGTGCCATCAATAAGCAGATAGGGGCTTTGCATTTGCTCGGGCGAGGGCGCGTGCTGCCCCATAGATAAATCTAACAGGCGCGGCCAAAGCTGGATAAAGAGCCCCGCCAAGGGCAAGTCCGACCAATTGGGTGTGGCGGCCAGATGCACCATAACCAGCATGCCTAAATCTTTATTGCGTGCAGTTATAAGCGGTGTGCCATCGCTGAGGCTGGCCCACACACGGCTACTGAGCGCAGGATCGCTGGGGTCGGCCAGAGTTTGGCGACGAATGCGCAATTCGGGCGGAGCCACAAGGCCAGCAAGCGGGCTGCTGGCGGTAAAATGACCAATGGCCAGCGGCTCGCCCCAGCTGAGCGCCCCTTGCAAATCGCGCACACGGCCAGTAAGCCGCACGGGCAAAAGCGGGTCGTTGGCGGCATTGGCCGCCGTTTGCGTGCCGGCAAATTTAATCAGCACCCCGCCTTTTTTTACAAATTCGGTCAGCGCGGTATAATCATCGGCGGTAAGGCTGGCGCTATCAGTTTGCACCAATAACCCGGCCTTGGCGGCCAACAGCTCGGCAACCGAGCCGCTGCGTGTTTCAGCCAAACCCGTTAGGGCCTTGCTGATATAATAGCTTTCCGCCAAAAGCGGTTGCGTTTGTGTGGGCGGGGCAATAATGCCAACCAGCGGGCGCTGTGTGCGTAAATCAAAATAATAAACGCCGCCAGCATGGGTGGCACCGATAATTTCAACCTGCCTTGCATCATGGCGCAAATGTGCAGGCAAGCGCAGCAGGGCTGTGGTTTCGCTTTCGCCAGCGGCAAAGCTGCCATCGCTGCGCATAATTTCGCGCGAAGATTTGTCGCGGGCGAGCAAAGTAAAATTCTCAGCCTTGTTATTATAAAGACGCTGCACATTGAGCAGCAGGCCTTCATTATGTTGCTCGGCATGGGTGAGCCACTGGATTTGCGCATCATCAGTGTGCACAAAAACCTCGCCCTTTTTTTGTAATAGACTAAGCAAGCGCATTGCATCATCCATGCCGGCGGGGCTGCGAAACAGCACTGTTGTGACATCAGGAATATTTTCTAGCGCGGGGATAAGGCTGGCAACATCGGTGAGCCAAGGTTGCGGCTGCATTTGCTGCACCATAGCCAACGCTTGCTGTGCGGTGAGGGGGGCGATTGTCGTTGCTGTCTCTGGCCCGCTTGCTGCCAGTGGCAGCAAATAAACCGGGCGGTCTGTGCGCGCGGCCGCACGCAGCAGATTTTCGATTTTATCAATTTTTTCGGGCCATTTTTGGGCGCTGCTCCAGCTATTGTTAATCACTACCAGCAGCGGGTTATTGCCCGGCAATGGGGTGTCGTGATGCAAAATGGGGCGGGCCAGCGCGAAAATAAGCGTGCTCACCAATAACAAGCGCAGTAGCAGTAACCACCATGGGGTTTGTGTTGGCACATGCCGCTGCGGCGATAGGTCGGCCACCAACCGCCAAGCCGGAAAGATAAGCCGCTGTGGCGCAGGGGGCGTAGCGCGCACCAGCCACCATAATAGCGGCAGCAGCAATAATAGCAGCAACACTAACGGCTCGGCGAATATAATCGGCTGACTTGTAAAATAATTCTGCCAAAGATTATGCACCCAGTTCATGCTTGCAACCTTTGCTGCAACCATAATAACGCCGTGCTGGCGGGTTGATCGGTGCGGTGTTGGATAAAGCCAAAACCAGCAGCATTGGCGGCGGTTTGTAGTAGGGCTTGCTGTTTAGCAAAGGCATGCTGATAGGCCGCACGCTCGGCGGCAGCGTTATTCAGCACAGTATGCTCAAGCAATTCGGGCGACCAAAACTCAACCCGCCCCCGATAGGGAAAGTCAATCTCGGCGGGGTCAATAATTTGCACCAATACCCCTTTGTAATTGCGGCTGACACATTGGGCAAAAAATGGCGCAATGCTGGCGGCGGGCATCAGCCCATCGGTGAACAACACCACTGTGCTGCGCATGGGGGCGGTTAAGTGCGGCCAATCTTGCTCGGCCGTCACCGCATTTTTTGCCGATAGGATTTTAAGCAGTTGTGTAGTGAATTGTGCTGTGGGCACAGCGGGCGCGCCCATATAACCAACCCGCTCACCACCCGCTTGCAGCAATAAAGCCAAAGCCAAAGCTAATAAAGCTGCTCTGCTGCTTTTATGCGGTAGGTTGTTGTTGCTGTGCCAATCAAAGCCAGCATGTTGCGCTACCCACAGCTGCACGGTTTGCGCAATTTGCTGCTCTTGCTCGCGCAGATATAAATTATCGCTGCGGGCAGATTTTTTCCAATCGATGCGGTTGGGCAAATCATGGCTTTGATAAGGGCGAAATTGCCAAAATTGCTCGCCCATGCCAGAGCGCCTACGGCCATGGGTGCCCGCCCGCACGCCTTCAGCAAGTTGCGCTGCTTGCACTTGCAGTGCTGGCCAAGTTGCGGCTAATTGTGCGGCGCTGACAAGGTTAGGGGCCGTGGGTGGCGCCGGCACCAGCGTGCGTAAAAATTTTTGTAAGGCCGGTAGCATTTTTTAACGCAGCACAAGCGCCACTTGCTGCAACACATCGGCAATTTTTACGCCATCGGCACGTGCGGCAAAGGATAAGCTCATCCGGTGCGCCAAAACCGGCTCGGCCAAACTTAGCACATCATCGACAGAGGGGCTTAAGCGGCCTTGCAGCAATGCTTGCGCGCGTGAGGCCTGCAACAGCGCTTGTGCGGCACGTGGGCCCGGCCCCCAGCTGACCCATTGCTGCACTTGCTGCACAGGGCTGCTTTCCGGGCGGGCATTGCGCACCAAAGTTAAAATTGCTTCAAGCACAGAATCGCCCACAGGCAAAAGCTGTGTGAGCTGCTGCCATTCTTGCAGAATGCTGGCGTTGCTCAGTGGGCGCAGCTGGCTTTGGGCGTTGTGCATCAGCATGTGTTTCTCGGCCGCGCGTTCAGGATAGCCGACATTGATGTGCAGCAAAAACCGATCGAGCTGCGCTTCGGGCAGTGGGTAGGTGCCTTCTTGCTCAAGCGGGTTTTGCGTGGCTAGCACATGAAAAGGTTGCGGCAAGGCATAATCATGGCCGGCCACTGTCACTTGCTGCTCTTGCATGGCTTGCAGCAGCGCCGATTGCGTGCGTGGGCTGGCACGATTAATTTCGTCGGCCATCAGTAATTGGGTAAAGACCGGCCCTTTGACAAAACGAAAACTGCGCTGACCATTTTGCTCTTCTAAAACTTCCGAGCCAATAATATCGGCGGGTAATAAATCGGGCGTGCATTGTACCCGTTTGCAATCAAGCCCCAACACCACACCAAGGCTGGTCACTAATTTTGTTTTGGCCAAACCCGGTACGCCAATAAACAGCGCATGACCACAAGCCAAAAGCGACAACAAGGCCAAATCAATCACCCGCTCTTGCCCAAAAATCTCGCGCCGTAAAGCGTGGCGAATATCTTGCAGATTTTGCTGCGCGCGCTCGATGCTGGGCATGAGTTCGGCGGTGGGGGTGGTTTGACGCAGAGTCATTGGGTTATCCGTTAGTTTGAGAGCAGTTTAAGGGCAAAAGCAGGCTTGCGAAGAATCGACACATCAGCTTAACTGAAATTATGAATTCACTAAATGCCCCAGATGCGCTTTCGGGCACAAAAAAGGGCCCGCCCTTTGCTTTGGCCCATCAGCGCGATGTTTCTGCCGATGGCCCGCCGATGCGTATCGATGCGGAGGGGCAATGGTGGCAGGGCGATAGCCCGTTTCAGCGCGAGGCTTTGGTGCGCTTGTTTGCCCGCTGTCTTGTGCAAGATGAGCAGGGCCAGCATTGGATTGTCACGCCTGCCGAGAAATGCCGCATTGCTGTCGCCGATGCGCCGCTGCTGATTGTTGAGGCGCATCTGGATGCCGATGGTTTAGCTTGTCGCACCAATAGCGACGAGCATGTGGTGGTGTCGCCACAAAATCCACTGGTGCTTAAGGCCGATGCCAGCGGTGAACTGCGCCCCTATGTTTTGCTGCGGGCTGGCATTTGGGCCAGATTGCATCGTAATGTTTTTTACGATTTATTGCAGCAGGCCGAAACGCGGCCCGATATCGCCGCACCACAACGCAGCGCCGTTGGCATAACCAGTCGGGGGGTGTTTTGGTCACTCGGGATTTTATAGAAAAAACTTTGCAGCAAGCTTTGCCTTTGGCCGCAACAGCGCCCGAGCGTTCAGACTTTGACCTGAATGCAGGCATTACGCCGCCTGCGCCACAGCGTCATGCGGCGGTGTTGGTGGCGATGATCAATAGCCAGCCCGAGCCAGAGATTTTGTTTACGCTGCGCGCCAGTCATTTGCGCCAACATGCGGGGCAAATTAGTTTTGCCGGTGGCGGCATTGAAGCGGGCGAAACTGCCGAGCAAGCGGCCCTGCGCGAAACCACCGAGGAAACCGGCATTGCCGCAAGCTGTGTGACGCCGTTGGGTCGCCTCTCGCCTTATCGCACGCGCTTTGGCGTGTTGGTGACACCGGTTGTGGCTTTTGTCGAGCCGCCTTTTACACTCAAGCCCGACCCGCTTGAAGTGGCTGAAATTTTTACGGTGCCGATGAGCGCGATTTTGCAGCAACAAAATTGGCGCATTGAGAGCCGCGTTTTAGAAGGAGCGCCACGCTATTTTTATAGTTTTAAAACAGTATCGGCCAATGGCACACCAAGAGAGATATGGGGCGCCACGGCGGGTATGCTGCTGCAATTGGTGGATATTCTGACCGAGCCCACAAGGCCGCAACAGCCAAGCTTTAGCCAGCAACTGCAAGCCAACAAACCAAAATGAACAAGCTTATGGCGATGAGTCTTTTACCACCGCACGCCTCTTGGCAAACGGGCTTTGCGCGCGATGTGCTGTTGCGGCTCGTGGCCGCGGGTTTTGAAACTCGCTTTGCAGGTGGCATGGTGCGTGACCTGCTGATGGGCGCGCCACCGGGCGACATTGATTTAGCCACCACCGCCACCCCACAGCAAATGCAAGCAGTGCTGGCCGATATTACTTTGCAGCCAACTGGTATTGAGCATGGCACATTAACGGCGGTGCAAAATGATGTGTCGGTTGAAATAACCACACTCAGGCGTGATGTTGCCACCGATGGCCGCCATGCCGTGGTGGCCTTTAGCACCGATTTTGCCGAAGATGCGCTACGGCGCGATTTTACCATCAATGCGCTTTATGCCGATGCGCAAGGGCAGGTTTATGACACTGTGGGCGGCCTTGCCGACCTTGCCGCTCAGCGTGTGCGTTTTGTCGGTGATGCGCCAACACGCATTGCCGAAGATGCTTTGCGCATTTTGCGTTTTTGCCGCTTTTCGGCACGTTTTGGGCAGGCTTTTGAGCCAGAAGGGTGGCAGGCTTGTGTGGCCGCCAAAGCGCAAATAGGATTTTTGTCCGGTGAGCGCATTTGGCAAGAATTGCAAAAAATGCTGCTGGCAGCCAATATCGCCGCTTTGTGGCCCAGCATGGCTGAAGCGCGCTTGCTTGATGCTGTCTTGCCCTATATGGCCAGCCCACTGCGCTTGCCGCGCCTTATAGCTTTGCCACACGATACTCAGGATGCGTTGCTGCGCTTGGCCGCATTGATTTTTGATGCTGAGGTGGCGCAAAACTTAGCCGCTCGTTTGCGTTTATCGAATGCCGATAAAACACAGCTGTTGGCCTTGCTTAATCCACCTGGTTTTATCACTGAAGCTACGCAATTACCGCCTTTGCTTTATCGTTATGGGCACAGGCTGGTGCGCGGTTGGTGGCTATTGGGCATGGCCGATGGCGTTACCCCGCTTGATACAGCCATGGTTGATATTTTTAACAGCTGGCAAGAGCCGGTTTTTCCGCTGACGGGGCAGGATATTTTGCAAGCGGGTTGGAAAACCGGCCCCGAAATAGGCCATATTTTGCAAGCGCTCGAAGATAGCTGGCTACGCTCGGGCTTTGTGCTTTCGCGGGCGGAACTGCTCAAAATAATCCCCAAAGCCTAGCAGCGATATACCAAAAATTTACCCTACAAATGTAGGCTAAATTTCCTACGATAATACTCAGCGAGGATATATCATGTTCGGCCTCAATATACGCAAAACACTGAATTCGCTGATTGCCTTAATGCTGCTAGCCGTGCTCATTTCTGGCGGCATGAAGGTGAGTGTTTTGTGGGCCGGTCTTGCGGATGATCAAAGAGCCCATCATGCATTAGATATACTTAATTCTGTCAGTGAAGGGCTTATCGAATTATCGCTGGAGCGCTCGGTGGTGCAAGTGACGAGCCGTTTGCCGACTGCCATCGCCCCACAATATCGGGCGTTGCTTGATGAACAGCGCGCAAAGGTGGATAAAGCTTTTAATCAAGCGTTGTTTGATTTATCGCAAGAGGCCTATGATTTACGTGAGGTGGATTCTTTTAAACAAAATCTGCAAAACGACATCGATGTGCTGGCACAATGGCGCCGCCGTGCCGATATTGAATTAGCCAAGCCGCAAGCCGAGCGCAATGCCGAATTTGTGGCGCAATGGCCGCTGGTGATTCCGGCGCTGATTCAGCGCTTAGAGCTTAAGCGCAGCTGGCTTGAAAAACAAACCGACAATGCCTCGGTGGCAGTCACAAAATATCTGAATATTTCTTATCTGGCTTGGCGCGTGCGCGAACATGGCGGGCGCGAGCGCACCGAATTTGCCATTGCCGCGGCCCTCAATCAGCCGCTCAGCGATTTAGACAAAGCCAAGCTCTTGGTGTTTTCGCAATCAACCAAGGATGCGGACACGGCTTTAGCTGCCGAGCTTGAAAACAAAACCACAGCCGACCACATAAAAACCGCCATCAAAAAAATGCATGCCAGCTATTTTACCGATTACGAGCAAGCGCGGCAGAAATTTTTAACCTATAAAGCGGGCGACCCCCAAGCGCCCATAGGCTTTGCTGATTTTTTTGCCCAATCCAGCGAAGCTTTGCAAACAGCGACCGATTTATTTAAGGCAGCTCGCCAACAAGCCTTGGTTGAAGTGATAGTGAGAAATAGCGATGATACATTTAATTTGTGGCTTAACGTAGCGCTGATAATTTTATCGGTTATTTTTGCGGCATTCTTATTTTACTTTATCAATCATTCGGTGTTGCGCCGTATTGATGGTTTGCAAAATGCGGTGCATGAGCTGGCCGCCGAAAATTACGCCATTAATCTTGCGCCACTGAAAAGCGCCGATGAGCTGGGGCAATTGGCAACTAACGTTGAAGTGTTACAGCAGCGCAGCCAAGAAGCACAAAAACTGCGCGCCAGCATGAAACAAAAGGACATCGATGACGCCGCCAAGCGCAAACAGGAAATGCAGCAATTGGCCAGCTCGTTTGAGGACAGCGTCGGACAGGTGACACAATTAATTAGTGGTGCCGTGACCGAGCTTGAGGCCACGGCACAATCGCTTTCGGCTATGGCCATTCAAACAGAAAAGCAAGCCACACAAGTGGCGGGGGCCGCGCAAGACTCTGGCCATAATGTCTCGGCCGTGGCCAGCGCCACCGAAGAGCTTACGGCCTCTATTGCCGAAATTGCCGCACGGGTGAGTGAATCGGCCGGCATTGCGCGTGAGGCTGTAGGCAAAGCCAATGCCACCAATGCCACGGTTGAGGGCCTGAGTGTGGCTGCGGGTAAAATTGGTCAAGTGATTGAGCTGATTAACGACATCGCCAACCAGACCAACTTGCTTGCACTCAATGCCACCATTGAAGCGGCGCGGGCTGGCGAAGCGGGCAAGGGTTTTGCCGTGGTGGCGAGTGAGGTTAAGAACCTCGCCAACCAAACCGCGAAAGCGACCGAGGATATCTCTGAACAAGTGCAACAAATGCAGGCGGTAACCAGCACTGCGGTAAAATCAATTCAAGATATCACGGCCGTGATAAAACGCATTGATGAGATTACCACGACTGTGGCTGCCGCAGTTGAGCAGCAAAATGCCGCCACGCGTGAAATATCGGGCGCGGTGCAGCGTGTTTCGGCCAGCACCACTGAAGTTAGCACCAATATCGCCGGCGTGAATGATGCCGCTGGTGAGACGGGCAGAGCGGCCGATCAGATGCTATC
Organism: Rickettsiales bacterium; assembly: GCA_027485855.1. Lineage (GTDB taxonomy): Bacteria > Pseudomonadota > Alphaproteobacteria > JAIXQD01. The sequence continues at coordinate 7,615 of JAIXQD010000020.1, read as the reverse complement.
GGCGGCGCATGAGCTTGGCGCGCAAACACGTAAGCTTGATGAAGAGGTCGGGCAGTTTTTGCACGCGATTAAATAATATCTAGCAAATCGTATTTAGGGCCAGCTCACTTCGGGCGGCAGGCTCATGAGAATGGCCTCGATATTGCCGTTGGTTTTAAGGCCAAATAGCGTGCCGCGGTCGTAAAGCAGGTTAAACTCAACATAGCGGCCCCGCTTGATGAGTTGGGCTTGGCGCTGCGCCTCGGTCCAGCTTTTATGCATGTGTCGCCGCACAATTTTGGGGTAGATGTCTAAAAATGCTTCGCCCACAGCTTTGGTAAAAGCAAAGTCACGCGCCCAATCGCCGCTATTGATGTTGTCATAAAAAATGCCGCCCACACCACGCGCTTCGTTGCGGTGCGGTAGGTAAAAATACTTATCGCACCATTCTTTGAAACGTGGGTAATAGCTGCTGTCAAACTTATCGCAGGCCGCTTTCAGCGCGGCATGAAAATCGGCCGTGTCGGCCTCGTCGGCAAAAACGGGGGTGAGGTCGGCGCCGCCGCCAAACCAGCCTTGGCTGGTGATAATATGCCGCGTATTCATATGCACCGCGGGCACCAAGGGCGAGCGCATATGCGCCACAAGTGAAATGCCCGAGGCCCAAAAGGCGCCGGTTTCGGCCGCGCCTGGAATTTGGCGGCGGAATTCCTCGCTGAAAGTGCCATGCACGGTTGAGATATTGACGCCCACTTTTTCAAACACGCGCCCGCGCATCAGGCTCATGGTGCCGCCCCCGCCTTTATTATCCTCGCCTTTATTATCCTCGCCATTATCTGTTTGCCGCTGCCATGTTTTGCGCTCAAAGCGACCTGCGGGCAGGGGGCTATTGTGGGAGCTATTATGGGGGCTGTTGGTTAGCTCATCTTCCAAGGCTTCAAAGGCCGCACAAATGCGATTGCGCAAAGCCGCAAACCATTCGCTGGCTTGCTGCATCTGCGCCTCATTGGGGGTGCTATCTGCGGGGGTGTTTTCTGCGGAGGTGCTATCTGCTGCAGGTTGGGTTTTCTGAATGGCGCTCATCGCTATATGTCCTATTGGGGGATAAACCACTTGCCACATCTTTAACATTTCGCTAAAACAATGAAAACCACTTTTAGAGGGGTCGCCATGACCAATAGCAATAATAATCCTAGCAATAATAATCGGAGGGCGCCACTGATTGAGCGTTTCCCCCAAACTTTCGATGAATGGGCTAAGCTGCGCGAGCATTATCTGTTTTTGCTACAAGAAGAGCAGAAAACCCCCAATGTCAGCTATAATCAGCGCGAAAGCAAAGCCGTGGCCGATTATATGCAAAAGCTTATCAATGAAGTGGCCAAGCAGGCCGATTTGCAGCCCAGCCGCGTTTGGACTGCCTTTGCCGCCCGTTATGAGCGCGAGCAAAAAGCGGCGGCCACTCCTAAAGGCCGCACGATTGCCAGCCGCTACCGCAATGATTTTCTCAATTGGCGCGATGCGCAGGATGCCGCTTATGCCGCCCAGATGGATGATACTGTAGGCATGGGGGCTGTGGCGCGTATTGCTGCTACGAGCAAGCGTAGTGCTGAGATTGTCGCAGAAATTGAAAAACGGCTTTGTGCTAAGCTGAATATAGATGCCGAAACATTGCGCGCTGATTTTATGCAGGCCAAACAAGCGGCCTCGGCCGAACATGACGCGCTTTATAAAAAGCAGCGCGAGGCGCAAATGGCCTATAGCGAATCTTGGCGCCGCGTGCAAACGCTGGAAAAACAACTGGCCGAAGCCAAAGCCGATTTGGCTTTAAAGCTCCCGCCGCGCGAAAAAGCCGAGAAAAAGCTACAAGATTTTTATGCAAGGCAGCGCCCGCGGCCGAAGCGCATTAAAGCGGCTCAGCCCGCTAAAGCGGCAAAATTGGCTTAAAGAGCTACAAATTGCTGCCTTTGCTATTGTTGTGTTTGCCACTGCTGCGTTTGTCTCAGCGCCTCTCCCAACACCATGCTGGCAGCAGTCAGCACATTAAGGCTGCGCATGCCTTGCATCATGGGGATAGAAACGCGGTTGGGGCATTGCTCTTGCACGCTGTCGGGCACGCCGCTGGTTTCGCTGCCTAAAAGCAGGCAATCGTCTGGTGCAAAGCTAAAATCGGTATAGCTTGTGGCCTGCCTTGGATAGACCAGCACGATGCGCGGCACGGCCTTGACAAAATCAGCAAAGTTTTGATGGCGAACACAATAAGCATTGGCCGCATAATCTAGCCCCGCCCGCTGCAATTTACGGTCATCCCAAACGAAGCCGCAAGGCTCAATAATATGCAGCACGCGGCCTAAACATGCGGCCAGGCGCAAGGCCCCACCGGCGTTTTGCGGTATGTCGGGCTGATAAAGCGCAAATGAAATGGCCATAGGCAGTAAATACCCCTAGCCAGTGGGTGACGACAAGGCTAATTTAGGCACATAAAAATATAAAATTATTTTTCAACCACTCATGACGATGGAACAAGCCGCATGGCACAGGATTCTTCTCATTCTCAGCAATCGTTAGATACGGCCCCCGTTGCCGCAAAGCGCGATTTTTTGATTTTGGCCGGCAATACCATGGCGGGAGTTGGCGCGGCTTGCTTTGTGTGGCCGCTGATTAATAGCCTTAACCCTGCGGCCGATACTTTGGCGCTGGCCACCACTGAAGTCGATTTAGCCCCCATTCAAGAGGGCATGGCTATTACCATTAAGTGGCGCGGTAATCCGGTGTTTATCAGGCACCGCACGGCCAAAGAAATTGAAGAAGCCAAGAGCGTAGATTTAAATAATCTGCGTGACCCACAAGCCGACGAGCAGCGCGTGCAAAAGCCGCAATGGCTGGTCATGCTGGGTGTTTGCACCCATTTGGGCTGTGTGCCACTGGGGCAGAAAGCCACCGAGCCCAAGGGCGATTATGATGGTTGGTTCTGCCCCTGTCATGGCTCGCACTATGATAGTTCGGGGCGTATTCGCAAAGGGCCTGCGCCATCAAATCTGGCTGTGCCGCCTTATCAGTTTGTCACTGATGCGCGCATTAAAATCGGTTAAGGGAGAGCGTCATGGGCTTGGGTTTGCATAAATCTGCGGTAAAAAATCCTATTTTAAATTGGGTCGATCAGCGTCTGCCCATTTTCACTTTCCTAGAAAAAGAATATGCGGGCTATCCGGCGCCGCGTAACTTTAACTATTTATGGAACTTCGGCGCCATTGCCATGGTCATGCTGTTTACCATGATTATCAGCGGCATTATTTTGGCTATGCATTACACCAGCGATGTGAATAGCAGCTTTAGCGCGGTTGAGCGCATCATGCGCGATGTCAATAATGGCTGGCTTATTCGCTATATTCATATGAATGGCGCGTCGATGTTTTTTATCGCGGTTTATATTCATATTTTCCGTGGCATGTATTATGGCTCTTATAAGCATCCGCGTGAATTGCTGTGGATTTTGGGCGTGACCATTTTGCTGTTGATGATGGCTACAGCTTTCATGGGCTATGTGCTGCCTTGGGGGCAAATGAGCTTTTGGGGCGCTAAAGTTATCACCAATTTATTTTCGGCCATTCCGCTGGTTGGCGAAGATGTTGTGGTGTGGCTGTGGGGCGGCTTTAGTGTTGATAACCCAACACTTACGCGCTTTTTTGCGCTGCATTTTGTTTTGCCGTTTGTGATTGTGGCGGTGGTGTTTTTGCATGTGGCCGCTTTGCACATAACGGGCTCTAACAACCCCTTGGGCATTGAGCCAAAAAGCGCTGCCGATACTTTGCCCTTCCACCCCTATTACACGGTGAAGGACATGTTTGGTCTGGCGGTGTTTTTGATTTTCTTTGCCTTTATGGTGTTTTTCTTCCCCAATTATATGGGCCATCCGGATAATTACATTCCGGCGAACCCGCTGGTAACGCCCGCACATATTGTGCCTGAATGGTATTTCTTGCCGTTCTACGCCATTTTGCGCGCGGTTACTTTTGATATTGGTATTCCTTTTACGCATATCGTGATTATCGATTCCAAACTGGGCGGCGTTTTGGCCATGTTTGGTGCGGTGGCGCTGCTGTTTGTTTTGCCATGGCTCGATAAGCATAAGGTGCGCTCGGCGCGTTTTCGCCCATGGTATCGGGTGGCGTTTTGGCTGTTTGTCTTTAATGCCATTTTGCTGGGCTTTGCCGGGGCCAAGCCTGCAGAAGGCACTTGGCTTTATATCGGCCAGTTTGCCACTTTTTGGTATTACTTTCACTTTTTGGGCATTATCCCGTTCTTAAATAAAAAAGAGCCGGTACTCACTTTGCCCATCAGCATTGCTGATGCAGCCTTGGCGGGCGCCAAAAAAATGGCATCGGTTGCCGTGCTGGCGCTGTGTGGTATAATGCTATTGGCATCACCAGCGCTGGCCGCCGGTGACGCAAAAGAGCCGCGGGAGATTGACTGGCCCCATAGCGGCCTATTTGGCACCTATGACCGCGCCGCCTTACAGCGCGGTTTTCAGGTTTACAAAGAGGTCTGTTCGGCCTGTCATGGCATGCGTCATTTATCTTATCGGCATCTCACCGGCATTGGCCTTACGCCCGAGCAGGTAAAAGCCATTGCGGCCGAATATACGGTGATGGACGGCCCCAATGACGAGGGTGAGATGTTTGAGCGCCCCGCTTTGCCGTCCGATACATTTAAAAAGCCCTTCGCCAATGAGCAGCAGGCGCGTGCGGCCAATAATGGTGCTTATCCGGTCGATATGTCGCTGATTGTTAAGGCCCGTCATGGCGGCGAGAATTATATTTATTCTTTGCTCACCGGCTATGGCGAGCCACCGGCCGATATGAAAATGGGGCAGGGCATGAATTATAATCCCTATTTTTCGGGCGGGCAAATTGCTATGGCCGCCCCCATTGTGGCCGATGGTCAGGTGACCTATGCCGACGGCACCAATGCCACCGTCGATCAAATGGCGCGCGATGTATCACAGTTTTTAACCTGGGCCAGTGAGCCACATATGGAGGCGCGCAAGCAAACCGGCGTTAAGGTGATTTTATTCCTATTTGTGTTTGCCGGCATCATGTATGCGGCCAAGCGCCGTTTGTGGCGCGATGTGCATTAAGGAGATGGGCGCATGACAGCAATCAGTTGGGAACAAGCTTGGCAAACAGATAGCAATGATGGCAGCGGCTTTCGGGCTGAGGCTTGGTATGGCGGCGGCAGTTATCGCGTATTTGTGCGCAGTGATGCAGGCAAGGTGCGCTGGGCCACGGTGCAAGCAAGTTACCCGCCGCGCTTTGGTATCGATATTGGCGATATGGGCCAGATTTTGGCCATGGCCGATCGCCTGGCAACTCTGCTCGAACGCGGCGCTGCGACCATGCCCATCCCCACTGATATGCGGCCACCCTTTTTCTCGCCGCCGCCACGTCCGGCTGCGCCGCCGTCACCTCGGCTATAACAATAAAGATGAGCGAGTTACTTCTAGATATCACCAATGCGCCCGAGCGTGAGGATATCACCGCGCTGTTACACGGGCTTGATAGCCATAACACCAGTAAAACGGGCCGCCCTTTTGCGCCACCCAAGCCATGGGCGGTATTCTTACGCAATGCGGCGCAAGCCATCGAGGGCGGCATTTATGCCGAAAGCTGGGCCGATTGGTTGCACATAAAATATGTGTGGGTGGCCGATGCTTTGCGTGGGCAAGATTGGGGCACGCGCTTACTAGACCAAGCCGAGGCCGAGGCTAAAGCCCGTGGCTGCGTTGGCATTTATCTTGATACGTTTAGTTTTCAAGCCCTAGGTTTTTACGAAAAGCGCGGCTTTGCGCTTTATGGCTCAATCCCTGATTTCCCCACGGGTTATGTGCGTCATTATTTATGTAAGCGCCTCTAATCAGGTAAGCTAATTGGTAGCCTTAATCAGTCGCTTTTCTCCTAGTAGCTTTCTTTGCAAAAACGCAAGAGCGCCTCTAAGGCGCCGCGTTTCTCAATTTTATCCATAGGCATGGTGGCCAGCGCCGTATCATAGCGCACCCAGCGATGGGCGCTAAAATCAGCCCCTAGGGTTGGCTCGTCCTTATTGGCGGTTTCGCAATAAAATTGGCGCAAAAACAATGGCGGCTGATGATGGTGAAAATGATAATCTTCGGACATATAACTTAAAGCCAGACCCGTTTGCGCTTTAAGGTGCTGGGCCAAGGTTGCCCGAATGCCGGCATCGGGCAGCATGGCGCCGCCCGGTAACTGCCATTGCTGGTTTGCCGAATTTTGTATAAATAAGAGCTGGCTACCCCGAATAATCGCAGCACGCAGCTGTTGGTCAGTAATGTGTGGAGATGACATAAATGCGCACCATTGTGGTTATACCGTCTCGTTATGGTTCAACCCGCTTTCCGGGTAAGCCCTTGGCCATGGTCGCGGGCGTCAGCATGATACAGCGCGTTTGGGCTTTGGCCAAGGCCAGTTCGGTTGTAGCCGAGGTTTATATCGCTACCGACGATGCGCGCATTGCCGATCATGCGCAGGCTTTTGGCGGCAAGGTGCTGATGACCCCGCCCGAGTGCCGCAATGGCACCGAGCGCGTTTATGCCGCAAGCCAGCAACTTACCGAGCAGGCCGATATAATTATCAATCTGCAAGGCGATGCGTTGCTGACGCCGCCTTGGTATTTAACCGCCCTTGCACAAGCCATGCAGCAGAATAGCGACATAGCAATGGCCACGCCCGCCGTGCCCGTGAGCGCCGATGAGCTGGCCGAGCTTATGGCGCAAAAAGCCAAGGGTATTGTCGGCGGCACCACCGTCACTTTTGATCATAAGGGGCGGGCCCTCTATTTTTCTAAAACAATTATCCCTTTTGTGCGCACGGCAGGGGCGGGGGCGCCGCCCGTGTTTCGTCATATAGGTATTTATGCTTATACGCCCAAGGCTTTGGCGCAGTATGTGGCACTGCCCGAGGGGCGCTTTGAGGCGGTCGAGCAGCTTGAGCAACTGCGGGCCCTTGAGCATGGCCTACCTATACAAGTGGTGCTGGTTGATAAGCGCGGGCGCATTTCTTGGGCGATTGATAGCGAGGCCGATTTGCCCATTTGTGAGCGGCTGATAAAAGAGCAGGGCGAGCTTTTGCCCACTTATAACGGCACGGCGAGGCTCAGCTAATGCAGCTATTATTGGTGCGTCATGGCAATACTTTTGCCACGGGGCAAACGCCCGTTATGGTTGGCGCCCGCACCGATTTGCCTTTGGTGGCCGAGGGCGTGGCGCAAGCCCATGCGCTGGGTTTGGCCTTGCAGCAAGCAAAGATGCAGCCGCAGCAAGCTTTTTGTGGGCCGCTGTTGCGCACGCGCCAACATCTGCAAGAGGTGCTGCACAGCGCATATTGCCACACGCCTATAACCATCGATGAGCGCTTGCGTGAGATTGATTACGGCGCCTGGGAAGGCCTCAGCAATGCCGAAATTGAGCAACGTTATGGCAAAGCCCCGTTGCAAAATTGGCAACAGCAGCATGAATATCCGGCAGGGGCTGGCTGGCAACCGAGAGCCGAACAGATAGAGGAAAATATTCTTAATATTTTGGCCGCCTTATCATCGCCACTCACACTCTTATGCAGCAGCAATG
>JAIXQD010000031.1 GCA_027485855.1 Rickettsiales bacterium | reverse complement strand
CTGTTAAGCGCTACTGCGCTTTGGCATTTCACTTATAAGAAATCTGAATGGTTTTAATTTTGTTCTACAGTAGGCGTGCAAGGCGAAACGAGCGGAATGTAGCAGCGCTACATAAGCATCTCCACCGCACAACAACCTGTAGGACTAAAGAAAAACCATTCACCTATTCGAAGATGTTAGAGCGAGGAAAACCCGCAGGCGGAATTTTTCCAACACCTGCGCGATTGCCAAGCCACGGACGCACATCCACTTCATGGCGAATACGTCCGCCACCGAGTTGCCATGTCAAACCATCTGCCAGATTGAAAATTTTCACATCCGACAAATGCGCGCCTTGATATTTCTGCAGCGTCACGCCTTGGCCTTTTTGCATGGTCGGAATTTGCTCGATCGGGAAGACCAGCAATTTACGGTTGGTGCCGATCACAGCCACGCTATCGCCTTCCACTGGCAAGCAGCCAATCGCTTTCGCGCCATCCGCCAACATCAACACTTGTTTGCCGCTTTTGGTTTGCGCCAGCACTTGTTTTTGTTCCACCACAAAACCTTTGCCTACGCTTGACACCAGCAACAATTTTTCTTCTGGCTGATACGGAATCAGGGTCATGATTTCTTCTTCATTCCCCATATCCACCATCAAGCGTACAGGCTCACCAAAGCCTTTGCCGCGTGGCAATTTGTCGCAGGCCAGCGTGTAAAATTTTCCGTCCGACGCAAAGGCAAGCAGCTTGTCCGTTGTTTGCAAACGCAGCAGGAATTGCGCTTCATCACCATCTTTGTATTTGGCATTCAGCGCATCATCACCATGGCCTTTGAGCGCACGAATCCAACCCATTTTCGAGCACAGCACCGTAATCGGTTCTTTCTCAATAAAGGCATCCATGCTGATATCCATCTCCGCAGGGGCGTCCGCAAGCTCAGAACGACGCTTGCCGTCTGGATGTTTATTGCCAAACTGCGCCTTCATAGCTTTCACTTCTTCGCCAATCATTTCAAGCTGCATCTCTTCGCTTTTCAGCAAGGCTTGCAAGCCAGCTTTTTCGGCTTTCAACTCTTTATGCTCGCCTTTAATTTGCATCTCTTCCAGCTTGCGCAAGGAACGCAAACGCATGTTCAGAATCGCTTCGGCTTGCACATCGGTCAGGCCAAACTTTTTCATCATTTTTGGCTTGGGTTCATCTTCCCCACGAATAATCGCAATCAATTCGTCGAGGTTCAGATAAGCAATCAGCAAACCTTCCAAAATTTCCATGCGGCGTGTAATCACGTCCAAACGATATTTCGAGCGGCGCACTAACACTTCCTGACGGTGATCGAGGAAGGCTTGCAGCATGTCACGCAGATTATGCACGCGCGGCAGGCCATCTTTTGTCAGCGCATTCAGATTCACAGAGAAACGCGTTTCAAGATCCGTCACTTTAAACAGCGATTCCATCAAAATTTCAGGCGAAACCAATTTGTTTTTTGGTTCCAACACCATGCGAATAGTTTCTGCGGATTCGTCGGCAATATTGCCCAGCAATGGCAATTTTTTATTGCGATACAGCTCGGCCATTTTCTCAATCAAACGCGACTTTTGCACCTGATACGGAATTTCAGTTACGATGATTTGGTAGTTGCCGTGGCTGAGTTTTTCGACTTCCCATTTCGCACGCAAACGAATGCTACCGCGGCCGGTTTCATAGGCTTTCAACATGCTTTCTGCGGATTCCACAATAATCCCACCGGTTGGGAAATCTGGTCCAGGCATGCGTTTCAGCAATGTTTCAATGCTCGCATTCGGCGTTTTGAGCAAATAAAGCAGCGCGTCACAAATCTCCCCCACATTGTGTGGTGGAATGGACGTCGCCATCCCCACCGCAATCCCTTCGGAACCATTCGCCAGCAAGTTCGGGAATGCGGCTGGCAGCACCAGCGGCTCTTCTTCCGAGCCGTCATAAGTTGGGCGGAAATCTACCGTGTCCGCGTTCAAATCTTTCATCAGCGCCATCGCCACATCGGTCAAGCGCGCTTCAGTATAACGCATTGCGGCCGCATTATCGCCATCGATTGAACCAAAGTTGCCTTGCCCTTCCACCAGCGTGTAACGCACCGCAAAGGTCTGCGCCAAACGCACCATGGTTTCATACACCGCCGTGTCACCATGCGGGTGGTATTTACCGATCACGTCACCCACCACACGGGCGCATTTTTTATAGCCAGAAGCAGGGTCAAGTTTCAGTTGCAACATCGCATACATCAAACGGCGATGCACAGGCTTCAAGCCGTCGCGCACATCCGGCAGCGAGCGAGAGGTAATGGTGGAAAGCGCATAAGCCAGATACCGTTCGCCAATCGCGTCTTTAAAAGACACATCGTCAATCATCATATCTTGTGCGGGGGCTTTAGCCATAATCTATTTCCTTGAACTATTTTTTTATGATGCGGCGCGTTGCGATTTTTCTAAATGCTGCAACCAGCGCACGCGTGCAGCGGGCAATTCACGGCCACTTGCCGCCACCAACCGCGCTTCAAGGAAATAGCCTGTCATCCGCAGCGCGTCAATGGTTTGTGCCACCGAAATCTCATGAATCGCAGGGTTTTTCAACAATTCTGGCAGCGCAAATAGCTTTTGGGCATAGGGCTCCCCTGCGGTCGCACTCACGGCGCAGCCCGATTTAGGCGAAATATATACCAGATTTTCGCGCACACCCGTGGCCGCGCATTGCTCTAAATCCAAACCAAATCCAGCGTCTTTTAATAGCGCATCCTCAAATCGCACATAGAGCGCCAACCACCCTGCTCCACTGCCCATCAGCGCTTCCAACAAATTTTCCAGCGCATGCATGGTTTCAAGATGCGCCTCGCGCTCCCCAAAATATCGCTCAATCAAAGCGCAGGCAGAAAGCATGGCTTGCAGTTTGTCCGCATGTCCCATCACACGCGCGGCCACGGGGTGCAGCATCTCTAGCGTCATCGTACCGAGCTGTTCGGCTAGTCGCGCATGCCACTGCAACTGCACATGGTTGCCCACCTGCAAATTACCACGCTGCTTGCTGGTGAGCCCTGCTTTTACCATGCCTGCAAGCACCCCATGACGGCGCGTAAAGACTCGACACACCGCATCTCGCTCCGAAAACGGCAGCACAGAAATCAAAATCCCTGTTTCGGTGAGTTGCATGAGATTCCTTTGCGTTTGCTTCCGTTTGGCGCTGCTGCGCCTCACATGAAGCGGGCTGAAGGCTCACTCGGTCTGCTGACCTCGTTACTTCTTGGCTTTGAATTCCAATCCAAAATGATGATACGCCTCTGGCTGTTCGCGCCAATGCGGCTCGACCTTCACAAACAAATTTAAGCGCACTTTGCAATCCAGCGCTTTTTGAATATCGCGGCGCGCTTGAATACCAATCTCTTTAAT